>JAGVVD010000047.1 GCA_019135865.1 Elusimicrobiota bacterium
GTACCGACGCGGGATGCATCCAGTCCAGAGGACCTCCGAAAGCCCCGCCACGGTATCCGACAAGGAACACGCGCCGCCTCCGCTGGGGGATGGCGCGGGGGAACATGGGAACTCTGGTATACTGTGCGTCCAGCACTCGCCAAGCCAGCCCGTAGCATCCGGGTGCGTTGACGACGATTCCGCAGCGCCCCCATCCGCCCGCGGGGACGGGGACCTCCCATCCGCACAGCAGCGATAGGAGGCTGGCAAAATCGCCTCCGGCCCCGCTTGACAGGACGCCCGGAACATTTTCCCAGACAGTCCACCTCGCGCCTGTGCGGTAAGCCAGGCGCACAAACTCGAGGGCCAGATTTCCCCTTGGGTCTGCGAGACCCTTCCGCAGCCCTGCGATGGAGTAGCTCTGGCACGGCGTGCCTCCGACGAGCAGGTCAATGTCTCCATTGTAGTCCTCCTTCCGTATCTTCGTGAAATCCCCCAGGTTGGGCAGCGTCCCGCCCTCCGGCGCCTCCTTGAGCTGCCGGAGCCAGGACTCGCGGTTCTTCCTGTCCTTCTCGTCCGCCGCCTCCGCCGGGTCCAGCGGGCGCAGCGGGCGCGTCGCGCCGAGCCGGTGGCCCAGCACCGCGCAGGGGAACGGCTCGACCTCGGCGAGGAACAGCGCCCTCCAGCCTAGCGGCCTCCACGCGGCGGTCGCGGCCTCGATGCCGCTGCACACGCTTCCGTAGTTCATGAATTCTCCTCCTTAAAAAAGCGGGGGAAAAGGGAATCCGGGCGGGCGGCGGCAATCACTCTCCCAGGCCGGTACCGCCCGCCTTGTCTCCGGAATCCCTTTTCTCCCCTCACCAATAGCATTCAAGATTTTTTGGAATCGTTTCCATGTTTTTTGGAAAAATGTTGTTTTTTCCTCATTTTTTCTGCTTCTGGATATCCGAGAGCCTGATCCGCTGCCGTCCCGCCGATGCCGGGACGGATTCCTCGCGCCTCTTCGCCGAGGCGATTTCAGAGAGTCTTATCGGCGCGGGACGGCGCTTGAGCGGAGATGGCGTACCGAATTCCGGCATCGTCGCACCCAGCATAGAGCCGCAGACCGCGCATCCCGCCAGGCAGTCGAGCCAGTGGTTGTCGCTCCGGTCGGGGCGCAGCTTCCACTCGTCCACGATCCGCCCGCGCCCCGAAGTCCTCACGCGGTACTCGGCGGTCAGGTGGTCGGCCATCTGCTGGTGGATGTCGGGCCGCCGCCCCCAGAGGGACAGGCAGCCGCGGTCGCCCAGCGGCACCGCGAGGCGGCTGTGCACGAAGGACTTCCAGAAGTTGCTGTCGAAGATGACGTGCCTGATTGCCCGCTTGCCCGCAATGCTCGGCATCATCCAGTTGAAGCCCATGCGGTCCCCTGCCTGGCGGCGGTACTCCGTCATCGGCCTGGACGACGCCCCGACATACCGCCCGTGGGCGGGGCAGACGATGCCGCCCCAGCGGCACTGCCTGCAGAACTGGTATACCACGTCCGTGGACGCGCCCCAGTTGGCGTCGATGAGAAGCCGCTCGATCTTCAGTTCCGCACCGTCCTCCCTCCGCCACTCGCGTGAGAGGAGCGAATCCGTCAGCGCCTCAAGCGCGCCGTAGATGCAGCCCTCAAGTCCTGCGTTTGGGAACCTGTCCTGGATGGTGGGGCTTGCCTGCGCCAGGGTGAACATCCTCGACCGCTGCTCCGGCCATGCCCCATACGCCAGCACCGCGCCGGTGAACTCGCCCGACCAGGCGGTCACCGCATAGTAGAGGAGCGTCTTCTGGATGTCGATGAAGCAGGTAAGCCTGTCGCAGGCCAGCGGCACAATCCCCTCGGCAAGTCCGTTCACCTTCGAGGCGATCTCGTCGCGGGAGAGCATCGTCTCGCCGCCCACGTCCTCCGGCAGCGGGTCGTTCTGGTATTCCGACTGGAAGGCGGCCTCGTCCATCAGCTTCAGGTCCATCGCGTGCTGCAGCCCCGATATCTCGTCTGGGTTGTGCCGCTCGGGCCACGCCACCACAGCACCTTCGTCCATTTCGTCTTTATGTTCCCTGTAGAACTCGGTGGCTCGGGCGATGTCGCCGTCCTCCCGCAAAGAATCGGCGCGGATGTCGGCGTACTCCTCCCAGAGGCGTGTGTTCGCGGGGAACTGGTAGATGAGCTTCGTCCTCTCGCCGTTCCACTCGGGGTGGAGCTTGCGGTCGAGGAGCTGCTCCGCCATGTCGCCGGGGCGGATCACCGTGCAGGGCATGATCCCCGATATCTTCTGGCCGGGTCCCGCGAGGCCGAGGATGTCCCCCGCAAGGACGCGGACGCGCTTCCGCGTCTGCTCCAGAGAGCCTGCGGATTCCGTGGTCTGCGGGTCGTCCACGATGACGAGGCTGGGGCGGACGCTCCGCCCGTCGGGGCGCTTGTACTTCATCCCGCGGACGCGGCCCGTAATGCCCGCCACACGCACCACAACGCCCGACGCGGGGCTTCCCGCGATGGTAGGCAGGACAAGCTCGTTGCCAGTCCAGGATATTCGCGTCCGCTCGCCCTTGTAGAGCTGGCCCGCACACCTGTTGGCGATGCCGTCCAGGCACTTGACGGGGAACACGACTTCGGGGAAGTCCTCCTCAAGACGCTCGTTCACCTCAAGCTCCGTCCTGATGCTGTCCAGCATCTCCAGCGCGGCGGTCTCCGTCGCCCCGATGAGGCAGACAAACTCCCTGTGTCCGTAGAGCATCGACCATATCGCCGCCGTTTCGGACAGCTGCGTCTTGCCCGTCCCGCGCGGCATGGCGAAGGCGAACAGTCCCCCCTTGAGGACCGCCGTCTCAATCTTGGATATGGCCTTGATATGGTCCTGGCTCCATGCAAGACTGAATATCTCGGGGAAGTAGTTCTCGCAGAACAGGCGGAAGTCGTTCCTGCAGGCCGCCTTGGTCTCGGGATGTGCGACCTCGGGCAGTTCGCCTATGTCGCGTCCCGCCAGCGCCAGGGCGACGTTGCGACTACGGGCCGCCTCCTTCCTCTCGTCGTATGTCAGGCCCGTTCTGCGCTCCCGCTGGGAGAGCCAGGTCTCCGCCAGCCATGCGGCGTAGCGTATGAGGTTGACGGTCTGGCCGTCGTCGCTGATCCTCGCGCCCGCCGAAGCTCGGTGGCGGCGCAGGCGGCGTTCGTTCAGCGCCTCGCCGAGCGGGGTGGAGTTGACGAGCCTCACCAGCTCGAAGGGCTTAAGCCTGGTCGGGTTCACTGGCATTGCCGCCCACCTCCTTCAGAAGCCATGCCGTGCATTCTATGAGATTGAATGTCCCGTCGGCGTTTGCGGGCATCCCTGCCTCCGCCATGTCCTTTATGTCGTCCTCTGCAAGGGCGCGGAAACCTCCCTTGCGGAGCAGTTCAAGAAGCGTCTCCGACGGCAGCGCCGTCGGGTTTATCCTGTCGGTCATCGTCCTTTCCTCCTCTTTTATCGGAAATATCTGGAATCAAGCGAATTAACTGCGGATGCCGACTGGATTAACCTGAAATGCGGGCTTTATATATGGGCGTCGTCGGGAAGCCCGGCGGCAAATGGACGAAACTGGCAACCACAGGAGAAACACACATGTCGGAACAGCAGAAATTCGAAATCACGGTAGGAATGAGGGTCATGGTCAAGGTCGCGGCGAGGGAGATCCCCGCGACGGTCATCGAGGTGCGCGACGACTGCTTCATCGTCAGAAGCAACGGCACGGGGCGCGAGTTCAAGACCACCCGCGTGGTGGACATCCTCGATGTCCCGGAAACGGAGAGCGAGGAAATCGCGAATGCCGCGGAGGAGATTGCGGACGAGGAGGCGGCGAGCGCTGAACTCCGCAGGCAGGAGAATGAGGCGCAGGCCGCAGATGATGCGGGTGGCGATGCGGCGGCGGAAGAGGAAGTTGCGGAGACTGAGGAAGCAGTGGAAGCCGCTGGAAATGAAGATGCGGCGGACGCCCCCGATGCGGGGGAAGCGGACACGGACCCGCAGAAGGATGTCGGGACGCTGGTGGATGCCTCCGTGGACGAGGAGGCAAAGGCTGAACCGCCGAAGGAAGAAACGGCAAAGACGGGGGAGCCGCCAAAGGCCGATGACGCGAAGGACGGCGCGGATGCCGCTCCCGCTGAAGCCGAGGGAGAAGCCAGACCACGCAAGAACCTCTCGCTGGTGGAGGCGGCTGTCGAGGTGCTCAAGGCGGAGAAGCGCCCGATGGGCGTGAAGGAGCTCGTGAAGCTCGCCACGGAGCGCGGCCTCTGGATTCCAACCAAGGCGAAGACGCCCGAGCAGAGCCTCTACGGTGGCCTCTACCTTGAGATGAAGAATTCCGCGCATCCGCGCATAAAGAAGTCCGCAACGAAGGGCTGCTTCGAGCTCCTCGGCTGACGGAATCTGCCCGGTCCGATGGCAATCTGCCTATTCTGCGCGTCAAAATAGGCAGATTGCCTCTTCCTTTAGGCAGATTCCACGTCTTTCCGCCAGGCGAAGATGCCCCAGATGGCCAGCGCGAGCTGCACGAGGTCCAGGAACGCCCTTGAATAGAGGCGGTTGGAGAGGTCGATGGCCAGCCAGGAGGTGTTGCCGAGCGTCCACAGGTGGAAGCACCACCGCACCTTGCGGACGTTAAGCACCGTCCCCGCCAGGCAGGTGGCCGTGACCATCCAGCAGACGATGTCAGCGGACGGCATGGAACAGTCCCTCCCTGCACAGGCGCGTGAAGATTGGCTTGTCCAGCCCGTACTTGCGGATGAGTTCGGAAGGCCGCGCCTCCATCTTCTCGGTCTTCAGCTCGTGGCCGTGGCCGTCCTGGTAGGAGACCTCGATCTCTGGCGAGCCGATGGAGCAGGAGACGGCGGTGTGGACGCCGCGCAGGCGGTTCTCCCTCATGAAGTCCAGCGCCAGCTTCCGCGCGTGGATGTTCAGTGTGAGGTCTGCCTTGCTACCGTCCTTGGTCCAGGGCGAGCCCCCGCCGATGCGGCAGTTTCCGCCGTAGAGGTCCACGGCCAGCTTGCGTCCCGTCACGCCGCAGTCGGCGAGACTGGAGTGCCTCACGTACCGCCCAGTGCCGTTGACGATGATGTTCCGGCAGCCCGTGATCTCCTCGGCGGTCTCGCGGACGGTCGCCTCGTTCCAGTCGCCGTCCATAAGCGGGATGGCGACGGTCACATGGCTGGCGTTGCCGTCCTCCGTGGCGACCAGCGTCTTGATGTCAAGCCCTCCGAGGCGCGACTTGAACAGCGCCTGCCCGAGCTTCCGCGCGAGGTAGTGGTCGCGGGGCATGTTCCCGCTGGACGGGCGGTCGAGCGCCATCCCGAAGAAGATGCCCTGGTCGCCCCATGCATCGCGGTCCACGCCCTGTCCGATGTCGGGGGACTGGCGTCCGAGGAGCGGATAGACCTCCATCTGGTCGCCGCAGATGGTGTTCTCGCGGCCCCACTTCTCCTGGTACATGCGCGTGTATCCGATTTCGTTCACCGCCTGGCGCACGAAGGCGGTCAGCTCATCGTCGCTGAAGTCAGCCTCGCTGGCGATTTCGCCGCCGAGGGTCACAATCTGGTCCTTGACCATCACCTCGACCGCGAAGCGCGTCTTCGGGTCGCGCTCCAGGTGGCGGTCGAGCAGGTAGCAGCTGATGTAGTCGGCAATCTTGTCCGGGTGGCCGAGGGATACCCATTCACTGGTCCGTAGCATTGTGTTCTCCTATGTCTGTTGTTTTCAGCGCATTCCGCTGCGCCTGTGGTTTTCTTCTTCCTCATCCGGGGGCATGGTCACTATGCTGGCGAACACCGTCAGCAGGACGATGACCGCAAGCCCGTTGCCTATGATTTCAGGAAGCCGCGCCGTCATCCGCGCCTCCTCCGAATCCTCTGCTCGACGGCTTCGTCGGCCAGCCAGGAAATCCCTATGCCGATTCCCATGATGAGCGCCGTCAGGGCGAACGCACCCGCGACGAAGACGAACGGCTCAAGCATCCCGGTCATCTGGATTCTCCTCCATTGTGTTCTTCCTCGGCGCTTTCCGCCGTGTCGCCGTCCCTCTCATCCTCTCTCTCTTCGCTCTCCGCGGGGGTGAGCGCCTGCCAGTCGCAGCCCTCGCCGTGCGTGAACTCCGCCCAGCGGCGGCGGATGACGTCGCAGTATTTCGGGTCGAGCTCCATCGTGCGGCACAGCCGCCCCGTCTGCTCGCAGGCTATGAGGGTACTTCCCGAACCGCCGAAGTTGTCCAGAACCACGTCGCCGCGCGCCGAACTGTTCTTCACGAGATAGACCAGCATCTCCACCGGCTTCATGGACGGATGCACGTCGTTGCGTCGCGGCTTGTCGAAGTGAAGCGCGTTGGTCTGGCTGCGGTCGTTGAACCAGCGGTGGGCCGCGCCGGGCGTCCAGCCGTAGAGGCAGCTCTCGGTGATGTACTGGTAGTCGAAGCGGCCCAGCACCAGGGCGTTCTTGACCCAGTACAGGGTCTCGTGTACCTCAAGCCCCGCGCCTGCGGCGGCGAGGCGGAAGTTGGCCGACTCGCTGTCCGAGTGGAAGATGTAGAAGCCCGTGCCCGGCTCCAGGACGGAGGCCGCCGCCCCGAACGCCTTGTCCAGGAACTGGCGGAACTCGCCGGTCGGCATGTCGTCGTTGGCGATGGTCAGCCCAGTCGAGCCCTTGAGGGCGACGTTGTACGGCGGGTCGGTGAGGTAGAGCACGGCCTTGCCGCCGCCCATCAGCTTCGCCGTGTCCTCCTTCGATGTGGAGTCGCCGCACATCAGGCGGTGGCCGCCTAGGATGTACACCTCGCCTGGTCGTGAGACGGGAATCTCGGGCGCTTCGGGAACAGCGTCCGGCTCCGTCTCGCCGGTTGAAACATCGTCTCCGTCTGCCAGCAGGCTCTCAAGCTCCGTGGTGTCGAAGCCCAGAAGGGACAGGTCGAAGCCGTCCGTCTGCAATTCCTTCAGTTCGATGGGCAGCAGCTCGTAGTCCCACTTGGCGATCTCGGCGGTCTTGTTGTCGGCGATGCGGAACGCCTTTATCTGTTCGGGTGTCAGGTCGTCCGCCACGATGCACGGGACTTCCTCAAGCTCCAGCGCCTTGGCGGCAAGAACTCTGGTATGCCCCGCGACAATCACCCCGTCCCTGTCAATGATGACGGGGTTGCGGAAGCCGAATTCCTTTATCGAGCGGGCCACGGCGTCCACCGCACCCGCGTTGTCCCTCGGGTTGTGCGCGTATGGCGTCAATTCCGAGGTTTTCCTCATCACAATCTGCATTTGCACCTCCACCGCCCGTTTTCAGCCGGGCGACTGCATTTCCGTCCTCCCCCAAAAGCGGACGGACACTGAAACCAACTGTGGTCTATAAGGCGACTCCTTCCGGCCGCCCTAAGGCGTTTATCCCCGGGGAGAACCCACCCCGGGGGGCCTATTTCGGCCCCTCCAGGCCCCCGAAAAACGCCCAGAAAGCCCCGAAAATGCCGCGTTTTCGCGCGATTCCGCCTCGTATGGGCATCCGACGGGGCCTGCGTCCCATGCGCGGCACGCCGCGTTTCCGCGCGATTCCGCGCGTTCCGCCTTTTCAGCACCAGATAGGCATCGGCCTGTTGGGCCAGTTCCACGGCCAGCAGGGCCATTCGGGCCAGACCGGCCTGACGGGCTCGGGGCATCTGCGCCACGGGCATCGCGGGCAGCCGCATCCAGCCTCCATGCACTGAGTTGCACTGGCATATGCGCCTCCGCACTGACCGCGCACGCACTTGTTCTTCTCCTTGTATTCGCATTCCCTGCTCATTGTTCCTCCTTTGCCTACCAGCATCCGTCGCTTCTGTCGAACGCCCCGCACCAGTCGTCGGCGCGGATGGCCGGGAATCCGTTGCCCGCGGGAGGGTTCTTCCTGCACTGGCAGGTCTCCATCACCACCTGGCACGTCTCGCCGTCCTCGTCGAACCGCCAGTAGTGCGCGTGGTGGCAGTACCTGCAGTTGCAGCACCACTTCTCGTGCTCGGCTGCCTGCGTGAACTCCCACTTTGTCTTGAACTCCCGCCGTCCCATCATCGGGTCGTCGTAGATGACGGGCGGCTCTTCGGTCTTGAAATTCAGTTTTGCCATTGGTCACATCTCCTTTTCAAAACTTCCCAAATTCCCCGTCAGATTCGTGAGAATGCGCGCGGACGGCATTTTCGCGACATGCGCGGGGGCCTATGGGAAATGGGGAAATTAAAGGGAAAGAGAGAACTCTCCCCTCTCTTTTTCTACTTGTTTCACATGATTCAAAACTTCCCATGAACTTCCCAAAACTTCCCGAAAACACCGCATCCTGGCAGTCCTGTCCATTTGCATGGGTCTGGGAAGTTTTGGCTTTCGGGAAGTCCTGCGGGGAAGTTCATTTCGTCAGGACGTAGAACTTCTGGAACCTCTTCCCGCCCGTGTCGCGCATCTCGAAGGTGATTTCATCCGCGTCCACCAGCGTGTCGATGAGCTTCACGAACATCTCCTTGGATTCGTGCGAGCGCTTCAGCAGCCCCGCGTGGGCGTATTCGCCTCCGTGCTCGCGGATGTACCTCAGTATCTTCAGTTTCTTCTCGTCAAACGGGTTCTCGTATGAGTAGGAGCTCACGAGGAAGAGCGACTGCCTTGTCGTGAAGTCCACGAACTCCTCCGCCCACCTCACGGCGTCGGCTGTGATGACGGGGCTTTCGACGTTTGCGCTTATCCCGTAGAGCATCGCCAGCTTGACCACCTTCTCGAACGCCCGCGCCCAGAACGCCCTGGGCGTCTGCTCCTTCTCCTCGTCGTAGGCATGGTATCTCCTGTCGAACTTCAGGGAGATTTCATCGAGCATGGCGTCCGCCTCGGGCGTGGCGTTCATCTCAAGCATGTTCAGCGGAAGCGCGTTCGGATTGGGGCCGCAGTATCCTTTCATCACCTCGACCTGCCTCATGATGGATTCGGTCGGGGCTATCCGCCGTGAACGCTGCGGCGGCCCCCGCCGTCCGCCGTCCACCAGGATGCACCTCGCGGCCATGCCGTTGCCCAGGATTCTCGGCGAGAGCGACTCGTAGAAGAAGTTTGGGATCGCAGTGCCGAAGATGACGAGATAGGGGTTGTACACGACAGCCTGCTGCTGGGGGCTTCCGTTCTGCATGTCCTTCTTCATCTTCTGAAGCTCCGAGCGGGCGATCGCCTTGTCGCGTAGCGGCAGGATCGTGTTCGACGAGCCGTACACGGTGAGGAGCTTCCCCAGCATGCCTTCCGCATTCGGATCCTTCGATGCCTTGATGACGTTGAACAGCGTGTCGATTTCATCCTTCTGGAGGAGCACGCTCGGCCGGATGAACAGCAAATCCTCCAGCGCGGGTCCTGATGCGACGTCCTCGGAGATTCCGCCGCCCGCGTTGCATGAGATGGCCGTGGCCATGTTCACCTTTCGCGGGTGGTCCTTCCCCGCGCCCGAGTCGGCCAGCGCGATGAGGTAGATGTTCGGGAGCGTGTTGCGGTCGCTGATGACCTTCCGTCCCACGATGTAGGAGAGGAATACCAGGGCGCCGCAGAACTCGAGGATTCTGTTCGGGTGCGGCGCGGAAGACATCGACCAGTCCACGAACTCGTCGATGAAGCCGGGGACGTGGAGCAGCCTGTCGGGTATTTGCCCCGTGTCTGGATACTCGTCCATCCAGTTCCTCGACCCCCTGGACGGCTTTGCGATGGCTTCAAGGTTTCCCTGCGGCTTCGCCGTGGACGGGACTGCCTCGTGGACTATGAGCGTGTTCTCCTGCTTTGACTTCGCGCCGAGCGAGTGCCAGTCGAGCGGAAGAGGCTCGGTCTGCGGCTCGTACCGGTATCCCGGCTCGCGAAGCTCGCGGAGCTTGTGCCAGTCGTTGCCCGCGCATCCGTTGTGCTTGCAGCAGAAGACGGGGCCTCCGTCCGGCGGCTGCACCAGCGCGGCCGACGTGCCCCTGTGCTCGGCGTTGAAGGGACAGTGCGTGAGAATCCACTTGCGCCCGCCGTTCCAGGGGATAGGCTCCTTCGCCTCGGGAAGGTACTGCGAAATCCACCTGTCTAGGTCGAACTGATGATCCTTGTCATGCGGATGATCATGCGGGCATTCTGTTCTTCCGCTGTCTGTCTCCGTGGCTGAAGAGGAAGTTGTGTTCCCGCAGACGGCATCCATAAGTGTTCTTCCAGCCGCCCTGATCCTCTTCGGGACCGAGACGATCCTTGCCTGCCTGTGGGGGCGGTCGTCCAGCGGGTCGCCCTTGCGGTTCATCGTCCCCGCCATACGCCAGATTCGGGCGGCGTTGAAGACGGTCACGTCCACCTTCACGGCGTCCGTGGAGGCCTTCGCGATTTCCTCTATGCACTTCTTCACCAGTCCGCCGTCGTCGGTCGGGAGGTCGATGCGGTAGAGCATCTGCGCCCCGTTGCCCGAGTCCAGCATGACCGGCTCGGGCCAGCCGAGGGAGGACAGGCCGTCGCGGATTTCACGCGCCAGCGCGAGGGCGGCCTCGTGTTCCTCGTCTGTGGACGCGATGCCCGAAGGCCGCACGGGGTCGCAGTCGATGGGCAGCCAGCGGCGGCGCAGCACGTCGCCGTCGGCGGTCGAGTTGTCGCGCCTGGCCGGCGCGATGCGGTTGTTCGCCCTGCCCAGGAGGGCGGGGGTCACGGGGTTGAGCGTCACATACGCCCCGCTGTACGAGCGGAGCTTCGATATGGCCTCCGCCGCCTGGGGGATGTGGTCGTAGTCGAAGTAGCCCGATTCCGCATGGGGCCGCTGGTATTCCGCCGTCACGGCCTCCAGCATGCGGATCTCGAACACGTCCCCGGCGGCGAAGAGCGTCCGCAGGAAACGGACGGTCTCGTCGCTGCTGTCCATGGCGTCAGCAGCCTCCGCAGAAGTCGCATTTCACCTCGGCAAGCTCATGGAAGACGTCCCTGAGCCAGCTGCAGAGGGCGAGCAGGCGGGAGGTCGCGCGGAGGGAGCGCAGCAGGGTCTCGCACTCGCGGGGCGAGACGAGGCGCATCCGCTGGACGCCGCCGTTGGTGTCGAGGATGCGGTACCGGGCGTTGTCGATGCCCGCGCGCTGGAGTTTGCGGTTGGGGTTGCGGTCGCCGAGGAGCCAGCAGAGGTCACGGACAGAGAGGAGGACTTCGCCGTCCTCCACGAAGATGCGGAGCTGCTTTCCGCCGTAGGTCTTTTCGATTTCGATCATGGTCTTTTCCTTGGATTGGGGGTTATTTCTCGAGATTGGACAGGATGGCTTCCGCTTCGGCGCGGATCTCCTCCAGTCTGCGAGCGTATTCGCCGCAGCTTTCGATGAACTTGCGCCAGCATTCGGCGTGGCTTTCGCCGGAGCCTGACGGGCTGCAGAGAAGGTCGTAGTTCACGAGGTACATCTTCCGTCCTCCGTCCCGTTCCGTCCTGATGTCGATGTGCCAGCGCCCGTCGGGGCTGGCTTCCTTGGTGCTATGGATGCTTGACTCCGTCCACCACTCAATGGTTGTAGGGCGTTCGGGTCTGTCGTTCTGCTGTTCCATGTTCATTTCCTGTTCTGGAGGTTGGGGACGATCCACTTGAGCATTACGGCGGTCAGTATCGCGCCGAGGGAATAGCGCCAGTGGTACGGGATGTAGAAGCACCAGCAGAACAGCATGGCTGCAAGCGCGATGATGGCGAATGCGATGGCGGTGGCGATGAGCTCAATTCCAAGGTCGCGCCAGGACGGGTTCGGCTGGAATGTGCGGTTGAATGTGTGCATGGTTGCTCCTTTTGTTCAGAATAATGAGAATCCGAAGATGGTGACGACGCCCGCGGGCCTGCGGTAGTCGATGGCCTTCACCGCGCCGTGCCCCGCGGACTGTTCCGCGTCGGTCACGGGAGGGTAGTATTCGATGAAGGTCGGCTTCGACGCGCAGCCCGCCAGGAGAAGCACCGCCGCGATGATGGCCAGGGTCCTTCTCATTTGAGCTTCAGGAGATAGCGGTTGCTGACGGCCTTGAAGGATCGAGGATAGGAGGTATTCGCCTCCTTGAACACGAGCCCCTCGCGCTCGTGCCCGTTCTCGGTCACGCCCTCGGCGTATTTCAGCACGGCGTCCACGTCGGGAAGTTCGGAGAACACGTCCATCGCAGCCGCGATGACGGGGACGTGTGGGATGCCAAGCTGCTCGCACAGGGCGACGCGCTCGCCGCTGGGGACGTAGCACTGGTTCGCGATGTCCCATATTCTGAACACGCGGAAGGCGCGTTTCGGCAGAAGGTCTCGGTTGCCGTTCATGCCGGGGCCGACAAGCTCGCCCTGCAGGGCGATTTCACGGCCAAGGCCGCGCAGCTTCTCCTCAAGTTCGTACTTGATGGCGACCTCCCACCAGGCGTTGGTCTCGTCGCGCTTCAGCTCGAAGTTGCGGCTGCACACGCCGAAGGGGTTGTCGGGACGCTGTAACGGCGCGTAGAAGACGGTCATGGACGAGCCGTCCTTCTTCTCGGTGACCTCCCAGAGAACGCCCTTGAGCTTCCCGGGCCAGTCGGCGAGGTTCTGGATGCGCTCCTCGTCGGTCTTGGGAATCCATGCGGGGAAGTTGCCCTCGCGGCGGCCGAACCCCTGCGGGCAGCGGGTGTCAAGCACGGTTCGCATCTGCTCGGATATCTCGTCGAAGTGCTCCACGCGGAGGTCGCCTGTCACGTCGTCGCCGACGCTGCGGTCGGCCAGCTCTGGGAACGCGGAGAGCGGCATCACCAGCCCCTGGCTGATGACGCCCTTGAGCTTCACGGTGCGGATGCGGACAGCCTGCTTCAGGACATTGCCGTGTTTGTCGCTCCAGGTGCGGAGGCAACGGTCGTGGAGGAAGGCGAAGCGTTCGTCGTCGGCCGGCAGAGCCGAGTCGATCTCGAAATAGACGGCGCGGTCTCCGGGCTTAAATTCGTTCCTGCCGGTGACGATGCGCCAGGCCTTGCCCTCAAGGGTGACCACGTCGAGGCGGTCGGCTTCGGGGATAGGCTCTGCGGTTGCGACGGTTGCGATGGATGCGAGTTTTCTCATTGATGTGTTCCTTGGAAATGGGTTGGTTTTACGCGGGGGCTTCTTTCCCCGTCACCCATAGCATTCAAGATTTCTTGAAATCGTTTCCATGAAATCCGGAAAAAAGTGCATGCCAGGCACAAAAAAAGCCCCCGGACGGCCAAGGAATCACGGAAAACCGTTCGGGGGCGGGAAAGGAATGTAGGTGGATGGCTATTCAAGCCATTCTGAGACGGGCTGCCATCCGTTGCCGTCGGAGCAGAACCACTCACCGTCCATATATAAATATGTATAGCAGGCCCAGAAGCGGTCGAACGCCTCACGGGCGAGAACCCAGCGGTCGCTCCACTGTGTTGGCTTGTGGAGTTTCTCGCCACGGTCGCGGCTGTACGCCTCGCATTCGGCGGTGGAACAGCCAAGGGCGGAGAGGTCGCCGAGGGCGAGAAGAGCCTCCACGGCCTCCCGCGTGGCATAGTGTTTCGGCAGTATGACGCCCGCGTGGGACGGGTACATGTCGTGGTGGCAGTAGATGGAGCGGCAGGAGCCGTCCTCGTCCATGATCGCAATCAGTCCTCGTGTCGACATGGTGTTCCTCCTAACGGTATGTCACGCAGGCGGACAGCGTCGCCGCAGCAAGCCAGTAGATGACCTGCCTCCAGTCCTTGCTGAAGCCATAGGCGACGGCCGAAAGCACGTCCAGCGCGATGAGTATGCTTGGGAATATGTAAGTGTATTTCATCGGAAACCTCGTTTTTGTAAGGGTTTTGTCAGCAGGCGCGCATGGAAAGCAGGATGCCGCCTATCGGCAGGAACAGCTCGACCCACGAGGCGAAACGCTCCTCACGTCCCTCCTGCGGCGTGAAATGGGTCTGCCCGTCGCCGAAGAAGTTTACCCACACACCGTGTCTGCCGCCGATTGTCCTGACGACGCCCGGCATCCTGCAGGCGAAATACGGCGGTCCGAACCAGACCATCACGCCGTCCTCGAGTCTTTTGAATTGCCTTGCAGTCATCAGCCTTCCTCCACGTTCTCGGGGTGTTCGCGAAGCACCTCGCGGCACTGGCAGAGGCGGCACAGCAGGAAGGTGTTCTCCTCCAGCTCCTCCTGGAACCCGCGCATCTTCTGGATCAGGAATTCGTTCCATGGATACTCATGCCCCTCGCAGTCCTTCGCGTAGGCGGGCGGCGTCTGCGCCATGTAGGCCAGCATCTCCGCGTAGATTCGGCGGTTGTCGGCCTCGCGCTCCTCGATTTCCTCGTCTATCTGGCTCCTGGATATCCGCGAGAGATATCCTTCATGCTTGTAGTATGTTCCCCAGCTCATGGTGATTCTCCATTGTCAATTTGTTCCCTTGAAAGGGTAGTTGTTGGCATTGTCCTTGACATTCCGCACAGATTGCGGACAACTTGTGCAGAATGTCAAATGTTCAGAACGGCAGCTCGTCGTCATTCGCGGCGGGATATCCGCCCGGCGGCGATGACACTGGGCCGTTCTCGATGGCGAACATCAGCGCGTCAGTCATCTCGGGCCTGTCTCCGCACTCTACCTTCACGATGCGGTCGAACTTCTCGCCCGTCACCCAGCGAACCACGATGCCCTTCGGCACGGCCAGCGCGCCCGCATTCGCCCATGCGACCGCCTCGTCCACGGTGTTCGGGACGGGGCAGTCGGGACAGGCGCGCTCGCGCCACCACCGCTCGAACTTGCTCCGCGCGTATCCAGTGTGTTCGGGGCAGACCCACTCGGACTTGTACTGCGTAGGCGCGACCTCGTAGTCCACCCGCATCGTCCTGGGTGTCCCAGCATCGGCGTTCCGCTTGACGTGCGGCTCGTAGTACACGTTCCGCACGTCGTAGTGCTCATCGCGGACCTCGCCCGAAAGGACGCCCTCGCTGGAGGCATGCTCCGTCAGGTTGCTGCGCTCTGGCGGCGGGAACTCGTAGCCGCACTCCGGACACTTGCCGTAGCCCGCATGGATGATTGCGTGACACTGCGGGCAGGTCTTCGCCGGGGCGTCGCCTCCTCCGCCCTTGCCGGGCTCCTTCGCCTTGATCATGTCCAGCGGCCCATGCCTCATAATGTTGCCTCCGTAGTCCAGTATGAGGCAGTCCGTCTTGCCCGTGCCGGGCGAGAGGCGGGTGCCGCGCCCCGCCATCTGCAGGAGAAGCCCTGCGGACTGCGTCGGCCGCATCAGCACCACGCAGTCCGTGTTCGGCGCGTCGAAGCCTGTCGTGAGCACGCCCACGTTCGCGAGATATTTCAGCGGCGGCTGGGGCGTCCCGAAGAGGTCTGCGGGAACATGCTCGCCCCTGAAGCGGGCGATGATTTCGGCGCGGAGTCCCGCGGACGTCTCTCCCGTGACTACGGCGCACTCCTTGCCGCTGTGCCTTGTGATGGCATCGGCCACGTGTTTGCAGTGTTCCACGGATGTGCAGAAGATGAGGACGGACTTCCTCTCCCTTGTCAGAATGGCGATTTCGGAGCAGGAGGCGTCCACAAGCTTCTCGTCGTCCATAGCGGAGGCCAGTTCGTCCTGGACGAATTCGCCAGCCCTCGTGTGGACGGACGAAAGGTCGGCCTCGGCGCGTCCCGCGCGGGACACCAGCGGCGACAGGTAGCCCTGCGCGATCATCTCTTTCAGGCCCGCTTCGAAGCACACCTCGTTGAGCAGGTTCTCCGGCTTGCATATCGCGCCGCCCTTCAACCGGAACGGCGTGGCGGTCAGGCCGATGAGGCGGACGTCGGGATTGATGACCTTCATGTCCTTGATGAAGGTGCGGTACATGCCCTCGCCGTCGGGGGCTATGAGGTGGCACTCGTCCACGATGACAAGGTCGAAGCGTCCGAGGTCGCAGGCCTTGCTGTACACCGACTGTATCCCCGCAACGATGACGGACTCCCGCGTGTCACGCGAGTTCAATCCGGCGGAATAGACCCCGACCTTCAGTTCGGGGCAGAGCTTCCGCACCTTGTCGGCGTTCTGCTCCAGCAATTCTTTCACATGGGCGAGGATCAGGACGCGGCCGCCCCAGAGCGTCACCGCGTCGGAGGCGATCTTCGCTAGCACCAAAGATTTACCCGTGCCCGTCGGGAGGACCACGCAGGGGTTGGTGTCCTTGTCTCGGAGATGCGCATACACGGCATCAACCGCCTCCTGCTGGTATGGTCGCAGGTTCAATGGCATGGGTACTCCGCCTCCTCGTCCTCCGGCCAGTCCTCGGGCGCGAGGCCGAAGTTCCGCATCTCGACGGCGGTCTCCGCCACGATGAGGTCATACCGCTCGCAGCTGATGCCGACTCTCCTGCAGACATCCTCCGGATCGCAGCCACGCATCAGGAAGAAGCACACAAGGCGCTGGTCGTCGCTGGTTATGGTCTCAAGGTACTGGCGGACCAGCTCCGCCCGCGCCTCGCGTCTGCGTCTGTTCATTGTCGATGTTCTCCAGTTCGATGATGCACATCCCATTGACGACGGGTTCGAGCATCTCAAGGCTGATTCTCCTTATTTGGCTGTCATCGGTGAAAAGCCCAGCGCACTGCAGGGCGTCGATGAGGGCCTTGCCCCCGACATTGTCCAGGTCCCTGCGCCTCCTGTCAGGCGGATGGAAGCGTCCTTTCATTGCCACTGGCCCTTCAAGCCTGGGACATCCCGCACGCCTGGCGACCGCCGCCACCTCCTCGCGGTACCGCCGTCCGTCCTTTGAGATCAGGACGCGCGGACCGACATGGCGGTAGTAGTGGTTCACCGAGGGGGGCCATGGCAGAGCAAGTGTCACCTGCATTCCCTCTGCTCCGTTCTATGATGCCACGGCTGCGGCGTTTCGTTCAGTCTTCCGCCATGGGGAATGCTCCCCAGCCGCCAGCGGCGCTTATGCCTGCGCTTCCGCCTGACTGCGGCAATTCCCATTATGCGGACCGGCGGTGGCGGCGGGATGCAGTCCCGGCAGAGCGGCGGCGTCAGGCAGATTGCCGCCGCGATGAGTTGCGCGATTGTCACGGCCATGCGCACCCCCTAGTGTTTCCGCGCCCAGGGCGGCTGATTGCTGGCGGCCGGGGCTGTGGGTGCGGCGGGCGCGGATTGCGCGGCAGGCGCGGCCACGGCGGCGTTCCTGGCGGCGTATCCGCGGATGACGTTCTCCAGTTCGTCGCTGTCCTTCTGCCTGCGGCACTTGACGGTCAGGACGAGAGGAAGCCCGTGCAGCTCGCAGGTGTCGGCGGGGTTGAGTACGCCGACCGCGTGGCAGACGGCGGAAAAGTCGGCGCGGCCGATGCGGACTGCGTCCGCGCTGGGGTTCTCGATGTTGTAGCGGCCCCAGACCTTTCGCCCCTTGTGTTCGCCGGAGACGACCTCGAATTCCAGCTGGACGTAGCGTCCGCTGCCGTTGCGGGTGGACTTAACGTCCGAGTCGGTGATGACGGCCTCGTATTTGCCTTCCGGCAGGGGCTGGAACTCCTGTGAGGGTTCCACTTCATTGGCGTTGAAACTGATGGTTGCCATTGTTGATGTTCCTTTTGCTGTGGGTTAGTGCGCCATTGCGGCCTGAGCAAGGCATGGCGCTGGGGATTTCGGGGACGGATCGTGTTCGGCGGGGATGCCGCCGGGACATCCGCCGACATGCTCGAACCAGACCATCGACGGCCAGAAGTCGTCGCGGGTCATGTACGCATTCTCGCCCGCCTTGATGGGGTGCTTGCAGACATCGCATATCTGGTCATGGCGCAGGGTGACTATCTTTTCAGACATTCGCCTCACCCCCCTGGACGGGGGCGGCGCTCCCCGTCGCGTATGCCTCCATGAATGCAGGCCATGAGAGCGGAATCTCGCCGGGCAGGTTGAAGCGGTTCTTGGCGATGCAGGCGGGGCTGCCAACGGTGCGAAGGATCCGCTCGCCGCCGTTTGCCCCGATGGCGGTCGCGATGGCGCGGTCGCCCTGAAAGCCACTGCCTTCCTCCTTCGAGACGCGGAAGCGCTTTGTGGCGAAGAGGACTGCGTCCACCCACTCGCAGAGGAGGCTGGTCGCCGCCTTGTGGAGGCGCGGCGTGTAGCGGTCGTAGGCGGCGTTTTCGGGGTCCTCGAAACGCTCCACCTTGCTGTGGGCGATAACGATCACGATCATGCCGCGGTTGTTCCGCAGGTCGTTGAGCAGGCTGACAATCTGCCGCCAGTAGGTGAGCGCGTGGACATAGCCTTTGCCGTAGCCGCCGTCCGCCTTCTCGATGGAGCGGACGCCGAAGTCCTGGCAGACCTTGTCCCAGATGAGGCGTTCCAGCCAGTCGGCAGAGTCGAGGACAACCGTCTGGAAGTCATGCGGCTCGTCCCGCAGGGCGGTCATGGCCGAAGTCACGTCGGCGAGGTTCTTCGCCAGCGGGAACTTGGCTGTGTCAATCTCGCCGAGGCCGTCCTCGGTCTGGACGAAGATCGGATTGGGCGCGGAGGCACTGAAGAGGCTCTTGCCGACCCCCTCCTGTCCGTACACGAACAGACGGGGCGGGCGGTTTTCCTTGCCTTTGGTGATGGTGCTGAGCAGTGACATGGTTGTGTTCTCCTTTATGGGTTAGAGTGAAGAGATTATGCGGATGTCCTCGTAGCCGGTCGGCCAGTGTCCCGTGTACTGGCACTTGCGGTAGCGGGCGAGCGCGGCCTTGTTTACCTCCTCGGCCTGGTCCAGCACATCGCCGGTCAGTTCCCATACGCCGGTGCTGAATGGCTCGTTCTTCTCGACGGCGACGAGGTGGACGGGGACGGACTCGCCCGTGGCCTCCCGCAGGACGGCGCGGTAGAATGCCATCTGGTGGATGTAGCCGAAGCGCTTGCAGTCCGCCTCGAACCACTTGAGGCTGTCGCAGGTCTTGAGGTCCACGATGCCGTGTTCGGGCGAGAACCAGTCCATGCGGATCTGGCAGGGGACGTCGCAGTAGGAGGCGCGGACGGTCGCCTCGGACACGCCGTTGTCCAGCAGCGCGGAGGCGGCGGGATGCGTCCAGACCGACTTCTGCAGCTTCAGGATGAAGCCGAAGTCCTTCTGGCTGACAATCTCGCGGGTCTGCTGGGAGAGCCAGTCGGCGTATGCCTTCGTGGCCTTGCCGTATGGCTCGCTGGTCTTCGGATTCACGGGGCCGTCGGCGACGAGGAACTGCCCGTCGAATGCGGCGCGTCCCTCAAGAACGAGGCAGTGTGCGGCGCGTCCAAGCGCCAGCGCGGGGCCTTCGGCCTCGGCGATTTCGCCATTGGTCTTGCGGCGATAGAGTTCGGGGGATTCGCGGAAGTCGGCCAGAAGGTGGCTCGACATGTACCGGCCGCTTCTGCTGGCCGCATGGTACTCGTCCGCTGGGATGGATAGGAATCTGTCTGTGTTCATGGATGGCTCCTGTTTTGTCTTGTCTAGTGGAGGTCTTTTCCTCCCGCCACCCATAGCATTCAAGATTTTTCCAAATCGTTTCCATCAAATCGGGAAAAAAGTTGTTTTCCCGTCCAAAAATGGATTAAATCGCAGTTCCATGGGACTTTTTGCCCCGTTTCTTCTTGAAAACTCCTCTCTTGATATTATCTTATGGCTGTGTTTTTTTGAGAGGGGGATGCCATTCGGCATCCTCGAACCGCACCCATCAACCCCGAAGGCAGCAACAATGTCACAAAGCGAAAAAAGTTTACAGCTTGGCGAGCCAAGTGACGCATCTGCCTGTGTGACAATGGGTTACGGAAGCGGAGAAGTGCGCAAGCAAGCAAGCAAGCAAGC
>JAGVVD010000016.1 GCA_019135865.1 Elusimicrobiota bacterium
AGCGGGGCGAGGTTGGGAAGGCGGAAGTGAGAAAATGCTAGAGTAAAAACGATTCGGAAAAGTGGCCTCGGTTATGTGGGAATGGAGTGGCCTTGGTTAGGTGGGACGTGACAGACCGGGCAACACGGGCGGTTGCGCTGTGCCCAGCTCCCCACGCGCCGCCCTGCCTGGCCGCGGCCAGCCCGGGCCATGGTGTGCCGGCCCAGGGGGGCCGCGGCCCAGCAGGGCGTCGTTCCCTCGCCGGCCGCATAGCGGCCGCCGGCCTCCGCCATAGGCGGAGGCCAGTTCGCTCGGCGTGGGTCGCCGTGCACAGCGCAACCGCCCTTTGCGATAATACTTGTATTATCGCAAGTTGCCCTTTCCCCGGCGTATTGCTCGCCCTTCGGGTTAACATAACAAGTTATGTTAACTTGCCGTCCGGGGAACCTGCGCGGCGGCGCGCGGGCGGAGTTCCTTTCAATTAAGGTGCGCCGGCTAGGGCGCATTGCGCTTGTTGCCGGCGCGGCCATAGGCCCGCGCATACGGCCCTGCGCAGCCGCGCCCCTGCCGGCCAGCCCGGCCCAGGGCTGCCGGGCCAGGGGGCCGGCCAGGCCGCGGCTGACCGCCCCGCCGTCGCGCCCTTCGGGCGCGCCGCCCGCCCGCCATAGGCGGGCCGGTTCGCGGGGCTCTCCGGGCCGTGCACCTGCTCTGCCCCACCCCTGCGCGGCCGCGCGCCCCCCGGCCGGCGTTGCCGGCCGGCCCGCGCCAACGACCGCGGCCTTGCGAAGAAAAGAGAGAAGAAACTGCGCCAGTAATGGAAGAATTCAACTGCGGGGGAGGGTAGGGCGGGGGTGTTTTGTCTCGTCGATAAACCTGCTCCATCCCTCTCGGAAGAAAGGGATGGAGCGGGTTAAACTACTTGCCTGTGATAAGGTCGTTTAACGACTTCACGCCCTTTTTGTCCAGATATGTATCTAAGCGCATATCAGAACGAACGCCAAGGTCGACGTGATACTTTTTTTCGATGGAGCCGATATGAGTATCACCACGCTTGGCGCGCAGAGGGCCGTGTTCGTTTCTTGACCGGTATCCACGCATGCCTGGTGCATCTTTCGCCATGTTAACCTCCTTTCTCTTAGTATTCGAGGTGCAGGTAGCCCCTCGTGTTCAATCTTCTGCTTATAACGTGTATATCTGTATATCCAGATATCCAGCGTGGGCGCTGCCGGCGGTCTTTATTCCCCGCCGGTCTTGCGGACTCGCTGCAAGACTTTTTCATTGATCTGTAGTTTCTTCGCGCTTTGCCTGTCCGTGAGGATGCGCTTGCGCATAACGTCGAGATAGAAGTCTTTTTCCCAGTTATTGATCCAGCCTCGCTCATGCGCCAGCTTGATGGTTTCTGTGTTCAGGGATTTCTGGTTATCCTTCCGGACACGCTTTACCGCCGTAAAGATCTTGTTGGAAGGTAAACCTAGGAACTTCTTTACGCAACAATTGCCTACGGTGGCCACCTTCCTGTTCAGCTTGTTCTGCAGGACGCATAGTTCTTTTATCGGGAAGTGGCCGCATAAACATGTCTGCACGTCGTCAGTCTCTTCGATCTGCAGGAGCTGCCATTCCTGCCGGGCAAGCTCCCAGGTCGGGTTCTCGGACAATTTAAGGATTGCCTGTGCGAGTTGGTATTTAGACATATAAATTCCAGTTTATAGCGGGGCTCCACCCACGTGGAGCCCCGCAGCTATCGCTTACCACCAAACGATCCAGGTATTCGAGGAATACTCGTATACCGAGAAGTTCGGCTTATCCCCGGTTCCGGAGACGATGCCGGCATTGGCCGCGGCGTTGTTTAAAACGCTCGTCCAGGACACGGCTTCATTCCTGTCGTTTGTCGCCAGCGCCAGGATTCCGCCCTTCCATTGCGACCCGAGAAGGTTGGCAAATACCTTGAAGTATTTCTCGATGCGGGCAACGGTTTCGCCCGTTTCCGAGGTTTCGTTCTCGGCGTCTTTCGCGTCGCCAACAAACAACAGCGTCTTGGCGTCGTTGCCTTTCACGACATCCGGGATGACTTCATCCGCCAGCCTTCCATAAGGGTAGGTGTACCCTTTCTTCTTCGCCCATGCGGCCAGCTCATTGCGTAATCGCTGGTGTTCCGGCCCCGGGGCTCCTGCCTGTCTAACTAAGTAATTACTCATTTGTATTTCCTTGTCTGCTGCCGAGATTTCACTGCGTGTAGCGCATTACCTGGCGCCGCCTCCTTTGGCAGGTACAAGGAAAAAATGTATACTAATGATAAGAGGAACAGCCTTGCTATCACTAGCAAACGTTGTTTTTCCCTGTAAACACCCGGAGGTTATCTTTTCGACGGAGAACCTTCGGGTGCTTTATTTTCTGCCGACTATATCGGTTCTTCAGTAAGATACGTTATTGTTATCTTGTCTCCTTCTTGCGCGCATTCGAAGCGCTTGCCCTTCAACCCTTCAAGCTGGTGGTACTGGAGAAACTTTCTCCCGGAAATAAGCGCGTTGCTTCGCAGCTTCTTGGCGTTGGGGTCTTCCGTTTGTAAAAAAGCAAAACCGATCTTGTGCGCGTCCTTGTCAATAAACAGCTTGACGCTTTTAGCCTTGGCAAGGGCGTACCGCTCTTTCGCGGCGTTGTTGAATCCAAATACGCCGGACTTGCTTACGCTCACTTTCGGCAGCGCCGAACGCCCTTTAAAACTGAACTCCTGCCACGCCATAGAGCCTCCTGTAACCTTCTAGATTCTACTTATTCTCCCCCTCCGTGTCAAGCGGTATGTTTTTTGTCCTGCGTTTTTCTGTATTACATTGCTTTTCCTGAATACCTCGCTGGTAGTTAACATGCAACAGAAAAAGGTCCATAGCGCGAGATTATTATAATATAATTCGGTTTGCATTGTAAAAAACGGCGTTGGGTGCACCTTATGCGGAAATGGCTAAATCTTTAAGCAACAGGCTGTCTTACATCCTCGTCATTTGTAATATAAGCCACATGACTTTTCCTGATTGTTAGAAGGTGCCGCAGCCAGCAAGTTGTTGGGCGGATATCCATATATCCGTATATCCAGATATCCCCCTCACCAAGCAGTCGTCCCACAGCTCCGTCGAGCCCTTGCAATCTATTGGGCAAATTTATAATCTATTCAGTATACTGAACAATTTGTAATTACCCCAAAATCACTTTGTATTATAGGGATATTTTTATGACATTTAAGCGCGAAAGAATCCTCTCCCCGCTCCACAAGAACCTCTCCCGCCCCGCCCATGTGCTTCAGATCCTTGTGGGCCCGCGGCAGGTAGGCAAGACCACCGCCATCCATGAATTCCTTAAAGAGTGGCCGGGAAAATCCTCCTACGCCACGGCCGACCAGCTCACCCCTCCGGACGCGCAATGGCTCGCGGAAACCTGGCGTCAGGCCCGCAAGCTGCCCGGCAAAACGCCGCTCCTGGTCGTGGACGAGATCCAGAAAGTCCCCCGCTGGAGCGAGGCCGTCAAAATGCTCCACGACGAGGACGTCCTGGAGAAGCGCTCCCTCCGCGTCATCCTGCTCGGCTCGTCGGCGCTTCTTCTGCAGCACGGCATGCAGGAAAGCCTCTCCGGCCGCTTCCAGCTCATCCAGTGCCCGCATTGGAGTTACACGGAATGCCGCCAGGCGTTCAACTGGACCATCGACCAGTTCCTTTTTTACGGCGGCTACCCCGGCGCGGTCCCATTCGTTGACGACTTCGCCACCTGGAAGGACTATATCCAGAACTCCCTGCTGGAAACAGTTATCGGCCGCGACATCCCGGCCGTCCACCGCATAGACCAGCCGGCACTCTTCCGCCAGGCCCTCGCGCTGGTCTGCCGCCATCCGGCCGAGATCATCAGCCTGCAGAAACTGCTGGGCCAGCTGCTCGACCGCGGCAGCATCAACACCCTGGCGAACTACCTGGACCTGATCTCCGGGGCCTTCCTGGTGGAATCCGTCCGCAAGTACAGCCCGCGCGCCATCCGTGTCCGGGCCTCCAGCCCCAAGCTCATCGCCCGAGACAACGGGCTGATCTCGGCGTTGCGCGGCGTTCCGCTTGAAGCCACTCTCAAAGACCGCGCTTTTTATGGCCGCCTCGCGGAGAACGCCGTCGGGGCCGCGCTTATCAACGCCGGCGAGACCGTCTTCTACTGGTCCGAGCGCGACAAGGAAGTCGATTTTGTCGTGCAGCGCGGCCTGGACCTCCTGGCGGTCGAGGTCACGTCCGGCGCGGGCCATCCGAACCCGGGCCTGAAAACTTTCCTGTCGCGCCACCCGGAGGCCAGGCCCGTCCGCGTAGGCGGCGCTGGCGCCGACTTCACCGTGGAACAGTTCCTGGAGCGCGGCCTTTAAGCCGCACAGCCTCCCCGCAATCTGTTCTGGGATATCCGTATATATGGATATACAGATATCCCTACCACTTAAAGTTCGCCTTCCACCCATAAAGGCGAACTCCCCACGTTCAAACTTGTTACGCCCCGTCGGACCACCTTTTACACATTGCGCCCGCAGTTCGCATGTTTTATAATATGCGAACTATGGCCTTATACCAATACAAGCGCGAACCCCTCACCAGCGAGAACGCCGACCGCCTCGCCAACGCCTGCAGCACTGGTCTGGAGAAAGTAGTCGTCTTCACCCTGCTCGACACCGGCCTGCGCGTCTCTGAGCTCGCCGCCCTAACCAAAGAGAACGTCCTTTGGCAGGATCGCCGTCTGCTCGTCCACGGCAAGGGCGGCCCCTTCGGTAAAAAGTCCAAACGCCGCGTAGTCCCCCTCACGGAGCGCGCCTTCACCGTCCTCTCGCACCACTTCGCCCTCAACGACTCCCTGGGCTACACCTCCCGCGGCCTCCAGAAGATCGTCCGCCGCGTCGCCACCCGCGCCGGCATCACCCAGAAGGTCTCCCCCCACGTCCTGCGTCACACCTTCGCCGCGGCCTGCGTCAAAAAGGGCCTCAGCACCCGCTACCTCCAGATGTTCATGGGCCACGACCACCTAGCCACCACGGAAATCTACCTTAACGTCTCCCCGGAAGACGCCTGCGCCGAATTCCGGAAGCGCTTCTGATCCCCGGCTTATGCGTATCCCGCTTTTTCTTGACAGCAACCGGCGAAATCCGGTATATTTAGATATCCGTATATACAGATATACGGATATATTGCAAAGGGGGCACCTTGATAATCTCCATCTCCAATCATAAGGGCGGCGTCGGCAAAACCACCACCGCCCTCAACCTCGCGGCTTCCCTGGCCAGCCTCAAGAAAAGCGTCCTCCTCATAGACCTCGACCCGCAGGCCAGCCTTACCATCTCGGCCGGGCTCAACCCCGACTCGTTCCAGGAGAACGTCTATACCTCCCTGGTCCACAACAAGCCGCTCTCCCTGGTCGTTCAGCCCACCTCCATGGAGAAGGTCTCCTTGATCCCGTCCAACATCGACCTTTCCGCCTTCGAGGTCGAGCTGCAGACCACCCTGTCCAGGGAATACAAGCTCAAAAACGCCATCCACAAGCTGCCTCCTTTCGACTTCGTCCTCATAGACTGCCCGCCCGCGCTCGGCAACCTCACCATAAACGCCCTCACCGCCTCGGATATGGTCCTCGTCCCCGTCCAGGCCGAATACTTGGCGCTCCGGGCCCTGCAGAAGCACAACGACCTCGTGGACCTGGTCAAGAAGAACACCAACCCCAGGATCCATTGCAAGTACCTCGTCACCATGTTCAGCAAGGCCACGCTCCACGCCAACGAGGTCCTGACGGAAGCCCACAACCTCTACAAGAATATCTTCAAGACCGTCATCCCGCGCACCATTAAATTCCCGGACGCCATCACCGCCGGCAAGGCGCTCATCCAGCTCATGCCGGAAGCCTCGGGCGCGGAAGCGTACAAAGCAGTCGCCAAGGAGTTAATATGAAAAGAGTATCCATCATCGGCAAAGGCAAAAGCGAACCCGCGCCCGCCCAGGGCGGGGGGGTAAACACCTTCTTCACGCATAAGCCCCCGGTCCAGTCCGCCAAGAAGAAGCTGCTCTTCTCCCTGCCGGTGGACGTCGCCGAGAAACTCTCCGATGTTTACTACGAGCTCAAGAAGGCCCGCAAGGCCATAGACAAGAGCGACATCGTCGCCCTGGCCCTTACCGCCCTGCTGGAGGACTACAAAAGCAAAAAAGAGCACAGCGTCCTCTATAAGCACAGCTCGCGCTAGATATCCGTATATACGGATATACGGCGCTCCGTATATCCCGGCGGCAGCGTTTATAAAACAGCCCTTATGCCAAAACTGACCGAGCCCGAACAGCAGGAAATAGCCCGCTTCATAGCGGCCGGCAAGCCCCTGCCGGACAAATACCGCTTCCTCCTGTTCGAGGATAAGCGCGAGGTTGAGCTGGTCTGGAACGGCAAGACCAGCGAGGTCTGCAACAGCGTCCTGCCTTTCCAGGTCATCGAGCAGGTAGACGAACCTCGCGCCGAGAAGCCCGAGGATGCCAAGCGCAAAGACCAGGAACTGCTCTTCAGCCTCGACGGCCGCGGCCGCCAGCTCAAGGGCTGGACCAATAAGCTCATCTGGGGGGACAACAAGCTCATCCTCTCCAGCCTTAAGAACGGCCCCCTGCGCGAAGAGATCGAGAAACAGGGCGGCCTAAAGCTCATCTACATAGACCCGCCATTCGACGTCGGCGCCGATTTCTCAATGGATATCGAGATAGGCGGCGATACATTTACAAAGAAACCAGGCATCCTCGAAGAAATCGCCTTCCGAGATACCTGGGGGAAAGGGACCGATTCATTTATCGCTATGATTTATGAGCGGCTCATTCTTGCACGCGATCTGCTCGCTAAGGATGGAAGCATCTACGTGCATATGGGTCCTATTGTAAGCCATTATGTCCGCGCCGTAATGGATGAAGTGTTTGGGGTCTCCTACTTTAAGAATGAAATAGTATGGCGGAGAGCTTTTGGTCATAACGATTCCGCTCGGTATGGAATGATTCATGATTCCATTTTCTTTTATGGCAAATCAGACCAATTTCAATGGAATCAATTACTTCAGCCAGCAGATAAAGATTATATCGACACCTTTTTTGACCAATACGACCCCGAGCGTAAAGAAAAATATCAACGTCTTAGTCTCTCCGCTAGTGGCCTTTCAGGTGGCGGGTATCGCTATGAATATAAAGGGGTAAGCACCCTTTGGCGCTGCCCAGTAGAAACTCTCCGTAAGCATGATGCGGCCGGCCGCCTACACTGGCCTCAAAAAAAAGGAGGGGTACCACGGCTTAAAAAATATGTAAGCGAGCATGAAGGAGTACCGGTTCAGGATTTATGGACTGATATCAACAAAATCCACAACCAGTCCACAGAACTTACTGGATATGCGACACAAAAACCTGAAGCTCTGCTTGAACGTATCATCAAAGTATCCAGCAATGAAGGAGACCTGGTCGCCGATTTCTTCTGCGGCTCCGGCACCACCGCGGCGGTGGCTGAAAAGCTCGGTCGAAAATGGATTGCCAGTGATCTCGGGAAGTTCGCCATCCACACCACCCGCAAGCGCCTCATCGGCGTTCAGCGCGCGATGAAGCTCGAAGGCAAAGACTACCGCGCCTTTGAAATTCTCAACCTTGGCAAGTACGAGCGCCAGCACTACATCGGCGTAAACCCCAACCTCCGCGAGGCCGAACAGCAGAAGCAGCTCGCCGCTAAAGAAGCCGCCTTCCTAGACCTTATCCTCCGCGCCTACCGCGCGGAGAAGACCACTGGCTTCGCCAGCTTCCACGGTAAACGCGCCGGCCGCCTGGTGGCCGTCGGCCCGGTGAACCTGCCAGTAACCCGCCTCTTCGTCGAAGAGATCATCCTCGAATGCCGCAGAAAGCACATCACCAAGGTGGACATACTCGGCTTCGAGTTTGAAATGGGCCTTTTTCCCAATGTGCTCGACGAGGCGCGCGCCAAGGGTATAGACATCGCGCCCAAGTATATCCCGGCCGAGGTCTTCGACAAGCGCGCCGTGGAGAAGAACCAGGTCGTCTTCCACGACGTCTCCTTCATCGAGGCACGGCTCCACCACAAAAAGAACAGCGTCGCGGTCGAGCTCACCGACTTTTCCGTGTTTTACTCGCAGGACTCCATCGCCAACGCCGAAGCCGAGATCAAAAACAAGGGCAGCCGCATCGTCGTCGAGAAAGGCCAGATAGTCAAAGTGAGCAAGGATAAGGACGGTATCGTCACCCGCGAGGTGCTCACCAAGGAATGGACCGACTGGATAGACTACTGGTCCGTGGACTTCAACTTTGAGAGCAAAAAAGAAATTATCCGAGTCAAGAACGAGGACACCGGCGAATGGGAAGAGCGCTGGTCCGGTGACTTCATCTTTGAGAACGAATGGCAGAGCTTCCGCACTAAGAAAGATCGCTCCCTCGAACTCAAAAGCGTTTATCACGAATGCGCCGCCGGGCGGCCTAAGATCGCTGTTAAAGTCGTGGACATCTTCGGCAACGACACCATGACTATTATTGACGCCGGCGCCGGCAAGAACGGGGGGAAGAAATAATGGCCCTGCATAAAGACTTCCCGCAGGACCCGCACGCAGTACTCGCCCCCGGCATCCGCTGGTTCCCCGCCGACGAGGCCCTGCGCGCCTCCAGCATGGAAAAGCTCATGCCGCCGCTCGTCGCCGAGCTGCGCCGCAAGGTCAAAGAGTTCCGCGACGGCGGCTATGTCGGCGCGGCTCCCACCAGCCGCAGCCTGCTCAACTGGTGGTTCAATACGCCGCACCTGCAGCCCAGGGCGGATGGCACCATGGTGGATTTCCAATACTACTTCGCCCAGCGCGAAGCGCTCGAAACCATCGTCTACCTCTACGACGTTATGGGCGTAAAAGATAAGCACGATCTGATGCGCTTCGATTCCAGCGGCCTCGTCTCCGGAGGCATGTTCGACGAGACCTGGCGGCGCTTCGTAGTAAAGATGGCCACCGGCAGCGGCAAGACAAAAGTCTTAAGTCTTGCCCTTGCCTGGAGCTTCTACCACAAGCTCTACGAGCCGGAGTCCGAGCTGGCCCGCAACTTCCTGGTCATCACCCCCAACATCATCGTCCTCGACCGCGTCTACCGCGACTTTCAGGGCCTGCGCATCTTCCACGACGACCCCGTCCTACCCGACAACGGCTTCGACGGCCGCAACTGGCGCGACGACTTCCAGCTCACCCTTCACCTGCAGGACGACGTGCGCATCACACGGCCCACGGGCAATATCTTCCTCACCAACATTCACCGGGTTTACTCCGGCAACGACATCCCGCCCTCGGCGGACGACGAGGACATGCGCGATTATTTCCTGGGCAAGCGGCCCACCGGCGCCACCACGGATTCCAAGGTGGACCTCGGCATGATTGTCCGCGATATAGACGAACTGATGGTCCTCAACGATGAGGCGCACCATATCCACGACCCGCGCATGGCCTGGTTCAAATCCATCGAGGACATCCACAACCGTTTGAAGCAGAAAGGCTCAGCCCTTTCCATGCAGGTGGACACCACCGCCACGCCCAAGCACGACAACGGCGCCATTTTCGTCCAGACCGTCGCCGATTATCCGCTGGTCGAGGCCATCTCCCAGAACGTCGTCAAGCACCCCGTCCTGCCCGACGCCCCTAGCCGCGCCAAGCTGCAGGAACGCCAGAGCGCCAAGTACACCGAGAAATACACCGACTATATCCACCTGGGCGTCGTCGAATGGCGCAAAGCCCACGCCGAGCATGAGAAGATGGGCAAGAAGGCCATCCTCTTCGTAATGACCGACGACACCCGCAACTGCGACGACGTCGCCGCCTACCTGGAGGGGAATTACCCGGATCTCAAAGGGGCCGTGCTGATTATTCACACCAAGAACAACGGCGATATTTCGGAAGCCGCTTCCGGCAAGGACAAAGAAGAACTAGAGAACCTGCGCAGACAGGCCAACGAGATAGACGGAAATGCCAGTCCGTACAAAGCCATCGTCTCCGTGATGATGCTTAAAGAGGGCTGGGACGTTCGCAACGTCACCACTATCGTAGGCCTGCGCGCCTACGCCGCTAAAAGCAACATCCTCCCCGAGCAGACCCTCGGCCGCGGCCTGCGCAAAATGTACCCCGGCGACGTCGAGGAATATGTCAGCGTAGTCGGCACCAACGCTTTCATGGAGTTCGTGGAATCCATCCAGGCCGAAGGCGTAGTCCTGG
Source organism: Elusimicrobiota bacterium (assembly GCA_019135865.1). Lineage (GTDB taxonomy): Bacteria > Elusimicrobiota > Elusimicrobia > Elusimicrobiales > UBA9959 > UBA2231. The sequence continues at coordinate 10,232 of JAGVVD010000016.1, forward strand.
AGCGCAAGGCCATGGGCGCCGGCACGGCTCCAAAGACCCCGCTCGTAATTGAAATAGACCGGGAGAACGCAAAGAAAGATATCCCCGCCCTGGATATCGAGCTGCCGGTTCTTACGCCCCGCGTCTACCGGGAATATAAAAGCCTGGGGGATCTTGATATCTCCGCCATGGGCCACCAGAAGTTAGCTTGCCTGGAATTCAGCAAAGAGGAGCAGCGGGAGATCGTCTTCAAAGACATAGCCACCGGCGATATCACCCACACCACCATCCTCGACACCGCCGGCCCGGCCGACTACCGCAGCGTCATCGGCTACTTCGCGCATAACATTATGAACGAGCTGCGCCTCGTGAGCGGCTACGACGTCCTGTACGCCAAGGTCAAAGCGTTCGTGCAGGAAGAGCTTTTTGTCCACCCGGTCAATCTTGAAGACCCCAACACCCTGCGCAACCTGTCGGAGCTGGCCGCCACAAAAACGCTGATAGAGAGCTTCAAAAAAGCCATCAACGGCCTCACCGTCCGGAGCAAAGGCGACGCGGAGATCCGCGACACCATCAAGCTGCGCCAGACCCGCCCCTTCGTAGCCAAGGAGCAGGGCTACCTCATCCCCAAGAAAAGCGTCTTTAACCGCATTATAGGCGACAGCCAACTCGAACTCAAATTTGCCGCCTTCCTGGAGAACTGCGAGGACATAGTTTCCTACGCCAAGAACTACCTGGCCGTGCATTTCAAACTGGATTATGTTAAAGCCGATGGCGACATCTCCAACTACTACCCGGATTTCCTGGTCAAGCTGTCCACTAAGCAGCTGGTGATCGTGGAAACGAAAGGGCAGGAAGATTTGGACGTGCCGCAAAAGATGGCCCGACTCAAGCAATGGTGCGAGGATATAAACCGGATCCAGAAAGACGTTGAGTATGACTTCGTCTTTGTTGACCAGGAAAGCCTGGATAAATACAGGCCGGCCTCTTTCAAGCAGCTGGTAACGAGCTTCAGGAAGTACAAGGATTAGGCCTGTTCCGCTTAAGGCCGGGGTTTAAGGGGGAAGCCCTGTCTGCCGGATTTCCCGGCCTCCAGCGGCCTCCCCGGGGCCGGGAATAGGCCGCCGGCCGGCCCCGGGGAGCACGGCACCCATGGAAAAGTTATCAACAATCCACGGGATAGGGTGACAGAGGTATGGGCTTCGGGATAAAAAACGGCAAAAGCCATGGGCTTCGGGATAAAAGCCATGGGCTTCGGGATAAAAAAAGGGGCAAAGCTATGGGCTTCGGGATAAATGCCCCTCAATGAAAAACAGGTCCTTAGAGTAACGTTAAGAATCTTCTAGAATTAAACGATTAGAATCGTTGCGAACGATTTCTCGGATTCAGGGCAGAGAAAACTATGGAAAGCTATATAATCGATGAAATTATCCGGCTTACCGGGGACACCAAAAGCCGGGCTTTTTGGGAAAAAGCGGTCCGGATTTTAGGGGAGCACATAGTTGCCGAAGAGTTCGGCGAATTAAAGTGCCAGATGCACAACAAAACCATCCGCGATCCGCGGAAGTACCTGACCACCCTTTTAAAAAGCAGGCTTAAAGTCCAAGAGGCCGCAAAAAACAGCCACCCGGCACCGGCCATCCCTGAAAAGCTGAAGACATACTTTGAGGAAAACCAGGCGGCGCTGTTCTCCAACCTGGTCCCCATGCCCATGGGCGGGGAAGCAGAAAAAAAAGAAATGGCCGTCCCCTACAGCAAAGAAACGATCCCCTGGGCCACTTTCATGAGTTCCAATTTCTTTACGCTGTCCACCAACAAAGCCAAGTCCGATATCGTCCAGGCTAAGTTCCGCACCGCGGACGGGGACGTTACAGTCATTCCCATGATCCGCGGCCGCGCCAAGCCTAAAGGCGAGGAATTGGGGATCCCAACGGTCGAGCACGGCCGCATCCTGGCCGCCCTCGAGAACATCTGGGCGCAGCAGGGTTGCCCGTATCACACCTACTCTGATTCTAAAGCCGTTGTCTGCTTCTGCTTGGTCTCCATCCGGGAGCTGGCCCGGCTCCTGGGCCGCACTAATTTCGGCGGTCGCGACCTGGTCCAGCTCACCAACAAAGTCTGGAACCTGAAAAATATGGCGTACTACCTGGACCTCGCGTCCGTGGGCTTCAAGAACGCCATCAACCGCGGCTTCTCGCTTCTGCACAGCGTCGAACTCGCGGAAGGCATGAAGCACGGCCAGATGGAGACTATCCTCAAAGTCGAGTTCTCTACCCAGCTCAGCTCGCAGCTGCTCGGCCGGCGCGCCGTCAGCCGCCCCAAGCAGCTAGCCCATATTCAGAGCGAGCTCGCCTTCCTGATCCGTTTGTACCTGGAGCCCATCCTCTTCAGCCTGGACGGCGAGACATATTCAAAATCCCTGGAGGATTTGATTAAGGACCTGGCGCTGCCGGCGGCGCCATGGCATAAATACAAATCCAAGCGCCGCCAGGTCTTCCAAAAAGCTTTAAATACCCTGCGGCACCAGAAAACGTCCGATGGCCGTGAGATCATCTTGAACATCGAGGAAGGCCTCATGGATTATCTGTTAACCGCCAGGCTGGAACCGGTTGCTTTGCCGGAAAAAGTCGGATAGAAGGGGGGGACCCGTGCAAAAGAAAAGGGGCGTATATAATCCAGAGGTAGAGCTCGCAAAGGGCGCCACGCTCGACGCCGCCTCCTACGACAAGACACAGAAGATCAAAGTCACAGCCGGCAAAGTAACCGTCGGCGGCATTGCCGGCCGCGCGGAGATTTCCGGCGTTGCGACCGGGCGGAACGACTCAAGTATAAATGGCACCTTGGGAATATGGCTTTCAATTTTCCGCTATATGCGGCCCGACGGCACAACCGACCATGTCGCCGGCTGGAACATTATGCTCCCGCTCAAGGCCGGCCAGACCGCGGCGGCCTCCGCAAAAGCCTTTGTTGAGATTATTAATTCCGGCACCAGGCCGTACCGCGCCGCCGCAGTCGGCGGTAAAATTAAAATAGTCTTCACTGAGAAGTAAGGGGTTCATGGTATGGGGAAAAAATCCGCGTTTATGGCCGCTCTGCTTCTTGCCGTCTACGCCGTAGACGTGCTGGCCGCTGATCCTAAACCCGTCTACAAATGGGTCTCCGCCAACGAGTATTACTTCATCCTGCCAATGTCCCAGGATCTGGCGATCTCCGGAGCCGGGACGGAGAGTGTTAAGCCCTGGGGCATAGGTTTCCGGGCCGTCGGCAATGAAAAGTTCTCGAAGACGGGCGGCCTGCAGTTCCAGAGCGTGAAAGTGGACAACCCAAGCACCGGGCGCAACACGTTCTACCTTTGGGAACTTCTACTCGGCATGGAGTACATGGCGCCTAAAGTCCAGGGAAAGCCACTGCGCTTCACCGCCTCAGCATTCGGCGATTTCGGTCTATCCGACACAACCTTCTTTGTCGCGCCGATGTTGTCCGCCGGCATTCTCTACACCACCGAGGAATACGCCTCAACTCCGACAGGCTTTACCTTCGACGTGTATTACCGGCTTGCGGATATCGACCTGGATAGCGTCGGCGGCGGCCACGGCGGAACACTCAAGCCGGCCCTGGGCTTTAAAGTCGGCTACATCTTCGAAGGCTTCTGGGCGGTAAAAGAGAAAAAGGCGGAATAACAGGTGCCAGGAGGCAGTTGTGGAGATATCTGATTTTCTAATACGTGTTGTTTTTATCGGTCTGCCTGGGATTATTGGCGTACAGATTTATCAAAAGCTAAAGAGCAAATCAGTCCGCAAAGATTGGGAAGATATAATTGAAATCGTCTTGTTTGCTCTTGGCAGTTATGCTGTATATGGCTTAATAGTAGAGGTTCTGCGCCGCTGTTGTGTATGGAATCTAAACCCTCCGCTTCAAGCCTTATTTAACAACAAAGTTGAAATCTCATGGTTGGAAATCGCTGGCGCATCTTTTATAGGCATAGTCCTAGCCTTTATTTCTGCTTGCGCGTATAACAGAAAATGGCTGAATAGATTCGGCCAGTATCTTCATGTCACAAAAAAGTTCGGGGATGAAGATGTATGGAGTTTCTTTCTTGATTTGCCGGAAAGTGCTCAGTGGGTTTTTGTGAGAGATTACAAACAGGACTTGGTTTATTATGGCTGGATTAGATCTTTCTCTGAATCAGAAAAGCGGCGTGAAATAGTTTTAATGGAAGTCCAAGTCTTCAGTAATCTTGCCAGTAATTCTGTCCCTAAGGCGCTTTATGAAGCAGAGGCAATCTATCTTTCCCGAGAAAGTGATGAGTTGAGTATCGAGATTCCACGCGTAACTCAAGGAGAAACCAAATGAGCGAAGAGAAAAAAAGCACAAACTTTAGCGAGGGTATGGAGCGGAAAGGCGGACTTAACGAACGCCCAGCCGTTGCTCGGCCTAATATTGTGCCGACACCGCAGAAGCCGGCGGCTACCCCTCCGCCTCCACCTCCGGCTCCTGGCACAAATAACGCAAGCAGCGAAAAGAAATAGAAGGGCTGAAAACCGCGGTTAGCCAGCGCCGTGGCAAAAATCTTCCCGAGCAGTCGGGAAGCCGCCCTAAATCGCCGCCAATAATCGGGCATGATTTGGCCTCTTTTCACGAGTCCGAAAATGCCTCCTGAAAACGGCTAATAGCCCGTATCAGGCTAAAAAAGGCCCTCAAACAGCCATATTTAGTTATATACTCAAAACTATGCCCCCATCACTCGCAGAACGTCTCCGGAAAGCCGGCATCCGCCACTACGACGAACTGATCCACGACCAGAAGAAAGACTGGCTCGTTAAGAACTTCAAGGCCGAAGGCTCCGCCCCGGCTTACCCCGTCAACGTCTCCCGGCTCATGCGCAACCTGGTCTGGCAGATGAAGGAGCGCGTCAGCTCCGGAGAGAAGCCCTTCCACGAGCTGGTCCGCACCTACTGGTACATGTACGTCAAATCCACGCTGGCCCGCGCCGGCGCGCTATCCTCCGCCACCGACCAGTACAAGCAGCTCACCGAGAACATCACCGCCATGGTGAAGGACTTCGCGCTCATGTCCTACAAGGACATCGGCTTCCGCGACGACAACGAGGCCAACAAGCGCGTCGGCGTCAACGCCAACATCATCCCCTTCTCGGAGAAGCTCGGCCACTTCAACTACCTGCTCGAACTCAACAAGCAATACAACGTCTCGGCCATCTCCCTGGGCGGCCAACCCTCGGTCATGAACGTCGAGTACTTCGTGGACGACATCAAGAAGGCCAAGATCGCCGCCCCGGAGCTGGCCGCCCGGCCGAAGCTCTTCAGCTTCGAACCGCTCGCCGCCGCGGCCAAGTTCAACCTCAAGCGGTCCTTCTACCTTTTCAGCATCGTGGACTTCGACCCTTCCGGCTGGATCATCCGCGACGCTTTCATGGACAACCTCCGGCACTACAAGATCAAGAACACCAGGGTCTACGACCTCATCAACCCGGACATGCTCACGCCCGACGAGATAATGCTTGCCCGTTACCCCGTCCGTGCCGGCGCGGACATGGAGGCCAAGAACAAGAAGTGGCTCGCCGACGTGGAAGCCCGGCACTACAAGAACCAGAAGTACCTGGTCGAGGACCTCCCCAACGGCAAGAAGAAACTCTACGGCCTCGAAGCCGAGGCGATAGCCACCGCCCGCATCACCGAGAAACTAAAGGAAGTCATGGTCCCGGTGATAGGCGGCAACGAGGAAGCCCTCAAGATTTACGAGATGAAGAATCTCAACCAGGCCATCAAGGACCTGATCATCTTCAAACTAACCCACCCCGAGACGGAGGCCGCACATGCCCGCTAAAACAGGAATCATCAAGACCACCACAGTTAAAGCCTACTTCACCAAGGCCAAGAAGATGCGCACCCAGGCCGCGGCGGTCACCAAGCTTATCGCCGACTTCGACGCTGTTCTTGAAGCTGTCATCGTCGAGGCCGTCGCCCTGGCGAAGGCCGCCAAGCGCAACACCGTCATGAAGGTGGACGTTGCCGCCGCGCTCGACAAGTTCCTCAAGAAGACGGACCTCACCTGGGACCAGACCGCCGAGCAGGTCATAAAGCAGAACCCGACCGATCTCGGGAAGATCTCAAAGACCATCCTTGAGTGGATCTCCGCGCACGAGAACCCGAAGCGCAAACGCAAATGACACAGAGCCAGCTCGCCCGGGCGATAGCCAAAGAGTTCTTCCTTTCCCAGGTGGACGCGGCCGCGATCCTCGACTCGATCCTGGGAAAGATGACCGCCAGCCTGCAAAAAGGCGAGTGGGTTTACTTTAAAGACTTCGGTTCCTTCACCAGGAAGACACGCCCAGGGCGCCATGTCCGGCACCCCAAGACCGGGCAGCTGATCTGGATACCGCCGCGGCTGGACGTGGACTTCAACCCGGCCAAGGGGCTTTTGAAGGCGAAGAGGCGTTAAGTATGTTTTTCTGCCAGCTTCTTTTATCTATTAGCCTTCCGGTCTTTGCGGCCTCCCCTGTCGCTAATCAAACTTCCAGCACCACAGTATTCAATGAACCTCCGGACAATCTCTTTAACCAGGATATAGTGAGGATCGATAAGGTTATAAGGGTAAGCGACACGGAACGCGCCTTGCGCAATCAACGCCGGGAGGCCATTCTCGAAAAAATAGACTACATCCTTTCCATACCCGAGAATGAACTGGATATCTGGAAAGTGGCGCTTACCATGGCGCATGATGCCTATCCAGACCTGGACATGAAGTCGCTGACCGAGGAATTTGAGTCCATCGTGTCCAGGGCAAAAGATATGACGCCGGCGGACGCTTCCCCTGACTTGCGTATCCGTACGCTTAATACGCTGTTGTACCGGCGGCTGGGGATAGCGTATGACAAGACCGATTTCCAGGGCGAGAAACTTGTCAACCGGTACGCTCATGGCGTGGTGCAGACAAAAAAAGGAACGTGCGCCAATATGGCCGTGTTTTATATCGCTGTGGCCCAGCGGTTAGGCTACCCGGTCCAGGCTGTAGCCGCCCCCCAGCATCTGTTTGCCCGCTATGTGGACCCTAAGCTGGAAAAACAGAACATCGACCCGGCGAGTCAGGGTGCTTGGAATTCAGACGATGATTACATCTATGACATGGAGATCCCCTTGAAAGGAATTCAGAACGGGGTTTACATGAGGAACATGACCCGGCGGGAATTAGCTGCCGAGATAATCGCTGATCACGGGGCATACTACTACGCCCAGGTAGTGAAGGATTACCAGACTGCCGGCGCGATTCTCCGGAGAGCTTTAGCAGTCAGCCCTAAATCAGCCGAGTTCTGGCGTCTGCTAGGAGCGGTGCATATTGATTGGGCCCGTGAAGATTATGATCGTGATTTACGTAATGCAAAGAGAGAAATCGGGCATGACTTAATAGCTAAAGCAAAAGAGATGGGCGTTGGGAAACCGCTGGCAAAAGATTATTGGAAACATCCTTTGCACAAAAGGAAGCAACTGACACCTGTAAGTCCAATACCGCCATGGGACACAAAGCTTACGCTTAAACTCCAATAAATAGTATGCTGAATCTGAGGGGTAAAATATGAAGCGATTGATTCCCGCCGTGCTGGCAGGCATATTCCTTTTCGGCGTGGGGCCGGCATCGGCCCGGTACTATGAGGCATCTACCGCCAGGTTCCTCCAGGAGGATCCAATATTATTGCCGATGCCGACGTTTGTTAATCCACCTTCCGTTCCAAGTTCACAATTATTCTCAGATTCGCAGAGTCTTAATCTTTATTCTTACGTCGGGAACAGGCCTTTTTATTACACCGACCCTTTTGGTTTATATTGGTATGACAATGCTGCGGATGTTTCGGCTGGCTTCGGTGATGTGGTCTCACTTGGTCTAACAAAAAACATTCGTGGCATTTTAAGCGATTACTATGGAATGTCAGATTCTGTTGATCTATGTTCCGGCTACTATACTGCGGGAAAGTGGACGGGGTATGGGTGGTGGTTATCCTTAAACGGGATAGGTTACTGGCGAGGCACGCAATTTGAAGCTTTTGGTATGAAGTTTGCTCCATGGGGGCATAGGAAATACGGAATACCACCACATTACCATAGAAAAATACTTGGGCCTAATGGGGAAGTTATACCAGGCGGCTCAATAAAATGGCATCGTCCATGGGAAGGATGGTGAATATGATAGTCCCACCTATCATAGTTATAGAAGGGGGAGACCTGTCTATTGAAGCCTCTATCTCTGCCGCTGAAGCTTCTCTTGAGGCAGACATTGTAAAAGATGGAGTATTTACGGTATATGATTCTGTAGGCAGATTGTTGGCTTTATCCACTACCGTAGAGCAAACACCAATATTCTGGGGCCTTTTTAAAACGAATACCGAGGTTGTGGTAATAACGGCAGCAGAGGAAGAACCTACCCACGAGAGGGAACTTCGAGCAGCTCTTATAAATTACTTGAACGCAACCGGCAAAGAAATAGATTTAGATCAAGTTCCAACTAAAGAACTAATCCAGAAAACTACCGAACGGATCTCCGCTTAGGACTCTCTAAGGTTTTATACCCCGCTACAACCGCCGGCGCTGCGGCCTGCGGCCGCTTTGTCGGCGGTTTAAGCTCCTTCCCCTTTAAAAGTCTTAAAAACGCATTTAGGGCCATTTCCGGCGAAATTGCCGTTTTAAAACGCACAAGGATGCCCCAGGACGCGACTTTCCCGACGTGCCCGTGTCATTCTACCCCCGGTTCTCCGACTAGAGTCGCGCCACTTTGAATCAAGGAAACGGCCCTTGCGGCGCAGCTCTGCCTTTGCCGTCAGCAAAGGCAGCACTGCTGCCGCGGCGGTCCGCTCTTCACGAAGCGGTGGCCGGCCAGACTCGCGCTTTCGCGCAAGCCAGGCCGGCTTCCTTAAACAGCCAGGTAACGGCCGCGCGCTGCCGGCAGTCCAGCCTTGCGCGCGCGGATGCGCCGTCAGCACTGCCGGCAGTGCGCCCCACCGCCGCGGCCTGCGGCCGCGTCGCCCGGCCGCTGCTGCGGCCCGGTTCGTGGGGCCGCGCGGCCGCTCCTTATAACGACGCTCGCAGCTCGTCGTTCCCTCGATGTTCTCGACGTTGTCGCCCAGCTGCCGCGTTACTCGATAAGGTAGACTGCGCTTTATGCGCGCGCCGACGTGCATTTTCCCCTGCCGGCAAGCGGCAATACGCCGGGGAATCCGCCTTCGGCGGACCGGTGTTACGTCCCAGCTACCCGAGACCGCAAAACAGGCAGTAATTCCCACCTAACCGAGACCACATTGACTGGTTCCATTCCCAGTTAGCCGAGACCACTTTTGCCGGGGCCATT
>JAGVVD010000024.1 GCA_019135865.1 Elusimicrobiota bacterium
TCCTCAACGGTCTTGGCGTACCTCGTTTTTGTCGGCCTATCCGGTGATGGCCTGTCAGACCTCTGTAACAGTGAGTATAATAAAACCTGGTTATACAAGCTTTTTCCCCGAGCGCAGTGAGGGTACCGGCACTGCCGGACGGGCATGATTGTCTGAGGCCCGTGGCGCTGTGCGCCCGGGCCGAGTTCGTGCCCGGCCGAACGGAGCGAAGGCGCATCCCGGAAAAAGCGGACCGTGACGAGCGCGTGTCCCCGGGAGGGACCTGGGACCGTGCCCCCTGGAGGATTTGAACCTCCAACCCTCTGCTCCGAAGGCAGATGCTCTATCCAGTTGAGCTAAGGGGGCTCCGGTTGCCTGAATTCTCCTTATTATTATAGAATTTATTTTTCCGGGGCACTAATCCCGGTCAGAAAACCGGACTTTAAGGAGTTTCACCATGGGCGGACATTCCCACTGGGCGGGCATAAAGCACAAGAAGGCCATCACCGACGCCAAAAAAGGCAAGGTCTTCACCAAGATCATCAAGGAAATAACCATCGCCGCGCGGTTGAGCGGCGGCGACCCCGCGCACAACCCCCGCCTGCGCAAGGCGATGGACGACGCCAAGGCGGCCAATATGCCGCTCGACAATGTCAAGCGCGCCGTCATGAAGGGCACGGGCCAGCTGCCCGGCGCCATGTACGAGGACGTCATGTACGAGGGCTACGGCCCGGCGCAGATAGCGCTCATGATAGAGGCCACCACGGACAACAAGAACCGCGCCTTCAGCGAGATCCGCAAGATAGTCGAGGATTACGGCGGCAACCTGGGCGGCAGCGTCGCCTGGATGTTCGACAGTAAGGGCTTCATCACCGTTCCCAAGACCGGCCTGCAGGAGGACGCGCTTATGGAGGCGGCCATAGAGGCCGGCGCCGACGACGTAAAGAACGCCGAGGGCGACAATTACGAGATACTCACCGCCCCGCAGGACCTGGACAAGGTCAAGAACGCCCTGACGGCCAAGGGCATGACCGTCGCCTCCTCGGAGATCACGATGATCCCCAAGACCGAGGTGGACGTTCCCGAGGAGAAGGCCAAACAGGTCGTGGACCTCATGAACGCTCTCGAGGACCACGAGGACGTCAAGAAGGTCTACTCCAACTTCAATATCCCCGACGAGATCCTCGCCAAACTGGACCAGTAAGTGAAGATCTTAGGTATAGACCCGGGGCTGGACCGCACGGGCTGGGCGCTGCTCGAACGGAGCGGGGCCGGCCCGGGCCGCCTGCTCCGGGCCGGCCTTTTCCACACGGGGGCGGACGAGCCGTTGCACGCCCGCCTGTCCGGCCTCTACGACTCCTTCACCGAACTCCTGGCCGAGGAGCGGCCCGACGAGTGCGCCATCGAGGAAGTGTTCTTCACCAAGCGGGCGAAGACGCAGTCCGAGACCGTGCACGCGCGCGGCGTGATACTGCTCGCCTGCGCGCGCGCCGGGGTGCCCCCCCGCAGTTATAATCCGCGCTCGGTGAAACAGAACCTCACCGGCAGCGGCTCGGCGGCCAAGCCGCAGATGCAGCGCATGGTGCAGCTCATCCTCAAGCTCGACAGGCCGCTGGAACCCGACGACGTCTCGGACGCCGCGGCCATCGCCCTTTACCACGCCCGCCGCGCCCCGTTCGAGCGGCTCGCGGCGGCCGGGAGGCGCAAGTGATAGCCAGCCTCAGGGGCGCCGTACGGTCCGTCGGCGGGGACAGCGCCGTTGTCGAGGCCGGCGGCGTCGGCTACGAGGTTTTCCTCTGCGGGCCCGACCTCGCCTCCCTTTCCGAGGGGCAGGAACTTTTCCTGCTGGTCTCGGAATCTGCGTCGATGTACGGCGGCCCGGTTCTCTACGGTTTTCTTTCCGCCGAACGCAAGGAGCTCTTCGAGCTCTTCCGCGAGGCCGTGCCCAATACCGGCGCCAAGAAGGCCCTGGAATACCTGGGCAAGGCCGTGCGCTCCCTTCCGGAGTTCCGCGCCGCCGCCGCGGCCAAGGACATAAAGCTCCTTACCGGCATGTTCGGCTTCACCGCCAAGACGGCGGAGAAGATAGTCGACGCGCTCAAGCATAAGCTCCCCCCGGCGCCGGCCGCCGCGGCCGGGGGCGGGGACGGCGAGGTCTACGCGCGCGCCGCCGGCGCCCTGTCCGGCCTGGGCTTCAGGTCGCCCGAGGTGCGCTCGGCCCTCGACGAAGTCCGCCGGGAAGGCGGCGCCCCTACGGCCGAGGAAATGGTGCGCAAGGCGCTGAGGAAGCTTTCGGGCGGCTTATGACCATAAAAAAAGAGACTGTTTTTTCGGCCAAGCCCGATCGCGAGGAGCTGCGCAGCGACGCGGCCCTGCGCCCCGTCACGCTCGGGGAGTTCGTCGGCCAGGACAAGATCAAGGAGAACCTCTCCGTCTTCATCGAGGCCGCCCGCAAGCGCAAGGAATCCCTCGACCACTGCCTTTTCTATTCCCCCCCGGGCCTCGGCAAAACGACCCTGGCGCATATCCTCGCCCGGGAGATGGGCGTCAACATAAAGGTGACCTCCGGCCCCGTGCTCTCCAGGCCCGGCGACCTGGCCGCCATGCTGACCACGGAGCTCGCCGACGGCGACATCCTTTTCATAGACGAGATCCACCGCCTCAACGCGGCCGTGGAGGAAGCCCTTTACCCGGTCATGGAGGACTACCTCTTCTTCATAAACACCGGCAAGGGGCCGGGCGCCACGACGCTCAAGATCACCACCCCCCGCGTCACGCTGGTCGGCGCCACCACCCGCAGCGGCCTCCTGACCGGCCCTCTGCGCGACCGCTTCGGCATAGTCTTCAACCTGGGCTTCTACGGCCCGGCGGAGCTGCAGAAGATAATAGCCCGTTCGGCCGGCATACTCGGGGTGAAAGCCACGCCGGAGGGCATAGCGGAGATAGCTTCGCGCTCGCGCGGCACGCCGCGCATAGCCAACCGCCTGCTGCGGCGCGCGCGCGACTACGCCCAGGTCAAAGGGACCGGCGTCATAGATCCCTCCATCACCGCGAAGGCGATGGAGGCGATGGAGATAGACGCGCAGGGACTCGACGCCCTGGACCGCCGCCTGCTCTCCGTCATCGCCGACAATTTCTCCGGAGGCCCGGTCGGGATAGACAATCTCGCAGTGGCCCTGTCGGAAGAGGCCGATACGCTCACCGACGTCATCGAACCGTTCCTGATACAGGCGGGGTTCCTGCAGCGCACGGCCCGCGGCCGGGTCCTGACGCAGAACGCCTACAGGCATCTCGGCCTCAATCCTCCTTCGGACAAACTCTTCTAGGACGATGCGACACAGGACCCTGGCACCAGCGCTGGCGGCCGCCCTCCTGCTTTGCGGGACGGCGGGAGCGGCCGAAATACGGGTGGGGATACGGCTGGGAACCCCCAGTTTCCGCCTGCGCACCGACGGGCAGGTCTTCGTCAGGGACCTGGCCTCCGGCCGCCGCTACCTCCTGGTCGAGAAGTCCCCCTACGAGATAACCCCAGTCGGCGGCCTGGTCCGCGTGGCCGGCGAAACACTGGGCCCGGAGATCAGCCTGGAGCCCAAGGAAGGAGACCTGGGCGTGAAGATAAACGGCGTTTTCTACCGCGGCAGGCTCGCGCTCAAAGCCACCCCGGAAGGCGCGCTCAATGTCGTCGAGCACCTGGATATCGAGGATTACCTGGAGGGCGTGCTGCCCGTGGAGATGAGCCCCGGTTCTCCGCTGGAAGCGCTCAAGGCCCAGGCGGTGGCTTCGCGCAGCTACGCCATGAAGAGGCTTTCTCCTTCCAGGGATTACGACGTCACCGCCGATGTCAACAGCCAGGTCTACAACGGGCGGAACAATGTCAACGGCCGGATAAAGACGGCCATAGAGAAGACCAGGGGACAGGTCCTCACCTATAAAAGGAAGATCGTTACGGCCTATTTTCACGCCTGCTGCGGCGGTCATACCGCCAGTTCCACCGCGGCCTGGGGCGAGAACATATACAAACCCCTCTACGGCGTAAAGGACCCTTTCTGCTCCTCCTCCCGCCACTCCAGCTGGAAGCTTTATGTGCCCGAACGCGACCTTCTCTCCTTCATACAGAAGCAGGGGTCCACGGCCCTCAGCCTCAAGAAGGTGCGGGTAGCCAAGAAAGACAGGTCCGGCCGCGCCCTGCGCATAGCCTTCGACACCGAGAAGAAGACCCACTACGCCGAGGGCAAGGCCCTGCGCGCCGCCTTCGGCAACTCCGATTTCCGCAGTACCCTGATAACTTCGGTCTCCCCCACCTCCGGCGGCTGGCTCTTCAAGGGCCGCGGCTGGGGGCACGGGGTAGGCATGTGTCAGTCCGGCGCGGCGGCGATGGCGAACAAGGGCAGGGACTATAAGCGCATACTCCGCCACTATTATCCCGGCGCGTCCATCACCGTCCTGAAATGAGCCTCGAACGATTCGCGACACTCGAGATAGAACCTCTTATCGCGCCCGGCCCCGCCGAGCCGAGGGATTCCTCCCGCCTGCTGCGTCTTGACCGGGCCTCGGGGGTGACAGGCCACTCCGCGTTCCGCGATCTGCCGTCTTTCCTGAGGCCCGGAGACTGCCTGGTCCTTAACCGCAGCGCCGTGCGCAAGGCCCGGCTCCCGGCGCGCAAGCGGACGGGAGGCAAGGCCGAGCTCCTGCTGGTTTCCCCGCTCGACGCGAGCCTGACGCGCTGGAAGGCGCTGGGCCGCAAGCTCTCCCCCGGCACGCCCCTCGAACTTCCCGACGGGTCGGGCGCGGAGATAGAGGGGCTCGCCGACGACGCCTCGCTGCTGGTGCGCTTCTCCGTCCCGCTCACCTCCGGGTGGCTGGACCGCCACGGCGAGGCCCCGCTGCCCGGCTATATCGTGAAATCGCGCCGCCGCCGCGGCCTGCCCGAAGAGCGGCCGGACGACAAGAGCCTTTACCAGACCGTCTACGCCCGGGAGGAAGGCTCCATAGCGGCCCCTACCGCGGGCTTCCATTTCACGCCGGAGTTACTGGCCGGGATCGAGGCTTCCGGAGTGACTGTCGCCTATGTCACGCTCCACGTAGGCTGGGGCACTTTCAAGCCGGTCCGGACGGAGAACCCGGCCGACCATGTGATGCTCCCGGAAGCCTGCGAGGTCCTCCCGGAAGCCGCGGAGAAGGTCAACGCCTGCCTGGCCCACGGCGGCAGGGTCATAGCGGTCGGCACCTCCTCCATGCGCACCCTGGAGACGCTCTCCGGCGGGGACGGCCGCCTGTCGCCCGGCAAGGCCGACGCCACCCTTTTCATCTATCCGGGCCACCGGTTCCGCACCGCGTCGGGGTTCATCACCAATCTCCATGTCCCGGGCTCCGCCCCGCTCTACATGACCGCCGCCTTCGCCGGCGAAGAAAAACTTTACGCGGCCTACGCCGAAGCGGTGCGCGAAAAATACCGGTTCTATTCATACGGCGACGCCATGCTGATAATATGATGAGACACAACCCCCGCTTTAATAGGGAAACAATGGGGGTGGCGGCGGATCCGCGGAGAAAAACCGTCCGGAGCCGCGAGCTTGCGTAAGCGCGAGCGGCGAGAGTCGGAAGGGCGAGCACGGTGTGCGAGACCCTGTTTTTTCGCAGCGGGCCGCCGACAGGACCCCGATAGTTATTCGATAAAGCGGGGGTCGCGCCCGGAAAACCCGAACCGTGACGAGCGCGTGACCCGGGGTGAGGCAAGACCCCGGAAAACCTTACGTCCGCTCGCCGCTGACCGGAGGGAGACTGCGATTCTCATATAAGGACTTAACATGGAACACTTCAAAGTACTGAACAAGGAAAAGGACTCGCACGCCAGGTGCGCGCTGCTGCACACCCGCACCGGCGACGTCCACACCCCCGTCTTCATGCCCGTCGCCACCCAGGCCACGGTCAAGGCGGTCTCCCAGGACGACCTCGCCGCCCTCCAGACCGAATGCATGCTCTCCAATACCTACCATCTCTACCTGCGTCCCGGCCTGGAAGTCCTGAAGAAAGCCGGCGGACTGCATAAGTTCATGAGCCACGCCGGCCCCATCCTTACCGACTCCGGCGGCTTCCAGGTCTACAGCCTCAGCCGCCTGCGCAAGATCAGCGAGGAGGGCGTGAAGTTCAGCTCCCATATCGACGGCAGCCCCCACCTTTTCACGCCGGAAAAAGTGATCGACTGGCAGGCGGCCATCGGCTCCGACATCTGGACCTGCCTGGACGTCTGCGTGGAGAACCCGGCCGACTACGGCCACGCCCGCAAGGCGCTGGACCAGACCAAGCGCTGGGCGGAGCGCGCCCGCCGCCATTTCGACAAGCTGGTGAAGGATATGCCGAAGGAGAACCGCCCCCTCCTCTTCGGCATACTGCAGGGTTCGACCTACCCCGACCTGCGCGCGGAAGCGGCGCGCCACGCGGCGGGGCTCGATTTCGACGGTTTCGCCCTCGGCGGTCTCTCGGTCGGCGAGACCAAGAAGCAGATGCGCGAGGCGCTGGCCGCCGTCATGGAGCCGCTCCCCAAGAACAAGCCGGTCTATTTCATGGGCCTCGGCAGCCCGGAGGACATCTGGGATTCGGTCGGCGCCGGCGTCGACATGTTCGATTGCGTCCTGCCCACGCGCTACGCCCGCCACGGCCAGGTCCTGGCCTCCGCCGGCCGCTACTATATCAAGAACGCCGCCCACCGACTGGACGACCAGCCCCTCGATCCCGGCTGCGACTGCGAGGCCTGCCGGAAATATTCCCGCTCCTATATCTCCCACCTCTTCAAGGCCGGCGAAATGCTTTCCCACCGGCTCATCTCCATACATAACCTGCGCTTCCTTATTAATCAGACCCACGAGATGCGCCGGGCCATAAAGGAGAACCGCTTCGAAGAAGCCCGCTCCAGGTTCATGTCCGACTATCTTTAAATCGGGGGACACGATACCTGTTCCGGCCGAAATAGGTATTGTGTCCCCGAATTTGTTACAATTTCATTAATATAGTTAAAGATTCAAGGAGAGCCCCCTAAAGATGGAACCGAATTCACCCATAATGCAGTTCGTCCCTTTCATAGCTATACTCGTTATTTTCTATTTCCTCCTCATCAGGCCGCAGCAGAAGCAGATGAAGGAACGCAAACTTATGCTCGACGGTCTCAAGGCCGGGGACAAGGTCCTCACCCAGGGAGGCATTATCGCTTCCATAACTTCCGTCCACGGCGAGGAGCTCGAAGCCGAGATAGCCAAGGGCGTGAAGGTCGCGCTGGTCAAGAACGGCGTGGCGTCGGTACTAAAATCCGCCTGATCACAGGAGAGAGACGATGAACAAACTTCAATGGAAACTCGGCCTGGTCCTGGGCCTGCTCATACTCGCGGTGTGGCTGCTCTACCCCACGATAGAGTGGTACACCAAGACGCAGGACGAGCGCGGCAAGCTCGAGTCCGTGCGCCTGCGCCCCAAGCGCATCCTTAACCTCGGCCTCGACCTGCGCGGCGGCACCCACATGCTGCTCGAGCTCGACGTCGAGAAGCTCGAGAAAAAAGAGACCCTGGCCGACGCCATGGCCCGCGCCATCGAGATCATCCGCAACCGCGTCGACCAGTACGGCGTGGGCGAAGTCCCGATAGCCCGCCAGGGCGACCGCTGGATCTCCGTCGACCTGCCCGGCATCTCCAACACCGAGGAGGCCGAGAACCTGATCGGCAAGACGGCGCTGCTGGAGTTCCGCCTGACCAACGACGGCCCCGAGGCGATGAAGGTCCTGGAGAAGGTGGACGCCCTGGGCGAATCCCCCTTCAAGAAGGACGGTTCGCTCAAGCCCGAGATAGCCAAGGTCATACCCAAAGGCCTGGTCCTGGCCAAGGCCGCCGCCGGCGAGGACGCCAGGCAGAGTTACTATGTGCTGGAAGCCACGGTCCCGCTGACCGGCGCCTACCTGGAGAACGCCCGCGTCGAGACCGACGCCCAGTTCGGCTATCCCAACATCGGTTTCACGTTCAACAAGGAGGGCGGCCGGATCTTCGAGCGTTTCACCGGCGCCAATGTCAACCGCAACCTGGCGATAGTCCTCGACGGCGTGGTGCACTCCGCCCCGGTCATCAAGACCCGCATCGGCGGCGGCACCGGCGTCATAGAGGGCAACTTCACCATGCAGGAGGCCCGCAACCTGGCGATAGTCCTGCGCGCCGGCGCCCTGCCTGCGCCGGTCAACATAATAGAGAAGCGCGTGGTGGGCCCGAGCCTCGGAGAGGACTCCATCAAGAAGGGCCTGACGGCCTCGCTGATAGGCTTCCTCTTCGTCTTCGTCTTCATGATGGTCTACTACCGCGCCGGCGGTTTCGTCGCCGGCCTGGCGCTGGGGCTCAACTTCGTCTTCCTGGTCGCCGCGATGAGTTACTTTGCCGCCACGCTGACGCTGCCCGGCATCGCCGGCATGATCCTGGCCCTGGCCATGGCCATCGACGCGAACGTGCTGATCCTGGAGCGCATGCGCGAGGAAATGGCGCTGGCCAAGCCGCTGGCGATGGTCATCCCGACCAGCTACGACAAGGCCTGGAGCGCCATCTTCGATTCCAACGTTACCACCTGGATAGCGGGCATCTTCCTCTTCCAGTTCGGTTCCGGCCCGGTCAAGGGCTTCGCCGTGACGCTGACCATCGGTCTGCTCATCGGCGTGTTCACCTCCGTGTTCATCACGCGGGCCATCTACGACTTCTGGCTCACGTCCAATCCCAAGGAGCTCAGCATATGATAAAGCTCGTCGGCAAGACCAACATCGACTTCGTAGGCAAGCGCTTCGCCTTCTTCGGGCTCTCGGCCGCCGTCATACTGGCCGGGATCATCTCCCTGTCGGTGAAAGGCATCAACCTGGGCCTCGACTTCACCGGCGGCACGCTGTTGCAGGTGGCCTTCGAACAGCCCGTGGCCATAGGCCAGGTGCGCAAGGCGATGTCCGACGCCGGGATAGAGGCGGTCATACAGAGCTACACCGGCCGCAACGCCTACTCGGTGCGCGTGAAGGGCAAGCAGGACAACGTCAACGAGGTCGCCAACCGCATCATCAAGGGCTTCGAGACCGCCTTCCCGGGCAACAAGTACACCGAGGAGAAGCGCGACTATGTCGGCCCCGTGGTGGGACGGGACCTGGCCAAGAAGGCCATGTTCGCGATCATCCTCTCGCTGTTCGGCATCATCATCTACGTCGCGTTCCGGTTCTCCAACCCGATCTGGGGCGCCGCCGGCGTCCTGGCACTGGCGCACGACGTCTTCGTGACGATGGGCGCCCTTTCGATAACGAACCGCGAGATAGACCTGGTGGTCGTAGCGGCCCTGCTGACGATAGCCGGCTACTCCATAAACGACACCATCGTCATCTTCGACCGCATGCGCGAGAACATCCGCAAGTTCCCGAAGATGCCCCTCGGCCAGCTCATAAACGTCAGCGTCAACGAGACCGTCTCCCGTACGATCATCACCAACCTGACCGTGCTGGCCGTGGTCCTGATACTGTTCGTCTTCGGCGGCGACGTCATCAACAACTTCGCTTTCGCCATGCTGATAGGCAGCATAGCCGGGACCTATTCCACGATGGCCATAGCCACTCAGATGGTCTATCAGTGGGAGAACAAGTCGCGCAGGTAGGCCGGCTCCCGCCGCGAGGCAGCAAGTGAGGAAGATCAAGAAGTTCAAGATCCCGGTCTACGCGCACGAGGTGCAGCGCAAGGCCCGCAAGGAGAAGATAGACCTCTTCTCCGTCGGCCTGGCCGCGCCCGAGCACCTGCGCGAGTTCTGCGCTTCCCTGTTCCACGACTGCGAACCGGCCACCGTCTTCGACCACGCGCGGGAGGATCTCCCCGAAATGAAGGAGAAGGGCTCCCCCGGCCGGACCGTGGGGGTCATGACCCTCGGCTCCGGCCTGGAAACGAAGGCCGCGGGCATGCAGGGCGACATGGCCCGCCTGGCGGAGATCGCGGCCGGGGTTTTCCTCGAGACGGGCCTTAAAGTGGTGGCCGACCTGGCGGCGCAGGAAGCCGGCGCCGAGGGCTTCGACCTGGGCGAACCGGAACTCCGGGCCGCCCCCTGGCTCGACGCGTCCGGGGCAGATCTCCCCTCGCTGCTGGCCCCGCTGGACGCGGCCAAGATAGGCGTTTCGGCCGGGAACGGAGCGCTGAGCCCCAGGCATACCCTCGTTTTTTCCATACCGTGGCTGGACCGCAAGAAGAAGGAAAAAGAGAAGAAGGCCGTGAAGCCGGGCGATAAAAAATGACTTCCGGCCCAGCAGCCGCGCCTGCCGTTCCCCTTTCAAGCCGCGCCCTCTCCCTGCTGATATACCTTTACATGCGCCTGGTGTACGCCACAGTGCGCCTGGTCACCCCCCCGCCCCCTAAAGAGTTCCCGCAGTCGGTGCTGGTCCACTGGCATCATCAGCTGGCCTACTGCATCTGCGCCCACCGCGGCAGGCGGGTCGCCGCGCTGGTCAGCCGCAGCTCGGACGGCGAGTTCATAAACGGCGCGCTGCGCCTGCTGGGTTACGAGACGGTACGCGGGTCGAGCAGCAAGGGCGCCGCCCGGGCCCTTATACTGCTGCTGCGCAAGGCCGGGGAAGGCTTTTCCCTGGCCATGACCCCCGACGGCCCGAAAGGCCCCGCGCGCAAGGCCCAGCCCGGCGCGCTGTACCTCGCCCAAAAGACGGGCCTGCCGATACTGCCCATCTCCTGCGCCACGGCCTGGCGCATAGTCTTCAATTCCTGGGACAGATTCAATTTCCCGCTGCCCTTCAGCCGGGCCGCAATAGTTTACGGGGAGCCGCTGCGGGTCGGAACGGGCGACGACCTGGAAGACGCCGCCCGCGAACTGGAGCGCCGCCTCGACGGGGCCTGCGCGGAAGCGGAAAGAGCGCTCGGGAGGGCCGGATGACGGCCAGGGCGATGTATCTGCTCTACAACCTGGTCTCGCCGCTGCTGGCGCTGGCTTTCCTGGCCGGCTTCGCGCTCTCCCCCCGGCGCCGGCTTCTTGGCAACCTCTTCAAGGAACTCGGCGAGCGGCTCACCCCCTCGATGGAGAAGCTGCCGGGCCGGCCGGTCTGGATACACGCCGCCTCCGTCGGCGAGGTCCGCTCCCTGCCGAAACTGGCCGCCGCGCTGAAAGAACGGATGCCGGACGCTCCGCTGCTTATCACCTGCTCGACCTGGGCCGGGCGCAAAGAGGCGCTCAAGCTCACGCCCCACGCCAGGCTGCTGCCGCTGGACTTCTACCCGCTGATGCGCGCCTTCTGCCGCGCCGCCAACCCCTCCCTCCTCCTGATAGCCGAGACCGAGATCTGGCCGGGCCTGGTCCTCTGCGCGCGGCAGAGGGAAGCGAAGGTCTTTTTCATGAACGCCAGGATGTCGGCCCGCAGCTTCGGCTCCTACCGCCTCCTCCGCCCCATACTCTCGTGGACGCTCTCCATGGCCGACGGCGTGCTGGCCCAGACGCCGGAAGACGCTGAGCGCTACGGCCATTTCCTGCCGCCCGGCCGCAGGGCGGAGGTGACCGGCAACATAAAGTACGATCTTGTGGAACCCGACGCCTCCAAAGAGGCGGAGATAAAGGAAGGGCTGCGGCGGGCCGGCTTCGCCGGCAAACCCGTCTTCTGCGCCGCCAGCACCCACCCGCTCGACGAGGAAGCCGTCCTCGGGGCCTTCTGCGCCGCCAGGGAGTCGCGCCACGAGCTCAAACTCCTGCTGGCGCCCCGCCACCCGGAGAGGGCGGCCGACGCGCTCAAAGCGGCGGCCGGAGCGGGCTTAAAATGCCTGCGCTGGCGGGACAGGGACTCCTGGAGCGGCGAAGGCGACTGCCTCCTCATGGACGAGCTGGGCTGGCTGGCGGGTTTCTATCCTTTCTGCGAGGCGGTCTTCGTCGGCGGCACCATAGCCCCCGTCGGGGGCCACAACCTGCTGGAGCCCGCGGCGGCCTCGAAGCCGGTGTTCTTCGGCAGGAACTACGCCAACGCGCTGGTCGCCGGCAGGGCCCTGCTCTCCTCCGGCGGCGGCTTCCTGGCCGCCGACGGCGACGAGCTGGCGGCCCGCCTCAAGGTACTGCTCCATTCCCCCACTTTCTCGGCCACCGCCGGAAAAAAAGCCCTGGAGGCCTTGCGAAGCCTCCAGGGCGCCACCGAAAAGACGCTCGGCTCGGTTATTTGATCACTAGTTGCAGTCAGTGTCGGTTATTATGCCGTTGGTGATGGACAGCGTGCAGCCGGCGGCCATCGTGGCCGTTCCCGTGAATCCACCGCCGAGTCCCAGATTGGTGCGCGCGTCCGCGGCGGTACCGGCCCCGGTGCCGCCGTCGGCCACGGCCAGGTCCGTGATGCCGGTTATGCTGCCTCCCGTTATGGAGACGCTGGCGGAACTCTGAGTAGCCATGCTCCCGAGTTCAAGACTGCTCCGTGCCCCGGCCGCCGTGGTGGCGCCGGTGCCTCCCCGGTCCAGGGCAAGGGTCCCCGTCGTATCGCTTATAGCTCTGGTCGCAAGATTGGCGAGCGAGGACCCGGTCTTGCTGACCGAGGCCCAGGTGACGTTATTGGTGCCGTTGATCGTGATATTGTCCGGCACGTCGCCGTCGGCGATGGAATTCCCGCCCGACAGGACGCCCGAAGCGTTGTTCTTGACGAAGCCCTGGGTAGTGAAGGCCGCTACGGTGAGGCCGTTGCCGGAGGCCAGGGTCACTCCGCCGGCGGCGCCGATGGTCAGGCGCGTGGTATCGTTGGTCTTGAAGACGAGATCCGACGAGTTTATGCTGCCCAGCCAGTCCGAGCCGCCCAGATAGTTGCCGGTGCGCTTCCAGACGGAACCGGACGTGGAGTCGAGCTTGTCGTCCACGTAGAACTTGGTCGCGGCGTCCTGGTTGGACACCGGGTCCAGCATATTACGGACTCGACCGGCGCTGTTCATGTTGAGTATGCCGGCCCGCATCAATATGCCCGAACTGGTGTCCACGCTGTAGTTCGCCGCCCCCGTCAGCCTGAAGGTGCCGCTGGAAGCCGTGGTGATGGCGCCGGTGAAGTCGGCCGGCGCGGCGACGGTGAAACGGGTCCCGTTGTCGCTCAGGATGGAACTGGCCGCTATGGTGTCCGCCGCGGACCACCTGGTGACCGCGTTGAGGGCTCCCGTCATAGCGCTGGGCGCCCCGGTATTATTGCCTTTCAGCACGCCGGTAAGCGAGACGCTGGCGGCCAGCGCCGAAGCCCCCTTGTATATGATACCGCCCTGGTCGGCGACGGAAAGGTCAGCGTTGGACCCGCCGCGCGTCAGGGCGGTATACTGCTCGGCCTGTATCGTGTTGGCGTCCGACCAGTAGGCATTGTAATTGGCGGTGCCGGTCAGAGCGGTCATGGCGCCGGTCCCGTTGCCTTTGACCACGCCGGTGAGCGAGATCGCGCCGGTGCCGCCGGAAGGGACGGTCAGCGGGGTGCGCAGGTTCAGCGCGCCGGCCGCGGTGAAGGTCGATTTCTGGGCGCCGGCGCCGAACCGGGCGTCCCCGTTGACGTCGAACTTCGTCTGCGGGGAAACGGTGCCCACCCCGGTCCTCCCGGAGGCGGCGGTGGAGAGATGGACGTCCCCGGATATTATGGCCGCGGCCAGTTCCACCGGGATGGCCGACCTCTGGACTATGCCCTGGTCCACCACCAGGCTGCCGGCCACGAGCAGGTCGTCCTGGCCGTTGGTGTCGTAACTGCCCACGAACGGCGCGCCGATCACCATATCGCCGCCGCGCAGATGCAGTCTTGAGATCGGGGAGGCGTGTCCCACGCCCACGCGCCCGGAGATATCGACGAAAATGCCGTCGGCGGCCCCGGACTTGATTATGACGCTGCCGCTGCCGCCGAGGCCGGCCTGGACCAGCGCGTCGGAGAGGCTGGAAATGGAAGTGGCCGCCGTGGCGCTGTTGGTGGAGGCGATGATGGTGCCGTCCGGGAAGATCAGCGGGCCGGAGAGGAGGCGTATGCCGCCGTCGACGTTGAGCTGCCAGGTCGGGTCCGCGCTTATCTGCGCGCCCATGGAGACGTCGCCGCTCTGGTTCACGAAGATCGCCGGGTTCCCGCTTTCGCCCGGGGAGACCCAGACGGGGCTGTTCTGTATGCGGAACTGGGAGCTGGTTATGAGCGCCCGCGTGGTACCGGCCACCGTGAAGGCCATGGCGCCGGCCCCGGCCGTACGGATCCCGCCCGTCTCCTGCGACCCCCGCCAGAGCCCTATCCTGGCATCGGCGTCGGCGCCGCCCACCACGTAGAGGGCCGCGGGATGGTTCTGGTAGGCGGGGATGCTGTCGCCTATCTGCAGGTATCTGTCGTTGACGCCCAGGCCGAAGTCGAAATTCAGCACTCCCACCCCGAGACGCGAGGCCACCAGCGCGTCCGTGGAAACGGTGAGGAGCTCGGAGAAGACGTTCTTCCCTTCGAAGGTCTGATCGTCGGAAAGATAGGCCGGCCTGCCGCCCTCCGCCCCGAGGACCTGGCCCGTGACCTGCAGGCTGCCGTAGATCGTGGTGGAGGAAAGTTCCACGGTGTTTCCGAGGCCGGTGTTCGCCTTGAGATTACCGGCCACTTCCAGCGAAGGATTGGCGCCGGTCACCCCCGAGCCGGAGAAATAAGCGGAAGAGGCTATAACGCTGTAATCCGCGCGTATCGACCCTCCGACATGCAGCTTCTGCAGCGGCGTGGCGGTGCCGATCCCCACATTGTAAGGATTGCTCTGCTGCAGCAGCAGGTGCGTGGCGTCTGCGGCCCTAACTTCATTTGCCAGAGTAGTCCAGCCGGAAAACCCGCCGACCGAAACGGCGTTGGCGCGCAAACCGGTGGTGGTTCTTATATCGCCTCCCACCGTCAAACGGGTATCCGGCGCGGCAGCGTTAATGCCGACATAGCCGTTCGTATGCACGCGCATACGTTCGCTCCCGTTGGAAACCAGCGCTATAGTATTATTGGTCTCGCCTATGGCGATATATTCGTCGTTAGCGCCGATGACCCGTCCCCCTTTGACCCATATATTGGGATTGAACGGGACCGGGCCGCCGGAGCGCTCCGAAACGCCCCAGGTGCTCACCACCACGGTGCCGTCCACGTCCAGCTTGGCTCCGGAGATGGCGGTGGGATCGGATATCGCCGCCGGGCCCACGGAGAACAGGCCGTTGTTGGCGTTGTCGAAGAGCCTCATGCGCTCCACGTTGGCGGTGAGAAAGCGCAGATTCCCGTCGCCGTCGGCGCCGGCGGACAACGCGGAATCGTTATTGGAGGTCACTCCGCCGACGGCTTCTCCCACTCCCGCCTCGGTCATGCAGGAAAGGGTTGCGGGACCGCCGCTCTGGAAACAAAGCTGGCTGGCCGGACCGCTTATCATGACGCGCCCGTTCACCGTCAGTTTGTCCGTGGCGTTAATGGTGCCTATGGCCACATTGCCCGAGCTGGTGGCCAGGTACACGCTGTAGGCCGCCGTCGCCGAGCTGAAACCGACGCTGGCCCCGTCCTCGAGTTTTTTGGCGATATAGGAATAGACGACGCTGTTTATCTTCTCGCGGGGAGAAAGCGTCTCGCTTTCCACCTCCACTTCCAGGTACTTCGCCGAACCGGAGGAAAAGACGCTGACCGGAGGTTCGAGGAGGGCCGTGAACATGCCCTGCACGGCCTGCACGGTTATCTCGGAGGGGTTCTGCCAGAGCAGATTGCCGCCGGTCGGGGCGTCGTAGACGCGGAAATAAAGGTGCACGGTGCCCGTGACCGGGGAATTATCCCTTTCCAGCCTGCCCTGGTAGTTTATGGTGCCGGGAACGGCTCCCGGCGAGATCTCGCCGCCCGTGGGGAAAGTAGCCGCAGGGGAAGGAGCCACGCTCCCGAGAAATATGGCCAGAACCGCCGCTGCTGTTTTTTTCATATAAAACCCCTGTCTTCCGCTTTTATCTGACGATGACCAGTTTTCCTGTCTTCGCGCTGCCGCCGCCTTCCAGGTGGTAGATATAAAGTCCGCTCACGACGGTACGCCCGTCCTCGTTCTTAAGGTCCCAGGGCATGTTGTCCAGATTGCCGGTCTTCTTCAGCGTGCGCACAAGTTCCCCGGAAAGCGTGTAGATCCTTATCGTGCCCGTGATCGTCAGGCGGGTGAAATTGACGGACGTGCAGCCCTTCTTGCGGCTGCAGGGATTGGGGAAGGCGTGGGCGGTGCTCATAGTGAGCTGGGGCGGCCTGGAGGCGTTGATCACGCCCCAGGCCACGGTGTACCTGGAACCGGAAGAGCCGGAGAGCCCTACCGACGAGAGGGTGCCGAGCAGCGAGTAGCCGGCCCCGGTCTTTATTTCGGAATTCGCCAGCCCGACTATCTCGGTCATCACCGTCCGGTACGACTCGCCCGTCATGAGGGAGAACGCGGAATGGTAGAACAGGAAAAGGGCGGCGAATCCGGCGGCAGACCCGGCCGACAGGCGTTTCATCTCCGCGCCTCCCCCGCCTTCGGGGCCAGGAGTCTGCCGAAAAGCAGCAGTCCGGCCGGGGTTACGCAGGCTATCAGCGCGTAAATAAGCCAGAGCGACGCGGGGTCCTGCGTTCCGGAGACGGGAATATACTTGTTCAGCATCGCGCCGGAATAGAGTCCCGTGGTGAACTTGGCCATGAACCAGGGGAGGCCGGCGAGGCCCATATAGGCCCCGACCTGGCCCTTGGGCGCTATATCCGCCACGTATTCGAGGAAACGGGAGGACCAGACGGCCTCGCCGAGGGAGAAGAGGGCGACGTAGAGCAGCAGGACGTTCACGTCCGGCTGCGAGACCAGCAGGAAGGTGGTGAGGGCCGAGATGGTCGTGCCGACGATCATCATCCGCAGGACCCTGACGTTCTCCGTCATGGCGGCTATGAGCGGCACGAAGATCACGATGATGAGGGGATTGAGGCCCGCTATCCATTCGAACCGGGCGCCCACCCCCTCGGGGAAGGCGCGGAACACGTAATCCGGGAGGGTCAGGAACTGATGGGCGAAAAGGGTGCGCACCGGCAGCAGCATGAAGATGAAGAGCATGAACCGCAGGTCGGCGAAAGGCAGGGACTTGAGGGTCTCCCGCAGTCCTTTCTTCTCTCCCTCCGAAGGAGTCTGCAGCCGCGCGGCCCCGGCCTCTACCTTATCCGTGAAGAAAAGCAGGTGGTTGAGGAGAGTGACGGCGGTTATAATGGTGCAGAACCAGTATACCCCGTCGATGCCGAGCCCCAGCCCGGATACCGCCCCCAGGAAAGGGGCGCTGAACACGTCGCTGGTGCGTATGAACGGCGAGATGAGGTTCTCGGCGATTATGCCGAGGTTCATGATCGCGTAAAGGAAACTGTAGCCCAGCGTGGCGGTCCTCTCGTCGGTATGCTCCTTGGTGCCCGCGTACATGGCCGGCTGGATCACGCCCTCCCCGGCGGCCATCACCAGCAGCGCGAACAGCGCCGCCGCCACGCGCGGCGTGCCGGCGGAGAGGTAAGGCGAGGCCAGCAGGAGCAGCCGGCCGGCCAGTACGGCGGAAAGGGAGAGGGTCATCGCCCGGCGGGTGCCGAGGCGGTCGGAGACGAAACCGCCGCCGAACATGAAGAGCGTGACGAGACCAGTGAAAAAAGAGACGCTCAGCCCGGTAAGTTCGTCGCTCATCCCGACCCGCGTGCCGAGGAAACGCGTCAGCAGCGTGAGTATGCCGAAATAGGCGATGCCGTCGCCGAAGTTGACGGCGTTGACGAGCCAGAACCCGCGGGACGCCCCGAACAGGACGCCGAAGGATCCCCTTATGCTCAGTTTTTTCTCAGCGGTTTCCAGACCTTTCCTCCCTGGGCCGGACATCCCAATGATTCTATAATATTTCTTTCCCGGAACTAAATGATATAATTTTCCGTGAAAGGGTCGACGGAAGGGTCGACCTCCCCGGAATATGCCCGCTTCGCCCGCGCCGAAAATACTCCTGCTCCGGCTCTCCTCCCTGGGGGACATCATCCTCACGGCCCCCGCCGTCCGCGCCCTGCGCGAGAGATTCCCCTCCGCCGACATAAGGATGCTGGTCAAACCGCAGTTCGCGCAGGCCGCGGGCGCCAACCCCTCTCTCTCGGGAGTCCTCGTTTTCCGGTCCCTCCGCGCTTCCGCCGCCGAGATCGACGCGCTCGGCTTCGACGTCATAGTCGACCTTCACGCCACCCCGCGCACCCGCCTGCTCTGCGCTCTCTGCCGGGCCCCGCGCAAACTGCGCTACCGCAAGGATTCGCTGGCCCGCCGCCTTTTCGTCGCTTTCCGCTTCCCGAGCCCCGCCCTGCAGCGCCATACGCTGGACCGCTACATGGCCGCGCTGGAGCCCCTGGGCGTTAAGGCCGGGACCCACTCGCCGGCCCTGGGGGACTGGGGCCCGGCGGCCGGGGCGCGGGAGGCGGGGAAGCCGGGCGGCCCGGCGTCCCCGCCGCGCAGGATAGTCCTGCTGCAGGGCGCCTTCCTCGGCGACTGCGTGCTCACGCTGCCGCTGCTCAAACAACTCAGGGAACTTTTCCCCTCCTCTGCGGTCTCCGTCCTGGCCAGGCCCGGGACCGCCGGGGTTTTCGCCCAGGCCGATCCTTCCGCCGCCATCATCGAGGACAGGAAGCGCTCCTCCTCCTTCCTCGCCGAATTCTTCCGGCTGAAGCGCGAGCTGCAAAAGGGCGCCTTCGACCTCGCCGTCATCCCCCACCGCTCGCTGCGCAGCGCGCTGCTCGCCAGGCTGGCCGGGATACCGCGCCGGGTCGGCTTCTCTTCCAGCGCCGGCGCCTTCCTGCTCACCGACAGGGTCCCTTTTTCCTGGCTGCTGCACGACCTGGAACGGAACCTTACCCTCCTGCTGCCCCTCAAAGGCAGCCCGCAGCCCGCCTGGCCGGGACTCTCGTCGCCCCCCGACCCTTTCAAAAAGTTCGGCCTGCCGGATTCCGGGCTCTTCGGCGTCAATCCGGGTTCGGCCTGGCCGACCAAGTGCTGGCCCGCCGCCCGCTACGCCGAAGTGATAAAGCGGCTCTACGGGGAGCTGGGATTGCGGGCCGTACTGGTCGGCGGGCCCAGGGAACGGGAGGTGGCGGCCGAAGTGGAGAAGCTCGCCGGCCCCGGCGCCTGCTTCAACCTCGCCGGCCTCACCGGTCTCGATGAACTGATGGCCGTCATAAAGCGGATGAGCCTCTTCCTCACCAACGATTCCGGCCCGATGCACATCGCCGCCGCCTACGGCGTGCCCGTCGTCGCGGTCTTCGGCCCCACCACCCGCGAGCTCGGCTTCTTCCCCTACGGCGGGAGGAACGAAGTGATCGAGGAATTCCTGGAATGCCGTCCCTGCGCGCTGCACGGCTCCCGCAGCTGCCCCCGCGGACATTTTCTCTGCATGAAACTCATAACAGCGGACAAGGTCCACGCGGCCGCCGTCAGACTGCTGGGCCCGTCCGCCCTTACCGGAGGCCTTAAATGACCTGTTTTATCGCGGGAGGGGCCCTGGCCGCGGCCGCGGCCCTCAGCGCCCGCTGGACCTGGTGGCGGGCGGCGAAGCCGGGCCTGCCCGTTCTCTGCTACCATAAGGTTGGGACGCCTCCCCCCGGCTCCCGCCTCAGGGACTTATGGGTCTCCCCGGAGGATTTCCGGCGGCAGATGCGCTACCTGAAGGAAAAGGGCTACGAGACGCTTCTCTTCTCGGAACTGCTGGCGATACGGCGCGGGAAGAGACCTATGCCGGAAAAAGCGGCGGTCGTCACCTTCGACGACGGCTACGAGAACAACTATTCCCACGCCTGGCCGATAATGTCCGAGACCGGGACGAAGGGCAATATCTTCGTCGTTTTCGATACCATAGGGAAGGCCAATCTCTGGCACGATCCCGCTTCCGAGCCCTGGGTCGGCATGGCCGATCTCGGGATGCTGAAAAAAATGCAGGAGAGCGGCGTCGTCGAGTACGGCTCGCACACCATGTCCCACCCCAGGCTCCCCCGCCTCCCTCTCGAGGACGCCGACTGGCAGATGCGGGAGTCGAAGAAACGCCTGGAGGAGGCCCTGGGCCGCGAGATCTGCGCTTTCGCCTACCCCTACGGCGCCGGCGCCTACGAGCCGGAAGTCCGGGCCCTCGCGCTCAAATACTACGAGTTCGATTTCAGTTTCACGCAGGGAAAGACCCCCTGGCCCTGGGACCGCGGGGCCGGCCCCGTCGACCGGCTCTTCATCAAGGGCTCCGACACGATGCTGGACTTCGCGCTTCAGCTCAGCCGCGGGCGCTCGCGCCTTTTTGTATAATTCAGGGAATAACATCGAGAGGGAACCATGGGAAAACCGCAGATAGGCAGCCTGGTCAGCGAACTGGCCATGACGAACACCGAGCTCTGGCACGAGGAGGACAAGGCGCGCGTCGGCGACGTGCCGGCCATAGCGGCCGCCAAGAAGAACATCGACCGCCTCAACCAGAAGCGCAACGACCTCATCGAGCGCATAGACGAGAAGGTCCTGGAGGCCGTCGACAATGGCTGAGACGGTGGGAAGCCTGGCGGACAAGATCAGCATAATCCAGCTCAAGATCTACCACATGCGCCGGCAGCTGGAGCGCGCGGACGCCTCCGAAGAGCACAAGGCCGCCTGCTCCGGCAGGCTCGGGGTGATGGAGGTCCAGCTCAGGGACCTCGAGGACGAACTCACGCAGCTCGTCTCCGACGTGGCCGCGGGCCGGGTGAAACTCAGGATCTACCGCCAGTTCAAGATGTACAACGACCCGCGCTACAGGACCAAGGCCTGAAGCGATGAGGCCCGTTTCCGCCGCCGACCCTCCGCGCTCCGTCCTTTTCATCGTCTTTAAAGGGATAGGCGACGTCATACTGACCACCCCGCTGCTGCGCGCCCTGCGGAAGAAATGGCCCGGCTGCGAGGTCCATTTCTTCACGCGCCGGGCCTCCGAAAAGATACTGCGGCACAATCCCAACGTGACCTCGGTGATACTCCGGGAAAAAGGCGCCCTCGCGCGCGTAAGGGCCTGCCGCCCCGACATAGCCGTGGATTTCATGGGCTCCTCGGTCTCGGCCTTCTACTCGCTGTTTTCCGGGGCCCGGACGCGGCTGGCCTACCGGAAGCCGTACGGCCGCCTCGTCTATAACCGCATGGTCCCGCGCCCGGACAGGGGTTACACCGTCAACGACCGCTACGCGATGCTCGAGCCCCTCGGGGTGGAACCCGACGGGATAAGACCGGACCTTTTCTTCCCCCCGGCGAGCGAGCGCAGGGCGCTGGACTTCCTGTCCGCGAACGGCCTTGCCCCGTCCGGCTTCGTCACGCTCGATATCACCAGCCCCAGGGCGCACCGGCAGTGGCCCGCCGCGGCGTTCGGCCGCCTGGCGGACCTCATAGACGAACGACTGGGCCTGCGCTGCGTCTTCCTTTCCGGGCCCGGCGAAGAGGAGTACGTGGCAGCCGCGGCCGCGGCCTGCTCCCGCCGCCACGTCCTGTGCCCCGGTTTCGACCTGCTGGACCTGGCCGCCCTTATAAGGAAAGCCGGGCTTCACGCGGGAACGACCTCTTCGCCCATGCATATCGCCGTAAGCCAGGACACTCCCACCTTCACCATATACGGCCCGCGCAACAGCCCCCGCAGCTGGGGACCCCCGTCCCCCCTGCATGCCTGGGAACAGGGCGAACTGGAGACCCTGCGGCCCGAGACCGTTTTCGAAAAGTTCTCGGCGCACGCGGCGGGCCTGCCCGCCCGGAGGGAACAGTGAGCGTCGTAGTGGGACGCGGCGCGGAAGCGCTGCGCGATTCCCTCCGTTCGCGCCTTCCCGGCCGGGTCCTGCTCTGGATCGTCTCCCGTTTCTACCTGGCGGCCGTGGCCCTGCGGCGCGCGCTCTACGCCTCGGGGCTCCTGCGTTCGTGCTCGCTCCCCGCCAGGGTGGTCTGTTTCGGCAATATCTCCGCCGGCGGCACCGGAAAAACGCCCACCGTGATCGCCGCGGCCAGGGAGCTGAAGGGACTGGGCTTCCGCCCCGCCGTCCTTCTGCGCGGTTACGGGCGCCGGGGGCCTTCGGACAGGCTGACGGTGCTCCGGGACGGCGCCGCGTACGACGCAGCCGACTGCGGCGACGAAGCGGTCATCATCCATAACGCGCTGAAGGACCTCTCCATCCCGGTGGTCGTCTCCTCCGACCGCTGCGCCGCGGGCCGGACCGCGGTCGAAAAGCTGGACTGCGACATGCTCCTTCTCGACGACGGCTATCAGCACTTCGCGCTGAAGCGCGACAGGGACATAGTCATAGTCAACGCCGCCTCGCCTTTCCATAAGGACGCCCCTCTGCCGCTCGGCAACCTGCGCGAGGGCCCGTCCGGCCTGCGCCGGGCCCACATGATCGTGATCTCCCACTGCGAGCGCGCCTCGACCGCGGAACTGGAGGCGCTCCACGCCGAGATAAGGCGCGTGAACCCCCGCGCCGCGGTGGCGGAGAGCATGCACGTGCCCGAGCATTTCATCGACGCCCGCCGCCGCCTGCCGGTACCGCTCACGGTCGTCAGGGACCGTCCCGTCTCCGTTATCTCGGCCATAGGCGACCCGGAGTCCTTCGAGCGTTCGCTCCGGGAGCTCGGGGCGAGACTGCAGGGAGTCTGGCGCTATCCCGATCATCACCGCTTCACGGCCGGCGAGATGCGCGCGCTGGCCGCGGCCTCGGACGGCGTCCCCGTCGTCACCACTTACAAGGATTTCTCCCGTTTCCCCCCGGAGTGGGAGACCATGCTCGGAGGAGACCTCTACATACTCTCCTCTAAGATATCTTTCCTCTGCGACGGCTACCGTCTGCTCATGGACCAGCTCGTTCCTCCCGGGACCGCGGCATGAGGGCCTGGCCGACGAGGAAACCGGCCGCCGGCGCGCGCAGGCCCGCCGTCTTCCTCGACAGGGACGGCGTCCTGGTCCATAACCGCGCCGGCTATTACCTTACCGACCCCGGGAAAATGCGGATCTATCCCTTCGCCGCGCGCGCGCTGCGCCTCCTTTCCGCCGCCGGCTTCCGCCTGCTGGTCGTCACCAACCAGTCCGCCGTGGCGAGGGGCTATATGACCTTGCGCGCGGCCTTAAGGATAAACGTGGAACTGGCCCGCGCCCTCCGGAAGGAAGGAGCGCCTCTGGACGGGGTATACCTCTGTCCGCACGGGCCGGACGGCGGCTGCTCCTGCCGTAAGCCCTCCGCCGGGCTGCTTAAAGAGGCGTTCGGGGATTTCCCTACGGTGAAGGAAAGGTCCTGGATGATAGGGGACAAGTTCAGCGACGTCGCCATGGCGGAACGGGGCGGACTCAGGCCGGTGCTCGTCCTTACGGGCCAGGGCCGGGGCCAGTTGCGCGCAAAAGGCTCTTCCCGCCGCGGTACCGCCGTGGCGAGGGACCTGCTCGCCGCGGCGCGCGTCATCGCCGCCTTCGCCGGAAAGAAACGATGAAGATATTCCCGCTCCTCGCCGCCTTCTCCGCGCATTTTTTCGCCGCCGCCCTGCGTGCCGCGGAGCCCGCGATGCTCTCCCACCCGCTGGCGGCTTCGCCGGAGGTAACGCTCTCGACCGCCGTCCCCCACCCCCCCTGGTCCGGAGAGAAACTGAGCTTCGACCTGAGGTGGGGCGTCATGGGGGTCGGGGAAGCCCATCTCTCCGCCAGGGCGCCGGTCATGGCGGCCGGTGAAGAGGCCTGGCACCTGGTCTCCGAGGCCGTCTCGGCCTCCTGGATCGATTCTTTTTTCAAGGTCCGCGACCGGAACGACGCCTGGCTGGCCGTATCCGACCACCGTTCGCTGGGGTACTCGAAAGACATACGGGAAGGGTCCTGGCGGCTCAAAGAGTGGGTATACTTCGACTATTCGTCGATGACCTTTACCGGCCAGCGCTCGAAGAAGGACGCGGAGCCCTATGCCGTGGGAGGAGCGTTGCCGGGCAGGGTGAACGACATCCTCTCCGCTCTTTACGCCGCGCGGGTCATGCCGCTCGAGCCGGGCTCGGTCTATTCCATGGACGTGAACACCCGGAAGAACTGGAAGCTGGATATCGCCGTCGTCAGGCGGGAGAAGATAAAGACCGCCCTCGGCAGGAAGAAATGCCTCGTCGTGGAACCGCGCGTCGGCGAAGAGGGTATCTTCGTGGCCAAGAAAGGCAAGCGCCTGCTCGTCTGGCTGACCGACGACGAACTGAAGGTCCCGGTCCTGCTCAAGGCGGAGGTCTTCATAGGCGCCGTCACCGCCGAGCTCAAGAGCCGTTCCGTCGCCCCCCCGGCCGCGCCCTGAACCGGCCCCGCTTTCAGCCGTCCCCCCTTATCTTTTATATAATATGTCATGCCCCGCCAGAACCTGTCCCGGCTCAATTCGATAATCAACAATTTCCGAGGCGCCCGCGTCGCCGTGGTAGGCGACATAATGCTGGACCGCTATATCAAGGGTTCCGTCAAGCGTATCTCCCCCGAGGCCCCGGTCCCCGTCGTGCGCGTCAGGGAGGAGCAGAGGGTCTGCGGCGGTTCCGGCAATGTCGCCTGCAACCTCGCCGCTCTCGGCGCGCGCCCGGCCCTGGCCGCCCTGGTGGGCGAGGACGCCGCGGCCGGAGAACTGCGCGCCATCCTCTCCGCCCAGGGCGTCGCTTCCTCCTTCCTCGTAGCCGACCCCTCCTTCCGCACCATAGAGAAGACCCGCGTCATAGCCGAACATCAGCAGGTGGTGCGCTATGACAAGGACCCCGAAGGCGCTATTCCCCGTCCGGCGGCCCTGCGCCTGGAGCAGGCGCTCAGGGACGAACTTGCCGCGGGGGCCAAGGCGGTCATCCTTTCCGATTACGGCAAGGGCATACTGGTGCCCGCCACCATAAAGCGCTTCACGGCCATCTGCCGCAAGGCTGGGGTCCCCGTTTTCGTGGACCCCAAGGTGGAGCATTTCCGCCAGTACAAGGGCGTGACCTGCCTGACGCCCAATACGCTGGAGGCCTTCTCCGGCATGGGCCTGCCGGTCAAGGACGGGCCGGAGGCCGCGGAAAAGCTCGGCCGCGACATAATACGCGCCCTCGGTTCCAGGGCGCTGCTCATAACCCAGGGCGAGAACGGCATGACGCTTTTCGAAAAGAAGGGCTCATCCGTCTCTTCGACCCATATACCTACCCGCGCGCGCGAGGTTTACGACGTCACCGGAGCCGGCGACACCGTCATCTCCGTCCTGGCCCTTTCCGCGGCGGCGGGGGCGGACCTCTACGAGGCCGCGCTTATCGCCAATTTCGCCGCCGGGGTGGTCGTCGGCAAGCTGGGCACCGCCGTCGTAACCCCGGCCGAACTCAAGGAGACCATGAAAGAATGGCTGAAAACTGCCTGATAGTCATACCGGCGCGCTACGGCTCGCAGCGTTTCCCCGGCAAGGTCCTGGCCCCCATAGCCGGCAAAC
This sequence comes from Elusimicrobiota bacterium, assembly GCA_019135865.1. GTDB lineage: Bacteria > Elusimicrobiota > Elusimicrobia > Elusimicrobiales > UBA9959 > UBA2231. Next base: position 25,391 of record JAGVVD010000024.1, read on the forward strand.
CCGTGCTGCAGTGGTGCTGGGAGGCGGCCGTGAAGTCGCGCCTCGGCCGCGTCATCATCGCCACCGAACATGAGCGGGTGCTGGCTTTCGCGCGCTCCATAGGCGCCGAGGCGCTCATGACCAGCCCTTCCTGCCAGTCCGGCACCGACCGGGTCTACGAGGCCTTCCGCGCCGCGGGCGGACACCCCTCCTTCGTCGTTAATTTCCAGGGCGACGAGCCGTTCATGACCTCCGCCACGCTGGTCAAGGCTTTCAAAAAGCTGAAGTCCTCTCCCGATTGCGGCATCGCCACGGCCTGCGCCAGGATAAAGGAGAAGGCCGAGATCTCCAATCCCAACTGCGTGAAGATAGCGATGAACGCCGCCGGCCGCGCCCTTTATTTCTCGCGCTGCCCGGTGCCGTACCATCACGAGCTGTCCGACCTGAAGGGCTACCCCTATTTCAAGCATTGCGGCTTCTACATTTACCGGCGCGGGGCGCTGGAGAAGTTCGTGCGCCTCAAGCCCTCGCCGCTCGAGCGGCTCGAGAGGCTGGAGCAGCTGCGGGCCATGGAGAACGGCATCGGCATAACCGTGGCCGAAGTGCCGGCCCTGGGCCCGGCCATCGACGTGCCGGCCGACCTCGGGGCGGCGGCGAAATTCCTCAGGAAGATCCGGCGTTAGGAGGAGCGCGGGTCCGCCCCCCCGCTGGAGGGGCTTTTCGGGGTTTTGCGCTTAAGCGCGGGGATAAAATGACCAGATATATATTCGTCACCGGCGGCGTAGTCAGTTCTCTCGGCAAAGGGATAACCGCGGCCTCCATCGGCCGCCTCCTCAAGGCCCACGGGCTGACGGTCAACATCGTCAAGTGCGACCCGTACATCAACGTCGACGCCGGCACGATGGCCCCGTTCCAGCACGGCGAGGTCTTCGTGACCGACGACGGCGCCGAGACCGACCTCGACCTGGGATACTACGAGCGGTTCCTGGGCCTGGACACCACCCGCGTCAATATCGTCACCGCCGGCCAGATCTACCAGGCCGTCATCGCCCGCGAGCGCGAGGGCGGCTACCTGGGCCAGACCGTGCAGGTCATACCCCATATCACCGACGAGATAAAGAAGCGCTTCCTCAAGGCCGGCGAAGGCTTCGACATCGCCATCATCGAGATAGGCGGCACCGTCGGCGACATCGAGAGCCTGCCCTTCCTGGAGGCCGCGCGGCAGATGCGCCCCGACCGCACCCGCAACGACGTGCTCTACCTGCACGTGACGCTGGTGCCCTACCTCTCCGCCTCCGACGAGCTCAAGACCAAGCCGACCCAGCATTCGGTCAACAAGCTGCGCGAGATCGGCATAGACCCCGATATAATCGTCTGCCGGGCCGAGAAGACCCTCTCCCGCGAGATCAAGAACAAGATAGCCCTCTTCACCAGCGTACCCAAGGAGGCGGTCATAGACTGCCCCGACGCCCAGTCCATCTACGACGTGCCGTTCCTGCTCAAGAAGCAGGGGCTCGACGAGCAGATCATGATGCTGCTGCGCCTGCGCAGCGGGAAGTGGGACTTCGACGAATGGACCGATTTCGTCAAGAAGCTCAAGGAGGCCTCCTGCGCCCCGTCCGTGCGCATCGCCATCGCCGGCAAGTACACCAAGCTCAAGGACTCGTACAAGTCGCTGGTCGAGGCCATAAACCACGGCGCCATCGCCAACGGCGTGAAGGCCGAGTTCGACTACGTCGACGTGGAGGAGAAGGACTGCCGCGACCGCTTGGCGAAGGCCGACGGGCTGATAGTGCCCGGCGGCTTCGGCGACCGCGGGATAGAGGGGAAGATAGAGGCCGTGCGCTTCGCGCGCGAGAATAAACTGCCGTTCCTGGGCATCTGCCTGGGCATGCAGTGCGCGGTCATAGAGTTCGCCCGCGACGTGCTGGGCTGGAAGGGCGCGCATTCCTCCGAGTTCGAACCGAAGACCAAGTATCCCGTCGTCGACCTGATGGCGGCCCAGAAGAAGGTGAAGGACAAGGGCGGCACCATGCGCCTGGGCGCCTACCCCTGCTCGATAAAGCCGGGCACGCTGGCGCGCAACGTCTACGGCGCGGCCGAGATCAGCGAGCGCCACCGCCACCGCTACGAGTTCAACCACAAGTACGCCCCCGCCTACGAGAAGAAAGGGATGACGATAAGCGGGACGAACAGGAAGCTCAACCTCCCCGAGATGGTGGAGATAAAGAAACACCCGTGGTTCATGGGCGTGCAGTTCCACCCGGAGTTCAAATCCAAGCCGCTGGCCCCGCACCCGCTGTTCTGCAGCTTCATAGCGGCGGCGGTGAAGAACCAGAGGAAGGCCTAGGAGAAAAATGGTCAAGAGCAAGACGGTAAAAGCCGGGAAAGTATCGTTCTGCAACTCGGGCAGGCTGGCCTACATAGCCGGCCCCTGCGTGATCGAGTCCCCCTCCTCTTACGCGGCCCAGGCCGCCTCGCTGAAGCGGACCTTCGGGGCCCTGCGCACGCCGTTCGTGCTCAAGGCGTCCTTCGACAAGGCCAACCGCACCTCGCATTCCTCCTTCAGGGGCGTGGGCATGGAGGCCGGGCTTGAGCTGCTGGCCGGGATCAAGGCCAAGCTGGGCGTCCCGCTCGTAGTGGACATACACCTGCCCCAGCAGGCCGCGGCCGTGGCGGAGGTCGCCGACATACTCCAGATCCCCGCCTTCCTCTGCCGCCAGACCGACCTGCTCTACGCCGCCGCCGACACCGGCCGCGCCGTTAACGTCAAGAAGGGGCAGTTCATGTCCCCCTGGGAGGCGCAGAACATAGTCGCCAAGCTCGAATCGCGCGGCTGCCGCGACATCATGCTCACCGAGCGCGGCGCCAGCTTCGGCTACGGCAACCTGGTCGTGGACATGCGCTCGCTCGAAATAATGAAGGAGACCGGCCGGCCGGTGATTTTCGACTGCACCCATTCGGTGCAGAAGCCCGGCGCGCTCGGCAAGGCTACCGGCGGGGACATAAGGTTCTCGCTGCCGCTGGCCCGGGCCGCCGCGGCGCTGGGCATAGCCGGCATATTCTTCGAGGCCCACCCCCGCCCCGAAAGGGCCCTTTCCGACGGCCCCAACTCCCTGCCGATGCGTGTTGTCCGCCCGGCGGTCAATATGTTAAATACTATGGATAGACTCGCCAAAAGGCTCCGCAACCCCTTATGAAATGTCCTAACTGCTCGCAGGAGAACAAAGCCTCCACCCGTTTCTGCAAAAAATGCGGGCGCGACCTCGCGCTTCCGCCGGTCTGGTTCCCGGACTGGAGATGGCATCTCAGGGCCCTGTCCTGGATATTCCTGGCCCTTATAGGGTTCTTCTTCACGGCCAGCCATTTCCTGCACCGGTTGCCGCCGCCCTACGACCAGCGGGACATACCCAAGGAAATGACCCCCTGGCTGAACCCGCACAAGATACCGGCGCCATGAACGCCAGATCGACCGACTCCCGCATAGTCTCCCGCGGCCGGATGGTGGTAAAGGCCGAGGCCGCCGCCGTAGCCGGCCTGCGGAAGGCCGTCGGCAGGTCCTTCGTGAAAGCCGTGCGCCTGATAGCCGCGGCGCCGCGCGTGGCCGTGGTCGGCGTCGGCAAGTCCGGCCTTATCGGCCGCAAGATAGCCGCCACCCTGGCCTCCACGGGCACCTCCAGCGTCTTCCTCCATCCCGTGGAATGCCTGCACGGTGACATGGGTATGCTCTCGAAAGGCGACGTAGTGCTGGCCCTCTCCCATTCGGGGGAAACGGAAGAGACCAACAAGCTCCTGCCCTACCTCCGCCGCCAGGGCTTCAGCATAGTCTCGTTCACCGGGAATATCTCCTCGCGCATGGCGAAGTATTCCAATATAGCCATAGATCTGGGGGTCAGGTCCGAGGCCTGCCCTTACAACATAGTCCCGACCTCCTCCACGGCGGCCATGCTGGCCCTGGGCGACGCGCTGGCGATAACGCTGATGGAGCTTAAGGGCTTCACCAGCTCGCATTTCGCCAGGCTCCACCCGGGCGGTTCCCTGGGCAGGCTGCTCAATCTCAGCGTCAGCGACATCATGCGCAAAGGAAAGGACAACCCGGTGATAGAAGCCCGGGCCCCCCTCTCCCGGGCCCTCAAGGTGATGACCGCCACCAAGCTCGGCGCGGTCTCCGCCGTCGATGGGAGGGGCCGCCTCGCCGGGTTCTTCACCGACGGCGACCTGCGCCGCTGCCTGCAGTCCGGCCCCATCACGCTCTCCACCCCCCTGTCGGCGGTCATGACGCGTTCGCCGCTGCGCGTTTCCCCCGGGGCTCCGGCCATGGAGGCCGCGGCCATGATAACTTCCCGGAAGATAGACAATATCCCCGTGGTCGACTCCCGGGGCAGGCCGGTCGGCATAATCGACGAGCGCGACCTGCTGAAAGAGGGGCTTCTGTAGTGCGGTACCGTTCCCTGCCTCCCCTCATCCTGCTGCTGGGGGCGCTGGCCGCCTGCTCCAGGAGCGGCCCGGCCGCGGACTTCCCCACCGGCGCCGGCCTCATCACCGGCCTGCGTGTCACCGAGCGGGAGACCTCGGACCCCAAATGGTCGCTGGAATCACGGGCGGCCACCCTCGACGAGAAGTCCGGCATGCTCGATTTCGCTTCTCCCCGTATAACCTTTTTCGAGGCCGGCGGCACGGCCTCGGTCATAACCTCCGGCGAAGGGGAACTGGACATGGCCACCCAGGACGCGCGCCTGGAGAAGGGCGTCCGCGTGGACTCCCGCTCGGAAGGCATGACGCTGGTCACCGAGACGCTGCGGTTCAGCTCCGCCGAGAACAAGATACTCACCGAGGACGAAGTGCTCATCACACGCGGCCGCACCCGGATAAGGGGCCGGGGCTTCAGGGCCAACCCGGACCTGTCCCGCATAGAACTGAAGAAGCAGGAAACCACCCTCATGCCGGAGGAAGAATGAAGCGCGCCGCCTCTCCCGGCGCGCTGCTGGCCGTCCTGCTGCTCTGCCCTCCCGCGGCGGCCGCCCAGCCGTCCCAGAGCAAGGACAAGCGCGACGATATCCTCATGGGTTCGGTGGTCAAGAGCGAGTCCTGGAGCATGGACCGCAACACGGATACCGAGCATTTCACCGGCAATGTCCGCTTCTCCAACCCGGGCTACAGCCTGAGAGCGGACGAGGCGGTCTATTACCGCGGCCGCCGGGAATGGAGCGTAAAAGGCCAGGTCGCCGTCCGCCGCCTGCTGGAGGACGGCTCCACCGTGGACCTCGCCTGCGACCGCGGGCGCTACGCCGAGGAAGGGGAGAAAGCCGAACTGTTCCGCGGCGCCGAGCCCGTGCGTTCGGTCTACACGGCGAAGGACGGGCGCGCCCTGAAGGCCCGCAGCGACCGGCTCCTGGCCTCGGGTGCGGAGAACCTCATGACCTTCGAAAAGGACTTCTCGCTGGCCAGCGAGAACATCGTCATAGTCTCGTCCCGCGCGGTATACGACAATGCGGCGGCCTCGTTCCTGATCACCGGGGACCGTCCCCTGGCGGCCGGGGTGAACGAGGATTATAATTTCGCGATGTCCGCCGACCGGCTGCTCTTTTTCCGCGACAGCCGGGACATGCAGGCCTCCGGCGGGGTCGCCGGCTGGGTCAAGGACAAGGAGGCTTCCGATGCAGCTGCGCGCTGAGCTTTTGCAGAAGAAGTTCGACGGCCGCCGGGTGGTCAGCGGCGTTTCACTGTCCGTCTCCTCCGGCGAGGTCGTGGGGCTGCTGGGCCCCAACGGCGCCGGCAAGAGCACGACTTTCCATATGCTCGTCGGCTTTCTCCCCCCCGACGAGGGCAGGGTCTTCATGGACGGAGCCGACGTGTCGGCCGAGCCGATGTTTATGCGCGCCCGGAAGGGATTGGGCTACCTCGCGCAGGAGCCCACGGTCTTCAGGGGCCTCAGCGTGGAGGACAATCTCAGGGCGATACTGGAGCGCATAGTCGAGGACCCGGACGAGCTGGCCTCCCGCGTGGACAAACTGCTGGAGGAGTTCGGCCTGGCGCGGCTCCGCAAACAGAAGGCGCTGACCCTTTCCGGCGGCGAGAAACGCAGGCTCGAGGTCGCGCGCGTGATGATAAACGAGCCCAAGATCATCCTGCTCGACGAGCCTTTCGTCGGCATAGACCCCATAACGGTGAGCGAGCTCAAGGGCATCATCGGCATGCTCAAGGGGCGCGGGATAGGCGTCCTGATCACCGACCACAATGTGCGCGAGACCCTTTCCATCACCGACAGGTCCTACCTGATACATTCCGGCGAGATACTGACCGAAGGCGCGGCCGAAGTTCTCCTGAACGACAAGCGCGCCCGCGAGCTCTACCTCGGCTGGGACTTCAAGATGTAGCGTCCCCTTCCCGGGAATAGGAACAACTATTCCGGGTGCTGACGGGGCATCACTCCGCAAAGACACGCTCGTACACCGTACTCGCGCTCCGACCTCGGCCCTCGCGCTCGTATGCGCCTCCGCTTCCGCGAGAAGCAAAGCACCGTACGCTGCGGCGCATACTACGTAAGCTCGGGCCTTCGGACGGCTTTGCTTAAGTGATGCCCCGCCATCCCCCGGTTGCCCCCTTATGGGACGCTTAACGGGCGGGTTCCCCCGGCGGGCCTTCCGAAGCCACATCGGAGGCTTTCCCCAAGCGTAGCGAGGGTACCGCCTCTGGCGGACGGGCATGAATGTTTGAGGCCTAGCGCGCTATGCGCGCAGGCCGAGTTCGTGCCCGGCCGAGCGCAGCGCCGGGTGTATTTTCGAAAGCCGAACCCGTGGCGGAGCGAAGGCCCGCCGGGGGAACCTGAGACTTTTCTCAGCGGCGAGGCATCACGCCATGCCCCCGGCAGAGTAATTCCGATTTCTTACGTGAAGGTCTCCAGGTGGGTGTGGAGGCCGTGGCGCTTTATGAAATTAAGGGCGGCGGCGTGGGCCTTTTCGGCGCCGGCGGCGTCGCCCATCAGGTAGCGCAGCTGCGCCATGGAAAGCATGGTCAGCGCCTCGCCGCGCGGCTCGGAACGGCCCTTGAACAGCTTTTCAGCGGCCTTGTAGCGGGCGAAGGCCCCGCGGAAATCGCCGTTGCGGCGCAGTATCTCGCCCATTCCCCATTCGACGAAACCCAGGTCCGCCCAGTCGGAAAGCGACGAGTAAAGCTCGTGGGCGCGCTCATACCCCGCCCAGGCCTCGTCCAGCCTGCCCAGCTGCCGCAGGACATTGGCCGTGCCGCATTCGGCGTAGGCGCGGGCGAAGGTATCGTCGGTGCGGGCGAAGGTCCGCCTGGCCCGCACATAGCAGTCCAGCGCGCGCCCCATGAAGCCGGCCACGCGCAGCAGGCCCCCCAGTCCGAAGAGGGCGTAGCCTTCCGCGGCCCGGTCGCCGGCCTTCGCGGCGGCCGCGCGCGCGTCCTCGAAAGTCTTAAGCCCCTCGGCGTAGCGTCCCCGCAGCCTGTAAAGGCCGCCCAGCGCCCACAGCACGAAAGAAGCGCCGGCATGGTCGCGGTCCAGCCGGTAGCCCTTGAGCAGGCGCAGGAGCATCTTTTCGGCCTGGTCCAGTTTGCCGGCGAGGCGCAGGGCGAGGGCCCATTCCAGTTCCGCCTCGTCCCGCAGGAGACGCAGGCGTTTCGAGAGCGTGAGGGCCTTCTTGGCCGCGGCGAAAGCTTTCGGCGCGTCGCCCAGGGCGCGCCGGCACCTGGCCGAGCCCAGCGCCGCTTCCAGGGCGTATTCCACCCCGCCGGCGGCGGCGCGGGAGTAAGAGCGGGCGGCTTCCGCGAAAAGGCCCAGGCCGCGCAGGGCCTCGCCTTCCAGGTAAGGGTCCCGGCGGCCCCCCGCCTTAACGGCGGCGAGGGCTTTTTTGAATTCTCCCCGGTCGAGCAGAGCTTCTATCTTTTCCATGGTCCTTCCTTCTTCCGGCGTGATCGCATTCCAGCCTCAGCGGGCAGTCCCCGCAGAGCGGCGAATTCTTCCTGCAGAAATCCTTTGCCAGCCTGACCAGCAGGGCGTGGTATTCATTGTATATCTCCGCCCGGCGGGGCAGCCCGGCCTCGAACAGGACCTTCCAGCGGTCATAATCCCCGCCCCGGGCCAGCCCCAGCCGGACGCCTATCCGCCGGGTATAGGCGTCTATCACGAAAGAGGGCAGTCCGGCCGCGTAGAGGACGATGCTGTCGGCGGTCTCCGGGCCCACTCCCCTGTACGAAAGCAGCTCCCGCCTCAGCCGTTCCGCCGTGCCGGACCGGAACCAGCGCTCCAGCCCCTCCGGGTGCTCCCTGCGGACCCTGGCGAAAAGCTCTTTCAGCCTGCGGGCCTTCTGCCGGTAATAACCGCTGGGCCTTATCAGCGCCGCCAGCCTCGGCAGGGGGCAGGAGGCGACGCCTTCCGGCGAAAGCGGGCCGGCTCCGTGAAGCCCGGCCAGGGCCTTCTCGACATTGGTCCAGGCCGTGTTCTGGGTCAGTATCGCCCCGGCGCAGATCTCGGCCATCTCCGCGCCCGTGCGCGGTCCGTAAAAGCGCGGGGTGTAGACCGGTACGCGCGCGCCGCGCGGCGTTACGGGCCACCAGCCCTGCGGCCCGAAGGCCTTCAGGAGCAGACGGTAGATCCGTCCGAGGGGGCTCCCCGCGCTCGCCTTCACTGGCCCAGCAGGCGCTTTATCTCCGCCAGGAGATCGTCGAGGTTGTAGGGCTTGCGCATGAAATTGGCCGCGCCCGCGGCCTTGGCCCTGGCCACGCTCTCAGGTTTGTCCATCGTGGAGATGACCAGCACCGGTATATGGCGGGTGTTATTGTCGCGCTTTATGGTATTGCAGACATCGTAGCCGCTGAGCTTGGGCAGGAGCAGGTCGAGGAGGACCAGGTCGGGCTTCTCGCGGCGGATCATGGCGACGCCGGCGACGCCGTCGGGGGCGTGCATCACGGTATAGCCCTCGGCCTTGAGGACGTCGACCAGCACGGTGGAGATATTCTTGCTGTCCTCGACCAGGAGTATCCTCTTCGCGGGGGCTTCTCCGGTCATTTTTCCCCCCTGCCGGCGTACATGGAGGCCAGCAGCGCGTAATTCTTCTCCGAGTCGGCCAGGGCGGCCAGTTCTTCCGGCTTCAGTGCCCTCACCGCTTTGGCGGGCGAGCCCAGGACCATCTGGCCGCGGGGCACCGAGGTGCGCGGGGTGACCAGCGCCCCGGCGCCGACCAGGCATTCGTCGCCTATCTCGGCGGCCATTATGACGGCCCCCATGCCGACCAGGCACCTGTCGCCCACGGTGGAACCGTGCACCACGGCGCAATGGCCCACCGTGACGCCGGCGCCCAGCCGCACGGGGCGTCCCTGGTCGGGGTGCAGGACCGCGCCGTCCTGTATGTTGGAGCCGTCCCCGACGGTTATAGTGTCGACATCGCCGCGTATGACGGCGTTGGGCCAGACCGAGACCCTGTCGCCCAGTTTCACCCGGCCTATTATGACGGCCGACGGGTGCACCCAGGCCCCGGGATGGATCTCGGGCGCCTCGCCCATGAATTCCTCTATCATCGTCCCTCCCCCTCTCCGAGAACGGGGCATTCCTCCCCGTTCTCCGGGTGGAAATAGTCGTAGAAAGGCTCCGACATCTTGAGCCCCCAGTAGATGAAGATGCTGAAGAAAGCCGGCAGGAGATAGTAGAAAAGCCTGAAGATCAGCGCGGCCGCCAGGGCCTTCTCCCACGGTATCCCCATCTGTGCGTAAGAGGCGGTCATGGCCGCCTCCATCGCTCCCAGGCCGCCCGGCAGTATCGGGATTATCGTCATCAGCATGCCGAAGGCGAAGCCGGTCACCAGCACGCCGCTGCTGATGTCGACCCCGACGGCCTTGAAGGCGAAATAGAGGATGAAGATGGTGGAGATCCAGTCGGCGCAGACATAGGCGATGACGGTCTGCAGTTCGAACTTCCTGTCGTGAAGTTTATGGATGCCCTCGTTGAGCTGCCCCTCGAACTCCAGGAAGGTCTCCTCGGGTATCTCGCGCTTGGAGAAGAAATACATGACATAGTTGACACCGTCGTAGACCTTGCGGCCCCAGGCGGAGCGCAGCTCGTGGTGGAAGAGCATCGTGGTCAGGGCGAAAGCGAAGCCAAGTATCAGCATGACGCCGATAACGCCTTCGAAGAAGGTGAGGTCGAAGCGCGGATGGTCGATGAGCCGCAGCAGGACGCCCTGCAGTATGATGAGCGAGAGGACCAGATAGATGAGGACGCTGATGACCACCGACGAGGTCACGCTGATGCCGTAAGGGACCCTGCGCTTGCAGAGCAGGTGCGCGCGGGTGGCGAAGCCGCTGACGCCGCCCGAGGAGAAGAAATAGTTGACGGTGGTGGAGACCAGGGCGATGCCTCCGGTCTCCCAGAAAGGGAGCTGGAACCCGAGTATCGAGAGCACCTCCCAGAGCGTGAGGCTCATGCAGGTATAACTGGAGACGGCGAAGAGCAGGGATACGGCCAGCCAGGCGCCCGAGGCTCCGGCCAGCGTGCGCTTGAGGGCCGGGAAGCTGGGGTAGATCAGCCAGGCCAGTATGGCGGCGGATATGAGTATCGGCAGGTATACCAGAAGTTTCTTCTTGAGGTCCGCCATAAGTGTTAAAATATTCTAGATTTTTAGCGGCCTCTTATGAAAGCGAACCATTCCGATTTCCTGGTGCTGGGCGGCGGCCTGGCCGGCCTCATGCTGTCCGAGAAACTCTCCCGGCTGGGGACGGTGAGCGTGCTGGTCAAGCGCGACCTGCGCACCTGCTCCACCGGCCTGGCGCAGGGCGGCATAGCCGCCGTCACCGCCGCCGCGGACTCTTTCGAACGCCACGCCGAAGACACGCTGAAGGCCGGCGCCGGACTCTGCGACAGGGACATCGTGCGGATGACCGTGCGCGAGGGCCCCGCGCGCGTCAAGGAACTCCTTGAGCTGGGCGTGAAGTTCAACCGCAAGGACGGGGATTTCGACCTCGGCCTGGAGGGCGGCCACAGCGCCCGCCGGGTCCTGCATTGCGGCGACTACACCGGGCGCGACATACAGGAGGCGCTGCTGGCCGCCTGTTCGCGCAACAAGCGGGTGCGCATATACGAACGGCACCCGGCGATAGACTTCATACTGGAGGAAAAGGCCCACTCCTGCCGCCCCGCCTCCAACCGCTGTCTCGGGGCTTACGCGCTGGACGAAAGCACCGGCCGGGTGGAGACCTTCACCGCCGGCCGGACCTTCCTCGCCAGCGGCGGCGCGGGCAAGGTCTACCGCTACACTTCCAATCCCGACACGGCCACTGGCGACGGCATGGCGATGGCCTGGCGGGCCGGGCTGGACCTGGCCAATATGGAATTCGTCCAGTTCCACCCCACCTGCCTCTACCATCCGCAGGCCAAGTCCTTCCTGATCTCGGAGGCCGTGCGCGGCGAAGGCGGTCTCCTCCGGCTGGCCGACGGAGACCGTTTCATGCCGCGCTATCACAAGGACGCCGAGCTGGCCCCGCGCGACATAGTGGCCCGCGCCATAGACGCCGAGCTCAAGCGCACCGGCCAGGACTGCGCCTGGCTGGACATCAGTTTCAAAGGGAGGACCTTCCTGAAGAAAAGGTTCCCGCAGATCTACGCGCGCTGCCTGGAACTCGGGATAGACATCGCGCGGTCCCCCATCCCCGTGGTCCCCGCGACCCATTTCTTCTGCGGCGGCGTGCGGGTCGACAGGGACGGCAGGACCGCCATGCCCGGCCTCTACGCCGCCGGCGAGACCGCCTATACCGGGCTGCACGGCGCCAACCGCCTGGCCTCCAACTCCCTGCTCGAGGCCTGTGTCTTCGCCCACCGGGCGGCGGAAGCGGCCGCGGCGGACCGTCCTGGCTCCCCCAGGACAGCCGGGAAGGCAGAGGCCTGGAACTACGGCGACGCCCGGCCTTCCGACGAGGCCGTCATCATCAGCCACAACTGGGAGGAGATACGCACCCTGATGTGGAACTATGTCGGCATAGTGCGCAGCGACAAGCGCCTGGAACGGGCCCGCCGCCGCATAGAGATAATCTCCGGGGAGATATTGCGCTATTACTGGGACTTCCTGCTGACCACCGACCTGCTGGAACTGCGCAATATCGCCTGCCTGGCCGGGGCCATAATCGACTCGGCCTCGGCCCGCAAGGAATCGCGCGGCCTGCATTTCAACATAGATTACCCGGAAGCCTCGGATAAGTTCCTGCGGCCGACCGCGGTCAACCGTTACGGAGGCAGGTGAGATGGACGCTATAAAGATAACCGGAGCCCGCTCCCACAACCTCAAGAACCTCTCCCTTTCGCTGCCCAAGAACGAACTGGTGGTCGTCACCGGCCTTTCCGGCTCCGGCAAATCCACCCTCGCTTTCGACACCATATACGCCGAGGGCCAGCGCCGCTATGTCGAATCGCTGTCCGCCTACGCGCGGCAGTTCCTGGAGCAGATGGACAAACCCGACGTGGAGTCCATCGAGGGCCTCTCGCCGGCCATAGCCATACAGCAGCACAGCCCTTCGCGCAACCCGCGCTCCACCGTCGGCACCGTCACGGAAATCTACGACTATCTCCGCCTGCTCTACGCCAAGGCCGGCAGGCCGCATTGCCCCTCCTGCGGCGGCCCCATAAAGGCCTGGTCGGCGCAGGGTATAGTCAGGGAGCTGGAGCACGCCTTCGCCGGACGGAAGACCGCCGTCTTCGCGCCGCTGGTGCGCGGCCGCATCGGCACCTACGAGGAACTCTTCTCCCGCCTGAAGAAGGCCGGCTTCGTGAAGGCGCTGGTGGACGGCGAACTGGTGCAGCTGGACAAGGTCCCCTCCCTCAAGCGCTACGTCAAGCACGACATAGACCTCTTCGTCGACGAGTTCACCCCGGACGGCGACAGGGAGCGCGCGGCCGAGGCGGTGGAACTGGCGCTGGCCCAGTCTCATGGCCTGCTGCGGGCCAGGGCCGCCGGCAGGCCCCCGCTCGAGGCCGTCTACAGCGAGAAGAACGCCTGTCCGAAATGCGCGGTAAGTTTCCCGGAACTCGAACCCCGGCTCTTCTCGTTCAACGCCCCGCACGGCGCCTGCCCGGCCTGTACGGGGCTGGGTGTGCGCATAGAGGCGGACCCCGACCTGGTGGTCCCGGACCCGTCGAAGTCCATCGCCGAAGGGGCCATAGAGGCCTGGTCCAATCCCGTCACCACGCGCACGCACCGCTGGAAGAACTCCTGGGGCGGCTATTACGCCGAAATGCTGGAGGATTTCTGCCGCAAGGCCGGCATTCCCTCCGGTAAACCGTGGAAGTCCCTGACCGCCGCGCAGCGCAAACTCGTGCTGGAAGGGGACGAGGAGGCGGATTTCGAGGGCGTCATAACCAACCTCCGCAGGCGCTATACCGAGAGCGAATCCGATTTCGTCAAGGAAGAGGTCTACCGCCGCTTCATGCACGAGGTCACCTGCCCGGTATGCCGGGGCGCCCGCCTCAAGCCCGAAGGGCTGAGCGTGCTCGTCGGCGGCGTTAACATAGCCGCGCTTTCCGGCATGTCCATCGGGGCCATACTCGGTTTCCTGAAAGCGCTGAACCTCACCGAAAAGGAAAAAGAGATCTCCCGCCTCATCCTCCGGGAGATAAACTCCCGCCTCGGTTTCCTCGACAATGTCGGCCTTTCCTATATCACGCTCGACCGCCGCTCCGAGACCCTCTCCGGCGGCGAGGCCCAGCGCATACAACTGGCCACGCAGATAGGCTCGGGCCTCACCGGCGTCCTCTACGTCCTCGACGAGCCGACGATAGGCCTGCACCAGCGCGACAACGCCAAGCTGATAAACACGCTGAAATCCCTGCGCGACATAGGCAATACCCTTATAGTCGTGGAGCACGACGAGGCGGTCATACGGGCCGCCGACCACGTGGTGGACCTGGGGCCCGGCGCGGGAGCCGGCGGCGGGGAGATAGTGGCCCAGGGGACCCCGGCCGACATAATCAAGTCCAAAGCCTCGCTGACCGGGGCCTTCATGCGCGGCGAGCGCAGCGTCGCTTTCGACCGCCCCCCCCGCAAGGGTTCCGGGAAGCACCTGGAGTTCCTCGGCGCCGGCCAGTTCAACCTCAAGAACATCGACGTGAAGATCCCGCTGGGCCTGTTCGTGAGCATCTGCGGCGTCTCGGGTTCCGGCAAGTCGACGCTGCTCTACGAGATAATCTACAAGGCTCTGGCCAGGAAGCTCTACGGGTCCAAGGACACCCCGGGGACCTTCCGGGCCATGAAGGGGGCCGAGCATCTCGACAAGGCCGTCATCGTCGACCAGAGCCCCATCGGCCGCACACCCCGCTCCAACCCCGCGACCTATACCGGGGCCTTCAACCACATACGCGACCTGTTCTCGAAGCTCCCCGAGGCGCGCCGCCGCGGCTATCAGCCCGGCCGCTTCTCGTTCAACGTCAAGGGCGGGCGCTGCGAGGCCTGCCAGGGCGACGGTACGATAAAGATACAGATGCAGTTCCTGCCCGACGTCTACGTCAGATGCGACGAATGCGCCGGGCGCCGGTTCAACGACGAGACCCTCTCCGTCAAGTACAAAGGGAAGAGCATCTCCGAGGTGCTGGACCTCTCGATAACGGAGGCCTCCGCGCTGTTCGCCGACATACCGCAGGTCTCGCGCATACTCTCGGTCATGGACGAGGTCGGCCTGGGCTACCTGAAACTGGGCCAGGGCGCCACCACGCTCTCGGGCGGAGAGGCGCAGCGCCTGAAGCTCGCAGAGCAGCTCTGCCGCCGCTCCACCGGCCGCACCATCTACATACTCGACGAACCCACCACCGGCCTCCATTTCGCCGACGTGGAGAAGCTGCTGCGCGTGCTGCACCGCCTGGCCGACCAGGGCAACACGGTGCTCGTCATCGAGCACAATCTCGACGTGATAGCGTCTTCCGACTGGATGCTGGAACTGGGCCCCGAGGGCGGCGAGGGCGGAGGCAGGGTCCTCTACGCCGGCCCCGTCGACAAGGCCTCGGCGCCCGGCGCCTCTCAGACCGGCGCCTACCTGCGGGAGCGCTCTCCCGCGGCTATTTCCCGCCGCCGAAATTAGTAAAGCCGAAAGAGGAAAGTTTTACCGGCTGGAAGTTGAAGCTGGCGCTCGGCTGCTGCCGGCCGAAGCCGGGTCTGTCCTGGGCGCGGTATAGGTCCAGCCAGGCGAGCCATTTCCTTTCGAACTGGTCGATATCCTTCGCCCGGTACACTTCCCAGAGCGCCCCTTCCAGGTCCGTCCCGGCGCGTATCCTCTCGCAGAAGTTCCGGAACTGCAGACGCTGCGCCGGGCTGTAGATATGCTTGACGATGCCGAAAGCCTGGAGATACCAGTCGCCTATCTTCTGGTCGGTGTTGAGCGAGGCGAGTTCGCTGGTGAAATACGACCTCATCGTGAAGAACCTTTCCCGCGGCATGTATTTCAGGGCCGTCGTCCAGGGGCCGCCTTCGGCCGAATGCGAGGCGTCCTCCATCATGACGGCCAGCCCTTCGTTGAGCCATTGCGGAGGGTATTTCAGCTTTTCCGCGAAATAGGTCTCGAAATACAGGTGGGTCAGTTCATGCGCTATGACGGCCCGCAGCTTTCCCAGGTCGCCGGAGTCGTAGACGACTATGGTCTTCCTGGACGTAAAAGCGAGCCCCTTGGACCAGGAAGGAGGCTCGAACTCTCCCTTCAGGTAGGTCTGCTGGCTGGAATGGATGTATACTTTCGTCTTCTCCTTGACCATCCACGGCGCGAACATGGCCAGGTTCAGCCGCATGGAGGAATAGAGCTTCTCCAGCTCTATGGAGATGGAGTTCGGCGCCCAGCCGGCTTCGTGGTGGATGAGGAAGTGCGGGGATTCCTTGAGTTTCCAACCGTCCGCCCCCCAGGCGGGACCGACGGTCAGAGCGGGGGCCAGAAGAACGAGCGCAGCCCTGCGGATCATTCCGATAATTCCACCGTGACGGTCTTTATTGCCCCCGTGCCTGGATCCGTGTCCAGCCCGTTGCATGGAGCCGCCGTCGGGGTCAACTGCGCGTTCCAGCTCGAGATAAGGTGCCCCGCGCAGCCCTCCGCCCGGGTCTGCGCCACGGCGCTGTTGTGGACGCGGCTGGCCAGTATATAGCGCGACAGCACCCAGCGCATCAGCATGACGGCCATCATGCTGATGACCACGCTCATCACCAGGGTCTGCACCAGGATGGTGCCCCGCCTCGTGAACGCGCGGACCGCCGGCAAAGCCCGTCTCATTCAGATAGTCTAGCAGAGGGCGGCGGGTTTTTCAATGCCGGCTCAGTAGGCGCAGGGAGCCGCGGCGCCGGGGCAGGCGCTGCGCTGGACGCTGGCGGTGGAATCGAGAGTGGCGTCCACTTCGCGGGAGGAGGCGCTCAGGTCCTTGCCGGATACCGCCGGCGGGATCCACCTCACGCGCAGGCGGACGCGGACGGCGCCCTTTTCGTTTATGCCGTCGGCCGGGCGGCGCGAGAAGAGCGGCGCCAGGGAGACGTTCACGTACTCCGCCAGCTGTATATAAGTGCCGCCGCTGCAGCCGGCGGGATACGGGGAGGTGAAGGTCCAGCCCGGGGGCGCGGGACAAGCGCCTCCCGCCGTAGTGATGGTGCCGGTGTAATAGCGCAGGCAGCCCCCCGAAGGACAGGAGGCGTCGGCGGTGGCGTAATGGCAGAAATAATGCCAGCGCCTCGGCACCGCACTGTGGATAGGGTGACAGCCCGTCATCTGGTCCACGTTCTCGGCTATTTTCAGCTCGTCACCGTCGGAACCGTACGCCGGCAGGTCTATCCTCGTGGCGGCCGGGATGCGGCTCAGTACGGTCTTCATGGCGTAGGAGGCGCCGTTCTTTATCACGTTCTGCCGGTAATTCTGCAGCATGTAGTTGGAGCTGGTGGTCTGTATGGCGGCCAGCGAGACCAGGAGCATCCCCGAGATCATGACGGATATCATCAGCTCGGCCAGGGTGAAGCCGGGCCTCGCGCGCACGAAGAAGCGGTGTCTAGTCGGCATAACGCAGGTTGAAGGTGACCCTTTTGCAGGCCCAGGCCGTATTGGCCGTGCCCAGGCCGCAGTCATAATCCACCACGGTGTAGGTGAAAAAACAGTAGGCGTTGCCGGCCGCGCAGGTCTGGCCGGGGACCTGCAGTTCGGTGCCGTTCAGCAGCGAAGAGATGTCATGGGTGACCCCCCCCCCGGCATTGCCGCGCAGCGACCAGCCGAGGGTGGCAGAAGCGGCCCAGTGCCCGACCCCGCCCGGGGAGGAGGTAGGAGTATAGGTGGAATCCGAGGGCACGGCCGAGACATAGTTCGCCAGGCTCTGGCTGGCCCGCTTTATGACCATGGCGGCGAGTTCGCGCTTATCGGCCTTTTCGTGGGAGACCAGGCCGGACAGGACGATGGAAAAGACGGCCGCGCTGGTCATGGCGGTTATGAGCGCGGCTATGGACACCTCTATCAGCGTCACGCCGGGCCGGGTCCTCATCTGCGATACTCCTTATATCCTCAGGTCTGCGGCTCAGAAACTGGGGCAGGTCGGAGCGCCGCCGACCACAGCGCAGGCGCCGATACTCGAGATGGTATAGCCCCAGGCGGAGTACGTCCCCTCCCGCCGGCGGGCGCTGGCGGTGAGGCCGGCGGCGCAGCCGGAGCCGCCGGCGCCGGAGGTCGGGTTGCAGGAACGGTAGATATAGGGCAGGCCATCCCAGTTCTGGGCCGCGAGGTACCGGCATCTGACCAGGTCGCACGCGTCGCGGGTCCCGCCGGTGGAACAGGGGGCCGTCTGGCAGGTACCGGCGCTGGTCAAGAGGCCGCCGTTATAGGTGAGCGACGGATTGTCGGCCATGAGCATGCGGGTGGCCGACGAGATCATATTGGCCATCGCCACCGCGTCCAGGGCCTTGGAGCTTTCCACCGTCTTGATGTAATAAGGCACCCCGATGGAAGTCAGGATGCTCAGGATTATGATCACCACCATCAGCTCGATGAGCGTGAAACCTTTCCTGGAAGAAGACATCTCCCCCCCTTTCCTCATTTGGAACCTATCTGCGAGAGCTGGAAAATGGGCATGAAGATCGACATGACGATCACGGCGATGATGCCGCCGATGCCGACCACGAGTATCGGGTCTATCATGGCGGAGAAGCGCCTCAGGAACTGGTCTATCTGCTCCTGGTAGAACTTGGAGAGCACCGAGATGATGTCCGGGAGCTTGCCCGACTCCTCGCCCATCCACATCATTTCCGTCACCATGCCCGGGAAGAGGCCCGTCTTGCGGAAGGAGTCGGCGATGGAGCGGCCGCTGGCTATCTCCGTCTTGGCCTTCTTTAGCGCGTTCTGGAAGATCAGGTTCTTGCGGAACGCGCCTTCCAGGACCGAGACCGCGTTGAGTATGCTGACGCCGGAACGGATCAGCGTCGAGAGCGTGGTCAGCAGGCGTTCGGTGTTTATGCTCTTGACCAGCGGGCCGAGGAAAGGGATCTTGAAGATGAAATGGTTCCAGGTCAGGCGCCCCGCCGGGGTGGAGATATAGGCGCGCAGGGCCAGGACGAAGCCTATCACCACGACCGTGGCCAGGAGGTAGTACTTGGTGACGATGCCGGAAAAGATCAGGATTATGCGGGTGATGAACGGGAGGTCGAGGTTGAAGTCCCTGAATATGCCGGCGAAGACCGGGACGATGAAGATGATGAAATAGGCCAGCACGCCCATCGACATCGTGAAGAGGACGGCCGGGTAGGCCACCGCGGTCACGAGTTTGGACTTGATGCCTTCCTGGGCCTCGGAATAGGCCGTGATCTGGCGCAGCACGGCGGGAAGCTGGCCCGAGACCTCTCCGGCCTGCACCAGCGAGATCCAGACCTCGTCGAAGACCTTCGGATGCTTCTCCAGCGCCTTGTGAAGCGCGCCGCCCGCCGAGACCTCCTTGGTTATCTGGCCGAGGACGGCGCCGAGGGTCTTGTTCTCCGCGTGGTCCGACAGAAGGGAGAGCGCCCTGACGAGGGGCACGCCGCCGGCCAGCAGCGTGGCGACCTGTTCGCCGAAAAAGACGAGCTCGCGCCCGGAGACGGAACCGGAAGCGGACTGCTTGCGCAGTCCGCCGGTCTTGGTCTGTTCCGACTGGATGGAAAGGATGAAAAGGCCCTTCCCCTGGAGGGCCTGTACCGCCTGGTCCTCGTCCTCCGCGTCGAGATGCCCGGTCGTGACCGTGCCCTGCGCGTCCTGAACGGTGTAAATGAACTTGGCCATAGCGCTACCGAAGACTCTACCAAAAATAACCGCCGCGAGCAACGCGCGCGAAGGCTCAGTGCTCCGACATCGTGACGCCCATCATGTCCTCCACGGAAGTGACACCCGCCAGGACCTTGCGCCAGCCGCTGGCCCGCAGGTCCCAGGCGCCGCTCTTGGCGGCGGCGGTCTTCAGTTTGGGGATATCGGCGTCCTTGGAGATGATGCGCTTCATTTCCTCCGTGACGAAACAGATCTCGTAAATGGCCCGGCGGCCGCGGTAGCCCAGATCGAAGCATTTGGGGCAGCCTTTCGGCTTGTAGAAAATGAGCCGGTTGAGGTCCGGGAGCGGATTGAGCATGGACTCCTTGGCGAACAGGTCCAGCTCGTCCTGGGGCGGCTTGTAGGGGATCTTGCAGTCGCAAAGGACGCGGACCAGGCGCTGGGCCGCCACCAGCAGCAGCGTGCTGGCCAGGAGGTAGGGCTCTATCTCCATATCGATAAGGCGCGGGATGGCCTCCAGCGCGTTGTTGGTGTGGAGGGTGGAGAGCACGAGGTGGCCGGTCATGGCGGCCTTGAGGCAGGCTTCGGCCGTCTCGTTGTCGCGCGTTTCGCCGACCAGTATGACGTCCGGGTCCTGTCGGAGGAAGGAACGGAGGCCGGCCGCGAAGGTCAGGCCTATCTGGGGCCTGATCTGGACCTGGCTGACCCCCTCCATCTTGATTTCGACGGGGTCCTCCAGCGTCATGACGTTTATCTCCGGCGATTTGATCGTGTTCAGCACGGCGCCGAGCGTAGTGGTCTTACCGGAGCCGGTGGGGCCGGTCAGCAGGATAAGGCCGTGCGGCGAGCGGGCGGCCTGGAGGAAGTCGTCCTTCTGCCTGGGCTCGAAACCGATCTTGTCGATGTTGAGCTCCACGGAGCCCCGGTCCATGATACGGAGGACCAGCTTTTCGCCGAAGACCGTGGGACAGACGCTTACGCGGTTCTCGATGTTGCGGCTCTGGAACTTGATGGTGAAGCTGCCGTCCTGCGGCAGGCGGCGTTCCGCGACGTCCAGTTTGGAGAGGATCTTGAAGCGGGAGATCAGGTTGTCGAAAAGTTCCGCCGGCGGGGCGCTGCGCTCGTAAAGGGAGCCGTCTATGCGGAACCGCAGGGAGATCTTCTCGTCGAACTTCTCGAGATGGATGTCCGAAGTGCGCTCGGCTATGGCCTGCTTCAGGATGGCGTTGACGAGCTGTATCGACTGGGCGCCTTTGCCGGAGCCGACTATGACCTTGTCGAGGTCCAGTTTGCCGTCGGGAGTGAGCGCGTCCGCGACGTCCCCGCCGCCGTCCTTACCCTCGCCCCCTTCCATGACCCGGTCTATCAGGTCGCCCTGCACCTGGTAGAACTGGTCTATGACCTTCAGGACCTGGGCGCGCGTGGAGATGAACGGGGTGATCTCCATCCCGGCCACCATCTTTATGTTGTCGAGCAGCAGGATATTGGTGGGATCGGTCATGGCGACCGCGAGGATATTGTCCTCTATGAACAGCGGGACGATGGCGTTCTCGCGGGCGAACTTCTCGGAAACTATCTTCTCCAGGCCCTGGCCCTTCTCCGGGTTGAGGATCTTGTTCTCGCGCGAGGCGTAAGGGGTCCCCAGCTGCTTGGAAAGGGCCATGGCCACCTGTTCCTCGGAGGCGTAGCCCAGTTTGACCAGGGCCTCGCCGATGAGACAGGGTGTCTGCGTCTGGAACTTGAGCGCTTTCGCCAGCTGCTCCTCGTTTATGACGCCTGACTGGATGAGTATCTCGCCTAGTTTTTTACGGGCCATATCCGCGATCCTGGGGCGGCCTGGCCGCCCCTTTCCTCTATCAATCGACCAGAATGGTCGGGGTCAGGAAGATCACCAGGTCGGTGTTCGTGCGCCTGGAACTGACGCTGGTGAAGAGCCAGCCGATTATCGGTATATAGCCCAGCAGCGGCACCTTCTTGACGGTCTTCGTCTCCGTGGAGGAGAGCATGCCGCCGATGACCACGGTCTGGCCGTTCTTGACGCGGACCATGGTGGAAGCGCCGCGGCTGACCGGATCGTAGACGGTATCGCCCTGCACCGTGATCGCCGACGGCGTTATATCCGAATAGGAAGGCTGCACTATCATCGTGATGAAGCCCTCCTTGTTGACCTGGGGGGTGACCAGCAGGTTGAGGCCGATACGGCGCCGTTCCAGCGAAGTGGACGCCTCGCCGGCCGCGCCGCCGGCCGAAGTAACGGAACTGGCGGTGCCTACCGCCGCGTCCCGGGCTATCTGGATGACGGCGGTCTTGTTGTTCATCGAGACGATCTTGGGCTTGCCCAGGTAGCGCGCCTCTCCTCGGGAGATGAGGGCCCTGAAAATGGCCTGCAGCTGGGCCAGGCTGAAGACGCCGTAATAGATGCCCTTGTTGCCGCCGAGACTGGTCTGGCCGGTGGAGAATATGGGATCTATTCCGCCGCCGCCGCCGCCATCGCCGCCCTCTTCGGCATCCACGTCGGTCGCCGCGGAGGGATAGAAACGCTTCCATTCCTCGCCCGTGAAAAAGCCCGGGCGAAGGCCGTAGTCGGTAAGGCGGGCGGGACCGGCGAAATAAGCCATCTCGCCGCGGGAACCGCCCCACTCTATCCCCAGCTCGTTCATGCGGTCCGTGTTTATCTCGACGATCTGCGCCTCTATCAGGATCTGCGGGGCCTTCTTGTCCAGTTCGGCGATTATCTGCTCGACCTGGGGGAAGACCTCCGGTATGTCCGTGATGACCAGGGAATTGGTGCGGGGGTCCGTGGCCATCTTGCCGTACTTCTTGGAAAGCACGCTGTTGACGATGTTGAGTATCGCGATGGCGTTCTCCGATTTATCCCCGCCGGGCGCGCCGCCGGTACCGGCGTCGCCCTGCTGTCCCTGGGACATGGACGAGCCGCCGCCGGACGAGACGTCCTGGGAAGTTATGGCGCTTATGTCGCTGTAAACGGAGGAGACCGGGATGAGCGGGATATAGTTGAGGGTGTATATCTTGGTGATCAGGTTCGGCTGGTCCGCGGCGCGTTTGGTCACCACATAGGTATTGCTCTTGCCTATGCGCTGATAAGTAAGGCCTTTGACCCGCAGCAGCAGTTCCAGCGCCTCGCGCACCGTGGTCTTGCGCAGAAAGACCGTGATCGTGGCCTTCTCCAGGCCGTCGGTGATGATGAAATTCACCCTCGACTGCGCCGAGACCACGTCCAGGAAAGTGGAGAGGGGCGCGGATTTGAGCCGGATCGGGCCGATCTTGCGGTCCAGCGGGGAAACGGTCTCCGCCTCCTCGTACATGGGGGCCTCACGCTGGACGCCGCCTATCTGGGCCGATTCGATGGGGGAGCCGGGGACCTGGGCCCGCGGAGCGGGGGTCTGGCCCGGGTCCAGTATCGGACCGCCTTCGTCCGACGGTCCCTGCAGTTCGTTCATGAACTGGCGGTCCGCGTCCTGGGCGAAGGCCGGCGCCGCGGGGAGCAGCGCTGTCTGCAGGAAAAGAACCGCCGCGGTCAGAACTCTGAGAACTCTCATAAACCCTCCGAAGCCCGTGTCATTGTCCGATTAAGTCCCTACTGCATCGCCTTCCGGAAACGCCTGCCCTTGTGCTCCCCGATTATATAGTCCGTGCCTATGCGTATTATCTTCGCGCCCATGACGGTATCGCCGCGGGAATACATCTCGCCGTTTATGATCACGTTCGTCCCTACGATCCCCTGTATCGTCATGCGGCTCTCGACGGGGACCTCCCTGGGGGCCTGATTGGCGCGGCGCCGCTCCATGGCGGCCGCCCTGCGCATGTCCTCCTGCTCCCGCAGCATCGCGTAATCCTGGGGCGTCATAAAGGGGTTGCGCTTGGTCCTGGGACGGAAGTAAGAGGCCTCGGTGACGGTAGACTTCGCGACCTCCGGCGCGGTCCCGGTCCGGGCCGCGGGCGCTTCGCCTCCCGGCTTGACGGCCGCGGCGGGCGCTTCGGCGCCGGCCCCTGGCGCCGCTTCCGGGGCCGCGGAAGGGGCCCGTTCCGGGGCGGCCTGGGACGAAGTCCCGGCGGGAAGTTCCTCCGCCGCTTCCGCCGCCGCGGGCTTCTCCGGCCGGGCCGCGGCGCCGGAGGACGATACCGCTACCGCCTCCGTCCCCTGTTTCGCGCCTTCCTGGCCCGGAAAGAAATTGCGCGGCACGGCCTGCCCGCTCGCCGCCGATTGGGCCTCCTTGGCCTTGTTGGCGGACCACCAGTTGTAGAAGAGGAAAGAGGGGACCGCCAGCACCGCCGCCAGGAGGAGCCAGCCCATGACGCTGGTAAAATTCTTCATACCGCCCCCCCCGTCAGGGAGGCATCCCGCGGAAGCACGATGGAAAGGACGATCTTGACCTGCACCGAGGTCGGGGTCGCCGGGTTCTTGCCCATTTGCAGACTGGTGATCTTCAGGAAGATCTTGGAATTCTCCATCTCGGCCAGCCAGGCGCCCACCTGCTCATAGGTGCCGGTGACGCTGGCCCCCCGGGATACCAGTATCAGGGGCCCGGCGTTGCGCTCCTCCTGCTGGGAGAGCGCTTCGAAAGTGAGACCGTGGTTCTTCGAGGTCGAAGTGAGGATATAGCCCAGCCACTCGTCCTTGTCCTTGGGGAGGGGCATCCTGCGCCGCAGTTCCGTCCTCTGATTCTGAACGTCCATGTATTCGGCGTAATGGGCGGATATCACTTTCAACTTGGCGCTTTCGATCCTTCTTTCGCGGAGGCTGTTCGAAGAGGGAGAATAGACTCCGGCGTAGGCGATAAGCAGCGCGGGCAGGGCCATGAGCAGCGGTTTCTTGAAGGGAAGGGCTCCTTTTTCGGCGTAGATGACGAGAACGTCGTCACGCATCTCCGTCAGTGAGTCCTTTATCTTGTTCAGAATGGCTTTCATGGGGCTGTGCCTGCCTATTTGCCCGTCAGTATCACGGTAAAGGGGGTCGCTTCGTCCTCCGGCCCGTCGACGGCGGAAAACCCCGCCTTGCCGCCCGAAGCGAGGTCGAACTGGATGGTCCCGGTGGGCGGCTGGAACAGCTTGAGCTCCGGGAGAGTCTTAAGATTCCTGACATAGAGGTCCACCGCGTTGAACTTCAGCTGTCCCTGCAGCCGGGTGCCGCCGAGCACGGAAAGCTCCTTTTCGGTCCCCGTGTTCTCGCTCACGGGAAGGTCGTGCCTGTACGAGATGGTCTGCGCCCAGAGCTCGCCCGGGATCGCGTCGCCCAGGGCCTGGAGCTTGGGCGCCAGGACCTCCTTGTCGGAGAAGATAGCGCGCAGCATGCGGATCTCGACGCCGCCTTTCTCTATGACGTCCCGGATGGACTCCTCGGTATGGTTCTGGAACTCGGTCACGTCGCCCACCTGGGACATGATGGACGAGATCTCGGAATTCAGCACGTAAATGCGCGCGTGATTGATAACCGCGAGCAGGAGGAAGAATGAGGCTATCACCGAGGTGACGGTCCAGACGTAGCGGGCGATCTTCTGCTCGACCGCGCTGCCGGCCGAAAGCCCCGTCATGTCCAGGCGCACCCTGCCCGGGATGGAGCCGCAGAGGGAGGCGCCGAGGGCGAAGACCTGGGCCTGCTCCGCCGTTTTCAGCCCCGCGAGGCCGACCGGGCTCCATATCTCGACGGGAACGGGGGACTCCTGGGACGCCATGCCCTGCCAGGCCTCGACGGAATCGCCGCTGAGCAGGAGCTTCTTGTATTCCTTGCCGCCGGCGTAGCGCGAGACGAACTGGAAAGCGCCTTTCACGTCCAGGCGCTTGCGCTCGGACAGGGACGAGGAGGAAGAAGCGGAGAAATCCGTTTCCCTGTAAAGCACGGGAAAACCGCCGCTGGAAAGCAGTATGCAGGCGGTCTCCCCCGAGAAATGGACATAGGCCTTGTCGTCGTGCTCCTTGGGGTCCAGGAACGCGAAAAGGCGCTCCATGGAGCAGGCCGCCATTTCGAGGGAGGCGAGCTGCAGCCCGGCCTCCGTGAAGACGTTTATCAGGAACTCGACCGTCTTGCGCTGGGTCAGTCCGAAGATGACGCCGAGCTTTTTGCCCTCCTCCAGGGGCGTGGCGGTGAAATCGTAGATCACTTCCTCGAAAGCCACGGGGATGTATTTCTTCGACTCGATAGGGATGGACTTGGCCCAGTATTTCCTGTCGACGAAAGGCATGACGAAATAACGGAGTATGCCGAAATGCTGGGAAAAAGTGACCGTCGCGCGGGTAGTCGCCCACGGCGTCTTCTTGACGGCCTGCTTGAAAGCGGCGACCCAGGCGGCCTTCTCGCTGAAGAACTCGTTATTAAGGGAAAGAGGGCGCATGATACCCTCTTTGAAGGAAAAGGAAGTGGGGACCTTCACCAGGTGCTCGACCTCGGTCTTACCGCCGGCCGGCTTGGACTGGACTATGGTTATGGCGCCGGGCTCGATATAGATGCCCAGCATCCTGGAGTTCTTTGAACCGCTTCCGCCAATCATATAGTTAACATGATATTCGTTTTCGCGCCCGTTTTCAACAGGTCATTCCCCGCCGCCCATGCGTATTTCGACGATATTCGAGGAGGTTTTCGAAAGGCGATGGCTCACTTCTATGCGGTCGGACGGAACGCCGTACTTCGCCGAAACGAGGTTCTTGAAGACCAGGTCCGCCCGGTCTTTCGCCAGTCCTTCCCCTCCTTCGTCGTCGGGGGAGGCGTAACCCGTCAGTTTCAGCATGGAATCGGGATAATGTTTTACGGTATTGGCGACCTGGGCCAGTTTCTTTTCGCTGTTGGCGGTTATAGCCGAGGTCCCCTGGCGGAAATAGATCTTGTAGATGACCTGACCGATGAACTCGCTCGTTTCGCCCTGCCCGGCGGGTTCCCGCTCATCGGGTTCCTCGGCGGGCGCGGGAGCGGCCGCGGGGAGTTTCGCGGCGGCGGCGGGGGCTTTTTTGACCCTGGTCTTCGAAGGTACCGGCTTCTTCAGACCCGGTTTGCGGGCGGAGGCGGTTTTCGCGGAAGCCGCCGGGCGCACGTCCCGTGCGGGCGAGGCCGCGGGTTTGGCCGCGGCCGTCTCCTCCGGTCCCGGTTTCACCAGCAGCAGCCGGCGGAGGGAGCTTTCCTTTCCCCGGATATCGTAGGCGGTAAGGGAGAAGAGATAGCGGCCGGACGGATAGGGCTCGCCGAAAAAGTTCTTTCTGCCGTTCCAGAAACTCTGGTTGAACTGCGGCCCTTCCCCGGCCACTTCCTGCACGAGGAGAAGACTGTCGTCGTTCAGCATCTGGTGGATCTGGAACTTCCAGGTGGGTTTCCCGGCGGCCGACTCGAAGACGGACAGTTCGACGAGAGCGCCTTCCCCCTTGCGCACCTCGATGGCGGTGGGGTAGAGACCGAGGGAGATCTTGGGTCCCCCGGAGCGCGGATCCTCGTCGGAATCCCTGAGACGGGGCTGGATGTCGGGATTTAGTATCATGACGATCCCGCTGACATTGGTCAGTTCGCGCGGGAATTTCACGTCGGCGCCGGTCAGGTTGACGTCGAGACGGGAGGAGGAGAGCCCGCGGGAGACCAGATAGGAATTGAGGGCTATGGCCCTCCTTATGTTAAGTATCTGTATATCCCCCCCGACGCTGCCCTCCGGGATGATAAGGCAATTGGTGCGGCCCAGGGTAAAAAGGAGGGCGGCGAGATCCCCGAGAATATCCATCGCGGACGACTTGAAAGTAGTGCCCGCGGAGAAGAACTGCGCCGTGTCCAGGGTCACCGCCTTGGGCTGCCCGTCGGCCCCGGAATAGATCTTGACCCCTTTGACGCGCCCGAGCGCCAGCATCTTGTCCCGCCGCATCTCCGCTATCTTTTCGTTGACCTTCTCGGCCACGAGCGCGCGCCTGTCCTCCGTGTCTTCCGGCGGCGCGGCGGCGGTTTTAGACGGGGAGGAGGGGCGGGACTCTTCCGTGACGACGCTGGGGGCGGCGGGCCTGGAGACCCGGACCGGCCTCACGGGGTTGAGAGCGCTTTCCGAGGGGCCGGCCGTTTCCTCCGGGGCCCCCGGCACGGTGCTCATGCGCAGGGTGATGCGGTTTATATATTCGTTGGCCAGGGCCTTCTCGGAAGGAGTGCCTTTCATGAGAATGTCCATGAAGCGGTCCATGGCATCGTTGTCCTTCCGCTCGTGGTAAAGGCGTATGGCCTGCTCCATCGGCCTGCTGACCCCGGGAGGGATCTGGCCCGAGACCTCGGCCTGCGGCGCGGCGAGGACGGCGAGAGAGACGGCCGCCGCCGCGCAAAAAGCCCCGATCCTGTTCTTTGATCCGCTCATCATTTCGGCTCCGCGAAAACCTGTTTCCTGTGCGGTATATTAAAACACCGCGGCTTTGCCTAAATATTACGTTCTTGTTACGCGATTATTGCCCTTCCCGGCGGAGGGCGGCCAGGCGTTCGGCCGCCTTGGCGTTGCCGGGCTCCCGCTGCAGCAGGAGTTCCCAGTGGCGCGCGGCCTCTTCGGGCTCGCCGGACCTCTCGAGGAGGGCGGCGAGCCCGTAGCGGGCCTCGTTGTGGCCGGGGTCGGCGGCCAGGGTGAGGGCCAGTTCTTCGCGGGCGCCCTTCATGTCCCCGGAAGCGAACTTGGCCTTGGAGAGGAGGTACCGCGCGCGGGCTTCCCCTCCTTCGCCGTCGAGCAGCCGGTCCGCGTAGGCCAGGGCTCCTTTGGGGTCCCCGGCCTGGAGAAGGCGCTCCGCTTCCCGGTAGAAGCCCAGCCAGCGCAGGTGCGCGTCGCGGGCCCGGCCCGCCGCGGCGGCCGCTCCGCGGAGATTGGCTTCCGAGGTCCTGTTGTACGGGTCCAGCCTTACGGCCCGGCCGTAAGCGTCCGCGGCGCCCCTGTGATCGCCCAGGACGGAGTGAAAATATCCCAGCAGGTTGCGGAAGGAAGGGTCCGCCGGGAAGATCCGGACCGCGCCCGACAGCAGACGGACGGCCTCCGGAGCGTAGACGGAGGGGTCCGAAGAGTATACTTCGGCCGCGGCATGGTAGGTCTGGCTATTGAGGGGATTTATGAGCGCCGAGAGGCGCAGGCTCCGCGCCGCGTCGGTGAAAGCGCCGGTCTTCTTCTGGATGATCGCGAGATTGAAGAAGATCTCGTCGTAGCCCGGGTTCGACTTCAGAGCTTCGCCGTAGGCGAGGATCGCGGCCTGATAGTCCCCGGTCCGCACATGCGCGTTGCCCAGTTCGTAATTAGTGTTGACTTCCCTGGGCCAGGCGGAGTGGGCGCGCTCCAGCTCGGCCACGGCGGCGCGTGCATCCCCCCTGCGCATCAGCTTGGACCCGGAGAAATAGAGCATTTCCCGCCGGAACTGGCCCTGCCAGTAGTAAATGGCCCCGAGGGAGAACAGGAGAAGGGCCGCCGCGGCCGCGCGGGCGGCCCAGGGACGGCGCCAGGGCGCCGCCACAACGGCGGGATGACCCGAGAGGCGGGACGAGAGCGCGCCCATGACCCACCAGAAAGCGAAACCCGGGACAGCGAAGTGGAGGGAGACGTTCAGCAGATTATCCGCAAACATGCCGACGACCCCGGCGGCCAGCGCCGCCGTCCAGAGCGCGGTCTCGGGCGGCGCGGACCGGAAATGCCGCAGACAGGCGGCGGCCAGAACGGCGGCGGCCAGGAAAAAAGCCGCCAGCCCGGCCAGGCCCGCCTGGGCCCAGAGCTCGAGCAGTTCGTTATGGGCGTTATTGGCATGAGTGCGCAGGCCCCTCACGCCCTCGTACTCCGCGAGGAGGTTGCCCTGGTAGAAAGGATAGAACAGCTCGAAGTTCCCCCAGCCTTTTCCCAGCAGGGGGCTTTCGAGGCCCATCTGCCAGGCTGAAGTCCAGATCAGGACACGCTGGTGAAAAGAACCGTAGAGCCGGTCCTTGCTTACGGAGAGCGAGAGGTCTCCGGACGATACTATCCGTCCGGCGCCTTCGGAAAGCCTCTGCGCCAGGCCGGTACCCAGCGGCGCGGAAGAACTGACGGGCCACAGCGCTGCCAGGCCAAGCGCGAGCGCGGCCAGTACCGCCCCGCGGCGGCCGGCGGCGAGCGCTTTCCTCCGGACCGCTGGCACCGCGGCGAGGAAGGCCAGGCCCGCCGCCATACCCAGCCAGGAAGAACGGGTGAGGCTCGCCAGGAGCATTCCCTCATAGGAGAGCAGGACGACCGCGTAAAAGGAACGGGCCGCCGCCGTTCTGGCCTCGAGCCAGCAGACCAGGGCCAGAGGCGCTAAAACCACCACGTACGAAGAGATGAAATTCGGGTTCCCGAAAGTGGAAACGGAGCGGTTGCCGTAAGGATTGAGCGCCTTGAGCCAGACCAGTTCCACGCCGAAGTATTGCAGGATCCCGTAGACGGAAGCCAGGGCCCCGGCGGTAAGGGCCAGGTTCAGATAGTCCGACTGCGTCCCCCCCCGTACGGCCCGCCAGGCGGCGGCCAGTCCCGTCAGCCAGAGGAAGCCCCCGTAAGGGTCCCAGAACCTTTCCCAGAACCCCGTCCCCGGGGACTGGGACCGGAGGAAAGGGAAGAAGGCCCAGGCCCCGCCCCAGACCAGCAGGAGGAACAGGTAGGGTCCGGTCCTCGTCGGTGGGCCGTCCCCCCAGGGAACCGAGGAGGAAAGCCAGAAGGCGAGACCGCAATTGACAAAAAGGAAGAGAAAAGCCCTCAGCCCCTCGCTGAAGATCGCCGGCCGGAAGAACGGCTCGTGCATGAAGAACGATCTCGCCCAGGAGATCAGCAGCACCGAAGAGAGGGCGAGCAGCGAGGGCCAGAGCAGATTGCGCGGGACCCGCCATTCCCCGGCGCGCGCCATCGCGCCCAGACGGGCCAGGAAAGCCGCGACGAGCGCGGCGTTCAGGAGGGCGATCTGGAGGTAATACGGATTGCGGGTCAGGTCCGTGAAGAACAGGAGCGGCGAGACGAAGAAGGCCAGGGTTAGCGGGAACGTGACGAGTGAACTTTCGCGGCCCAGGCCCTTCACTTCCGGCTGCATACCCTTATCAGGGGGCCTGCCGGCCCGTCAAAGCGCGGTAATTGCGCAGGGCGGGCTCGGAAGCCGGGTCGAGGGCCAGGGCGGAAGCGAAAGCCTCGACGGCTTTGCCGGGACGGCCGGAAATGTAATACAGATTACCCAGATTGGTATAGGCCTCGGGCGTACCGTGGTCGTGCCCCTCGACGTGGCACTTCCAGGCGTTGATGTTGTTGAGATACTCGCGCTCGGCCGCGTCGTAGCGGCGGCGCGATATGTATATCTGCGCCTTGCGGTAATAGTTGAAGGCGAATACCGGGTCGAGATTCTCGTAAAGGGCGAAACGGGCGAGGGCCTTGTCGAGGGACTCCTGCGCCTCCTTTTCCCTGCCCTGCGCGCGCAGGTGATCGTGCATCTTCATGTAAAGCAGTCCCACCTGGTGATGCATCTGCACGTAATTGGGGGCGATAGAGCGCACATGCTCGTAGGAATCCATGGCCCGCTCGTAATCGTCCCTGGGCTCCTCGTTCGCGTCGCCCCATTCCTTCCGGTACTGCTTGGTCATGTTGAAGCGGTCGTTGAAGACGTTGCCGGTGAAGTAGTAGGGCATTATGAAGTAGGGGTTGAGAGCGTGCACCCGCTGGTAAAAGGAGAGGGCGTCGTCCCAGCGGCCCTGCTTGGAGAAGAATATCGCCATGTTGTGATAGACGTCGGCCCGGAACCAGCCCCAGAAATACCAGACGGGTCCGAGCGCGGCGGCCATCACCAGGGCGGCGAGGACCGAACGGCCGGTGAAGGCCACGCGCAGATAGACCCAGGCCATGTATACGACGCAGGCGAGAAAGACAGCCCAGGCTATGAACCATTGCAGGGAGTCCCCCCCGCTCTGCTGGCCGCGCAGCGGCCCCTGCAGTTCGGGGAACCAGCGCAGCAGCACATACAGGACCGCTCCCACCGCGGAGACCAGGAGCGCCCTGGCCCCCCAGAGGGCCCAGGACGGCGCGCCGACGTCCCGCTCCGCCTCCTGGGAAGGGTCCCCTTTGTAGTGGAGCTCCCAGAGCGCCTGGCCGCGGGCGAGGTTGATGATGACCGCGGGCAGCAGGCCGAGGAAGACCCCGGACGAGACGAAGCGCATGCTCACGTCGACGAAGTTATGGATGAGCATGCCCAGAAGAGCGGTGATATAACCGAGAAGGCTGTAGGCCGAGGGCGGAGGCCTGGCGCCCTTCAGGTTCTCGGTGAGGGTGCCTAGACCGCGAAGGCCGATGGTCAGAACGAAAGCTATGAGCCAGATATAGAGGCCGAACCCTATGATGCCGTTATCCATCCACTGCTCGAGGTGCTCGTTCTCCGCGTGGTCCGTCTCGGTATTGTGCTTCCCCTCTATGTGGAAGATCACGGGCCGCCTGTAGGCCGGGTAGACGACCTTGAAACTGCCCACCCCTATGCCTATCAGCGGCTTGGTCTCCACCATCTCCCAGGTCGAGAGCCAGGTCGCGATCCGGAAATTATAAGAGGAGGGATTCCCGAAATGATAGACGACGCCCACGGCCGTGAGCGGGAAAACGGAAGCGATGGCGAGGAACGCCTTCCTGCTGATGCGGAGGTTCTCGCGCAGGAAGAAATAGGCGTAGAGGACCACGAAAATGAAAGAGGAGATGCCGAACCCCAGCCAGGCGCCCTTGGTCCTGGTGCCGTAAAGGCAGAGAAGGTCCAGGGCTATCAGGGGGAGCAGGTATACCGACCGCGTCTTCATGAACTGGGTGACGGCGATCGGCAGCACCAGGACCAGGAAGTTGCCGAAAAAGTTGGGATTGCCGTAGGTGGAGAACACGCGGTCGGAGAAGGCCCCCCTCCAGATGAAAGGATCGATGCCCGGACCGATATGTTTGGGCGGGAACCAGCGCGTGTCTATGAACTGCACCAGCCCGTAAAGGACGGCTACATAGGCCGCGGCCAGCAGGACGCGGGTAAGCCGCTCGAGAGCGGTCTGCCCGAATTCGCGTATGACGATGAGCCCCACCGACATATAGAGGAAGTAACGGACGAAATCGTCGACGCTGGGCCCGGGATAGGGGACGCGCAGGAACCCGACGGCTATATACGCCAGATAGGCGAAGAAGGGGGCGAGGAACACGAAGTCGGCGCTTTTGAAGGCTTTGCGTCCCTCCAGGAAAAGCAGACCCAGCCACAGACCCAGCAGGGAGAAGCCGCCCATCTGCAGGAGGGTGATCTTCACCTGAGCGGAATCGTAGGTCCGCAGGTAGAAAGAATCGGAGATCAGGAGGTAGAGGAACGGCAGCCAGGTCCAGATGGCCCGCCGGGCCTGTTGAACGCCTGGCGCGAACTTGAGGTCCGAGTATTCTTCGTTATTGGCGGAGGTAGTTTTTGCCATCGGGCGGCCGGACAGATCTTCAGCCGAGGATGGGATTTGAACCCACAACCTGTCGCTTACGAAGCGAATGCTCTACCGTTGAGCTACCTCGGCGCGCTATAATTATATAGTAATTGGCGGCAAAACACAAAAGGCCCGCCTGGCTTCGCAAAAAAAAGCCGCTCCCTCTTCGAGAAGGAGCGGCTTTTTGGACGGGAAATGCCGTCAGTGCTGCATCCTGAAGACCTTGTCCAGCGCGGAGCGTATGCCCTCGTGCACGCCGGCCACGTCCTCCTTGGCCCACTTGGCCTTCTCCTCGCGGAGGAAGCTGGTCTTGTCGACCCGGTTGTCGAAGCGCCCTATCGGCAGATGATAGACCGAACCGTGCGCCTCGATGGCTATCGTGCCCGGCTTGTCCGAGTTCTTCTCCAGCCAGTCCATGTCGTCGCAGCCGTAATCGCCCATCATCACGTCTATCGGCACCCCGTGGTGCAGGATGGAGCCGGGGTCGTTGGGGTCGGTGCGGGCGGCGTTCTTGCGGCGGCTCTCCTCCGGCGTCACCCAGACGTAGAGTATGACCGCGCGCTTGAGTATCTCGGGCGAGAGCTGGGCGAGCGAGTATTTGTAGCCGAAAGGCGCCTGCAGCGGCATCGCGGAGCCGTGCGCGCCGCCGCGGGCCGCCTCTATCACTATGGTCTTCCCCTCGAAAGAGGCGGGATAGGCGGCGTGCTTCTCGTCGAGCAGTTTGCGGCACTCCTTCTCTATCTTGTCGGCGACGGCGTCCTTGACGGCCTTGTCCAGGTCGTTGAGCCGGTAATCGATATCCGCGAGTTCGGCGGCCTTCTCGATGCGCTCCATGATGAAGAGGCCGGCGGAGGCGGGATTGGAGGCCTTCTTGGCCATCAGGTCGGCGTAGTCCTCGTTTATCAGGTGTATCAGGGTGCCCCAGTCCTTGGGGTTCTTGAAGGGCTTGTCTCCGGACTTGAAGAAGACGCGCTCCTTGCCCAGCGCGGCCAGCTCGTCGTCGATGCGGCGCATCAGGTGAACATAGGGGAAATCGTCTATCTGCAGGGTCTCTCCGATATGGAAGTCGCGGCGCAGCGACTCCTCCGGCACATTGGCCAGGTAGCGGCGTACTTCCGACTTGCCCGAGGCGGGGAGCGCCAGGAGCAGCACTATATCCAGGGTCTTTTCCATTTCTCCTCCTAACTTTATGTTCGTGCTATTGTAGTCAAATTTTACCGTCCGTTCAAGACGGCGCCTTCCGGCGGCTCCCGCGGGAAAAGGTATAATCTCCGTATTATGGACAACCTGACTATAATGTGGCTGGTCTTCGTCGTCACCGCCTCCTCGCTCTTCATCGCCGACATAAAGCTCTCGGCGGGCCGGGCCCACGAGATAGGCACCCGCGAATCGCTGAAACTCGTCGCTTTCTGGATAACCGTAGCGCTGCTGTTCGGCCTGCTGACGGGCCATATGCTGGGGCGCGAACGGATGGTCGAGTTCTTCACGGGCTATGTCATCGAATACTCGCTCTCGATGGACAATATGTTCGTCTTCCTTATAATCTTCAACTATTTCGCCGTGCCCAAGCGTTACCAGCCCAAGATCCTGACCTGGGGCATACTCGGAGCCGTCTTCATGCGCCTCATACTAATCTTCGTCGGCGTCGGGCTGATAAACGCCTTCCACTGGATCATCTACGTCTTCGGGCTGATACTGATCGTCACGGCGGTCAAACTGATAATGCAGAAGGACGAGCAGCTCGACCCCGGCCACAACCCGGTCCTGCGCTTCCTGGAGAAGTTCATCCCGTTCGACAAGGACCTGAACCACGGCAATTTCTTCGTCAAGAAGGAGGTCTGGCACGCGACGCCCCTCTTCGCCACGCTGGTCGTGGTGGAGACCACCGACCTGATCTTCGCCGTCGATTCCATCCCGGCGATACTCGCCATCTCCCGCGAGCCGTTCATCGTCTACACCTCCAATGTCTTCGCGGTGGTCGGCCTGCGCTCGCTCTACTTCCTGCTGGCCTCCATAATGGACTATTTCAGGTTCCTCAAGGTGGGTATCTCCGTGGTCCTGTTCTACGTCGGCGTGAAGATGATGCTCTCGGGCGTCTACCATATACCGGCGCTCTTCTCCCTCGGCGTGGTGCTGGGAATACTCGGCCTGTCCATACTCTTCTCCCTGCTGCTGCCCCCCCCGCCGCCGCCCAAACCTCTGCCCCATAAAAAATAGCCGGTCCCGGACCGAAAAAAAGGCCGTCCGCTTTCAGGCGGACGGCCCTTTTCGTTCACGGCCCGCGCGGCTATTTCTTCTCTTCTTTCTTTTCCTGCGCGGGTTCCGCCTTTTTGGCGGGGGCCGGGGCGGCCTCGGGCTTCTCGGGCTTAACGATGTCGAGGAGTTCGACCTCGAAGATCAGCGTGGCGCCGCCGGGGATGAAGGGCGGCCTGCCCTCGTCGCCGTAGGCGATGTCGGAGGGACAGGTCAGCGTGGCCTTGCCGCCCACTTTCATCATCTGCACGCCCTCGGTCCAGCAGGGAATGACCGCGCCCAGCGGGAACTCGGCCGGCTGCTTGCGTTCCACGGAGGAATCGAAGACCTTGCCGTCGGTGAAGGTGCCGTGATAGTGAACTTTCACCATATCGTCGGCCTTGGGCGAAGCGCCCTTGCCCTTCTTGGTTTCCTTGAATATCAGGCCCGACTTGGTTTTCCTGGCCCCCTTCTC
Source organism: Elusimicrobiota bacterium (assembly GCA_019135865.1). Lineage (GTDB taxonomy): Bacteria > Elusimicrobiota > Elusimicrobia > Elusimicrobiales > UBA9959 > UBA2231. The sequence goes on from JAGVVD010000024.1 coordinate 60,706, forward strand.
TTTGGCGGCCTTGTCGAGGAAGGGTTTGGCCTTGGCTTTCTCTTCGGCGGCCATGGCTTCCTGTTTCTTGGAGACGAACTCGCCTATCTTCTGCCCGTAATCGTCGGACACGCGGGAATCCTTGCCCTCCAGCGACTCGGAGAAGCCCAGTACCACCATCTTCCCCTCCTCGGGGGTAAGGTTGAACTGCTTGAGATTGCGGCTGACCATGCGGCCCAGGTAGTACAGGGTCTTGTCGTCCTCGGTCTTGAGCTCCTGCGCGAAGGCCGGGGCCAGCAGGGTCAGGGCGAAGGCGGCTAAAAGTATCTTCTTCATCGTGTCATTCCTCCTTGGGAGTCTGTCGGGAATATTCTATCAAATAGTCCGGCGGGGCGCGCGGGTCTCTACCCCGCGAACATGCCCCGGGCGGTCATTAGAATGATGAACAGTATCGCGGCGGGGCAGACATACTTTATGAGGAAAGACCAGGCCCGCGCGAAAGGGAAGGGATTCCCCTCCGCCTTCAGCTCGGCTACGACATTGTCGGCGCCCCAGACCCAGCCGGCGAAGACGGCGATAAGGAGGCCGCCTATCGGCAGGGCCCAGTTGTTCCAGACCGTGGCCATCAGCGTCAGGAAATCCATGCCGAAGAGGGGGAGTTTCGAGAGGGCCGGCGACGCCCCCTGCGAGAGGGCGGAGGGCACGGCGAGGATGGTGACGAACAGGGTCAGCGTCATCACCGATTTGCGGCGGCAGAAGCCCCTGTCCACCAATACGGCGGTCGGCACTTCGAGCAGGGAAATGGCGCTGGTGAGCGCCGCTATCGTAAGAAGCACGAAGAACGCGGCCCCGAAAAGCGCCCCGCCGGGCATCGTCGCGAAAAGCCCGGGCAGCACGGCGAAGATCAGGCCCGGCCCGCCCTCGGCCGGGTTGAAGCCGGCCAGCGAGAAACCGGCCGGGAAGATCAGGAAACCGGCCAGCAGCGCCACCATGGTATCGAGCCCCGCCACCCAGGCGGCGGACTTTATCACCATCGTCTTCTTCGAAAGATAACTGCCGTAGGTCATCATGGCGCCCATGCCCAGGCTCAGCGAGAAGAAGGCCTGGCCGAGCGCGGCGTTAAGGACGGCGATATTGGCCGCCTTGGAGAAATCCGGCTTCAGGTAGTACGCGAGGCCCTGCACCGCGCCGGGCAGCGTCAGGGCGCGCAGCCCCAGCAGGATGAGGATGAGAAAAAGCGCCGGCATCATCACCTTGGAAGCTTTTTCTATCCCTTCCTTCACGCCGCCTATTATTATCCCGGCCGTTATGACGAGGACGGCGAAAGAAAGCCAGACGTTCTTGGACCCGTCGGCGACGAAGCCCCCGAAGAAAGCCCCGGGATCCGTCCCCGCCGCGCCGGTCGCGGCGTACCAGACATAGGCCAGCGTCCAGCCGGCTATCACGGAGTAGAAAGAGAGTATGCCGACGCCGGCCACCACGCCGAGAGCGCCCACGACCCACCAGGGAGTGCGGGGCTTGAGGCACTGGAAGGCCCCTATCGGGTCGCGCGCCGCGGCCCGGCCTATGGCCAGCTCGGCTATGAGTATCGGGAAACAGATGACGAAAACGCAGACCAGGTAAAGGAGGACGAAGATGGCGCCTCCGCCTTTACCGACCTGCATGGGGAAGCCCCAGATATTGCCCAGGCCGACCGCCGAGCCCGCCGCCGCGAGGATGAAACCGACGCTGGAGCCCCAGGAGCCGCGGCTCTCGTCCGGGGCGCAATTCTGCGAGGATGGATTATCCATAATGCCGCCTATGATACAAAAATACTATGCGGGATATACACATATTGGCGCCGCCCGGACTGAAACTTTTTACGCCGCACAGCATCTAAAAGCGGAGAGGAAATTGATATTATGTCCGTAATTCCAGGGTTAGGAGGACAGATGGGCATTTTCCGGATGATAGCTTTGGCCGCGCTCGCGGTCACGGCCTCCGGCTGCGTGCGGGTCAACCAGGTCGACCGCGGCACGCTGTCGAAGCAGATAATGCAGTTCGAGCCTATGGGCAATAAGCAGAACTTCATAAGCGAGTTCCACGCCATACGCGAAGGCGCTTCCGGCGGCGTGAACCAGAGCGCGGGAGGCGGCTGTGGCTGCAATTAAAAAGGTACTCCTTTCCCTCGTCCTCGCGGCGGCCCTCGAGGCCTCCGCCCTCGCCGCCACCAGCCTCGACCTGGTCCTCAACTACCTCTCGCAGGGAGGCAAGGGCGGCAAGCAGGTCTACGACGGCAACGGCGACCAGGACCTCACGATATACGAGCCGGTCCTCTATGTCAACCACGAGATAGACTCGAAGACCGCCGTGTTCGGCAGCGTCGTCTACGACCTGCTCAGCTCGGCCTCGAACAAGGCCTTCGACACCGGCACAGGCGCCTCCAAGGGAGGCTGGCAGGACCGCAAGGCCGTGAACGCCGGGTACTCCAAGCGCCTCGGCGACTGGCTGTTCACCCCCACACTGGGCTTCTCGACCGAACTCTCCTATAAATCGCTCTCCGGCGGTCTCAATGTGCAGCGGTTCTTCGCTGAGGAGAACTTCGTCCTCTCGGCCGGCGTCTTCCATTACGCCGACCAGGCGAAGCCCTGGGATATAACGGCCGGAGCCTTCCGTAAGTGGCAGGACAAGAAGACGGATTCCTTCAACCTGAGCGCGACCCAGCTGCTCAGCGAGCGGGACATGGTCCTGGCGGGGGTCAGCTATACTTCCCAGAGCGGCTATCTCGAGGGAACGCGCAATACGGTGGACACCGGCACGCGCGTGGAAGAAGTCCTGCCCGGCACCCGCGAGAAATACACCTTGAGCGGCCGCTATGTCCGCTCGCTCAAAGAAAAGCTCGCGCTGCACCTGGACTACCGCTACTATACCGACAGCTGGGACATAAAAGCCCATACGCTGGAGCCGGCGCTGGCGGTATCCTTCGCCGAGGAGAAGGGCCTGTACCGGGTCTTCTACCGCCTGCATTCGCAGAGCGAGGCCAAGTACTACCAGGACTCCTTCCTTTCCGGGGCCCGGACCTACATGACCTCGGACTCGGACCTCGACAAGTTCACGGCCAACGAGGTCGGCGTGCAGTTCAGCTACGCGCCGGAGCGCTGGGAAGGGATGATGGGAGGGGACTGGACCTGGGGCGGCACGGCGCTTTACTACGACCGGTCCAACGACCTCGACGCCGTCATCATGCAGCTCAACCTGGGGGTGAAGTTCTAGTATGGCGGAGCCGGTGGTCGTCAGAAAGACCCTGATGGGGTCCCCCTTCGAGATGACCGCCTGGCCGGGCGGCCCGGCCGGCTCGGCCGAGGCCGCCATACTGACGGCCTATGACGAGGTCGTCCGCGTCGAGGACCTCATCACCGACTGGCGCGACAGCCCGCTGGAGCGGCTCAACGCCGCGGCCGGCGGGCCGCCGGTAAAAGTGACCCCGGAACTCTTCGACCTGGTCGAGTTCGCGCTCGGCGTCTGCCGCGATTCCGGCGGCGCCTTCGACATAACCTACGCCTCGGTCGGCCTGCTCTGGCGCGAGGCCTTCCGCACGGGCGTCCCCCCCTCCGACGAGGCGATCGACGCGGCGCTGCGGACCGTCGGCCACTGGAAAGTGGAGACGGACAGGGAGAAAGGGACCATACGCCTGCCGGAAAAAGGCATGCGCATCGGGCTGGGCTCCATCGGCAAGGGCTACGGCGTGGACAGGGCGGCCAGGGTCCTGTCGGACCTGGGACTGCAGAACTTCTTCGTCAACGGCGCCGGCGACATACGCGTCGCCTCCGCGCCGGGCGCCCCCCGGCCCTGGCGCATAGCCGTCAAGAACCCCTTCGCCGGCGACGGCAGGTCCGCCGCCATGCTCGAGCTGCGCTCGGGCGGCGTCGCCACCTCCGGCGATTACGAGCGGTATTTCACCCACGAAGGGAAGAAATACCACCACATCATAGACGCGCGCACGGGCCGCGTCCGGTCGGACATAGCCAGCGTCACCGTGACCGCCTCGACGGCCGCGCTGGCCAACGCCTACGCCACCTCCGTGATGGCGCTGGGCCCGGAGGACGGAGCCGCTTTCCTGGAACGCAGGCGCGACGCCTCCGGCTTCATAATTTCGGCGGCGGGAGAAGTGCGGAGCTGCAATATCAGGACCGCGCCGGCTGAGAGGATCTATGCTGCAGGTAAACCTTGAATCGATATCGCTGATGACCTTCCTCGGGGTCTATGTCTCCGGCCTGCTGACCTCGCTGACCCCCTGCGTCTACCCGATACTGCCGATCGTGATCGGTTACCTGGGTTCGCGCGAAGGCGGGCCCTGGAAACGTTTCATCGCCAGCCTTTCGTATATAATCGGCATGGCGCTGGTCTATTCGGCGCTGGGCATGGCGGCCGCGCTGACCGGGTCCCTGTTCGGCTCGCTGACGACCAATACCTGGGTCTATCTCGGCTTCGGCCTGCTGATGCTCTACCTCGGCGGCAGCATGATGGACTGGTACTATATCCCGATGCCCAACCTGCCGGGCCTGGCCCCTAAGTCGCTAAAGGAATCACCCGTCGTAGGCCCTTTCGTCATGGGCCTGACCTCCGGGATGGTCGCCTCCCCCTGCACCGCGCCGGTGCTTGGCAGCCTGCTCATCTATGTCGCGGCCCAGAAGGCCGTGGTCACCGGCGGCCTGCTGCTGTTCAGTTTCTCGATGGGCCTGAGCAGCATGCTGCTGGTGATAGGGTTCCTCGCCGGCTCCGTGATGCCCAAGTCCGGCGCCTGGATGATTAAAGTGAAGAAGGTCCTGGCGTTCCTGATCCTGGGCGCGGGCGTATACTTCATTTACACGGCCGGCACGCTGGCCTGAAGGAGGCGTTTATGAAGAAGATGATAGCGGCTTTCGCGCTGGCCCTGCTGACGGCGCCCGCCATGGCGGCGTCGACCGACACCGCGAAGGACTTCTCGCTCAAAGGACTGGACGGCAAGGAGTTCCGCCTGTCGGAGAACCTGGGCAAAGGGTATATCGTGATCAACTTCTGGGCGGCCTGGTGTTCCACCTGCAAGGAGGAGATACCGGAGTTGAAAGCTCTCATGAAGCGGCCCGGCGCCGATAAAGTCCTTTTCCTGGGCGTCAATGTCGGCGACAAGGACAACAAGGCGGCGAAGTTCGTAAAAAAACACTCGTACCCGTACAAGCCGCTTCTGGACTCCGAAAAGACGGTCTCCAGGTATTACGGCGTCCTTGGCATCCCCGTGACCGTCATCATCGATAAGAACGGAAAGATCGTCTTCCGCGGTTCCCGCCCCCCCGGCAACTTCGACTTCGTCCCTCCAGAAACACAAAGCCCCAAGCGTTAGCTTGGGGCCGGTCCTGAAAACCCAGGTATCCGGGACCCTCATGCGGCGAGCCACATGAGGAGCAACTGTAATGTCTGACAGGCGGATTTTCACGGGTTCAAGCCCCGCAAAGGCATTTCGCCGCCATCCCGCTGTCCCAATGCTGCCCTCTCCTGACCATCGTGT
>JAGVVD010000030.1 GCA_019135865.1 Elusimicrobiota bacterium
GCCCGCGCGCCTGCGCCTCGCCGCGTTACACGCTGCCCGCCGTTCCGGGGACGCCGTCGGCGGTGCAGGTCTCGTCGTACAGCCTCATGTTCCGCTGGTATACCGGCGTCAACAGCCCCGGCGCGGACTGCGAACTGCAACTGTCCACCGACGACTTCGCCGGGGCGGAGCCGCTCTCCTTCCGGCTCACCGCCTGGGGCGAAGAGACCGACCTGGCCGTGGACGGCCTCGCCGCCGGCGCCACCTACTACGCGCGCACGCGCGCCTTCAACGGCGAGAACGTCCCGTCCGCCTACTCCGCTTCGACGGCCGCCGTCACCGAGCCCGCGCCCCTTACGCCGCCGGACAATACCCCGCCCTACACGGAACTCTCCTTTTCCGGGCCGTCGTACCAGGCCTGGGACGCGGTCTATATCTCCACCGGGACGGCCGTGGTCCTTTCTTCCACCGACCCGGTCGTGCCCGGCGAGACCGCCTCCGGCGTGAGCGCCGTACTCTATCTCCTGGACCCGGCCGACCCGGAGGACGAACCTTCGCTCTACGGGAGCCCCCTGCTGCTGGCCGAGGGCGCCCATACTTTTTACTATTCGGCCGTGGACGCCGCGGACAACGAGGAAGACCGAAAAAGCATTGTCATAAGAGCGGACGGCACCGCGCCCGACGCCGCGCTTTTCCTGGAGGGCGCCGCGGTCCCCGCCGGCCAGGGGACGCTTTCCATGCCGGCGGGCGCCGCCCTGTCGCTGAGCGCCTCGGACCCGGAGGTTAACGGCGTCGCTTCGGGGCTCAAGCGCGTTCTCTATATCGTGGACATGCCGGTCTCCCCGGAAGAGTGCCTGGCGGTCCCCTACGACCCCGGCGCGCCGGCCGGCGCCTGCGCCAACCCCGTCTACGCCGCCCCGTTCACCCTCGAAGCGGGCACTCATACGCTCCATTACGGTTCACTGGACATGGTGGACAATGCCGGCCCGCTGCATTACCTCGCCGTGGAGGCGGGCTACGCGCCGGCCGCGCCGCCGCAGTTCTCCGGCTCCGCCCTGGGCGTCTCCTCCATCGCCTGGACCTGGGTGGCGGTGGAGGGCGCGTCGGGCTACCGCGTCTATTCCGGCGACGGCTATACGCAGCTGGCCGACGGACCGGCGACGGAGTACATCCTGGAGGGGCTGCAGCTCAACACGCGGAACAATATCTGCGTCGGCGCCTACAACGCCTACGGCGAGACGCCGCCGGCCTGCGAGCCGTACGTCTATACCCTGGCTGCCGCGCCCGGCGCGCCGGTCTTCAACCTGATAAGCTCCCATTCCTTCCAGGTCGAGTGGCAGCACGGCGACAATCCGTACTGGGTCACCGGCTACGAGGTCTCGCTTTCGACGGACGCCTTCGGACTGGATTTCTCCACGCCGGCGCCCTTACCTGCCCGTCGGCGGCCTGGCGGCCGGCACCACCTACTGGGCGCGCCTGCGCGCCTATAACGGCGATAACCAGCTCAGCGGCTATTCCGGGACCTCTTCCGCGCGCACCCTGGCCCCGCCGCCGGAGCCGCCGGCGGACTTCTCCGCGGTACTGGGCACGGGCCCAGTCCGGGCGGAGCTCTCCTGGACGGCCGCCGCCGCGGGCACGCCGGCCGCAAGCTTCAACCTCTACTGGGCGCAGGGCTCGCCGGAGGAGTTCGGGAGCCTGGTCTCCGGTCTCACGGAGACGGCCTATAGCGTCCCGCTGGACCATACCGCGACTTACTATTACCGCGTCGCGGGCGTGAGCGCCGACGGCCTGGAGGGGGAACCGTCGCCCCACGCCTCTCTCTTCGTCGACCCTGTCCCGCCCGACTATGTATCCGATCTCGCCGCCGGCCAGGCCGATCCCTCCGACGGCTCCATAGTCCTCTCCTGGACCGCGCCGGTGGAGGACCACGCTTTGGGCCGCTATATCATAAAGGACGTGACCGAAGGCGGCTGGGATGGGGGGACCGTGCTGGCCGACGTGGCCGCGTCCACCGGTCCCGGCGGCCGCGAGACGCTGACGCTCTTCTTCCTGTCCACGGAGACGGTGCGCAGCGTCGCGCTGAAGGCGGTGGACGCCGCCGGCAACGAGTCGCCCTATGTCTCCAATACGGCGCTAATAGACTTCGGGACGCCGGCGCTGTCGGTTTATGACGCGCCGGAGCCGGACGCCCAGATCGGCCGCCCTTTAAGGGTCCATTTCGCCGCTTCCGACAATTACCTGCTGGGCGGCCTTGAATACCTGCTCGACGGCGAGATACTGGGATCGGGCTATGTCGGGCAGGGCTATCTGGAAGCGGATTTCCAATGGGACATAGCGGAACTGTCCGACGGAGCGCATGTCCTGGGGATACGGGTGAGCGACCTGGGCGGCAATACCGCGTCCTGGGAACTGCCGGTAATAGTCAACTATGTCCCTCCGCCCGCGCCGGTCATCACCTGGCCGCCCGGAGGGGCGGTGGCGCTTTCCACGCCCGTCGCGAACATAAGCGGCGAGGCCGAACGGGGCCTCCATATCTCCCTGTTCGTGGACGATGCGTTCGTCAGTTCCGTGGATTGCACCGACGGTTATTTCGGCTTTTCCGCCGTACCGCTGCCGGGCGACGGGACCTTCCTGCTCACGACGTCGGCCTCGGATAAGAAAGGCTCCAGCCGGCGCTCGGCGCCGCTGGCCGCTACGGTGGACACCGGCGCGCCCGGCGCGCCTCTCAACCTCTCCGCCGGCTCCGCCGCGGGAGGCGCCGTCACGCTGCTCTGGTCCGCGCCGGAGGGCGAGGTCCCGGTCTCCTACGACGTCTACCGCTCTACCGACGCGGACGACCTGGCCGAAGGAACGGTCCCGCCGCCGGGACTGCTGGCCGCAGCCGGGGTGGCCGGTCTGGAACGTTCAGACCTCCCGCCGTACGACGGCGTCTATTATTACGGCGCGGTCTCGGCGGACGCGGCCGGCAACAGGAGCGTTCTTTCCAATATCTCCGCCGCGGTCTCGGACCGGCTCGGGCCGTCGGTCTCCGTCTCGCTTTCCTCGGCGCCGCCGCTCGGCGCGGGGACCTACGCCGTCGCCGCCGCCGTGTCGGAGCCGCTTTCCGGTACGCCGTATCTCACTTTCTCGCCTTATACCCAGCCCCCGGTCCAGGTGCGGCTCTCCCCGGGCTCCGCGCTGGTCTGGACCGGCACGCTCACGGTGACCGCGGACATGGCCTCCGGCGAGGGGGAATTCGCGTTCGGCGCGGTGGACCTTTCCGGCAATAGCGGCGGTCCGGTCGCCTCGGGCCGGACGCTGACGCTGGAGACCCGCGGACCGTCGGCCTCCCTCTCGCTGGCCGCGGACCGGCCGGCGCTGAAAGCGGGCTCCTACGCGGCGGAACTGGCGCTGGACAAGCCCGCGCGCGAGGCCCCGCTGCTGGAATACGCCTCCGCCGGCGGGCCGGTGCGGGTGGAACTCTCGTCCGGTACCGACTCGGCGCTCTGGAGCGGCGCCGTGGCGGTGGACACGGGGACCGGCGAGGGCCTCCACGACTTCTCCTATTCCGCCTACGACGCGCTGGGCAACAGGGGGGAACTGCTCTCCGGCGCCACTTTCTTCGCTGTCGACACCGTGCCGCCGGGCGCGCCGCTCTCGCTCAACGGCCAGGCGGGCGCGGGCGGCGCCGTTCATCTCGGCTGGTCGCCGCCCGGAGGAGAACCGCCCGCCGCCTACTGTCTCTACAGGGACGGGGAACTCCTGGACTGCGGCCTCGCGCCCTCGCCGGCGGACCTGACCGGCTCCTTCACCGACCTGCCGCCCGGCGGACAGCGCGTTTACGCCGTCTCGGCGCTGGACGCGGCCGGCAACGAAAGCCCGCTCAGCGGAACGGCGGCGCTTAATTCCGACGCCGACCCGCCGGAGCCGCCGGTGATAACCTCCTGGTCGCTGGGGCCGGGAGAGGTGAACCTTTCCTGGTCGCCGGGCGGCGAGGAGACCCCGTCCGTCTACCGGCTATACCGGGCCACGTACGCCTTCGCTTCCGCCGCCGGCCTGCCTTACCGCGTCCTCGTAGGGAGTTCCGCCTCCGACACGCCTCCGGCGGACGCGCTCTACTATTACGCCATTTCCGGGGTGGACGCTGCCGGCAACGAGAGCGCCCTGTCCGCGCTCACCGCCGCCGTTCCCTACGACGGCTCCGCCCCACTCATAACGATAAGCGGCGTCGCCGGCGGCGGCCATTACGCCGGGGCCGTCCGCCCGTCGGTCGCGATAGAGGACCTCGACCTCGCGCTGGAGAACCTCGCGCTCGACGGCGCTCCTTTCGCCTCCGGCGCGGCCGTGGACGCCGAAGGCGCGCACCTGCTGGAGGTCTACGCCGAGGATACCGGCGGCCGGTCGTCGCAGAAAAGCGTGTCGTTCGTCATAGACCGCACCAGCCCGGCCATAACCGCGTCCGGCGTCGCCGACGGCGGTTATTACGAGCTCCCCGTAAGCCCCGAGGTGAACGCCGCGGACACGCACCTTTCCACCTTCGCCGTAACGCTCAACGGGGAGCCGTTCGTCCCCGGCGGCGAGATCGCGGCCGGCGGCGTCTATGAACTGGCGGCGCGCGCGGCCGACAAGGCCGGCAACGCCGCGGAGCTGCTGCTCTCGTTCACCGTGAACCCGCCCCCGCCCGCGCCGGCCGGCTTCTCCGTGGTCATAGAGGACGGCAAAGCCGCGGCGCTGGCCTGGGAAGCCGTGCCCGGCGCGGCCCTTTACAAGGTATACAAGGACGGGATCTACCTGGGGCCGGCGCAGCCCGCGGCGCCTTCGTTCCGCGACAACGCCTATACT
>JAGVVD010000001.1 GCA_019135865.1 Elusimicrobiota bacterium
CGACCGCCTCCTGCGTCGGCGTCTCCGGCGGCGGGGCGTACGCCCGCCTCTTTTCATCCTGTTCATTCTGCATATTCCACATGTCCTCCATTGTTGACGCTTATGACAGCGCCTTCGGCGCTTGCCACGTCCAGCGCGCTTCCGCCGCTTCCGAGCCAGAGCGTCCCGCCCGAGGCCACGGAGACGCCCGTCGCGGTGGTGTGCTGGGAGAGGAACAGCGTCGCCCCCTCCTCGATGGACACGTCCGTGATGGTGATGTACGCCGAGGCTGACGCATATGCGCCACCGCCGAGCGAGAGGCCCGAATACGTCCCCATGTTCAGCAGCCAGGCGGAGCCGCCCGACTCGACGCTGATGCCCCCGCCGTCCGTGTAGTCGTTGAGCCAGAGCCGCCCGCCTCCCGACACCGTGATGTCCGACACCGAGCATCCCCGCCTCGCGGAGACCACTCCGCCAGACTGGATGCGGATGGCGGAGAGCGACGCGTTGCTGGAGGCGATGGCGCTTCCCGCGACCGCCAGGGAGACGAGCCTTCCCCCGAGGGACGCGAAGGCGCCTCCGCCCTGGCGGATGTCGCCCCGCGAGCACTCGCCGCAGTTGCTTGCGTAGACGTATGCGCCCGATGAGACCGTCATGTCGAGGCACGTCCCCCTGAAGTCCGCGAAGGCCAAGCCGCCCGACTGGAACACCGTGTCCAGCGCCGTGCCGCCCGAATACACCAGGAGCCGCCCCTGATGGCAGACCGTGTTGTGCTCGGCAACCGCACCGAAGCTCACGAAGAGGGAGCCACCTGACGAGACGGTGGCGCTCAAGGCGCTTCCGTAGTAGTAGAGGGGCAGCGACACGCCGCCCTCCAGGATGAGGTTCATCGCCGTGCCGTTGCTGACGGAGAAGCTGCCTCCGGGGCCGCTTCCCGTGAGGACGGTCTCCTCGTCGTGCCCCGCCACATACGGGACGACCCTCCCGCCGGAAGTGACCGTCGCGTCCAGGCAGCTCCCGCCCGAACTCAAGTGGAGGTATCCGCCCGGCATCACCGCAATTCCCGAGGCGGACACCCCACGGACGCAGGAGAACACCACGCCGGAGCAGACCGTGAGGTTCTCGACAGCAGTTCCGCTCTCCATGGTCAGCCGACCGCCCGAGGAGAGCGTGCAGTCCGTGAGGCGGTTCCCCGCCCCGGCGCAGTGAAGGCTGCCGTTCACGGAAAGGGTGATGGCCGAGGCCACCGCACCATCATGAAGGGAGACGCCACCGCCGGAATGGACCGCGCCGCCCGACAGGACTGCGCCCCGGCCTGCGGACACCCAGCCGTTGTTGTTGACGGAGATGTCCGCCGCCGTGCCGCCCGAGGAGACGAGCGTCCGTCCGCTGGAGTTCACGGTCACGCCCGAGGCGAGGCCGCCGGACGAGATTGTCTGCGTCCCGCCCGCATGGACGGTGGTGTGCAAGGCCACGCCGTCCGAGCAGACCGCCATCGAGCGCACCTTGGCGGAGTTCAGAAACGCGCCATCCAGCGTCAGCCCCATCTGGTGCATCCTGCCGTCGCGCAGCCAGGTGAACACGCCCCGCTCGCCGGGGACGGCGCCGCCGTCCGCGACCGCGGTGTCCGCGCCTGTCCTGTTGTACGAATAAGGAATCATCATGGGCTATCCCCCGTAGCTGTAGCCGTAGTTGACCTGCAGGCGCAGGTTGTTGGCCGCGCCGGACTTGTATAGCCCCCTGATGACGAAGACATGCCAGGTGGGGGCGTCGCCGACGAGCGGCAGCGGAGCAGGAATGGTCACCGCCTCCATCGCGCATTGGAGGCCTCCGAGGGCGACCGAGGCGATTTCCGACGAGCACCTGACATGGTACTCCCAGGTCAGGCAGTCGCCCGGCTGCCCCGCGTAGGCGTCACCGCCCGCCGTCACGAGGATTCGGGGGAAGTCGATTGCAAGGGTCGCGCCGCTTTGCGTCGCCGAGTTGATGAGTACGGGAATGTCGAGACAGAGCGCGGTCGGGTTTGCCTCCGTCCGCGTCCTTTGGCGCACCGGGTCGGAGAGGGCCTCCATCCCGTGCGTGTGCGCCTCTGGCGCAAAGGACGACGGCTTCCCCCGCACGTCCGCCCATGCGACGGAATCCGCAGAGTCAGCCGTCCTCGCGCGGTCCACCACGCCATCGCCGTCAGTGTCGTAGACCTCAGCCTTCATGTCGCCCACGCCCGCGCCATCGTCGCCGATGTACTTGACCCACCTGCCCGTGAAGTCGGCGGCGGTCAGCGCCTCCGGCTCGTCGGCCAGGTGGATTTCCGCCCGCCACTTGAGATTGTCCGACTGGACGAGCGAGAATCCCGTCCCCTCCGCGTCGGAGGCGTAGGCCACGTACATGAAGGAGTCAAGCCCCCGTTCGCCCGGAGGCCCCTGGGGCAGCCGGATGGCGTCGCTCCAGAGGCCGCCCGCGCCCTCCACCCTCATCCGCAGGAAGGCGTCCTCCTCGTCCTGCTCGGGATGCCAGTGGTCGCCGTCATGGCTGAACTGGCACTCCAGCCCGGAGGCGACGAGGGCGGCCACCTGGCTTGTGGTCAGGTAGTCCGCGCTGACAGGAGTCGGCGATCCGAGGCTGGTGATGCGATTCCTTATCGTGAAGTTCTCGACCTGGAGGATGAAGACCTCCGCACCGTCTGCATCGTATCCCACCAGCTCCCCGTGCAGGCCGTTCTTGCTCTTGTCCGTGCCGAGCCACTCCGCCAGCTCCACGGTGTTCATCTGCGGCATCGGAATGGACAGCTCCGTGTAGGTGTGCTCGTCGCCGTCTATCTCGTCCGTCACCTCCGCCAGTTCGATGTTCACGTTGTCCGCCTGGAGCTTGTAGGCGGTGACCTCGTTGAAGTCCGTGTCCATCGCCCACTGCCAGCGGACGATGCCGTCAAGCGCCTCCAGGGGATACGGCTCAAGGCCGTCCCTGTGGGCGAAGAGCCGCATCCGCAGCAGCGCGGACACGCCCCTCACCAGCGTCGGCGGAGCCGCCGACTTTGCGTTCGCGAAGTCGCGCACCGAACCCAATGTCTCGCCCGCCGCGACATAGAAGATGGTCTCCTGCATCATTCCTCCTTCAGCCTCTCAAGCCGTTCCATTGCTTCGGGGTGCTCCCCGTTGAAGTCGTTCCTGACCGCCGCGAGCAGCGTCTCCCAGCGGCTGCCAAGTTCCAAGTCCCTGTTCTCCTCCAGCATTATCGCCAAATCCCTCGCCATCCGCGCCGTCTCCACGTGGTCGTACATCAGATGGTCGGCGGCGAGGCGGAGCTGCCCCGTCATTGCGTCGCGGTTGTCGTCGGCGTAGGAGAACTCGTTGAAG
>JAGVVD010000020.1 GCA_019135865.1 Elusimicrobiota bacterium
GAGATGACCGTGGAACTGATATCCCCGATCGCCATGGAGAAGGGCCTGCGCTTCGCTATCCGCGAAGGCGGCCACACCGTAGGATCGGGCGTAGTCACCGAGATAGTGGAATAATACGGGAGAGCCCGCCGGCCGGGGGGAAACCCCCGGCCGCCGGGACCCGGATGGAGATCCAAGATGGCCGACAGGATAACGATAACCCTGGGTTGCACTTCCTGCAAGAGGAAGAACTATCACTTTTCCCGGGGCAAGAAGAAGGAATTCAAACTGGAACTCAAGAAGTTCTGCAAGGCCTGCGGCAAGCAGACCACCCACAAGGAAGTAAAATCCTGATTTCCGGGGGAGCGTCGGTTAACGGTAAACCAGCGGTCTCCAAAACCGCGACTGAAGGTTCGATTCCTTCCGCTCCCGCCAGATCTTTTCCGGACGGAGCGAAGGGCGAGGCCCCCGCCGGGCGAGGACGAGTCCGATTATGAACAAGATAACCGGTTTTCTGAAGGAAGTTTACCAGGAGCTCACCAAGGTCACCTGGCTGCCCAAGGACGCGGTGGTGAAATCCACCATCGCGGTCGCCGTGGTCGTCACCATCGTGGCCATCTACATCAGCCTGGTGGACCTGGGCCTTTCCGTTTTCGTGAAAGGCATGCTCGGAGGACGCTGAACATGGCAAGAGGCTGGTTCGTAATACACACCCGCACCGGGTTCGAGGAACGCGTACAGAAGGCCCTGCAGGGCAAGATCGACTCCAACGAGCTCTCGACCAAGCTTTTCCAGGTGCTGATCCCGACGGAGGACGTCGTGGCCGTCAAGCACAACAAAAAGGAACTGCGCAAGCGCAAGTTCTTCCCCGGCTACGTGCTGGTGGACCTGGAACTCGACAACGAGAGCTACTGGGCCATACGCGGCATCCAGGGCGTCTCGGGCTTCCTGGGCGACCCCAAGCCGGTCCCGATGGACGAGGGCGAGGTCCAGCAGATCCTGGAGCTGGCCAATTCGACCAGCGAGGACAAGCCCAAGCCGGCCGTGCAGTTCGAGAAAGGCGAGAACGTCCGCATCATCGAGGGACCGTTCAAACACTTCATGGGCCTCGTCGAGGACGTCAACGAGCCCAAGGCGAAGCTGCGCGTCACCGTGACCGTGTTCGACCGCCCCACCCCGGTGGAGCTGGATTTCCTGCAGGTGGAAAAAGTCTGAAGCCTTTCCCGCGGGGAGCTTCTACCCGCGGGCGGGCCCCAGGCATACTCAAAGAGGTAACTTAATATGGCTAAAGTCAAACAGATAAAGACCCTGATAAAACTCCAGATTCCGGCCGGCGCCGCCAATCCCGCCCCGCCCGTGGGCCCCGCCCTCGGCCAGCACGGCGTGAACATCATGGACTTCTGCAAGCAGTTCAACGAGAAGACCAAGAAACTGGAGCAGGGAGTCCCGATACCGGTGGTCATCACCGTGTTCGAGGACCGCACCTTCACCTTCATCACCAAGATGCCGCCGATGGCCGCCCTGATCAAGAAGGCCGCGGGCCTGGCCAAGGGCTCCGGCGAGCCGAACAAGACCAAGGTCGGCAAGCTGAACCTCAAGCAGGTCGAGGAAGTCGCCAAGACCAAGCTCCCCGACCTCAACACCAAGGACATCAAGCAGGCGATGGAGATGGTGAAGGGCACCGCCCGTTCGATGGGCGTCGAGATAGAGGGATAAAAAGTTCTTACGAGGAAGCGGGGCCTTCCCGCGCACGAACCTCGGGGGCCTTACGGCCCTGGAAAAAACAAGGAGAACAAAAATGGGAAAGAGACTCAACAACCTCAAGAAAGACCTGGATCTTTCCAGGAAGTACACCCTGGCCGAGGCCATGGGGATGATAAAGAAGAGCGCCACCGCCAAGTTCGACGAGACCGTGGAGGTCCACGTGCGCCTGGGCATAGACCCCAAGCAGTCGGACCAGTCGGTGCGCGGCACCGTCCCGCTCCCGCACGGCAGCGGCAAGACCAAGAAGATCGCCGTCATCGCCAAGGGCGAGAAGGCCGCCGAGGCCGCCGCCGCCGGCGCCGACAAGGTCGGCGCGGCCGAGCTGATCGAGGAGATCGCCAAGGGCATGATGGACTTCGACGTGCTGGTGGTCACCCCGGACATGATGAAGGACATCACCCGCCTGGGCAAGACGCTGGGCCCGCGCGGCCTGATGCCCAACCCCAAGAGCGGGACGGTGACGCTCGACGTCAAGAACGCCGTCAAGGAGCTCAAGGCCGGCCGCGTCGAGTACAAGAACGACGCGCAGGGCCTCATCCACGTGCCCGTCGGCAAAGCCTCGTTCCCCGCGGAGAAGCTGGCCGAGAACGCGCAGGCCGTGCTGGACGCCGTCCTCAAGTCCAAGCCCTCGTCGTCCAAGGGCGTCTACATGCAGTCGGTGTTCGTATCTTCCACCATGGGGCCGGGAGTCCCGGTCGTGGCGGAGCAGAAGCTCTAAAAAACCGGAAAGGCCGCCCGTTCAAAAGACGGGCGGCCTTCTTTACAGGCAGATGGAGGGGCTAATGGGAAAACTCAAGACACTGGCGGCCGCCGCGGCCGCGTTCGCGCTGTCCGTAACGAATTCTTTCGCGGGTGAGGCCGACCTCATCATCCCGCCGCTCTCGCAGGCGACCTTCATGGGCGGGATCGCCGGCGACACGCTCCTGATGTGGGGGCTCGTCGTCTGTTGTCTCGGGGTCCTCTTCGGGCTGTTCCAGTCGATGCAGATCTCAAGGCTGCCCGTGCATAAGTCGATGCTCGAGATCTCCGAACTGATCTACGAGACCTGCAAGACCTACCTGCTGACGCAGGGCAGGTTCCTCGCGATACTCTGGGCCTTCATCGCGGCGATCATGGTCTTCTACTTCGGCTACCTGCTCCATTTCACCGCCGTCCAGCTGACGGTCATCGTGATCTCCAGCATAGTCGGCATCCTCGGCTCCTACGCCGTGGCCTGGTTCGGCATAAGGATAAACACCTACGCCAACAGCCGCACGGCCTTCGCCGCGCTCAAGGGCCTGCCGTTCCCCGCGATGCACATCCCGCTCAAGGCCGGCATGTCGATAGGCATGCTGCTGATCTCCGTCGAGCTGGTGCTGATGCTGGCGATACTGATCTTCATCCCCGGCGACTACGCGGGCCCCTGCTTCATCGGCTTCGCGATAGGCGAGTCGCTGGGCGCGGCCGCGCTCCGCATAGCCGGCGGCATCTTCACCAAGATCGCCGACATCGGCTCCGACCTGATGAAGATAGTCTTCAAGATCAAGGAAGACGACGCGCGCAACCCGGGCGTTATAGCCGACTGCACCGGCGACAACGCCGGCGACTCCGTGGGCCCGACGGCCGACGGCTTCGAGACCTACGGCGTGACCGGCGTCGCGCTGATCACCTTCATCCTGCTGGCCGTGCCCGAGGCGCTGACCCAGGTGCAGCTGCTGGTCTGGATCTTCGTCATGCGCATCGGCATGATCTTCACCAGCGCGCTGTCCTACGGCCTCAACGGCCTCTGGGCCAGGGCGGCCTACGGCGAGTCGAAGAAGTTCGACTTCGAGGTGCCGCTGACCACGCTGGTCTGGCTGACCTCGCTGGTCTCCATCGGCATGACCTACCTGCTCTCGTACCTGCTCATCGCGGAGCTGGGCGACGGCACGCTGTGGTGGAAGCTCTCGACGATCATCAGCTGCGGCACTCTCGCCGGCGCGCTGATACCCGAGCTCGTCAAGATCTTCACCTCCACCAACTCCTCGCACGTGCGCGAGGTGCTGGCGGCGTCCAAGGAGGGCGGGCCCTCCCTCAACATCCTCTCCGGCCTGGTGGCCGGTAATTTCAGCGCCTACTGGATGGGCATCGCCATCATCGCGCTGATGGCCGTCGGCTACATAGTGAGCGAGGCGGGCCTCGGCGCCATCATGGCGGCCCCGGCCATCTTCTCGTTCGGCCTGATAGCTTTCGGCTTCCTGGGCATGGGCCCGGTGACGATAGCCGTGGACTCCTACGGTCCCGTGACCGACAACGCGCAGAGCGTCTACGAGCTCTCCACGATAGAGGCGCTGCCCGGCATCAGGGAGGAGCTCAAGAAGGACTTCGGCTTCGAGCCGGACTTCGTCAACGGCAAGAAGCACCTGGAGGAGAACGACGGCGCCGGCAATACGTTCAAGGCGACGGCCAAGCCCGTGCTGATAGGCACGGCGGTCGTCGGCGCGACCACGCTGATCTTCTCGATCATCCAGGTGCTGCACAAGACCTTCCCGGGCCAGGTGGAGGCGGGCCTCTCGATACTCAACCCGCTGTTCCTGCTGGGCCTCATCACGGGCGGCGCGGTCATCTACTGGTTCACCGGCGCCTCGACGCAGGCGGTCACGACCGGTGCCTATCGCGCGGTGGAGTTCATCAAGAAGAACATACACCTCGAGGGCGCGGAAAAAGCCTCCGTGGAGGATTCCAAGAAGGTCGTCGAGATCTGCACGCAGTACGCGCAGAAGGGGATGTTCAACATCTTCCTCGCGGTGTTCTTCTCGACGCTGGCCTTCGCCTGCCTGAACCACTTCTACTTCATAGGCTACCTGATCGGCATCGCGATCTCGGGCCTGTACCAGGCCATCTTCATGGCCAACGCCGGCGGCGCGTGGGACAACGCCAAGAAGCTGGTGGAGACCGAGCTCAACGCCAAGGGGACGGACCTGCACGACGCCACCGTCGTGGGCGACACCGTGGGCGACCCGTTCAAGGACACCTCGTCGGTGGCCATGAACCCGGTCATCAAGTTCACCACGCTGTTCGGTCTGCTGGCCGTCGAGCTGGCTATCACGCTGGAGCCGTCCACGGCGCATACCGCCGCGGCGGTCTTCTTCGCGCTTTCGACCGTTTTCGTCTGGCGCTCGTTCTACAGGATGCGCATAAGGGACTGAGTATAAGCGCGGCACCGGCATATCCTTGCGCCCCGCTTCCGCCTCTGGCGGACGCGGGGCTTTACTTTAAAGCCTTGATGAGGAGACAGCCGGGAACGGCGGGGGCCTCACCTAAGAAAAACCTTCCGAAGGCCCGAGCTTACGGAGTATGCGCCGCAGCTGACGGTGCTTCGCTCCTCGCGGAGCGGAGGCGCATACGAGCGCGAGGGCCGAGGAGGGAGCGCGAGCACGGTGTGCGAGCGGCGTTTTTTCGTGGTGAGCCCCCGTCGGTCCCGAATAATTGTCGATGTTCCTGCTGAAGAAACTGATAACGCCGTTCATCCTGCCGCCGGGTCTGCTGGTCATGGCCTGCTTCGCCGCGGCCGCCTGGTGCCTCTATAAGCGCCGCGGGCGTCCTGCCCTGTTGGCAGGGGCCGGCCTCGCGCTGTGGGTCCTGATGACCCCGGCCTTCCACGCGCTGCTGCTGCGCCCGCTGGAATACCGCTATCCGCAGCCGCGGGACCTCTCGGCCGACGCCATAGTGGTACTGGGCGGTTCGTTGCTCCCCGGCGCCTCCGATCCCGCCGGAGCCCCCGCGCTGGACAGGGACGGTTCCGCCAGGCTGCTGGCCGCGGCGCGGCTGCACCGCCAGACCGGCCTGCCGGTGGTGGTCACCGGCGGGAGCGTTTTCGGCAACGGCAGCTGGGCCCCGGCGGCCGCGAAAGCCCTGGAGGACGCCGGCGTGCCGGCCGGGAAGATCGTGCGGGAGGGGTCCTCGGCCGACACCTGCGGGAACGCTTTCCTGACAGCGGAGATCTTCCGGGCCCGTGGCTGGACCCGTCCGCTGCTGGTTACTTCGGCCGTGCACCTGCCGAGGACCGTGCGGGCCTTCGGAGCCGCCGGCCTGGGGGCCGGTACGCCGGTGCCCTGCGCCTATCTGTCCTCCCCCGGCTGGCGGGGCTGGTCCTCGCTGCTGCCGCAGGGGGGCGGCGGTTTAAAAGCGGCCCTGCACGAGTACCTGGGGCTTCTCTGGTACGGCGCGGCCTGCGGGTCCCGTTCAAGTTGACTCCCATTGGGAAAGTTTGTAAATTAACTGGGTTCGGACGGGCCTCCCGAGGGAGGCCTTATTCACGGAGGACTGTTTGTACTACGATAAACGGATAAGGATAAACAGGTGGATAAACGTGTCGCAGGTGCGTCTTGTCGCCAGCGACGGCACGATGGTGGGGGTGAAACCCATACAGGAAGCGCTTCAGATGGCGCGCAACGCCGGGCTGGACCTGGTCGAGATAGCGCCGCAGGCGGCCCCGCCCGTCTGCAAGATAATGGACTTTTCCAAGTACCTCTACGAGAAGGACAAGCAGGAGCGGGAGAACCGCAAGAAGCAGAAGGTCGGCATGCTCAAGGAGATCCGCATGAACACGCGCATCGCCCAGCACGACCTCGACACCAAGATCAAGCATATCTCCGAATTCCTCCGCGCGCAGGACAAGGTCCGGGTCACCGTGGTCTTCAAGGGCCGCGAGAACCAGCACCGCGACATAGGCGAGCGGATACTGCAGGACGTGGTCGCCAAGCTGACGGAAGTCGGCACCCAGGAGGGCCGTTTTTCGCTGGCGGGCAACCGCATGAGCGTCATGATCTCGCCGAAACCCGTCTCCAAAGCTGGCGTCAAGGCAGAGGCCAGGCCCGCGGTACAGCCGCCGCAGACCCCCCAGGCTCCGGGCGCCCCCGCCGCCTGAACGGTCATTTACAGGCCGCCCCGGTAATTCATATAATAGTAAGCAGAGAGACAACTATGCCCAAAATGAAAACTCACAGCGGGTCCAAGAAACGCTTCAAGAAGACCGCCGGCGGCAAATGGCTGCACCGGAAGATCAATCGCAGGCATCTTCTCACCGGCATGTCCGCCAAGCACGGCCGCAATCTCCGCAAGAACAAGGTGGAGGAGAAGAACAGCCACGAGGCCGCGGTTCTCAGGACCTATCTGCCCTATAAATAAACAGGAGCGCCTACCGGCGGCCGGCGTACCTATCGCCGGCCCGGCCCGGCTCCCGGCGTCCCCGGGAAGGCAACAGGAAACACTATGAGGATAAAATACAGCGTCGCAAGGAACAAGCGCAAGAAGAAGATCTTCAAGCTCGCCAAAGGCTATTACGCCAATAAGAAGAACCGCCTCAGGATGGCGACCCAGCAGGTCAAGAAGTCGCTGGCCGTCGCCTATGAGCACCGCAAGGACCGCAAGGGCGACATGCGCCAGCTCTGGATCATGCGCCTGAACGCGGCCGCCCGCGAAGAGGGAATGTCCTACAGCAAGTTCATGAACGGCCTCAAGAAGGCCAAGCTCGATATCAACCGCAAGATGCTTTCCGAGATCGCGATAAAGGACCCGGCGTCCTTCAAGCAGATAGCGGAAATGGCCAGGAAAGCCCTGACCCCGGCGGCCTGAGGGCCGTCGACGGGCGATGAACGCGGCCGAGTGGAAGGAGAAGCTTTCTCGCGTGGGCGAGAGCTTCTCCTCCGCCATTTCAGGGGCCGCCGCCGGCAATATCGCCGAAGTGGAGCTGCAGTTCCTCGGCCGCAAGGGCGAGCTGGCCCTGCTGCTGCGGGACCTGGGCTCCTTCACCATCGAAGAGAAGAAGGAGCTGGGGCGCCTGGGCAATGAGCTCAAGGCGCGCCTCGTCGCCGCCCTGGAGGCCCGCAAGGCCGAGCTGGGCGGGGGGAAGTCCAAAGCCGCCGCGGGACTGGACCTGACGCTCTCCGGCCTCCCTTTCCCGAAAGGCAGCCTTCATCCGATAACGCAGACTATCGTCCGGCTTTCAGAGGCTTATCTGAAGCTGGGCTTCGCCATGGCGGACGGCTGCCACATAGAGGACGACCGCCATAATTTCGAGGCCCTTAATTTTCCCCCGGATCACCCGGCCCGCGACATGCAGGACACTTTCTACGTCGGAGTGAAGGACTCCTCCGGCAAGGATATGCTGCTGCGCACCCACACCTCGCCGGTGCAGATACGCTCGATGATGGCCGCGCCGCCGCCGCTGCGCGTCTTCCACCCCGGCAGGGTCTTCCGTTCCGAGGCCGTGGACGCCAGCCATTCCTTCGTCTTTCACCAGGTCGAGGGCCTTTATGTGGACAGGAACGTCAGCATGGCCGACCTTAAATGGACGGTGGACGCCTTCATCAAGGACCTTTTCGGCTCGTCGGCCAAGGTGCGCTTCGCGCCCTCCTATTTCCCTTTCGTCGAGCCCGGCGCGCAGGTCGAGATATCATGCGTTTTCTGCGGCGGCAAGGCCGATAAATGCCCGGTCTGCAAGAGCACCGGCTGGCTCGAGATGCTGGGCGCGGGCATGGTGCACCCCAATGTCCTCAAGGCCTGCGGCCATGACCCCGAGAAATGGAGCGGCTTCGCCTTCGGCGCCGGCGTCGAGCGCTTCGCTATGCTCCTGTTCGGCATAAAGGACATGCGCATGTTCTACGAGAACGACCTGCGCGTCTGGAAACAGCTGTGAAGATACTTTATTCCTGGCTCTGCGACTTCATAGAGAACCCGCCCCCGGCGGAGGAACTGCCGGCCAGGTTCGCCCGGCTGGGCCTGGGCGTGGAAAGCTCGGGCCGCAGCGGCGCCGCTTTCACCGGCGTGGTGGTCGGCCGCATCGATAAGATAGACAAACATCCCAACGCCGACAAGCTCTCGCTCGTCGACGTTAACGACGGCTCGGCGATGATGCGCGTGGTCTGCGGCGCCAGGAATATCGCCGTCGGCCAGCTGATCCCTTTCGCGAAAGTGGGCGCGCAATTGGCCGAGGGGGAGCTCAAGAAGGCGAAGATCCGCGGCGTGGAATCCGAGGGTATGATCTGCTCCGCCGGGGAACTGGGCCTCGAGGGCTACGACAATTCCGGCATACTGGTACTCGACCCGTCCGCGCCGCTGGGCGCCGACGCGCGCACCCTGTTCGCCCCGCCGGACTGGGTCTTCGAGCTCGAGATAACCCCGAACCTGGCCTACTGCCTCTCCCATTACGCGCTGGCCCGCGAGCTCTGCGTTTTCTACGGCCTGAAGTTCAAAGAGCCGGCCCTCCCCGAACTGCCTAAGGCGGTCGGCACCGTCGCACCGGTGTCCGTAGCGGACCCCTCGCTCTGCCCGCGGTATACCGCCGTCGTCATGCGCGGCCTCAAAGGAGCGCGGACGCCGGACTGGATGGCCGCGCGCCTGCGCGCGATGGGCTCCAACCCCAAAGGAAATCTCCTTATCGACGTTTCAAATTATGTCATGTATGAGCTGGGTCAGCCGACCCACTGCTTCGACCTTGCCAACCTCGCCGGCCCGGCGATAAACGTGCGGCCGGCCGCCGACGGCGAAAATATGAAAGCGCTCGACGGCAGCGAACTCAAGCTCTCCGCCGGCACGCTGGTCATAGCCGACCGCGGGAAGCCGGTCGCGCTGGCCGGCGTCATGGGCGGCTTCTACTCCTCCGTCGCCGACGCCACCGATTCGATACTTATAGAATCCGCTTCTTTCTCTCAGTCCGCGGTGCGGGCCTCGTCCAGGAAGAGCGGCATAAAGAGCGAATCGTCCTACCGTTTCGAGCGCGGCACCGACATCGAGCTGACGATGAAGGCCGCGCGCCGCATCGCCGGGCTGCTGCTGGAGGCCGTCCCGTCGGCGAAAATAGAGCAGGTCAGCGACAATTTCCCCGAACCTCCCCGCCTGCCCGTGGTGACCGCCGACCCCGCGCGCATAAACGCGATACTGGGCACGGCCATGACCGACGAGAAGATCTTCGCCTGCCTGAAGGCGATACAGCCGGGGCTGTCGCCGGAGAAGCCGTGGAAATTCACGCCGCCTTCCTACCGGCGCGACATCGCGACCGTCCAGGACCTGGCCGAGGAGGCCGCCCGCTATAACGGCTACGACCTCATCCCGTCGGCCTCGTCGATGCCGGTGATGCCCGCCTCCTCCACCCCCATGGCCGAGGCCGAGGCCGAACTGCGCGGCAGGCTGGCCTCCCTGGGTTTCTCCGAGGTCTATAATTACGACCTGGTCCCGCTCAAGGATCTTCGCAACTGCCTGCTTGACGAGACGCAGGCCGTGGAGCTGCTCAACCCGCTTTCTTCGGATTACCAGTACCTGCGCGTCTCGATGCTGCCGGGACTGCTCAAGACCCTGCGCTACAATCTCAACCGCGGCCGGACCTCGGTCGCCGTCTTCGAGACGGGGACCGTCTATCGCAGGACGAAGGACGGGAAGAAGGAGGAACGCGTCTGCGCGGGTCTGATGTACGGGCCTTTCCCCGAGGAGCAGCACTGGCGCGGCGGCTCGGAGATGTCGGATTTCTATCATTTGAAAGGCGTCATGCAGGCCGTCTTCGGCGGCCGGCGCGGCTTCCGCTTCGAGAAGCCGAAGACCCGGCCCGCCTTCCTGCAGGAAGGGGCGGCGCTGGTCATGAAGCTCGGCGCCGGCGAGGCCGGCGTGCTGGGCCTGGCCGACCCGATGGCCGTCATCAACAGCGACCTGAAAGACACCCAGGTCTACTATTTCGAGCTCTCGCTCGCCGCCCTGGCCGAGTCGTGGAAAGGCTCTTTCCGCGACCGTGTGCCGCAGGTCAAGGCCGTCTCGCCCTTCCCGGCGGCCTGGCGCGACCTCTCGGTGCTGGTGGACGAGAAACGCGAATGGGCGGAAATGGAGAAGGACCTCGGCTCGCTGCCCGACCTCTCCCGGCTCGACCTTATCGACGTCTACAAGGGCAAGGGCGTGCCCGAGGGCCAGCGCAGCCTGACCCTGCGTTTCACCTTCTCCTCGATGGAGCGCACGCTGACCGACGCGGACGTCAATTCCCGCATGGAGAAGGCCCTCAAGAAGCTGGAAGCCTCCTTCGGCGCCAGGCTGCGCGGCTGACCGCCGCCGGCTCCCCCCGCTTATGCCCCTGGAGATACTTTTCGCGGGCAATTACGAGCCCGACTACAACCGGACCGCCGTCATACGCGCCGGCCTGCTGAAGCTGGGCCACCGCGTCCCCGAATTCCCTTTCAAAAAGAAGGACGCCGCCGCCGCCCGCCGCCTGCGCGAACTGTCCGCGGCGGCCGACTTCGTCTTCCTGCCCTCTTTCACCCACAAGGAAGTCGCCTTCGTGAAAGAGCACGCCGGTGGGAAGCGGGTCGTCTTCGACCCGCTCATCTCCCGCTACATGACCAAGGCGCTCGATTACGCCAATGTCTGGAAATACGGCCTTTCCGCGCTTCGCGCGCGCCTGTCGGACAGGTCCTCCATGGCCGCCGCGGATTTCGTGGTGACCGATACGGCCGCGCACCTCGAGTGGTTCCATTCCAACTGCGGCGTGCCGCGGGAGAAGATGGGGGTCCTCTACATCGGCAACGATTTCGGTTCTTTCTTCCCCGGGGAAAGGCCGGCGGGGGACGGCCGCTTCGTCGCCGGTTTCTACGGCAGCCTGAACCCGCTGCAGGGCGTGGTGAAGATACTGGAGGCCGCCCACCTGCTGCGCGGCCGGGAAGATATCCTTTTCCGGATAGTCGGGGACGGCTTCGACTACGCCCGGGCCAGGGCTTACGCCGCCGGGAAGAAACTCCCGAACGTCGATTTCGCCGGCCGCGTGCCGCAGGCGGAGCTGAGGGGGAAGATCCTGGGTTTTGACGCCGCGCTCGGGATATTCGGCGACACGCTCAAGGCCGGGCTCGTCATCCCCAACAAGGTCTATCATTACGCCGCCTGCCGGAAGCCCGTGATCACCAGGGACACGTCCGCCATAAGGGAACTCTTCGCCGACGGCTCGGACATGCTGCTGACCGACGGCTCCCCGGCGGCCCTGGCCGCGGCCGTTCTGAGGCTCAAGGACGACCCCGCCCTGGCCTCCCGCCTGGCCGCCTCCGCGCACGACAAAGTCCGCGCCGGCTACAACGAGACAAAAGTCGCCGAAACCCTGTTGTCGTTCAGGGGACGTTGTTGACTTGTTGAGTTGTTGACTTATTTTGCCCCAAGGCCGGCAGGCGGCTACAGGGGGAGTAACAACTCAATAAGTCAACAAGTCAACAGCGTCCCCTATCCAAAAAAAAGCCCCGGGCGGAAGCCCGGGGCTCTTTTTCAATGACGGAGGGGGTCAGTCGAAGGAGACGGTCCGCTCGAGCGGCTCGAAGGCGGTGTCCTCGGGGGAGAGTTCCACCAGCTTGGGGGCCTCGTTCGCGGACTTGAGGGCCGGGATATGGTCCTTGAGGACGGAGACGTGGGTCACGGCCTCGCCCTTGCCGTCGTTCTGGCCGACGCTGTAGGACACGGTGCAGCCCTCGGGGGACTTCACGAAATCCGTGCCGCCGCGCACCAGGATGCCCTCGATGAGCCTGGTCTTGAGGTTGAAGACCGGCGAGCCGGAGTTGCCGCCGAAGGTGTCGAGGTCGGTGGTGAAGTGGGCGCGCATGAACTTGGAGGAACGCACCCTGGCGTCGCCGGCCACCTTGAGCGGCAGGCCGACGGGATGGCCTATGACGAAGATCTGCGTCCCTTCCTTGACCTTGGAGCCGCGGTTGATCGGCAGCGGCCGGCGGCCGGTCACTTTCCGGTCGAGCTGTATCAGGGCGTAATCGGGGCCGGTCGTGTCGAGCACGTTGCCGACTATCGCGCCGATGATCCCGACGGTGCCGGTCGGTTCCTTGTCCAGGTCGCGCTTCACGATCCTCTTGCAGGAGTAGACGTCGGAGGCGGGGACCGTGGTATCGGCGGCCTGGCCGCGGCCGGTCACCGCGTAGCCGAAGACCAGTTTGGCGGCGGCGCAGGAGGCTTCGTCGGTGATACAGTGGCCGGCGGTCATGACCAGGTCCTCGCCGACCAGCGAGCCGGAGCAGAAGGCGCCCACGGGCTGTTCGCGGAACCTCTCGGCGGGGCAGAGCCCCACGGCGTCGCCGAAGTTGACGGTGGCCACGCGGGCCTTGTCGCCGTCGATCCGCACATGCTCGTTCTTCCAGAAAGAGACCACGGACTTCGCCAGTTCCTTCATGTCGGCCGGCGCTTCGAAATAGTCGAGGCGGTCGTCGTCGCCGTATATGCTCTTGTCTTCCGCTTTGGCGAAAGAGGGGAGAATAAAGGCCAGGGCCGTTATCCCCGAAAACAGTTTTGACGAGTTCTTCATCTGAGTCCTCCGTGACCGCATTACCGTCAGATATGTTATACCCTTTACCGGAGCCCCGCACCACGGTTCAAAGGCCCATTTTTATATGGGTCTCTTGCCGCCCGGCGCCCGGGCCCTGCCACGGTTATCTTTTATATAATGGGGGCTGATGAACGCCGGCATAAAAACGCTGGACGGCCTGGTAAAGACCGCCATAGAGAGGCTCAAAACGCTGGAGCAGGAGAACGCCCTTCTGCGCAAGCAGGTGGAGAGCTACGCGGCCGACCGGACCAGGCTCATGAAGGCAGGCAGAAGCCCCGCGGCCGAAGAGGCCCGTAAAAAACTTAAAAAACGCCTCTTCCGGCTCTGCGAGAAGATAGAGAAGGCCTCCAGCGCGCAGGGCTACCTTTTCGACGGTCTGGAAGACGAATGACGCAGAAGGACGAGACCCAGGTAACCGTAAAGGGCGTCAAGCTCAATATCGCCATGGAGGGGCTCACCCCCATGGAAGTGGCCGCCATCGCCCAGCAGGTCGAGGAAAAGATGACCGAACTGGAGCCCGGCCTCAAGCGCGTGGACACGCAGAAACTGGCCATACTGACCGCGATGCACTTCGCCGCGGAGTTGTTCAACCTGGAGCACAAGTCCAAGGACCTGCGCGCGGCCGACTCGCGCAAGATAGAGGAACTGGCGGCCAGCCTCAAAGAAGCGCTCGACTCCAAACTTTTTTAAATGGAAGGTTCCCTGTTCGAAACGCCCGCCGACGGCGGCGAAGAGGCCGGGGGGGAGACGGAGCCGCGGCAGTCGCCGCTGGCCGCCCGCCTCGCCCCGTCCACGCTGGAGCAGTTCGCCGGCCAGGAGCATATCCTGGCCGAGGGCAAGCTGCTGCGCCGGGCCATAGAATCCGACAATGTCCGCTCGGCCGTCTTCTACGGCCCCTCCGGCTGCGGCAAGACGGCCACCGCCCGGTTCATCGCCTCGCGTACCAAGGCCCGCGTCTTCGAGCTCAACGCCGTCACCGCCGGCGTGGCCGAACTAAAAAAGATACTTGAGGCCGCCCGCGCGCTGAAAGAATCGGGACTGGCGCCGGTCTCGCTGCTGCTGCTAGACGAAATTCACCATTTCAACCGCACGCAGCAGGACGCCCTCCTTCCATCGGTCGAGAAGGGGGACATCGTCCTGATCGGCCTGACCACCGAGAACCCGTATTTCTACATAAACTCCGCGCTCCTGTCGCGCTTCCTGGTCTTCGAGTTCAAGCCGCTCGAGCCCGAGGCCCTGCGCAAGGTGCTGCGCCGCGCGCTGTCGGACGAGAAGGGCCTGGCCGCGCTGCGCCCGGCGCTGACCCCGGAAGCGGAGAAATATTTCGTAGAGAACTCCTCGGGCGACGCGCGGCGGCTGCTCAACGCCATCGAGCTGGCGGTCGTCACCACCCCGCAGGGCAAGGGCGGCCGGCGGCATATCGATATCGGCGTGGCGAAAGAGTCCATCCAGCGCCGCTCGCTGCGCTACGACAAGAGCGCGGACGAGCATTACGACCACGCGTCGGCCTTCATCAAGTCCATGCGGGGCTCCGACCCCGACGCCGCCGTCTACTGGCTGGCTAAGATGCTCGAAGCCGGCGAGGATCCGCGCTTCCTGGCCCGCCGCATACTCATCTGCGCCGCCGAGGACGTGGGCAACGCCAACCCCAACGCCCTGCTCATCGCCCAGGCCGCTTTCTCCGCGGTCGCTTCGCTGGGCATGCCCGAGGGCCGCATCCCTCTGGCGCAGGCCGCCATCTATGTTGCTTGCTCGCCCAAGTCCAACGCGGCCTACCTGGCCATAAACGAGGCGCAGGCCGAGGTGCGCGGCGGAGCCGAGCGGGCCGTGCCGCTGCACCTGCGCGACGCGTCCAAGGACGGCGAGGCCTTCGGCCATGGCAAGGGGTATAAATACCCGCACGACTTCGACGGCCATTATGTCGCGCAGGAATATATGCCCGAGCCGAGGCGCTTCTATAAGCCGACGGAACAGGGCTTCGAGGCCGAGATAGCCAGGCGGCTGCGCAGGCTGCGGGGGGAGAAATAGTGGCGGAGCGGGTCTATACCGTCAGCGAAATAAGTCGCGGCGTGAAGACGCTGCTCGAGGCCTCTTTCCGCGAGGTCTGGGTGGAAGGCGAGATCTCCGGCTACAAGCTCTCGGCGGCCGGCCACATATATTTCGACCTCAAGGACGCTGTCTCCAATATCTCGGCCGTCATGTTCCGCGGCCCGGCCTCGGGGCTGAAGTTCGAGCCGCAGAACGGCCTTCTGGTGCGCGCCCGCGGCGGCGTCACCACCTACGACAAGCAGAGCAAGTACCAGCTGATGGTAAAAGAGCTGGTGCCGGCCGGCATAGGGCCGCTGCAGCTGGCCTTCGAGCAGCTCAAGAAAAAACTTCAGGACGAGGGGCTCTTCGACCCGGCCCGCAAGCGCCCGATCCCCGCGCTGCCGCAGAAGATAGGCGTCGTTACCTCGCCCACCGGCGCCGCCATACGCGACATACTCTCCGTGCTGGGCCGCCGCTACGCCAACCTCCATATCATAATCGCCCCGGTCAAGGTACAGGGCGCCGGCTCCAAAGAGGAGATAGCCCAGGCGATAAAGGACCTGAACGCCGGCTTCCCCGATATCGACGTTATGCTGGTCGGCCGCGGCGGCGGCTCCATGGAGGACCTCTGGGCCTTCAACGAGGAGATCGTCGCCCGCGCCATAGCCGGATCGAAGATCCCGGTCATTTCCTGCGTCGGGCACGAGACCGATTTCACTATCGCCGACTTCGTGGCCGACCTGCGCGCTCCCACTCCTTCGGCGGCCGCCGAGCTGGTGGTCAAAAGCAAGGTGGAGCTGGCCGCCAATATCGCGCAGCTCGAGAAGCGGCTGCTGCAGTCGCTGCGCATCTATTACGAGAACCTCAGCGGCCGCTTCCTGCGGCTGGCCGGGCACCGCGCCTTCCGCGACCCGATGACCATGCTGGAGCGGCCTACGCAGCGGCTGGACCAGGCCGTCGAAGGCCTTTTCGACGCCTCCGGCGAGCGGCTGCGCCGCGCCGCCGAGCGGCTCAACCTGAATTCCCAGAAGCTGACCGCGCTGAGCCCGCTGTTCCCCTTGCGGAAGGGCTACGCCATCGTCAAGGACGACAAGGGGCGCGCCGTGCGCAGCGCGGCGGGACTCAAGGCCGGCGACAGGCTGGACCTGCGCTTCGCCGAAGGCCGCGCCGGCGCCGAGGTCACCGAGACCTCCGCCGCTCCCGCCGCCGCGCCGTCGCGCGCCGCCGACGCCCCTAAAAAGGCCCCAAAACCCAAAAAGACCGACATCCCCGGACAGGAGACATTATGGTGAAGAAAGAAAAGACCCAGGGTTTCGAGGAGAAACTCTCCAAGCTCGAGGAGATAGTCGGCAAGCTCGAGGACGAGACTACGCCGATAGAGGAGTCGCTGGAACTCTTCGAGGAGGGCGTCGGCATCTCGAAGGAACTTTCCGAGAAGCTCGAGGAGATCAAGAAGAAGATCGAGGTCCTGCGCAAGGACGCCGAGGGCAAACTCAAGCTGGAAAAATTCGAGGAAGAACCGGAGTGAACGGTTTTGCATAAGGAGACAATCGGGGGGTGGGGGCGGCTCACCTAAGAAAAACCTTCCGAAGGCCCGAGCTTACGGAGTATGCGCCGCAGCTGACGGTGCTTTGCTCCTCGCGGAGCGGAGGCGCATACGAGCGCGAGGGCCGAGGAGGGATTTCGAGACCCGCGAGAAGGCCCTGCGCGCCATCATGGCGGGGCTGGTCACGCTCAACGGCCGACCCGCCGACAAGGCCGGCCAGCCCGTCCGCGACGGCGACGTCATCGATCTCGTCCAGCCCGGCTGCCCCTATGTCTCGCGCGGCGGCCTCAAACTGAAAGGCGCGCTCGACCACTTCAGAATAGATCCGAAGGACCGGACCTGCCTCGATATAGGCGTCGCCACCGGCGGCTTCACCGACTGCTTCCTGCAGGCCGGCGCGCGGAGGGTTTACGCCGTGGACGTGGGCGAAGGCCAGATCCACGAGCGGATAAAGGCGGAGCCGCGCGTCGTCTTCATGCCGGGGACCAACGCCCGTTTCCTCAAGCCGGAACTCTTCCCGGAGAAGCCGGACCTCTGCGCCATAGACGTGTCGTTCATCTCGCTCAAACTTGTCCTGGGGCCCGTCGCTTCCGTCATGGCGCCCGGCGGGGAGCTGGTCGCGCTCGTCAAGCCGCAGTTCGAGCTGCGGCCCGCCGACCTGCGCAAGGGCATAGTGAAGGACGAGGAGGCCCGGCAGAAGGCGATGGAGGGCATGCGCGCCTGGCTGAGGGAATCGCTGCCGTCCGTCTCCGAGGCCGGCCTGACCGATTCCCCGATAAAGGGCGCCAAGGGCAACCTGGAGTTCCTCTGGCTGCTCCGCCTGCCGCGCTGAAGCGCTGGCAGGAGCGTGCCGGGCCCTTGCCCTTCAGCGGTAAATTATATATCGTAAAAAAAGACAGGGGGTCTCATGAAAACCATTAAATCGTTGCTTTTCCCGGCGCTGGCCGTTTCCATCCTGGCCGCCTGCGGCACCAACCTGAGGAAGGTCGTCCCGCCGCTGGAGGACGCGCTTCACGCCGGCCCTCCGGCCAGGATAGTGGTCTACGCCGGCAATGTCGCCCTCGGCCAGACCGGTCCGTCCGCGGACGGTCTCAAGCTGAATATCGGCGGCACGGCCGCGCTGACCGCCTATGCGCTGGACGCCAATAACCGCCCGATAAAGATAAAGCCGACCTGGACCCCCAGCAAGCCCGAGCTGATAGAGGTTTCGCCTTCCGCCGGGGACATTGTGCTGGTCAAAGGACTGCGCGAGGGCACCGCCGAGATCGTGGTGGAGTTCGCCGGGCTTAAGAAAACCGTGGAGTATATCTTCGTCAAATGAAGTTCGAGGGTTCCTATTCCCTGGAACGGTCCGGCGCCGCGCCGGAAAAAGGCGAGGCCGCGCTCTCGCTCCTGGAGGACGCGCTGGTCCTGGCGCCGGCCCGGGGTACGCCTCTGACGCTGCCCTGGGAATCCCTGCTCTCCTTTTCCCCATCCGACCACAAGGTTTCCCTGGCCCTGTCCGGCGCTTCGCTAGTCATAAGCGGGCTCGGCTACAAATACGACGATTTCCTGCGCCGGGCCTCCCGTCTGCGCAATGAGCGCCTGATAAAGCTCGACCTCGCGGGCGAGCCGATGAAGCATTCGATGATGGAGGCCGACCTGGCCTTCTCCGCGCCCGGCCGGGAATTCGCCGGGCGCTGCGAACTGCGCATCCACGAGACATCTCTGCTGGCGCTGCCCGGGACGGCCGAATATCTGCGCCTTCCTTTCCGTTATATAGCCGAAGTGAAGGAGGCCGACTACGCGGTCGAGATACGCTCCGCCTCGGGGGAGACCTGGCGGCTCTCCGGCCTGGGCGGCAAATACGACCATTTCAGGGACTCGCTGGCCGCCGCTATGGGCGCGACGACGTTCTTCGTGCAGGAGGCCCTGCGCGGCGCCATGCCGGGCGCCGATCCGTTGAAGATCAGGGCCCTCTCCGGCCTGCTCAAAGAAGGCCTGCTCGTCGCCGCGGAGGAGATAGAGAGGACCGCGCCCGGCGCTTTCGCCCTTATCGAGAAGCGGATACGCTCCTCGAAGACGGACGCCGCGGAATACGGCTTCCTGAAGGGGCTGTCCGCGCCCGGACGGACCGCCTTCGGCGTGAAAAAAGGGCTGATGGGCTCCCTGTCGGGCGACCATTTTATCTTCGTCTTCGGCGTCGAAAAACCCGCGCCGGCCGCCGTCGTCGAGTACTTCCTGCTCGAGCCCGCCGGCGAAAAGACCGACAAGGCGGCCACCTATGTCTACCGCCTGCCGGAAGGCGCGGGCTGGCCCGACTTCCTGGATCTCTTCAACCGCGCCATGACGGCCGTGAATTTCAGACGGATGCCGGTGCTGCTCTCCGACGAGGCGCTGCTGGCGCCCGAGAACGCCGCCTACGCCGCCGCGCCGGCCCGCGTGCCGGCGCTGCGGGAGCTGCGCGCGCTTTACGCGGGGCGCGCGGTGCATTCGGAGGGCGGGGGCTGGGAGGCCGACGTGAAGGCCATACTGGATTTCGCCGCCTCGAGCCGGGCCCCGGCCCGCTGGCGAAAAGGCGGGGCCGCCGGCCCGGAGGAAGAGGAGGGGGAGGAATAATGCCAGGTTACGCGCATCCGTGCAAATATTGCGGGGCGATGACGCCGCCCGACGCGGCGGTCTGCCCCGCCTGCGGCAAGGTGAATCCCTGCGGCGACCCGCGCTGCCCCAAATGCCGTGCGCCGGTGAAAGAGGGGTGGAAAGCCTGCGCCGGCTGCGGCTTCAGGCTCGAAGCCTCCTGCCCCAAGTGCGGCAAGGCCGTTTTTTTCGGCGACTACTGCTCCGCCTGCGGGGCCCGGCTGACCGTGATCTGTCCTCACAAGGGCTGCGGAG
The DNA here is from genome assembly GCA_019135865.1 of Elusimicrobiota bacterium. Lineage (GTDB taxonomy): Bacteria > Elusimicrobiota > Elusimicrobia > Elusimicrobiales > UBA9959 > UBA2231. Next base: position 19,494 of record JAGVVD010000020.1, read on the forward strand.
AGGAGCAGCCGCCGGTTTCCGACAAATGCCGCAAATGCGGCAAAAAGCTAGGAGGCAAATGACATGTCCGACCTTATAGGCTTCACCAGCAACTTCGCCGACAACAGCACGGAGGCGGGGTTCCAGTTCACTTTCTACTGCGATACCTGCCGCGAGGGCTACAAGACGCGCTTCGCGGAATCGAAGACCTACAAGAAGAAGAAGTTCTTCAAGGGCCTCGGCGACGTGATAAGCACGGTGGCCAGCCTGGCCGGCAAGAGCAGCCTCGGTTACAGCCTGGAGCGCGGCACCGACGCGATCAGCGAGAAGTTCACCGGCATGTCGCCCGAGTGGCATAAGGAGCACGAGGCCGCCTTCGAGCTGGCCCAGAACGAGGCGAAAGGACATTTCAAGCGCTGTCCCAAATGCAATAAGTGGGTCTGCGAGACCTGCTGGAACGAGCAGGAGGGCCTCTGCGTCAAGGACGCGCCGCGCGTCAATGTCGAGGTGGCCGCCGCCAAATCGAAGAAGATGGTGGCGGACATCGAGGCCGCCGCCCAGGCCGCGCCCGTTTTCACCGGCAAGATAGAGAGCAAGCAGACCGTCTGCCCCAAGTGCGGCAAGCCCGCCGGAGAGGGGAAATTCTGCGCCAACTGCGGCGCCTCGCTGGCCATGGTCAAGTGCCCGAAATGCGGCGCGCAGAACCAGCAGGGCGCCCGCTTCTGCGGCGAATGCGGCGATAAACTCTGAGCCGCGTTCCCGCGCAGGGCCGGCCGGGCGACCGGGCGGCCCTTTTTTGTTAATATAGGACAAGAGATGCACACGCCCTACACGCTCGCCTGCGCCGTCTGGGAGTTCACGCTCGCCTGCAACCTCGACTGCATCCATTGCGGCTCCAGCGCGGGCTCCAAAAGGGAAAAGGAACTCGACACCGCCGAAGCGCTCAGGCTCTGCGACGACCTGAAGGCCGCCGGCTGCCTGGGCGTGGCGCTGATGGGCGGCGAGCCTTTCCTGCGCAGGGATTTCTGGGAGGTGGCTTCGAAGATACGGGCGCTGGGGATGGAGCTCTCGGTCATCACCAACGGCACGGTGCGCCCGCCGGACGTTTTCAACCGCCTCAAAGTCCTCTCTCCCCGCGCGGTGGCCGTCAGCCTCGACGCCGCCGTGCCGGCCCTGCACGACCGCATACGCGGCCGCGAGGGCGCCTTCGCCGATTCCTGGTCCTTCATGGAGGACGCCCGCCGGGCCGGCCTGCCGGTCAGCGTCATCACCACCGTCCATAAGCTCAACCTCGGCCAGCTGGCCGCCCTGAGGGAGAAGCTGAAAGGAAAGGGTCTCGCCTGGCAGGTGCAGACCGCCGGGGCCGAGGGCCGCAGGTTCCCCAAAAAACTCCTGCTCGACCGCGACGAGTTCTACGCCGTCGGCATGTTCATAGAATCCACGCGGCGGCGTTATAAGCCGGAGGACCTGGCGCTCATAGGCGCGCATGACCTGGGCTATAATTCCGCGCGGCTGATAAACGTCTCGCTGTACGAGAAATGGGAGGGCTGCCAGGCCGGGATCTCCGTGCTGGGCATACGCAGCGACGGCGGCTTCATCGGCTGCCTGGCCATCAACGACGACCGCTTCGTGGAGGGCAACGCCAGGACCATGCGCGTGAAGGAACTCTGGCGCAGCCGCTCCGCCTTCCCCTATACCCGCGATTTCCGGCGGGAGGACGCCGGCCCCGAATGCGCGCGGTGCCGCCACCTCGACTCCTGCAAGGGCGGCTGTTCGGAGATGTCGCTGATGAAGACCGGCCGCCTGCACGACGACCCCTACTGCTTCTACGCCATCGAGCGCGCCGACGGCTCGGGTCCCAGCAAGATGGAGCGCCTGCGCGACTTCTTCGACCAGTGCAGCCGCCCCGGCTCGTTGCGCCGCCTCTCTCGCGCGTTCTCCGGCAGGAGGCGCCGCCGCGAGGAGCGGTGAGCACCCCGGCGACGGCCCGCAACCCCCTGCGTAGTGACCCTTCCGCCGCGCGCGCTTCCTTTTCCGGCGCTTCGCGCAGAATGCTGCGGCAACTAAGCATTTTCCAATCCAAGGATGAGCCTGAAATCTCCCGACGATAGTCCGTCGTAGCTTTCCAGCCTTGCCTCCTTCCCGCTTGTCTCATTGTCCGCCCAGAACGCGGCTGAACAACCGCCGCTTCTCCTCTTGCATCCGCCTAGCGCATGCGTTATCGCTTTCCGCCGCGGCCAGGCGGTCCAGCTGTTCGAACGTGACGCCGCCCTTAAGATATGCGCAGGCATTCGGGATCCGCTTGAGCGCCTCGTAGGGCGTCAGGTAAGTCTCGTACTTCTGCGACCGCTTCCCTTTTGCGTCCACGCTGACAGTGGCGAAGCCGCAAGGACGGTGATAGTTCAGGTATCGGTTAAACACGCCCATGTAGAAGCCGTTGACCTTGCCCGCGTGGCGACCGGCTATGTGCCAATAGCCCATATGCTTGCGGATTATGCTGCCGTTCTTGCCTTCCACAAGCGCGTTGTCATTGGTCCTGCACGACCTGGACTTGGTCTGCGCCACCACCTGCCGCCCCAGCATGCCCGCCACCCGACCGTTTATAAATTCGCCGCCGTTGTCCGAATGGAACCCGCGTATCCGGAAAGGAAACAGCGTCAGCGCGTTTTCCAGCACGTAGTCCATCCAGGCCTCGCTGATGCCCTCCACGCAGGTCACAACTTCCCACTGCGTGACCTCGTCCACCAGATTGATGTTGTAGACCCCTTTGACCCCGTCCCGGTCGCCCTGGTGGACGGTGTCCACCCGCAGATGGCCGGGCTTGCCTTTTGGGTCCGGCTTGCGGCGTACGCCGATAGCCACGTTTACGGACTTGGTCTTGCCGGTGGTAAGGGCCTTGGCCCTGTAGGCCGGAGCCGCGCGCAGGTTGTAAATATGCGAGGACGAGATATCCTTGAGCCGCTCAAAGCCTTTCTCGTCATAGTCCCTGAACTGACGAAGGAATATCGCCTGCGTGGCGGGGCCGCTTAAGCGGCCGTGGGCATTGTCGGTTTCCGCCAGGAGCTCTATGTCTTTTGTGGTGTAGGTTGTCGCGAACCGGTGCCTTTTGCCGGGCGCCTTTGCCAGGCTGCCGTTGAGCAGTTTCCGGTTCAGCAGGCGGTTCATTTGCGCCCTTGAGAATCCTGTGGCCAGCATGATGTATCTGCGCACCGGGCCCTTATCCTTTCTGCACAGTGTATGGTAGGCGAACCTGTGCACGGCTGTTTCCAGCCAGGCATACTTGTCCGCCCGGGAAAGCCCCTTGAATTTCCAGCCTCTGGAGGCGGCCAGAAAGCGCCTTAGTCGGGGGATGGTGAGTATTTCGGAATCGTCCATATTCACAGTCATAGCTGGAAATTATGTACGGAACTGGCGAATTTATCAACACCGGCCCGATTTCAGGCTCATCTTGTGTTGGAAACACGGGAATTTTCAGGCTCATCTTGCGTTGGATAAGTCTAACTATTGTCAAACGAGCATTTGTTTTGTATAAAATCCGGAATAGTCCGGGATATGGGGTTTAAGGGGCCGCGCCGGACCGCATCTCCGTTCTACATTACGTCGCTTTATTCAGGCATCTTAGTGAGAGGATGTGTCTTTTCATGTTTAAAATACTGGTTCCAGCACTAGTCTTCTCAATAATTCCGCAATTTACTTCCGCGGAGGACTCCCCGGCTGCGAATGACGGATACGCGGTCGAAGAACCGCCGCTGGAGGACCTCGAGCCCGGCGAATCCACCGCTCCTTACAAGGCCGGCGGGGTGAAGGTCTCGGCCTCGCTGCGCAAAAAGATCCAGGAACTTGAAATGATAGCCGCCGAAGAAAAGGGCCAGGATGACGCCGCGCTGGAGCGGATCTACGGAGAGAACGGCGGCAAACTGGCTTTATTGCGATTCAACAATGAATTAGTGGAAGTGTTGGCCGACAAGGAAGTGGACTGGCGGGTACGGTACTTGCTCCTGCGCGTGAAGAAATTCATGGTGACGTCTAGGTCGGTGGAAAAACGGCTGCCCGCGCTCAAAACCATGCTGGCGGACCGGGCGCAGCATCCGCGGGTGCGCGGGGGCGTGGCATTGCTGATATCCTCCGGGCTGGCCAAAGAGCACGTCGATATCAGGGAGGTCATGACCGAGATAGCTGTCGACACTGCCGCGCCCGCGGCGCTGTTGGAGCCGGTGATGGCCGTGCTGGGCGGCGCCGGTATAGATGATGTGGACCGGCTCCTAGAAATAATGAACCGCGCGCCGGGAAGCTTTAATGAGGTCGGCATAAATCTCAATGCCATACGCTCGCTGTGCCGGTCCCAAAATCCGAAAGCGCCGGAACTATTGATGAAGATTTTAGAGGAAAGCGCGCCGGATTCTTTCTTCAATGTCACGGCCATAGAAGGATTGCAATGCATGATAGTGTCCTCCCCGGAGCGCCGGGCCGCGCTTGTGCCGGTCCTGACGCCGAAACTATTGAAAATGGTGGACGACAGGTCGTATATGGGCGCCTCTCGAAACTATGCGGCGGAACTGTTGGTGCGCCTGAATGTCCGCGAGGTATATGAGCCTATCACCCGCTGGTTTTTGCCGGTCGGCGAAGACCGGATGCCTGTGAAGGATAGCGGGGGGGGGGCTGCAGACGTCTTTTGGGGCACCCGGCTTTTGGCCGACCTGTGCGACAAACGCGGAATAAAAGCGATGGAAGATGTCCTAAAAAAATATCCGGCAGATACAAGATTTACCTGGGAAAAAGAAAACCTGATAGAACGTGGGCTCAAATTCCCGGAAGGCTCGGTCCACTATAAGCGAATACAGGAGCACCTTAAGCGCCTCAAAAAATGTGTCCGCGAGAACAGGAAAGCCACATGGCATAAAGGTCAGGGGTATAGGTACTAGAAAACAGGTCCGGGGGGGCAATGAGCAGGAATAAAAATCCGGTAAAAGGACTGGCATGCCTTCTTTTATCATGTACGATTGCAGTCGCTTCAGCAGAGGCTTTAGACGACGAGACATGCGAGACCTATGTCTGGCCGGGGTAAGTGCTTATTATAGGGATAAACTTCATGCTTAAAACATCTCTGCTTCTACTTCTGCTGACAGCCATGCCGGCCGTCATCTTCGCGGAAAATGCCGCGACGGTGGCGGCTCCGGCGGAGGACGACTCCTATCTTGAAGGCGCGCCGCTGGAAGATCTGGAGCCCGGCGAGTCCACCGCGCCTTATAAGGCGGGCGAGGTGAAGGTCTCGGCCTCGCTGCGCAAGAAGATAAGGGAACTCGAAAAGATCGCCGCCGGGGAAAAAGGCCAGGACGACGCCGCTCTTGAGCGGATACTCGGGAAACTGTGGCTGAAACTCGGCCTGCTGCGCTTCAACGAGGAGCTGGTGGAGATACTCGGCGACAGGAGCGTGGACTGGCGGCTGCGCACGCTGATCGTAGTGGTCAAGCGCGAGACGACCACCGGGCGCAAGAAGCGCAGATATCTGCCCGCGCTCGTCGGCATCCTGGAGGACAGGACCCAGCATGCGCGGCTGCGCGGCGCCGTGGCTTCTTTTGTGGGCGAGGCGGCTGAAGACAGCGAAGAGGCGCGCGAGGCGCTCGCCCGGATAGTTTCCGACCCGGAAACCCCGTCGGAAGTGCTTCAATCGGCCATGGCGCAACTGGGCGTGTCTGGAACTGACGATATCGACCTGCTATTGACGCTGATGAGCCGGCCCCAGCGCAACCCCAATGACCTCGGTATGGGGATGAATGCCATAAGAGCGCTGTGCAGGTCGAAGAATCCGCGCGCCATAGACCTGCTGGTGAAGGTCTTTGAGGAGACGCCCCCGACTCATTCTATAATGTCACGGCGATCAGGCAATTGAACTGCGTAAGGAATCGTCATCCCGAGAAATGGGCCAAGCTTGAACCCAGGTTGGTGCCCCGGTTGCTGGCGCTGGTGGATGACAGATCGCGAATAGGTGCTTCACGCAATGAATCCGCTGAATTGCTGGTAAAGATGGGGGTTAAAGAGGTGTATGAGCCGATAACCCGCTGGTTCCTGCCCTCCGGAAAGGAGGGCGGGCAATTTGCAGTGGAGGGTGGCGGAGGGGGGGGGACCGATGTCACGTTCGGGGCCAAGTTTTTAGCCGACCTGTGCGAAGAGCGGGGTATAAAGGTGCTGGAAGAAGTCCTCGCAAAATATCCGACCGATCCAAGATGGACTGTGAACGCTCCCTATCTCAAGAAGAATAATATGCGTTTTCCGGAGGATGATTACTATTACAAACTAATCCAAGAGCGTTTAAACCGATTAAAAAAATGTGTTGAAAAGCGACGCACGGGGGAGAAATGGGGAGCCAGAAAGAAATAGGGATATTCCGGCCGGTTTCAACGCTAATCTTTTCCGCCATCTGCACATTCGGTCTTGTGAGCGTCGCTTCCGCGCAGACCTGCGAAACATACCATTGGCCCGAGATCGATGTCGCCTGGGATTTTTTATATGACACGGACGACTACTATGTTTCCAGGGATTATCCTATTGGCGACGCGCGCGCCATCCCGGTGCTGGAGCGGATGATAGGCAACTTCGCCGTTGATTCCCGCTGGACCTGGACGCAGGAGCGGATGGAGGCCCCGGGGGAAAAATATCCCGACGACCACATGGATTACAAACATTTGAAGCAGTGCCTGAAAGACCTCAAGAAAAAAGTGAAGGGATCGGGGGGATAGCATGAAGGGATTCTCGGCGGCTAAATATTCCGTCCTATGCGCCATGGTTTTATTGCTGCACACGCTCGGCGGACATAAGCGAGGCTCTGACCGGGTTCCCGGACAAGACGGAGTATTACGCGCTGCTGCGCGACGAGCTGGGCCGCGCGACCAGCATGTATTTTCATCTCGACAAAGAGGGGCCCGTCATAGTGACCACCGTCACCGCCCGGCTCAACGAAAGCCACACGGGCCTGCTCTACGGCGCGAGGGGAAGGGCGGGGCATCTGCTATAAGGTAATCATATAGATATTGTCTTTATTCGTTGAAAATGTCTACTATCTTATCACAGGGGAAGTTTCGGGGAATTCGACAGCCTATAGTCAGTCCATTCCAAGGAGAACTTGTATGAAGAAGATGATCCTTTCGGTCATTTCATTGTTCGTCGCGGGAAACCTCGCGGCGCAGGAGGCGTCAACGAACACGGATCAGGTGCCGATAGAGGAATACGTGCCCAAAGTAATAATTGAGGGCAAGTGGGGCACGGGGCCGGGTGAATTCGGATACGACGGGTTCAACCCGGAGGATTTTTCCCCTAACAGCGCCGTATTCGGCCCGGATGACCTTATCCATCCGCGCAGTCTGGCGGTCGATTCGAAAGAGAATATTTACATACTTGACATAGCCAACAACAGGATCCAGAAGTTCAGCAAGGAAGGTAAGCATCTTGCGGAATTAAAAGTGGATTCCTGGAGCGGCTATGACCTGGACCCGGAAACGGGGTGGAGTTATAAGGTTAAAGGCATCAACATCGTCATAGATTCCAAGGACGACCTCTACTACTACCTCAAGCGCGTGAAGGACGGCAAGGAA
>JAGVVD010000009.1 GCA_019135865.1 Elusimicrobiota bacterium
AAGAGCAAGAACGGCCTGCACGGGGAGCTGGTCGGCTACGACGCCGACGGGACGGAGGTCTTCATCCTCCAGGTCGAGAACTTCACGCTGCGCAATCGCATCACCAGCATCGGCACACCGACCCCGGTGAGCGCCGACTACCTGACGGCAAGCCAGGTCGCCGCCCTCGTCGCATCCGGGCTCGAGTGCCAGTTCAGCCATGACGGCGACCACTGGCATCCAGAGCAGGACGAGGAGGACGCCTTCCTGAGGATGAGGGTGGAGAGTGCTGGCGGCCTCTGGAGCAACGCCATCCGGCTGCCCCAGGGACCTCCGGGCGAACGGGGGCTCGACTCCTTCATGTACGTGGCCTACGCCTCCGACGCGGAGGGCACGGGATTCTCGCTCGTCCAGGCGAACGGCCTCAAGTGGCGGGCGGAAATCCACCTCGCCTACGAGCCGGAGGAGCTGCTGGCGGCGGACTTCGCGGGCAAGTGGGTCAAGTACATCGGGGACGACGGCGCGGGCGTGGGCGACATGAGGGCATCCGTGTACGACGCGGACGGGGACGGCGTGGCGGACCGCGCGAAGACGGCTGACTCCGCGGATGCCGTCGCATGGGCGGACGTGCGGGGGAAGCCGTCGGGCTTCGCACCGGAGGCTCACACGCACGGGATGGAGGCCCTCTCCGACCCGGTGCGCCAGAGGACGCGGACGGAGGCGAACCCGACCGCGCTCTATCTCGACACTCCCGTGATAATCAACTCGGCGACGCAGGGCGGCGCGAACCTGGCCATCGACTTCCCGCGAATCCTCGAGACGGCGGATGGCACTGCCTACGCGGGGCAGCCGGGCGACTGCCTGACATGGGAGTACCACGTGAAATGCTTGTCGGCGGTCACCTCCGTGGCGGTGGGCGGACTGGAAAGCTCGATGGAGATTGTCTCCATTCCCGACACCCTCCCGCTTGTCAACGGCTCTGCCACCTGGCACGTCTTCGCCATACGGGGGATGTACAGGAGCGGTGCGGCGAACAACCTGCGCCTGCAGGTCAACTACTGCTACAGCTACGGAGGATAAGGCATGGCGATTCCCTATCCATACGACAGGACCGGTGCGCGGACCGACGTGGCAGGAGGCGGCGCCGTCCCCGGAGAGAGGGGCGTGTTCACATGGCTCCGCAATGGGAGCATGTACCAGAGGGCGATGCGGCTCGAAGGGGTGTTCCTGAACTCCGCGAAGGTGCGCTCGATGGCCGTCCTCTCCGACGGCGTGGCACTTCACACCACCGTCCATTCAGGGGGGACGCAGACGGTCTCCAGCGGCGGTCTCGCCGACGGCGTGGTCGTGAACTCGGGCGGGCGGATGGTCGTCTCGTCGGGCGGCACCGCCGCCGACGTCTCCGCGAACCTCTACGCATACGTCACTGCATACGGAGGCGGAACCGTCTCCGGCGGCGTGGTCAACTCCAGCGGCACCGTCTACCTCCTTTCGGGCGCGGAGGCGGCGGGAATCGCAATCTCCGCCTACGGGACCCTGTACGGCGACAACTCCAACCGCTTCACCAACTGCGTCCTGCACTCCAACGGAAGGCTCTCGGCGGGGAGCAACGCGACCGTGGAACACCTCACTGTCTGCTCCAACGCCACCTTCTCATGCTACCAGAGGATATCGGCGAGGTACATATCCGTGCTTTCGGGAGGATACCTCTACGCGGGTTCGGGCGCGAAATGCCTGGACGCGCGAATCGCCCAGGGCGGGCGCATCGTCCCGTACGTGGTCGGCCACGACGAGGACAGCGTCCTCACGGGGAGCGGCCCGCACGGGGAATTCTCCGTTTCGAACGGCACGGCGCACAACTTCACGCTGGAGGGAGGCGCGGCGCTCCAGCTCTACTACTACGGCAGCGCCGTCAGCACGACGCTCTCGTCGGGCGGCTCGGTGTTCGCCAGCTTCGGCGCGGTCGCGGAACACAACACCGTCTGCTCCTACGGGCGCGTCTTCGTCTATTCCGGCGGGACGGCGCTCGACACAGAAATCCGCCAGAACGGCTCGGCGTTCGCCGACTTCAGGGGGACGTGCCTCGACACGACGCTCCTGTCGGGCGCGGTGCTGAACGCCTCGAACTACGGCGAATGCTCCAGGACGGACATACGCCAGGGCGCATACGCCTACGCATCCAACGGCGGGCGAATCGTCTCGGCGACGGTGGCGGGAACCGTCATCGCCTCCAGCAACGCCGTACTCTCCGCCCTGGACATCCAGTCCGGGGGCTACGTCTCGGCAAGGCGCGGATGCACCGCGACGGACATCACCGTGGGCGGCGGCGGGCGGCTCTGGCTCCACGACTACACGGAAGGGGGCCGCATCAGCGTGGCGTCGGGTGGAAGCGCCGTCCTCGGCAGCATGGGCAGCTTCGCGGGCCTCTCGCTCGGCGAGGGTGCGTATGCGTCCGCCTCTGGGTACATCACCCTCACGGACGCTTCCGTCGCGGAGGGGGCGGTGCTCTATCTCTCCCAGTACACCACGGCGACTGGCGTCTCCGTGGCCTCGGGCGGGACGCTCTGGCTGGGGAACGGGGGAAGCGCGCTGGGCGTGACAAGCGCCGGGGGCGCGGTGATTAGCGTTAACGGAGGATATGTGGAATATGCCGAATGAACAGGATGAAAAGAGGCGGGCATACACTCCGCCGCCGGAGACGCCGACACAGGAGGCGGTCGGCGGCATACGGTTCGACTTCAACTGCGGACTCCGCATCGCCTTCCCGAAGGACGGCGGGCAGTTCCGTCTGCTGTTCCGCGACCTCGACTCGGGCGTCGTGCTCTACTGCATGGACGCGGAGCCGGGGACGACGGTCGCCAGCGTCAAGCGGTACTTCACCCGCTTCGGAATCGAAATCTTCCGCGCGGAGGACCTCTCCGAAGCGGTGTTCACCCACGAGCTGGAACTGAAGGACAGGGACGTGCTGGTGCAGATTCCGCAGGGGGCGCTGGGCGATGCAATCGCCTGGTTCTCCTATGTCGAAAGATTCGGAAAGAAGCACGGATGCCGGCTCCATGTGGCGATGCAGCCCGAAATAGCGGAAATCTTCCGAAGGCAGTACCCGCAAATCCATTTCGCCACGATGGAGGAGGCGGAGGGGCTGAAGCCCTACGCCACCTACCATCTCGGGCTCTTCTTCGGCGGGGACACGGACGGGCAGCCGTTCGACTTCCGCGAGGCGGGGCTCCACCG
>JAGVVD010000055.1 GCA_019135865.1 Elusimicrobiota bacterium
ACACGATGGTCAGGAGAGGGCAGCATTGGGACAGCGGGATGGCGGCGAAATGCCTTTGCGGGGCTTGAACCCGTGAAAATCCGCCTGTCAGACATTACAGTTGCTCCTCATGTGACTCGCCGCGTGTCCCCGGGGGGAGCCTGCCTGTTCATATCTCCGTAGGGAGACAGCCGGGGCTGCATGGTCTCGCCCCCGCTTTCATCGGGAAACAATGGGGGTGGCGGCGGATCCGCGGAGAAAAACCGTCCGGAGCCGCGAGCTTGCGTAAGCGCGAGCGGCGAGGGCCGGAAGCGCGCGCACGGTGTGCGCGACGCTGTTTTTTCGGAGCGAACCGCCGACAGGCCCCCGAAAGTTGTTCGATAAAGCGGGGGCGCGCTCGTAGTGCCTCGTGATCTTTTATTTGATCCTACCGGGAGAGGAGGCGGCGGGAGAGGTCCGGCCTTTTGACGAGGCGCAGGGCCTCGGCGACGAGGGGCCGGTTCTCCGGCTTGTAATACTGCAGGAGCGCGCGCTGGAGGCGCCGCTCCTTCTCTTTTTTGGGGACATAGACCGGCTTCATGGTGAATGGGTCGAGGCCGGTGTGGTAGATGGCCGTGGAGAGTTCCATCGGGGCGGGGAGAAAATCGTTTATCTGCTGCGGTCGGATGCCGCGCTCCTTGAGCCAGACGGCGAGCTCGGCCATGTCCTCCAGCGTCGAGCCGGGATGCGCCGAGATGAAATAGTGGACCAGGTACTGTTCCTTGCCCGCGGCCTTCGAGGCCTTCATGAAGCCGGCGGTGAAATCCTCCAGCGCTTTACTGCCCGGCTTGCGCATTATCGAAAGCACCCTGTCGGAGATATGCTCGGGCGCCACCTTCAACTGCCCGCCGGTATGTTCGCGCGCTATCTCGGCGATATAATCGGGGCAGAGCAGCGCCAGGTCCATCCTGATGCCGCTGGCGACGAAAGCCTTCTTGAGGCCTTTTACCTTGCGCGCCTCGCGCAGCAGGCCCAGCAATGCCTTGTGCGAGACGTCCAGGTTGGGGCAGACGGCCGGGTGCAGGCAGGAGCCGCGGCGGCATTTTCTGCACATTCCCATGTCCTTGCCGCGCATGCCGTACATATTGGCGCTGGGCGCGCCGAGATCGGAGATCCTGCCGTGATGGCCGGGGCGCGAGACCAGGGCCGACACCTCGGCTATCACGGAACCCGTGCTGCGCTCCTGTATGAACTTGCCCTGGTGCAGGCCCAGCGAGCAGAAGGCGCAGCCGCCGAAGCAGCCGCGGTGTATGACGACCGAATCCTTTACGGTCTCCAGCGCGGGCACCGGTTCCCGGTAGGACGGATGGGCCCGCCGCTCGAAAGGCAGCGAATATATCCGGTCCATCTCGGCCGTCGATAAGGGCGGGGCGGGGGGATTCTGCACCACGGCCATCTTCCCGGTCATTTCAAACAGAGGCCGCGCCAAGAAAGGGTTGGTCTCCTCGTGCATGAGGCGCGCGGCTTCGGCGAACTTGAAGCGGTCCGAGGCGGCTTCGCCGTAGGAAGGCAGGCGCAGCGCCGCGTCCGCCGGGAAGGCCTCCGCTTCCGACGCTCCCAGCGGGTAAAGCGTGCCGCGTATGTCGCGCAGGGCCGACGGCTTCTCTCCCGCGTCCAGCCGCCGGGCGATCTCCAGTATCTGCGTCTCGCCCATGCCGTAGACCAGCAGGTCGGCCTTGGAGTCGAGCAGCACGCTGCGGCGCACTTTATCCGACCAGTAATCGTAATGGGCGAAGCGGCGCATCGAAGCCTCTATGCCGCCGATGATCACCGGCGCGCCGGGGTAAGCCTCGCGGCAGCGCTGGGCGTAGACGGTCGTCGCCCTGTCGGGGCGCAGGCCGGGGCGTCCGCCGGGGGAAAAATCGTCGGAGGAGCGTATCTTCCGGTTGTGGGTGTACTTGTTTATCATCGAGTCCATGTTGCCGGAGGAGACGCCGAAGAATAGCCGGGGTCTGCCGAAGCGGCGGAAGTCGGCGGGAGAGGTCCAGGCGGGCTGGGCCAGTATCGCCACCCGGTAGCCCGCGGCTTCAAGCAGCCGGCCCAGCAGTGCCATGCCGAAAGAGGGATGGTCCACGTAGGCGTCGCCGGTCACCAGGACTATGTCCGGGGCGTCCCAGGCGAGCTTTTTCAGCTCTTCCGCGGTGGCGGGCAGGAAAGACATGGGAGAAATGATAGCAAAAGGGCGGATGGGGCGGGTGAAACCGCCGGGACGCGCTGCCCATAGGTCTAAAGTCCTATTGCGCAGTGGGCCTTGTGGGCTTGACAAGTCAACGGCTATAGGTGTAAACTATCCACGGACAATGAATAGGTAAATATATGCGCACCGATGGTAAAGACCCGGTTTTCCTTCTCGCCCTGACCGTTACGGCTTTCGCCGTTCTCGGGTTCATCGGCATATCCCATGTAGGCAGGGTCTCCGGCCCCGCCGAACTCAGGCCCGGCTTCGGTTCCCGTTCCACACAGGAGGCTCCCGGCGCCCGGGCCGCGGCTTCGTCGCACCTGCAGAATTTCAAAAAGGGAAGCGAGGTGCTCAAAGCCAGGGCGGCCGCCTTCGCTTCGGGTCTCGGTTTCAGTTTCGGGGGGCCTTCGCGGCCCGGGAGCGCCGCTTCCGCCCGGGACATGAACGCGTGGCGCTCGGCCCCTTCCGCTTCCGCCGGCGCGTACGCCGGCGATGAAAAGCGCGACTGGGGCAGCATGTACTATAAGGGACCCAGGGGGCTTGCTCCCTCCGGTCCCGGTTCGTGGACCGCTTCTTCCGGCGGCGCCTCGATGACCGGCGCGGGCTCGGCGGCGCACTCGGAGGGCATGGTCCCTCCCGAGGAGGTCCCGGGCGGGGCTTCTCCGCAGGGTGAGGAGATGTCGTCGGCGGACAAGGAGGCGGTCCAGCGCTACGCCCGTCAGCAGGCCTCCCCCGCGGCGGCCGGCCAGGCGGCTTCCGCGATGTACGCGGCCCTTCCCAGGAACGGCGCGGCCGCCGGCGGTCCGTCCGACCCGGGTTCTTCTTCCCTGCCGCCCATACCTCCCGGGAGGTCGGGTTCCATTTCCGGTATGCGGGGCGGAGCTGCGGGAGCCGCGGATCTCAACGGCGCCGCCGAAAGCATGAGCTCCGGTTCCGGCGGCAGTTACGGCGCGCAGATGGCCGGCGGCGCGGCCGATGTCGCCGCCAGAGCGGCCGCCGTGCCCGTGCCCTCCGCGGATTCGGCGAAAGCCGTGGACGGTTCGGGCTCCTCGGGCGAAGGGGCGGCCGGCGGCGGCTCTTCATCTTCCTCCGGGACCCCGTCCCCGAAGGAGGCCCCCGGAAAGGACAAGGACGCCTCCGAAAAGAGCAAGGACAAAACCGTTCCCACCACTCAGCCGAAAGAGACTCCGGTCCTGGTCGCCTCGGCCCATACCCCCGATATTTTCCAGGAGATAGCCTCGGAAAAGCTCAACGGCCGCGAAGAGCGCTACCTGGGCGACGCTCCGTCGCGGTCCAAGTCCGCGCCCGGCTCGCCCGACCCGTCGCTGCAGGTGCTGCTGAGGCCCCGGACCGTGCATCCGCCGGCCGCCGCTTCCGGCGAAAAGAGCGTCGCGCAGGAAGAGCCCCCGGACCCGGAGGACATCGAGGCCGTCCCCGTCAGGCGCAGGGAGTCCATAAAGACCGAAGTTCACCTTTTCCTTCGCCGCCTGGAATCCGGGTACGGCAGAATGACGGATATGCAGCGCACCAGCTGCATGGCGGACCGGCAGCTCTGCGGCGAACACGAACTGCGCGGGTCCTACCTGACCATGACGACCGCCGAGGGCGCCAGGCTCACGCTGGGCATGAAGCGCGCCGAAACCGAAGCCGCGCCCGGGATGAAGAGCCTCCGCGGCGCGGGAAGGAGCGGCGGGGCCCGCGGCCGCGGCAAGTGGAGCCTTTACACCATCGATTTCGTCGACCGGGACGGCCGCCGCCCCGGCGAGAACGACGAGGCCGCCGCCGACGAAGCCGACGAGGAGGAGGACGAAGAGTAGGCGAGGTTTCGGGGGCGGCGCGGACTATCTTTCCGATCGGGGAGGCCGGAGTACGGCCTCCCTTTCTTTATATACTTTTATTTGCGATAATAGGGTGCCGCGCTTTTTTCCGTTCTTCCGTTCTTAATACACGACAAGGAGCTTGGACATGGAAACCAACCAGACCAACACCGAAAGCCGCAGACTCATGGAGGTCGCCGAGCAGTACGGCGCCAACAACTACCACCCGCTGCCGATAGTCATCTCCCAGGGCAAGGGCGTCTGGGTGAAGGACCCGGAGGGGAAGAAGTACATGGATATGCTCAGCGCCTATTCCGCGCTTAACCACGGCCACAGGCACCCCGGCGTGCTCAAGGCCCTGACCGATCAGGCGAAGAAGTGCACGCTGACCTCGCGCGCCTTCAACAACGACCAGATCGGGCCCTTCCTCAAGGAACTCTGCGAGTTCACCGGCTACGAGATGGCGCTGCCGATGAACACCGGCGCCGAGGCCGTCGAGACCGCGATCAAGGCCGTCCGCAAGTGGGGCTACAAGGTCAAGGGCGTGCCGGAAGGCCAGGCCGAGATCATCTGCGTCGCCAACAACTTCCACGGCCGCACGGTGACGATAGTTTCCTTCTCCACGGAGCACCAGTACAAGGACGGCTTCGGCCCCTTCACGCCGGGTTTCAAGGTGGTCGAGTACGGCGACATCGAAGCGCTCAAGGCCGTCATCACGCCCAACACCGTCGCGTTCATGACGGAGCCGATACAGGGCGAGGCGGGCATCATAGTGCCGCCGGCCGGCTATCTCAAGGCCGCCTACGAACTCTGCCGGGCCAACCGCGTGATGTTCGTCGCCGACGAGATACAGACCGGCTTCGGCCGCACCGGGAAAAAGTTCGCCTGCGACTACGACGGCGTCAAGCCGGATATGCTGGTCATGGGCAAGGCCCTGGGCGGCGGCGTGATGCCGATGTCGGCCGTCGTCGCGTCAAGGGAACTGCTGGGCGTCTTCAATCCCGGCGACCACGGCAGCACCTTCGGCGGCAACCCGCTGGCCTGCGCCGTCTCGCGCGCCGCCATGAAGGCGATAAACGAGGAAGGCCTCGTCGAGAACTCCCGCAAGATGGGCGAATACTTCATGGAGAAGCTGCGCTCGATCAAGAGCCCTTACATCAAGGAAGTGCGCGGCAAGGGCCTGCTCATCGGCGTCGAACTCAACACCAAGGCGCGGCCTTTCTGCGAGGAGCTGATGGGCCTGGGCCTGCTCTGCAAGGAGACCCACGACCTGGTGATACGCTTCGCCCCTCCGCTCGTCATAACGCAGAAGGAGATCGACTGGGCCTTCAAGCGCGTGAAGAAGGTGCTTTCCAGGAAACGGGCGGCCTGAGCCGCGCCGCAGCCGGGGGCGCCGGGGCCTGTAAAGCCCGGCGCCCTCTCATTGGCCCCTCGTCCTTTCCCCTATGCGTTTCTCCAAAGCTTCCCTCTATTTCCAGGTCAGTTTCGCCACCGTCATCTGGGGGGCCGCTTACCCGCTGACCAAGCACCTGCTGACCCAGGTCTCGCCGATAAGCGTGGTCTTCCTGCGGGCGCTCATCGGCGCGCTGGTACTGGTACTGATGACCGGGTCCCGGTTCACGGCGGCCGATTTCCGCTTTCCCGACCTCTGCCGCCTGGCCGTCCTTTCCGTGGTCGGGGTCACGCTGCAGCATTACCTGCAGGGCTACGCTCTGATGCACACCACCGCCGGCAACGCCGGCTGGCTGATAGGCACGGCGCCCATAATGGTGGCGCTCCTGATGATAACCGTCGGGGAGACGCTGACCGCCGCCAAATCGCTGGCCTTCGCGCTCGGTTTCGCCGGAACGCTGATAGTGATCTTCTCCAAGGGCGGCGCGGGCGGTGTATTCGCGCTGCCGTCCACCACCGGCGACTTCATCTTCCTGGCCTCCTGCGTCTCCTGGGCCTTCTACGTCCTTTTCACGAAACGCTGGCTGACGGGCTGGCCCCAGGCCAAGGTCACGACGGCGACCATGGTCGTCGCGCTGTTCAGCGTGCTGCCGGTGTGGCTGGCGGCGGGCGGCCCGGCCGAGCTGGCGCGCCTCGACGCCAGGGGGGCCTCCTACGCGCTGTTCCTCGGCGTGGTCGCCTCGGGTCTCTGCTATTATTTCTGGAACAATTCCGTCGAGGGTCTGGGCGCGGTGAAGTCGTCGTATTTCATCTATCTCGAGCCTTTCGCCACGCTGGCTTCCGCCTATTATTTCATCGGCGAAAGGGTCGCCTGGGGCGCCATCCCCGGCGGCCTGGCCATACTGGCCGGCGTCTATTTCATAAACGCGAAGGACCAGTCGCTGGTGCGGCTCAGGGCCCGCGTTTCGTCGACATTGGGGATACAGAAACATGGCAGCCTGGCTTGAGGAACTGAAAGAGGCGGCTCCGTGCCCGGTGCTGCCCGGCGAGCCTTCCGCCGCCAGGGCTTCCTACCGCGCCGGCGGACCTTTCGAGGCGCTCGCGCTGCCCGCTTCTTCCGCCGAACTTTCGCGCCTCATGTCCCTTTCCTCCTCTCTCGGGGTCCCGGTCACCGTGCTCGGCGCCATGACCAATGTGCTGGTAGGCGACAAGGGCCTGCCCGGGCTGACCGTCTGTACCGCCGGGATGACCGGCCTGTCGCTGGACGGGACGTCGCTGCGCGCCGCGGCCGGCGAACCCTGGGATTCGGCGGTGCGCGCGGCCTGCGGCGCGGGCCTGTGCGGCCTGGAGCGGACCTCCGGCATTCCCGGCACCGTCGGCGGGGCCGCGAAGATGAACGCGGGCGCCTACGGGCAGGAGACTTTCGACACGCTCTCGGAGATCGAGGCCGTCGACCGGCGGGGGGAGCGCCTGCTGCTGCAGCGCTCGGGCCTGCGCTGGTCCTACCGCGCCGTGGAGGGCCTGGACGGCCTGGCCGTGACGGCGGTCGTTTTCTCGCTGAAGAGGGGAAGTCCCCCGGCGCTGGAAGCCGAGCGGGAGCGGATACTGGCGGCCCGCGCGGCGAAACAGCCGCTGGACCTGCCGTCGGCCGGCAGCGTCTTCCGCCGCCCGCCGGGCGACTACGCCTCCCGCCTCATAGACGCCTGCGGGCTGAAAGGCCTGACCCGGGGCGGGGCCGCCGTCTCGGAAAAGCACGCCGGCTTCATCGTCAATACCGGCGGCGCCACCGCGGCCGACATAAGAGGCCTGATGGACGAGGTTAGGGAGCGGGTGAGGGAGCGGACCGGGGTGGAACTGCGCCTGGAGCAGGTACTGCTGGGGGATTTTTAGCGCCGGCGGAAGGTTTTCACGGCGAACCTGCCGGTCCCTATACTGATCCCGGCGAACAGGAGAGCGCCGCCGGCAAGTATTAGAGGCACTCCGATAACCGCGCCTATCAGGCTGGCGCTGAGCAGGATGCCGGGGACCAGCATGAGCAGGCCGGCCAGTATGAGGGCGGCGGAGGCCAGGAAGCGTATCCTCGCGAGCAGCGTCCCGCCGCGGGCGCGCGGTTCCCGCCGCCGCGTGAAGCCGTCGAACACCACTTCCGGTTCTATTCCTTCCCCGTGCTCCCCGGTCCCGCCGTTCTGTCCCGGCCGCGCGACAGTTTTTCTCATATTCACCGCGTTCCCGCGCCGGGCAGGGCCAGCGCCGCGAGCCAGGCCGCCCTGGTCCTGTCGGGAGCGAAGTCCGCGGCCCGGCCGGGACCCGCGGCCGCCAGGGCCTTTCGAAGTTCTTCATCGTCCAGGATGCCGGCGACGGCGGAGGCCCAGGCGGTTTCGGCCGCCGGACCGTCCAGCACGGGCAGGAGCAGGCCGAAAGGTCCCCTGTCCGGCCAAAGACCGGACGGCACGGAGCCAGGGGCCAGTATCTCGCGCGGGCCGGAGGCGCAGTCCGCCGCCGCGCAGGGCGCGCCGACGGCCAGGGCCTCCAGCAGGGAATTGGGGAAGCCTTCCCAGCGTGAGGGAAGGACGAAAAGGGAAGCGCGGGCGGCGTACTTATGGGGATTGTCCGTTTCGCCGGCGAAGAAGACGTCCGCGCCTTCGGCCCTCCTCGGGTCGCGCCAGGCGGCGGCCAGGCCCAGCGAAGCGCAGAGCCTGAAAAGTTCCTTCCGCAGTTCGCCGTCCCCGGCGATGAACAGGCCGGCCTCCGGCTTTTTCCGCTTGAGCAGGGCGAAGGCCCGCAGCAGGCCGTCGTAGGCCTTGGCCGCGGTCAGTCTGCCGCAGGCGGCGATGACGGTCCCGGCGAAGAACCCCTCCAGCGCACCTTCCAGCCCCTCGCCGGCGCGAAAACGCGCGGCGGCCGTATCCACTCCGTTGTGGACCACCGCCAGGCGTTCCGCGGCGACCCCGAAACCGGCGGTCAGGTCCGCCGCGACGCCCCCGGAGTTGGCTATGACCAGCCGCGCTTCCGGATATAAGCGGCGGATGAGGGGGCGCATCAGGGCTCCGCGCGGCCCGGAGAACTCGCGGGAGGGGGTGGTCCTTTCGCAGATGACGGCGCGGTGCCCGGAGGTCCGCGCGGCCAGGATGTTCACGAAATTGGACCGCTCCATGAAGGATACGACGGTGTCGCCGGGAGAGAGCCGTGAGGAAAGCAGCGAGGCGTAGCGCCTGAGGGCCAGGGTCTTGACCGCGGCCGGCAGCGCGGAGGCCGGGGTCAAAGCCGATACCGCGGCGACGCCCGGTTCTATCCGCTTCACGTCCTCCAGCAGGAGGAGCCCGTCGTTGGGGAGGAGCGACGCCAGCTGCAGCGCCTGCCTTTCGGCACCGCCGCTAGCCAGGGAATTAACCAGTATGTACAGGGCCATCGGCGGGCTCGCGGGGGGACGCCGCTAAAAAGCGAATTCCTCGAAGCGGTCCTTGTCCGCTTTGCAGACCGGGCATTTGAGAGGGGGCTCGGGCCTGGCGCAGAGATAGCCGCAGACCTTGCATCTCCAGACCTTCATGCCGCCGGCGCGCGGCGCCGGCGCGGCTTTTTCCGGGGAGGCGGCTGCGGCCGCCGCGCGCGAGGCGGCCCGCTCTTTTTCGTCGGGCCGGCGTTCCGGCACGCTGCGGGCCTCTTTTTTGCCGGAGGCGATGTCGGAGTCCACGTAAAGCGCGCAGAAGCAGGCCCCGTACTCGTTCAGGTCGGGGTCGCGGTAGTCGCAGGGACAGATGATGTCCAGGTCCTCCTCCCGCCTGCCGGAGGCCAGCCGGCAGGGGCAGGCCATGTAGCCGTAGCGCTCGATGTTGCGGACCAGCCCCTCGCAGAGGAAACCGGTCATGTCCGCGTCGGGGTTCAGTATGTACCCGCCCTCGCGGGCCTCGCGGTCGAGCTTGTCCCGCAGGGCGGAGGCTTTGACCTTGAGCTCTTCCTCGTTCATTTGAGCAGTTTCTCTTCCATGGCCGCCGGATCGTAGCCCGTGATGACGCATTCGTCGCTGGCGTCGCAGATGACCACGGTGGGGAAGGTCAGCTTGCCGGCCTTGGCCCTGGCCTCGGCGGTGACCTTTTCCTTCTCGGCCGGGTCCTCTATCTTGTCGGTGTAGATCACCTCGGCCTTTATATCGTGCTGCTTGAGCCATTCGGTGGTCTTGCGGCACCAGCCGCAGGTGCTGAGAGCGTAAACCTTCACTTTTTTAGCCATACCCGTATTTTAGGAAAAAATGGGGACACAATACCTGTTTCGGCCGAAATAGGTATTGTGTCCCCGGGCTGGCGTTCATGAAATTGTATAATGGACTGATAAAATAAAGCCGCAAGGGAGAGCTAATGGAAAGGTTCATCGGTTTGATAGGCATCGTCGTCCTGCTGGGTATAGCCTGGGCGTTCAGCAAGAACCGCAAGGCCATCAATTACAAGACCGTCGGGGCCGGCCTGGCGCTGCAGGCGGGCTTCGCCGTACTGGTGCTCAAGACGCCCTGGGGCCGCAAGTTCTTCGAGGTGATGAACAACGTCATCGTCAAGCTGCTCTCTTTTTCCGACGAGGGCGCGCGGTTCGTGTTCGGCTCGCTGGTGACCAACGACCCGCCGCTCGGCTTCATCTTCGCCGTCCGCGTGTTGCCCACCATAATCTTCGTCTCCTCCATCATGGGCGTGCTCTATTACTTCGGCATCATGCAGAAAGTGGTGCTGGTCTTCGCCAAGATCATGGCGAAGCTGATGGGCACCTCCGGCGCCGAGTCGCTTTCGGCCAGCGCCAATATTTTCGTCGGCCAGACCGAGGCGCCGCTGGTGGTGCGGCCCTATGTGGTGAGCATGACCAATTCCGAGCTGATGGCCATCATGACCGGCGGCATGGCGACCATTTCCGGCGGCATCATGGCGGCCTACGTGGGCCTGCTGGTGCAGTATATGCCCAATATCGCCGGGCATCTGCTGGCGGCGTCCATCATGGCGGCCCCGGCCGGCCTGGTGATGGCCAAGATCCTGGTCCCCGAGACCGAGGAGCCCGTCACCAAGGGCATCGTCAAGCTGGAACTGGAGATAACCGACGCCAACGCCATCGACGCGGCGGCTAACGGTTCCAGCGTGGGCATGCAGCTGGCCATCAACGTGGCGGCCTGCCTCATCGCCTTCATGGCCATCCTGGCGATGGCGAACTTCCTCATCGGCTACGGCGCGGGCTTCTTCGGCATAGAGGGGCTTACGCTGGAAAAGATCTTCGGCTGGATCTTCTATCCGCTGGCCTGGGTGATGGGCGTGCCTTCGCAGGACGTGCAGCAGGTGGCGACCTGGATGGGCGAGAAGACCGTGCTCAACGAGTTCGTCGCCTTCCTGGACATGGCCACCTTCCTCAAGGACAATCCGGCCGGCGTCAGCGACAAGGCTTTGACCATCGCTTCCTACGCGGTCTGCGGCTTCGCCAACTTCCTGTCGATAGCGATACAGATAGGCGGTATCGGCGCGATGGCGCCGGAGCGGCGCCACGACCTGGCCAAACTGGGCCTCTACGCCCTGCTGGCGGCCTCGCTGGCCGGCTTCCTGTCGGCTACGATAGCGGGCATCCTCATCGGCTGACCCGGGCTTCCCGCCAAATGAAAAGAGCCGCGCAACCGCGCGGCTCTTTTTGTTTAAATGAGCAGTTATTTCGGGCCCGACGGGGGAGCCTCATCCGTCAAGCGTTCTATAAGGAGACAGTCGGGGGAGGCGTGCCCTCACCGGAGCAAAACCCTTCGGAGCCGCGAGCTTGCGTAAGCGCGAGCAGCGAGAACGGGAAGGGCGAGCACGGTGTGCGAGACCCTGTTTTTGCGAGGTGAGGGCATGCCATGCCCCCGGCATAGTTATTCCGAATCATGCAGATCGATCAGAAAGCGCCGCGGACGAGGCCGGTGACTTCGGAGAGGGGGAGGAAGGGGTCGCGCTCGCCGGCCTCGTTCCGCCAGACGGAGGAGTCCAGCGAGTGGTCGCGGTTGTCGCCGAGAACGAAAAGATGGCCCTCGGGGACCGTGAGCGGGCCGAGATTGTCGCCGTCGAGCAGGACGTCCCCGCGCCGGTGCTCGGCGTATGACTCCACCAGGGGCTCGCCGTTGAGCCGGACCTGCTTGGCGCGTATCTCCACTTCGTCGCCGCCTACGGCTATCACGCGCTTCACGGACTCGATCCCGCCGCCCTTGCGCGGCCTGAAGGAGATGACCTCCCCGCGGCGCGGCGCGCGGAAGCGTAAGGTGAGCTTGTCGAGGAAGAAACGCGTGCCTTCGGTGAGGGTCGGTTCCATGGACGCGCTGGCTATGTAGATGGGCTCGACGATATAGGCGCGGCTCAGCAGCGCCGCCGCCAGGGTCACGAGCGCGATAGTGACGGCGCGGAAGAGGGTCGTCTTCATCGGCGGCCGGAGACCTTGAGTCCCACCGGGGGCTTGCCCACCGGCTCGATGACGCCGGAGAGTATCTTGGCGGCCGCCGCCATCGACGTGCGGCTGATGCCGTAGGTGGCCATGACGGCGCCGGCCTCCGGGTAGAGCTCCGCGTCGTAGGGGTTCATCAGGCTGACCAGCACGGAGGGCTTGCCCAGACCCAGCAGCGACCTGATCGCCGCGGTCTGGGCGCTGTTCTGCGCCTGCGCCCACTGGAAGCTGCCTATCACCAGCAGATCGGCCTCTCCGGCGTAGGCGAGTATCTTTTTGGCCTCCCGGGCCGAAGGGCTGATGCCGAAGGAATACTGGCGCGCGCCCTCGTAGCCGTAATGCAGGAGACCCTTGTAGAGCGGGAGGGCCTGGGCGCTGAACCGGGAAGGGCCGAAGAGGATGACCGCTATCCGCTTCTTTTTGTATTCCGCCGGCAGCGGGACCAGTCCGGCGCGGTCGGCCAGGAGCGTCACGGCCTTGGCCGAGAGTTCGCCCGAAACGCGCAGGTAGGCCCTGTCGAAGGGGCTCTCGTCCCCGCCGCGTTCCTCCGTCAGGGAGTAGTCCTTCTTGAGCTTCATTACCCGCGCCCAGGCTTCGTCTATCCGTGAGGAAGGGAGTTCGCCCGAGTCGGCGGCCGCCTCCAGGGCGTCCAGGGTGGCGGGGAAATCGCCGCGGCCTATCAGGAGCATGTCCGCTCCCGCCTTGAGCGCCAGCACGGCGGCCCGCGGGACGCTCCGGTAGGAAGTGATGGCCTTCATGTCCAGGCTGTCGGTGAGAACGGCCCCGCCGAAGCCTATGTCGCCGCGCAGCAGGCCCCCTATGACGGCGGACGAGAGCGTGGCGGGGGCGGACGGGTCCAGGGCGGGGTAGATTATGTGCGCGGTCATCGCGGCGGGTGCGGCGGCCGCCGAGGCCCTGAACGGGGCGATATGGTCGCGCTCCAGTTCCTCCAGTCCCAGGTCTATGGTCGGCAGCACCTTGTGCGAGTCCCTGCCCGCGTCGCCGTGGCCGGGGAAGTGCTTCATGACCGTCATGATCCCCGCCGCTTTGAACCCGTTCATCACGGCCCCGCCGACCCGCGCCACCAGCGCGGGATCGGAGCCTATGGAGCGGATGCCTATTATGGGGTTCTCGGGATTGGTGTTGACGTCGAGGACGGGGCCGAAGGTCATGTCCACGCCGGCGCGCTTGAGCTCCCGGCCCGCCAGGTAGAAGAGCGAGGCGGTGTTGTTCTCGTCGTCGGCGGCGCCCAGCATCATGTTGCTGGGCAGGTCCAGGAGGCCGAGGGTGAGGGGGATGTGGACGCTGCCGCCTTCGTAGTCCACGGCTATTATCGGGGGGATCTCGGCGGCCTCGCGGAGACCCTCGGTGAAGCCGCGGGTCTCCTCCAGCGAATAGGAACCCCACTGCAGCTGCAGGCCGCCGGCTCCCGCGCGGGCGAAGGCGAGGGCTTTCTCCTCCTCGCCCACGTCGACGGCGGGCATTATCAGCTGGGCGAGCCGGCGCCTGTCAGCCGCCTCGGCCCCGCCGGCCGCGGATGCCGCCAGCAGGCAGGCGGCGAGGACCGTCCTCATTGACCGGAGAACTTATAGCCTTTTTGCGAGGCCTGCGAACGTACCGTCTGCAGCATGGCCTTGTCGAGCGTCTCGGGCCCGCCCGCGGCCTGTTTCTCCTGCTCCTCGATATAGCGGCGGCGCTCGGCCTGGAGGAGGGTTATCTCTTCCTTGATCTTCCTGCGCTCCTCCAACTTGGCGTCGAGCGTCCTGTCGAGCTCCTTGTCGTCGAGCTTGCGGAGGTCCTCGGGCAGTTCTTCCTTCTTTATCTCGGAGCGCTTGAGACTGCCGCTCTCGAGGGCGGAGACCACGTCCCAGTCGGCGTCGGCCGCGGCGGACTGGGCGGCGGGGGCCATGGCCTTGAAGGCGGCGCGCTCGGCGAGAGCGGACTTGCCGCCGGAAGCCGCCATCTTGCTCTCCAGGGACTCCCGCTCGGCCCTGCGCGCGGAGCCGCGCACGCCGCGCACGACGGCGGTATTGCCCAGGCTGGCGCCCAGTTGCGCTATGCGCGCGTCCTGCGGGGCCTCTACATAGGTCCGCGTCACGGACTGGTCGATATTGGAGAAATCGCCGCCGGCCAGCAGCGCGCCTTCCTGCCAGCGCGTCGCTATGCCCTGCTGGCGGGGCCCGCAGAATATCGTGTTGACGAAGATCCCTTTGGCCTTGGCCAGACCCGCGGCCTCGCGGAAATCGACCGGGCCCTGGGTGAAAGGCTCGTTGCCGGCTATGAAGACGGCCTTGTAGACGTCGTCCTTTTTGCTCCAGCCCAGGTCCGTCACGGCGGACTTGATGGCCATGCCGGCGTACTCGTCGCCGCCGTTGGTGGTGAGCGCGAAGAGCTCCTGCGCCACCTTGTCCATGTCGCGGGTGAAGGGCAGCACCCGGCGCAGATAGCCGTTCCCGGCCGGAAGCCCGGAATTGCCGTACTCGTAGAGGGCGACCTCGATGACGGGCGAAGACCCGCTCTTCTCGGCGCCGACCAGTTCGTTGACTATCTTCCAGAGCTGGGAGCGGGCCTGGTTTATGAGACCGTCCATGCTGCCCGAGGTGTCGAGCAGTATCGCCAGCTGCACCAGGGGTTTCTTGCCGAAATCGACGGGGGTCGCCGCGGCGGAGCCGCCGTCCTTCCAGGTCTTCTCCACGACCGCGGAGGCGGCGGTGAGTATCCTGGCGGTCCCGGCGTCCACTACGCGGGCGTTTATCTCGGCGCGCCCCTCTTTGAGATCGTTGAGCGTGCCGGTCACTATCGCGTCGGCGCCCAGCAGTTTGCCCAGTTTCTTGGCCGTGTCCTCGTCGATGGAGCCCGAGGCCTGCAGCTTGAGCTCGCCCATCACCTTGGCCAGCAGGGCCCGCTCGATGAGGGATATTTTCTTATTGGCGGCCAGGGCCGTGGTGAGCCGTTCCTGCACCACCGCGGGGCCTTCGGAGGCTTTGCCGTCGGTGTAGGGGAATTCGAGCACCGCCAGGCGGGACCCGTCCTTGAGTCCCCTGGACAGTTTTTTGGATATCTTTTCCATCGACTCCGCGCCGGCCGGGGCGGCGGCGAAAACGGGACCGGACTGCGCGACGACGAGCGCCAGGCTCACTATAAGGGTTTTCATGCGGTTCTCTCCGTTCGAACTGGCTGTTCTTGACGACGTTTTTAGGATACAAAAACGGCGACCCGCTGGCAAGAAGATGTTCATATTTATATAATTAGCCATAACGCTGCCGGGGAAAGCAGGGGAGAAACATGAAATACAGGTTCCTGACGCTCGCTTTATGCGCCTCTCTGACGGCCTGCGGCTGTTCCGGAGGCGACGGCGATGCCTACGTCAAGACCGCCTTCATAATGGGCGTGCCGGCCCAGGTGAAGGTCTATACGGCCGACCGTCCCGCCGCGGAAAAACTGGCGGCGGACATCCTCAAGGAATGGGACCGCATAGCCAAGGAGTTCAGCTACAGCGAGCCCTACAGCTACACGGCTTTCCTCAACAAGAAAGCGTTCACCGAGTGGGTGAAACTGGACGAGGAACTCTATTCCCTGCTCCAGACCTCCCTGGAGTATTACCATCTGACCGACGGGGCTTTCGACGTCACCTTCGCGCCGCTCTGGCCCGTCTGGAAGGAGGCCGCGGCCTCCAAGAAAATGCCCGCCAAGGAGGACATACAGCGCGCTTTGGCGGGCATAGGCTCCTCTCATATCAGGATAGACCATAGACGGCGTATGGCCAGGTTCGACGCGCCCGTGCAGGTCAACCTGGGCGGGATACTGCGGGGCTACTGCTTCGTGCGCGCCCACCGGATGCTCAAGGAGCGGGCCGGGGAGATAGCCTGGCCGGTGGAGCTGCAGCTGGGCGGCAATATGATGACCTACGGCTCCCGGAACTGGTCCTACGACGTCGTTAACCCTTTCGACGAGGACAAGGTCCTGGGCCGGTTCCGTTTCGACAAGGGGGTCGTCCTGGCCTCTTCGGGCCGGGCTCATTTCGTCCAGATAGAGGGCAAGCTCTATTCCCACATACTCGACCTCAAGACCGGCTATCCGCTGCCGGACTTCTCCAACCTCGTCGTCTACTACCCGTCGATCGAGGACGAGAACTTCATCCCTTCGGCCGTGCTGTCGCTCATGGGGAGGGAAAAAGCCTTCGCCATGCTGGACAAGATGAAGGGGGCGGCGGGCGTCTGGATAGACGGCGCCGGCAGCCTGCATGTCCGCGTCAAGGAGGACAGCGAAGCTGAATGGGAGAAGACCAGGTGCCTTTTCTGTTTCTGACTTCCAGCCGGTCCCCGTCCCGCGAAAAGAAAAGCCCCGCGCCGTAAGGCCGCGGGGCTTCTCTTTGAGGGGGAGGAACGGTCAGGAGACCTCTTCGAACTCCCCGAGCCGCTTGTTCTTGCGCACATTGTACCAGTTGAAGTAGCGGCCGTTCATCGCGATATAGACGCCCGGCGGCAGGGTCTGCGCGAGCGAAAGCGCGGAGCCCAGGTTGAACATCCCGTCGGAAGAGCCGAACTTGTAGGGGACCATGGCCCCGGTCAGGATCACGGTCTTGTTCTTTATCTTCGGCCCCAGCACCCGCGCGGTCTCCGGCATCGTGTCCGTGCCGTGGGTGACGACGATGTGGCTTTCACGGGAGGCCAGGCATTCCTTCAGGACGCGGCGGCGGTGCTCGCCGGTCATTTTCAGGCTGTCTATCATCATCAGCGGCTTCACGCGCACTTTGAGACGCGAGCGGCCCAGCGAGAGCATCTCCCGGATATGGGTCTCCTTGAAGAAGAGCCTGCCGGTCAGCTCGTCGTACTCCTTGTCGAAGGTTCCGCCGGTGACTATTATTTCTATGGTCATAACCGGGCTATTTCCTGCCGTCCTTGAGGAAGGCGAGGTAGCCCTTGTAGGCCATGTAGATGTCCAGCTTGCCGGCCAGTTCCATCGGCGCGTGCATCGAGAACAGCCCGACGCCGCAGTCCACGACCTGCATGCCGTAGCGGGCCATCAGGTAGGCGATGGTGCCGCCGCCGCCCTGGTCCACCTTGCCCAGCTCGCCGGTCTGCCAGACCACGCCGCCGCGGTCGAAGATGCGGCGGATATGGGCCATGAATTCGGCGCTGGCGTCGGAGGAGCCCGACTTGCCGCGGGCGCCGGTGTACTTGGTGACGCAGACGCCGTGGTTGAGGAGGGCGGAGTTGCGCTTCTCCATGACGGAGGGGAACATCGGGTCGAACAGCGCGTTCACGTCGGCCGAGAGCATCCAGGAGTTGTGGAGCATCCGCTTGAGCGTCAGCTCGCTGTAGGAGTCCGAGGTCAGGTTGAGCAGTTCCGACGCGGCGTTCTCGAAGAGGTTCGAGGCCATGCCGGTGGCGCCCATCGAGCCGACCTCCTCCTTGTCGCAGAGGAGCACGCAGGAGGTGTATTCCGGGACGTCCTTGAGGTCGAGCAGCGCCTTCAGGCCCGCCCAGGCGCAGACGCGGTCGTCGTGCCCGTAGGCCAGTATCATCGAGCGGTCGAGGCCCGCTTCGCGCGGCGCGGCGGCGGGCACTATCTCGAGCTCCGCCGAGAGGAAGTCGGCCTCGGTGACGCCGTACTTTTTATTCAGCAGGGAGAGGATATTGTGCTTGACCTTCTCCTTCCGGTCCTTCTCGGAGGAGGGGATGGAGCCGGCTACCACGTCCAGACCCTCGCCCGGGATGGCCTCGCCTATCGTCTTCTTGTACTGGTCGGCCGCCAGGTGCGGCAGCAGGTCGGTGATGCAGAGCACCGGGTCGCCCGGGTCCTCGCCGATGTTCACCTTTATCTTTTTGCCGTCGGGCTTGACGAAGACGCCGTGCAGGGCGAGCGGGATGGTGACCCACTGGTACTTCTTGATGCCGCCGTAGTAATGGGTGTCGAGCAGCGCCAGCCCGGAGTTCTCGTAGAGCGGGTTCTGCTTGAGGTCGATGCGGGGGGAGTCGGTATGGCCGCCGACTATGTGCATGCCCTGTTCAAGGGGCTTTTTGCCGACCACTATCGCCATCAGGGTCTTGCCTTCGGCCGAGCGGTAGACCTTGTCGCCGGGCTTGAGGCGGGCGCCGGACTTTTCGTTGATCCTCATGTCGGTGAAACCGGCCCCCTGCAGCAGCGCCACGGCCTCGTCGTGGGCCTCGCGCTCGGTCTTCGACCTGGAGATGTATTCCAGGTACGCCTTGCTGATCTCCTCGCAGCGCTTAAGCTCGGCGGGGGAGATCCCCTCGTAGCCGTTCTTGGGGTTATGGGCGAGCTGGGTCTTTTTCGCGGGCGACTTGGTCTTTTTCATCTGTCCTCCGGTGGGAAGTGGGTCGACATGAACATATTACAAAATTAGTATTATTACCTCACTATGGAGAGCAAGTCCTACTCCCGCCGGGTGCTGCTGCTGGTCTTCTCCATCAGCCTGTTCAATTATATCGACAGGCAGATCCTCTACGCCGTTTTTCCGCTCATCAAGGAGGACCTGCGGCTGACCGACACGGAGCTGGGCTTCCTGGCCTCCTCGTTCATGATAGTCTATACCCTTTTCGCGCCTTTCGCCGGCTGGTTCGGCGACCGGGTCCGCAGGCCGCTGGTCATAGGAGCCAGCGCCATCTTCTGGAGCGCGGCCACCTTTTTCTCCGGGCTCATAAAGTCCTACCCGCAGCTGATACTTTCCCGCTCGCTGGTGGGCGTGGGCGAGGCCGGCTACGGCACGGTATCCCCTTCCTACCTGGCCGAATGGTTCGGGC
This sequence comes from Elusimicrobiota bacterium, assembly GCA_019135865.1. Lineage (GTDB taxonomy): Bacteria > Elusimicrobiota > Elusimicrobia > Elusimicrobiales > UBA9959 > UBA2231. The sequence goes on from JAGVVD010000055.1 coordinate 18,600, forward strand.
CTTCCGTGCGCGCCCGGGTCATGGCCTTCTATTCGCTGGCCATACCCGTCGGCTCGGCGATAGGCTATCTGCTGGGCGGCTGGCTGGGGCACCATTTCGGCTGGCGCAACGCCTTCTTCATGGTCGCCGTGCCCGGCGCGCTGCTGGGGACGGCCGCGCTGTTCCTGCGGGAGAACCCGCAGAAGAAGGACAACGGCGCGATCGGCCTGGCCGATTACCGCGAACTGCTGCGGAACAAGACCTATCTCCTGATCGCCTTCTCTATGGCGATAGCGACCTTCTCCGTGGGAGGACTGGCGGCCTGGATGCCGACCTACTTCGTGCGCACCTACGGCCTCAACGTCGCGAAGGCCGGCTTCGTCTTCGGCGCGGTCACGGTCTCCGCCGGCATCCTGGGCAACTCCGCCGGCGGTCTGCTGGCCGACTGGCTCAAAAAGCGGACGCCGCGCGGCTACTTCATAGTCGGCTACCTGACCTTCTTCGCCAGCATTCCCTTCGGCCTCTGGGCGGTGCTCACGGACGATTTCGCCACGGCCATAGCGATGATCTTCATGGCGGAGACCCTCATCTTCATGCACTCGGGGCCCTACCACGCCGCCATCGTCGAGGTGACGCCGCTCAAGATACGCTCTATGGCCTTCGCCGCGGCCATCTTCATCTTCCACGCCTTCGGCGACGCGGTCTCTCCGACGATAATCGGGGCGGTCTCCGACGCTTCCGGGCTGGCCGTGGCCATCTTCCTGGCCATGCTGTTCCTGGCCCTGGGCGGCGTCACCTCCGCCCTGGCGGGGCATTTCTATATGAAAGAGCATGCGGGGAAAAACGCGGATGCCGCTGCCTGAGCTGCTCTATATAGACGACGACTTCCTGGTGGCCGCCAAGCCGGCGGGCATGCTCACCATCCCGGCCCGGGGCACGCTCGCCGAGAGCCGCGGCCTGCTGGAGCTGCTGCGCGAGGAGCACGGCGAGGTCTTCACGGTGCACCGCCTGGACCGCGAGGTGAGCGGGGCGGCGGTCTTCGCGCGCAGCCGCGAGGCTCACGCCTGGCTCTGCGGTCAGTTCGAGCGGCGCGAGGTCTCCAAGCTCTACCTCGCCGCCGCGCACGGCCGCGTGGAGGACTGCGAAGGGGAGATAGACAAGCCGGTGCAGGAATACGGTTCCGGCAGGATGGGGGTCGGTTTCGACGGCAAGCCTTCGCTGACCTGCTACAAGGTCATGGGCCGCCTCAAGACCGCGACCCTGCTGGAGGTGGACCTCAAGACGGGCCGGCGTCACCAGATACGCGTCCACTTCTACTATATCGGCCATCCGCTGGTCGGAGACCCGCTCTACGGCGACAGGGAACTCCAGTGCAAGTATCCCCGCCTGATGCTCCACTCCTGGAAACTCAGCTTTGTATCCCGATCGGGCAAGAAGATAAGCGCCGAGGCCGAGCCGGGCCCCGATTTCACGGGGGTCCTGGACTGCCTGTGACCTGAAACTTTTCGTCCTTTAAGGCATCTAAACTGGAGGGGGAACGGAGGAGGTGCCCTATGATAATAGACGCGGCTACGGCCGAGGAACTCAAAAAAACTTTAGCCGGGCTCGACGCCCCGGTAAAGCTGGTCCTTTTCAAGGAGAACCTGCTCTGCCAGACCTGCGGGCCGGCGGAGGACCTGCTGCGCGAGACCGCCGCGCTTTCGGACAAGGTGACGCTGGAGGTGCATAACCGCGTCACCGAGGAGGCTCTGGCGGCCGAGTACGGCGTGACCCTCTCTCCCGCCCTGTTCATAGAATCGCCGGCCTCGGGCAGACGTGTGCGCTTCTTCGGCGTGCCGGCCGGCTACGAGTTCGTCTCGCTGATCGAGGCGATACAGGCGGCCTCGGCCGGGAAGGCCGACCTGCAGCCCGAGACGCTGGCGGCCCTGGAAGGGCTCAAGGGCGAGGTGAATATCAAGGTGTTCGTGACGCCGGGCTGTCCCTATTGCCCTTCCGCCGTAATGCTCGCCCATAAGTTCGCCATCGCCTCGCCCAGGGTGACGGCCGAGATGATAGAGGTGGAGGAGTTCCGGGACCTGGGTGCGAAATACGAGGTGCAGGGCGTGCCGAAGATAGTCATTAACGGGAAGACCGGGCTCGTCGGCGCCCAGCCGGAGTCCATGCTTTTGAAAGCCGTGATCGATACCGACGCGGCGGGGGAGGGAAAATGATAACGAAGAACGTCGGGGGAGCGGACAGGATCATCAGGATAATAGCGGGCCTGGCGCTGCTGGGCTTCGCGCTGGCCGGTATGGCGGGCGAGGGCCTGGTGACCGCCATCGTGGGCGCGGCGGGAGCCGCGGCCCTGTTCACGGGCCTGGTCGGCTGGTGCGGGCTCTATAAGCTGCTCGGCATAAACACCTGCAAGGTGGACAAGCCTTAGGGGTAGAGCCAGTCCCTGTTGAAAGAGACCAGCACGGGCTGGTAGACTGAAGGGTCCATGTAGATGACATGGACCCTTTTTTCGTCCCGCCATATCTCCTTGGCGGAGTAGAAGAGCTGGCCCGGCTTGGCCGGGGGGGAGTAGACGGTCTTTGCCGCCGCGCCGCGCGGGAGACGCTCGAAATCCGTGAAGGTCATCATCTTGACCGACTGTTCGCGCGAGCTCATGTAGAAGACGGTGTATTCTTTGCGGGCGGGATCCCAGGTCAGGGAGACTTCCCCTCCCATATCGTCGAAGAAAAGGGCGGGCTCGCCCCGGCCCCATTTCCCCGACGGCAGCAGGCGCTGGTAGGCCGAGGCGTCCTCCACGCGGCTCTTTTTGACCCGCAGGAAGCAGAGGGCGTCGAAGTTCCCGTCGCCGGCCCGGGCCGCCCGGGAGGCGAGGTAGAGATATCCTTTCCGTTCGACGACGCCGTCCCCGGCGATGAAGCCGGGCAGGTTGAAGCCTTTTACCCGTTCGAAAACGATATCGGTCGGGGGAAAATCCCTGTCTATTCGCGCTTTGGCCAGGCCGGTCCCCAGCGGCCGGAACGCCATCGGCCCTTTTTCGCGCTCCAGGTCTATGTCCATGAAATAGATATAGAGATCTTTTTTGACCTGCGCGCCTCCGGCGGCCCAGAGGCGCTTCACGAAAGGGTTCTCGCCGTCGAGGTAGGGGACGGGCTGGGAGACCTTGCCGTCCTTCATGAAGAAGTTGAACCTGAGCGCGGCCAGGGGCGCGGCGGAAGACGGGACGAAGGTCCAGGCGGCGGTATTTGGCGGCATGGCCTTCATATCGGCCGCGTCGGAGAAGTTGACCGTGGCCGTCGTGACCACCGGGCCTTTCCAGTCGCCCAGTATGGTGTCGCCGAAGGTCCAGAAGAGGAACTTCCGCCCGTCGGGAGTCCGCACCGGTATCGGAGTTACGCCGTCCTGCCCCAGCACCGCCTCCATGCGGGAGGGGGCGAAGACGCCCAGGTTCTCCGGCTCCGCCGAAGCGGGGACGGCCAGAAGAACCGCCAGCACAAGTACCTTCATGTTCACCTCTCCGAGAACTTTATTTTTACTTCGCGGGAGCCGGCGTCCCCCTCTATCGTGATGGAGGCCATGTCGCCGGGACTGAAGGCGGAAATGGCCGCGGAATAGTCGCGCAGGCCTTTGACGGCCTTTCCGTCCACGGCTTTGACCGTCTCGCCGGGCTTTACTCCCGCCGCGGCCAGCGGCGAACCGGGGGTTATATCGGCGGCGCGCACTCCCTCCCCCTGCCAGGCGAAGTCGGGCACCAGCCCGGTGGAAACCCTGCGGGAGCCGGGGGCCGGGGAGGCCGCGGGTTCCCCGGTTCCCGACGGACGGGTTATGAAAGGCGCCGTGCCCGCCAGGTAGTCGACCGTCTCGCGGACGAACTCCGCGGCGCGGGCCATCCCCATGTAGTCGAGCTTCTCCGGCGTGTCCGTCGGCTTGTGATAATCGGGGTCGGCCCCGGAGAAGAGCTGTATCGCCGGCACGCCCGCTTCGATGAAAGAGACCTGGTCGCTGGAATCCAGTTCCTCCTTGACGACGCGGTGGGGCAGGCCGGTGACGAAAGAGCAGCCGCGCAGTATATGCGGCCATTTGTCGGACGAGGCGGTTCCCAGGGCCAGCGGGCCTTCTTTTCCGCTCTTGCCGACGGTGTCGAGGTTGACGGCGGCGTTGAACTTCGCCAGCCGCTCCGCTCCGAGGTCTTTCACGAAAGCCTTCGAGCCCAGGCGTCCCTCTTCCTCCCCGTCGAAAGCGATGAAGAGCAGGCTGCGCTCGGGAGGGTTGGCCGCGTAATGGCGGGCCAGCTCCAGCATGACGGCTAGTCCCGAGGCATTGTCGTTGGCGCCCGGGAAGCTCCGGCCGTCGGCGGGCGCGAGATGGTCGTAATGCGCGGAGAGGACGACCAGTTCTCCCGGGCGGGCCGAGCCGGGAACAACACCGGCTATATTGACCAGCGCCCGTCCTTTATTTTCCGCCGGGCGGCGGAAAGAGCCTTCGAAAGGCGCGAGGCCGGCTTTTTTGAACTCCCTTTCGAGCAGGGCCGCCGTATCCCGCAGTCCCGCGGAGCCGGGGCCGCGCCCGCCTTCGAACGAGGCTATCTCGTCGACGGACGTTTTGAGAGCCGCCGGGCTGAACAGCGGGGCGGGTTCGCCCAGGGGGGCGCGCGAGGACGGGAGGAGCGCGGGGCCGGCCCCTTTCTTCAGCGCTTTGACCAGCGGGGAGCCGGCCGGCCGCCAGGTCCCCGTCTTGACGGCGTTCATTTCCCCGTCGAAGACCAGCCAGGAGTATTTGCCGTAATGCGGCAGTTTGGCGGCCAGGCGGTCGAGCCCCGCGGCCGCGCGCGAAAGTATCAGCGCGGACGGCGGTTCTCCGGGGCGCGTCAGTACGAAGGTGTGCCCCTCCAGCGGGAATTCATCGCCTCCGATGCGGATGCGGTCCCGCGCCCGCTCCACCCCCTGGTCCTTCAGGCCGGAAAAGAAGTTCCGGGCCGTTCTTTCGCCGGGGGAGGAGGCCAGGAACCAGGCGGGGGCGGCCGGGAGAGGTCCCGAAGGCAGCTCCATGATCACGGGCCTGTTGGAAGGGTCCTTGTCCCAGGCCGCGGTCAGGGGCGCCCAGTCACCGCCTCCGGCGGGAACGAGTATGACGGGGGAGGAGGCTCCGAGGACGCGGGAGAGGGACGCCGGGGTCTCCTCGGGGGAGACCTTGCGGAAAACGTCGAACTCCGGATCTATCTCGACGGCCAAAGGCTCCGCGGGATAGTCGAAGGAGAAGACCGCGGCGGCGGAATCCAGACGCACTGTCTCCAGCGCCGCTTCACCGCCCTTCAGCGTCACGCGCAGCGGGAGATCGAGCTCGTAAACCTCGCCGGGGCCGGACTGGACCAGCCGCAGCCGCAGGCTCCAGGTCTTTCCCTTGCGTCGGGCCGAGACGCTCTCCAGGCCTATCTCCGGCGCCCCGGCCCGTTCCGTCCACTGCGCGAAGAAGCGCCCCAGGTCCGAGGCGGAAGCTCTTTCGAAGGCCGCGCGCAGGTCGCCGAAGGCGGCGGTCCCGAACTTGTTCGCCGAGTAGAACCCGCGCAGGCCGGCGAGGAAGGCCGCGTCGCCCAGTTTCAGCCGGAGCATGTGGTACATCATCATCGCCTTGCCGTAGCCGACGGCCTCCGAGGCCGAGGAGTGGCGGGAGCGGAATTCCGTCAGGGGGAAATCCTTCCCGTCCCTGACGTAGTCGGCGTATTTCTGCAGGGCCGTCCGCCGGTATTCGGTCCCGCGGCCGTTGCGTTCCGCTATCAGGTGGTCCGCGAGGTAGGCGGTCAGGCCCTCGCACCAGTTGCCCCTGCCGTAATCCACGAAGACCCCGTTGCCCCACCAGTTGTGCAGCACCTCGTGCGGGTAGGAGGAATTGAGAATGAAAGGCAGCCGTATCACTTTCGGGCCGAGGAGGGTGAAGGACGGCATGCCGTAGCCGGTCTCCCAGAAATTCTCGACGAGCGCGAACTTGGCGTAGGGATAGGGCCCTATCATCTCCGAATACATGGCGGAATACGAAGCGGCGGTCTCCAGGTACTTGCGCGCCAGGCCGGGGTCCGGCTCCCGCAGGAAGGCCTGCCAGGTCACGCCGTCCTTTTTCATGGCGTATTCGGTGAAGCGGCCGCAGACCAGGGTGATATCGTCCTGCGGGTTCTCCTCGGTCCAGACGGAAACGGAGCGGGAGCCTCCGGGCATATGCGAGGTCCTGGCCCCGCCGGAGACCGACGACCAGCCGGGAGGCAGGGAGACGCGCAGCGAATAGGAGACGGTCTCCTCCGCGGAGCGGGGATAGAACCCCGAAGCGCCGGAGAGATAGCAGCCGGAGGAGGATATTACTCCCGCCGTCTCCGAGAAGGAGCGCGCGTATTCCTGCGCCTGTTCGCGCAGGCCGTGCGAGATCCCGCCCCCGTAGGCGAGGCGGAAAGAGTTCGTACCGGGGGGGAGGGACAGGCGGAAGCGTTCCAGCGGGGCGCCTCCCGCTTCGCCGTTGATAGCGGAACCGCCGGGCCCTCCGCCGCCCGGGACCTTTTCCAGGGCGTAGCCGTCGGGCGAGACGGGGGCGAGCCCCGCGTGCAGCGAGAACTCGAAATGCCCGGCCGGGGCTGGGAGCTTTACGGTGTCCTCGGCGCGGAACGTCCCGGTTACCGGGGAGAGCTCCAGCCTCAGGTCGTGGCGCACGGGGTCCGCGGCCAGCGCGGAAGCGGGGAGCAGGATGGCGAGAGCGGCGGCATTCAGTTTCATCGTTCCTCCGGGATATATATTATAATTTTATACCTGAGAAGCGACTTCGCCGGAGGAAGACATGGCAAAGAGATCCCCTGTGGCCCTGGTGGTGGTGCTCGACGCGGTCGGGCTGTCCACGCTCGAATATCTCCTGGATAATTACAAAGGCAAACCGAAATTCCCCAACCTGGTCCGGCTGGGCCTGGCCGGCATAATGCCGGAGCGGCTGCGTTCCCGGCTGGGCGGCCGCCGCGGCGCCGGCGCCTACGCGGCGCGCGTGACCCAGGTCTCGGCCACGGCCGACAGCCTGGTCGGCCATCGCGAGATGATGGGCGTCCTCGACGACCGCACCTACGACCTTTTCGAGAACGGTTTCGCGGCGGATTACCTGGCGGAACTCGAACGCCGCATCGGCCGCAAGACCTTCTACAATAAAATGGCCGGCGGCATGGAGGCCATAGAGCTCAACGCCGACGAGCACGAGCGCACGGGCAGCCCCATCGCCTACGCCAGTAAATGCGACCCGCTGATACAGCTGGCGATGAACGAGAAGGTCATTCCCGTCGCCGAGCAGCACAAGATAGCCGACACGGCCTTCGCGCTGGCGATGGAGATGGGCATACCGATCACGCGCGCCATAGCGCGCAGCTACGTGCGCGGCGCCGGCGGCGAGATCGTCCGCACCTCCAACCGCCACGACGCCGTGCTGCCCATAGGCCGGAAGACGCTGGTGGAACTGCTGCAGGAGAACGACGTCTGGACCTGCGCCGTGGGCAAGACCAGCGATCTGGTGAACGTCAGTTACAATGAGAAGATAAAGCTCAACCGCTCGGCCTTCCTGGACCCGCGGCTCGGACTGCGCTTCGTCCACCCGAAGAAAAAGGACACCAACCTCTACTCGGTGCAGGGAACGGTCAACGCCCTCGACGCGGCGAAGGCGGTTTACCGTCCGAAGGGGACCTTCATATTCGCCAACCTCGTCGATACCGACAGCGTCTACGGCCACACCCGAGACATCGCCGGTGCGGTCAGATGCGTGGAGGAGTTCGACCGGACCCTGCCGCTGCTGGAGAAGCGCCTCGAGAAAGGGGACCTGCTGGTCATAACCGCCGACCACGGGATGGAGCACAGGGACGATTACGGCTACCATTCCAACGAGCCGCTGCCGTTGCTGGCGGAGCGCAAGGGCTTCGCCAAAGCCCTGGGCCTGAGGACCGGCGGCTCGCCGGGCCTGACCGAGGTCGGGCACCTGGTCTCCCAGGTGTTCGGAGTGGAGAAGCAGTTCCTGGCGATGGTCGCGGAACAGAAGAAATAGCCCGCGGACCCGGTAAAGAAAGAGCCCCGCCGGCGGTACCCGGCGGGGCTCTTTTTGCCGAGGCGTGACTTACCTGGCGCGCCTCTTCTCCTCGGCCGGGTCCCCGTGTTCATACCCGGGGTCCACGAAAGCGCGGTATACGAGCGGGGTCAGGGCGGACCAGGTGTAGCGGTTGGAGGGGTTCCAGAGTATCCAGCTGCCGACATAATTGCGCCTGGCGGCGATCAGCTGGGCGCGCACTTCGGCGGGTCCGTAATCGTGGCGCAGCGAGAAATCCTGCAGGTAAGGCCTGACCTTGTCGAAATCGAATCCCAGTCGTTCCCTGGCGTCGCGCAGGCCCCTGTCTATGACCTTGAAAGGCTCGGCGTCCGGATTCCTGATCCTGTATTCGCCCGGATTATAATGCGACGGGTACATCATCGGGTAAATGTAGTCCGCGCTTTCGGCCAGCGAATGTATGCTCTGGCCTATCCCCATATCGCCTTTGGAGGAGGTGGTCAGGCCGAAGATGGCGGCCGAGAGTTTCACTTTTTTCGGGAGCTTCTTCCGGGCGTAGGAGAGGAAGTCCGCGAGATTGGCCACGGCCGAGGCCGGGCTGTGGGGTCTGGAATAGCGGCAGAGCGAGGTGTCCCCTTCGGTCGGATAGCGGATATAGTCGAACTGTATCTCGTCGAAGCCCAGCTCCGCCGCGCGGAGGGCCACGCCGACGACATAGTCGCGCACTTCCCTGTTATAGGGGTCCACCCAGGTGGCGCCGTTGCCGGCCCGCCAGGGAGCGCCCGACGGCGTCTTCACGGCCAGGTCCGGACGCGACGCGGGCAGCAGGCGGTCATGGAAAGCCACTACGCGGGCTATGGTATAGATCCCCGCTTCCCGGAAATCGGCGAGCATCTCCTCCGGCCTGGGGATGGCCGGCGTATAGGTGCCGTACTTGTGCGCCAGCGGCACGCCGGGTATATAGACCTTGCCGTCGGTCTCCTTCACGGCCACGGCGACGGCGTTTATGACGGAGCCGCGGATCCTGGCGATCGTCTGTCCGCGCAGTTTCTTCGAGCCCGCGCCCCAGGAGGTGAGGTGTATCCCGCGTATATGCCCGGGGGAAGCGAGAAGCGCCGCGTAATGCGAGGTGGCGGGGGGCTCGAGGGGGTTCCCGCGGACCTGGGCGGCCAGCGGGGCCGGGAACAGGACCAGAACGGCGGAGCAGAGGGCTTTCAGGCTCATACGTATATATTTTACAATTTCGCCATGAACAAAAGAGCGGGCTTCTTCCTGGCGGGGGTTATCACTATGGCTTTCAACGTTCACGCATTTGAAAAGACATCGGTGCACTATTCGCGCCTCTCCGGCGACTACGACGGCTGGCAGCTCTGGGTCTGGGACGCGCAGGATAATAAGCCGGGTTTCTCCGTCGAGCCTTCCGGCCGCGACTCTTTCGGCCTGGTCTTCGAACTGGACCTGGCCTCCTCCGGCCTGGCCGGGAAAAAGACCGGCCTGCTGCCGCGCCTGCGCGAGTGGGAGGACAAGGACTCCCCCGACCGTTTCGTCATCGCCGGCGAGGAACCAGACATGTTCATCCGCCAGGGCGTCCCGGAGGTCTTCGACGAACTCCCGGCGTTCACCACCGCTTTCGTCCACGCGCGCTTCACCGGCGACTCCTCCGTGACGGCGGCTTTCAATACCCCGGTGGACGAGGCTTTCGTGCGCGCCCAGGAGTTCGTTCTGGCGGGGGCCGGGACGAAGTACCGCCCGGCGGCAGTTCACCTGCCCTCCCGCTATTCCCCGTCGGCCAGGCTGGACTTCGGGCCCGGGTTCGCCGTGCCGGCCGAAGCCAGGGTGATGGGGACTTTCACGCTGGCGGGAAAGATCGGCTCGCGGCCCGTGGACCCGGGCGCCGCCCTCGACGCGCCCCCTTTCCGCCACGAGGGTTTCCTGGGGGCGCAAACTTCCCCGAAAGGTTCCCGTTTCGCGGCCTTCGCTCCGGGAGCCGAATCGGTGACGGCCCTGATCTACCGCGGACCGAAAGGGGGCCATCAGGCCGAGATACGCATGGCGCACAGGGGGGGAGGCCTCTGGGAAGCCCGTTCCGACGAGGACCTCACCGGCAGGTACTATAAGTACGGGGTCAGCCGCGACGGCGGTTACGCCGAGGTGCTCGATCCCTACGCCGGCAGCGTCACCGCCCACGACGGCCGCGCGCTGCTCCACGGCCCGCTGCCCCCGCCCACGGAAGGCCCTTCCTTCCCGCTGGAGGACACGGTCCTTTATGAAGTGCATATCCGCGACCTGACCATAGACGAATTCTCCGGCGTGAAGGCGAAAGGCAAGTACCTCGGGTTCGCCGAGGGAGGGACGCGCCATCCCTCGTATCCCGACCTGAGGACGGCGCTCGACCACCTGGAGGAGCTCGGCGTCAACGCCGTGCATATCCTGCCCTTCCAGGATTTCGAGAACGACGAGGCGGACCCCCGCTACGACTGGGGCTATATGCCAGTCAACTTCAATTCGCCCGAGGGCTGGTACGCCGGCCGCACCGACGACGATTCCCGCCGCCGCGAGGCGAAGGCGATGATAGACGCCGTCCACGCCAGGGGGATGAAGGTGATCATGGACGTGGTCTATAACCACACGGCCGAGACCGGGGGGAAGAAGTTCAATTTCGCCGGTCTCGCCGGTAATTATTTCTACCGGATGAAGGACGACGGGACCTTCTACAACGGCTCGGGCTGCGGCAACGAGTTCCGCAGCGAGTCGCCGATGGGCCGCCGCTTCATCCTCGACAGCCTGAAGCGCTGGGTCACCGAATACGGCGTGGACGGCTTCCGTTTCGACCTGATGGGGCTCATCGACCTGGAGACCGCGGAGCTGATAGCCGCCGAGCTGAAGAAGCTGAAACCGTCGATACTCGTCTACGGCGAACCCTGGAAGGCGGGGGACAGTCCCGTCGACGGCGTGAAGAAGGGCAGTCAGCGCGGCAAGGGCTACGCGGTCTTCAACGACGACCTGCGGGACGCGCTAAAGGGCAGCGTCTTCGAGGTGACGGACCTGGGCTATGTGCAGGCCGGCAATTACCGCGACAAGGTCATGCGCGGCATAAAGGGTTCGATAGACGATTTCGCCGACGGGCCGCTGGAGACGCTCAATTATGTCAGCTGCCACGATAATCACACGCTCTGGGACCGCATCGACCTGTCGGCGAAGGACGCTTCCGCCGACGAGAAGGTCCGCATGGACAAACTGGCGCAGGCCGTGGTCTTCACCTCGCAGGGGATCCCCTTCCTGCACGCCGGGGAGGAGTTCCTGCGCACCAAAAAGGGCGAGCATAATTCCTACAACCTCCCCGACGACATCAACGGGCTGGACTGGACGGCCAAGAAGAAGAACCACGGCGTCTTCCGGTTCTACCGCGACCTGATAGCGATGCGCAAGGCGCACCCCGCTTTCCGGCTGCGCACGGCGGCGGAAGTGCGCGAGAACCTCCGCTTCTTCGAGGAACAGGGAGCCAAGGCCCCGCCGCCGGCCATCGCCTATACCCTCGACGGGGAGGCCGCCGGGGACGGCTGGAAGAAGATCACCGTGCTGATAAATCCCTCGCGGAAACCGGCCAGGATAAAACTCCCTCCCGGCCGGCACGCGCTGGTCTTCGACGGGGCGGGACTCGTCGCCGACCCGCCGGAGCACAAGGACCATATCTCGGTGCCGCCGATAACCCTGCTTGTCCTCCGTCAGTAGGTGAGGACCGCCCTTTGGAGCGGCCTCCGGCGGAGGCCGCGTGCGGGCCGCAAGACCGGAGGCGTTTTTTCAGCGAAAAACGCCGAGGTGGGGCCGCGCAAGCCCGCTATGCGGGCTATGCGTGGCTTGTATGGGTCCTTCGACCCACTACGGCCCGGGACCTTCGCCGCTTACGGCGGAGTTCCCGGGCCGCTATAATTTACTTAAGGGTAAAAAATCCGCAGGAGGGTCATTGATGAGAAAAGTTCTCTTCGCAGTACCGTTGCTGGCGGCGGTCACGGCCGGCGCGGCCGATAATCCGACGATAGAAAACCTGAGAGGCGCCGCTTTCGCCATTCCCGCGGCCGAAGCCGTCGTTCCCGCGGTCCCGGCCCCGGTGGCCGTGGGGCAGCCGGTCCAGGTCCCGCAGGACCTTCTCTACAGGTTCCAGCAGTTCCGCAACGAGCTCTCCCGCATCGATAACGACACGACCTGGCTGCGCAACGATATCAACCGCCTGGAGTCCGAGGCGAGGCGTATCGAGCAGGGCTCTTCCGCGGCCTTCTTCTCGAACGACCTGCGCCGCATGAAGTACGATATGGACCGCCGCCGCAACGACCTGCAGAGGCTGGCTTCCGATATCAGGGACCTGCTGAACCGGGCCGTAAAGGACGACGGTCTCAACCGGCTCGCCCGTGATATCGAGTGGGACGCCCGCGACCTGGACAACCGCTTCCAGTTCGACGTGCTCAACGCCGCGCAGAGCCTGGAGTCGACCGTGCGGCGCATCGACCCCAAGGTCATCGGTTACGACGCGCAGTGGAACGCCTCGGACCTGACCCGCGCCTGCCGCGACATACAGTGGAAGACGCGGGACCTGCGCTGGGACGCGCAGGAACTGGTCCGCAAGACGCAGCCCTGAGCGCCTGAGCCGCAAGAATGAAAAAGCCCCGGCACCCGCCGGGGTTTTTTCATTTCCGGGCCGGAGCGGTATCGCCTCCGCTTTCATCTGGAGACAATGGGGGTGGCGGCGGATTCGCGGAGAAAAACCGTCCGGAGCCGCGAGCTTGCGTAAGCGCGAGCGGCGAGGGCCGGAAGCGCGCGCACGGTGTGCGCGACGCTGTTTTTTCGGAGCGAACCGCCGACAGGACCCCGATAGTTGTTCGATAAAGCGGTGGCGACTGCGGGCGTCAATACCCCAGGTCTTCGTTGACGAGCAGGACCTCGATATCGCTGGCCAGCGGGCGCTTCCAGAGCAGAGTCACCGCGTTGCAGATGCGCGAGGGGGAGGCGCAGTCGACGCAGCGCCCGGTCTTCACGCAGGGGTTGTCCTTCTTGAGACGGATATTGTTGGCCACCGCCGCGATGTCCCGCGCGCGGCGCAGGCCCGCGGCCTCGTCGGCGGAGAGCTTGTTGACGCCGGCGGTAAGGACGATCTTCTTCGGGCCGTAGATGACGGCCGCTCCCCGGTTGCCGTAGGCGTCCAGGAAGATCAGCTTGCCGTCCATGGTCACGGCCTGGGGGGAGGCGAAATAGAGATCGGAGGCCTGGGCCCGCAGCCAGACGGCCCGGCGTTCCTCCGGCGTCATGCCGGGGGCGTGCGTCACGATCTCTTTGCCCGCCGCGCGCAGTTTTTCAGCCAGCCCCAGGTCGCGGGCGGTCATGCTGCCTCCCATGCCGGCGGAAACCCCGGGCAGGGCGGCGGCGTAGGCCGCGGCTTCCTCCCCGGTGCCGAATACCCTGGCCCCGAACCCGTTGGCCGAGAGGGCGGCCGCCGCCTTCTCCAGTTTTATCCCGTTCATCGCTCTCATATTCGCGTCCATGTCCGCCTCCGGTGTATCCAATATCACAGGGGATGTATCCGGCCGTCGATTGCCGGGCGTCCTAATGATTCATTATAATATCAATCGTGAGCGTCCTGGAAGACCGGGACGTTCCTTTTATGCGTTTTGCGGGGGCCATATAAAAGCAGCGGCGAGGTATTTCATCCTGACGGCGGCCGCGGTATCCCTCTCCGGGGGACCGCTCAGCGCCGCCATGCCCTCCAACCCCCGCTTCGTGACTGCGTATTCTGATCAGCTCGACGTGGCCTGGGACCTGGCCTCGCCGACGGATTCCCCGTGGGTCGCCATCTCCGCCGACCCGTCGTTCGCGGTCTGGCACTCCTCCGCGTCTTATGTCGCGGGGACGGAAGGTGTCTCCTTCAGCGCTCTCGATCCCGGCACCACCTATTATTTCAAGGTCAAGAACGCGGCCGAGCCCGATACGGAATACACCGTCCCCGTCAGTTCCGCCACGGACCCGGTCCCGCCGTCGGCGGTCTCCGTGGCGGCGGTGTATCCCTCCAGCGTCGCGATATCCTGGGACAACGCCGGGAATTCGGCCGGCATCCTCTATTTCATAGAGGCCGCCCGCGATTCCGGCTACAGCCTGGACCTCGTCGCGGCCACTGCCGCGTGGCCCGGCGCCGGCGCATCCTTCGAACTGCCGGACCTCGGCCCGGATTCGACCTATTACATGCGCATCAGGGCGCTGGGCTTCGGTCTCACGGATTCGGCTTTCACCGCTATCGGAACGACCGTCACGCTGGCCGTGCCGCCGGCCTACCCGAACTACGACGCCGTATACTCGACCCGCGCCGCGCTCTCCTGGTCCCCCGAGGAGAATCCCTGGTGGACCGTTTACGAGACGCAGGTCTCCACGGATAACTTCGCGACCATCAATTACTCCACGCGCGCGGCCGCGGACTACTCCTATCCCTATTCGCTTACCCCTAATACCACCCATTATTTCAAGGTCGCGGCCGTCAACGGCTACGGCCGCTATTCGGAGTTCATGACCTTCCCGTCCACGCTGACCTTTTCGGCCGCTCCCGCGCCGCACGCGGCGCCGCTTACGCTGCTGGGGGACGAGTTCAACTCGGTTTCGGCGCAATGGGCCTATAACGGCAACCCCGGTCATACCGAGTATTATGTGCAGGCCTCTACGGCGGCGGACTTCACCGGTATGGACGCCGGCAACCCGCGCGACTGGGCCGCCGGCCTTTCGGCCGCGGTGACCCCGCTGGACCCCTCCACGCAGTATTATTTCCGCGTACGCTCGCGCGACCTCTACGGCCGGGTGAGTTCCTGGCTGGACCTGGGCTCCGTGACCACCGGCGCGGGCTCCGACGTCTCGCCCCCGCTGATCTACGACGATCAGTCCGGGGACGCTACCTGGCGCGGGTCCTCGGGCGGGGTCTACCAGGTCTATTTCGCCGACCTGGTCTCCGGCCTGGCGGGTTTCGACGTGAAGGCGACCACGGGGCCGGACATGAACAGCCAGGAGATCGCTCCCTGGACCGCGGCCGCTTCTTTCGCCGGGGAGAACGAGTATTTCACGCCCTGGACGCTGCCGGACGCGGTATTTTCGGCCATACCGGAGAACACTACGGCGTATATCTCGGTGCGGGTCTACGACATGGAGGGCCATGTCGCCTATTCCACCGCCCCCTTCTACGTGCGCCGCGACCTCACGCCCCCGGCGGCCGGCGCCCCTTCCGGCGCGCCGGCCGGCTGGCTCGACGCCGATCCCGGCGCCGTCTTCGTCCTGCCCTTCACGGACCCGCTTTCGGGCCTTTCCCTGGTGCAGTACAGCGCCAGCGGCAGCCAGGGGACCGGCAACGCGAACATGATAGGCTGGACGACGATAGACGCTTTCGTCTCCTCGGCGGCCTGGTCGGGTAACTGGGGACTCAATTTCGCCGCGCTGCAGGACGCGGTCACCAGCTACATAAGCGTGCGGGCCTACGACGCGGCGGGGAATTACGCGCAGGTCACCGACGCCTTCCGGGTGCTCAAGAACACTATAGGACCTTCCGCCGGCGTCACCTGGCCTTCGGCCCTTTTCACCTCTTCGGCGGCGGCCATAACGGGCACCGCCGTCCCGAGCGACGGAGTTTCCGAGGTCGCGGCCGTCGAGGTGGCGCTCAGAGAGGAGAGCTCGGGCCTTTACTGGAACGGGGACGCGGCCTTCTCCTCCGCCGTTCACGCCTGGCTTTCGCCGGCCGGGCTGGGTTCCTGGTCGCTGGACGTCTCGACGCTGCCGCTGGTCAGCCCGTCCTCCTATACCGCGGTCGTCAGGGCCATGGACGACCTGGCCCGCTGGTCGGCGGGCTATTCCACCTTCACCTTCACGCTGGACACGGACGCGCCGGCCGTATACGTCTCCACTCCGCTCCCCGACAGCCAGGTCTATTACTTCGACGAGATCTCCGGCACGGCCGCCGAGCCGGCGGGCGGGGCCGGCCTGGACCGCGTCGAGATAGCCGTGCGCCGCGCGGCCGACGGGCGCTGGTGGAACCCTTTCACCCGGTCCTGGACCTCCGCTTTCGTCTCCAGCGCCGCCGCCGGGGGAGCCTCCTGGACCTTCTCTCCCGACGCCAGGCTGCGCGGGGAACTGCTGCACGAGCTGACCTATTACGTGACGGCCTCCGCCTATGACCTGGCCTATCCGCCCAATTCCACCGGCTTCAGCGTCGAAGGTGCTACTTTCACTTATCACGACCCGACCGCGCCGGCGGCCCCCTATTCCGTTCAGGGCGCCAGCGGCACGCTGCCGGGCCGCATGGAGGTCAGCTGGGTCTTCGCCGGCGACGACGGCTCCGCCGGCTATCTGCCGCAGGGCGGCTTCGCGGTGCATTACGCGAGCTGGACCGGCTTTTCGCCCAGTACGACAGCCGCGCAGGTGCAGATCTCGACCGCGGCCCTGGAGCCGGGTACCACCGTCTCCTGCCTGGTCGCCGATCTCCGGTCGAACACCACCTACTATTTCAGGGTCTGGGCGCGCGACGACGCGGGACTCTGGTCGCCGGTCTCGGCCGAGGGACAGGGCGTCTCGGGTGACGAACTGGACCGCCGCATAGCCGGACATGTGCGGCTGCCCTCGGGGGCCGGCGTCACGGGGGTGCTGCTGGAGGCCGTCTCCTCCTCGGGCGAGACCGTGTCGACGGCCTATACTGTGGACGACGGCAGCGGCAGTTTCACGCTCGACGACGTGGACGACGGCATATACAGGGTGCAGGCGACCTGGGTGAGCGACGACATAGTCAGCGCCGTCTCCAAGGACGGCATACCGATGGGCTACGCGGACGCCGATTTCGTGCTCGCCACCGAGTTCCTGCTGTCCAGCGTCTCCGGGGTCATACCGGCCGGCCTGCGCACCTCCGCCCTGCGACCCTCCTCGGCCGGAGGCGCCCTCGTCACCCTGCTGCAGCTGGGCAGGCCGGTCGCCTCCGCCGCACCCGACCCCTCCGGAGGATACCGCTTTTCGGGACTGCTGCCCGGCACTTATACGCTGCGCTTCGGGAGCGGCGGCGGGTCCTCCGACTACCGGGTGACGCTGACGCCCGGTATGGAGCTTTTCTTCACCCCGCTGGCCGAACTCCTGCGCGCGGGGTCCGCTTATCTCTATCCCAATCCGGCGCGCGCCGGCGTCACTTTCCGTTTCCTTACGGACGCGGCCTCCGTGCGGCGCCAGGTCTCGGTCTTCACGCTGGACGGCCGGCTGGTGAAACGGATAACCGACGCCGACCCCTGGACCGTCAACGGCGGGGAGCACGAGCATAAGTGGGATTTCTCCGGGGAAAGGCTGGCCCCCGGCGTCTATTTCTGTTCCCTGAAAGTGCAGGACGCCGTTTCGGGCGGGACGCGCACGAAAGTGATGAAACTGGCGGTACTACGGTGAGAGAGACGGAGGAGATAAAATGCGGTCAATGAAGATACTGGCGACTATCCTTTTCTGGGCGGGCCCCGCCGCGGCGGCCCTGTCCGACATGACGGTCTCGGTGCGCGACAATGCCGGCGCGTTGCGCGCCACTTTCTCCAATACCGAGTCGATAACCCTGCATCAGCGGGTGCGCAACGACACCGACGAGAGCCCGGCCCAGGTGGTTTTCACCTTCTATATCAAGGACGCGGCCGGCTCGATACTCTTCAAGCACGAGGGCAACGCCGCCCCCGGCACTCCCGGGCTGGCCCAGACCCAGCTCTCGGGTCTCCAGATCTCGCGCTTCTACACGGTCCCGGGCAAATATTACTTCGCCGGCAAGGCCGTCCTCGGCGCCGCGACGCTGGAATCCTCCCCGTCCGAATTCACCGTCGCGTCGCCCAACATCACTCTCATCTATCCTCCCTCGGGCTCGCGCGACCTCTCCGACAGCCCGCTGACCTTCCGCTGGAGCTCCAGCGGCGCCGCGCGCTACCGCGTGACGGTGGCGGACAATCCCGGCATGAACATCCCGGTGCATACGGGCACCAATGCCGGGGAGTCGTTCTATTCCTACCCGGTCGCGCCCACCGAGCCGCGCGAACAACTGGTGGGGGGACAGCTCTATTACTGGAAAGTGGAGGGGCTCGACGCCGCGGGCGGCAGGATCTCCGAAAGCCTCACTTACAACTTCTCCATGCGCTCCGAATCCTCCTCCCAGTCCCGCAACGTCATGGTGAAGAACGTCGCCATGACCACCGCGGTCCCGGACTGGGAGAAACCCATCTCCTTCAAGGCGGCCGTCTATAACGGCGGCGGTACCGGCGAGAGCAATATCTCGCTGCGCTTCTCGCTGGGCGGCGTGCAGGCCGGGGATTCGCCCAGGCAGATAGAGACGCTGCTGCCCGGTCAGACCGCGGAATACTCCTTCACGGCCTATGCCCCGGCCGACCAGGACCAGAGCCTGGCCGTGGCCTGCGTGGATATCTTCGACGATAATATCCCCGACAACTGCAAGACGCTGCTGGTCTCCCGTACGCAGGCCCCTTCGGGAGGGACCTCCTCCTCCCGCCAGCTCACCTACGAGGAGATGTGGCAGGCCATACTGCGGCGCCTGGGTCCGGAGGCGGCGGCGGAACTGAGAGACTACACTTTCTCCGCCATAAGCTGCCCCAGCTGCACGGGCGACGAACTGCAGGAACTCTTCCGGCAGCTCCTCAGCGGCGAGGCCGAACTGGTCTCGGCCGGCCTGACGGGCGGCGAGGACGCCGGGGCCGCCGCTTCGGCGGCGCTGTCCCCGGCGGAGGATACGACGGGCCCGCAGGACATGCCGGGCCTGGAGCTCGCCGATTTCAGCGAGTGGAGCGGCCACGGCGACGCTTTAGGAGGCGACAAGCCGCTGATGTACGCCGTGCGCGGCCGCCGGGAATGGAAGAAGGTCTGGGAGGCGGTCGCCGCGGGGGACGTTCCCGAGATCAATTTCTCCCGCAGGATGGTGCTGGTCATGGTGGCCGGACCCCGCGACGACGCCGAGGCTATACGCCTGCTCGGTTCGCGCAGGACCGAGAAGGGGCTTTATTTCGACTATTATCTGATCGCGGCGCCCAAAGGCCGCAGACCGGCCGGACGCGCGGTGCTGTTCAAGGCGGTGGACCGGTCCGACGAGCAGGTGCTGTTCAACCGGATAGACGTGGGCCGGTGATTTTCGGTAATCGAGAGTAAGAACGGAGGCTGTATGAAAACCATGAGCGTAGTGATGGCGGCGGGGATGTTCTTCGTCCTGTCGCTCGGCGTATCGGCCGGCGAGCTGAGCGCCATAGCGGTGTATGCCAAGGGGAAGGTCGAACTGCGGCGGGCCGGCGACAAGGAGTTCCGCAAGCTCAAGATCAACGACATGATCTACACGGGGGACACCATAAAGACCGGGCGGCGCTCCCGCGCCTCGCTGGTGATGAAAGGCGGAGCCGAGGTGCGGCTCAACCAGAGCTCGGAGTTCGAGGTGGAGTCCACCGGCCAGGTCCGCGAGGTCCTTAAGCTCTCGGCCGGGCAGCTCTGGAGCAGGATGCTGCACAAGATGGCCAAGATAAACGTGCGCACGCCCTCGGCCGTCTGCGCGGTGCGCGGAACCGAGGCGGACATCGAGCAGCGCAGCCTGCTGACAGTCAAGGTCTACGAAGGACACGTCGACGTGCAGAACGCGGCGGGCATCACCTCGCTGAAGGCCGGCCAGATGAGCACCGTCGCCGGCGCCGACTCCGCCCCGTCGGCCGCGTCCGAGATGGGCAAGGGGGACGCCGGCACCTGGCAGGACGGCATCAAGGTGAAGAACATGGACGACTTCGTCAAGCGCCTCATGGACGCCGCCGAGTCGGGCAAGTCCTTCGAGGGCAAGATAAAGACGAAGGACGGCGAGGTCAAGGAAATCAAGGTGGAAGGGCTGCAGAAGAAGTGACAGTATGCTGAAGATACTGGCATTACTGCCGCTGCTGGCCGCTCTCGGCGGGCCGGCCGCGGCGGCCGACACTTCGGCCGCGCAGTTCCTGCGGCTGGGCGCGGGCGCGCGGGCGCTGGGCATGGCCGGCGCCTGCGCGGCCGTGGGAGAGGGCGCGGAGGCGGCCTATTACAACCCCGCCTCCTACGCCCAGGCCTCGCCGCGGGGCGAACTCTCCCTCTCCCATTCCTGGCACGTGCAGGATACGGGCCTCACGCACGGCGCCTACGCCAGGCGCGGCTGGGGGGCCTCGTTCACCTGGTTCTCGGCCGGGGACCTGGAAGGGCGGGACGACTCGGGTAACCCCACCGGCAGCTTCACGGCGGAGGACGCGGCCCTTTCGGCCGGCGCCGCTTTCCGCTGGCGGGGCGCGGCGGCGGGCTTCTCGCTGAAAGGGATAAGGCAGAGGATACAGGAGCGGGGCGCCACGGCGGCGGCGGCCGACCTGGGCCTGCTCTACCCGGCGGAGCCCGACGTGCCGCTGCGGCTGGGCCTGTCGGTCTCCAATCTCGGCTCGAAGATAAAGTTCGAGACCGAGGCTTACCCGCTGCCCGTGACCTGGCGCGCGGCCCTGGCCATGCGGCCGGGCCACGGCGACACTCTGCTGGCGCTGCAGGCGGACGTCCACAATGACGGCGGTTCCTCGCTCGGGGTAGGCGCGGAGGTCCGGCCCGTCGCGGAACTGGCGCTGCGCGGGGGGTACAGGACGTCGTCCTCGGAGCAGCGCGACGCGATCCTGGGCGCGGACCTGGGGGATTCCGCGTCGGGTATGGACGGGCTCTACGGTTTCTACATGGGCCTGGGGTTCGAGATACGGGGCGTCATGCTCGACTACGCCCTGCTCCCCTACGGCGACCTGGGCAGTTCGCACAGGTTCGCGGTGGGCATGAAGTTCGAGTGAGGGACGTCCTCTTCCGGGACGTCCCTCGCCATGGACCAGCGGCCGGATACGCCGGCCATTGATCCATGGGTTCTATTCGGAAGCACGGAGGATGCATGAAGCGCTTCATCATGGGCGTTATCGCCTATTTCATTTTCGCCGGGGCGGCCTTCGCCGCCGGACCCCAGGTCATGACCTACCAGGGCCGCCTCAAGGAGAGCGGTCTGCCCGTCACCGGCGACCGGGATATCATCATAACCCTGTGCGACGCTCCGTCCGCCGGCAGCTGCTATCCGGCCGTCCCTACGGCCCAGACGGTTTATGTCTCCACCGGCCTTTTCAAGTCCACCTTCACGCTGCCCTCCGGGGCGGACCTTTCCACGGGGGAGTGGTATCTGCAGGTGAACGTCGATACCGTCGATCTCCTTCCGCGCGAGAAGCTCACCGCCGTGCCTTACGCCCTTTATTCCTCCTCCTCCGCCTACGCGGAGAACGCCGCCTCCGCCGTCCTGCGCACCGGAGACACCATGACCGGGCAGCTGACCACCGCCTCGACCATAACGGTCAGCGGAGGGGCTTTCAGCGTCGGTGTTTCGACTTTCGTGGTGGAGGGCGGGATAGTAGGTATAAGGACCGCGTCCCCGCAGGCGGCGCTCGACGTCGTTTCCACCGGCGCGGCGGCGGGCGTGATGGCGCAGCTCTGGCGCGATTCCGGCGGGGTCATCGTCGGCTCGATGAGCGCGACCGGCGACATGCAGGCCGCGCGGTTCGTCGGCGACGGCTCGGGACTGACGGGCGTCACCGGCGCCACCGGCGACGACCCTAATGCGCTCAAGCTCGCCGGCGGCAATATGACCGGGCAGCTGACCACCGCCTCGACCATAACGGTGCAGGGCGCCGCCTTCAGCGTCGGCGGCTCGACGCTGGTGGTGTCCGGCGGCGCGGTAGGCATAGGGGTTGCCGTCCCCACGGCCGCTTTCCAGGTGAACGGAGACTGGATAATGGGCTCCGATTCCGATTTTCCCGGCGGCGGCGTGGCCGGCTGGCTTCATTCGCCCAGCGGCGTGCTTTACGAGGGCGGCGGGGTGGCCTGGTCCCACCATTTCGCCGCCTACGGGGGCGGGGATATAGCCAGGTTCGGCGTTTCCGCCGCCAGCGGCGATACTCCGGACACAAGAGCCGTTATAACGAACGCCGGCTGGTTAGGGGTCGGCACCGGTTCTCCCGCCGCGCTGCTGCACGTCTCCAGCGCCGCCGGTGAAAGTGGCACGCTCATGGCCGTTTCCACCGGGGCGACGAATCTTTTCTGGGTGACGGGCGGCGGCGCGCACGCCTCCCGGTTCGTCGGCGACGGGTCCGGTCTTACCAATCTCCCCGTCGGCGCCATCGGCGGCGTCATCCCGGTCGCGCAGGGCGGCACCGGGCTTGCCTCGATAGCCCCGGACAATCTGATATACGCCTCCGCCGCCGATACTTTCGCCGCCGCTCCGCTCAGTCCTTTCGCGAGGACCTTGCTTGACGACGGGACCGTCGGAGAGGCTCGTACCACGCTGGGCCTGACGATAGGCGCCGACGTGCAGGCTTACGACGCCGACCTCGACGACCTGGCCGACGGTTCGCTGACCGGTTCCAAGGTCGGGCCCGGCGTGCCGGCCGCCAATATAGCGGACGGGGCCCTGGGCGCGAATGTCGTAGTTTCCTCTCTGGCCGTCGCCTCGGTTCACGAAGGAGCGCTCCTCAATCCCAAGCTCAACAGCAACGGGGACCAGATGGACGGCTATCTCTGGGTGCAGGGAGGGACCTTCCGGGTGCTCGCGCCCGATTCGCAGCCTTATTCCCTGGCCGCGGGCACCGGCACGGTCCCCTCGCACCTCCATGTCTCGACCATGGGCGGGGTGGGTCTCGGCACCGTAGTTCCGGAGGCCGTTCTCGACGTGCGCGGGGACATCCTGGCCCGGACCGACGGTCCCCTGGCCTATCGGTTCCTCAACGCGGCCGGGACGGACGGCGTGGTCATAGACACGTCGAACGGGGCGTTCCGGACGGCCGCGGCGGCCAGTTACTCGCTCGGCTCCCTGGCCCAGCCCTGGAAGCAGCTCGTCATCGGCGGCGGGGCGGTCTCGTCCATCGACGGCAGTCTCGGTATAGGAACATCCTCCCCGGCCACCAGGTTCCAGGTGGAGAACGGTTCCATAAGCATAACGGGCTCGGAGCCCGCGCTCCTTTTCGGGTCGGGAGAGACCCGTGTCATATCCCAGGACACCGACGCCGCCACCGGCGCCGGTATAGAGTTCTCCACCAACGTCTACATAGTGGGCTTCAGTTCGGCCGCGCGCTATTTCGGCGACGGTTCCGCGCTTACGGGCGTGCTGGGCACGGACCCCGACGCGCTGCCGCTGGCCGGCGGCGTGATGGCCGGCACCCTGGATATGGGCGGGAATTCTCTCGCCGGAGTGTCCACGATAACCGTGCTCAACGGCAGCGTAGCCATTGTTCCGCCCGGCACGGGGGGGAGCAATTACGGCTACGGCGTATCCATAGGCTCCAATGCCTACAATAATTACGGTTCCGGCATAGGGATAGGCTATGGCGCGTACAGCAATTACGACGGCGGCGTGGGCCTGGGATCCGGCGCGTCGAATAATTACATGTACGGGGTCGGAGTAGGACTGAGCGCCGGGTTCAATTACACCTACGGCACGGGCGTGGGCCGGGACGCGACCAATAATAACAACTACGGCGTCGGCGTCGGCTATTACGCCAGGGATAATTACACCTACGGCGTGGGGCTCGGGAACGATGCCAGCTCCAACTACAGTTATGGAGTAGGCGTGGGCAAGCAGGCAAAAAACAACAAGTTCTACGCCGTAGGCGTGGGCGCCTATTCGCAGGATAACCAGCCTTACGGCGCGGCGCTGGGCGCTTATTCCTACGCGGCTTCTTCGTCGGTGGCGCTGGGCTACGGCGCCAGGGCGAACGCCTGGAACAGCGTGGCCATCGGCTCGGGCACGGTGAACAACTCCACCGGCACGGCCAGCTTCGGCATCCTCGGCGTCTACACCTCCAGCGGGGTTTACGCCGCCGAGTTCGTCGGCAACGGCTCCGGCCTGACGGGTGTAAGCTCCTCGGATAACACCAAACTTCCGCTCGCGGGCGGTACGCTGACGGGGAACCTGGCCCTGTCCGCCTCCACTATGTCCATCAACGCCACCGGGTCTTTCGCCAATTTGATCACAGCCGGTCTGACGGGCGGAGCGACGATGATCATGTACGCCGACCTGTCCTCCGCCGGGCTGTTCACGGTTAACGCCACGGATCGCCTGAAGATCGGCGCCGGTATGACCGAGACCCTTACCGTTGCCAACGGCAGGGTCGGCATCAACAACCAGCCCTCGCCGGTGGCCGCGCTCCAGGTCAGCGGCACCACTAAGCTCCTCGCCGATCCCGCCACCGGATACCTGCTGGTCGCGGGTTCCGCGGCGCGTCCCGACATGTTCTTTATCTCCAGCAGCGGCGTGGTGGGTGTGGGCGATTTCAGTTCTTCTCCCGCCTCCACCGATACCCTGGTGAACATCTCGCCTGTACTCCGGTCCGGCGGCGAGATGGCGGTCGGGCTGCAGGTATACGCGCGCAGCGAGGGCGGCGGGATAGTCGCCGTCGGAGAGGAGACGGGGATCGTCGCCGCCAACTTCGAAGCGGCGGCCGACGGCGAAGATGCTATGGAGAACCTGGCAGGCCTGCGGGCGCAGATCCGCCGCGAAGGCGCGGGGAGCGGCGTCGTACAGCAGGCCGCGGCCATCTGGGTGGACGATTTCCACCATGAGGGCGGCGGCACGACGGTCAATACCTACGGTCTTCGTATCTCCAGCCTGACGGTCGCGGGACAGACCAACGCGCCTTACGCCATATACTCCGAGGACCCCGGCGCGCGCGTATACTTCGCGGGCAATGTCGGCATCAGTTCCGTGCCGGCTTACGCGCTGGCGGTCTCCAGCGCTACCGGCGACATCCTCTGGGTCTCCAGCCACGCGGTCCACGGTATGAAGTTCATCGGCGACGGTTCGGAGCTGGCGAATCTGCCGGTCCCGTCGGGCGCGGTGCAGAAGAGCGGCGACTTCATGGGCGGCCAGCTCACCACCGCCTCCACGATCACGGTGCAGGGCGACGCTTTCAGCGTCGGAGGTCCGGCTTCCTTCGCCATCAAGGGCGGCTCGGTGGCCATCGGCGTAGAGCCGGGATGGGCGCGCCTCCATCTGCTGGGCGACAATTCCGATAACGGGACTTTCGTGATGGAACAGGTCGGCGACGGCGTGGCGTCGAGGATAATGGCCAGCCGCACCAGGGGGACCCTGGGTGGAATGACCGCCGTCCAGAACGGCGATGCCATATTCGATATCAGGTACGATGGTCACGACGGCGGCAATAATGTCGATACCGATTGGATAGAGAACGCCATTTTCCGCGGCGTGGTCGACGGGGCGGTCTCCGACGGGGTTGTCCCGATAGGTTTCGAGTTCCATACCTCCTCCGCGACCGATTCCGACCTGCACACGCGCCTGGCCATACGCAGCGACGGCCGGGTGCAGATAGGGACGACGTCCGTTTTCCCTGCCCTGTTGGAGGTCCGGGATTACGCCTCACAGTATCCCTACCTGCTGGCGCTGGGCACCGGGCCGGTCTCGAGCCAGGTCCTGGTCTCGACCTCGGGGTCCGTCGGCATAGGGGTATCCCCTTCTACCGAGTCGGTGTTCTACGCGCATAAATCCCACGGGTTCACCGCAGGCGGCGAAGAGGTGGCGCTGGGCATCCAGGCCTCCGCTTACGGCTGGGGTTCCGGGGATATGGGAGAGGAGGGCGACGCTGTAGCCGGCGCCGACTTCCACGCCAGTGTTCACAGCGACGCTTCCCTGGCTTACCTGGTCGGCATCCATACCGAAATGCGGCGGGAAGATTCGGACGGAGGCACCGGCGCCGGCACGATAGGCAAGGCCATAGGTCTCTATCTCGAAGAACTGGAAAACAAGGACGTCGGCGCCGGCGCGATAACCGACACCTACGGCATCTATATCAGCAGCCTGACGGTCGGCAGGCAGACCAATGCTCCCTACGCGATTTATTCCGAGGACGCCGGCGCGCGCACTTACCTGGCCGGCAACCTGGGTATCAGTTCGGCCACGCCTACGGCCGCTCTGGTGGTGTCCAGCGCGGCCGGCAGCTCGGACCTGATGCTGGTCGTTTCCACGGGCTCCTCCATCGTCTTCGGGGTCAAGGGCAACGGCGAGGTCTATACCGCCGGCAGGTTCATCGGCGACGGTTCGGGTCTGAGCAATATCAACGTTACCGGCGACGGGCTGGGGTCTCACATCGCGACTACCACGCTGCTGATGGGCCCCTATGGAATAAACACTTCCAGCAGTATCACCGCCGGCGTCTACCAGATAGCCGGCAGCACGGTGCTGGCTATGCCGCCCGGCCCGGCCAATATCGCGGTGGGCGAGGGAGCGGGCTACGCCAATGCGTCCGGCGGTTACAATCTCTTCGCCGGGGGCGATTCCGGTCGTTTCACCAGGACGGGCTCCGCCAACACACTCCTGGGCTATCGCGCCGGGTACGGCACGGACGGGGGTTCCTTCTCCAGCTCGACCGTCGTAGGCTACGAGGCCGGCTATTTCATGGGGGCCGGGGCGGAAGGCAATACCCTGCTGGGCTGGCGTGCCGGATACGGCATCATCTCCGGCACCGGCAACATCGTCATCGGCTACGGCCAGGGTCTGCAGTCGGGGTCCGACAACAACAAGCTGAACATCGGCGGCGTTCTCTTCGGGGACCTGGCCAGGCGGACCATCGGCATCTCCACGAGGACCCCCAACGCCGCGCTCGACATCAATTCCTCCACCGAGTCGCCTTTCGCGCTGCTGGTCTCCACGGCTCCGGACAGGCCTATCCTGGCCGTTTCCACCGCCGGCTATGTCTACGTGGGAGGCGTCCACGATTCCACCATAACGCTCATGTCCGTCGAGGCCCGTCTCGGCGATCCTTTTCCCGGTCAGGAGGATATCAGGGTGGCTTTGAGCGCCCGCGTGGATACCGACGGCAGCGGCTTCGAGGATATCGCGGCCGCCGGGAATTTCGAGGTGGAGATCAGGGAGAACGACCTTCTGAATGCCGCGGTAGCCCTGCGCACCGCCGTAGACGCGGAGGATCTCTCCCAGGTAGGGAGAGTGATAGGGCTGCTCGTGGAACGGCCGGAGAATTCAGGGACGATCCAGCGGACCTTCGGCGTCTACATCGCCACCCAGACGGCCCTGACCGGTACCCAGAGCCAGGTCTACGGACTCTATTCCGAGGACCCCGCCGCCTATAACTACTTCGGCGGGCGGGTCGGCATAGGCACAAGTTCTCCCCAGGAAGCCCTCCAGATCGCCGAGGGCAATGTCCTGCTGGACGATGACAGGACCATCAACTGGGGCCTTCCTCCTGCCCCCTATATAACGGGCAATGATTCCTCCGGACTCCTGGCATTCGGCCTGGCCGGGACGGAGAAGTTCAAGATACAGGAGCCGGCGGTGACCGTGCTGAACGCCGACCTCGTCATCTCCACCAACTCCGGAAGCCGCGGCATAGTGTTCCAGGATAAGACGGTACAGACCTCGGCCCCGCCTAAAACCGTCCTCATCTACAAGCCCGCGGACACCAATATAACAAGCGACGACGTGCCGGATCTCGATCCGGACCTGCAATTCAATGTCGGCCCCGACGAAAAGTGGCAGTTCGAGGCGGTCCTTTACGCTCATACGAACGATACCGGGTTCAATACGGACTTCCGCGCCGGGCTTATCGGACCCGCCGAGAATCTGCTGCGCTGGGATTATTCCTTCTACGCGGCGGACGGTGTGGCTCAGACCTCCGGCGGCGTCCTTAACGGATATGGCGTCCGGCCGGTGGACTGGACGGCCGGCGTGATAGCCTCCGGGACCCGTCTCGTCATCCGCGGCACGATAGATTGCGCCGCCGCCGGGGGCCCCTTCGGTATTACATGGTCCCAGAATCTCGCGGGACCTTTCACTACCACGGTACTGGCCGGCAGTTATCTTAAGGCGCAGAGAGTGCGGTAAGCGCGGCCCCGCCTCGCACGGGAGCGGCGGGGTCCGGTTTTTGGAATGAGAAGGAACGCAACGATAGATGCTTTGTCCGCCGGCGCGCTTTTCTGCGCGCTGGCCGCAGCATGGGCCGTTCCCGTCGCCGCCGGGCAGAAGGCCGGGGGGATATATACCATCGTGGACGACGCGGTGGGGGGGCTGGCCGCGACGGAGCTGGCAGGGGGGGTCTATTCCGGCGACGGCTTCATCGGCAACCTGGCCTCCGAGAAACTGTCGGGCGGGGCTTTCGAGGCGCAGTCCGGTTTTCATTCCCACGCCGTTTCCACTCCCTCGGCCTTCGCTTATGTCTCGGTGTCCAGCGACGCTTTCGACCTTTCCTGGCTGTACCTGCACGATCCGGGCATGGCCGACTACCTGGTACTGGTCTCCACGACGGGGACGGCGGCCGGGCACTCCTTCTCCTCCGCCACCTACGCCCTGGGTGCGGGGTTCGCCGGCCTTACCCCCAACACCACCTATTTCGCCTTCCTGCGCGCCGGCTACCTGGAAAGCGATTTTTCGGAGTACGTGACCACCTCGGCCGTGACCACGCTGAGCATGCCGGTCTCGTCGGACACCTTCGTCTTCGGCAACGTCGGCCCGTTCTCGGCCAATCTCAAGTTCTCGGCCTTCGGCAATCCCGGGCCTTCGCAGAGCGCGGCCTGGACCGCCGCCGCGCCGCTGCCGGCGGCGCTCTACGGCCACGCTTCGGCCGTCATCTCCAGCAGGTCCTTCGTCAGCGGCGGTTACGACGGGACGCGTTTCAGCAGCGCGGTATACATGTCGGAACTGGAGCCCGACGGCGGCGGAGGCGGGTGGACGCCGGCCGGCTGGCTCCCCGAGGGCCGCTACGGCCACGCCATGGCGGCCGCCGGGGGCAGGCTCTACGTCATAGGCGGCTACGACGAAGGCGGTACGGCGCTGGAGGTGTGGTCGGCCGACGCGAGCACTCCTTCGCATCTTTCCGAATGGCGGGCGGAGACCTCTTTCCCCTACGGAGTCTATCTGCACGCCGCGGTATCCCATAACGGTTCCATATACGTGCTGGGCGGTTTCGACGGCACCGCCCCGGTCTCCTCCGTCTATACCGCGCGTCCGGGCCCGGACGGCGCCATCGCCTCCTGGGAGCAGGAGCCGGCGGGGCTTCCCGCTCCGCTTTACGCCTTCGGCGCGGCCGAACTGGGCGGACGGCTCTACATAAGCGGCGGCAAGGACGGAGGCTCGGCCAGGTCGTGGGTCTGGAGCTCCGCTATCGACGCGGACGGGACTCTCGACGACGGGGGCTGGACCGCCGCCGGGTCGCTGCCGGCGCCGCGCTTCGCCCATACGATGACCGCTCTGGGCGACAGGCTGGTGGTGGCCGGCGGCAGCAACGGCTTCGCCGCCCAGCCCGCGGTGCTCGCGTCCGCGGCGGACGGCGCCGGGGCCCTTTCCGCCTGGGGCCTGGCCTATGCGCTTCCCGAGGGCAGGCAGTACCACGCCGCGGTCAAGGCCGGGGGCAGGCTTTACCTGCACGGCGGGAACAACGGCGCCGCCGCTTCGGCGCTTTCCTGGTCCGCCTCTTTTTCCGGTACCGAGTACCAGGCGCGGGTCTGCGACGTCACGGGCTGCGCGGGGAGCTTCGAATATTCTTCGCCGTGGACGAGCGATTTCGCCTGGGAATTCCCGGCGCTGCTGCCCGACGGGGACTGGTTCTTCCAGGTGCGTTCGCGCAACTGGCTCGGACAGGAAACGGCCTGGTCGGCCGAGGTCTCCACCCATACCTACGCCGCGCAGCCCTCCTCCGCGCCGTGGAGCGCGGTCGGCGTCTCCAGCCTTACCGCCAACTGGGATACCCTCGGCAATCCCGCCTCCGTCGATTATTACTGCGAGATCTCCAGTCACCCGGACTTCTCCTGGCCGGCCGGCAGCATGACCACCGACAAGAGTTCGGCGGCTTTCGCCGGCCTGCTGCCCAGCGTGACCTATTACGCCCGCGTCAGGGCGGTGGACGGCCTGGGCCGCTATACGGGCTTCTCCGCGATAGGTCCGGGCAAGACCCTTTTCGACCCGGCCCTGGACGTGAACGATCCTTATTTCGAGGACCATCAGCCGGACGATCTTGTCTGGCGCAGCAGCAATACCTTCGCCTACGACGTGGATATTTTCGACGACGGCGGCTCCATGCTCTCGTTCTTCGAAGTGCGCGTGGCCACCGATACCGGCGGGGCGGGGGATATGAGCGGCTGGGTGACCGCGGTCAGCGCCATAAACGCCAATGAATACACCGGGGACTGGTCCCTGCCCTGGGACGTCTGGGACGCGCTGCCGGAAGGCGCGACCGGCTACGTCTCGGCGCGGGCTTACGACGGTGTCGCCCGTTCCAGTACCGCCGTCGATCTCTTCGCGGTCCTCAAGGACACCACGGCCCCGGCCATCGCGCTGCTGCACGGCTCCACGCCTGCCTGGCAGGACCAGTACCCGGGCGATCCTTCGGCCGATTTCTCCGACTATGTCTCCGGCCTGTCTAAATTGCAGTACAGCGTCAGCCCGCTGGCCCTTTCCGGCGACGCTTCGGCCGTACCGTGGACCGATATCGGGGCCTTCTCCCAGGGGGACAAGGAGGCCCTCGCCGTCTCCTGGACCTACGATTTCACGAAGCTCTCCAACGCGACCACCAACTACTTCAGCCTCAGGGCCGTGGACGTGGCGGGCGGCACCCGCACCGTTACCGACGCCTTCTACGTGCTCAAGAACGTGGCGGGTCCGGTGGTCACCATCAGCACGCCGACGGGGGTGTACCTTTCCAGTTTCACCCTGGTGCGCGGCTACAATACCGAGACGGACGGCAGGACCGTCATGCAGACGCAGGTCTTCGTCCGCGACAGGACTACGGGACTCTACTGGGACGGTTCCGCTTTCATCTCCGCTTCCCGCTTCTGGCACGTGGCCTCCGGGACCTATCCTTTCGTTTTCGAGCCGGCCAATATGAGCCTCGCGCAGGGGCATCAGTACGAGGCCGTCGCCCGCTCCTCCGATTCGCTGGGGGATTTCTCTCAGGCCTTGGCGACGGCCGCCTTTACCTACGACGGGCTGCCCCCGGCGGCGGGCGTCATCTTCCCGGCGGACGGGTCCGCGGCCGATTCGCCGCTCCGCATCAACGGCACGGCCTCCGACTCCGTCTCCAGCGTCAGTTCAGTGCGCCTGGCGCTCAAGCGCGTTTCGGACGGCCTCTGGTGGGACGGGGTCTCCTGGCAGGCCGCCCCGACGGAACTGACGGCGGGGACCACCGCCGAATGGAGCTTCTCCTTCAACTCCATACTCCGGGCCAATCTGGCGCACCAGGCCAGCTACTACGCCACCGTCCTGGCGCATGACTCCGCTTACCCCAAGAACGAGGGGAAGTTCTTCGTTCACGGGTCCACTTTCGTCTACCGCGACGTGACCGCGCCGGGCGCCGTCGCCGACCTGGCCGCTTCGCGGGGGAGCCTGCCGGGAACTATACGCCTGGAATGGACCTCGCCTGGCGACGACGGAGCGGCGGGCCTGTTCCCCGCGGGTTCGTACGCCGTGCACAGGGCCACCTGGGCGGGAGCCTCCTTCTCCACCGCTTCGGCGCAGATCTCCTTCTCCACTTCCGGGGTCGCCGCGGGTTCGGCCGCCGGCTGGACGGCGGCGGGCCTGCTGCCCTCGGCCTCCTACTATTTCTCGGTCTGGGCGCGCGACGACGCCGGGAACTGGTCTGCCGCCTCCAATGTCGCCGGAGCCGAGACCTCCCAGGCCAGTCCCGGTTTTATAAGCGGCGCGGTGCGGCAGTCCGACGGCTCCGCCATACAGGGAGTACTGGTGGACGTCTTCGGCGCCGACGGACTGCTCAAAGCCGGCGACAGCACCGACGCTTTCGGCGCCTACGAGGTCACCGGGCTGGACATAGGTGACTTCACCGTGCGCGCCACCTGGTCGGCCGACGACATAGTCAGTTATGTTTCCAAGGACGCCATCCCATCGGGCACGCTGGGCGTGGATTTCGCGCTGAGCATCTCCTACCAGCTGGCCTCGGTCTCCGGCACGATACCGGCGGCCGCCGGCGCGCTCTCCGCGAAAGGCGGCATCCGGCCGGCGGACGCCGGCGGCACGGGCCTCTGGGTGGAAATTTACAAGCTGGGCCGGCTGGTGGCCCGCGCCGAAGCGGACTCCGCCGGGCGTTTCTCGGTCTCCAACCTGCTGCCCGGCACCTATTCGCTGCGCGCTTATAACGGCAGCGAGTACACCGACCCGGTGACCGTCAAGCTGGCGCAGGGACAGGACTATTTCTTCCGCCCGGCCTGGGCCGCCCTGGCGAGGGACAGCGTATTCGCCTATCCCAATCCGGCCCGCACCCAGGCCTATATACATTTCCACACCGGCCTGGGACTGGCGGGAATACGCGCCGACATAGCGGTATTCGACCTGACGGGCCGGCTGGTCAAACGCTTCACCGCCGCCGACGCGGAGCCCGATCCCGCCTACGCGGGCGGCGGCTACAGGGTGACCTGGGACCTGGAACGGGACCGGGTCGCGCCCGGCGTATACTTCTATTCGGTGGAAGCGGAGGGCGTGGCGGGAGAGAAGGCCGAGAAAGTCGTGAGGAAATTGGCGGTAATAAGATAAATTGCTAGACTTGATGCCTCTTAGCGCCTGATGAAAAGGATACACGTTATATTCGGATTGCTGCTGGCGGCCTCCGCGCCGGCCCTGGCCAACCAGGCCGTCAGCCTGCAGTTCACGGTGGCGGCCCCGGACCCCGTCATGGCCGGGGACGAGGTCGTGTTCCAGACCCTGGTCGTCAATACCGGCGCGGCTCCCTGGCGCGGGGGGAACTACTACTGGGTGGCCGAAGTTTACGCGCTCGACGGCGGCGAGCGGCGCTTCATGGCCAAGACGGATACCCTGACCCCTCCGGAGGACGTGCCGGCCGGCGGCGCGGCCGGCGCCAGGCTGCCCTTCACGGTGCCCGACAATCTCAAGAACACCCGCCTGCTCTACCGCGTCTTCCTGATACTCGACGGGCGCCGCATACTCGAGACCGACTATAAGGGCTTCGCCGTCATCGAGAAGGAGTTCCGGCCGCCGCCGCCGGAAGATTTCAAGGTCGGCGGCGACGTCACCTTCAGCTACCGCAATTCCAGCTCCGACGGCTGGGACAATCACCAGGGCATCACCTCGGCCAACATCGTCGGGAAGGTGAAGAGCTCCTCGTTCCTTTTCAACAGTTATGTGGTCCACACCCGGCGCCGTCCGCTGGACCCCACGGTCCTTCTGCTCAATTTCTACGCGCCCTGGGGGACGCTCGGGGTGGGCGATATCTCGCCCTCGCTGACCCCGCTGAGCATGGAGGGCCAGGGTATGCGCGGCGTCTCCTTCGAACGGCAGCGCGAGCGCCTCTCCCTGACCGCCCTGGCCGGCCGCACCGTGGAGGCCGAGGACCCCGACGGGCTGAGCGCGGGCCGCTTCGCCCGCTACAGCGGCGGAGGCAAGGTCTCCTATGAGCTGACCGACGACCTCAAACTGACCGCGGACGCGGTGATAACCCGCGACGACCGGTATTCCATCAGCCCCTCCACTTCCGCCGCGCTGACGCCCGAAGGGAACATGGTCTACGGCGGCGCCGCCGAGTGGACCTTCGCCGAAGGCTTCACCTACGCCGGCGAAATGCAGTTCGCGTCCTACAAGCCGGACGCCTCCTCCTCCGCCGGGGCCACCAGCGGTTCCGCCCTGCGCAACGAACTGCGCTACCGGGGTTCCCTGCTCT
Organism: Elusimicrobiota bacterium; assembly: GCA_019135865.1. GTDB lineage: Bacteria > Elusimicrobiota > Elusimicrobia > Elusimicrobiales > UBA9959 > UBA2231. Next base: position 52,355 of record JAGVVD010000055.1, read on the forward strand.
CGGCGCGCGCCGCCTTCAGCCGGATAGCGGCGGGCTTCGCCTCGCTGTCGAGCCCCGCCGTCATCCCCGACCGGCAGAACCAGGACGCCGAACTGACGGTCTACGCCTCGGACAGGCTCACGCTCTCCGGCTCCTATAACAGTTACACGGACAACCTGGAGAACGACCCGGCCAAGACCAGGACGACCCAGACCCAGACGGGCCTCTCCGGCGCGCTGAAACTTTTCAGGGCCACGCTGGTCAATCTCTCGCTGATGAACAACTCGAGCGTGGGCGAGCCCAGCACCGTGCAGGACAACCAGACCACGACGATGAACCTGACCGTCACGCAGCCGCTCCGGGACCATACGCTCAACTTCGGGATGCAGACCAGCGAGTTCACCGACAATACCGGCCTCTCGCACGACCTGTCCTCTTCCCTGCTCTCGCTGAGCGGGGCCTTCCGGCTGAGCTCGCGGCTCTCGGCCTCGGCCGGCTTCGTCAGTTCGGGTTCGGAGGACCAGGTGGACTCCTCGAAGACGGAGAACACCTCGCTGACCGCCAATCTCACCTACGCGCTGCCCGCCAGGGCGCTGGCTTTCCAGCTCTGGGGCACCATGAACTCGGGGGAGAGCGATTCCCCGGTCTCCCCGTCGGAAACCTCCACGCTGACCGTGAACCTGGAGACGATCTGGCTCAAGAGCAGGGTCTCCAAGTTCGTTTTCGGCCTGGGCGTTTCGTCGCGCACCGACAAGCTCGAACCCGCCAACGACCTCAGCCAGCTGACCGTGCTGACCCGCTATAATTACTCGTTCTGAGCGAAAAGAAGCCCCGCCCTCCGTCGCCGGAGGGCGGGGCTTCCGTTAGCCGGCGGCTTCAGTTCCCGGCCTGCCCGCGGGCGGCGGGAACTTTCTCGATCTCGTCGAGGGCCGCGAGGTATTCCCCGAGCTGTTCGTCGCCGGGAGAGGCTTTGAGGGCCTGCTGCCAGGCCCGGCGGGCTTTGCGGTAGTCCTTCAGCTGGAGGTAGGTGGAGCCCAGCCGCTTGAGGGAGAGGGCGTCCCCCGGTTCGAGCATGAGTATATACTCCAGTTCGCGTACCGCCAGGTTGAACTTGGCGTCGTAGATATACTGCAGGGCGGTCTCGCGCTTATGGTCGAGTATCGGCACCCCGGGAAGACGCGTGTCGCGCAGCTTGTAGTCCGGGTGAAGTTTCTCCATCGCCGACACCAGCGCGGCCAGCCGCTTGTCCGACGGGGCCAGTTCGGCCGCGTAGCGCAGCGCGTCGTAGGCGAAGGGATGGTCCTCCTCCTCCCCGGCGTAATAGACCAGGCCCAGCGCCGCGGCGTTCCAGGCCCTGTTCGAGTAAGGCTTCTCCCTGACGGCCAGCAGGATGTCCCTGAGCCGTTCCTGCAGGCGCAGGAAGAGCGGGTTCTTCGGGTCGGTGGCCAGCAGTTTCTCGACGGTGAGCAGCGCGTCGCCCCACTTGCCGGCGGTCAGCTGCCGGGCATAGGCTTTCTTCTCCTTCTCCCAGATCTCACCCATGCGGCGGCGCGCCTCGCCTATCATGTTCTTTGCCGTGACCTGGTCGGGGTCCAGGCGCAGCACCAGGTTCCAGTTCTCTATGGCCTTGACCAGGTCCCCGGCCACGTAGTACTCGAAGGCCTTGTCGTAATACTTTTTCAGCTGCTCGGGGTCGGGAGGCGTCTGGGCGAAAACGGACGAGGCCGGCAGGAGGAGGGCGAAAGCGAGCTGCTTCAGTTTCATGAGGTCTTCTCCACGGTCTGCTCTTCCCGGAGGACGGTTATCTCTATCCGGCGGTTGAGCGCGCGGCCTTCCTCCGTGTCGTTGGGGGCGGCCGGGCGGTACTCCCCGTAACCGAAGGCTCCGAAACGCTCCGGCGGCACTCCCTCGGACGCGAGGAACTCGATGACGGAAAAGGCGCGCATCAGGGAGAGTTCCCTGTTCGAGGCGAATCTGCCGCCTATGACGCGCGCGGCGTCGGTGTGGCCGTCCACCAGTATCTGGTTGGCCATGGCCTTGAGCCCGGCGGCCACCGGGGCCAGCGTTTCGCGGGCCCCGGGGCGGAGCTTCGCCGAGCCGGAATCGAAAAGGATCGGGGCGGGGAAGGTAAGTTTTATCATGGAGGTGGTCATCTCCATCTTCAGCGTACCTTCCTCGATCTGCTTCTTGAGCTCGCGTTCCATGCGGCCCGCGGCCTCGGCGCGGCGGAACTTCTCCTCGGCCTCCGCGACGCCGAGTTCCTCCTGCATGATGGCCACGGCCTTCTCCATCTCTATGTTCATGGCGTAGGAGAAGCCGTAGAGCGCGAGGAACAGGATGACCAGGCAGGTCATCAGGTCCGCGAAAGGGATCATCCAGAGCTGGGTCTTCTTGGTGTCTATCATTCGCGCTTCACCACGATCTCTATGCGCCTGTTGAGGGCGCGGCCCTCGCGGGTGGAATTGTCGGCGACGGGCCTGTGCTCGCCGTAGGCGGCCGCCACCAGCCGGTCCTCGGGGAGGTAGCCCCTGCCGGCTATGTAATCGAGCACGGCGCTGGCCCGGGCGGCCGAGAGCTCCCAGTTGCTGGCGTGCTCCCCGCTCTTTATCGGCACGCTGTCGGTATGCCCTTCCACGACGACGTCGTTCTTTTTCAGTTCGGAGAGCAGGCGGCCCACGGCGTCGAGGGTCTCGCGGGCGCCGGGGCTGAGCCGCGCTCCTCCCGACGGGAAGAGTATCGGGGCCGCGATATTGATGCGTATCTTGGTGTCGGTGACCTGGACTTCGGCCATGTCCTTGAGGCCGGACCTCTCCAGTTCCCGTTTCAGTTCGTTGGCGATGTCGGTCTCCAGTATCCGCTGTATGACCTCCTCGGCCTTTTTCTCCTTTTCCCGCGTCTCGTCCAGTTCCTGGTTGAACCCCTCTATGAAACCCGCCTGCACTTCGGGGTTCAGCGTGAAGACGTAGAGTATCAGGAAGAACAGCATCAGGTTGGTCATGATGTCCGAGAGCACCACCAGCCAGAGGGGGTTGTCCTGGGTCCTGGTGCTGGAATAGCGCTTGATGAAGGACTTCATTTCTTGCCGGCGGCGGCCAGGCGCGCCTTGCGGCGCAGGGCCAGGGAGAGATAGCCCTCGAGCTTCTTGGAGACCAGCCACGGCACGTCGCCGCTATAGACGGCCAGCACGCCCTTGGCGATGATCTCGCGGCTGAGTATGTCCTCGTCGGAGTAGTAGTTGAGCTTGTTGGAGATGGGCAGGAAAATGAAGTTGGCCGAGAAGATGCCGTAGAACGACGCGGTCATGGCTATGGCCATGGAGGAGCCCATCATCTGCGGGTTCTGGATGTTGCGCAGCACCTGCACGACGCCGACCAGCGTGCCCAGCAGGCCGAAGATGGGCGCGAAGGTGCCGGCCGCCGAGAAGATATTGGACTGCTGCTGGTGGCGCAGGCGGGTGGTGTTGATGTCGTGCTCCATGCGCTCGCGCAGCACCTCGGCGTCCACGCCGTCGAGCATCATCTGGCAGGAATCCGCCAGGAAGGGATGGGGGAGCCTGGGCACTTCCGGCGAGAGCGCCTCCAGGCCGTTGCGCCGCGCGAGCTCCGCCATCCTGACGATGGAGGCGATCAGGACGCTTATCGGGGGACGCTTGGGGGGGAAGACCACCAGTTTCATCGAGGACCAGCTGAACTTGAGCGCCTCCCAGGGATAGGCGATCATGATGGACCCCAGCGTGCCGCCGAAGATCAGGATTATGGCCTCGGGGTTCAGCAGGAACCTGAGCATGCCCGCCATGAAGAGGACCGTGAAGATGACCCCGGTGCCCAGCAGGGCGCCCATCACTGTCATTAAGTCCATAGTCGGTGAGGTCTCCTGTTATGCTCAGGGTTTCGGCGCTCCGGCCGGTTTGCCCGCCGGAGACGGAGCGGCGGCGGCCGGCTTCGGCGCCGGCGCGGGTGCGGTCCCCGGGCGGGCCGCTCCCGGCGCCGGGCGGGGGGCGGCC
>JAGVVD010000037.1 GCA_019135865.1 Elusimicrobiota bacterium
CGCCGGGCGGGGGCGGAGGCGCTACGGGCCTCTCGGGCGCCGGCGGCGCGGACTGGCGGGCCGCGGGAGCCGGGGTAACGCCGGGCGGGGGCGGAGGGGCGGCGGGCCTCTCGGGCGCGGCCGGCGGAGGAACGGCGGGCGGAACGGGGGCGGTGAAAGCCAGGGCCTTATCCTGCCGCTCGCGTCGGGAAGTGTCCGACTTTTCCAGTTCCGCCACCACTTCCTTGAGTTTCGACATGGTATCCGGCTCCAGCTTCGAAAGGTAGATGATGAAGTTGAAGTCGCCGGAAGATTTTTCGGGCCGCGAACAAAGGCTGCCGAGTTTCTTGACGATGAAGAAGATGTCCTTCATTTCCCCGTCTATCATCAGCCTGTGACGGTTCTTGTTCTTATCGACCGGAGACGGAGCTACTTCCCACTTTTTTATCATGGCGTTATGTCAGGGCTTAAGTATAAGGTCCAGCACCGAATCCAGCGCGGACGAAAGGCCGAAACTGTCGGAGGAAAAATGCCGGAAGAACAGCCCGGCGGAATTGAACGAGTTCTCGATACCGTAGAGAGCCTCCTGCGAGACGGCCCCCACGCAGAAGACGCCCGAGGCGCCCGCCTCCGCGACCAGCTGCTGGACGAGCTCCCCCTTCATGTCGTCAGCGCAGGGCTTCACGAAAGCCCTCTTTATGAACATCGGCCTGCTTTCGGATTTCAGACAGATCGAGTCCAGCGTGGCCAGAACGTCGGCGCACAGCTTCTCCTCTCCGGAAGCGTAGAGAAAAGCCAGCGTCTTTATCCTGGACTTGTCCACCGCGGCGGGCGCTTCCATGGCCGCCAGCTCGGGCAGGGAGGCCGAGGCCTTCATCCGCGACGTGGCTGTGGGGTCCCCTCCCTGATAGACCAGGGTCTCCCCTCCGCCTGGGGTCTCCGGCATTTGTCCGGGACCGAACACTACGGTCTTCTCCTCCGAAACTTCGGGGGCCGGGGCGGCGGCGGTCGCGGCCTCGATGGGGCTTTCGAAAGGGGTATCGGACCTGGGCTCGAGCGACAGACCCGCGGACTGAGGCTCCGGGACGCCGACGCTAAGCTGCGGTTCCACCGCGCCCTGCGGGGGCTCCTCTCCGGCCGCCGGCGCGGGCTCTCCCACGCTCAGCTGCGGCTCGAGACTTATGCCCCCGGGCCGCGCGTCCGCTTCGGGAGCGGCGGCATCCGGTAGGGCGGGGGCCGGTTCCGCCGCGGCCTCCGGGGCCGGGAACTGCGGCTCGGGGGAGAGCAGCTCCGGCGAAGGAGCTTCGACCGCCGGGAGTTCCGCCGGAGTTTCGACGGAAGAGGCTTCAGGCTCCGCGGCCTCGTCGGTACCGGATATCACGAAAGCGCTTTCGAAGGCTTTGAGGTCGTCGCCGGAAGGAGACTCTTCTCCCGGGCCGGCGGCCGGAGCCTCCGGCGCCGGTCCTGTTTCGGGCTGCCCGGCGGACGCGGGCTGCTCCGCGGCCGGTTCCTGGAATTCGGAAAAAGCATCCATTTTTACCGTAGCTTCGAAGGCCGGGACCTGCTCCGAAGGCTGTTCGGGAGCGGGTTCCTGGAGATCGAAAGGCGCGTCCATTTTAACGGTAGCGTCGAAAGCCGGGGACCCTTCCGCGGACGGCTCCGCGGCCGGCTGCTCCGGGGCGGGCTGAGCTTCCCCGTCGGCGGATAGTTCGGCGACCGGCTCCGCGGCCGGCAGGGACTCGGGGGTCTCCTCCGCTGGCTTCTCCTGGTCGTCCTGTCGCTTTTCTTCCATCTCTCCCCCTTGGTCCTTCTGATCGGGAACGGGCCCCGCGGCGTCCGCTCCGGAGGCTGAAAGCTGCAGCAAAGCGTCTATGTCCGGCACGCCGAAATCCCCGCTTTGTTCCAAAATATCGGGCGTCTTCGCTTCCTCATGGACCGGCTCTTCCGGCGTCACGGCCGGGGCGGCTTCGGCCGCCGGGATACCGGAGAGTTCTTCCGGCTCGAAATCGAAATTATACTCCTCGCCGGCAAGATCGGGGCCGGGGTCGGGGACCGGCTCCGGTCCCTGGTCGTCGCTCTCAGCGGAAGCGGGAACGGCGGAAGAGGTCATCCCGGTCATCTCATCCGCGGCCTGTGGAACAGCGGCGTCCTGCGGAGCCGGCTCTTCAAAGTCCGGAGGCTGGATATCCAGGTGCAGGGGCTGCATATCCGGGGCCGGCGGCTGCGCGTCCAGGGCCGGGGTTTGCGCGTCCCGGGCCTGGGGCTGCATATCCTGGGCCGGGGGCTGCATATCCGGTCCCGAGGCTTCCCGCCTGATCCTGGAAAAATCCACGGGCGTGATCTCGGGCATATTGATGTCCGAGATTATGGCCGGCATCCTGTTGAGCAGACTGTTAAGGTCCGAGAGTATTTCCTCTATGGACTCTTTTTCGCCGTCTTTTTCGGGTTTATCCATAAAAAGCCCCCGCCCGTCCGCGACGGACGGGCCTTACCCCATTATTTTAATAATAAATAAGAGGGGAATGCAAAGTCCGGGGGCTAAACGGCCCCGGCCGGGCCGGGGAGCAGCGGCTCTCCGGCGCAGCCGCCTCCCCTGGCGGCCGTCACGCGGCAGCGGAGCAGGCGGCCGGACGGAACGGCCGGGATGTCCACCTCCAGGAAATTGGACGCCAAAGTTCTGGAGCGGCCCGCTTTGGACGAAAGGGACAGGACTTCCAGCTCCCGCCCAAGCATGGAGGCGGCGAAGGCGGAACGCAGCTCCAGGTCCAGCGCACGCAGGGCTTCCGACCGCCGTTTGACGGCCGCCGGCGGCAGCGGGGACAGGGCGGCGGCGCGCGTGCCGGGCCGGGCCGAAAAGCTGAAGACGTGAAGTCCCGAGAGTCCGCATGAGCGGACGAAGTCGGCCGACTTCCGGAATTCCCCCTCCGTTTCCGAAGGATACCCGGCTATGATGTCGGCGTAGATCCCCGCGCCGGGGAAGAAGGAGCGGATCATATCGACCTTGCCGCGGTAGGCGGAGGCGGAATAGTTGCGTCCCATCGCCTTCAGCACGGCGTCGGAACCGGACTGCAGCGGGACGTGGAAGTAATCGCAGAAGCGGCCCCCGGGAACGGCCAGGGCCCGCAGCAGCGGCTCGTCTATCTCGCCGGGCTCTATCGACGAGAAACGGACCCGGAAGGGACCGGGCAGGGCGAAGAGCTCCGACACCAGCGCCGCCAGGTCAGCGCCCGTCTCCGGGCAGCGGTAGATGCCCAGCCGCGTGCCGCAGAGCACTATCTCGGCGAAGCCCGCGGAGACGAGCTTCTTTATCTCCGCGACGGCGGCTTTGAGAGGTTTGGAGGAGACCTTATTGCGGGCCAGGTTCACCAGGCAGTAGGAGCATTTGAGATCGCAGCCCTCCTGCACTTTCACGAAGGCGCGCGAACGGCCTTTGAAGCCCTCGACGGAGAAAAAATTCTCCGCCGGGGCCGCCCCGCAGACCAGCGACGGTATCTTCTCCTTGTCGGCGTTGGTGAAAACGGAAGCCTTCGGGACGGCGGCGAGTATCCTGGCCGGCTCCAGCGTGGCCAGGCAGCCCGTCACGGCGATGGCGGCGCCGGGGTTGGCGGCGGCGGTCTTCTTGAGGAAAGCCAGGCAGTCGCGGTCGGCCTTCGCGGTAACGGAACAGGTGTTGACCACTACGAGGTCGGCCTCCTCCGGCGAGGCCGCGGCGGCGTGGCCGAGCGCGGCGAACTTGGCGCGGAGGCTCTCGCTCTCCACCTGGTTCACCCTGCACCCCACCGTCTTGAAATATACTTTCACAACTTCTTCGAGGCTCCCACGCCGGGCCTTCGCTCCGCCACGGCCGCCCCCGCTTTATCGAATCCCTATCGGGGTCCTGTCGGCGGTTCGCTCCGAAAAAACAGGGTCTCGCACACCGTGCTCGCCCTTCCGACTCTCGCCGCTCGCGCTTACGCAAGCTCGCGGCTCCGGACGGTTTTTCTCCGCGAATCCGCCGCCACCCCCATTGTCTCCCGATAAAAGCGGGGACTTCATGAGGAGACAGCCGGGGGATGGCGGGGCATCACTTGAGCAAAGCCGTCCGAAGGCCCGAGCTTACGGAGTATGCGCCGCAGCTGACGGTGCTTTGCTCCTCGCGGAGCGGAGGCGCATACGAGCGCGAGGGCCGAGGTCGGAGCGCGAGTACGGTGTACGAGCGCGCCTTTGCGGAGTGATGCCCCGGCAGCACCCGCAATAGTTACTCCTTCTTCAGCGACTCGCCGGCGCAGGCCAGCACGGCCGCGGCGGCCGCGGCGGCGTTCTCCGCGCGCAGCACCGTCGGGCCGAGCGTGAAGAACTCCGCGCCTTTCCGCTCCGCCAGCTCCAGTTCGGCGGGGGAGAAGCCCCCCTCCGGACCTATAAAGACCATGACTTCCGCGCCCGCGGCCAGGCCGGCGGCCAGCTCGGTCAGCGGCTTTGCCGACGGAGAAGGGGCTCCTATCAGCTTTCGGCCCGGCATATCCAGCAGTTCCCTGAAGCCTGCGGGCGGCCGCAGGAGCGGCAGGTCGCCGCGCTCGCATTGCTCGGCGGCCGAAAGTATTATCCCCACGTATCTCCCGCGTCTCTTCTCCCATTCCTCGTCTATCCGGCCGGTCGCGGAGCTCCCGGCACCGACAGCGGGCAATGCCGCCCTTATCCGCCCGGGCTGGGACCGTTCCGAGACGAAAGGCCTGAACTCCGCCGCCCCGGCCTCCGTCGCGCGGCGCAGCGTCTCTTCCAGCGCGGCCCTCGCCGTCACGGCGTGGCAGACGACGGTCCTGAAGGCCGGCGGGGACCACGGCAGAGGGCCGGTAACGCGGCCCGCGACCGATGAGCGCGAGACCTCCTCCAGCTCGGCCAGGGACCGTCCGCCCACGCCGTCGAAGACCCGTATCGTATCGCCCGGCCTGGCGCGCAGGACGCGCGAAATGTGCTCGGCCGCGTCCCCGGAGAGGAGGAAGCGGCCGTCCTTCACGGAGCCCGGCGGGAGGTAGTGCTGGCTCATTTGAATATTTTTTTAAAGAAACCGTTCTCCGGCTCACGCTCGCCCGGCCTGTGCCCTTCCTCGCGGAAGCTGCGGCCCAGTTCCTCGAAAAGTTCCTTTTGTTTCGGCGTCAGGTCCGTCGGTATGTCTATGCGGGCGCGCACCAGCAGGTCGCCGCGCCTCCTGCCCCCGGGCTCCGGCATTCCTTTGCCGGCTACACGGAAGAGTTTGCCGTGCTGGGTGCCGTGCGGCACCTCCAGCGGGGCTTTCCCCCCTTCTATGACCGGAACTTCGACGGAGGAGCCCAGCGCCGCCTGGTCCACGCTGAGCCCGCAGGTATAGATGAGGTCCGCGCCGTCGCGCTCGAAATGCGGGTGATGCTTGAAAGTTATCTGCACGTAGAGGTCGCCGCCCGGGCCGCCGCGGTTGCCGGCGTCGCCGGCGCCGGCCACGCGCAGGGTGGCCCCTTCGCCCACGCCCGCCGGCACTTTTATGTGCAGCGTCACCCTTTTGCGGCCCTTCCCGGAGCCGCCGCAGTCCCTGCACGGCGAGGAGATGACCTCGCCCTGGCCGCCGCAGTCGGGACAGGTCTGGCTGAAAGAGAAGAAACCCTGGGCGTACTGGACTCGCCCGGCGCCGCGGCAGGTGGAGCATTTCTTCGTGCCGGTCTTGGGCTTGGCGCCGGTGCCGCCGCAGGTGTCGCAAACCTCGCTGCGCTCGAAGCTCACCGGGATCTTGACCCCGCTGAAAGCCTCTTCCAGCGTGAGCTCCGCGGTGTATTTAAGGTCGGCGCCCCGCCTGGAGCGCTGGCGCCCGCCGCCCCCGCCGCCCTGGAAGAAATTGTCGAAGATGTCGCCAAAGATGTCCCCCAGGTCGGCGTTCTGAAAGCCGCCGAAACCATGGCCGCCGCCCTTGAGGCCCTCGGCGCCGAACTGGTCGTACATGCGGCGCTTGTCCGGCTTGGAGAGCACCTCGTAGGCCTCGCCTATCTCCTTGAACTTCGCTTCGGACTCCCTGTTGTCCGGGTTGCGGTCCGGGTGATACTTGAGCGCCAGCTTGCGGAAGGCGGTCTTTATCTCCTCGTCGGAGGCGTTGCGGGCCACGCCCAGCGTGCGGTAATAATCTTGTGATGCCATAATGAGGGACTAAGTCCTGGATATCCTTCAAAGGGGAAGGGGACGGCGGGAGCCGCCGGGCTCCGCGCCGTCCCCGCAGCGGGACGTCCTACTTCTTCTGCTCGTCCACTACTTCCGCGTCGACCACGTCGTCCTTGGCGCCGGGCGCGCCCTGGGGGCCGCCCTGGGGCTGCTCCGCCCCGCCGGGGCCGGCCTTGGCCTGGGACGCCTTGTAGACGGCCTCGCCCAGCTTCTGCGAGTTCTTTACCAGATCGTCCTTGGCCTTCTTTATCTTCTCCAGGTCGTCGCTCTTGAGCGCGTCCTTGAGCTCGTTTATCGAGCGGTCCACGGTCAGGCGCTCTTCCTGGCTGATCTTGTCGCCGTGCTCCTTGAGGGCCTTCTCGGTCATGTAGAGCACGCTGTCGGCCTCGTTCTTGGCCTCGATCTTCGCCTTGTACTCCTTGTCCTTATCGGCGAACTCCTCGGCCTGCTTGACGAACTTGTCTATCTCCTCCTTGGACAGCTTGCTGGAGGCGCTTATCGTGATATGCTGCGCCTTGCCGGTGCCCAGGTCCTTGGCGGAGACGTGCAGGATACCGTTGGCGTCTATGTCGAAGGTCACCTCGATCTGCGGCACGCCGCGCGGCGCCGGCGGTATGCCGTCCAGGTCGAACTTGCCGAGCGACACATTGTCGCCGGCCATGGCGCGCTCGCCCTGCAGCACGTGTATCGTGACGGCGGGCTGGCTGTCGGCGGCCGTCGAGAAGACCTGCGTCTTCTTGACCGGGATGGTGGTGTTCTTGTCGATGAGCCGGGTCATGACCGAGCCGAGCGTCTCGATGCCCAGCGACAGCGGGGTCACGTCGAGCAGCAGCACGTCCTTGACGTCGCCGGTCAGCACGGCCGCCTGCACGGCGGCGCCGCTGGCCACGCATTCCATCGGGTCTATGCCGCGCTCTATCTTCTTGCCGACGTACTCCTCCACGAACTTCTGCACTATCGGCATGCGGGTGGGGCCGCCGACGAGGATGATGCGGTGGATGTCGGAGCTCTTGAGCTTGGCGTCGGCCAGCGCCGTGTCGATGGACTTCTGGCAGCGCTTGACGATGGACTCGACGAGCGATTCCAGGCGCGCGCGGCCCAGTTTGAGGGCCATATGCTTGGGGCCGGAGGCGTCGGCCGAGATGAACGGCAGGTTGATCTCGGTCTCCATGACGGTGGAGAGCTCTATCTTGGCCTTCTCCGCGGCCTCCTTGATGCGCTGCATGGCGGTCGGGTCCTTGGTCAGGTCTATGCCCGTGTCCTTGCGGAACTCGCCGGCGATGAACTCGATCAGCGCGGCGTCCATGTCGGTGCCGCCGAGCTGGGTGTCGCCGGAGGTGGAGATGACGTCGAAGGTCCCCTCCTTGCCGAGTTCCATGATGGTGACGTCGAGCGTGCCGCCGCCGAGGTCGAAGACCATGATCTTCTGGTCGCGGCCTTCCTTGTCGATGCCGTAGGCCAGCGCGGCCGCCGTCGGTTCGTTGACCAGGCGCACGACCTCGAGACCCGCTATGGTGCCGGCGTCCTTGGTGGCCTGGCGCTGATTGTCGTTGAAGTAGGCCGGCACGGTGATGACGGCCTTCTCCACCTTGTCGCCGAGGAAGGCCTCGGCGTCGCGCTTGACCTTCTGCAGCAGGAAGGCGCTGAGCTGCTGCGGGGTGAATTCCTTGCCGGAGACCTTGTACTTGTGGTCGCCGCCCATCTTGCGCTTGAAGGCGCTGACGGTGCCGTCGGGGTTGGCCACGGCCTGCCTGCGGGCCGGCTCGCCGACCAGCATCTGGCCGTCCTTGGCGAAGGCCACGTAGGACGGGAACGCTTTCCCGCCGAGACTGGTGCCTTCCGCCGAGGGGATGATCGTCACTTTTCCGCCTTCCATGACCGCCGCGGCGGTGTTGGAAGTTCCGAGGTCGATACCTATTATTTTTGCCATATCAGTTTCCTCCGTACCTAAACCTTACTTTTCCTCGCCCTGCGGGGGCGCCCCGTCGCCGGACGCTTCGGGCGCCGGCTTCTCTTCCGCTTTCTTCCTGCCTATCCTCACTCTCGCGGGGCGCAGGACCTTGTCCCCGTAGTAAAATCCCTTCTGCAGTTCGTCCACCACCAGGCCGTCCCGGTCCTCCCCCGTTTCCACTATCCCCATTATCTCCGCCGCCATCGGGTCGTAGGGCTTGCCCGCCGTTTCCATCGGCCTTATGCCCTCGTTCTCGAAGGTCTTCGAGAATTCCTTGAAGATCATCTCCAGGCCCTTCATCAGTTCGCCGGCCTGCGCCGGGGAGAGGCCTTCGGGGCTCTCCTGCACCTTCGCTATGTGCAGGTGCGCCTGCAGCAGCAGATCGTAGAGCGGCAGCAGCCTGGAGAGCAGCTCGGCCTTGCCCCACTTTATCAGCTCCGGCTTTTCCTTCTCGACCCGCTTGCGGTAATTCTCGAAATCGGCCTTGAGCCGCAGCAGCTGGTCGTAATACTCCTTTTCCCTGGAGACCGGCTCTTTCGGGGCCGGCGCCGACGCCGGCTTCGCGGCCTCTTCGCCGCAGGAGCATTCGCAGTCCGCGGCCGCGTCCTTCTTCTCCTCCTGCTTCTTTTCCTTGCCGTGCTTCATCCGTTCAATCCTCTTCGGCCAGGGCTTCCCATTCGGACAGGATGTCCTCGACCATGGAGCTGACCGAATCGACGATGGTTATCATCTTAGGGTACTCCATGCGCTTGTGCCCCAGTATGCCGACCAGCCCGACGGCCTTGTCCTTGAGACAATAGGACGAGGAGACCAGGCTGAAGTTGTTGAATTCCTTGATATGGTTCTCGGAACCGATGGTGATGTCCACGCTGTGGGCCAGCCCTTTCTGGTCCTGGCCGGAGGGCAGCTTGCGGCGCTTCTCGACGCAGTCGCGCAGCCGTTCGCGCAGCATGTGGGAGAAGCGCTCCTTCTCCTCCAGCAGGCGGGCGACGCCGCGGATGTCCTCGAGGCCGGCCTCCTCCATGCTGTCGAAGATGCGGCTGACGCCTTCCAGGTAGAAAGGGTCCCCCTCCCTGTCCATGGAGGAGAAATAATCGTAGATCTTCTTGAGCAGTTCTTTCTGGGCTTTCGGCGCTTCGCCTTTATTGAGGAAATCCTTCCAGATGATGCCGGTGACGTCCTTGACGGGCGCGTCGCGCAAGGCCTTGTTGAGCCTGTCGGAAAGCGCTTTCAGCGCGGCCTTGTCCAGCGGCGTCTCCGTGCCGAAGGGCACGTGCTTAAGTATGCCCGAGTGGACGAAAACGATCATCAGCACGCTCTTGCCGGAGAGCCGGATCAGGTCCAGCCGCTTGATGGCGTCCTCGTCTATGTCCGCCGGGATGACGAAGCCGGCCCATTTGGACATATCGGCTATGGTCCTGGAGGTGTGGCGCAGGAAGGCGTCGAGCTGCTCGTTGCGGCGCTCGTATTCCTGCTCCAGCCTCTCCTTCTCCCCCGCCGCCAGGCGCTGCAGCCTCAGGATATGGTCCACATAGGAGCGGTAGCCCTTGTCCGAAGGTATGCGGCCGCCGGAAGTGTGCGCCTGGTAGAGAAAACCGGTCTCCTCCAGTTCCTTCAATATGTTCCTTATGGTGGCGCTGGAGACATTGAAACCGCCGTGGGAGGCGATGAGGTCGGAACTCACCGGCTTGCCGGTGCTGACATAGTTGTAGACCACCCAGTCAAGGATCTTGTCCCTGCGGTCCTGCGCTACTTCAGGCTTGAGCACCCTCATGGCACGGTCTCCGTATCGAAACTATGGTAAAACTAGCAATCCCAACAGCTGACTGCTAAATTATACACCTTGCGGTCTTAACTGTCAATAGCCGGTTTGGACTGCTAATTATTGGCGAGGGTTAAGAAGCCGGTCGAGGAGGAAGTCGGAGACCCGGTCCGGCAGCAGGCGCAGGGCCGCCGTCATCAGCGAGGCCTTGAAAGGCACGATATAGCGGGGGGCCGGGCTGGGGGCTTCCGCCGCTTTCACTATGGCCGCGGCGACGACCTCCGGGCCCGGCGCGGACTCACGGTAGCCGGAGCGGAACTTTTCCGTCATGCGGTCTATCATCGGGGCGTAGAGCCCGGCTCCGGAATACTTCCTGAGGTTGACGAGCGCCGTATCGTCCCATTCCGTCTTTATAGGGCCGGGCTCTATCAGGACGACCTTCACCCCGAAAGGCTTCACCTCCAGCCGCAGGGCGTCCGACCAGGCCTCCAGCGCGTGCTTGCTGCCGTGGTACCAGCCGGCCGCGGGCAGGCTGACCCGTCCCGCTATGGAGGAGATGTTTATTATCCGCCCGGAACGCCGGGCGCGCATGGCGGGAAGGAAGAGCTGTACCAGGCGGGCCGGAGCGAAGACGTTGACCTCGAACTGGCGGCGGGCTTCGTCGAGCGGGACATCCTCGATAGCCCCGTGGGCGCCGTAGCCGGCGTTATTGACCAGTATGTCGAGGCCGCCCTCCTTGTCCAGTATCCGGGCGGCGGCCGCGCGCAGCGAGGCTTCGTCCGCCACGTCCAGCGGAAAGATCTCCGCGCCCTTGTCGCGCAACGACGCCATTCTTTCGGAACGCCGGGCGCCGGCGTAGACTTTATAACCGCGCTCCAGGAAAAGCTCCGCCGAGGCGTAGCCTATGCCCGCCGAAGCGCCGGTGACGAATACCGTTCTCTGCATTTACCTGAAGTGGTCGCGCAGCATGCGCACCAGGCCTTCGGTGGCCTTGCCGGGGATCTCCTGCCCCTCCCAGTTGATGGAGAAATGGGCCTCGCGCTGCGTCGGCTTGACATAAGTTTCGTACATCGGCATGACGGTGGCCAGGATCTGGTGGCGTATGCCCTCTATGTCGCGGCCGCGCTCGCTGATGTCGCGCTGCACGCGGCGCAGCACCGCGGTGACCATGCCGGTGGAGATGAAGATCTTGTAGTCGCACATGGCCGCTATCTTGGGGAAATAGAGCGCGTAGAGGCCCTCCACCACTATGAGCGGAGTGGACTTGAGCGGCACGCTCTCCTTCTCTCGGGTATGAAGTTTGAAGTCGTAGACGGGCTGCTCTATGGCCTTGCCGGCGCAGAGCTCGCCCAGCTGCTTGGCCGCCAGCGAGGCGTCGATGGCGTCCGGGTGGTCGAAATTATAGGTCTTGCGCTCTTCGAAACTCAGGTGCGTCAGCGGCCGGTAATAATTGTCCAGCGAGAACAGCTCGCCGTCTATGCCTATCTTGCGGCATTCGGTTATCAGCCTCTTGGCCAGCGTGGTCTTGCCCGAGCCGGAGCCGCCGGCTATGCCCAATACGAACCTGCTCTTCCTGGTGTTGTACATGATGGCCTCTCTTTATTGCGTAAGGAAAAGGTCTTTGGTCACGGTATATTTCCCGTCGAGCCAGTCGATGAGCTCGCGCGCGGCGGAAGCGGTTTCCCCCTCCTCCGAGGCCAGGAAAGGGGCGTAGTCTTTTTTGCGGCCGGCCTTCTCCGCCTCCGCCATGCCGTCGAGCCCCCTGTCCATGAAAAGCGGGGTGTCCGCGGCCAGCCGCGCGGCCATCTCCGCGCAGGTCACGGCGGCGGCGGCGGCGAGGAAGGCCTTCTTCGGGTCGTAAGCCGGGCCGTTCTCGTAGGACGCCTTCAGCGTCAGCGCCGATATCCTGGAGAGGGTGATCTGGTTCATCGGGTTGACGGCATGGCCGGCGAGATGAGCGCCCATATCGGCCGGGCGGCCGGTGAAAGGCCGCAGGTGGAGGAATTTGCACATGCGCGGCCCGTCGTTGACGGGGTAATTGTCCCAGAGGAAAGGCTTGCGGCCCAGCGTAGCGGCCACCCCGGCCAGATGTTCCGCTGAATACGACTTCGAGCAGACCAGCTCTCCGGTCCAGAATACGCTGACCTTTTTATCCAGGCCCTTCCCGAGGGCTTCCAGATAGCCTTCCGGCATTTTGCCGAACAGTTTCTCCAGCACCGGGTCGTACGAGTAATAGGTCGGGCAGAAAACGACCTGCTCCGCCGTAGAGAGGCCGGCGGCCCAGTTGACTATCTCGACCTGCCGCCCGGCGAGATTCGGGAGGTCTCCCTTCATGTCGTCCATCAGCAGGCAGAACTTATCCACCCCTATGCGGTTGAAGAGCTCTATACGCGACCGCAGCAGTTCCCTGTTGGCCGCGTCGAAAGGCGACAGGTACATCTCGTAGGGGCTCAGGCCCACGCCGAACTTTATGCCGGCGCGGCGGCAGGCCCCGGCCAGTTCCGCCAGTTCCCGCTCGCGCGCGGCGGGCACGGGCTCGCGCCATTTCTTGCGCAGGTAAGGGTCGCCCTTGGGAGCGTAGATGTAGAAGGAAAAACCGTGTTCTTTGAGGAAATCCAGGAGGCGGAGGCGCGCGGCGTGAGTCCAGGGCTCGCCGTAAAAACCTTCGATAATGCCGAGTTCGGCAGAAGTCATCCGAAAACCTTTTTGATACGCGAAAACGTGGATTTTGTGACGAATGCGAGGCGCGACGAACGAGCATACCGGCGGCTATGTGAGAGAGGAGCAACGAAGCAGGCGTCCAAAAGCCGCGTTTGCAGGCGCAGACAGGTTTTCGGATGACTTCTCATCACTCTCTGACTATCTCCACCCCGTTGTAATCGAGCCAGTCCAGGGAGAGCGGGCTGACTATCGCGTTCGCGGGCACGGCCAGGCGCTTCTGGCCCGGCTTGACCAGCCGCCTTATCTCCCAGTCGCTGAGGAAGACCTTTTTAGCCGGCGGGCCTTTCTTCGCCGGACGCGCCGGCGCCTCCCCCGGGCGGTCCCGGAAGAGGCGCTCGTACAGCGCGTCGGCGATGTCTCCCCGTGTCAGCATGAGAATGCGGCCTCAGCCGCGGTCTCAGGCCTTTACGGAGATCTTGGCCAGGTACTTGTCCAGGTCGTCGGCGGGGCGCGGTATCACGTGCACGGCGACCAGCTCGCCCACTTTCTGGGCGGCGGCCGAACCGGCCTCTACGGCGGCGCGCACGGCGCCGACCTCGCCCACGCAGAGCGTGGTCACGTAGCCGGAGCCGATCTTCTCGTAGCCCAGCAGCCGCACCTTGGCGGCCTTGGCCATGGCGTCCGAGGCCTCTATCATGCCGATAAAGCCCTTCGTCTCTATCATTCCCAGCGCTTCTTTAGGTTCAGACATGTTCGCTCCTTGACCCACCAAAAACCGGCCGCCGGAAGGAACCCAGCCTTTCGGCGCGCTTCCTCTCGGTCCCGTACAAAATCAACTATATAAAATTATATGGCAGGCACGAAATCCGACGGTCAAAACTTCTTCTTCAGGCTTATCCTCTGCGCGCTGCCCAGCTCGCCATAGGGCGTCAGCGCGTAATCGAGCGACGCCCCCGCCAGGTTCACGCCCGCACCGGCCGAGAAGCCCCGGTTGTCGTCCTCCGCCGTGGTGCGCCCGGCCAGGTAACCCGCCCGCAGCGACAGCGCGGGCAGCAGCGCGTACTCGCTGCCTACGCTCACCACCGTCCGGTCTTCGTGCGCCAGCCGCGTGACATCCGCGCTCACGCCGAAGCCGGGGATGATATGCGCCAGCGCGCCGGCCGATACGGCCAGCGGCAGCGGGTCCGACTGCTCCAGGTACTTGAGCCCAGGCCCGATATTGCGCGCCGCCAGACCCACCGTAACGCGGCCCAGCCCCGCCGTCACGCCGATATCGGCCGCGAAAGTGGAGGCGTTCTCGCCGCCCAGCGAACTGGTGATATACTTAACCCCCGCGCCCAGCCCCAGCCCTCTCACCCGCCCCGCCAGGTTGAACGATACCGCCTGGTCGGTGTTGGAAAAACTGCCGACCGCCGCGCCGGAGGCGTCGCGCGCCGTCATCTCGCCGGCGGCGAAACGGCTGTAACCCACACCCGCGCGCAACCCCTTGAGCGGGAAGGCCGCGGCCGCGAAGTCGTGCGACGATTCCATCAGCCACCGCGTATGGCTCAGGGCCGCCTCCACGCCCCCGCCGCTCAGCAGGCCCGCCGGGTTATAGCCGATGGAACCCGCGCCGTCGGACGCGGCCGTATAGGCCGAACCCATACCCACCGCCCTGGCGGAGACGTCGATGTTAAGGAACTGCGCCCCGCTGGTCCCGGCATGAGCGCCGCCGGCCGGGAGGAGCATCGCTATGGTCAGTATGGTCTTTTTCATGGCGATCACCTCACCACCGCGAATTTGCCGCGGGACTTGAGTTTAGAACCCGCGCGCTCCGCCTCGACGGTGAAGTAATACACCCCGCTCGCTATATGCCCTTCCCAGGCGTATTCATAGGCGTAGGCCGGACTGGTCACCTGCGGCGGACCCGTCAGCGTGCGTTCATGTACTAGCGTGCCCGCCACGCTGTAGACCTTCAGCTCTACCTTGTCGGCCAGGCCGAACTCCAGGTGGAAGACGGGGACCGCGCCGCCTTTGGCCGGATTGGGATAGACATACACCTCGCCCAGCCGGAACGCCGCCGACGGCGACAGCGGGGCCATGAACGAGGAGGGACTGTAGCCCCCGCCTTCGGGCACATATAACTCCAGCGGGTCCGACAGATACTGGCCCCTTGCCGCTATCACCGTATGCGTGCCGACTTCCAGGGCGTCGGGGATCTTCCCCTTTATGACCCCGTCGTTCCACAGCGTCAATTGCGCGGGCAAACCGCCGATGAGCACCCGCGCTATGGCCGCGTCGTAAGGCCCGAAGAAAGCGCCATAGATATTGAACGCTTCGCCACCGGTCCCCGCCGTAGGCGTCATGCTCGATACCGACGGCTCCACTATCGTCATGGTGGAGGCCGCCGACTGCGATACGCCGCCGTTGAAGCTGCGCCGCACCAGCACGGGATAGTCGCCTTCGCCCAGCGCCGGCAGTTTGCCCTTTATCTGTGTGTCCGTCCAGAGGGTAAGCTGCGCCGTGGCGCCGCCGATGAGCGTCTCGGACTTGCCCGCCGCATAGTTGCCGAAGTTATAACCTATCAGCGTGAACGGCGCGAGCACCGCCGCCGGCGACGGCGATACCGTTTCCAGCACCGGGTCGGCCAGTTCGAAGGATAATGCCTGCGAATGGGCGACGCCGCCATTGAAGGCGCGCTCGACCAGCACTTCATGCGTGCCGGGCTCTATTGTGCCGGGCACAGTGCCCTTTATCTGCCCGTCCGTCCACAGTGTAAGCGGGGCAGTGGTTCCGCCGATAAGCACCTTCGCGTTATTGGCGGCATAGTTGCCGAAGCCGGAGCCCGTCAGCGTGAACGGCAGGCCGATAGGTCCTGAAGACGGCGTTATAGCCGCCAGGGCCGGCACGGTCAGCGTGAAGGGCAAAGGCTGCGATGATACCAGCCCGCCGTTGAGCTGACGCTCCACCACGACTTCATACGCGCCGGGCGCTATTGTGCCCGGCACTGTCCCCTTTATCTGAGTGTCGTTCCACAAGGTAAGCGGGCAGGTGGTGCCGCCGATAAGTACACGGGTATAGTTGGCCACATAATTGCCAAACCCCGTCCCGTTCAGCACGAATGGCAGGCCGATAGGCCCCGAAGACGGGGTTATCAGCTGCGCCGCTGGTGCGACCACGTCGAAGTTCAGCGCCGAAGAGCGTATCAGCCCGCCATTGAGCTCGCGCTCGACTATGACCTCGTGCGGACCCGCGGCCAGAACACCCGGCACCGTGCCCTTTATCTGCGTATCGCTCCACAAGGTGAGCGGGGCCGTGGTCCCGCCTATCAGCACACGCGTCCAACCGGCCGAATAATTGCCGAAGCCGGCGCCGTGTATCGTGAACGGCAGGCCGATAGGTCCCGCCACCGGCGTCATGCTGGCCGCGTCCACCGCCAGCACGGTGAAGGACATCTCGGGACTGTGCATCACGCCGCCGTCGGCCGTACGGCGCTCCACCAGCACCGGGTACTGCCCCGTCGCCAGCCCGCCCGGCACCGTCCCTTTTATCTGGCCGTCGGTCCACAGGGTAAGCGGACAGGTTGCTCCGCCCATAAGCACCGTGGTGTAATTGGCGACATAGTTGCCGAACCCCGAGCCGGCTATCGTAAAGGGCATACCTATCGGCCCCGACGAGGGCGCTATCCAGTCCGCCTCCATGTTCCGCAGGTCGAACATGACGGTCGCCGACCGGACCAGCCCGCCATTGAGCGCGCGTTCGACCAACACTTCATGGACGCCGGGCGTTATGGTACCGGGTATAGTCCCCTTTATCTGCGTATCGGTCCACAGGGTAAGTTGACAGGTAGTCCCGCCGATGAGCGCCCGCGTGTAATTAGCCACATAATTGCCGAAGCCGGACCCCGTCAGCGTGAAAGGCAGGCCTATCGGGCCGGACGAAGGCGATATCTCGGCCAATGCCGGTACGACGACGGTGAACGAAGAGGTCTCGGCCAGCAGGCCGGCCCCGCGCATCACCAGAACCGGGTATTCCCCTGCCGCCAGCGAACCAGGCACCGTGCCCTTTATCTGCGTGTCGGTCCACAGCGTCAGCGGCGCGGTGGCCCCGCCTATCAGCGCCACCGTGGTACCGGCCGAATAAGCGCCGAACCCTTCGCCCGTTATAGTGAATGGCAGGCCTATAGGGCCGGAAGAGGGCGTGATGGAAGCCTCCGCCGCGCCCGACGAGGACCCCACCGTGAAATGAGCCGTTCTCACCGCCGAGGCGTTCATCACCATATCATGCGCCAGGTAATAGACGGTATGCGTGCCGGGCGTCAGCGTGAACGGACCTTCGTAACGCGGATTCTCACAGGTGCCTGGTGGACCGGTGAAAGTCGGCTCACCTTCGGGGCACTCATCCCATGCGGCGCCCGTCAGGTAGTAAATATCGAGCAGGCCCGAGGCGACACCATTGGAAACAGGGTCGACACCTTCCAGCGTTATGGAGTCCCCTTCGACCAGATAGACCTCGCCGCCGTCAGGAACCGTGGAACCCGCTATTAAAAGCGTCACCAACGGCGCCGTGCCGTCTACCGTGACAGTTGTAGATTTAATGACCTCCGCATTACCCGCGTAGTCCCTGCTGGCGAAATAAATAAGGTGGATTCCTTCCGGCAGCGTGAACGGAGCCACGGCCGGTGTCATATCTCCGAAGGTAAGTGGAGGGGTGTTCAGTTGATATGCCGCAACAGAGGAACCGCTGATCTCACTGTCGACAAGATATGAGTCGCCGCTTATGAAATCAAGAAAAGTATGGGTTGCAATGTATATCCGGTCCTCTTCATCAGCATACTCCGGTCCGTCCAGAAGAAGCATCGTGAATGGCGGATCCACATCCGGCGAAAGGTATTCTCCGCAAAATACCCCGTCCGGCTCAAGACACTCTCCGCGCATACTGCGGAATAAATTCTGCGTGCGATAAACCCATTTTCTAGCGGACGGCAGAAAATCAGGGGAAGTGTGCGTCAGGTCGATGGTTATCGTGGCACTGCCGCTGGAGAGATCATATCCCTCCCCTATCTCGAAATCGATACGAAAATACGTCGTGCATCCCGGGAAAACAGAGACCGGCCCCAAAAAGGACGTTTCCAGAATATCGAGCGACGCGACACTGACTACGGCTGAAATGGCCGCTCCGTCTACCGGAGCGGTGCTCGCGGGATTATTGAAAAGGGGCACCGAAATACTGCCCCGATCACCGATCGACATCGGTCCCGCGGCAAAGCCCGGAATGGAAGACAGCAATAATGCTGTTACTGCCAGGACCCGGCTCATTCCAATATCCAATCGCTGATTTATACACATAAATCCGAATTTAACCCATTTTTTAAGGTTGCAAACCGCTCTCCTGTCGGCCCACGGAGTTCCTTTCCGCCGACTGCCCCGCCGGCTTGTCCCAGTTGTCCAGATATTCCTGCGCTTTCTTGGCGACGACCGGCCGTTTGTCTTTCAGGGCTTTCTCGACCATGAACCGGACTTTATGATTGCGGTAGTATTCTAGCGCTCCCAAAACTTTTTTCACATCGGCGCTGTAGAAATCCTCGTGCATCTGGACCGGAAGGGGCAAGGGTTTCGGTTTTACGGTCTTCGCCTTCTGTTTGATCTCCGTCCATTGTTCTAGAAAGGCCTGGTAATCCTCCGCTTCCTCTAGCCATTTCTCCACGCAGTCAGGGCCGGCATCGGTCCTCAGTCTGCATTCCGCGGCCGCATAACGCTTCCACCAGAATTCGTTATAGTCGGCGTAAAGGGCGTCCCATTCCTTGTACATGTCATAGTCGGAATAAAGCCCCACTATGCTGGAAAGGGGATGGCCATCCCCGCCGGGATGTTTCCACAGCGAAGGCTGGCCCAACTCGGATTTCTTCCACTCAAGGTAGTCTTTGTAATAGTATTCTGCAAGTTTGAGATGGTTTTCACAGAAGCCAGCCGCACGAGCATAACTCATCACATCTTCCGCATAATGGGATACATCGCCCGACATTGATAAGTCATAGAGTATTGAGATGTCCAAGTCTTTTTGCTTTTTACCCAGATTCTTTATGGCATACTGGCAAGATTTCATGGTTTTTTCCCGATTTATTGCCGATCGGATCACTAAAGGCAATTTCAGGAATTCTTCGCGTGGGATGGCATATTCCGACGAATATGTCCCCATGATTACCGAAAAATTGCGTCGTCCTTCGTAGGACAAATTCAAAAACTCCTCTTTGGAAATTGCCTGTCCCGGCACCTCCAGGCCCATCAGCATGATGAGGAAAACAATCATTGTTTTCATATACACTCAATCCCCAAGATGTATCACTCTCGCTTCATCGAAAATGTCCGCGATACCATTCCCGTTCAAGTCTTCAAGAACATCGTAAACTCCATTGTCGTTTGAGTCTTTCCTCCCTTTCGCCTTAATATCGAAATTGCTGGTAAAGACTCCCTCAATTAACGCCCCGTTCCAATCTATTAATCCTGTCCCGTCACAGTTTCCGTACAGCATCTGCTCATATCGTTTTTTGCCGGAGACATATATCGTTCTTTCCAGTATTTTAGGACATTCCGTGGCCAGCCACAGCTTTCTCATATTGGCGCCGTTTACCGGAGCCGCCTGTATGTCCACTGCCTCGCCGAACTGATGGACGCTGTTCCAGACGCCGCCTTCGCGTCTGTTGTGCCTGGCGCTGCGGTAGCCGCTTGTGACCCGCACCCCGAACTCACCCTGAAAGCCGGCCCTGAGCGAAAGCGCTTCCTGCGCACGTTCCCGCGGGTATATGTGCGCGGAACAGTCGCTGTATTTGACGAACTCCCCGTCGGTACCGGGGCTGAACAGGGGACGGGTATATCTGCTGAAGTAGCCGGGTGCTGTCAGGTCGTACTCCGGCGTGCTCAGGTCGAAATACTCTTGCCGGCATTTGTCAATCGTGTCCTGGCGGATAGAGCGCGGGTAAGCCTTTACCTTCCCTTTCGGGGTATCCACGCTCGCGTCGATCTTGTACTTCAGCGGGAACTGGCGGCCTGTGGGGGCCTCGGGGACGCGTGTTACATAAAAATACGTTGCCGGACCGGCGGCGGGATTATCCGGATCGCCGCTGTCCATGTCGTCGTCCTTCGAATCCTCCACCGTCCAGGCTATGCCGGCTGAAAGCGTGTTGTATTCCGGCGTGTCGGGCTTGAGGTCGGCCGCGAGGTCGACCTTGTTCTCGCCGAAAAGGGTGGTGAACGATACCCCGTCGTTGGGATAGCCGATATTGCTAATACGCAGCATCGGCGTGACGTCGGGATTGCCGGCGACGGGCCCGACGTCTTCCGGTTCCGCCGCCATCGAGGGCGGCAACCCCGCCGAGACCGCGCATCCGGTGCTGGTCCTCTTCTGGCAGGAAGGACAGTACGCGGTATACATGTACGGACCGGTCTTATCCCCCGTCCATACGGAGACGAACGCTATGCCAAGGTCATTGGTCTGCACGGAACCGGGCATAGCCTGCTGCCCCGCCGCGCCGGGAGGCGCGCCCGCCGCGCTGAAGTTTATATCCAGTCCGGGCTCACCTTGATGCGTGAGTGTGTTAAATGCCCGCACGATAAAGGCGTTGTTGACCCGGCTGTTTATATCCGCGTATTTATCGCATTGGATAATGCTTAACTCCGTTACCTCTTCATTCGTTTTTGCTGTCGCGGTAAAATTCACGGCGGACGCGGCCGTCACGCAGCCAGCGCAGGTCGCTTTCACCGCATACTGGCCTGAAACTGTCCCGAGCGTCAGGGTCGTCCGCGCTATGCCGTCGGCGTCAGTCGTGAACACCCCTCCGCTCAATGTCGCCCCGTTGACAGGATCCTGTATAGTAAAGGTCACCGCTTCTCCAGCTACAGGCTGGCCGGTGTCATCCTGTGTAACCCTGACGGCGAACGGCGACGGAAGCGACTGGGCTGTAAACCAGGTCTGGCCGCCGCCTGATTCATATGTTAATACTTTGCCTTTGTAACGGACTTCGGCCAGCCCGACGGCGGCGTTGAAACTTATTGAAGGGCTAGGACTGCCCTGGGGGCGTATCTGCGACTGCGCACTCATCGCCAGATAGCCGACGAGATAATAAGGCTCCCCTCCTATATCCACGGAAGAGCCGGAAGCCCGGCTCTCTACCGCAAGGATGGTATCTTTGCTCTCGCTGAAATTGGGGACGGAACTGTCGCTGGCGTATCCCAAGGATGTGACCGGGACCGTT
Organism: Elusimicrobiota bacterium; assembly: GCA_019135865.1. GTDB lineage: Bacteria > Elusimicrobiota > Elusimicrobia > Elusimicrobiales > UBA9959 > UBA2231. The sequence goes on from JAGVVD010000037.1 coordinate 20,743, forward strand.
GAAAGAGTACTGGTAAGCGAGGCGGAGACGCTCACCGTAGCGATGGGGGCGTATTGCCCTGCGACAACACCCACCAATTTCATGTTCGTCCAACTTATATTCACTGTAGCCGGGACTTTGACTACAACCGCTTCATTATTGGGGACTTTGGCGTAAATACGGGAGAGAGAATTAGCATTGGCGGACCCAAAGACGCTGTAGTCGTCAAGAAGTCGAGTCATATTTCCATTAACGGATGATTTGGAGGCATTAGCACCGGCGATGTAATAACCGGTATTTAACCCCCGCGACACCGAACAGTCAGGGGTGTTGCAGGCACCGGAGCTGACGGCATTGTAATAGACGCTGTACCAGTTCCGGACATAAACATCGGCTGATTCGGTCAGTACCGAGGTTGGGACCTGCGCGTGCACGGCGGGAGCCGGCAGCGCCGCAAGCGCCGCTAAGGTTATTGTCAATAGTCCTCTGGTAATCATAAATCCACCGTGCCGCGTTTCACCCTGACCTGCTTGGGGACAGCTTAACGGGTAAACCCGCCTGAGGCCCTCCCTAGCTGTCGCCCCGGAAAAGACTTATTTTGCAGCACTTCCAGCCAGATCCAGGATTCCGAAGTGTAAAGCAGTTTTTTTCCTATCCGGAGAGGGATATGCGCTCATTTTGCCCCAATGCAGAACAAAGCCTTCCTTCCCTGAAAGGGCGGCTTTGAAAGTAAAATAGCTCAATGACTGGTGTCGTCCCCGAACTTCACTGGCACCCCCGCCCGCAGAGTTAGGCAACAAAATTATTGTGGCAAATAAATAACCGGCGCTCAATAGCCTTTTCGGGGTATCCCGGAAGCGTCGTTTTAGTACTGTCCTTTGGCGGCCTCGCCGCCGGAAACTATGGCTATGCTGGCGCTGGTGCCCAGGCGGGTCGCGCCGGCCTTCACCATCGCCGCGGCGACCTCGGCGTTCTTGATGCCGCCGGAGGCCTTCACTCCCATCTCGGGCCCGACGGTCTGGCGCATCAGCGCGACATCCTCTACGGTGGCCCCGCCGGAGCCGAAACCGGTCGAGGTCTTGACGAAGTCGGCCTGGGCCTGCTTGGACATGCGGCAGGCGCGGACCTTCTCGTCGTTGGTGAGGTACGAGGTCTCGAGGATGACCTTGAGGCACTTGCCGCGCGTGGCCTCGCGCACGGCCCGGATGTCGTCGAGGACCAGCGCGTCGTTGCCGGACTTGAGCGCGCCGATGTTTATGACCATGTCGATCTCGTCGGCGCCGTTGGCGATGGCGTCGCGGGCCTCGATGGCCTTGACGGTCGGGGTGGTGGAACCCAGCGGGAAGCCGATGACGGTGCAGACCATCACGCCGCTGCCGCGCAGCAGGCGGGAGGCCATGGCAACGTAGCCGGGATTCACGCAGACGCTGGCGAACTTGTGCTTGCGCGCTTCCTCGCAGAGCTTGCCTATCTCCTCCTGCGTGGCGTTGGCCTTGAGCAGGGTGTGGTCTATCATGCCGGCGATGGAGGAACTGCCCGCTCCGGGGTTGCAGAAGCTGACGCGCTCCACGCCCATGCCTTTGACCTGCTGGGCGGTGAAATTGTTCAGCGGGTTGCAGCTCTGGCAGGTGCCGGAACAGGTGTTCTCCTCGAGCCGGCAGTCCGGGTTGCGCTTAGGCGCCGGGGACTGGGGACCGGTCTGTCCGCCGACGAGCGGGTTAGAGAAGACCTTGCCGGCGCTGCCCATGGTGACGCGGCCTTCCGGGGGAAGGCTCTTCTGGCCCCGCGGGGCGGCGTCCTCTTTCGCCCGCATTATCCTGGCGACTTCCTCGGCTATCTTCCTTATGTCTTCTTCACGCATATTTCTTTACCCCTTTCTCGCAGCTGACCTGGTCCACTATGCCGCAGATGACGGTGCGGACCGGCGCTTTCGGGTTCCTGAGTATCTTCCTGGCGCCGCCGCCCTCGTCCATGACGAGCACGACGTCGCCCGGGCCGGCGCCGACGCCGCCGTCGAGCGCCAGGGTGGCGTCGCCGGTGAACTCGCCGGAACCGGACGGATCGACGGGCCTCACCAGCAGCAGCGCGGGGCCTTCCAGCCCCTTGTGCTTGCGGGTAGCCCATACATTTCCAACGACTTTTCCTACGAACATAAATTCAGATAAGTTTCTTGCCGTCTATGATGCCCACTATGGCCGCGTCCACGGGCGGCAGGTTAGACTTCGAGGAAGTCTCTCCCTCCCAGCCCTCGAAGGCCACTATGGCCTCGCGCGAGGCCACGAAGAAGACCGTCTCGCCGGCGCCGGCGCCGACGGTGTCGGCGGCCACCAGAGGGTCGCCGGAAGGGGCGTCGGTGACCCAGTCGAGCGGCTGCACCAGCAACAGCGTCTTCCGGTCCATGCCGCAGCACTGCTGCGAGCAGAACACCCTTCCGATGACCTTGGCCTGCTTCATTCAAATCCTAGCAGCAGCGCTGCTCTATCGCCGTGATCTTGTCCAGCCGCTTCTGGTACTTCCCCCCCTCGAAAGGGGTGGAGAGCCAGACGCGCAGCATCTCCTGCAGCGCCAGCTCGCCGTGGGTCTTGCCGCCCAGGCAGAGCACGTTGCAGTCCTCGTGCGCCGCCGCGAAGCGCGCCGAGATGACGTCGTAGGCGGCCACGGCCCTGATGCCGTGTATCTTGTTGGCGGCCAGCGGCATGGCGCCGTTGAAGCCGTCTATGAGAACGCCCTTCTCGAACTCGTGCTTGCGCACGGCGTCGCCGACGAGCATCGCTATATCCGGGAAATCGACCGACTCCGTGGAATAGCAGCCGAAATCCGTCACCTCGTGGCCGAGGGTCTGGAGGTATTTCTTGAGCTTCTCCTTGGCCTCGAAGCCCGCGTGGTCGGCGCCTATGACGATCTTCATATCAGCTCCTATATCGCGCCCGCGAGATGTTCGTGCGCGTTCGGGATGACTATGCGGCTCACCACCGCGTCCTCGCCTACCGCCTTCACGCCCGCGGCCACGGCCGTGCGCACCGCGCCGACCTCGCCGTTGACGGTGAAGTAGCCCTTGCCGCCTATGCCCTTGCCGGTATTGACCTCGGCGACGTGGACGAAGGCCGCCTTGGCGGCCGCGTCGGCGGCGAACAGGGCGGGCAGCGCCTCTTTGGTCTCCACCATGCCGACGGCTTCCAGCGCGGCGGGCTTGACTTTCTTGTTGAGGGCGGCCAGCGCGCCCGCGTGGACATTGCGGATGATGTGGCGCGCGATAAGCGTATTGCCCGCGATCTCGGCGCCCTTGGAGAGCGAGGATTCCACCTCTCCGACGGGGCCGGCGATGACGATTATGTATTTGCCCTTGGAGATGGCCTGGTGGAGTTTAGGCTCCACGCCGGCCGCCTTGCACATCGCGTCCAGCGCTTCGATGCCCTTGGCTATCGAGGAAGTTTCCATCATGCCTATCGAAATATTGGCCTGCATCTGTTTCTCCTTAAGAGTACGCCTTAAGCTATCCTGAGGTCGCCGACCACGCTGCACTGCAGCGGGCGGACGAAATGGCTGGTCTTGGTGATGCCGTCGCCGGTCGGGGTGCCGATGGACATCGAGGCGTAGCCCTCGCCCAGGCCCAGGCCGTGCAGCGTGCAGCCGTTCTTGACGAAGATGGAGCAGGCCATGCGCCGGCCCATCTTGGTCATGTTCTTCACATTGGTCGAGTACATCCCCGCGCTGTGATGGTTGTTGCCCTCGGCGCGGCGGGCCAGCTGTACCGCGGCGTCTATGTCGCGGGCCGCGGTCACAGGCAGCACCGGCATCAGCTGCTCGGCGTGGACCAGCGGGTGGTCGTTGGGCACCTCGGCCCAGAGCACGCGTATATCGTCGGAGAGGTTCAGGCCGATGGACTTGGCTATAACGGAAGGATTCCTGCCGATGAAATCGCGGTTGATCCTGGGTTCGGGGCCGGGCTCCAGGATGATCAGCCGGGAAAGCTGGTCCATCTGCGCGCCGGTCAACTCATGGGCGCGGTGGTCCTTGCGCATCGCTTCCAGGAAGCGGGCCCGGGCGGCCTCCGTGACTATGACTTCCTTCTCGGCTATGCAGAGGACGTTATTGTCGAAACCGCAGCCGGTTATTATCTGCTCCGCGCAGTCCGGGAAGACAGCCGTCTCGTCGACGACGACCGGCGGGTTGCCGGGGCCGGCGGCTATGGTCTTGCAGGCCTTGCCGGCCGTCATGGCGACCTTCACTATCGCGGGGCCGCCGGTCACCAGGTTCATATGCGTGTCCGGGTGGGAAAGCAGCTGCTTGGTGGCCTCCTGCGTCGGCTTGGCTATGGTCGAGACGAGGTTATGGGGCCCGCCGGCGGCGACTACGGCGGAGTCGAGCGTGCGCACCGCGTCGGCCACGCAGCCCTTGGCGGCCGGGTGCGGCGAGAAGACGGCGGCGTTGCCGGCAGAGAGTATACCGATGGCGTTGCTGATGATGGTGGCGACGGGATTGGTGGAGGGCGTTATGGCGGCGACCACGCCGAAAGGCGCGTACTCGACGAGGGCCAGGCCCTTGTCGCCGGTATAGGCGACGGCGCGCAGGTCCTCGACGCCGGGCGTCTTGTCGGCGCAGACCAGGTTCTTGAGGACTTTGTCGGAGACGCGGCCCATGCCGGTCTCGGCCACGGCCATCTCCGCCCAGCGGCGGGCGTTGGCGCGGGAGACCTCGCGTATGGCGGAGATCATCTTCTCGCGGGCTTCGAGGCCCATGTCCTGGAAGCCGGGCTGGGCGCGGTTGGCGGCGGCCACGGCCTGGTCGACGGTATCGAAGACCGGCCCGCCGGAGACGGAGGCGGAAGAAGCGGACGGCGCCGGGCCGGCGGCTTCGAGGTTCTTCACCACCTCCGCGACTATCTTCCTGAGTTCTTCCTCGTTTATGGACATAACGGCTCCGTCACTGCATCTTGTTCACGGACTTCTTGAAGACTATCTTCCCTTCTTTCTCTATGGTGTCGACGATGGCGAAGATGGTGCAGTCGACCGGGGTGCTCTCGGTCTTGGAGGTCTGGCGGGCCGAGGAGCCCTGCACGAGCAGGACCAGTTCGCCCATGCCCGCGCCGACCGAGTCGACGCCGACGAGCGGGTTGCCCTTGGGCTTGTCGTCCAGGCCCACGGGCTGGACCATCAGGAGCTTGGTGCCGACGAGTTTGTCGTCCTTGCGGGTGCAGACTACGTTGCCCACTACTCTGGCGAATAACATATATCGGTCCTCCGTGAGGGGCTTCCGGCCGTCGAGAACTATGCGGGGTCCTGTCGGCGATCCGCCCGTAAAAAACGCGGTCTCGCACACCGTGCTCGCCGCTCCCTCTCTCGCCGCTCGCGCTTACGCAAGCTCGCGGCTCCGGAAGGTTTTTCCGGGCGGATCCGCCGCCACCCCCGCTATCCCCTTATCCGGCCGGAAGCGGGGGCGGCGCAGGGATCCGTTTTATTTCTTCCTGATGTCGGCTATCGGGAGCTTGCCTTCGAGGTCGCCGTGCGGCTGCGGTATGACGTGCACGCTGACCAGTTCGCCGACCTTCTGGGCGGCGGCGGCGCCGGAGTCGCAGGCGGCGCGGCAGGCGGCGACTTCGCCCCTGAAAAGTATGGTGACCAGGCCGGAGCCGATCTTCTCGTAGGCGACCAGCTTGACGTTGGCGGCCTTGACGGCGGCGTCGGCCGCTTCCACGCAGGCGACGAGGCCCTTGGTCTCTATCATTCCGAGTGCTTCCATTGTGTCCTCCTGTGAACGGGTACCGCGAAATCGGGATACCGCTTATTGAATCATTATATATTTTTATGCCACCCGCAAGGGTCCATGGGCTCCGTATCGCATGGGCCCGGGAGGCGGGCCCCGGGAACGGGCGCTCTTTACGGGGAAGGTTCAGGGCCCGGGAGGAGGCGGCCTTTTGATCGCGCCCGTCTTGGCGGCTTTCCCCGCCGGCAGGGCCTTGACTTCCACCCCCACCCCGAAAGCCCTGGCGCAGGACTCCGGCCCGGAGTCGCCGCGCCGCAGGATATCCCGGAGAACGAGCGTGCGCGCGTCCAGCCAGCCATGCAGGACTTCGCCCTTGCTGTCGCCATAGCCGGAAGTTATCCGGCTCAGGTAGCAAAAAAGAGTGTCCGCGTTCGTGGAGACCGAGACCATGTAGAGCGAATGACCCGAGGCGCATTGAGCCGGGATGCTCCTGGTGCAGGAGGTGGCCCCCCACGGCTTGACCAGCTCGTAGACGAAACGGCTGCTGTCGGGAGACCAGGCCAGCGCCGCGAACCTCATTCCCCCGAACCCCGGCGTCAGCGGCCTGGCGGAATCCCGGCCGACGAGGTGCATCGCCCCGGCGCCCGGCCAGGCCGCCCAGTTGCCGTCGGGCGACACATAGCAGGCCTCCGCGCCGGGAGGGCAGGAGACCGGCTCCGGAACGCCGGCGGCGGATGAAAGAACGGAGCAGGCCAGGATGCAGGCGGATATTCGGAAAAGGCTGCGCATCGGTTCCCTCCCGGGCGCTGTCATGAGGCGGTCCGCCGCCTCAGACGATATAGGCCGGGTCGTTGTTGCGCAACCCGGCGGCGTTGGCTTCCTCGGTGTCGAGGTGGAGTTCCAGCGCGTACTTGTCGGAAACCCGGCAGAGCACGGCCTCGTAGACGGCGGCGCGGTCGCCGCGGCCGCAGCGGATGCGCACTTCCATGCCGTCCTTTATCTTCATCTTTTCCGCGTCCTTGGGGTGGAAATGTATGTGGCGCTTGGAAAGTATCACGCCGCGGTCGATGGTCACGGAGCCTTTGGGGCCGATGAGCTTCACGCCGGGCGAATTGTCGAGCTTGCCGGAATCCCGTATGGGAGGATCGATGCCCAGGGTCCTGGCGTCGGCCAGCGAGACCTCGATCTGGGTGTAGGGCCGGTAGGGGCCGATGAGGCGGACGTTCTTGAGCGAGCCCTTGGGACCTTCGACGGTGATGAGCTCGTTGCAGGCGTAAAAGCCGGGCTGGCGGAGCTGGCGGAACTGGCAGGGTTCGGCGTCGGCGCCGAACAGGGCCTTGAAATGCTCTTTGGTGATGTGGAAGTGGCGGTTGGAGATGCCGACGGGCACGGGCATGGAGCTGCGCTCCTGCCTGAGTTTCAGGTCCTCGATTATTTCCTTCACCAGTTTCTCGTCCATAATATACACCTTCTGTTGCCCCCCTTAAGGGAACAGCCGGGGGAGGCGGGGCGGCAGCTTAGCAAAACCTTCACGGAGGCCGGAGCATCGTAAGCGCGGAGGCCGAGTGAGGAGGGCCGAGCGCTATGCGCGAGAGCCCGTGTTTTGCGGGCTGCCGCCCCGACATGCCCCCGGCATAGTTATTCCGATCGCCGGACCGAGGTCGGAGCGCGAGCACGGTGTGCGAGCGGCGTTTTTTCGTGGTGAGCCCCCGCCGGCCCCCGGCATAGTTCTCCTTACCCTACTTCGCCAGCACGGGCTGGAAATGTATCACGCGCAGGAACTTGTCGGCCTTGAGGCTCTCGCCCCCGACCAGCGCGCCGTCTATATCGGGCTGCGCCATCAGCTCGTCCACGTTATCGGCCTTCACCGAGCCGCCGTAGAGTATCCGCACGGCCGCGGCGAAGTCCCTGCCGTAAAGCCTTTCCATCTGCTTGCGCACGAAGGTGTGGGCGTCCTGCGCCTGCTCGGGGGTGGCGGTCTTGCCGGTGCCTATCGCCCAGACGGGCTCGTAGGCGATGACGACCTTGGCGGCGTCGGCCGCGGGGATGCCGGCGTAGGCGCCGGTCAGCTGGGTCTCGAGCACGCGGTAGGTCCGCTGGGACTCGCGCTCCTCCAGCGTCTCGCCGATGCAGAGCACCGGCAGCAGGCGCGCCTTGAGGGCGGCCTTGACCTTCTTGTTTATCACCTCGTCGGTCTCGAGGAAGATCTTGCGGCGCTCGCTGTGGCCGACGATGGCGTGCGAGCAGCCGGCGTCGAGCAGCTGCGACGGGGCGACCGCGCCGGTGAAAGCGCCTTTCTCCTCCCAGCAGACGTCCTGCGACGAGAGGAATATCCTGGAGCCGCCCAGGGCGGCCTTTACGGCGTGCAGGCCGGTGAACGACGGGGCCAGCAGCACGTCGTGCTTCAGGTCCGGGTCCAGGCCCTTGTTTATGGCGGCGGCCAGATCGGCGGCCTCCTTCGCGGTCATGTGCATCTTCCAGTTGCCGGCGATAAGGGGTCTGCGGTTCGGGTTCATTTCGGGTCTCCTCGTTTCAGATCAACTCGTTCAAAAGTTCTTTGCGCGGCTGCGGTATGACGACCTTCTCGACCAGCAGCCCGCGGCGCGCCACCACGGCGGCGCCCGCCTCCACGGCCGTCCCGGCCGCGGCCACGCTGCCGGTCAGCGTCACGAACGCCTTGCCGCCCAGCGCCATCGCCAGGCGTATCTCGATGAGCCGCACGTCGGCGGCCTTGACCGCGGCGTCGGCCGCTTCTATCAGCGCCGAGACCGAGAAAGCCTCTATAACGCCCAGGGATTCCAGCTCGCCGGCCGGGCCTGTACCCTCGATGGCCGGGAAGACCTGCGGGTGTATGTTCGGGATGACGAACTGGTCCACCAGCGCGTGCGCCGCCTTCGAGGCGCCCGCTTCGACGGCGGCGTTGACCGCGCCCACCTCGCCCGAGACCAGTATCACGTACTTGCCGGGACAGATGGAGCGCGAGACCAGGATCCGCACGTCGGAAGTCTTGAGCATCGCGTCGGCCGTCTCGAGCCCCTTCGCTATGCTCGAAAGTTCCACTCCGCCTATGGCGTTAAGGTTGTTGGCCATGTCAGTCCGCCTTGATCTCCACGTAAATATGGTTCACCTTCGTCACCACGCCGTCCACGCTGGCGTGCACGGGGCAGCCCAGCTTGTCGGCCGGCAGGTCGCCCACGACCTCCCCCCGCCGTACGCGCTGTCCCTCTTTCACGGAAGGGGAGCAGGGCGCGCCTATATGCTGCGACATCTGTATGCGCACCGAACCGGGCCGGTACTTGAGGTCCTGATAGGGGGCGTCCGTGAGATGATCCTCGAGGCCCAGCCTTTTTACCAGCCGCGAGACCGGGACCTTGCGGAAATCGCGCAGCGGATGGGCCTGGTTGGACGAGCGGCCGGCCAGCGAAGAGTTCTTGAGCCCGGTCTTCAGCTCCCGCAGGTCGCCCTTGGCGGCGACGCAGGCCTCGCGCGGATGCAGGTTCTCGGGGCAGGAGTAGAGGCTGCAGAGAGAACATTCGCAGCAGGCCAGGGCGTATTCGCTGTGCAGTTTCTTATCGGGACCGCCGGAAAAAAGCAGGCTGCGCATGACGCGGTGAGGCTGCACCTGGTGGCCCAGCAGGTAGCGCGGGCAGAACTCGGTGCAGAAAGAGCACTGGTCGCAGGCCGACTTGCCGATGCGCGAGAACACCGGCCGCGGCTGGGCCTTCTTCTGTATCAGGGGATGGTCCTTGGGCAGCACTATGAGCCCGCCGGAGGCCCTGTTCACTATGGTCGAGAAATCGGGGATGACCTTGCCCATCATGGGGCCGCCGTCTATGCCGGCGGGGTCCTTGACCGTCGCGCCGCCGCACAGTTCCACGGCCTCGGCGTAGGTCACGCCTATCGGCACCTTGAAAGTGGACGGCTGCTTCACCGCTCCGGCCACCGTTATCCATTTCTCGGTCACGGGCGTCTCTTCCGCGCGGGCGGCGTTGTAAAGGGTCTCGACATTGCTGACCACGCAGCCCACGTCGAGCGGTATGCCGCCGGCGGGAACGATCCTGCCGGTCAGTTCGGCGACCAGGCACTGCTCGTCGCCCGCGGGATAATAATCGCCCATGGGCCCGACGGAGATATTGCGGCGGCTCCGTGCTATCTCCTCCAGCCGCTTCACCAGCTTTTCGTGCTTGCGCTTGATGCCGAAAATGCCGGCGGAGGCGCCGACTGCCCGCATCATCAGCTCCAGGCCGTCGAAAACTTTTTCCGCGTGCAGCTCCAGCAGCTTCTGGTCCTTTTTCAGCAGCGGCTCGCATTCGGCCGCGTTGACCAGCACGAACTCCGCTTTCCCCCCCGCCTTGACATAGGCGGGAAAGCCGGCGCCGCCGGCCCCTACCACTCCGGCGGCGCGCAGCTTGGCGGCGAATTCCTGCTGGAAGGACATCCTTTTTATCTGGCGGCGACCATGCGCTTCTTGACGGCGGCGGCGAGGCGCTTGATGCCTTCGTCTATCTTTTCCGGGGAGGCGAAGGAGAAGTTCAGGCGCATCGTGTTCTTGCCGGACCCGTCGGTATGGAAAGCGGAGCCTATGACATAGGCCACGTTCTCCTTGAGCGCGTCCTGGAACATATCGTCGGCGCTCATCTGCTCGGGCAGGCGCACCCAGAGGAAGAGGCCGCCCTCGGGGTTGGTCCAGGTGACGCCTTCGGGCATGTTCTTCTCGAGCGCGGCTATCATCGTGTTCTTCTTGATCCGGTAATCCTTCTTGATTATCTCGATATGCTTCTCGAAATAGCCGGTGCGCAGGAACTCGGCGGCTATGAGCTGGTTGAGGCTGGAGGTGCAGAGGTCCAGCGACTGCTTGAGTATCTCCAGCTTCTTGATGATCTGCTCGTGGGCCAGTATTATCCCCAGGCGCAGGCCCGGAGCGAAGGTCTTGGAGAGGGTGAACAGCGAGACGATATTGTCGGTCTTCCTGGTCTCCTTGTCGAGGCGGTAGAGCATCTTCGGCTCCTTGCCCTCGAAGCGGATCTGCCGGTAAGGCGAATCCTCTATGACGGCGACATTGTACTTGTCGGAAAGTTCGATGACCTTGGCCCGCTTCTCCTCGGAGAGCGTAACGCCGCTGGGGTTCTGGAAGTCGGGCACCAGGTAGACGAACTTGTAATGCTCGTCCTGCGATCTGAGCCAGGAGAGCTTCTCCTCCAGCTCCTCCGTGGAGACGCCGTCGTCCTCCAGTTTCACGCCGATGAACTCGGCGCCGTAGGACTTGAAGACCTGCAGCGCTCCCATGTAGCTGGGCTTCTCGACCAGGACCGGATCGGCGGCGTCGATGAAAAGGCGGCCGACCATGTCCAGCGCCTGCTGGCTGGCCGTGGTGATGATGAGGTTCTCCGGCCTGGCGTCTATCCCTTCGTACTTTTTCAGGAATTTAACGAACTCTTCTTTGAGCTCCGGCAGGCCGTCGGTCGGACCGTACTGGAGGGCGACCTTCCCCTTCTTGGCCATTATCTCCTTGACGGCATCCGCGACGAAATCGTAGGGAAAGTGATCGGGCGACGGCAGGCCGCCGGCGAAAGAGATGATACCGGGCTGGTTGGTGGTCTTGAGCAGTTCCCTGATAACGGACGCTTTGGTGCGGCGGGGTGCGGTTGCGATGTTCTTGGCTATGTCTATCATTGCGGCCTCCGGCTTTATATTCGGCGGACCGGTCCGGGCGTCCGCCGCGAGACTTATCAGGGAATAATCTACTTATTTATAGAGCCCCGTTCAAGGAGAATCTGGCGCGCCCGGAGCAGTCCCCAGCGCGGCCGAAAGATAGTCGGCGTTCTCGCGGTAGAACGCCCTCTTCTCCGGGTCCCGCGCCGAGGAAGCCAGGCGGGAGAAGCTTTTCAGGGCCTTCAGGTAGGCAGAGCGCCGGACCGGGAGCAGGTCCGCCGGGAAAGGCCTGCGCGTCCTGGCGGAGGCTTCCTCCAGGGAACGCAGCAGCAGGGCCAGGTCCGACACCGGCAGCCCGGAGCCTTTGTCCCGGACATGGGCCGCGGCCTCCAGTATCGCCAGCGCCCCCTTGGTGCGCAGTTCCCTGGCGGCCGGGGACCGTTCCCCGGGAGGCAGGGTCTCCTCCGCCTGGGCCAGGCAGTCCAGGGCGAGGATATAATCCCCGGCCTCCAGACCGGCGGAACCCAGCGTCAACAGCGCTTCCGCGCTGAAAGAAGGCCAGCGCGAGGAGTAGAAATTCTCCAGGAAGCGGTCGTAGGCGGCCTTTTCCTTCGCGGACTCCGCCGCCGCCCTCCGGCCGGCCTCGTACTCCGCGTCGTCGCCGGTGGCCAGCGCGGCGATCCTGCCCCCTTCGGCGCGCGCGCGGGCCCGCGCCTCGGCCCCGGCGAGTTCCGTGTAGCCCATGGCTTCGTCGCGCAGGTAGCGCGACCTGATGTATTCCCGGTACCTGTCCGCGTCCAGGGAAAGTTCTATGTAGCCGGCCAGGGAATGGGAGGTGTAGACGTCCTGCTCCTCCCCCCGCAGGAAAGCCCGCAGCAGGCCCGGTGAATCGGCCAGCTTCTCGTGGAAATACAGGTCCTCCGTGAAATACGCCTCGTATTCGAACTCCACGGGATTGGCGTCGGCCGCGCCGGCGCGGTAGCGCGGGTAGAGATAGGACTGGAGCGCGTGGACCAGCTCGTGCAGGAAGAGCGCGTCGGCCCTTCCGACGAATTCCGCCCTGGCGGGTTTTCCCGCGTTGAGGATCTCGATCATGCGCGAATCGCGGTAACCTTTGACCGCGAAGAACTCCTGCATATGCCGGGTGTTGAAGTATACGGCGTTCCCGACCGGGTCGTACCAGGCCAGCCGCTCGGCGGGAGCGCGGCGGAGCAGGAGGCGCAGTCCTTCGGACTCGGGCCTGGCGTCCAGCCTGGAAAAGAACTCGCGGCCCGACGGCCGGGCCTCTATGACCGCCCGGAACTCGCGCAGCAGCTTCGCGCTCAGCGGGTCGTCGTACCGGTAGGCGGCGGCGGGCCGGCAGAGGGAAAAAAGGGCCAGCAGGGCGAGGAGTGTCTGCCGCATCCGGATATTATATAGGATTTGACAAGGCCGGGATAATAACATAAATTGGCTCCTGCGGCGGTAGCGCCGCCGATTTGAAAGTTGACAGGGAGGCGATCATGTCCGACAGGAGCGGAGAAGTAGTTTCCTCTTTCCTTCTGGGCGCGGTGCTCGGCGCGGTGGCCGGGGTGCTGCTGGCCCCCTCTTCCGGCAAAGTGACGCGGGAGAAGCTCGGCGACTGGCTCGACGAGACGGCCGAGGGCGCCAAGGAGAAGCTCGAAAAGATGGAGGAGGAGATAAAGAAGCGCAAGGAGCAGCTGCTCAAGGATTGAGCCGCGGCTCTCCGCGCGAAAAGGCCCGGCGCCGGAGCGCCGGGCTTTTTTCATTGCCGGGGCTCAGAACTCGGAGGCGGAGGAGAAGATGCGGAAATCCAGGCGCGGAAAAAGGGCGTGGTCCCGCTCCAGCGCGGCGAGGTTCCGCTCGTCCACGCGGCGCTCCAGGACCTGCGTCAGCAGTTCCTCGGCGTTGCGGCAATGCCCGCGCACGCGCTCGCCGGCGTAGCGGGAGTGCGAATCGATGTAGAGCAGGAAAGGCCAGTCGGAGGCCTGCGACAGCAGCACCTCGCGCGCGGCCTGGTTCAGCGCGCGGCTGGAGACGTGCGTCAGGTCGTGGCTGCGGAAGCGGTTCGCCATCTCCACCATCCGTTCGGTCGCGCCCAGTATCGGCGCGTAGATGGAATCGTTGGCCTGGTTGAGCCAGGGGTCGAAGTAGCCCTTCTCCCCCCACGAGGAGAGGTCGGGCTCCAGCTCGGGGGGCTCCTGGCAGGAATTCAGGTACTCGGAAGGGGTCACCAGCTGCAGCGGCAGACGGTCCTGCCGTATGCGGCGTATGACCGATTCCAGGAAGGCCGGACCCTCGAACCACCAATGGCCGAACAGTTCGGCGTCGTAACAGCCGGTGATGACCGGCCTGTTCCCGCCGTTGGCGGCGCTGATGGCCTCCACCTGCGCCAGCCGCTTGGCCAGGAAATCCGCCGCGTGTTCCTCGACGCGGGCGAGCGCGGCGTCGGGATCGTAAAGTTCCTTCTTCGCCAGGTCCACCTCGCCGGTGATGCGGTGGTATTTCAGCCCCAGCGGCCGGCGCTGGCCGCCCAGCCAGGGGTTCAGATACCCTTCCTCCCCGTCGTAGCCGAGGTCGCGGTAGAACTCGCGGTAGACCGGGTCGCCCGGGTAGCCGTAGCGGGAGCTCCAGACCTCGCGCGAAGATTCGCAGTCCCGGCCGAAGAGGGAGAGCCCGTTGGCCGTCCGGTAGGGAGAGTAGACCCCGCGCGGGGCGGACGGCGAACCGAACTGTACGCCGTGGGACTCCAGGAAGACGAAATTAAAGCCCGAGAGCTTCAGATAGGTCTGCAGGCGCCTGTCGTAGGCGCATTCCGGCAGCCAGAAACCCGAGGATTTGCGGTTGAAGCGGTCCTCGTAATCCTCCGCCGCCACGGCTATCTGCGCGCGCAGCGCCTCCGGCCGCGGCAGCAGGGGCAGCACCGCGTGCGTGGCCGAGGTCGTGATGATCTCTATGTGGCCGGCGGCCTGGAACTGCTTCAGCGGCGTGATGATGTCGCCGCTGTACTTGTGCAGCAGTTCGGCGGCCTGCTCGTAGACCCGCTGATAGAGCCGCACGGTCTTCGCCAGCGGCTCCCGGTCCCCGGCGCGCTCGGCCTCTTTCTCCAGCAGCGCCAGCCGCGACTCCACGTAGGAGATCAGTTTCTTTTCCAGGTTCTCGTTCTCGAGCATCGCGCCCAGCGTGGGCGAGATGGAAAGAGTGAGGCCGGCCTTGATGCCGTCCTTCGCCAGGCTTTCCAGCATCGTTATCAGCGGGATATAGGTCTCTACCACCCCTTCGAAGAACCAGTTCTCCTCCAGGAAATCCGGGCTGGAGGGGTGGTTCACGTACGGGAGATGCGCGTGCAGGACCAGGACGAGGGAGCCCTTGGCGCTCATAGGCTCTTCCTGTAGAACTCGCCGCTGGTCGAAGCGGGCCCGCAGGGAGCGGAGCCGGCCGGCGTGGCCGCCGGTTCGCTGGAGAGCAGCAGTTCGCGTCGCCCTTCGGAAGTATCGGCCCGCAGTTCCACGAAGAAAGCCCCCCCGCCGGGCGGCACCGAGACGTAGAGCCGCTGGGAGTCCCAGCGGCAGCGGTATTCCCCGACCGGCTCTCCGCCGGGATGGCGCAGGACGGCGACCGAGATCTCGGGAGCGAAGAAACCGGAGCCGAAATCCTCTATCTTGGCCGCGGTCCACTGCCAGCAGGCGAACATTTCCGAAGGGTTCTTGGGCAGCAGGAAAAGACGGTCCACCGAAGCTTTCGCCGGCGCGCTGTCGCTCGTCCGTTCAGCGGTCTCCATACGCATATAATTTACCAAAAAAACCGTCCCGTGGGAACAAGTTTAATTTTGTAGAATTACAGGCGACGGTCACGAGTTCTTCCAAGGAGATCCCGTAATGATGAAAGCGATAGTCAAAGCCTCCCGTTCCGCCGGGGCCAGGCTCGCGCAGGTGCCGATACCGCAGATAGCCCCCGACGAGCTGCTGGTGCGCGTGCACAGCGCCTCGCTCTCCCCGGCCGACCTGGCCGCCTGGTCCTGGAAAGGCTGGATCAAGGAGCGCATGAAGCTCCCCCGGGTGCTCGGCCGGGAGTTCTGCGGCGAGGTGGTGGAGATAGGCGAACAGGCCAGGGGCTTCGCCAAGGGAGATTTCGTCTCGGCCGAATCCCACGTTTTCTGCGGCCAGTGCTACCAGTGCCGCAACGACCAGCGCCACGTCTGCTCCAACCTGAAGGTGCTGGGCCTGGACGTGGACGGCGGCCTGGCCGAGTACGCCCGCGTCCCGGCGCGCTGCGCCTGGAAGCACAACGACGAGACGCTCAAGGAGATGGGCGCCCTGCTGGAACCCTTCGGCAACGCCGTGCACGCGGTGCAGGTCGAGGACGTGGTGGGCAGGTCGGTCCTGGTCACCAGCTGCTGCCCCCAGGGCCTCTTCGCCATAGCCGTGGCCAAGGCCGGCGGCGCCAAGCCGGTGATAGCCCTGGAAAGTTCGGCCTACCGCCGTTCGCTGGCTAAGAAGATGGGGGCCGACACCATCATAGACCCGTCGGCCAAAGGCGCGCTGGAGAAAGTGCTCAAGGCCGCCGGCGGCCGCGGCGGCGTGGACGCCGTGCTGGAGATGTCCGGCGAGCACCGCGCGATAGACCTGGGGCTCAAGGCGCTGCGCCCCGGCGGCCGCTTCACGGCCTTCGGCATCCCCGAGACCGCCCCGTCGCTGGACTACGCCGGCGGCCTGGCCTTCAAGGGCGCGCGCCTCTACGGCATTTCCGGCCGCGAGATCTTCGCGACCTGGTACCGCGTGGAGAACCTGCTCCGGTCGGGCGCCGTCGACATCCGGCCGGTCGTCACGCACACGCTGCCTTTCGCCGACCACCGCAAAGCTTTCGCCATGATACTTTCCCGGGAGAAGAAATGCGGGAAGGTGATACTCAAACCGTGAACGGAGGACGCTCGCATATGCTCAAGGAGGGAACTATGGGCTTCGAAACTCTCAAATTCGCCGGGGAGGAGGTGGCCGCTCTTAAAAAGGAGAACCGCTTCCTGCGGCCGCGCGTGCTGGAATCGGCCCAGGAGCCGGTCTCGGTCATCGACGGCAAGAAGGTGGTCAACCTGACCTCCAACAATTATCTCGCGCTGGCCAACGACCCCAAGGTCAAGAAGGCCGCCATAGAAGCCATAGAGAAGTACGGCGTGGGCTCGGCCGCCGTGCGCACCATCATCGGCACGATGTCGCTGCACAAGGAGCTCGAGGAGAAATTCGCCGCCTTCAAGCACGCCGAGGCGTCGATACTGTTCCAGAGCGGCTTCACCTCCAACGTGGCCGTCTGCCAGTCGCTGATGTCCACCGACCAGGACCTGCTGATCTCCGACGAGCTCAACCACGCCTCCATCATAGACGGCGCGCGGCTGGCCAGGTCCCCGCGGAAGATCTACCGCCACAAGGACGTGAAGCACCTGACGGAGATCCTCGAATCCCCCGAGGCGCGCAAGGCCCGCCGCAAGATGGTGGTCACCGACGGCGTCTTCTCGATGGACGGCGACGTGGCCAACCTCGACGAGATCGTGGACGTCTGCCACCGCTACGGCGCCTTCGTCATGGTGGACGACGCGCACGCCAGCGGCGTCATCGGCAAGGAGGGCCGCGGCACGGTCAGCCACTTCGGCCTCGACGGCAAGGTCGAGATACAGATCGGCACGCTGTCCAAGGCCTTCGCCGCCGTCGGCGGCTACGCCGCCACCACGCGGGACCTGCGCGACTACCTGGGCTCGGTGGCCCGGCCTTTCCTGTTCTCGAGCTCCCAGCCGCCGTCGGTGGCGGCCTCCTGCCTGGCCGTGCTCGACATACTGCTCAGCGACCCGTCGTACCTCAAGCGGCTCTGGGACAATACCGCTTTCTTCAAGGAGGAGATGAAGAAGGCGGGCTTCGACACCGGCGAGTCGGTCACGCCGATAACGCCGGTCATGATCGGCGACATGGACAAGGCAAAGGCCCTCTCGGCCAGGCTCTTCGACGAGGGCGTCTTCGCCCTGCCGCTGGGCTTCCCGACGGTACCCAAGGGCAAGGAGCGGCTGCGCACCATCGTCACGGCCGGTCACACGGTCAAGGACCTGGAATTCGCCGTGGAAAAGTTCAGGAAATGCGGGAAGGAACTGGGCGTGATCTGAGCCCGGCGTCTTAAACTAAAAAGAGCCGCGGCAACGCGGCTCTTTTATTTTCCGGAAAAACCCTCAGTGTCGCACGTGGCGCAGGCCGGTGAAGACCATGGCCGCGCCTTTGGAGTCGCAAAGTTCGACGCAGGCCGCGTCCTCCACCCAGCCGCCGGGCTGCATTATCGCCTTCACCCCGAAGTTGAGCGCCTCCGCCACCGTATTGAGCGGCAGGGGAGCGTCGGCCGCCAGGACCACCGGGTCATGGGGGTCTATTATCGGGTGCTTTTCCTTCGCCTTCATGGCGGCCAGCCGGAAGCTGTCCAGCGTGGACGGCTGGCCCGAACCTATGGCCACCGTGGCCTGGCCCTGCGCCAGCGTTATGGCGTAAGTCCTGGCGTGTTTCGCCGCCCGCCAGGCCAGCGACAGCGAGGCGTATTCGATGGCCGAAGGCTTGCGCTTCGACGCGATCCTGGGCGCCGGGGGTTCGGTGACCGAATCGCTCTCTTCTATCAGCAGGCCGCCCGAGATCTTGTGAATGCCGGCCTCGCCCGCCGAGAGCAGGGCCGAGGGCATGGAGGTGATGCGCAGGTCCTCCCTGAGGCGCAGTATCTCCAGCGCTTCTTTGGAGTATTCGGGAGCGATGACGCTCTCCACCAGTTCGCCCGAGATGGCCTGGGCCGCCTCGGCGTCCACGGGGCGGTTGAAGGCCGCGGTGCCGCCGAAAGCGCCGCGCGGATCGGCGCGGAAAGCGGCCCGGAAGGCCTCGGCCGGGTTCGCCGCGCAGGCGACGGCGCAGGGCGAGCGATGCTTGACCACCGCGCAGGCCGGTTCCTCGAATTCGGCCGCCAGCTCGAAGGCGCAGTCGAGGTCGAGATAATGGTTGAGATTGAGAGGGAAGCCCTGGAGGATACTGGCGGCGTTGAGCCCCCAGGGGCGCGCGCCGCTGAGCGAATAGAAGGCGGCCCGCTGATGCCTGTTCTCGCCGTAGGACAGGGCGCAGACCTTCTTCAGCGCCATGGAGAGTTCCGGCGGCAGCGCCGCGGCGGCCGAAGGGCTCAGGTACTGGGCGACCGTGGCGTCGTAATAGGCGCAGTAGCCCCAGGCCTTGGCGGCCAGAGCGCGCAGCCGCTCCTCCGGCAGGCCGCCGAACTCGCGCAGCGCGTCGAGCACGGCGCCGTAGTCGGAGGGATCGCAGACGACCGCGGTATCGCGGAACGAGCGCGCGGCGGCGCGCATCACGGCGGAATTGGAAACGTCCAGGTAATCGGGCAGCTCCTCCAGCGTGAAGGCGTCCTGGCGGACTATCTTGGCTATGGGGTAGAGGTTGCAGGCCACGAGATACGGCTTTTCCACCGCCGCGCCGCCGCCGGAGAGGGCTTTGATGACCTCGGAAGCCAGCGGAGCCGAATCGGGAACCTCTTCGGCGTCCACCTCGGCCTGCCGCAGCAGCTTCAGCGTGGAGCCCGACGACCAGACCTCGTAGCCCAGTTCCGTCAGCCCGTGCGCGAACTCGGCTATCCCGGTCTTATCGTGCACGCTTATATACGCGATCTTTTCCATAATAAAATGCGAATTATTCCGGTCCGCCGTAACGGCCCCGCTTTAAGGAAAAACTACCGGGGTCCTGTCGGCGGTTCGCTCCGAAAAAGCAGGGTCTCGCACACCGTGCTCGCCCTTCCGACCCTCGCCGCTCGCGCTTACGCAAGCTCGCGGCTCCGGACGGTTTTTCTCCGCGAATCCGCCGCCACCCCCATTGTTTCCCGATTTGCGCGGGGCCGCCATAAAGAGACAGCCGGGGGAGGCGGGGCGGCAGCTTAGCAAAACCTTCACGGAGGCCGGAGCATCGTGAGCGCGGAGACCGAGTGAGGAGGGCCGAGCGCTATGCGCGAGAGCCCGTGTTTTGCGGGCTGCCGCCCCGGCATGCCCCCGGCATAGTTATTCCTTTATCAAAGACAGAAACTCCTCTTCGGTCAGAACTTTCACGCCGAGCTTGCGGGCCTTGTCCAGCTTGGAACCCGGGTCGGCGCCGGCCACGACGTACGAGGTCTTGGCCGAGACCGACGAGGTCTCCTTCCCCCCCAGCTCGCGCACCCTGGCCTGCGCCTCCGAACGCGTCATGCCCGTCAGTTCCCCGGTGAAAACGAAGGTCTTCCCCTCCAGCTTGCCGCCGACGGAGGCGCGCGCGGGCTCGTCCATGCGCAGGCCGAGCGATTCCAGTTCCCCTATCATGGCGCGGGTGGCGGCGGACTTAAAGAATTCGGCTATGGCTTCCGCCACTACGGGCCCGACGTCGGGGACTTTGGCCAGCTCTTCCGGCCCGGCGGCCATGAAGGCGCCCATGGTCCTGAAATGTCCGGCCAGCACGCGGCCGCTCTTTTCGCCGATATGGCGGATGCCGAGGGCGTAGATGAGCCGCGAGAGCGGTTGGTCTTTGCTCTTCGCTATCTCGGCCAGCAAATTCTCCGCTTTTTTGTCCTTGAAGAGTTCCAGGCCCAGCAGGTCCTCTTTCCTGAGACGGTAAATGTCCGGGAAACCCTTGAGCAGGCCTTTGGCCAGCAGTTGGTCCACCGAGGACCCGCCCAGGCCCTCTATGCGCATGGCGTCGCGCGAGGCGAAATGCAGCAGCGAGCGGCGCAGCTGCGCCGGGCAGGAGGGGTTCACGCAGCGCAGCGCGACCTCTTCCTCGTCGCGGAACAGCTCCGAGCCGCAGGAAGGGCAGCGCTTCGGCGGGACGATGTCCTTCTGCGAGCCGTCCCTCGCCGAGGTCTCCACGCGCACCACCTTGGGGATGACCTCGCCGGCGCGCTCGATGACGACCTTGTCGCCGGCCTTGAGGCCGAGGCGCGCTATCTCGTCGAAATTGTGCAGCGTGGCGCTCGATATCGTGACGCCGCCGCATTTGACCGGCTCCAGCGAGGCCACGGGCGTGACGACACCGGTCCGCCCGACGGAGAATTCCACGCCCAGCACGCGGGTCACGGCCTGCTGCGCCGGGTACTTGAAAGCGATGGCCCACCTCGGGCTCTTGGCGGTGAAGCCCAGCAGCTTCTGCTGCTTCAGCAAGTTCACCTTCACCACCAGCCCGTCTATCTCGTAAGGCAGGGAAAACCTCTTCTCGGCGTGCTCCCGGTAGAAAGCCAGGACTTCCTCCGCGCTTCTGCAGAGCTTCCGTACGGCGGAGACCGGGAAGCCCAGCTCCCGGCAGGTTTCCAGGTACTCCCAGTGGGAGGCCGGCTCGGCGCCGGAGGCCAGGTGGCCGTAGGAATGGGCGAAGAACTTGAGCCGCCGCTTCGCCGTGACGGCGGGGTCCTTCTGGCGCAGCGAGCCGGCTGCGGCATTGCGTGGGTTGACGAAAGGCTCGTCGCCGGCGCCGAGGGCCTCTTTAACCAGCGCCTCGAAATCCCTCTTGTCCATATAGACTTCGCCGCGGGCCTCGAAATCGTCCGGGGCGCCCTTCGGCAGGGCCAGCGGCACGGCGCCTATGGTCCGCACATTGAGCGTCACGTCCTCGCCGGTCTCGCCATCGCCGCGCGTCGAGGCGCGCACGAGCTTTCCCCCGGCGTATTCAATGGAACAGGAGAGGCCGTCGATCTTGGCCTCCACGGCCAGTTCGAACTTATCGCCGCCCAGCCCCTTCACGACGCGCGCATGCCAGTCGAGAAACTCCTCCTCGGAATAGCAATTGTCGAGCGAAAGCATCGGCACCTTATGAGGCACCGGGGCGAAGGTGTTGGAGCGCTCGCCGCCCACGCGGCGGGTCGGGGAATCGTCGGAGGCGTACTGGGGATAAGCGTCTTCGAGCTCGCGCAGGAGGCGCATCAACTTGTCGAACTCGGCGTCGGTAATTTCGGGCCTGTCGAGAACGTAATAGAGCCGCTCATGGCGGCGTATCTCGTCCCGGAGAGCTTTTATCTCACGGTCAGGCTGCTGCGGGGGGCGGCTGGTCATTGGCCGGGACCTGGCTCCCCTCGGGCGGGGGCGGGGATTTTACGGCGGGGCTCCTGGCTATGCTGTCGAGCACGCCGTTGACGAACTTGCCGGATTTCTCGGTGGAATATTTCTTGGCCAGCTCTATGGCCTCGTCTATGATGACCGGCGGCGGCGCGTCGCGCAGTATGGCCAGTTCGCAGACGGCCAGGCGCAGTATGCAGCGGTCGATGACCGCCATGCGGTCTATCTCCCAGTTGCGGCTGGTGGAGCGGATTATGGAATCTATCCTGGTGGTGCTGGAGAAAGTGGTGAGGAAGATGTCCTTGTAGAACTCGAAGACCTTCCCTTCGCGGGCGAAATCGCCTTTCTGGAACACGGCGAGCACCTCTTCGGGGGTCATGACCCCGGAATCGGTGAGATAAAGCGACTGAAGGCAGTTTTCCCTGGCCAGGCGTCGTTTGCTCATAAAAGGCGTCCGCGCTCTCCCTGCCCCGAAACTCTGGTAAAGAACCCGTCTGGACCGTCCGGGGCTGCGCCTCCGTCGGCCCGTTGCGCATATAATGATAGCAAATAAAGACAAAATGTTATAAACTTGCGGGGATGGGCCGGGGGACCCTCAGGCCAAAGCCCCGGCGGACAGGAGGAGAACAATGTACGGATATCTTCCGCTTATAGTCATTCTCGTGGTGGTGCTGATAAGCAGCATCAAGGTGCTCAACGAATACGAACGCGGCGTGATGCTGACGTTCGGCCGCTTCACCGGGGTGAAGGGCCCCGGCATCATCATCGTTATCCCGATGGTACAGGAGATCTTCAGGATCAGCACCCGCGTCGTGGTGCTCGACGTGCCCCCGCAGGACGTGATCACCCGCGACAACATCTCGGTCAAGGTCAACGCCGTGGTCTACTTCCGCGTCGTCAACCCCCAGTCCGCGGTGCTCAACGTCGAGAACTTCATGTACGCCACCAGCCAGCTCTCGCAGACGACCCTGCGCAGCGTGCTCGGCCAGCAGGAGCTCGACGACCTCCTGGCTCAGCGCGACAAGATCAACCAGAACCTGCAGCAGATACTCGACCAGCACACCGAGCCCTGGGGCATAAAGGTCTCCAGCGTCGAAGTGAAGAACGTGGACCTGCCGCAGGAGATGCAGCGCGCCATAGCCCGCCAGGCCGAGGCCGAGCGCGAACGCCGCGCCAAGGTCATACACGCGGAAGGCGAATTCCAGGCCGCGCAGAAGCTCTCGGACGCCGCGTCCATCATAGGGCAGAACCCCGCGGCCATACAGCTGCGCTACCTGCAGACGCTGACGGAGGTGGCCACCGAGCGCAACTCGACCACCATCTTCCCGATACCGATAGACATCATAACCCAGTTCCTCAACAAGAAGAGCCAGAACTGAACAATGACCGCATGAAGCCGGGGCAGGGAGCCGCGACGGCGGACCCTGCCCCCTGTTTTTAGGGACCTTATGCCGGGACTGTATATACACGTGCCCTTCTGCCGCTCCAAGTGCGGCTACTGCGACTTCTATTCCGTGCCTGGCGCCGGAGAGGAGTCCATGGACCGCTGGCTGGACGCGCTGGAGGCCGAGGCCTCCTTCTACCGGGGCTTCAGGGCGGACACTCTTTTCATAGGCGGCGGCACGCCCAGCGTCCTGCCGCCCGACAGGCTGGCCAGGCTGCTCTCGCTGACCCGCTCCTTCGCGGCCGGCGGGACCTTCGCGGAGGCGACGATGGAAGTGAACCCCGGCAGTCTCGACAGGGATAAGGCGGACGCCATGGCCGAAGGAGGCCTGAACAGGGTCAGCATGGGGATGCAGAGCGATTCCCCCCGCGTCCTCGGGGTCCTGCGCAGGGAACCCGGCGACGTGAAGGCCGCTTTCAGGACGCTGAGGGAGGCCGGTTTCGGCAATATCAGCCTGGACCTTATGACCGGCATCCCGTCACAGACGGGCGGGGAACTGCGCTCTTCCCTCGGGGCGGCGCTGGAACTCGGACCGGAACATATTTCGGTATATCCGCTGGAGATACACGGCGGCACCCCGCTCGGGGAGGCGGGCCTGGCCGAGGAGCCCGACGGCGCCGAGGAGGGCTGGCGCCTCGCCTCGGCGGAGCTGGGGAAGGCCGGTTACGCCCGCTACGAGATCTCCAATTTCGCCAGGCCCGGCCGCGAGTGCCTCCACAATCTGAACTACTGGAAAGGGGGCGATTACCTGGGACTGGGGCCCGCGGCCGCGTCGCATTTCTCCGGGCTTAGATACACGACGGTCCCGGACCTCGGCTCCTATTGTTCCGCCCTGGAAGCGGGGAACCAGCCCCCCAGGTCGGCGCTGGAGCTGCTCTCTCCCCGCCAGCGGGCGGGCGAACGCATAATGCTGGGTCTGAGGCTGGCGGAGGGAATTGAAGCGTCGGACCCTATATTTATAGAATTCAGGGAGGAGCTGGAGGAGCTCCTCTCCGCCGGACGCCTGGAAGCGCGGGGAGGAAGGATAGCGCTCCCCGAAAACGACCTTTATGTCTGCAATTCCGCGCTCGCCAGATTCGTCTGAACGGCCGCGCGGTCTGAAATGAAGATAAAACTGGACAGGGCCCGTTTCTGGATACGCAAGGACAGGGAGACTTACTTCCTGCCCGGCGTCATCCTGGCTTCGGTCATAGGCAGTTTCGTCTCCTCCTACTGGCATTTTACCGATATCATCAGCATCCGCCCCAAGATAGAAAGATCGGCCACCGCCCCTCCCCCCAGATCGGCGGAGCGCATCAAGGACGCCCAGCTCTACACCCCCCCTACGCTGGGCACCACCCGTTACTACCAGGTGGAGGAATACCTGCCTCATATCCCCGACCTCCCCGAGGACGAGTATGAGGACGATTAGCCTTCTGCTCCTCCTCTTCTGCGCCGCCGCCCCCGAAGCGTCGGCCCAGCGCGGACGCCTGGGCGAGGCCCTTCCCAAGGTGGAGGAACTGGAGCCGGAGCAGGCCGAGATAGCCGCCAGGCAGATAGAGCTCAGTTACGAGGACGCCGTGATGCTGGAGGACCCGATGCACGGCACCATAATGGTCTCCAAGCACCGCTGGAAAGGCTGGGTCGCGAGATCGGTCTACCTCCTGCTCGTCAGCATAGCCCTTACCGTCATTATCCTTTCCCTGCCCAAGAACGAGGAGCAGAACATCATCATCGCCTATTTCCTTTCCGGCTCCAGTTTTACCCTGGCCATCTGGGTCCTTTTCTGCGCTCTCCTGCTCCTGAAATGGCGCAACGCGGCCGCGGCGATGATCTTTCCCCTTTCCCTCACGATGTTCGCGGTCTCCTACGCGGTGCTCATGAGGATAAAGAAGTTCGACATTTCCCTGGCCGAGATCCGGGAGTCTTTCCAGAAGATGGCCAGGTCGAAGAGCGACGACCCGCGCCTGGCCTCCGTCTACGGGAAGCCCGGCGACTGGCCCGACGAGGACTTCATCAGGCAGCCCTGATCATCGTCCGACGCCGCGCAGATAATCCTCTATTTCCTTCTTGCGCTCCTCGGGATAGCGTTCGCGCAGGGATTCCAGGACGCGGCGGCGCAGTTCGTCGGGAGGGACATAATCCCCCCCGCCCGGGATGCGGGCCCGGCCCCCGGACGGATCCGCCGGAGAACGGCCCGCGGCGGCGCCGGGCCGGGACAGTGCGGAGGCGGACGCGGAGTAGTCCGAGAGGTCCCGCCCGCCCTTCTCCAGCTCTTTCAGCGCGGCCTCCTGCGCCCGCAGGGCCGCCTCGAACTCCCGTTCCTTCAGCGCGGCCGCCGCGGTACGCATATGTCCCGCGGCCGCCGCGAATTTCTCCGCGGGACCGCCGCCCAGCGAAGGGAAGTCCCGTGCCGCCGCTTCCGCCCCGGAGGCCAGGCCGTCCGCGCGGACGGCGAGCTCCTCCTGCCTGGACGCGGCGGAAACCAGGAAAGCCGCGTCGCCGGGCTCCAGCAGACTCAAGGCGCCGAGCGCTTTCTCCAGCGCGGCCGCCTGCCGCTCCAGGCTGTCCATGAAAGGCTCCGCCGCGGCCGTAGTGGAGACCGAAAGAAGGCGGCCGGCTTCCTTTAATTTCGCCAGCGCCTCGGAAGGCAGCGCCGAGGACGAGAAAGCGACGGCGGACCGCACCTCCGCCGCGCCCGGGGCCGAGGGTCCCGCCGCGGAAAGCCATTGCGCGCCCAGCTCCGCGGCGAGGGCCAGATGAGGCCCGGCCCCGGCCGCGCGGCGGGAGAGCAGCGAATCGTGCCGGGAGCGGGTGTCCTCCAGGAGGGCGGCCTGGTCGGAGGCCAGTTCCGCGGCGGCCGCCGCCAGGGCCCCGGCTTCCGCCGAAGCCCGCCCCTGCGGCGAAGAGGCCGCCAGTTCCTCCATGCGCTCGGCCGCGACCCGGCGCGCCACGGCCAGTTTTTCCAGCAGCCTCCCCGCCTTCTCGATGGCGGCGTCCAGGTCGCCGGCGGCCAGGTCCCCCGCCAGCGCCGAGGCCAGCTCCACCGCCGAGCCCAGCGGCAGGCGGTAGACGCGTCCTTCCGCCGGCGGCGCCGCGGGGACGCCGTCCAGCGCGGCCAGCAGCGCCGACAGCTCGGCGTTTATCCTCTCCAGCAGATTGTCGAGTTTTTCGCGCTTGAGGCTTCCCCCCTCCCTGGCGGAGAGCAGGTCCCGCTCCAGCTCCCTGGCGGCCGCTTCCGCATCCTCCAGCGAACCGGAGAGCTCGCCGGCGAAGAGCGCGCCGGCCGCCGCGTCCGCCTCCGCCGAGGCCTTCTCGAGGAAAGCCCTCAGCTGCGCGCCGAGCGAAGCGGTCCCGGCGGCGTCGCCGGCGGCCGCCGCCCGTTCGCGGGCGGGCACCCTTACGGAGGCTTCCTTTCCGGCGGGGCCGGCGAGCCCCGCCAGGGCCTTCCCCGCCGCCGCCGCGGCCGGGTCGCCGCCGCCCGCCGCGCCGGCTTCGCGCAGTGTCCCCGGCAGTTCCCGCCAGGCCGGACCGAGCTCCCCGAGCCCCCCGAAACCGCCGTCCGACTCCAGCCGCCCGGCGAAGTTCTCTTCGGCCAGACGCAGTTCCTCCAGCGCCGCCCTGGCGCGATAGACCGCGCCGGCCCCGCCGTCCGGCGCGGCCCCCGCCTTCAGTTCCAGCGGGGCGCTCAGTGCCCAGCCGGCGGAGGGATCGAAGTCGCGCGCCTTCACGCGGAAAGAAACGGCGGAGCCGGGCGCCGCGTCGTGCAGCGACAGGAATTCCTCCGCCATGACGGAGCGCGGCCCCGGGGGAGAGGAGAGGAATACCGTGTACTCTTTTTCCGGGCCCGCGCCCCCGCGTACCAGCCTTATCTCCGCCACGCCGAGGTCGTCCGAGACTTCGTAGAGCAGCGCGACCGAGGCGCCGCCGCGCCCCCCGGCAGCGCCCAGCAGCGCCGGGACCGGGGCTGCGTCGGCCTCGAGTTCCAGGCTGATGATCACGCCCAGCGGGCTGCGGCGGCCGTCCTTTTCCGTGAACACGGCCTCGTAGGTGCCCGCAGCAGAGGGACGCAGCTCCAGTTCCCACTCGCCGCCGGGGGTCCTGGAGAAGGAGGAGCGTACCCCGCCCGGACCCGAGAGGAAGATACCGGCCGGCTCATAGGAGGGGACGGCTTCGAGCCTGAGCCGGCCGCCGGTCTTGAGGGAGGCGGAGGCGGGACAGTAGCCCGGCGAAGAAGAGGGCAGGCCCGAATAAAGCGGAGGGAAGAACTCGCAGGTCAGGGAGGAGAAGGACGGCGCCGGGACATGTTCCAGACGGTAGGTCCGCGTCCTGCGGCCCCTGAATTCCATGCGGTACTCCAGCCCGCTTGGGCCGGTCCTCACCTCCCTGCCGCAGGACCCGCCCGCGCAGGCGGACCACTCCCTGCGCCGCCAGCCGGAGCCTTCCCGGACGGACAGGGAGGGCTCGCCCGCCGAACCGTCGAGCCAGGAGGCGCGTATCGTCACGATCTCCCCTTCGCGCACGCGCGCGTCGCCCGGGCTGACGGCCAGAGAGAGTTCCAGCGGACCGTCGGCCGAAGGCAGCGCGACCCTCCTGAGCGAGGCGGGGACGAAGGCGGCGGAGAGCAGCAGCGCGGCGGCGGCCGCGGCCGCGCGGCCGCGGAGCGGCCGGTCCGCGGGCGGCAGCCGGAACCCGTGCGCGGCCAGCAGCGCCGCGGTCTGGCGCAGGTGCTCGGCCCCGAAGGGGCCGGGCCGGCGCGCGCCGAGGGCGGCCAGGTCGGCCGCCGGGCCGATATGCAGCCGCAGCGGCGGCGAGGCGGAGGCTATCTCCGCGGCCAGCCGCGCGCGGTCCAGGGCGGCCAGGGGGCGCAGCAGGTCCGCGTAGAGCCGGAACAGCGCCCAGGCCAGGCAGAGCCCCAGGCCGGACAGGCGCAGCCGCCCGTCGAGGAAAAAGACGCGGTCGACCAGGGCGGCGGCGGAAAGGTAAAAGAAAACCGGCACGGCGGCGCAGGCCAGCGCCGCGGCGCCGCGCGACAACAGCCAGTCCAGGCGGGCCTTCAGCAGGGCCCGCCTCACGGCGCGCGCGGCTTCCTCCGCGCCGCCAGGAACGTTTTTCCCTTCTCTCATCACACAGGAGGCAAGTATATAAAATACCGGCGGCGCATATTTTGGTAGAATTTCACCTCGATATGCGAACCGGCAGCCCCGCGACGGCGGGATCAGTGGCCAGGATAGAGGCCGAACTCGCCCGGATAGCGGGCGGCCTGGACCCGCGCCTTTACGGCGGGGGCGTTCCTCCTTTCGGCGCCCTCGGCAAGGCCTCGCGCAGCCGCTTCGCCCTGCTGCTGGCCGACGCCCTGGGCGGGCCGCGGCGGGGCGCCGAGCGCGTCGCGGTCTGCGCCGAGCTGGCCCATTCCGCCTCCCTCATGCACGACGACTGCGTGGACCTGGCGCTGCTGCGCCGGGGCCGGCCCACGCTCAACGAACGCCTGGGCATCAACGCCTCGATCCTGCTGGGCGACCTGGTGGTCTCCCTGGCCTTCGACGAGGCCTGGAAGATCTCGCCCGGCTCGGCGCGTTCCCTCGCGGATTCGGTGCGGCGCATGGTGCAGGGGGCCCTGCTGGAGGAAAGCTACCGGCACCGGCGCGTGAGCCGCGATGAATTCCTCGAGATGATCTCTCTCAAGACCGGCGAGCTTTTCCGCTGGACCGCCGTGGAGACCTGCGGCTCGGCCGGCAGGCCGGAACTGCTGGAGGCCTGCGCCGAAATAGGCCGCCTGGCCGGCGCCTCCTTCCAGCTGGCCGACGACGTGCTCGACCTCGAGGCGGACCCCGCCGTCTCGGGCAAGGACCCGCTGAAGGACGTTTCCGAAGGCAAGATCACCCTGCCCGTCATCCTCGCGCTGGAGGATGCCGCCGCCTCGGGGCCGGCGGCCGCGCTGCTGGACGAACTGGCGGCGGCCCCGCCCGGCGACCTGGGACCGGCCATGCGGCTGGCGGCGCTGCTGCGCGAACGCGGCTTCACCGCCGCGGCGCGGGACGAGGCCGACGCCCTGGTGAGGCGGGCCTTCCCCCTGACCGCTAAGTTCCCGGTGCGCGAGGCCGTGCCGGCCCTGGACGGCTTCCTGCTCTCCCTGGTGCGGCGCGATGCCTGAGACGCCGACGCGTCTTTCCGCGGCGCGCAGGGCGGCGATAGTCTTCCGCGCCTACTCCTGGCCCGCCTCGCTGGTCCCCGTCTGCGTCGGCACCGCGGCCGCGGCGCGCGAAGCGCCCGTTTCCCCGGCGCTCTTCGTCCTGACGCTGGCGGCGGCCCTCCTCACCCATTCGGCCGCCAACCTGGCCAACACCTACTTCGACTGGCGCAACGGCGTGGACAGGCCGGGGACGGCCGACGACCGCGGCATACTGGACGGCCTTGTCTCCGGCCGCGCCGCGCCTTACA
This sequence comes from Elusimicrobiota bacterium, assembly GCA_019135865.1. Classification (GTDB taxonomy): domain Bacteria; phylum Elusimicrobiota; class Elusimicrobia; order Elusimicrobiales; family UBA9959; genus UBA2231. The sequence goes on from JAGVVD010000037.1 coordinate 50,022, forward strand.
TCTCCCTCTCCATGTTCGCGGCGGCGGGGCTCATCGGCCTGTGGCTGGCCTGGAGCCGCTCCGTGCCGGAACTGCTCGCGTTCGGCGCGGCCGGTTTCGCGCTGGCCTGGTTCTACACCGCCGACGGGGCGGCCTACAAGTACAGGGCCCTCGGCGAACTCGGCATCTTCCTGGCCTTCGGGCCCCTCATCACCGGCGGCACGGCCCTGATACAGACCGGCCGCCTGACGGCCGCGCCTTTCCTGCTCTCCGTTCCCGTCGGCCTGCTGATAACGGCGATACTGCACGCCAACAACATGCGCGACGCGGCCGAGGACCGCGCCGCCGGCATCAGGACGCTGGCGATGAAAGCGGGGCCGGCCGCCTCGCTGGCCGTCTACCGGGCGCTCATCCTCTCCCCTTTCGCCCTGGCGCCGCTCTGCGGCCCGGGACGGGCCCCGCTCCTGCCCCTGCTCTCGCTGCCTCTCGCCGTAAAACTGCTGCGGCTGTCCAGGTCGGGCCGCTTCTCCGAACTGGTGCCGGCCACGGCCGCCCTGGTCGCGGTTTTCGGCCTCCTATTTGCCACGGGCCTGTATTTATCTATATAATGGACTTCGCGGGGCGCGTTTTTCATATCCCGCGGCCGCGTATACTCAGTAAGGAGACTCGATGACCATGAGGAGAATAACAGCGATCATAGTATCCTTCGCTTTCCTGGGCGCCCTATCGTCCTGCGCCGGCAAGAAGGTCAAGAGCGACACCGCCGACAGCCCCGAGTTCGTAAGCGACACCGCCACCATCCCGTCGATAGACGTCACCGACGCCACCGGCGACGAGGCCAGCACCGAGGGCGGGATCCGCGGCCCTGAGTTCTCCTCGCAGTCCGGCCTCAAGACCGTGAACTTCGAATTCGACCGCTACGCGCTCTCGGAAAAGACCCGCGAAACGCTCAAGGCGAACGCGGAGCTCATCAAGTCCCGCAAGGAGTGGGTCGTGGTCGTGGAGGGGCACTGCGACAACCGGGGCACCGTGGAGTACAACCTGGCCCTCGGCCAGAAACGCGCCAAGGAAGTCCGCGACTATTACGTCATGCTCGGCGTCCCGGAAAGCTCGGTCGGCACCATCTCCTACGGAGAGGAGCAGCCGGCCTGCCCCGAGGAGACCGAGGTCTGCTGGACGGCGAACCGCCGCGCCGAGACCAAGGTGAGGAACCGCTGAGATGACGCTGAGCCGGCTGCCCGTTCTCGCCGCGGCCCTGCTGCTGCAGGGCTGCATAGCCACGCAGCGCGACATGCTGCAGATGCAGAGCCAGATGGACGACCTGAACATGAACCTCTCCACGATGCAGAAGAACCAGGCCGACCTCGCGGTGAAGATAGACAGCCTTTCGCGCGACCTCAACGTCTTCTCGGAGAACATCAAGGGCGTTTCGTCGCAGATGGAGCGCCTCACCGCCCGGCTCGACCAGATGGAGTCCGGCCTGGACAAGCGCGTCAACGCCATAGGCAAGACGATACAGAAGCAGCAGGAGCAGGTCGAGAGCGCGCTGCTGCCGTCCAAGCTCTACAACGACTCCTACGCCGCCTTCTCGGCGAAGAATTACGACAACGCGGCGGCCGGCTTCAAGTCCTACATCTCCAAGTACCCCTCCGGCGAGATGGCCGAGGTCGCCTGCTTCTACCTGGGAGAATCCTACTACCAGAAGGGCGCCTGGCAGGACGCGGCGCTGGCCTATGCCACGCTGCTGGACAAATACCCTTCCTCCAGCAAGGCGCCGGCCGCCAGGCTCAAGTACGCGCAGTCGATACTCAAGTTCCCGCAGGACAAGAAGGCCGAAGCCGTGAGTTTCCTGGAATCCGTGGTCAAGGACTTCCCGGGCTCGCCCGAGGCGAAGACCGCCGCGGAGCAGCTCTCGAAGCTCAAGCCGGCCCCGAAGCCGGCCCCTAAGCCGGCGGCCAAGCCGGCAGCCAAACCCGCCCCCAAAGCCCCGGCCGGCAAGTAAGCCGGGGCGCGGCGGGCGGCGCTTTTCAGCAGCGAACCATGCCCCGTTATCTCATCCTCCCTCCCCACCTCCTCCGCGCCGCGGCGGCCGGCCTGTTCCTGTCCGCCGCCCTGGCCGCGCCCTCGGCGGCGGAGACCGAGATCTACATAGGCGTGAGCGGGGCCCCGGAAACGCCCCGGGCGCCGCTGGCCCTCGCCCAGTTCCTCCCCGAGGACCCCTCCAGGCCCCAGGACATCGAGCTCGCCTCCGAGTTCCGCGAAGTGGTAAGGGCCGACCTCCTCTACTCGCGCTATTTCTCGGTGATGGAAGACCAGATGAGCCCTTTCAACCTCAAGGAGGACAAGAAAGCGTTCAAGTTCTGGAAGACGCTCGGGGACGCTCTCGTGACGGCGACGGCCGGCGACCACGACAAGGTCTGGACCTTCAGGGGGCGCCTGCGGGACCTGAAGGAGAACGAGCTCCTCCTGGAGAAGTTCTACCAGGGCGAGAAGCGGGGCCTTCGGCGGGCCGCCCATCTTTTCTCCGACGAGATAGTGTTCCGGCTCACCGGCCGCCGCGGCATAGCCCGCTCCAAGATCGCCTTCTCCAACGATTCCACCGGCCGCAAGGAGATCTACGTCGCCGATTACGACGGGGGAAATCTCACCCGCCTGACCGATCACGGCAGCATCTCGCTGCTGCCGCGCTGGTCGCGCGACGGCCTGCGCATCTACTACACGACCTACAGGTACGGCAACCCCGACATGTTCGAGATAGACCTGAGGGCCGGCAAGATAAAGCCCTTCACCACTTTCCAGGGCCTCAACATCGCCGGCGGCGCCTCGCCGGACGGGAACTCGATGGTCATGACGCTCTCCCGCGGCGGGGACCCCAGCGTCTACGCGCTGGACCTCAAGACCAAGGAACTGAGCAAACTGCTCAAGCGTTTCGGCGTCAGCTCGTCGGCCTCGTTCTCTCCCGACGGCAGGGAGGTGACCTTCATCTCCGACCGGGCCGGCAACCCGCAGGTCTACGTGCTCGAGCTGGCGACGGGCCGGACGAGGAAGCTCACGAACATGCTCTGGTGCGACACGCCGTCCTGGTCGCCCGCCGGCGACTGGCTGGTCTTCTCCGGGCGCGAGGACCGCAGCGAGCGGATGAACATCTTCCTGGTGGACCCGACCGGCGCGCAGCTGAGGCGCCTGACGAAGAGCGCGGGCGACAACGAGGACCCGTCCTGGTCGCCCGACGGCCGCTTCATCGCTTTCTCCTCCACCCGCCGCGGACGGCGGGAGATCTTCGTGATGGACGCCGACGGCAGCGCGCCGCACCCGCTGGCCGAACTGCCCGGGAACTCCTTCACGCCCAGCTGGGGGCCCTGAACCATGTACATAAACAACGAGAACACCCCGAAACTTTTCCCGGATTTCTTCCATCTCGGCGCGGAGCTCGACCCCGAGAACCGCTGGCTCAGGCTCTCCGCCCTGATCCCCTGGGACAGGCTGGCCGGGACCTACGGCGCCTATTTCGCCGAAACGGGCAGGCCCGCCATGGACGCGCGCCTGGTCTGCGGCCTGTTCATCATAAAACAGCTCAGGAACCTCAGCGACGAGGACGCCGTCGCCGAGCTGCGCGAGAGCCCGTACCTGCAGGCCTTCTGCGGCTACGATTCCTTCATGCGCGACGGCCTGCCCTCGCCCAGCCTGCTCTCGGAACGACGGCGGAGGCTGGGAGAGGACTTCTTCGCCCTGCTCGAGGGCGAGGTGGGACAGATACTGCGGAAGCAGAAATACGTCAGGCCCCGCCGGGAGCAGGTCCCCGACGGCTGGCTCTGCAACCTCTACGTCTCCGTCCAGGCCTTCCTGCGCGGCCTGTTCGGCAGGTGAACGTCCCCCCCGTAAAAGGAGAGAGCCGCCGCGGCGGCTCTTTTTCTTCGTCCCGGAACGGCGCTATTTCTCCGGCGTGAAACACTTGCGGCAGCGGGCCTCGTACTTGTCCGCCGCGCCCACCTCTATGCGGCGGCCGCTCTCGCTGAGCCGCTGGCTGAAATTGGCCGGCGCGCCGCAGACCATGCAGATCGCCAGGTTCTTGGTGACGAATTCGGACACGGCCATCAGCCGGGCCATGTTCAGGAAAGGTTCGCCCCTGTAATCCTTGTCCAGCCCCGCGGCTATGACGCGGCGGCCGGAATCCGCCAGCTTCTGGCATACGCCGACGATGTCGGGATCGAAGAAGTGGACCTCGTCCACGCCCACGACCTGCGTGTCCTTGTCCACGGCCTTAAGTATGTCCCTGGAATTCTTCACCGCCTTGCAGGCTATCATCGCCTTGTCGTGCGAAACGATATGCTGCTTCGCGTAGCGGACGTCGAGGTGGGAGTTGAACACCTGCACCTTCTGCCGCGCTATCGTGGCCAGCTTGAGCCGGCGTATCAGTTCCTGGGTCTTGCCCGAGAACATGCTGCCGCAGACCACCTCTATCCAGCCGTGCGACGCCGCCATGTGCAGTATCATTTCCCCCCCTTGCCGCAGGAACAGCGGCCGCAGGCGCACTCCGGTTCCCCGAACCTGCCCTTGAAATATTCCCAGGTCAGTTCCAGCCCCTTGGGGAAGCTCACGAGGGGCTTGTAGTTCAGGACCTTGCGCGCCAGCGAGATGTCGGAATAGGTCTTGCGCACGTCCCCCTTGCGCATCGGCGAGTGGACGCGCGGCAGTTTCCTGCCGAGGATGCGCTCCAGTTCGCGGATGATGTCCAGCAGGGAGATATTGGTCCCGGTGGCGACGTTTATCGTCAGGCCGGAGACCGAGGACGGGGCCAGCGCGGCCTTTATATTGCCGTCCACCACGTTGGCGATATAGGTGAAATCGCGCGACTGCCGCCCGTCCCAGTGCACCTCGAGCGGCTCGCCCTGCACGGCCAGCTCCATGAAACGCGGGATGACGGCGGAATAGAGCGACTCGGGGTTCTGGCGCGGGCCGAAGACGTTAAAGTAGCGCAGCGTGACGGCTTCGAGGCCGTAGGTGCGGGCGAAGACGCGGCAGTAATGCTCGCCGGCCAGCTTGCTGACGGCGTAGGGCGAGACCGGGGCGGCGGGGAGGTCCTCCTTCTGCGGGAAGACCTTGCAGTCGCCGTAAGCCGAACTGGTGCCGGCGTAGACGAAGCGCTTCACGCCGGCTTTTTTGGCGGCCATCAGGGCGTTGAGCGTGCCGGTGGCGTTGTTCTCGTGGGCGTCGAAAGGATTGTCCACGGACTTGGGCACCGAGCGCAGGGCGGCCTGGTGCAGGACGTAGGTCGCGCCCTTCATGGCCTTGGCGAGGTCCGCCGGGCGCTTCAGGTCGCCGCGCACCAGTTCGAACCCGCCCTTGAACGGCGCCAGGTTCTCCATGCTGCCCGTCGAGAAATTGTCGAACACGCGCACGCGGTACCCGCGCCGCACCAGCTCCTCCGTGATATTGGAGCCTATGAACCCGGCCCCGCCGGTCACCAGCCAAAGAGGTTTGCTCATCGTTTATCTCCCTTTTCCCGCTGAAATTCTATCATTTTGCGGACAGACCTTCGCCGGCCCCGCGACATTTTCGCCCCCGCGCTATCTAACAACTATCGGGGTCCTGTCGCGGTTCGCTCCGAAAAACACGACTTAGTCTCCCTCGCCGGGCCTTCACTCCGCCACGGGTTCGGCTTTCGGGAATACACCCTGCGCTGCGCTCGGCCGGGCACGAACTCGGCCCGGGCGCATAGCGCCTCGGGCCTCAGACATTCATGCCCGTCCGGCAGTGCCGGTTCCCTCGCTCCGCTTGGGGAAAGCCTCCGATGTGGCGCAGCTGACGGTGCTTTGCTTCTCGCGGAGCGGAGGCGCATACGAGCGCGAGGGCCGAGGTCGGAGCGCGAGTACGGTGTACGAGCGCGTCTTTGCGGAGTGATGCCCCGTCAGCACCCGGGATAGTTATTCCGCTCAGTCGCGGATCTGGCCGGGCTTGCGCCAGTGGGTCCAGAAGCGGCGGGACTCCTCGTCGAGCGGCTCGTTGCGCGGCGCGTCGTTTATCTTCATGCTGACCAGGAAAAAGAACTCCCTGACCCCGCCGGGCCTGAACCGGAAATTCCAGGTGCTGCGGAAATCGTGGAACTCCTTGTAGAGCACCGCGCTCTTCTCGAAGAAGGAGAACTTCTCCACGCCGCCCCTGTCCGCCGGGGTCAGCCGGTAGCGCAGCGTCAGGTCAGCGCTCCAGCCCTTCCAGCCCGGCCTTATCCCTATAGTATTGTTCACCACGTATTCCGGCGAATCGCCGTACTTGGTGACGCCGAGCCCGACCTGGCTCTTATCCACCGCGAAATCGGCCTGCGCTATGATGGACCGGTGCCCCTCCGCGAAAGAATAGTTGTCCTGCAGGAAAAGGCCGATCCCCGGCCGCGGCTCGACGACCAGTTCGGCCGTCATCGCCGAGAGGCGGCTGGCGAAATCGCCCACCGCGGTGTCGCGCAGGTCGTAGGTGGTGGAGGCGCGCAGGTAATACTTCCTCGAAGGCCTGACGAAAAGCGTCGGCGTGAGGCTCTCCTCCTCCACGCCGCCGTCGGGCGCGGAGCCGTCCTCCTTGAGAGTGTTGGCCCTGAACCGCTGCCGGTAGGCGTAAGCCAGGTCGAAGGAGCCCCACAGCCCGTCCAGGCGGAGGTTCAGCCCGTTGGAATAACGCCCCACCCAGACATCCTCCGTGGCGGAGGAGGTGGACAGGAACACGGACTGCCTGTAAGCGACGTGCGGATAGAGACTGACCGCGCGCGAGAGCGGGACGTTCCTGGAGACCGTCCAGGAGGCGTCTCCCTTGTTCTGGTAGAAAGCGTCCCCCTCCGCCTTTGAGCGCTCCAGTATGGCGCTGAAGGAATTGAGCACCGGCACGCCGGCCAGTTTCAGCGGCACCGTCTGGAAATCCAGCCTCGGCGCCGAATCGTAGGCCTGGCGGAAACCCGTCCCGGCCGCGTCGCGGTCGTAGCGCGTGGCCGCGCTGAGGCGCGTGACCGTATTGTTGGACTGCCGCGTGAACGCGGCGCTGGCCTGCATGTCCGGGCTTACGGCGAAGGGATTGGAACGGAAATAATGGTTGTTGAAATCCGGATCGGAAAGGAGCCTGAAATAGGACTGGCTGTAAAAGTTCGCCCCGCCCGCGGGGCCGAGGCCGCGCCAATAGCCGCCGCTGAGGGCCCAGCGGTCCTCCCGCGTCCCGTACTCGCGTATCCGGTAGGCGGAGAGATGCGTCCTGGCACTGTCGGCCGAATCATGGTTCATCTCGGCGCCGGTGCCGAGGCCCAGGCGCGAGAAATAATCGATGAACAGCTTGCCTTTCAGCGTCGGGGTGAAACGGTATAGGTAACTGGTCTTGAGGTAGGCGCCGCTGCGCTCGTCGTAGCCGGGATAGATGCTGGTTATGAAAGGAGTGCCCTCGCCGAGGGGACGGTAGATGACGGGAAAATAGAAGAGCGGGACCTTGCCCAGGAAGAACACCGTGTTGTAGGCGAGGAAATGGCTGTCCGGCTTCAGGTAGAGCCGGGACGCCCTGACCTGGTAATGCGGCGGCAGCAGGTCGCAGGAAGTGAACCGCGCGCCGTGATAGGCGTATTCGCCGTCGTCCACCCGTATCTCCCTGCCGCGGAAGACCAGGTTGCCGTAGCTGAAACGTCCCTCGCGTATGATCCCCGTATTATCGGCGTAACTCATCTCGCCGCTGCGGCCGTAGAAGAAGCTGCCTTTCTCCTCCATCACGAAAGGGCCATCGGAGATAATGGTGCGGCTGGACATGTCTATCCGCAGCCTGTCCGCCTTGAGCGTTCTGACCAGCTCGTCGTCCGCGCCGAACTCGCGGACCACCGCCTCGCGGCGCAGGCCGATCACGCGGTCGTACTCGTTGAAGTCGGCCTCCTCGGCGGTGAACTCCACCCTGTGGGTCCCCGTGGCCGCCGGAAGGTCGTAAGCCGCCGCCGCGCCGTGCAGCGCGAAGAGGGACGCTATGGCGGCGGCCCTGAACATTATCTGCCGGCCGCCCGGTGCAGGCCGTAGAGGGCCGCTCCCATCACGCCCAGGTCCGCGCTGCGCGAGACCTTCACTTTGACCCTTTTGAAAGGCGTCGCTATGGACTGGGCGGCGAAGACCTTCTTCATGGCCGGCAGGAAGCAGTCCGCCGCGCGCGACACGCCGCCGGTGAGGATTATGCGCTCCGGGTCGAAGAGCAGCACGGCGCCGGCCAGGCCCATGCCAAGGCTCTCCCCCATGTCGCGCCACACCTTCTTCGCCGCGGCGTTGCCGGCCCTGGCGGCGCGCGCCAGGCAGACCGTGTTGAACCTGGGCCGGGCGGGGTCGGCGTATTTCCTGACGAAAGCCTCTTCGTTCTTCACCCGGGCGCGCGCGGCGGCCATGACCGCCCCGCTGCCGCAATAGGCCTCCAGGCAGCCCCTCCGTCCGCAGCCGCAGCGCGCGCCGCCCGGCCTGATGATGAAATGGCCTATCTCGCCGGCCGAACCGTGGGAGCCGTGATAGAGTTTCCCGTTCAGGATCATGCCGCCGCCGATGCCGGTGCCCAGCGTGACGGCTATGGCGTTGCCGCCGGCGCCGGGTTCGGCCGCGTAGGCGCCCCAGGCCGCCATATTGGCGTCGTTCTCGATGAAACAGGGCAGTTTCAGCGCCTTCTCCAGCGGGCCGGCTACCGGCAGATCGCGCCAGCCGCAGAGATTGGGCGAGAACCTGGCGACCCCGGCGTCGGGGTCTATGTCGCCGGCCATGCCAATACCCACGGAAACGGCCTTTCCGGCCAGCGAGCCCTTCAGCGCCCGCGCGGCCTCGGTCAGACGGCGCAGGAAATCCGCGCGGCCGCGCCCGCTCTCGGTCTTGAACCTCGACTCGGCCAGCTGCCGCCCCTCGGCGGTAAAAGCCGCCAGCTTGACGTTAGTGCCGCCTATATCTATGCCGATTCCTATCACGATGTCCTCCGTGAGCTTCAACTTACCCCGGCCGTGTCCTTGAGCCCCGCCTTCCCGAGGATCTTCAGCGCGGCCCCCGCCAGATAAAAGGAACCCAGCACCGCCGCGGTGCCGCGCCGCGCGGCCGAGACCAGCGCGGCCTCGGCGTCCTCCTCCACCTCCACCGCCGCGTCCGGCCTGAGCCGCTGCAGCTCCTCGGCCAGCAGCCCGGGCGGTATGGCCTTGTCGGAGGCCGGGGCGGTGAAGACGAAATCGTCGGCTAGCGGCGCCAGCACCGACAGGATGGCGCGGTAGTCCTTGTCGTTGAGGAAGCCGCAGACGAAGGCGTGCGGGCGCGCGGCGAAAGGCGAGGCGCGGAAGGTGCGCATGAAGGCGCGCACCGCCTCCGGGTTGTGGGCGCCGTCCAGGATGAAGCAGCAGTCGCGGCCGCGCGGGGCCGCGCGCAGGACCTGGAAGCGGGCCTCCCAGCGCACGCTCTCCAGACCGGCCCGGAAGCCCTCCGGCGCGCGCGGGAAGCCGCGCCGGGCGAGTTCCTCCAGGGCGCGCAGGACCAGGCCGGCGTTGACGCCCTGCCTGTCGCCGATTATACCCAGTTCGAATTTGCCGCCGGGGCCGGCCAGCAGCGTCCGGTTGCGCTCCCAGTCGTAACCTTCCACCTTGAAAGAGTCCGGCAGGAAGACGGCCGAACCTCCGCCCTTGGCCGCGGTCTTTTCCACGACCGACGAAACTTCCGCCGGCAGCGGCGGACAGAGGCAGAGCGAGCCCTTCTTTATTATCCCGGCCTTGTGCGCGGCGACTTCCGTCACCGTGCGGCCGAGGTACTTGTCGTGGTCGAGGTCCACCGAGGTTATCAGGCAGAGTTCCGGCGGCGGTATGACGTTGGTCGTGTCCCAGGTGCCGCCGATACCGACCTCCAGCACGGCCAGGTCCAGGCCCGACCGGGCGAAGTGGAGGAAGGCCATGCAGGTGATCGTCTCGAAGAAGCTGAGGTCGGGGCCGGCCTCGGCCACTTCGGCGCAGAGCGCGGCGAAATCCTCCCGGCTTATGTTCTCCCCGCCGACGCTGATCCGCTCGCGCATCTCCACCAGGTGCGGGGAGACGAAAAGCCCGGTCCTGCAGCCCGCCGCGCGCAGCGACGATTCCAGCAGCGCGCAGACCGAGCCCTTGCCGTTGGTGCCGGTAACGTGGACGGCGCGGAACTTCTCCTGCGGGTCGCCCAGCTTTTCCAGGCAGGACAGCACGCGCGCGAAGCCGTCCTTCTTGTCGAAGGTCTGCCGCGAGAGCAGGTATCGCTCGGCCTCTTCGCAGGTCATGGCGTCAGGCCTTCACCCGTTCTATCTTCATGCCCAGCGCGCGCAGCTTCTGCTCGACGCGCTCGTAGCCGCGGTCTATGTGGTAGGTGCGGCGTATCAGCGAGCGGCCCTTGGCTGCCCCGGCCGCCACCAGCAGCGCGGCGCCGGCGCGGATGTCTGAGGCCATGATCGGCGCGCCGTTGAGCTCTTCGACGCCGTGCACGTAGGCCTTGTTGCCCGAGATATAGACGCTGGCGCCCATGCGCAGCAGTTCGGCGGCGTGCATGAACCGGTTCTCGAAGATGTTCTCCTGCACCGAGGCGTTGCCGCGGCAGCGGGCCATGTAGGACATCCACGGCGCCTGCAGGTCGGTGGGGAAGCCGGGATGCGGCGCGGTGCTCACGTTGACCGGCTTCGGGCGGCCGCCGGAGGACTCGACGGTTATGGAATCGCGGCCGCAGGTCACTTTCGCGCCCGAACGCTCCATCGCCTTTATCAGGGCGCCCAGCGGTTTCGGATCGGCGGCCGTCAGGCGGACCCTGCCGCCCGCGGCGGCCGCGGCCAGCATATAGGTGCCGGTCTCTATGCGGTCCGGGATGACGGTATGGCGTAAAGCCTTCAGCTTGGACCGCCCGCGGATGACTATGCGGGGGCCGCCGGCGCCCTCCACCTCGGCGCCCATCGAGCGCAGCGCGGCGGCGAGGTCCTCTATCTCCGGCTCGCGCGCGCAGTTCTCCAGCGTGGTCCTGCCTTCCAGCAGGGCGGCGCACATCATCAGGTTCTCCGTGGCGCCGACGCTGGGAAAACGGAAGCGCAGGCGCCCGGGTCTGAGTTTGGCGCCGGTCAGGACTATATCGCCCTTCTCGTAGCAGGCCTCGGCCCCGAGTTTTTTGAAAGCCTCTATGTGTATGTCGATGGGGCGCACGCCTATGGAGCAGCCGCCCGGCATGGAAACGCGCACCTTCTTGAGGCGCGCGAGCAGCGGGCCCGCGGCCAGCACCGAGGCGCGCATACGGCGCACCAGCTCGTACGGCGCGTCGTGCTTCAGCCGTCCGGGCTCGGCGGTCGTGAAGGAGCCGGCCTCGAAGAAGCATTTCTTGCCCAGGTGGTTGAGCAGGTCGAAAGTGGACTTGATGTCCCGCAGGTCGGGCACATTGCGCACCACGCATTTTTCCTTCGTGAGCAGCGTGGCCGCCAGTATGGGCAGCGCGGCGTTCTTGGAACCGCTTATCCGCACCTCCCCGCCGAGTTTTTTGCCGCCGTGTATGACGAAATTATCCATTCATTCTCCCATTACCCGCGCAGGTGCCGCGAACGAGAGCTATGCTCCACGACGCGACCGTAAACGAACCGTTCCTTTCCGCTGAAATCCCTGTAAGCCGCCCGCTCCGCCCAGGCCGGTCCCGAGAGGAGGTCCAGCGCCGCGGGAGCCTGCCCGTCGCAGACCTCCATCAGCAGGAAGCCGCCGGGCCCCAGCGCCGCCGGCGCGTCGGCCGCTATCATGCGGACGACCTTCAGCCCGTCCCCGCCGCCGTCGAGCGCCACGCGGGGCTCCCTCAGCACCTCCGGGTCCAGGCCCGGGATGGCGCCGGCCGGGATATAGGGCGGGTTCGCGGCTATGGCGCCGAAGGGGCCGAGGCCCCTGAAATTGTCGCCGCGCAGCACGCGCACCCTGCCGCCGCCGTGGGCCGCCGCGTTGGCCTCGGCGTAGCGGACCGCCCGGGCCGACTTTTCCACGGCCGTCACCCGGGCCGCCGGCAGCCGGGCCGCCAGGCCGACGGCCACGCAGCCGGAGCCGGCGCAGAAATCGAGCACCTCGGCCGGGCCGCCGCCGAGCCGCTCTCCAAGCAGGCGCGCGCAGAGTTCGGTCAGTTCCTCGGTCTCGGGCCGCGGCACCAGCACACCCGGCCCCACCTTCAGCCGCAGGCCCATGAAATCGTGCCAGCCCAGCGCGTAGGAGAGCGGCATCCCCGAGGCCTTCTTCCGGGCCAGGCGCATGAACTTCCGCTCGGCGGCGGGCGGCACCGCCGCCGCCGGCTCGGCCAGCGGCTCCAGCCTGCCCGTGCCCAGCGCCTCGGCCAGCAGCCACTGCGCGCAGGCCTCCGGCTCCTGCGAGCCGGCGCGCTCCAGGAGCTCCCGCCCACGGGACAGCAGTTCAGCCCTGCTCGCCATCTTTCTCCGGGGAGAAGAAAAGCCGCAGCTCTTCCAGCATCGGCTTTATCTCCCCCTCCATGACCGCGTCGATATTATGCCAGGAGCGCTGCGCCCTGTGATCGGTGACGCGGCTCTGCGGGAAATTGTAGGTGCGTATCTTCTCGGAGCGGTCGCCGGAACCGACCTGGCGGCGGCGCTCGCCGGCCAGCGACTCGGTGCGGCTCTCGTCCGCGGCCGAGCTCAGCCGCGCGTAGAGCTGGGCCATGGCCTTCTGCTTGTTCTGCCCCTGCGAGCGCTCCTGCTGGCAGGCCACCACTATGCCCGTCGGGAGATGCGTGATGCGCACGGCGGTCTCCACCTTGTTGACGTTCTGCCCGCCCGCCCCGCCGGCCCGGTAGGTGTCCACCTTGAGGTCCTTAGGATCTATCTTTATCTCCTCGGCCTCGTCGGGCTCCGGGAGCACCGCGACGGTGACGGTGGAGGTGTGTATGCGGCCCGAGGCCTCGGTCTGCGGCACGCGCTGCACGCGGTGCACGCCGCCCTCGTATTTCAGCCAGGAATAGACGCCGGTCCCCTTCACGTTCATGACCCCGTTCTTGAGGCCCTTGAGTCCGGTGGTGCCGAGTTCGTGGACCTCTACGGTCCAGCCCATCGACTGGGCGAACTTGAGGTACATGCGGAAGATGTCGGCGGCGAAAAGCGCGGATTCCTCCCCGCCCACTCCGGCGCGGACCTCCAGGAACACGTCCTTGGCGTCCAGCGGGTCGGGAGGCAGCAGGGCGAGCTTCAGGGCCTGCTCGGTCTCCGCCAGCCTGGCCTCCACGAGCGGAAGCTCCGACGAGGCCATCTCCGCCATCTCGGGGTCGTTGCCGGAGGCCAGCGCGCGCAGGCCGGCCGCCTCTTTCCCGAGGGCGGCCAGCGAATCGGAAAGTACGGTTATGGACTTGAGCGAGGCGTGTTTGCGGGAAAGGGACTCTATCTCGGACGGGGCGAGCCCCGGCTCGGCGAGCCGCCTCTCGGTCTCGGCCAGCTCCTCGCGTATCTTACCGATATCCGCGGCTTGTTCCGGGCTCATATCAGGCCTTTGGCGGCCCCCCTATAATGAAAGGGCAGGGCGGCCCGTGAAGGCGCGCCCTGCCCTGCCCCGCGGAAGCTACTTGCTCTCGGGAGCTTTCTTCTCCGCCGGCTTGGCGGCCTTCTTGGCCGGCTTGGCCTCGGCGGCCTTCTTGGGGGCGGAGGAAAGGACTTTCTTGCCGTGCTTGGGCGCCAGCGAGGTCTTGGCGGCCACGACCTTCTTGGGCTTGCGCTCGACGGTCTTGCCGCCGGTGGCGGCGAATTTCTTCTGGAACTTCTCCACGCGGCCGGCGGTGTCGAGGAACTTGTGCTTGCCGGTATAGAAGGGGTGGCAGGCGTAGCAGATCTCGACCTTGATCGGGGCCCTGGTGGACCTGGTCGTGAAGGCGTTGCCGCAGGCGCAGGTGACCTCGCAGAGAGAATACTTGGGGTGTATGTCGGTTTTCATTGTTCCGTCCTGGATCTAACCGCGAATATATCGATATTTTAGCATATTGAGGGGACGTTGTTTCCCCTTATTTCCGGCCGAATTTGGCGGTCGGGTTGACGGACCGGCCGGCATTGGTGAGGATCTCGAAATGCAGGTGCGGACCGGTGGAGGTGCCGGTGGAGCCGACCCGGCCCAGCAGGCTGCGCCCTTTCTGCACTTTGGCCCCTTTGGTCGTGGTCACTTTGGAGAGGTGGCCGTAGCGGGTGATGTAACCGTCCGAGTGCTTCACGTCCACCACGTAGCCGTAGCCGCCCAGCCAGCCGGCGAAGACCACGGTGCCGGAACGCGACGGGTAGACCGGGGTGCCTATCCTCATCGGTATGTCTATGCCGTTGTGGAACATCATCTTCTTGTGTATCGGATGGTAGCGGTTGCCGTAGCGGGAGCTGATGCGCGGCAGATAAGGCAGCGGCACGCGGTAGGTGTCCAGGTCCAGGTAGACCCCGGGCAGCAGCACGCGGTCGCCATTTTTGAAGACATGGTTCGAGAGCAGCGAAGAGGGAGGCAGGCGGTTGGCCCGCACCACTTCGGCGCGGAACTCCTTCAGGTCCGTCCCCTTGCGCCGGTGGCGGGAAGTCACGCCGTTGAGCGTCTCGCCGTCCTGCGAGACCTCGTAGAGATAGCCGTCGCCGTTGTGCACGCGGATATAGCCGCCGCGGCGCATGAAGATGAACTCGTTGTGATTGGTGCTCTTGAGCGCGCGCACGTCGGCGCCGTACATCCCGGCGATGCCGCTTATGGTATCGGAGGGCCCTATGCGGTGCCGCGCGTGGACGAGACGGTCCAGGGCCTTGAAGGCCTCCGGGTCCGGGGCCGCCGGACCCGCGGGGGTCAGCACGGAGAACCGGGCGCGGTCGGGCGGGGCCTGCCTGGGAACGCTGGCCACCGCGATCACACCGGTGGCCAGCAGCCCGGCCGCGGCGGCCGGCAGTATCCCGCGCCCGGGCTTCACCGGCCGCCCATCTCCATGGACTTGAGGAAGTCCTTGTTGGACTTGGTGGCGCCCAGCTTGGTAAGCAGCAGTTCCATCGCGTCGACCGGCGAGAGCGGAGCCAGCACTTTGCGCAGGATCCAGACCTTATTGAGCTCGTCCTCGCTCATCAGCAGCTCTTCCTTGCGGGTGGAGGTGCGGTTGATGTCGATGGCGGGGAAGATGCGGCGGTCGGCCAGCTTGCGGTCGAGGTAAATTTCCGAATTGCCGGTGCCCTTGAACTCCTCGAAGATGACGTCGTCCATGCGGCTGCCGGTCTCGACCAGCGCCGTGGCGATGATGGTCAGCGAGCCGCCTTCCTCGATGTTGCGGGCCGCGCCGAAGAAGCGCTTGGGCCGCTGCAGGGAGGTGGACTCGAGGCCGCCGGAGAGCACGCGGCCCGACGACGGGGTGACCGTGTTGTAGGCGCGCGCCAGGCGGGTGATGGAGTCGAGCAGGACCACGACGTTCTTGCCCAGCTCGGTCATGCGCTTGGCCTTCTCCAGCACGATCTCGGAGACCTGCACGTGGCGGTCGGCCGGCTCGTCGAAGGTGGAGGCGATGACTTCGCCGCGCACCGATCTCTTCATATCCGTGACTTCCTCGGGGCGCTCGTCGATGAGCAGAACTATCAGCTCGATGTCCGGGTGGTTGGTGGTCAGCGAATTGGCGAGGCGCTGCAGGATCATCGTCTTACCGGTCTTGGGCGCGGCCACGATGAGCTGGCGCTGGCCCTGGCCGACCGGCACCATCAGGTCTATGGTCCTGCCGATCAGGTCCGTCTTGACGGTCTCCAGCGTGAAGCGCTGGTTGGGATGCAGCGGGGTCAGGTTGTCGAAGAGCGGGCGGCGGGCGATCTTCTCTATCTCGACGCCGTTGACGGTCTTGACCTGCAGCAGCGCGAAGAAGCGCTCGCCGTCCTTGGGCGGGCGGATCAGGCCGGAGATGGTGTCGCCCTTGCGCAGGCCGAGCTTCTTGATCTGCGAGGGGGAGACGTAGATGTCCTCGTGGCTGGAGAGGTAGTTGTACTCCTCGGAGCGGAGGAAGCCGAAACCGTCGGGCAGGATCTCCAGGACGCCGTCGCCGGCGACCAGGCCGTTCTGCTTGGCCTGCGCCTCCATGATCTTGCCGATGAGCTCCTGCTTGCGCAGGCCGGCCACGCCTTCCAGGTTGAACTTCTCGGCCATCTTGAGGATGTCGGAGACGGTCATCTTTGTCAGTTCGGAGATGTCCAGCTTGGGGACCTCCCGGCCGTTGCCCTGCACCTGCGGCTGGCCGTTATTGCCGTTATGGCCGTTATGGCCCTGGTCCTGGCGATGGTCCTGGCGCCCCCCGCGCCTGTCATTGTAAGCCTGGGGCCTGCCTTCCTGGTTGTTCGTCGAATTCATTTTACCTCTCCGAAGTTATTTTAAGGAAACCGTACAGCGTTCTCACGCGGGCCCTCAGGTCCGCCCTGGAGCCGGAATTGTCCAGCGTTATATCCGCTCTTTCCGCTTTCTCCCCCGCGGACAGCTGGGCCCTTTCCCTGGCCTCGAACTCCCCCCGGGGCCATCCCCTGCCGGAACAGCGCCTTTTCCTTATCTCCCCCGGGGCCGTGACGCAGATGCTCAGGTGTAAATGCCTCTCCAGTCGGGTCTCGAAAAGCAGAGGCGCGTCTACTATGGCGGTCTTTTTGGGGGATCTTGAAATTAGGGCTATCGCTTCTTCGATTATCAGTGGATGGAGCAGCGACTCGAGCTTCTTCCTGGCGGTCCTGTCGCGGAAAACCTTCTCCGCGAGCTTTTTTCTGTCCAGGGAACCGTCCGGTAGGAAGACGCGTGGGCCGAACTGCCTGAAAATTCTACTATAGCGGGCGGGGGAAGTCAATATGGACCGGGCCAGGGCGTCGGCCGAGACCGTGAAAGCCCCGGCCCGGGCGAACTCCTCCAGCGCCGCGCTCTTGCCGGCGCCGATGGGGCCGGTGAGCCCGGCCAAGAGCTTGCGCCGGCGCAGGGCGGCGAAGGCTTTGACGGCTTTCGGGGACAGCTTCACGCCCGCCCCCCCCTCTCGCGCGAGAGCCGCTCCAGCGCCTCGCGCTCGCGGCGGCTGAGCGACTCCATGCCCGAGGACGAGATCTTGTCCAGCAGTCGGTCCAGCTCGGCCTGCGGGTCATAAGCGGGGCGCGGGGCCGGCCGGGCCCGGTCCGCGAACCTGGTCAAAAAAATGGGCGGGCGCGCGATGACCCAGCCGGCCGCCAGGCCCCCGAGATGAGCCGTGCTGGCTATCCCCGGGTTTGAACCCGACAGGCTCATGGCCAGCTCGACCACCGCCAGCAGTATGACCAGCGCCCGGGCGGACATCGGGAAAAGAAAATAGAGCCGCACTACGGCGTCGGGGTTCAGGGCGGCGAAGGCGCCCAGCAGGCCGAAGACGGCCCCGGAGGCCCCGATGACCGGTATGCGCGACTGCGGGGCGACGGCCACGGTCAGGAAAGCCGCCGCCAGGGCGCACCAGAAGAGCAGCCTGCCGTAGCGGAAGGACCCCATTCCCTCCTCCATCATGCCGCCCAGCGTCCATATAAGGAAACAATTGAAGACCAGGTGCAGGACGCCGCCATGCGGGAAGACATAGGTAAGCAGCCGCCAGAGTTCCCCCTTCATGACCATGGCGGGAATAAGGCCGAACCAGCCGTTCACAAAATAGGGAGCGAAAAGTCCGGCCAGGTAGAAGGCGAAGCAGGCGGCCAACAGGTAACGGGTTACCGGCGGGAGCGAACGGAAGCGCGAGGGACCGAGCAGCAGCATTAACCGAGTTTCTCCATCTCCAGCCAGTCGGGACCGGCCTTAACGTCGGCGCGCAGCGGCACGTCCAGCCGCCAGGCGCCCTCCATCTCTTTTTTGACCAAAGCGGCCAGCCAGGAGGAGTCGACTTTCTTAACCTCAAAGATGAGCTCGTCGTGGACCTGGAGGAGCATCCTGGCCCTGGCCGCTTCCCCGCGCAGGCGGGCGTGCACGGCCAGCATGGCTTTCTTTATTATCTCGGCCGAGCCTCCCTGCACCGGCGTATTGACGGCCGAGCGCTCGGCGAAGGCGCGCAGGTTGGGATTGGAGGCCTTTATGTCCGGGATAAGCCGGCGGCGGCCGGCGAAAGTGGCCACATAGCCGTCGCGGCGGGCGGCTTCCAGCACCCGTTCCGTCCAGGTCCTCACCCCGGAATAGACGCCGAAATACCGCTCTATATAATCGGCGGCCTCGCGGCGGCTTATGCCCAGCTCGCGCGAGAGGCCCTGCGCCGTCTGGCCGTAGACGATGCCGAAATTGACGGCCTTGGCCACGCGCCGCTGGTCGGCCGTGACCAGCTCCGGCATGCAGCCGAAGACCTCGGCGGCGGTGCGGGAATGGATGTCCTCGCCCGCGCGGAAAGCGGCGCAGAGGGCCGGATCGCCGCTGAGATGGGCAAGCACCCGCAGGTCTATCTGCGAATAGTCGGCCGAGAGCAGGACATGCCCCTCCGAGGCGGCGAAGGCGCGGCGGACCTCGCGGCCCTGCGCCGTGCGCACCGGGATATTCTGGAGATTGGGGCGGGAGCTCGAGAAGCGGCCGGTGGCCGCGCCGGCCTGGTCGAAACTGGTATGGACGCGGCCCTCCGCGTCGGCCAGCTCCCTCAGGTTGTCCACGAAAGAGGATTTCAGCTTGGCCGCCTCGCGGTGGGCGAGTATGCGGGCGATGGCGGGATGGGCCGCGGACAGCGCGGTCAGCGCCTCTTCACCGGTCGAATAGCCGCCGCTCTTGGTCTTGAACATCCGCTTCTGCGTCTTATCCAGCTGGATATTGAACTTGCCGTAGATGAGTTCGGAGAGCTGCTTGGGGGAATTGAGGTTGACGTCGTAACCCGCGGCCTGGCGCACGTCGGCCTCGGCGGCGGCCATCTCGGCCTCCAGGAGCCCGCTGAGCTTCTCCAGCGCGCCGCGGTCCACCTTTATGCCGAAAGCCTCCATCGAGTGGACGGCCTCGACCAGCGGCAGTTCGGTCTCCGAATAGAGCGGGCCCATGCCCGCGGCTTCCAGCTCTTTCAGGAGTTCTTTCGCGGCCGCGGGCAGTGCCGCGCAGCAGACCGGCAGGCCGCCGGGGCCCTCGGCCGCGTGCACCCCGGCCTTCTCCATGACCAGCCGCGAAAGGACGCTGGCGCGGGAACCGGAGGCCGCCAACTGGTAGGCCAGCCCGGCCTCGGTGAAGTTCCCTAGACGGGCGTCCGGCGGAGCGCCCAGCAGGCGCAGCAGGTCCTTGAAGAAAAAAGCGGTCTTATGCCGGGCCGGGTCGAGCAGGGCGGAGAGGAGTTTCCGCTTCTCCTCCGCTCCCAGCAGGCCGGCCTCGGAGAGGAAGAACTTCCCCCCGCCTCCGGCGCAGACCCAGTCCTCCTCCAGCGCGGCGCAAAGTTCTTTGCCCGCCGCCTCCAGGGCCTCTTCCAGGCCGGCGGTCTCGGCCGCCGGAGCGGGGACCGACGACTGCGGGCCGGCCAGCGCCAGCAGGTCCTTGAATTCGAGACGCTCCCCGAGCTCCGCGGCCAGGGCCGCGTCGGGCGGCGACACTTTGAGCGCCTCCGCCGATATTTCCACCGGGACCCCTGTCTCGAGAGTCACCAGCTTTTTGGAAAGCCTGGCCATATCGGCCGAAGCCGCGGCCTTGGCGAGGGTCTTGTCGGCCGCCGTCTTCTCCGGGTCGGCCGCGGCCGCGAGTATCCCCTCCAGGCCGCCGTAGGACGCGATAAGCTTGAGGGCGCCTTTGGGCCCGATGCCGGCGGCGCCGGGCACATTATCGGAGGAATCGCCCACCAGCGCGAAATAATCGGTTATCAGGGAGGGAGGCACGCCGAACTTCTTCTCCACATCGGCCGGGCCTTTTAATTCCCCGGCGGAGCCGTCCCAGAGGCTGACGTCGGGGCCGACCAGCTGGGCGGCGTCCTTGTCGGTGGTGACCAGCACGCAGTGATAGCCCGCGGCCCCGAGCTTAGCCGCGGCGGCGGCCAGCAGGTCGTCCGCCTCGTAGCCGTCCGCGAAGAGCACCGGCAGGCCCGCCGCGCGCGCCAGGTCGCGGGCCAGCGCCAGCTGCGCCTTGAGCGCCGGTTCGGTCGGGGGCCTGTTGGCCTTGTACTCGGGGTAGGACTCCTCCCTCAGCGTTTTGGCGGGGGAGTCGAAACAGACGCAGGCGGCGGCGGGCTTCTTCTCGCGCATTATCTTGAGGAGCAGGCGCAGGAAACCGTAAAGCGCGCCGACCTCCTCGCCTTTGGAGGTGGAGAGCTTGGGCAGCGCGTGGTAGCTCCTGTGCAGAAAGCCGTGCGCGTCTATCAGGTAGGCCTGTTTTTTCTGCATTAAAGAAAAGGGAACGGGAGGAGAAAGGAAAAGACCGGCCCCCGCCCGCCCCCCGGGCGGGCGGAGGCCTTACGGACGCTCAGAGCAGCGAGTCCATGATCTTCTTGAGCTCTTCCCTGGGCTGCAGGCCAACGGCGTCCTTGACCATCTTGCCGCCCTTGAAGAAAAGTATCGTCGGGATGGCCGAGATCTGGAACCTGGAGGCGGTCTCGGGGTTCTCGTCGGTGTTGAGCTTGCACACCTTGATCCTGCCGTCGTATTCCTTGGCCAGTTCCTCTATGACGGGGCCGATCATGCGGCACGGGCCGCACCAGGGAGCCCAGAAATCCACCAGCACCGGGATGCCGCTTTTCACTACCTCCTGCTCGAAATTGGCGTCGGTCAGCTGTATCTCGTTCGACATATGATCGTCTCCTTTGCTTCCGGTCTACTCTAGATAACTGTTTTCCGCTTTTCCTGTCAAGCCGGGGCGCCCGCTCAGGGTTTCCCGCCGCCGCTGCGGTCCAGCAGGTACTTTATCTCCTTCCAGAGCTCGTCGATGTCTATCGGCTTGGAGAAGAAGGACGCCGCGCCGCCCAGGACGGCCTCGGCCCGGTCGGCGGGCTCGGTGTACTTGGCCGAGATGAAGATCACCGGCACGTCCTTGAGCCTGTCGGAGTCCTTGATGATCTTCATGAACTCGATGCCGTGCATGTCGGGCAGCTGGACGTCCAGGATGATCAGCGAGGGCTTGGTCCCGGCCAGCGCGTCCAGGCCCTCCCTGGCGGACTTGGCGACCTTTATCTCGGCGTCGACCTGCTTGAGGCGCAGGCCGTCCTCCAGCGTCTCGATGAAGTTCCTGTCGTCGTCCACTATCAGCAGTTTTATGGGCATAAATTCAGAACCCCAGGCTCAGGCGCTCCACCAGCATCGGCGGCAGGCCGGCCTCGCGCATGACGCGCTTGGTCTTCTCCACGTCGTACTCCAGGCGGAACAGCTCGAAAGTGCGCGCCTCGGAGTCGTAGAGACCGCAGGACGCCAGCGGGTTGCTGTCGCGGGGCTGGCCGACCGAACCGGGATTGATGATGTAGCGGGCCTCCGGCTCGAGGCGCACCGTGTGCATGGGCCTGAGGAAATCGGTGGCGGGGAGAGCGTTCTCCCCCTCCAGCGAGAAATAGACGGGCATATGCGAATGCCCGATGAAGCAGGGCGAGACCTTCCAGTAGCTCAGGTTCTCCATGAACTGCAGTTCGCTGAGCAGGTATTCCTTGAGATGGCTCTTGGGCGAGCCGTGGACCAGCGTGAAATCCCCCCGCTCCACCATCTCCGGCAGGTCCGCTATGAACTGCAATTGATCGCCGCGCAGGAAATGGCGGTTGTAGAGTATGGCGGCCGTGGCGGTGGGGTTGAACCATTTCAGGTCCATGCGGCCCACCAGCGCCGCGTCGTGGTTGCCCATGACGCAGTGCAGATCTGGCAGCGGCGTGATGGCGTCCACGCACTCGGAGGCCTGGGCCCCGTAGCCGGCTATGTCGCCGCAGCAGATATGGCCCCCGACGCCGCTCTTGCGAAAGAACGCCAGCACGGCCTTGAGGGCCTCGTAGTTGCCGTGCACGTCGGAGAAGACGCCGTAGAGCATCGCTTCGCGGCTCAGGCCGCCGCCGGCTCCTTTTCTGCCGGCGGGTTCTCGGCCAGGGCCTCGGCCTTGCGCAGGTCCACCGAAATGACCTTGGAGACGCCGGCCTCCTCCATCGTCACGCCGTAAAGCACGTCGGCGGCCTCCATCGTGCGCTTGTTGTGGGTTATGACCACGAACTGCGTGCCGGAGGCGAATTCCTTGATCAGGCGCACGAAGCGCTCCACGTTGGCGTCGTCGAGCGGGGCGTCGGCCTCGTCCATGATGCAGAAAGGCGAGGGATTCACGCAGAAGAAACTGAAGAGGAGCGCCAGCGCGGTCAGCGCCTGCTCGCCGCCCGAGAGCTGCGAGATGCTGATGAGCTTCTTGCCGGGCGGGTGCGCCACTATCTCCACGCCGGTCTCCAGCAGGTTGTCCGGCTGGGTCAGGATCAGGCTGGCCTCGCCGCCGTTGAAGAGCAGCGCGTAGATCTGCTTGAAGTGCAGCTGCACCTTGTCGAAGGTGGTCTTGAAGTTCTCGCGGGTGGTCTCGTTGATCTTGGAGATGGCCGAGCGCAGGTCGGCCTTGGCCTTGTTGAGGTCCTCCACCTGCGAGTTCATGAAATTGTGGCGGCTGGTCAGCGCCTCGTACTCCTCGGGCGCGGTCATGTTGATGGGGCCCATGTTCTCCAGGCGGCGGCGCAGGTTCTTCACCCGTTCCGGGTCCACTTCCACGGCGCCGTACTTCTCC
Source organism: Elusimicrobiota bacterium (assembly GCA_019135865.1). Classification (GTDB taxonomy): domain Bacteria; phylum Elusimicrobiota; class Elusimicrobia; order Elusimicrobiales; family UBA9959; genus UBA2231. The sequence goes on from JAGVVD010000037.1 coordinate 72,616, forward strand.
TTGGCCTCCAGGTAGCTGGTGGTCCAGTCGTCGGCCAGCCGGCGGCCCAGGTCGTCGACGCGGGTGGCGGCCGTGTTGACGCGCAGGTCTATCTCGTGGCGCTTCTGCTCGTTCTCCGAGAGCAGCTGCTTCTGCTCGTTGATGCGGGCGCGGTAACTTTCGAGCTGGTTCTTCATCTCGTTGAGCTCGGCGCCCAGCTGTTCCAGCACCACCTCGCGCTCTTTGAGCCGGCCGCGCAGGTTCTCCGCGGAGGCGCGTGCCTCCTGGGCCCCGCGTGTCAGGCGCTCGGCGCGCTCCGTCAGCTCGGCCTTGCGGGCGCCCAGCTCGGCCAGCTGCCCGGCGATGCGCTCGCGCTGCGCGGCGAGGGTCGCGAGCTGCCGCCGCATGAAATCGACGTTCTGGCCGTGGCTCTCCAGGCCGGCCTTGCGCCGGCCCGATTCGAGGCGCATCTCGTCGGCCTGCGCCTGCAGCCCGGACTTGCGCGCGGTAAGGCCGGCTATCTCGGCGCGGGCGGCCTCCGAGGCGGCGCGCGCGGCCTCTATCCTGCCGTCGAGCTCGGCCGAACGGGCCAGGGACTGCTCCAGGGCGGCGCGCTTCTTCTCCAGGTCGGAGCGCGCTCCTTCCTCGTTCCTGACCCTTACCTCCAGCAGTTCCTTCTCCTGCTCGGCCTCCTTCTCCAGGCCGTGGCGGGCTATCCGCCGAGAATTTATCCTCTCGGAGAGGGAGCCGATGGTCCCGGCCAGGCCGGACAGACGGGCGCCCAGTCCCTCCTTTTTGGCGGAAAGGGAGGAGCACTCCTCCTGCAGCGAGGCGATGCGGGCCTTGAGCTCGTCGGCCTCGCCCCAGTAGGGCTCGTTGGAGGAGACCTCCTCCACGCCGCCGGACAGCCAGAAGGAGCCGTGCACGGAACCGCCGGAGAGGTAGACGCCGGAGAAAAGATGGTCCAGCAGCGGGGCCAGCTCGGGGGCGGAAGCCACGCGCTCGCGCAGGCGCTGCGCGCCGCCGGCATCCAGCGGCCGCGCGGCCCCGGCGGGAACGCGGTCCAGCGCGATGAAACGGCAGCGGCCCTTGCCCAGGTGGCGCAGGTACTCGATGGCCTCGCCCGCCTTCTCGGCGGAATCGACGACCACGGCGTCCATGAAGCGGCCCAGGGCCTCTTCGGCCGCGAGCTTGTCCTCTTTGCGCACCTCGAGCAGGTGGCGCAGCGTGCCGCGCACGCCCTGTATGCCGGAATTGACCACGGCGTTGATGCCGACCCAGTAGGAATCCTTTTCGCCCTGGGCCAGTATGGCCTCCAGGCGGGACGAGGCGCCGGACAGTTCCTCGCGGGCGGCGCCCAGGCGGGTCTCGGCGGCGGCCAGTTCGGCGGCGGCGGCGTCCCGCTCGGTCCCGGCGGCGGCCAGCGCGGCCCCGTCGGCCTCCAGCGCGGCGGCGGCCTCGGCGAGGCCGGCCGAGAGCCCGGCGAGCTTCGCCTCGTGCTCCGCCTTCTGCCGGGCGAGCTCCTCCAGGTCCTTCTCCAGGCCCGCGAGGTCCTCGCGCAAATGCGTGATATCGGATTCGGCGGCGGCCTTGTCGCGCGAGAGCCCCATCTCCTCCTGGTAGGCGGCGGTGACCCTGGCCTCCACGGCCGCGGCCTCGCCGGAAATGCGCGAAAATTCCTGCTCCTGGGCGGCGAGGCGGCCGTTGAGCGCGTCGTATTCGGCCTTGAGACCCTCGAAGCCGGCCTCCAGCTCCGACAGCTTCGCGGAGGTCCCGGCGGATTCGGCCTCCAGCTTCGCGTCGTCCTCGCGGTCGATCCGCTCCTGCCTCTCCGCGGAGGAGAAGGCGGCGCGGCTCTCCTCGGCCAGTTTAAGATCGTTTATGGACCTGCCCTCGAGCTGGGTGACCTCGGAGCGCAGCGAATAGACGGCCTCCATGGCCAGGCGCTCGTCGTTCTGCTTCTGCACGGCGGCCAGGTTGAGCGCGCCCTGCTCGCCCTCCAGGGCCGTGACCGCGGCGGAAAGTTCCTTCGTCTCGGCCTCGACCGGCTCGAGCGCCCGCTTCTCCTCGTCCATCTGCGCCCGCAGCGCGCCTATCTCGCGCACCAGCAGCGCTATCTCGCCCGCGGAGAGCTCTTCCTTGTACTTCTGCTGCAGCTTGGCCTTGCGGGCCTCGCTCTCGAGCTTCTTGATCTGTTCGTCGATGAGGGTCATCGAGTCGGCCAGCCGCGCCAGGTCCTGGTCCACTTTCTCCAGGCGCCTTATGGCCTCCTCGCGCTTGGCCTTGTACTTGGAGACGCCGGCGGCCTCCTCGAAGAGCTCGCGCCGGGCCTCGGGATTGGCCTTGAGCACGGCGTTGACGCCGCCCTGGTCGATGATGGCGTAGCCGTCGGCGCCGATGCCGGTGTCCAGGAACATCTCGCGGATGTCCTTGAGGCGGCACTGCACGCGGTTGATGAAGTACTCGGACTCGTCCGAGCGGTAGATCTTGCGGGTGGTGGTGACCTCGCTGAAGTCCAGCGGCAGCTTGCGGCCCTCGTTATCGAAGGTCATCGAGACCTCGGCCACGTTGAGCGGCTGGCGCTTCTCGGTGCCCGCGAAGATGACGTCCATCATGGACGGCAGGCGCAGCTGCTTCCAGGACATCTCGCCTATGCACCAGCGTATGGCGTCCACCACGTTGGACTTGCCGCAGCCGTTGGGGCCGACTATGCAGGTCACGCCGGGCTTGAGCGGTATCTTGACGCGGTTGGCGAAGGATTTGAAACCGTAGACTTCCAGGGCTTTAAGGTACATTCAGGGGACCTCTTAAAACGGGCATGGCGACGAACGGCCGGCTTCCGGACCGGCCAATCATATGATTATATCATTATTGCCCGCCCGGTGAAAAAGGCCCGGGCGCGGGCCCGGGCCTTCCATAGGGACGGCCTGAACCGTCAGTACGACAGCTGGTAGGCGATGCCGAAGCTGTTGCCCGTGTAATTGTAGGGCATGTACTGCTCGAACTCGTTGTTGGAGCTGGCCACCACCAGCGAATAGGACAGGCGCACCATGGCCACGTCGTTTATCCGCTTGCGGATGGAGCCGGTCAGCGTGGTCATCGTGTTCTCCTGCTTCTCGCCGGCGACGTAATTGTTGAACTTGTCGCGGCGCAGGCGGCTCTCGTAATTGCGCTTCACCACGCTCATCGCGCCGCCCACGGCCCACTTGCTGGTGATGTTGAGGTCCAGCGGCACGCTGAACGAGAGCTCCTTGTAGGAGTAGTTGTCGGCCATGAAGTAGGGCGAGACGTCGCCGATGGACTTGTAGCGGATATAGTTCTGGTTGGAATCGTGCACGCTGTAGGCGATCACCGGGTAGAGCTCGAAGATCCAGAGCTTGTGATGGAAGCCGAAGTCCAGCGTGGTGGTGGTGTCCTCCTGTTTCTCGGAGGTATCGCCGTAGGTGGCGACCCCGGTCGCCCCCACCACTTTCTGGTTCTTGTACTTCTGCATGGTATAGGTCACGCCGCCGAAGAACTTGTTCCAGTTGGGGCGCAGCGAGACCTGCGTAAGCCGCTGGTCCTGCTGCCCGCCGGAAAGCTCGGAAGTGACGCTGGGGTTCATGAATTCCTGGAACAGGTCCGTGTAGTTGGGGAACTCGATGCTCCGCGTCAGGAACTGGGCCGTTATGAAGCCGTTGTGCGCGGCGTCGAAACTATAGTCCACCGCCAGCTGGAAGCCCTTGGACTCCGTGTTATAGAGGCCCTGGTCCCAGGTCTCGTTGGCGCCCGAGCGGGTATAATCCTTCGAGAGGCTTATACCGGGCCGCACCCGCCAGTGTCCGCCGAGCGAACGCCGGTACTCGAAGTTGAAGCCGTGCGTCAGCGTGCGGTCCGTGAACTGCTTGGTGTCCTGCGGGGCGAAGCCGGGACCGCCGTAGTTGAAGTTGTAGAGGCCGAAGACCTGGTCCTTCTCCGTTATCTTCGCCAGCAGGCCGACCTGCGTGTTGATGTTGCCGCCGCTGAAGATATTGCCCTCGCTGGGCATATAGCCGTTCTCGGCCAGCGTCATGTCGAAGAACGGCGTGAAGATCTTGGAACTTTCGGCCGTCGCGGCCGAAAGCCTGCCGGCCAGCCCCGCCGTTATCGCCAGAATAAGAGTGAGTTTTTTCATCATATTCCTCAGAAATTAAGGTGGAAGTTCCACACCGGGTGGACGACGAAGACGCCTTCCGGGTAGATGTTCAGGCCCAGCTCGAAGTACTTGCCGTACCAGCTCACCTTGGAGGCGATGGTCTGCGTGTCCATGCCGTAATTGAGCTGTATGCTCCAGAGCTTGTTGAGGCCCTTGGGCGATTCCAGGCCGACCACGAAGAAACTGTCCTCGAAGCCGGTGTCGATGTCGTTCACCGGCGTGCCGAGCAGCTTGATGTCCGCCGTGGGGGCGAAGCTGATCTTGGCTTTCAGCTGCGACTTCTTGAAGCCCCAGAAGGTCCGCACGCGCGGGCTGACCGAGGAGCTGAGCAGGAAGCCGTAGTAATGGCCGTTGAACTTGGTGTCGGTGATGTCGTCCGACTGGTCCGCGGCCATGCCGGCCAGCGGGGAGTTCCAGTACCCGCCTATCAGGTCCAGCTGCGGCAGGCCGGGGGAGAGGCGCCCCTCGCCGTGCAGGCGGAACTTGCCCGAGAGGCTGGGCATGACGCCTATCGTGGGCAGCGCGCCGCCCCAGAGGCCGGTCTGGAAGCCGTAGCGTTTGCCGGGCGGCAGCGGCGTGGTGCCTTCCAGGTCCTGCTGGAATTCGTAGAGGAAGGCGGCCGGGTTGGCCAGTATCTCGCCGGCTATCTGCATCCCCTTGGATTCCCAGTCGATCTCGGCGCGCGCCTGCCCGGCCGGGAGGCCCAGGCAGAGCGTCAGAAGAACTATCTTTCTCATTCGTTCAAATCCCCTTGTCATTTAGTCCCCCAGCTCAGTGATGGCCGGCAGCATGCGCTGTATCGCGGCCACGGCCAGGTCGGGTATGAAGACCAGGTCGATATTGCGGCCGCCGGCGAACCTGTCGGTCTGGGCATAAGTCCCGGCGCCCTCGTTCTTCACGTACATGAACACCTGCGCGGCGTTCTCTTTGAGCAGCGTGAAAGGGTCGGAACCGGAGCTGGTGAAGTCCACGGTGTTGCGGATACTCCCGCCGTTGCCTATGACATAGGCCTCCCGCGCGAACCAGATATAGGTGCCGGCATTGCCGACATTATAGCGGTCGGCCGAGAACTGCCACATCTGGCCGCTGCCTATATCGTCCGCGCTCTTGTCGTAGGAGGTCTGGTCGGGGACGAACTGGGCCCAGATCACGTCGCCGCCGGAGGCCCCCGCCTGCGTGCCGTTAAGCGCGCCGCCGACATAGTCGAGCGTTCCGCCGCCGCCGTCGGTCACTTCCAGCTTGGCTATCTTTTCCAGCCCGGCCACGCCGTCCGCGCCCAGCAGGCCGGTCATTACGATGTCTTTGCCGTTATCCCCGGAGGCGTTGATGATCCGCCCGTCGTTGACGAGCTCGTCCTCCGCGCCGCCCCGGTATTTCCAGCCCTGGGCGATGAAGAATATATTGGAGGCTTCCGTGCGGTTGGCCGCCACGGTGGTCATATAGGAGGGATTGATATCGTTATCGTTGAAAAAGGACGGCCACTCCTCTATGCGCTGCGGCAGGGCCCGGTCGAAACCCAGGTTCACCTGCAGCATGTCGAGGCGGTTGGTGGCGGCGCCGCCTGTGTACTTGAACCCGTAGGACTGGGACATGGCGGTGGAGTAATCGTAGTCCCTGTAGGTCGGCCTCTTTACGATGTTGAAGAACTGCAGAGTCTGCGGATCGGGCCGTATGAGCCGCTGCTCCACGCGCACCAGGTTGCCCTGTACGTCCTTGAGCGTGCGTCCGGCCTCCAGGTCGCTCTCCTTGGCCGTATTGATGAAGGCCTTGACCTGCTGCTCGGCGCCGGCGGTGACCTTGGCGAATTCCTTGATCTGGGCGCGGTCGTTCTCCTTCTGCACTATCTCGGCCATGCGCTCCTTGGGGTCCAGGCCCGGGTTCCAGTTCTCCAGCGCCCGGTACTCCTGCTCTTTGGTCAGCAGGGCCTGCTTGGCGGGCTTGCCCTTCTCGTCCAGCTTGAGGCCCTGCCCCTGCGGGATGCGGACCTCGGCCTTGCCTTTGACCGGCGGGACCGTGAAATTGAGCTTCACCTCGCCGTAAAGGACCTTTATGTCCATCGCGCCCTCGGGCGTGGCCTCCACGGTGAACTCGGTGCCGCGCACCGCGCAGACGGCGGCCGGCGTGCGGACCTCGAAGCGCTCCTTGCGCATCAGGTGCGGCACGCGCACCTTCATTCTGCCGAACAGCAGCGCCAGCCGGCTGGCCAGCGTCTTGCGCTGTTCGATCTCGAGCCCGGAGTTCTCCTTGACCCAGACCTTGGACTTGTTGGGCATCAGGACGACGGCGGAGCCGTCCTCGCCGGTGCGCAGTGCCCCGCTCTCCTTTATCTCCATGCCGTCGGAGGCGGCGGCCCAGTCCGCGTCCCTGTCGGCCTTGATCTCCACGTTGCCGGCGAAGCTGAGCAGCTTCGCCTCCTGCGCGGCCGCGAGCAGCGGGAAAGAAAATATTATGCAGACTGCCGAAATGTATTTCCTCATATGGGGCAAGTTTATTAGATATGCCCGCTTGTGTCAACCGGCGGTTTTTGGGATAATAAAAACCGCGCCGGCGCTCCGTCGGGGAGCCGTCCGGCGCAGTAACAAAAGTCAATTCCGGCGACCGCCCCGCGGACCGGGAAAGGGGACCAGATGAACAAGAAACTCCTGCTTATACCCTTGCTGGCGCTTTTCGCCGGCTGCGCCTCGCTTCCGAGGAACGCGGCCGATGTCCCGCCCGGCTGCCCGCCCTGCCCGGTCTGCCCTCCCTGCCCCGCGGTCCCGGTCAAACCGCCGGAGGCCAAAGCGATAATGAAGGTCGCCCCCGGGGATCTCCCCTCCTTCGCCGACGCCGATTCCCTGAAGAGCCTGCGCAAGGCCGCGGAGCTGAACCTGAAATACGCGCGGAAACTGAACGCCTCGGCCCTGACCTACGATTTCGACGGCCGCAAGGTGGGCAAGGCCGAGCTGGAGGCCGCCTCCGCGGAGTTCCTGGAACTGCTGGACCGGGCAAAGGACCCGGAGCAGCTGGACCGGCTGGTGAAGGAGCGCTTCGACGTGTACCGGCTGGCCGGCCGCGATTCCACCGGCACGGTGGTCTTCAGTTCCTACTACGAGCCGACGCTGGAAGCCAGCCCCGTAAAGACCGGCGATTACAAGTACCCGATCTACGCCAAACCGGCCGACATGGTGAACGTCGACCTGGAGCAGTTCAACGAGAAGTTCAAGGGCGAGAAACTGACCGGCATGCTGAAAGGGAACCAGCTGGTCCCCTACCTGGACCGCGACGCCATCGACTTCCGCGGCGCGCTGGACGGCAAAGGGCTGGAACTGGCCTGGTTCACCGACCGCGCCGACATCATGGACCTGCACATAGAAGGGTCGGGGCGCCTGCAGTATCCCGACGGGAAACAGGTGAAGGCGCTTTTCGCCGCTACCAACAGCCTCAAGTTCAAGGGCTGGCTGACCGCGCTGGTGGAATCGGGGGCCCTGCCGCGCGAGGGCCTCAGCCACGAGAAAGGCAAGGACTACATAAGGAAGAACCCGGAGAAGGAGCGGGCGATAATGACGGCCAACCGCCGCTACACCTTCTTCCGGCTCCAGGAGATAACCGACCCCGACGAGGGGCCCGACGGCACCTACGGCCTGCCGCTGGTGGGCTGGCGCTCGGTCGCCGTGGACAATAACCTCGTCCCCATGGGCACGCTGGGTTTCATGCGCGCGACGGTCCCGGACGTGACCGACGAGGGCGAAATGAAGGGCAAGAAAGAGGACGCCCGCTTCGTCTTCTGCCAGGACACCGGCGGGGCCATCAAGGGCCCCGGCCGCGTAGACTTCTTCTCCGGCAACGGCAAAAAGGCGCGCGCCTTCGCCTTCAAGCTCTGGGACACCGGCACCCTGCACCTGCTGGTGCTCAAGGAGAAGAAATGAGGGCGGCGCTGCTCTTCGCCCTGCTGGCCGGCCCGGCGCTGCCGGCCTCCTGCGCCGTCCTGACGCTCAGCGGCCTGGACGTGCTGGAACGGGACGGCTTCGCCGCGCTCCAGGGGAAGCGGGTCGGCCTCATCACCAATCACACGGCCGTCGACCTGCAGGGCCGCCACGCCGCCGACGCGCTGCACGCGGCCGGCGTGGACCTGCGGGCCATCTTCGCCCCGGAGCACGGCTTCCGCGGCACCGAGGACCACGGCGCCCATATCGCGCACTCCTCCGACGCCGCCACCGGCGCGCCGATCTACAGCCTCTACGGCAGGAACATGCGGCCCTCGCCGGAGCAGCTCTCCGGGCTGGACGTGCTGGTCTTCGACATACAGGACGTCGGCGCGCGCTTCTACACCTACCTGACCACGATGGGCTACGCGATGGAGGAGGCCGCGAAGGCGGGGCTCTCCTTCGTGGTGCTCGACCGCCCGAACCCCGCCGGCGGCCATATCGTGGAGGGACCCGTGCTGGAAACGGGGATAAGCGCCTTCACCGCCTATTTCCCGGTCCCGCCGCGCCACGGCTTCACGGCCGGCGAGATGGCGCTGTTCCACCGCGACGACCGGCGGCTGCCGCTGGACCTGCTGGTGGTGCGCATGGAGAACTGGCGCCGGGACATGTTCTTCGACGAGACCGGCCTGGTCTGGACGAACCCTTCGCCCAATATCAGGAGCGTGGATGCGGAACTCCTCTACCCCGGCATCGGCTGTTTCGAAGCCACCAACCTCTCGGTGGGCCGCGGCACGGCGTCGCCGTTCACCTGGTTCGGCGCGCCCTGGCTGGACGGCGGCGGGCTGGCGGCGGAACTCAACGCCCTCGGCCTGCCCGGCGTCTCGTTCGCCGCGGTCAGGAAGACGCCCTCCTCCGACGTATACGCCGGCGAGGAATGCGGCGGCGTGGAAGTGACGATAACCGACCGCCACGCCCTGCGGTCCCTGGACGTCTTCGTCCACGCGGCCTCGCTGCTGAAAAAACTGCACCCCGCGGAGTTCTCCTACAGGCCCGCGGAGCTGCGCAAGATGACCGGCAGCGGCCTGCTGGGGGAGGCGCTGGAGAAGGGCCGGCCCGCCGGCCCGGTCCTGAAAAAATACGCCGGGGAAAGCGCGGCGTTCCGGAAGAAGCGCGCGAAATGGCTCCTTTACCGGATTTGACCGGTCCGCGCCCGATGTGATAAACTTCTTCTCCGAGAGCACTGGAGGGTTATGGCAAAGATACTGGCGGTAGACGACGATCCCGAGATATCGAGCCTGGTGCAGTACGCGCTGGAGTCGCTCGGTCACGAGGTCAAGGTCTGCGACAACGGCCGCGACGTGATGGACACGCTCAGGAGCTTCAAGCCCGAACTGCTCATCCTGGACGTCATGCTGCCCGGCGTCGACGGCTACTCCCTCACCAACCAGATCGCCGAGGACCCCGCTACGCAGGGCATACCGATAATAGTGCTTTCCGCGCTCGAGCCCTCGCGCACGATGTTCCAGCGCTTCAGCCAGGTCTCGGCCTTCATGACCAAGCCGTTCAACACGGACGATTTCCTGGAAGCGGTCAAGACCGCGCTCACTCCCAAGACCTGAGCGGTCCCAGGAAAGACGGGACCGTTCCCGATGCCCCTTCGTTGAAGGGGCATTTTTTCTGGCATTCGTCGCAGCCGTAGCCCCAGCCGGAGGCTTCGCCGGGGAAAGGCCCGCCGGCGGTCTCCATCGTATTGTGCCACGACAGGCAGCGCGAGAGGTCCAGCCGCCCGCCGGCCAGGGCCCCGGCGGGGCAGGCCTTCTCGCATTCGCGGCAGGAGCCGCAGCCCGGATACTCCGGCGGGATATCGGCGGGGAACTCCAGGCTGAGCGTGAGACCGCCGACGAAGGACCAGCTGCCGAGCCGCGAATTGAGCAGCAGCGTGTTGCGGCCCTGCCAGCCCAGGCCGGCGGCGGCCGCCAGCGGCTTCTCCATGACCGGCGAAGTGTCGCAGAACACCTTCCCCTCCAGGCCGGGGAAGACCCCGGCGGCGCGCGCGAGAACGTCCTCTAGGACCTCGCGTATCGCGGCGTGATAATCGCGGGGGAGGGCGTAGCGGGAGATCTTCGGCTTCACGCCGGCCGCGCGGAGGCGGGCAAGCAGCGGAGGATTCGTTTTTTTCCGGCCGGAGGCGCGCAGGAACCCTTCCGGGTCGGCCGGCTGCAGCCTTTCGAACTCCTTTTCGAGCGAGGCGTTCCAGTAGGGGAAAAGGCAGACCAGCACCGAGCGGGCCGACGGGTCCCAGCGCTTTATGTCCGCGCGCCGCTCCGGCTCGCGGGCCAGCCAGGCGGGAACGGGACCCTCCTGCGCCGCCAGCGCGGCGCGGAAGCGCGCCAGTACGGCCGGCGGGGCGGCGGAGGTCACGGCGCAGGCCGCCGCTCCGGCTTCCAGCGCCAGCTTTTTCAGTGCCGCGGTGTCGCCCGCGTCCATTTCAGCTGTTGCTTTCCGAGGAATACTGCCAGGCCGCGTAGGCCTTCCAGAAGCGGGTGAAGAGCTTTTCCAGGAATTCGTCGCGGTCCACGGGCCGCCCGAGCACGGAGGAGAGCGAGACGGCCTCGTTCAACTCTTTCGGGATCTCGTTGTTGAGGTTGATCCCCATTCCCAGCAGCACCCAATCCGGGTTCTGGTTTATGGAAGCCGACTCGGTCAGCACGCCCGAGATCTTGAGGAACTTCTTCCTGCGCGGATGAAGGGCGTAAACGTCGTTGGGCGCCTTCACCCTGGTGGTCACGCCGTAATCCTCCCTGAGCGTCTCCGAGACGACGGCGCCGGCCATAAGGCTGAGATTGCCCAGGAAACGCAGACTGATGCGCGGCTTGAGTATGACGGTCAGGTAAAGCCCGCCGGGCGCCGACTCCCAGCGCCGGCCGAGCCGGCCCTTGCCGCCGGTCTGCGAGGCGGCTATGACCACGGTGCGCTCGTTATTGCCCTCCAGCGCCAGCTCGCGCGCCACCTCCTGCGTGGAGACGGCCTCGTCCAGGCACAGCACCTTGGTGGCTCCCGGTATGTTCCCGCATTTCACGGCTTCGAAAGTCCTCATTTTTTAACCTCGCTTACCTGGAACGAGATGTCCAGCGTTCCCGCGCCGGCGGTTATCGCCGACGAGGAGATCCTGTCCGCGCCGAGTCCCGCCAGGCCGCGCAGGTCCCTCAGTTTTACGCCCCCCGAAAGTTCTATCTCCATGCGCGGGGCCAGCCGCCGCAGTCCGGGGATGAGCTTCTTCATCAGGGCCCGCGGCATATTGTCCAGCATCAGTATGTCGGGCCCCAGCGCGGCGAAGGCCAGCGCCTGTTCCCGCGTCTGGGCCTCTATCTCCACCGGCACGCCTGGGCGGCCGGCGCGTATGCGCCTCATCAGCGCCGCCAGCTTCTCCGCGGCGCCGGGCCCCAGCATCGCTATGTGATTGTCCTTTATGAGGTAGGCGTCCCAGAGGCCGCGGCGGTGATTGCGACCGCCGCCGCAGCGGACCGCGTACTTGGCCAGCGCGCGCAGGCCCGGCTGCGTCTTGCGCGTGTCGTATATCCTGGTCCGGCCGCGGCCAAGCGCGGCGGCGTAGACCGAAGCGGCCGTGGCGATGCCCGACATGTGCTGGAGAAAATTGAGGGCGGTGCGTTCGGCGGTCAGTATGGCCCGGCCGCCGCGTATCTTCATCAGCCGGGCGCCCGGCTTGACCTTTGCGCCCTCGCGGACCAGCCTGGTCACGCGGCAGCGCGGATCCACCAGCCTGAACACTCTTTCGGCCACCGGGGCGCCGCAGAAGGTCCCGGCCTGTTTGGCCACCATATACCCTTCGAAGACGCCCTTGGGCGGCGCGAAGGCCAGCGTGGTCAGGTCGCCGGTCCCTATGTCTTCCTTGAGGGCCAGCCTTATTATCGCTTCGGCTTCTTCCATCGGACTGAATTTTATCATTTACGGGAGCGGCCCCGCCCGGCTTTGCGGGGTTTCCCCGCTTTGCCCGGGCCGCTCATGTCGGCCAGCTCGAAGAGCCGGTCGCGCAGTCTGGCGGCCAGCTCGAAATTCAGCTGGTCGGCGGCATCCTTCATTTCGCGCTCGAGCTGCAGCCTTATCTCGCCCAGGTTCTCCGGCGTGACGGCCGAAGCGGCTATGTCGCGGACCAGTTCGTAGCCGCGCCCGCGGTCCCCCTCGTATAACTCCAGCCCCGCCAGCTCGCGGCGGGCGACGCTCTCGGGTTTTATGCCGTGCTTCTCGTTGTATTCCAGCTGCATGGCGCGGCGGCGGTCCATCTCGTCCAGCGCGCGGCCCATCGAGCCGGTTCGGCGGTCGGCGAACAGCAGGACCTCGCCGCACTTGTTGCGCGCGGCCCGGCCGGAGATCTGCATCAGCGTAGTCTCGCTGCGCAGGAACCCCTCGTTGTCCGCGTTGAGTATGGCGACCAGCGAGACCTCGGGGATGTCCAGCCCCTCGCGCAGCAGGTTTATGCCCACCAGCGCGTCGAACTCCCCCCGCTTGAACTGGCCGAGTATGTCCAGCCGCTCCAGCGTGTCCATCGAGGAATGTATGTATTTCGCGCGCACGCCCTTGCCGGCCAGGTATTCGCTCAGGTCCTCGGCCGTCTTCTTGGTAAGCGTCAGCACCAGCGTGCGCTCTTTAAGCTTCGCGCGCTTCTCTATCTCTTCGGTCAGGGCTTTCACCTGGCCTTTGAGCGGCAGCACGCGCACCGGCGGGTCCACCAGCCCCGTCGGACGGATTATCTGCTCGGCTATGGCCGTCCCGCCGGCCAGGCCCAGTTCGTAAGGGCCGGGCGTCGCGGAAACATAGACCGTGCGCGGGCGCAGGGCCTCGAACTCGTCGAATTTCAGCGGGCGGTTGTCGAGCGCCGAGGGCAGGCGGAACCCGAAGTCCACCAGCGTCCGCTTGCGGCTGCGGTCGCCGGCGTACATACCGCGCACCTGCGGTACGGTGACATGCGACTCGTCGACGAAAAAGAGGAAGTCCTCCGGGAAATAGTCGAATAGGCAGGCGGGACGCTCGCCTGCGGGACGACCGGCCAGGTGGCGGGAATAGTTCTCTATGCCGCGGCAGTAGCCGGTCTGGGCCAGCATCTCCATGTCGTAGCGCGTACGCTGCTCCAGCCGCTGCGCCTCGACCAGTTTATTCTCTTTTTTCAGGACGGCTAGCCGTTCCGCGAGCTCGGCCGAAATGAGCTTGAGCGCCTCCCCTATCTCGGCCTGCGTCGAGACGAAATGATTGGCCGGGTAGATCCAGACGTGCTTATGCTCTTTGAGCTCGGCGCCCGTCAGAGGGTCGAACTCGACTATGGACTCCACCGCGTCGGAGAGCTGCACGCGGAAGGCCGTCTCCGAGTCGCCGGGGAAGATGTCCACGAAGGCGCCGCGCGGCCGGAACTTGCCGCGCGAAAGTTCCATGTCGTTGCGCTCGTAGCGTATGGCGACGAGCCGCCCGGTCAGCTCCTTCCGGCCCAGCGGGCGGCCCTTCTCGATGTAGAGCCCCATCCTGGCGAAGTTCTCGGGCGAGCCGATATTGTAGATGCACGAGACCGAGGCGACGACTATGGTGTCGGGGCGCGACAGTATCGAGGCCGTGGCCTTAAGCCGCAGCTTGTCGAGCTGCTGGTTTATGGCCGAATCCTTCTCGATATAGGTGTCGGTGGACGGGATATAGGCTTCGGGCTGGTAATAATCGTAATAGGAGACGAAATATTCGACGGCGTTCTCCGGGAAGAAGGTGCGGAACTCGGAGTAGAGCTGGGCGGCCAGCACCTTGTTGGGCGAAATAATGAGCGCCGGCCTGTTCATCTCGGCGATGAGCGAGGCCATCGTGAACGTCTTACCCGAACCGGTCACGCCCAGCAGCACCTGGTCGCGCAGGCCGCCGTCGAGCCCGGCTCGCAGTTTCTTGATCGCCGCCGGCTGGTCGCCCGCCGCCCTGAACGGCGCCTTCAGTTTGAATTTCCCGGTCATGACGCTCAACCAAGTTCCTTCATCAGTTCGCGGCGCAGGGCGTCGCGCGTCTCCATGCCGGGCAGGCCTTCCAGCGCCAGCAGCCCGTTCATGAAATAGTCCGCGGCTTCCGCCTTCCCTTTGGCCGCCTTGAAATAACGACCCGACTCCAGCCAGATACGCGGCTCGTCGCGCTCGAAGGCCAGCGCCATGCCGAATACTTCTCCGGCGTCTTCCTCCCCCGCGTCCGCCGCTTTCAGCGCCCGGCCCAGGAATTTCTCCCCCTCCGCCCGCGCCGCCGCCCGCGAGAACACCGACGGCAGTTCCGCCGCTCCGCCGGCGGTCTCCAGCTTGTCCGTCTCCAGCGCCCGCCGCGCCGCCTTCTCGTAGGCCAGTTCCGCCGAGGCGAAGGCCGGGCCCTGCGCGCCGCCCTTGGGCGGCTGCTCCAGCAGCGCGCGCCAGGCCAGCGCCGCGCCGCCGCAATGGTCCAGCAGCGAAGCCGCGACCGACTCTTTCCCGGCGGCCTCGCCCAGGAGGTCCAGCGCCAGCCGCGAGACGGCCGGTGCGGCGGCGAGGGTCAATATCCCCGCGGCCTCGCCTTTCAGCATCATGGAGCATACCTGGTCTATCGCCTCGTCGCGGGCGGACGAGAACTCCTCGCGCGTGAAATCCTCCAGCCCCGCCTTCATCACGGCCTTGCGCAGCGAGGCCTGGCAGGCGGCGGCCCTGTCCTCCTCATGCCGGCGCAGTTCCAGGCGCAGCGCCGCGCGGCCGGGGTGATAGGTCCGGCTCTCCGTCGAAATGATATCGAAGCCGGCCCTGCGGGCCAGCTCCCTGAGCAGTTCCTCCGGGAAAGCGTAGCGATGCCCCATGCCGGCGGTCTCGGGGCCGAATATCCAGCCCAGCTGAGCCTCGCGCTCTTCAGGTCCCTTGGCCGCCGCGAAAGCGGCGCAGGTCTTTGTTATGTCGGGGGTTTCCAGCACCAGACGCCCGCCGGGCCGCAGGGTCCGGAAACATTCGGAAAGGAAATAGCGCGACTTGAAATAGCCGAGATGCTCTATAAGATGCGCGGCCTCCGCCTCGGCGGCGCAGCCGTCGGGCAGGTCAAGGCTCTCCGCGGGCATAACCCGGTCGGCGGCCGTATCGGCCGAAGCGTCTATGTTCACCCAGCCGGCCCGCCGGTCGTTCCCGCAGCCTATATTAAGTTTCACGATGCCTTACTCCGCGCCGGTGTTAAAAGGACAGGACCGGACAGAAAGATTGTATCAAAACCTCTTTCTGAGCGTTATCCTCTGCGCGCTGCCCAGTTCGCCGTAGGGCGTCAGCGCGTAGTCCAGCGAAGCGCCGGCCAGGTTCACGCCCGCCCCGGCCGAAAAGCCGCGATTGTCGTCCGCCGCCGTGGTGCGGCCGGCAAGATAGCCCGCCCGCACCGACAGCGCGGGCAGCAGCGCGTACTCGCTGCCTACGCTGAGCACCGTCCGGTCGTCGTGCACCAGCCGCGTGATATCCGCGCTCACGCCGAAGCCCGGGATGATATACGCCAGCGCGCCGGCCGATACCGCCAGAGGCAGCGGGTCCGACTGGTCCAGGTACTTGAGCCCCGGCCCGATATTGCGCGCCGCCAGACCCACCGTCACCCGGCCCAGCCCCGCCGATACGCCCAGGTCGGCCGCGAAAGTGGCGGCGTTCTCGCCGCCCAGCGAGCTGGTGATATACTTAACCCCCGCGCCCAGGCCCAGTCCCTTGACCCGGCCCGCCAGGTTAAGCGACACGGCCTGGTCGGTATTGGAAAAGCTTCCCGCCACCGCGCCCGACGCGTCGCGCGCGGTCATCTCGCCGGCGGCGAAGCGGCTGTAACCCACGCCCGCGCGCAGGCCTTTGAACGGGAAGGCCACCGCCGCGAAGTCGTGCGACGATTCCATAAGCCAGCGCGTATGGCTTAAGGCCGCCTCCACGCCGCCGCCGCCCAGCAGGCCCGCCGGGTTATAGCCGATAGAGCCCGCCCCGTCGGTCGCCGCCGTATAGGCCGAGCCCATCCCCACCGCCCTGGCGGAGACGTCTATGTTAAGGAACTGCGCCCCGCTGGACGCGGCGTAAGCGCCGCCGGCCGGGAGGAGCATCGCTATGGTCAGTATCGTTTTCTTCATGGCCCCCCCCTTACCGAACCACCGCGAATTTGCCGCGCGCTTTAAGTTTCGAGCCCGCGCGCTCCGCCTCTACGGTGAAGTAATACACCCCGCTGGCTATATGCCCTTCCCACGCGTATTCATAGGCATAGACCGGACTTGTCACCTGCGGCGGGCCGGTAAGCGTTCGTTCATGCACCAGGGTCCCCGCCACGCTGTATACTTTCAGCTCCAGCTTGTCGGCCAGGCCGAATTCCAGGTGGAAGACGGGAACGACGCCGCCCTTGGCAGGGTTGGGATAGACATATACCTCACCCAGCCTGAACGCTGCCGACGGCGACAGCGGGGATATGAACGAGGAGGGACTATATCCCCCGCCTTCGGGCACATAGAATTCCAGCGGATCGGCCTGGTACTGACCGCGCGACACTATCACCGTATGCGTACCCACGCCCAGCTCGGCCGGAACGCTTCCGTTTATCCGCCCGTCGTTCCACAGGCTTAAAGAGGAAGGCAGGCCGCCTATCAAGACGCGCGCTATGGCCGCGTCGTAAGGCCCGAAGAACGCGCCGTAAATGCTGAAGACCTCCCCGCCGGTCCCCGCCGTCGGCGTCATGCTCGATACCGATGGTTCCACCAGGGTCATGGTGGAAACCTCGGACTGCGACACCCCGCCGTTGAAGCTGCGCCGCACCAGCACGGGATAGTCCCCTTCGCCCAGCGCCGGCAGCTTGCCCTTTATCTGCGTGTCCGTCCAGAGGGTAAGCTGCGCCGTCGCGCCGCCGATGAGCGCTTCCGACTTGCCGGCCGCGTAATTGCCGAAGTTGTAGCCGGTCAGCGTGAACGGCGAGAGCACCGCCGCCGGTGACGGCGATACCGACTCAAGCACCGGGTCGGCCAGTTCGAAGGACAGCGCCTGCGAATGCGCGACGCCGCCATTGAAAGCGCGCTCGACCAGCACTTCATGCGTGCCGGACTCTATTGTGCCGGGTACCGTGCCCTTTATCTGTGTGTCCGTCCACAAGGTAAGCGGGCAGGTGGTCCCGCCGATAAGCACCTTCGCGTTATTGGCTACGTAATTGCCGAAACCAGAGCCGGTCAGCGTGAACGGCAAACCTATCGGGCCGGACGAAGGCGTTATATCGGCCAGTGCCGGCACGGTCAGCGTGAAAGGCAAAGGCTGCGAGGCCGCCAGCCCGCCGTTGAGCTGGCGCTCCACTACGACTTCATGCGCGCCGGGTTCTATTGTGCCCGGCACCGTGCCTTTTATCTGCGTATCAGTCCACAGCGTAAGCGGGGCCGTGGTCCCGCCGATAAGTACGCGCGTCCAACCGGCCGAATAATTGCCGAAGCCTGTGCCATAGATGGTGAAAGGAATACCTATGGGCCCGGCCACCGGCGTCATGCTGGCCGCGTCAACCGCCAGCACGGTGAAGGACATCTCCGGGCTGTGCATCAGGCCGCCGTCGGTGGTCCGCCGCTCCACCAGCACCGGGTACTGCCCGGTAGCCAGCCCGCCGGGCACCGTACCCTTTATTTGGCCGTCGGTCCACAGGGTAAGCGGGCATGTCGTCCCGCCCATGAGGACCGTGGTGTAATTGGCGACATAGTTGCCGAAC
>JAGVVD010000004.1 GCA_019135865.1 Elusimicrobiota bacterium
GCCGTTTCCCCACCGCCCCTTACCAGTGATGTTCCTGCATATCCCCTTGGGGTCGTTTATCTGCTCAAACTTCGCATTGATGGCAAGTCGCAGCCGCTCCTTCTGCACGGTAATGTCAGTGAAGTTCGTGTCGTACTTGTAGGCAATATAGAGCTTCTTGCACTCCCTGCGAATGTCAGTGGACAGGTTGAGAATGCAGGCGTTTAGCTTGTCAAACAGCATTCTTGTGTACTGATTCCATTCGTATGATTCCAGTTTGTACTGGCCATCATCCTTCTTGGGTGGTCGATACGGTGCAATCTCCTCTTCCGTGAGCGTCGGTCTTGGCCAGACTTTGGACGCTGCCAACTCGGCGAGGTCCTCGGCACGGGCATTGATTTCCTTTTCCGTCCATTGAGAGCATTGAATCACGAATGAATTGAGTTTCAGCGCACTCTGCTTAAAGCCACCCGCCATTTCCATCTTTTCAGAGAATGGACGGTCACTCATCTCCGAATTGTAGGCTGTCAAGGTCAAATTGCCGATGGTATGAAGTAATCGCGCGTGGACATCCTTCCAGTTTGAGCCGAGCATTTCCTTCCATTCTTTGGATAGCTTCTTGTTCTCCGGCATGATGTGCTCGATGGTCAAGTTCGAGATGTCCACTGGAGATTTAAGGTCATAATTCTGGAGGCGAGACAGGACATAGTGGCATCCACGGTTACCCAGTTTGTAGATGTTACGCTCAACAAACGCCTGCTTAAATGCCGCGTCATCGGGGAACTCCTTGTAGTCCTCGCACAGCAGAAAGAATGCCCGGATGGAATTCAGGTAGTCATTCTGCTTTACCAAACCATAGAGCCTTGAGAATGTCTTGTTGTGAGAATTGGAGGCTAATCCGCAAATGCGCCTCCGAAATACATAACTCTCTGATATTCGTAGAATTTCCTCAAATGTGGATTGAAGAATAATACCAGATTCAAAGTCGTCATAAACTTTCAGAAAGAATGGATAGGCAACTTCCATTTTGAGTTTGTTGATTTCCTTGAATATGCCATCCAGAATAACATTGTTACTCTTTGCATAAATCATTTTCGTATAAAGTTTTGCATATTTGAACAACTTTGTGCAAAGTTCATCAATCTGGATTTTTTTGTCTATAACCATGCTTTTGAAGGTCTCGTATATCTGTTTTTCATTAGGAATATCAGATTGTACAAGGGTCAGATAGTCGCGGAAGAAATGGTCCATATCCTCTGGAGCCTCATAATGAAACAGTGCCTCCATGGGAGACCAGTAGTCCTTATAGATTTTGGCCTGCGTCTTCACAGGAAGTCCCATCAGGACAAAGTTGCGAATCAAATCGGACTGCGTCAAATCCACGCCCGTTGAGTTTAGGCTCTCGAATATCAGCTGCGGGTCATCATGGTCGCGGTCCAAGGTAATGTTCACAATCTGGAGTTTCTTCATTGCTTTGTTGATTTCCAGAGGCGTGAGTTCCCCAGCTGCGATTCGCTCTAAGAAAAAACGGTAGTTCACCAGGAGGCGCGAGGTCTGGGGCAGGTCTTCCTTAGCTTTCTTGTCAACAATGGCCTTGTAGATTACCTGGTCCGATTGGATAGGGATTATTTTATACCGCTCATCATCCTCACGATGTTCGTTCACCAGACTTTCTGCATTCAATAGGTCAATTTTCACATTCGTGTCTGGGTTTTCGGTCAGGTAGTCCCGAAGAGCCAGAAGAAGCAAAGAAAGAGTGGTCATTCGCTGCTGTCCGTCGATAACCATGAAGGTCAACACACCAGTTGGAGTGATATTCTCTGCAATGTTCACTATTGAGCCGACGAAGTGGCTGGGGCGCTTCTTGCGCTCCATTTCGACGATGTCCTTCCAAAGTCGTTCGCATTCCTTTTGCCCCCAACTGTATGGCCGTTGGTAACTTGGAATGACAAACTGCTTTGTTCCGTTGAACAATGCGTAGATGTTGCTTTCATCTGCTTTCATTATCTTGTCTCCTCTGAAAAGTCAGTCCAGTTTTCGCATTGCCGAATGACCGTCTCAAGTGCCTCATCCTGCCCCTCTGGCGGGTATTTGTGGCGTTTCAGGAGGCGTTTGACCAGCCGCCGCATATTGGCCCTGGCAGATTCCTTCTTCTGCCAGTCAATCGTTTTGTTGCGGCGGAGCATATCCGTCAGTTCGCGGGTCATCTCCACCAGCTCGTCATTTGTATAGAAATCCTTCACCGCCTGCGGCTTGGTGATGGCATCGTAGAAGGCAATCTCCTCCTGCGTCAGTCCTGTCTGCTCACCTGCCTGCTGCGCGTCCATGATTTCGCGGGCAACCTTCAGCAGTTCCTCAATGACCTCCTCGTTGGTCAGCATTCCATTGAGGTAGGCGTGCATTGCCCGCTGAAGCATCTCCGAGAACTTCTCCGACTTCACCACATTGCTACGGCGATAGACGGAGACCTGCTCGGCAATGAGTTTCTTGAGCAACTCGATTGCCAGATTCTTCTCCTTCATCCGGGCAATCTCCTCCAGGAAGTTCGGGTCGAACAGCGAGAACTCCTTCTTGACGTCCGCGAAGAGGTTGATGACGCCCTGGCTCTTGATGCTCTGCTTGAGCAGCTCGTTGATGCGCTCGTTGATTTCCTTGAGGGAGAGCTTCTTTCCACCTCCAGATATGCGAGTGACCATCGTGCGGACGGCCTCGAAGAACGCGGCCTCCAGCCGCTGATCAGGCGGCACGATGCTTCGGCAAAGCGAAAGTGCCTGGCGCAGCATCGTGCTTTCCTTGATGAAGTTCTCCTTGCGCTTCTCTTCGTGGGCGTCGGAGATGAAGTTCACGCCGCCTGTGATGAGATGGGCGCGCTCCAAGTCGCTTCCCGTGATGAATCTTGAGTAATCGAAGCCGTGGAAGAGGTTCTGGCAGACCTCCAGTTTCTCCTGGAATTTCGGGTATGCCCTTGTGCCGATGTCCATATCCCCGTAGTTCGCACGGTCGCGTCCCGTGTAGTCGAACATCGCCTGCTTCAACGCCCTCGCGATGCCGACATAATCGACGATGAGCCCGCCTTCCTTGTTCTGGAAGACGCGGTTCACGCGGGCGATGGCCTGCATCAGGTTGTGTCCCTCCATCGGCTTATAGACATACATTGTGGCCAGTGACGGCACATCAAAGCCCGTCAGCCACATGTCCACCACGATTGCGATTTTCAGCGAATCGTCATTGTCCTTGAAGCGCTTCGCCAGCTCTTCCTTGTGGCGCTTGTTGCCGATGATGGCGCGCCATTCCTCGGGGTCGTCGTTGGAGGAGGTCATCACCACCGCTAGTTTCTCCGTCCAGTTTGGCCGCATTTCCAGCAGCCGATGGTAGATGGAAAGGGCGATTGGACGCGAATAGGCCACAATCATCGCCTTGCCGGTCAGTTCATATTGCCGATAGTCCTCGTAGTGGTGAAGGATGTCGGTGCATAGGGCGTCGATGGTCTGCGGCGCGCCCAATATGCTCTCCATCCTGCCAAGCTCCTTCTTGCTCTTCTCCACGATATAGGGTTCGGCCTGTTCCGCGACAATGTCATATTCGCGGTCAATGTCCTTCAGCACCTCCTCGTCCAGATTCAGATGGATGACACGGCTTTCGTAGAAGACGGGGCGAGTTGCACCGTCCTCAACAGCCTGCGTCATGTCATAGACGTCGATGTAGTCGCCGAAGACCTCGCGGGTGTTGCGGTCGCGCAGGGCGATGGGCGTTCCCGTGAAGCCGATGAAGGTCGCATTGGGAAGACTGTCGTGGATGATTTGGGCGATGCCCTTGGTGATTTTGCCCGTCTGGGCGTTGACGCGCTCGAAGCCGTACTGCCCCCGGTGCGCTTCGTCCGCCATCACTACGATGTTGTGCCGATGGGAAAGCGCCTCCGAGGATTCCTCAAACTTCTGCATCGTGGTGAAGATGATGCCATTTGCCTCGCGGTGGAGCAGCTTCTGCCGCAAATCCTCGCGGCTTTCCGCCTGTTGCGGCTCCTGTCGCAGAAAATCCTGGCACTTGGCGAACTGCCCGTAGAGCTGGTTGTCGAGGTCGTTGCGGTCGGTGATGACCACGATAGTTGGGCTATGAAGCGCCTCTTGGAGCAGCCTGGCGTAGAAGACCATCGAAAGCGACTTGCCGCTGCCCTGCGTGTGCCAGAAGACACCACCCTTGCCGTCGGTCTCCGTCGCTTTCACGGTGGACTCAATCGCCTTCCGCACGGCGAAATATTGATGATACCCTGCGAGAATTTTGGCGTCGGCGTTCTGCTCGTGCGAGAAGCAGATGAAGTTCTTCACGATGTCCAGCAGCCGTTCCTTCGCGAACATCCCCTGGAAGAGCGTGCTCCAGTCGGCGAACTGGGTGCTTTCATAGTTGCCGTCCACGGTCTTCCACATCATGAAGCGGTCTTCTGGAGAGGTGATGGTCCCCGCCTTGGTCTCCGCCATGTCGCTCATCACCAGAATGGCGTTATAGACGAACATCGACGGGATTTCCTGCATATAGTTGCGGAACTGGCGGTACGCCTCGGAGGCGTCGGTCTCCTCCCTTGACGGGGATTTCAGCTCAATCATCACCAGGGGAAGTCCGTTGACGAAGATGATGCCGTCCGCCCGCTTCTTCGACTTCTCCACAAATATCCATTGGTTAGAGAGGATGAAGGAGTTGCGGCCTGTGTTGGCGTAATCGACCAGCTGCACACGGGTCGCCTTCTCCTCGCCGTTTTCCGTGTAGGAGACATCGATGCCGTTCTGCAAATAGTCCATGAAGATGGCGTTTCGGAACAGCAGAGGCCCGTTCTCGATGTTGCGCAGTTTGTACAGTGCCTCCGCGATGGCTGGCTCGCAGACGCCGGGATTGATGCGCCGGATGCTTGCATCCAAAACATCTGAATACAATGGGTCTTCATAGTCCCGCTCAACATCGGGGCCATAGACATAATCGTAATCCAGCTGCTGCATCTGCTGGATGATTGCGTTCTCGTAATTTGATTCCGTATATGGCATGGACTGCTCCGCTAAATTGCGATTTACACCTCTACCTCCGACACGTCTATCTCCCCAGACATCAGCTTCGGCAACAGGGTGTCGCGAAGAGCGGCAAGGCGATTGGATTCTTGTAAATTTGCTTCATAAAGATGCCAAAGAGCATTTGTTGTCGCTTCATAGGCAACAAGTTCACTTTGAGGTGGGACAACTATGTCTATTGAGTTAAGAATGTCGGTAGTCATACTGGGAACTGCCGAGCCGCTATTCATGGATGCCAAATCCATATTGCGCAGAATTTGGAACGCAAACTTGACCGCTCCTTTGCATTTGGGAACCGAGTAAAACATTGTATCAACAGTCCAAAAATCACCAGACACACGCATCACATTGTTCAATGTGCCCTTGCGCGGTATCAAGACCGATTCTCCAGAATACAGTGCTTTGTCAACCAAACGCATAAGCCCACCCGACCCATAGACAGGAATTGTGCCGTCAGAAAGTTTTTTATGGTCTTTCCCATATCTAATGTCAAGCATCTCTTTGAGTGTTCCAACTCGCCATCCCTCGGGAATAGGTCCCAATTCTGAATCCACGAACCTGCCGTCCTGGAAAGGCTCGAAATCAACGAACCAAGACTTGAAGATGGCCTGGGCCTGCGCCTCCAAATTTTGGTTTATCGAAGCATTAAGGGCGATTTTCTTGTCAATCAAAGCAAGGATGGATACAATCTTCTTTTGCTCCTCAATAGAAGGAAGAGGTATCGTTATGCGTTTTAAATATGTTGATGGTTGTGCTATCGATGGAACACCTGTTTGGCTAACATTTGCGAGAAGTTTTCCATTCCCCTCATACGAATGTAAATAGTAAGTAACAAACTCAGGCAAAAGCCTTGATGTGTCACAACGGAGATAAAACTGACGCTGAGAAATCATATAGTATGGATATTTACAATCATAAGGAATCATCGCAACTTGTCCAACATTTCCTGCATGAGTGAAAATCACATCACCAGGAAAAACTATGGAATTCTTCAGTCTTTTAGCGTGTTCCTCTGTGATATAATTAAAGTTGTCCTCTGTTAAATAAAGTCCTTTCAAATGATTACCACTAATCACTGGGACACCAGAAGATACAAAAGTTGCGACTTTAATGTTTGACCCGAATGGTCCCATCGCAATTTTAGTCGCCAAATTGCCAATTTGTTCAACTGTCCACATGGTAGTTATTCTTTCACCTCGAAGCCTATGGCGGCCAGACGCTTCTGGATTTCGTGTTCCAACTGATGGGATTGGCGGAACAGTTCGGCGAGTTCCTTGGTCAGGCGATCCATCTTCTCCTCGAAAGGTTCGCCATCGTCGGTCTGCTCTTCGATGCCGACATATCGACCAGGCGTAAGGATGTAGTCCTGCTTAGCAATCTCCTCGGTCGTGGCGACGGCGCAGAAGCCCTTTACGTTCTCCAGCGTTCCATTCTCGTAGGCGTCGAAAGTCTGGGCGACCTTGGCGATGTCATCATCGGTCATCTCGCGCAGACGGCGGGTGACCATCGTTCCCATTTTGCGGGCATCGATGAAGCAGGTCTTGTTCTTCTGCTTCTTGTTTCGGGCGAGGAACCAGAGGGAGACAGGGATTTGCGTCGTGTAGAAGAGCTGCGTCGGCATCGCGATGATGCAGGAGACCAGGTCGTCCTCGATGATTCTGCGGCGGATGTCGCCTTCGCCGCCCGTCTGGCTGGAAAGCGAGCCATTGGCCAGCACCATTCCGATTTTGCCATTGGGGGCAAGGTGGTAAATCATATGCTGAAGCCAGGCGAAGTTGGCATTCCCAGATGGCGGAACACCGTACTTCCAGCGCTGGTCCTCCGCCAGACGGTCGGCACCCCAGTCGGAGAGGTTGAACGGAGGATTGGCCATAACGAAATCCGCCTTCAAGGTCGGATGACAGTCGTTGAAGAAGGTATCGGCGTTGAACTGCCCCAGATTGGCCTCGATTCCACGGATGGCGAGGTTCATCTGTGCCATTTTCCAGGTCGTCGGGTTGGAATCCTGTCCATAGACGGAGATGTTGTTGATGTTTCCTTGGTGGTTCTGAATGAACTTCGCCGACTGCACGAACATTCCACCCGATCCACAACACGGGTCATAGACGCGGCCATTGAATGGCTTGAGAATCTCCACCAGCGTCCGAACAACACAGGCTGGCGTGAAGAACTCGCCGCCTTTCTTGCCCTCCTGCTCGGCGAACATCGCCAGGCAGTATTCGTAGGTGCGTCCAAGAATGTCGCGGGTGTCGCCATGCTCCTTCATTCGGATGTTGGTGAAGAGGTCAACCACATTGCCCAGGCGGCGCTTGTCCAACTCGGGACGCGCGAAGTTCTTCGGAAGAATTCCCTTGAGACGCGGGTTCTCCTTCTCAATCAAGGTCATCGCATTGTCAATGGCTGTGCCGATGTCCGGGGAGTGAGCCTTGTCGGCCACAATCTTCCAGCGGGCTTCAGGGGGAACGAAGAAGATGTTCTCGGCGGCGTATTCGTCGCGGTCTTCCTCCATCCCTTCGCCTTCGTCCACAAGTTCCTGGTACTTTGCATCGAACTTGTCCGAAATGTACTTCAGGAAGATAAGGCCAAGCACCACCTGCTTGTACTCGGCGGCATCCATATTGCCGCGCAGAATGCAGGCAGCATCCCAAATCTCCTTCTCAAAGCCGATGTTTGCCGTGTTCGTTTCGCTCATTGTGCTGTCTCCTAAATTACCCTTTCGCAGGCATTCATCGTGGCCTCATTTCTGTTCAGCGGATGGTTCGGGGTCAGGCAAGGACTCGACAATGTCGCACAGATTGCAATGCAATGCGTCGCATATCTTCAGCAGCACTTCCAGGCTGACGTTCTTGTCCTTGGTCAGATTGGCAAGGGTCGAGGGGCTGATACCGGTCATCCGTTTCAGGTCCGCCTTTTTTAGCTTCTTGTCAATCAAAAGATACCAAAGTTTCTTATAGCTGACTATCATAGTTTCTCCCAAAAAAGAAGATGACTTTACAGGAATCTTGGGTAATATAGCATAAAAACTAACGACTTTCAATTCCTTTGATACGATTTCCCGAACTTTTCTGCCAAAAAGATAAGCCAGAACATTGGACGCTCTGGCTCGTGTATTCCTTATGGAAGAATGTGGATTTCAGGCCGTCCGGGCGGCGTGACCTCGCCGGGGGCGAGCCATTCGATGCCCATCGCCACAATCTCCGCAGGGACGCGGCAGGCCTTGGCTCTGTCGGCGTCGCCGCCGAGCAGGACGCCGTTCCCCACGAAGTCCGTCGGAATGCCCTTGAGGCGGAATCCCGGCTTCGGGAGCTTCAGCCGCCCCTCCTCGTCAAGCCAGAGGGTGAGGTTCTCGCCGATGACGACGGGCTGCACCCACTCGCATCCGATGAGGGCGTGGAGTCCGTCCAGGCTCTTGTTCGGGTCGGGCTTCACGTCCGCCGCGACCACCTTTCGTTCATTCGCGTCGATTAGTATTGCCTTCATTGTGCTGTTCTCCTTACAGTTCCGCGAGGCTGGCGATGTGGTTGAGTTTGAGCGGGCTCTGGTCCTCGAAGGGGTTGGCGTCCGCCCAGCGCCAGTCGTAGCCGTTCTCGCGCTTCTTGATGTAGAAGTGGCCGCCGAAGATGTGGACGGTCGCCACATCCCCGCTTGTCCAGACCTTGAGCGGCCAGTGCTCCGCGAACCTCGCCTCGAGCTGCGCCTTCTCCTTCCTCGTGAACCTTACCGCTGCCATCGTGGTGTCTCCTATGCTATTGTGGGTTGCCGTTGGTGTCCGCGCCATCGCGGAACGCCTATTACAAAGCCCTCTCTTTCAACTTAATCCAGTCGATGTATGCTTTATTCCGCGCTTTCCCCGAACTTTCTTCGGTATTCCCGCCAGTCGCCACCAGGAATGACCTTCGCGTCCCGCATCCGCGTGTTCAGCACATAAACCATCGCGGCCTCGACGCTCCCGTCCTCAAGCGCGGCCTGGACGGTATCCCGGCGGTAGAGCCGGGGATAGCCCTCAAGCTCGTCCATCCGCGCCAGGATGGACACCGTGACCGTCAGCAACTCGGCCTTGACCTCGCCGCCGTCCGCGTCGGGGACGAAGGCAGGGTAGCCCCAGCCCGTGTCGTAGAGCGTCCCGCGCAGGACGCACGGCCTACTGTCCAGGGCGTCCGCCGCCCAGTGCTCGTTTCTCTCGCCTGCCATCAGAGTGCCATACACAGCAACCTTGAATTTCCTTGCCATTGTCCCATGCTCCTTTGCCTTCTTTCCGAAATGTCCGCCCACGCCGTGCGCCGCCGCGCCCCTGCGGCAGACGGCCTCGTACCACGGCGGATAGGCGGCCCCGTTGCGCACAAGGCGCGTCCTGTCGGTCATCTCGTAGCAGTACGCCCCGAAGGTCCGCCCCGCGAACTCCACCGCGTACACGCCCCTTCTGTAGACGCCCGCCGCCACGCCCTCGTGGCGGTCGAGGGAGGCCAAATCGGCCTCCGTGACGCTCCAGAGGACGCCCTTGACCGAGCGTCCCTCCGCAGGCTCGATGTCGGCGTAGAGCCGCTCCACGAGACGGTAGCCGCGGAGCCTTGCGACCCCGACGAGCCTCGCGCCGGGGCATCTCGCCTTCATCCTCGTCGTGTCCATGTTCGAGCCGTATGCCAGGTAGTTGAATCTCTTCATCGTGTGCCTCCGTTGCGGCCTCCCCGCGCGGGGGGGAGGCCAGTCCCTTGCCTTACGCCGCCTGCGGGCGTCCGTTCTTCCACGCCGCGCTGCCCGGCAGGTTCTTGAGGAGGTGCATCCTCACGTTCTTGAACTCGTCGCCGCTGAGGCCCAAGTGTAATACCAATATCCTCATGTCGTATTTGGCGCTCAGCGGGTTGTACTCGCGGCGGTTCTTCGCCGACGCGCACTTGGCGGTGATGGCCTTGGCGGTCATCGCGAGGGCCAGGATTATACGTGCCTTGACCTCGCCCGCGTGAAGGCTTCCGTTGGGTCCGCGCCACTCCAGGGTCCCCTTGGTGAAGAGGGCGTGGAGGTTGAGGAACCGGTATCTCGTGGAGTCGTAGTGCGTCGGGCATTCGTTGTAGTGGCCGTACCACGCTTCGTTGAGCTCCCGCATCGTCTTCGGGCGGCGGGCCTCGATGCGCTCGATGAAGGAGGCGTCTGTGCGGCGGCAGTAGCGGGCGAGGCGGCTCTCGTGGGTCCCGAGGGACTTGATGAGGAGCTCCTCCTGCTTGTACTCCATCTTGACCAGGTTGATTACCTGCGCCACCGTCATCTCGCCGGCCCCGACGTGGATGTGCTGGCTCGTGGTGCGCGGGGCGGTCGCGCCCGCCCGGCGGAGGGCGCGGACGACCTCCTGCAGGGTCTCCATGTCCTCCCACCGCAGGATGGGCGTGACCACCTCGGCGCTGTTCGCGCGGCTCGAGAGGCTCGCGTCGCTCACCATGCTCCAGACCCTGCCGTCGGGGGCGGTGACCGTCCACTTGTCGTAGGAGCCGCCCTCGTGGCGCACCCTGCCGCCGACCACGCTCTGGACGGCCTGCGCCGCCCGCTCCCGCGTGATGGACTCAAGCTCAAGCTCCGTGCCGTAGGTAAGTTTCTTCATCGTCTCGATTTGGTTCTGCATCTTGTTGCCTCCGTGGTTGTTGGGTTGTTTGTCTGTGTTCTTCTCGGTAACGCCCATTACAAAAGCGCGGAAGAACACTTAATCCAGTCGGCAACTCGGTTTAAATGCTTTATTTCCAACTATTTCTCATATTTTTCGCGTTTTTCTTGAAATCACCCGATTTCATTGGCGGCAAGTCCCGTGCGGGGAACGGAAAAGGCCGGGGGAAGAACCCTCGGCCTGGTCGCAATCATTTCCCGCACCACGGCGGCGGACAGCGGTGGATGGCCACATAGTTGTCGTACCGCTCGACGTCGGTGTAGAAGTCGTAGTCGCGCAGCTCGGCGACCACCACGCCGTCGCGGGGGCGGCGAACGACCACCTTGAAGGCGTCGCCGCGCCTGACCACGAAGACCCTTGCCGTCCTCTTCAGCTTTTCCCTGGCCTCGTCCAGGGCACTCGTCGGTAGCTCAATCTTGTTCATCGCATTCTCCTTTAGTTGAACTTGGCTATCAGGGTGGCGTAGATGGCGGCGACCGCCTCGCCCTTGCCGCGCGGGCCGTAGCCGCGCTCCCATCCGCGGTCGTAGTTGAGGATGGTGTCCCTGAAGGACTTGGTGCGGCTCAGCCAGAGCTTGCTGATTCGCCCGCCCCTGATTCCGTACTCGCTTGGCTCCTCGTAGTGCTTCACGTTGAATCTGTACTCGACGCCGTCGCAGACCGCCGTGCCGACTGTCCAACCGTCATCCATCCATTCGCCGTGGTTCAGGGTAACCTCGTTCTTCATCGTCATCTTCGCGTCTCCTATGCTGATTGGTTGTGGTTTTGGTTGCACCGCCTGGTCGGTACGCGCATTAAAAGGCCGCTCCTTTCCAGTTAATCCAGTCGAAATATGCTTTATTTCCAACTATTTCCGATAATTCTTCGCCATGATGCCGAAAAGCCCCGCAGAGAGGCTCCGCAGGGGCTGACGACGACGGGACGGGGCGTCAGGGCTTTCGGTAGCCGATGCCCTTGAAGTTGTAGTTGCCCCTGCGGATTTCGGCCATCTCGGCCTCGACCGCCTTCTCGTAGTCGGGGTGATGACGCTCCGCCTCGGCGCACCTCATGCACAGGCAGGCCGTGTCGAAGCGGCTCATTATCCGCCCGGAATCAAGGCTTCCGCCGCAGCGGTCGCATTTCGTCTTGGTCAGAAACTCGTCTGCCATCACTCCACCTCCACGACTTCCATGACGGTCGCCAGCAGGTGGTTGTAGTCGCCGCTGGTGGCCTCCTTCGTGAACGCCTCGATGAACTCGCGGCTCTCGCCCGCCCTGCGCAGGGCGGCGCGCACCTTTCCCAAGACGTGGAACGCATTCCCGTCCTCGCCTATGAGGCGGACCTTGACGCCCGTCTGCCTCAGTTCAATCTTCTTCTCTTCCATTGCCGTCGGCCTCCTTGCCCGCTCTGATTATGCTGACGATGACATCCCCGCTGCCCGGAGCCGCCCAGTCCACGAGCATTCCGCCCGATTGGGGGAAGTAGGGGCTTGCGAGGAGGTTGGCCCCGCGCCAGCGGATGACGCGGAAGTCCCGCACCCTGAACAGCCTCCGCTCGTGGAGGTCGAGCATCTCCGCGTCGATGGGCGGGGCGGGCCGCAGGAAGCAGAGCCGCTTCAGCACCGCCTCCCTGTCGGCGTCGGGGATGATGTACTCGACCTGGGGCTTGCCCCAGGCCACCTTCAGCTCCCTCGTCGGGTACGGGAGCTCGGGCTGTTCGCCCGTGACGACCCGCATCAGCGTCTTCTCGGGCAGGCTCATCTCGCTCCCGTCGTCATCGATTGCCTTGTCGTTTATGAATGCGAATCCCTTGGCTTGCTTCTCCATCGCGTCCTCCTTATCCGACCTTGACCAATCTGAACTCGCCCGTGTACACGAAGTCGCCGTCCACCATCCTGCCGAACGGCTCCTTGTAGGTGAGCGTCCTCTGGTCGAAGTCCATGTCGTTCCGCATCCGCTCGAGCATCGCCTCGTCGCGGCGGCCCGTGTACCACGCGGGGTACTTGTGGAAGTAGTTGATGTAGTTCTCGGCGCGCTCGGCCTCGGTGAAGAGGTCGGTCTCGCGGATGGTCAGCAGGAGCTTCTCGTCCCACGAGTGCTCGTAGGGGAACACCTTCCCGACCACGCGCCTGCGCCTGTTCCACCGAATCACATAGACCTCGGTGTCCTCGCCCCGAAGCATCTCCCTGGCCTCGTCGAGCAGGGGCTTCGGCAGGGTCTCGATTGTCAGTTGCCTTGGCATTTTCATTGTCTCCTTGGTTGAGGGTTGTCCTTCGCTCCGGGGCCTCTCCCCGTCGCGCCTATTAAAAGGCCGCCTCTTTGAACTTAATCCAGTCGGACATCGCGTTTAATTCCAGTTGTTTCTAACTTTCTTTCGGTTGTTTCGCCATTCGCCTTGCATGTGCAATAATTCAGACGGAATTGCGTTTATATGTGTGAAGTGCGCTGCCCACCAAAATGACAAGAAAATAAACAACCAATGGAGGACAACATCATGAGAAAGCAGACTGTTATGGCATTGGCAATGACCGCCTTCCTGGCATTTCCGCTTCTTGCAGAGCCGCCCTCAAGGCAGGTGAACCCAGACGCGAAGCTGCATAAGTTCAGCACGGTCGTCGAGAAGGAACGCCCTGAACTGGACGAGGAGACGAAGCGGCTCATCTCTGAGTACCGCCACAACCCGACGGAGGCCAACCGTGCCGCCTTGCGCAGGCAGGTGGAGAAGCGGTATGACGCCGTCGTCGCGCGGAAGAAGGCGAAGCTGGAGGAATTGAAGCGCACCGCCAGGGACAAGTCGAAGGTCGATGAGATGCAGGTGATTGTCGACGAGATGCTGCGCGACAGGGAGGCCCGCATCGAGCAGAGCATGGCGCGCTTTGCCGACCCGCGCCTGAAGCCGGACGCGCGCAATGCGAAGGACGGCTTCCTGCCCGTCATCGGCGGGCCGAAGAACTTGTCCATCGCCTACACTCCTGTGACGAACGAGGAATATGCGGCGTTCGTCAAGGCCACAGGCAGGAAGCCGCCGAAGGACTGGACGAACGGCACATATCCTGCCGGCAAAGGCAACCACCCCGTGGTGAACGTCACCTACGAGGATGCCGTCGCCTACTGCAAATGGCTCACCCAGAAGGACGGCAAGGCGAAATACCGTCTCCCGACCGCGCAGGAGTGGGAGATCGCCGCAGGGCACATGCCGAAGGACGCCGACTTCAACTGCGGCGAGAACGACGGGACTACGCCCGTCACACAGTACGCGAAGACGCTGGCCGCCTGCGGAGCGGTTGACATGTGGGGAAACGTCTGGGAATGGACCAGCAGCGTGATAACCGCTCAGGTCGGAGCGGAGAAGGGAAAGAAGGTCAACGCCGTCAAGGGCGGCTCGTGGAACTCCAAGCGCACAAGCTGCCGCACGGAGGCAAGGGAGGAAGGACGTGCGCCGAACCTCAGCTATAGCACTGTCGGCTTCCGCATAGTGCGCGAGAAATAGACCTTGCAACCTCATCCTCTTTTTATTCCACATAAGAGCAAGCCCCCCGGACTCCTGCGAATCCGGGGGCAGATTTCCTACTCGGCCTTGCCTTCGCCGAGCCTGTCCTTGTGGCACTTGAGCCAGCCGGACTTGCCGAAGGCCTGGCAGAGGTTTCCGAACCTCCGCGCCTGGTTCATCACGACGTACCTTCGCGGATTGTACCAGCCGAACTCGGAGGCGGCGACCTTGTAGCCGTTGCGCTTGAAGCGGTCGTTGGTCGCCCTGAACGTATCGTCCGTGCCGTCGCTCTCGAACCACTCCACGTCGTGGATGAACGCCACGACGGCGAGGCTCGGGTGGAGCGCGGTGACGCAGCCGCGCAGCCACGCGGGGAAGGCGTCGGGTCCGATGCCGTTGTAGATTTGCGCGAGGCGGTTCATCGGGTGCTTGCCGAGAATCTCCCTGTCCTCCAGTTCATACTTCTCGGCCAGCTCCTTGAGCCGCTTGATTTCCTTGAGCTTGTTCATCCTTCCTCCTATTCGATGACGATGCCGGGGTCGATGTAGAGGTATCCCGATGCGCTGTACCAGCGGAAGTGGATTTTCACGTCCACGGTGCAGGCGGCGGGGACTTCGAGGGGCATCTCCAGCAGGAACGGCGAGAGCCCCGACTCCCCGATCCACGTGCTTGCGTCCTTGCGTCTGGCGACCATCGCCCGGACGCGCTGGAGAACGCCATCCGCTCCGAGCCGTCCTGCCCCGGCACGGTGGCCTGGACGACCACGCGACGCGCCAGCTCCGCCGTCTCGGAGAGCCCCTTGGCGGCGACGTACACCTTGAGCGTCTTCACGCCAGCCGAGGCCACGGAGACCTTGAAGCCCCCGAACGGCTGCCGTCCGAGCGACAGGAATCCCGTGCCCTCGGCGGTGTTGTTGGAGAGCTTGAGCGAGGCGGGGACGGCGCTTCCGCTCCGCGCCACGCCCCAGGTGTTGCACATGGCGTTGATGGTGCGCATCGTGTAGTGCCCCTCGTCCTGCTCGCTCCCGCAGGCCACCGCGTAGCAGTTGTCGTATGAGGTCGAGCTGCTTCTGGTGTCGCCCATCAGCTGCCCGTTGGACGAGCCGACGTAGATGAAGCACTGGCTCTCCTGCGGCGACCCCAGGATGGCGGGGTCGCTGTCCGTCCCCGTGATGTTCCCCTTGCCGAGGGTGAGCGTCCCGATGCGGACGGTGCTGCCGTATGCCGCGCCTACGGCGTTGCCCGGATACCAGCTCGTGAGCGAGGTTATGTCGCAGGTCGCCTGGTAGGCGCGCAGCATCCCCTGCAGGGTGCAGGTCTTGACGTAGCAGTTGGTCGCGTGAAGTGCGATTCCCCTTGGATGCGTCACCGTGATGTTCCGGGCGATGACTGGCTCGTGGCTCCCGGACGAGGAAATCGGCAGCTGGAGCGCGGCGTAGCGCCCCCAGTTTGAGGAGTCGCCGTCCTTGTAGGAGTCGTAGTAGTTGCCGTTGCCCTGGGTGTCCACGCCTCCCGTCGTTCCGAGCGTCACCGTCACGCCGTCGATTTTCTTGGCGCATCCGGGCAGCCTGCTCGCGCCGCTTCCGCAGAGCTTGAACACGCCGCACCCGTAGCCGACCCGCCAGACCTCGGGCAGGTTCGCCGTGAGCGCCTCGTAGATGAACTCGGGCGCGCCCTCGCTGTCCACGAGGATTCCGCCGGGGGCGATTACGGACGGAGTCCCGCTCCCGAGCGTCCTGCTCTCCATGGAGAGGGAGACGTTCCGCAGGCTGGTGAACTCGGAAGTGTAGAGATACAGGGCGGGCGGCAGGTAGCCGTTCGAGCCGTTCTTCAGGTAGTGGACGCGGATTCTCCCGACCGACGCGTTCCCGCAGTAGGTCGAGTAGGAGCTGCTGTAGGAGTTGTAGTAGCCGATTTTGATGGCCGC
The DNA here is from genome assembly GCA_019135865.1 of Elusimicrobiota bacterium. Classification (GTDB taxonomy): domain Bacteria; phylum Elusimicrobiota; class Elusimicrobia; order Elusimicrobiales; family UBA9959; genus UBA2231. The sequence continues at coordinate 16,077 of JAGVVD010000004.1, forward strand.
GTCGCTGCTCCCGTACATCCCGTCGTCGCCGCCGTATGGGGCGGTCGCGCTCCAGACATCGATGTCGTCGAGAACGGCGAATACCGCCCCCTGCGCGTAGATGCCCCAGGACGACGCCTCCATGTAGTAGCCGCCGTCGGGGACGGTGTTCACCACGCAGTGGCGGATGGAGAGCACCTGCGGCTTGCCGATCTGGACGTACATCGCCGCGCCGTATGAGGGGGCGGAGGTGCAGGACTGGCTCTCGAGGTCGCTGTCCTTGAGGCCGAAGCGGCACCGTTCGATGGAGACGGAGGCCGTCTGCGCCGTGTTCATCAGGCTGATTGCGGCCTCGACCGCGCCCTGGCCCTGGCGGTGCAGGTCCACGCGGTGAAGGAAGAAGGCCAGGCAGTTCGGCAGGGAGAGCGTCTTCGCGCCCTCGCCGCCCCACGGGTCGTCGTTGGTGACGGCCTTGACGCGGGCGTAGTCAGCCGCGTCCGCGCCCCACGCGGTCCTCGCCGCCTCGGGCATGAGGGCGTACAGCTCGTCGGTGGCCTTCGGCATCCCGATTATCGCCAATGCGGTGATGGACGAGTTTTCGCCCTGCGGCAGCGTGACCTCCGAGGAGGCCGCCGTGCGCCGCAGGATGTAGCAGGTCGCGTCCGCGAGGGAGGACGCCGACGCAGGCAGAGCCATCAGCGCGGTCGCGGGCGTCGAGCCGTCGCCCGCCGACGCGGCGGAGGGGTCGACGTACAGGACGTTGAATTCTGTGTTGGATAGTCTCATTATGCCTCCATGATGGAATACGCGGTTGTCAGGTCGTCGTCGGCTGCGTCAAGCAGGACGGAGGGCGCGTTGAGGACGCCTCCGCCTGGGCCGCCGCCGGGCACGGATTCGGAGAGGAGGAGCGACGCGCTGGCCACCGCGTATGCGGTCAGGAGCGCGTCGTCCGCCGTCTCGAGGATGACTGCGGGCGCGTTGGCGACGCCCGCGCCCGGACCGCCTCCGGGCACGGACTCCGACATCAGGAGCGCGGCGTTCACGACCGTCCAGGCGGTGAGGAGGGAGTCGTCCTCGTCCTCCTCGCCGTCGGGGGGCGTCGCGCCCCCGCCGCCGGACGAGCCGGAGATGCGGATGCGGACGCCGTTGAAGTCGATGAACGCCTCGCCCGTGTCGGTGGCGACGAGGAACTGCCCGTTCGCCACCGGGGTCGCGTCAACCTGCGCCCGCGTCCCTATGCAGGGCTTGAATGCGGGCATTCTCCGTCACCTCCCGTCAGGACAGGCTCTGCCACTCGACGCCGGCGTAGATGCCGTCGGCCCTGGCCTCGATGATGTTCCCGCTCTGGGCGGAGACGTTCACGCTTGCGGAGACCGCGCCGTTGGCGGCGATGGAGACGTTGGCGGTCGCCCCGTTCGCCCCCGTGTAGGTGTCCA
>JAGVVD010000044.1 GCA_019135865.1 Elusimicrobiota bacterium
TCCTCAACGGTCTTGGCGTACCTCGTTTTTGTCGGCCTATCCGGTGATGGCCTGTCAGACCTCTGTAACAGTGAGTATAATAAAACCTGGTTATACAAGCTTTTTCCCCGAGCGGAATGAAGGGACCGGCACTGCCGGACGACCAAGAATGTTTGAGGCCTAGCGCTATGCGCGACGGCCGAGTTCTTGGTCGGCTGAATGAAGCGAGGATGTATCCCGGAAAAAGCGAACCGTGACGAGCGTGTGTCCCCCGGGGGAGCCAATGGGGACCCGACTATCGGGGATTACTTGGACGGTGACTGCGGCTGGCAGGAGCGGCGGTGCTCTTCGAGAGCGGCCAGCATCTCCGCGCCGTAGGAATCTATCTTGCGTTTGGTAAGCCCCTTGACCTTGGCCAGCGCCTCCAGGGTCTGCGGGTCGGTCTGCGCTATGCGCTCGAGCATGTCGTTATTGAGGATGGACTCGGGCAGCATCCCGCGCACCCCGGCCGCGGCGTTGCGCCAGTTCTTGAGCGCCGCCGCGCGCTTCTTGGACCCCTCGAAATTACAGCCGGCGTCCGGCCGCTCGCGGCGCTCGCGCCTGAGCGGCTTGTATTCCGGGGCCGCCAGGCCGCGCGAGACGGCGTCCTCCAGCCAGTGACCGTGATGCGAGAGCACGTATTCCGTCGCGCCCTTGAAGACCGTCATATCCTTCATCGCCTGCTCCGGGTCCCGGGCCAGCGAACCCAGGAAATCGTCGCCGACCACCTTGAAGGCCGGCCGGTCCAGGTCGCGCGCGCGGCGGTCGCGCTCGGCGAAAAGCTCCTTCAGCACGGCCAGCTGCCGGGGTGAAAGCCCGCGCGACTGGCGCGAGGAGAAGAAAGCGTCGGGATCGTAATGCGGGTCCAGCGGCGAGAGCCGTTCGAGCTTCTCGAACTCGTCCTTGATCTCCTCGAGGCGGCCTTTTTTCGCCAGCTCCTTGGCGAAGATCTTGCGCAGGCGGTAGAGGTACTTCACGTCCCTGGTGGCGTAGTCCAGCATCTCCGGCGAGATAGGCCGGCGGCCCCAGTCGGCCTTCTGGAACTTCTTATTGAGATCGATGTTGAAATGCTCCTTGACCAGCGCGTCCAGGCCGCAGCGCTTGAAACCCAGGTACTTCGATGCTATCATCACGTCGAAGACGTTGCGGATCCCGGTATCGAAGGTGGTCTTGAGCATCTTGATATCCCACTCGCCGGAGTGGAAGAGCTTCTCTATCGCCGGGTCCTCCAGCAGCGGCTTGAGCGGACTGACGTCCACTCTCAGCGAATCGATGACGGCGTCCACGCTCTGTGCGGACAACTGCACCAGGCAGAGGCTCTCGCGGTAGGCGTAGAGGCCGTTGGATTCTATGTCGATGGAAAGGTAGGGACTCGAAGAAGCTTTCGCGAGGACCTTTTCCAGCGCTTTGCGGTCCTCCACCAGGATGTAACCCATATTCAATATGATAACATTTTAGCCGCCGCTATGCCCCATATCGCCTTCTACAAGCCCTACGGCGCGGTCTCGCAGTTCACCCCCGAAGCGGGGCACCGCCCGCTGGCCGCTTTCGGCCTGCCGCGCGGCGTCTACCCGGCCGGCCGGCTGGACGCCGACAGCGAGGGGCTGCTGATACTGACCTCGGACGGCCGCTTCCAGCACCTGGTAGCCGACCCCTCCCACAAGAAGGAGAAGACCTACTGGGCGCAGGTGGACCGCGTCATAACCGAAGAGGCGCTGGCCGCGCTGCGCGCCGGCGTCACGCTGAACGACGGCCCCACCCGCCCCTGCCGGGCGCGCCTGATGGAGGAACCGGCCCTGCCGCCGCGCGTCCCCCCCGTGCGCTTCCGCAGGACCGTGCCCACTTCCTGGGCGGAACTGATCATCACCGAGGGCCGCAACCGGCAGGTCCGCCGCATGCTGGCCCATGTCGGCTTCCCGGTCCTGCGCCTGGTCCGCCGGGCCGTCGGCGCCGTCACGCTCGACGGCCTCGAGCCCGGCCGCTGGCGCGAACTGACGCAGGAAGAAGTGAGATCTTTCTCCAAATGACACGCCCGTTTCCCCGCATTCAAGGAAAAACCATCGGGGTCCTGTCGGCGGTTCGCTCCGAAAAAACAGCGTCGCGCACACCGTGCGCGCGCTTCCGGCTCTCGCCGCTCGCGCTTACGCAAGCTCGCGGCTCCGGACGGTTTTTCTCCGCGAATCCGCCGCCACCCCCATTGCCTACCGATAAAAACGCGGGGAAACGCGAACACTTATTCCATGCTGAGGAGATCTCATGACACCGCCGAGAATAGGGTTCATAGGCCTGGGCATAATGGGCTCGGCCATGGCCAAAAACCTCGTAAAGGCCGGCTACGACGTCACCGTCTGGAACCGCGACCGCAGGAAGACGGAGGAGTTCCAGGCCCTGGGCCGCGAAGCCGCCGCCACACCCAAGGACCTCGCCCGGCGCTGCGACGTAGTGATAACCATGGTCACCGGCGACGAGGCTATGGAAGCGGTGCTCGGCGGCCCCGACGGCCTCTTCGCCGCCCGCTTCGGCGGCTCCACGCTCATCAACATGAGCACCGTCTCCTCCGCCTACTGCGAAAAGCTCGCGGCCCTCTGCTTCCGGGAGGCCGTGACCTTCCTGGACTGCCCCGTCGCGGGCTCCAAGCCGCTGGCCGGGAACGGCACGCTGATCATCCTGGCCGGCGCGGAGGAGAAAGCCCTCGAGAAACGCCGCCCCCTCCTCCTTTCGATGGGCAGGACCGTCATCCACGCCGGCCCGCCGACCGCCGGCACGCGGCTCAAACTCTGCGTGAACCTCCTCCTGGCCCAGATGACCACCGGACTGTGCGAGAGCGCGGCGCTGGCAAAAGCCTTCGGCCTGGACCCGGAACTGATATTCCGGACGGCCGAGGCCAGCCCGGCGCTGGACTGCGGTTACTTCCGGATGAAGAAAGAGAACATATTAAAAAGGGAATTCCCCCCGGCCTTCGCGCTCAAGGACCTGCTCAAGGACGTCCGCTATATCCTGTCCGGGGCCGGTTCGCGCGGGCTGGAGCTGCCGGTGACCGCCGCAGTGGAAATGCTGGCGGCCAAAACATATAATAGCGGTGAAAGGAACAGCGACCTGACCTCGATCCTCAAGTCGCTGGACCCGCGGGAGGAAAGATGAAAAAACATTTCCAGCAGGCCGCCGCGAGACTTCGCATGATGCCCCCCTGGATGACGGCCCTCGTCGTGCTGGCCCTTATACTCACGGTCTTCCATGTCGCTTTCGAAATAGAGTACATGCTGGACGTCGCCGAGATGGACAGGCCCTGCGCCGGCGACTGTCTCCAGGACTGACCCCTCCCTTGACCGCCCGCGGCATAAATGTTAGAGTTATCTAACATTTATGCCCGGACACGCCCCGATCTCCCCCAAAATGCAGGATTACCTCGAGGCCGTCACCGCGCTCGCCCCGGCCCGCGGCGGCGCCCGCGTCGCCGACATAGCCAGGCGCCTCGGCGTCAGGATGCCCACCGTCAATTCCGCGCTGCGCGTGCTGCGCGGGGCCGGCATGATCACGCAGGCCCGTTACGGCGCCGTCCATCCCACCCCGCGCGGGCTCAAGGAGGGCAGGGGAATAGAGCGTTCGCATCTCGGACTGAGGTCCTTTCTCAGGCTCGTCACCGGCGCCGGCGAGCGCGCGGCCGACGCCGAGGCCTGCCGCCTGGAGCACGCGGTAAGCCCCCGCACCATGTCGGCGATAGAGGCCATGACCGCGTTCTACTCCTCCGCGGCGGGCAGGGCGAGACTGAAGGAGCTCAGGACGTTCATCAGGGGGAGACGCCGCCGATGACGCCGAAGACCAGGGAGTTAACCGACCTGCTCTCGGCCCAGGAAGGCGAGCGCGGCTATGTCCAGTCCATCGAAGGCGGTCCGGGACTCAGGTCCCGCCTGCGCGCCATGGGGATCATCGAAGGCCGCCAGCTGCACAAGGTCTCCCCTCTCTCCGCCCGGGGGCCCGTGATAACCGAAGTGCTCGGTACGCGCGTCGCCATCGGCCGCAACATGGCCGGACGCATAAAGCTCAAGGTGCGCGCCCGCTCGGTACTGCTGACCGGCAACCCGAACGTCGGCAAGAGCGTGGTCTTTTCCCGCCTGACGGGCCTGGACGTGATCTCCTCCAACTATCCCGGCACCACGGTGGAGTACACCAGCGGCTCCACGATGCTGGCGGGCCACCGCTTCCAGCTCACCGACGTGCCCGGCGCCTACTCCCTCGAACCCACCAACAAAGCCGAAGAGGCGGCCGCCGGCATCATAAACTCCTCGCCCGGCGACCTGGTCCTGAACGTGCTCGACGCCACCAACCTGGAGCGCAACCTGTTCTTCGCCATGCAGATGCTCGAGAAAGGCCTGCCGGTCGTCTTCCTGCTCAACAAATGGGACATGGCCGAGCGCCGCGGCATACATATCGACGTGAAAGGGCTTGAAACGGATCTCGGCGCCCGCTTCATACCGCTGGTGGCGACCACCGGCGAAGGGCTGAAGGAACTGGACGCCGCCGTCGCCGCTTTCCTGGCCGGCCGTCTGCCCGCGCCGATCTGCCCGCCTCCCGGCCACGACGAGAAATGGAAACTCATCGGCCGCATCGCCGCCGAGCGCCAGCGCATAGAGCACCGGCATCCCGGCTTCCTCGAAAAGCTGGCGGACCTGACCTCGCGCCCTTCCACCGGCCTGCCCGCAGCGGCCGCCGTGCTGGCGCTCTCTTTCTATATCATACGCTTCATAGGCGAGGGGCTCATCGGCGTCCTCGAACCTCTCTTCAACGACTACTATATGCCGCTGCTGCTGCGCGCGGCGGACCTGGCGCCCGCGCCGGACTGGCTGAAGGCCATGCTGCTGGGCGTAACGCCCGCCCCGATGGAATCGTTCGGCCTGCTGACTACCGGCCTGTTCATCCCTTTCATAGTCGTCCTGCCCTATATACTGGCTTTCTACCTCATACTGAGCCTCCTGGAGGACCTGGGCTACCTGCCGCGGCTGGCGGTGCTGCTCGACGATTTCATGCATCGCCTGGGACTGCACGGCTACGGCACCATCCCCGTGATGCTCGGGCTCGGCTGCAAGGTGCCCGGCATACTCGCGGCCCGCGTCCTGGAGACCCGGCGCGAACGGGTCATCGCGACGGCCCTGGCCCTGATGGTGGCCCCGTGCATGCCGCAGAGCGCCATGATACTGAGCCTCCTGGCGCCGCACGGCATGGGCTGGGTTTTCCTGGTCTTCGGGACCATCGCGGCCACCGGCCTGACGGCCGGCGCGGCCCTGAACCGCTTCATCCGCGGCGAGACGCCCGAACTTTTCGTCGAGATCCCCCCCTACCATCTCCCCCCGCCCGGCCTGGTGGCGCGCAAAGTCTGGATACGGCTCAAGGATTTCCTCCTCGACGCGGTCCCGATGATCATGCTCGGAGTCTTCCTGGTCAACCTGGCCGACATGAGCGGCGCGCTGACCGCGGTCTCCGGGGCGTTCAAAGGACCGCTCGAAACCCTCTTCGGCCTGCCCGGCGAGACGGTATCGGTCATGGTGCTCGGCTTCCTGAAAAAGGACATCTCGATAGCCATGCTGGCGCCTTTCGGCCTCGCCCCGGCGCAGATAGCCGTGGCCAGCGTCTTCCTGGCGCTTTACCTGCCCTGCCTGGCCAGCCTGCTGGTCATGGTAAGGGAACTGGGAGCGAAGGAGTCGCTGGGGATCGCTCTGCTGAACCTGGCCGCCGCCTCCGCCGCGGCCGCCCTGCTGCACCTGGCGCTGACGGTCCTGTAAAGGCTCCCCCGTAAAATTGTAATCTGTACTCCGTCAGTTTTTCGCCGAGAGAGGTGTATCTTGACCGTCACGACCAGGAGAGCGGCGCCCGCCGCGATGAAAAGACTGCTCAGGGAAGTGCTGGACCATGAGGTCTACCCCGCCATGGGCTGCACCGAACCCGTGGCCGTGGCGCTCTGCGCCGCGCGGGCCTCCGCCCTCCTCAAAAAGCCGCCGGAACGGGTGGAAGTCCGGCTGGACCCGGGCACCTTCAAGAACGGACTGGCCGTAGCCCTGCCCAATACCGGCGGGGAAAAAGGCAACGCCCTGGCAGCCGCCGTCGGCGCGGTGCTGGCCGTTCACAAGGCCGGCGCGGGCATCTTCAAGGGTCTCTCCGGCAAGAACCTGGAGGCCGCCCGGGCCCTCCTGCGCTCGGGCGCGGTCTCGCTCAAACCCGATCACTCGAAACGGGGCATTTTCATCTCCGCGCGCGTTTCGGCTGGGAAGGACTCGGCGCTCTGCGTCGTGGCCGGCGGGCACGGCAGGGTGACCCGGCTGGAACTCAACGGCAGGGCGCTGCGCTCCGGCGCCGGCGGAGCCCCCTCCGAAGGCCTGCTCCCCTACAAGAGGCTCCTCAAGGTCTCCGATTTCGGCGACCTGGTCGCCGCGGCCGAAAGCGCCGGCCCCGCCGAACTGGCCTACATAGAGAAAGGCGTGAAGATGAACCTGCGCGCCTCCGAAGCGGGAATGGAAGCCGGCAAGGTCGGTTATTATCTGAAGGACCTGGTCGATAAAGGTTTCCTGCACCGGGACGTGGTGACCCGGGTCAAGATGATGGCGGCCTCCGCCACCGACGCCAGGATGGCCGGGATGTCCCTGCCGGTCATGTCCAGCGGCGAATCCGGCAACCAGGGCGTCGTGGCCTCGCTGGTACCGTGGATAATCGGCAGTGCCTCACGGGTGCCCCGGGCGAGGATCCTGCGCAGCATAGCCCTTTCCCACATGATAAACGCCTACATCAAGGTCTTCACCGGCGAACTGGCCCCCATCTGCGGCTGCGCCGTGGCGGCCGGCGTCGGCGCGGCGGCGGCCATAGTCTACCAGCGCCGCGGCGGGGACCGCCGGGCGCTCACGCTGGCGGTCAACACCGTCATAAGCGACATCGGCGGAATGCTCTGCGACGGCGCCAAGAGCGGCTGCGCGCTCAAAGTCGCCTCCTCGGCCGACTCGGCCGTGCGCGCGGGCTGGATGGCCGCGGCCGGCGAAGGCATCACCGAGGAGGAGGGCTTCATCGGCGCCACCGCCGAGGAGACCATAAAGAACATCGCCCATATCTCCAGGGCCGGCATGGGCGGCGTGGACAGGATCATGCTCGACATCATGGCCAGGAAGAATTCCCGCTGAAATGCCGGTGTTCTCGCTCTTCCCCTCCGACGAAGCCGCCGACAGGGCCCTCTGCCTGAAAGCCGCGGCGGAGTTGCGCCGGACCGGCCCGGCCGAAGCGCTGGAGCGGTGGCGCGCCAGGCCCGGCGAACTTTTCTCCGCCCCGGCGGCCGCGGCCCTGTCCGAAGCTTCGTCGGCGGCGGCCGGGCTGGGCCTCAGGACCTCCGTCTTCGACGCCGCCGGTCTGCCGCTCCTCCCCCCGCCCGAAGCGCTGCTCAAGGCCGAGGCCGGGGACGAAGGCGTAAGACTTTACAGAAAAAGCGTCAAGGAATTCTTCCCGTACGCGGAGATCGCGGCCTTCGCGGCGGGCGCGGTGGAAGAGACCCCTCCCTCGGCGAACCCGGCGGAACTCTCCGCCGGCCTCGAAGCGGCGATAAAGAGGACGCTGGGTCGGGCGTCCGGGACGGCTCCGGGCTCCGCGGCGGAGCGGAAGGAGACCGCCCTGTACCTCGATATTCTCACGACGGCGGGGGCGCGTTACCGGCTGCGCTGGGACGAGGCGGATTATTCCTGGCTCGGCGCGCGGAAGGAGTATTCCTCGCTGGAGAATTTCCGCCTTACGCTGGAGGAACTGCACGCTTTCTCGTTCGGCAAGACGCCCGTCACCGCCGCCTTCACGGCGCTGCGCCTCCGCGCTCCCCTGGCCCCGTTCCGCCTCCGGGACCTCGACGCCTTCGACTTCAACCTCCGCTGGTTCCTCGCCGTCACCCGCAAGTAAAGAGTGAGTTTACCCGTTCAGCGTCCCGATAAGGAGACAGCCGGGGGAGGCGGCGTGTCAGCTTAGCAGGACCGCCTCGGAGCTCCGAGCATCGTAAGCGCGAGGAGCGAGAGCCGAGGACCGACGCGCTATGCGCGCGAGTCCGTGTCCTGCGTGCTGACACGCCGACATGCCCCCGGCATAGTTATTCCTTCCGCCCTTTCACCGGGCGGGCATTGTTTCTATAATATCCCCATGACGCAACACCGCAAGCCGAAGCGCTACTTCGCCGTTCACGCCCATTTCTACCAGCCCCCCCGCGAGAATCCCTGGACCGGCGCCGTCACCCCCCAGCCCTCGGCGGCCCCCTACCGCGACTGGAACCGCCGCATAGCCCGCGAATGCTACCTGCCCAACCTCTTCGCGCGCATCTTCGACTCCAAGGGCAAGGTGCTGGAGTTCGTCAATAATTACGAGTACATGAGCTTCAACTTCGGCCCGACGCTGGCCGGCTGGCTGGAGAAGGAATACCCCTATTATTACCGCAAGATGCTCGAGACCGCGCGAAGGCACCGGGAGACGCACGGCGTCCCCAACGCTATCGCGCAGGTCTACAACCACGTCATCATGCCGCTGGCCTCCTTCAACGACCAGCTCACCCAGATGGCCTGGGGCCTGAAGGATTTCGAGCACCGTTTCGGTTTCCCGGCCGAGGCCATCTGGCTGGCCGAGACCGCCTGCAGCCGCGACACGCTTCGCCTGCTGATCGACCACGGCATGAAGTACGTGATCCTCTCCCCCTACCAGGCGGAAAAGGTGCGCGCTCCCGGGGCGGCGGCCTGGACCGGCATCTCCGGCGGGGCCGTGGACCCCAAACGGGCCTATGTCTGGTACGACAAGGACCATGAGGGCAGGAACATCAGGAACCGTTCGATAGCGGTCTTCTTCTACGACGGCAACCTTTCCAAGGCCGTGGCCTTCGAAGGGGCGCTGAAGGACTCGGCGTCCTTCGCCGCCCGCGTAGAGGCCTGCTATTCCGGCCCCGAACCGGACCAGCTGGTCTCGGTGGCCGTGGACGGCGAGACTTTCGGCCATCACCAGAAGTTCGGGGACCTGACGCTGGCCCACGCTTTCCGCCACGAACTGCCGGCCCGCGGCATCGAACCGGTCACTTTCGCGCGCTACCTGGAGCTGCATCCGCCCTCCTGGGAGACCGAGATACAGGCCGGCCCGGACAACGAGGGCACGGCCTGGAGCTGCGCCCACGGCGTACGCCGCTGGAAAGGGGGCTGCGACTGCGGCAAGGAAGGGCTCTTCCAGGTCGCCTGGCGGCTGCCGCTGCGGGCCGCTCTGAACTGGCTGCGCGACGCCGCGCTGGAAGTTTACAAGGAAGAGGGGCCCAAGTACTTCCGCGACATCTGGGCCGCGCGCAACGCCTTCATCGACCTGATCCTGGACCCGTCCGAAGGCGCCGTCGAGTCCTTCCTGCGCGCCCACGCGGCCGGGGAACCGGACGCGGAAGCCCGGCGGAAGGCCCTGCGGCTGCTCGAAATGCAGAAGAACGCGCAACTCATGTTCACCAGCTGCGGCTGGTTCTTCTCCGACATCTCGCGCGGCGAGACCGTGCAGAACCTCAAGTACGCGGCCCGCGTCGCCGAGCTGGCCTCGGAGTTCGGCTTCAAGGGGCTGGAGCGGGGACTGACCTCCCTGCTGCAGATGGCCCCTTCCAATTTTCCGGATCACGAGAACGGCGGAGCGGTCTACGAGAAGCTGGCGAAGGCCGAAGCCGTCACTCCCGCCCAGATGGCGGCTTTCTATCTCAAGCTGGCCCTGTCGGGCAGGCTGGAAAAGGGACTGCCCGGCGGCAGGTTTTTCCGCTGGGAACTGACCCAGGATTCCTCCGACGGCGCCACGCGGCTGGCGCGCGGCAGGGCCGTGTTCAGCGCCCCGGTGCTGGGCGAGACCAGGGACTTTTCCTTCCTCTACGCCAGGTTCGACGGCAATCTGCCGCGCGTGCTGGCCGTGGAGAAGGGCGGCGGCGACCTTTTCGCCGGGGCCTTCGCGGAACTGGCCTCCCTGCCCGCGCGCGAGGCGCGGGAACGCTTCCAGAAACTGGCCCTCTCGACCGGGGCGGCCATGCCGGACCAGAGTTACGCCAACCGCTACGACCTGCTCTCCTGCGCCGTGGCCGAGGTGAAGGCCCGCCGCGCCGCCGGGCTTTTTTCGGTCATAACCGAGTACGCGGACCTCTTCAGGGGCGACAAGAGGGTCCGCGTCTCCGACTTCCCTTCGATAAAGAACGAGCTGGAATTCTACGCGGCGGAAACGGCGGAGGTGCTGCTGGGCGACTTCGCCCGCAGGGGCGCCGAGGAATCGCTGGACAAGGCGCTGGACCTGTCCGAACGTCTCTCCGGCCTCGGACTTTCGCTGGAGGCGGTCAAGGACGCCGAAACGGAACTGGAGCGGGCGGCGCTGGCCGCGGCCGAGGAACTGGGCAGGGCTCCCTCGCCGGAACTCCTGCACCGCCTGAGCAAGCTGGGACGGGTGGCCTTGAATCTCGGCCTTTCCGACACCCTCTTCCACCTGCAGAACGCCTGCGCGCCGCTCTGCGGCCGGGACCAGGTCCCCCACCCGGAGAACTTCCTGCCCCTCTGCGGCGTCCTGGGCATACACCCGACCCCGAAAGTGGCCCACAAAACGGCGGTCTAAGCCCCGTCCCTCCCAGTTCCATAGTCGAGAATTATTCCGGGGGCATGTCGGCGTGCCAGCACGCGGGACACGGACTCGCGCGCATAGCGCGTCGGTCCTCGGCTCTCGGCGCTCGCGCTTACGATGCTCGCGCCTCCGAGGCGGTCCCGCTTAGCTGGCGCGCCGCCTCCCCCGGCTGTCTCCTTATGGAACCGGCAGGGAGCGAGAGCTGACCGGAGGGAGCCAGTCAATAAAAAAGCCCCGGGGGAACCGGGGCTTTTTCATAGGCGGCTTAAGTACTAAGCCGCTTCGCGTGCGCGCCGCTCGGCCTCGCTAGAGAAGGCCCTGTAGTCCACCTCGGGGAAGATATTGTCCCTCCACTCGATGTCCTTCAGGTAGCCCTCTTCCAGCCGGTTGCCCATGATCTGCTCGTAGAGCCCGTTGAAGCGGTGCGTGTGGTCGATGAAGCGCTTGGTCGAGTAGGTCTTGGCCGTCCCGACGGTCATCAGAAAAGCCCAGTCCGACGACATGCCGAGCACCACCTCGCGCGCGCACTGGTCCAGCGCGCGCTTGAGCAGGCCGTCGGCGTTCGGGAAGCGGTTGGCCATGTCCACCATGCGCGAGACCGCCTTGTGCAGGTGGCGGTACATCCAGTCGTTGGTGCCGTTGAGCCAGACCTCGTTGTAGCCCTTGTCCCCCCACGAGGACATCGAGGGCTGCACCACCTGGTTGTCCGGGTGGCGGCCCAGGTACTCGCTGGGCGTGATAGTCTTGACCGTGTTCTGGTCGTGGTGCATCTTCTTGAAGAGGAACTCGATGAAGTCCGGGCCCTCGTACCACCAGTGCCCGAACAGCTCGGCGTCGTACATCGACACCAGTATCGGCTTGCGGCCGAGGAAGCCGTAGAGATGCTCCACCTGCCGCTCGCGGTTGAACATGAAGTTCCCCGCGTGGGAAGCCGCCACTTCGCGCGCCTCGTGCGGGTTGTAGGGCTCTTTCTCGTTGAGGCCCACCTTGCCGGTGATCCTGCAGTACTTCATGCCGATATTGCGGCGCACCCCGTCCTGGTGCAGGTAGGGCCTGACGTAATCGTAGTCCAGGTCGTAGCCGAGGTCGCGGTAGAACTCGCGGTAGCGGTGGTCGCCTGGATAGCCCATCTCGGCGCTCCAGACCTGGTGGGCGCTCTCCATGTCGCGGCCGAAGGCGGCCACGCCCGACGGGCAGTACACCGGCGCGTAGACGCCGTAGCGCGGGCGCGGGCTGCCGTAGATGATGCCGTGGGTCTCGAGGAAGAAATAGCGGATGCCGTGCGCCTTGAGGTAGATCTCGTCGCCGGGATTGTAGGCGCACTCGGCCAGCCAGATGCCGCGCGGTCCGCGGCCGAAGCGGCGGGTATAGTCCTGCGCCGCTATCTGGATCTGGGCGTTGACAGCCTCCTTGCGCACCTCGAGCGGCAGGAAGCCGTGGGTGGCGCAGCAGGTGATGATCTCGAGCTTGCCCATGTCCTGGAACTTCCTGAAGCCGTCCAGGATATTGCAGTGATAGTAGCCCTCGTAGAGCTCGATGATGCGGCGGAACTTGCGCTCGTACATCTCCGCCACGGGGGCGAAGGCGGTATTGCGGGTGCGGTGCGCCTCTTTCTGCGACAGTTCCAGGCGCTTATGGACGTAGTTCTGGAAACGTTTCTTGAGCAGCTCGTCGGCCATCATGCCGCAGAGCGGCGGCGTCAGCGACATCGTGACCCGGAAGTCCGTCCCCTCCTGCGCCAGGCGCTCGTAGACGTCGAGCATCGGCAGGTAGGTCTCGCACATCGCCTCGAAGAACCAGTCTTCCTCCAGGAAGTCCTCGTATTCGGGGTGCCTTATGAACGGGAGGTGCGCGTGGAGCACCAGCGCGAGGTAGCCTTTCTCGTTATTTTCCATCTTTGAGCGTGGAGCGGGTCACCTTGATCTCTATGCTGCGGGTGTCGGAACCGTCGGCCGAGACGGCGGCCACCGGCAGGTCCATCTTGCCGTCGGGCAGCGCGAAGCGCATCGAGAAGGTCCCGTCGGGATTAAGGTGCACTACGCGGCCGGCCAGCGTGACCTTCGCGTCGGGCTCGGTGGCCCCGTAGAGTATCAGTTCGCAGTCGGCCACCAGCCAGAACTTCTTTTCGGCCGGCTTGGGCTGCTGGTGGGAGGAGAGCGAGGAGACGCCCCAGGAGGCGGCGCGCGAGAACACCGAGCGCAGCATCTCCCAGCGCTGGGCCAGGGACTTGGCGACCTCGCCCGAGCCCTTGCCGATATACTCCACGCCGGAGAGCTGCAGCAGCTTCTCGAAGTCGCCGCTGACCGCCATCCATTTCTCGTCGGTGACGTCCGAGACGCGGCCCGCGGGCAGTTTCACGGCGTTGGTCCTGACCAGGCCTATGAACTTGCCGTCGGGCGTGACCAGGCCGAGCTCGCAGCAGTAGGAACGGCCGCTTTCCTGGACGTTCACGTACCAGCTCCGGGCCTCCAGCCGGACCGGAATGTCGAAATACTTGTGCGGCGCGCCGCCGCCCCCGTCCGCCGCGGTCATATCGTAAACGCGCACGACCTGCAGGGAGGTGTCGAAAACGTTCTCGCCGTGGGCTTTGCGGACCCCGGCGCGGGTGGACTCGGTGATCTCCCAGTAGAGATACATCCAGTTGGGATCGCGCGGAAGGAGGACGGCTTCGGTCTCGCCGTAGCCTTCCGGCAGGGCCTTGTGGCTGGAATCGGGCTGCGCTGAACCCGGCTTTATGTTACCTGACGAAGTCATTTTCTCTCCTAGTAACGGTTCATTGACAGGGTTTGTCTGTCAAGGCGGCGCGTGCCATGAAGGAGGACTACCCCTGACCCTTAGTACGGGGATATTATATCAAAAAAGCGCGCTCGATTGAAGCGCTGCGATTTTTATGATTTTTGCGAGTTTGACGGCCGTCAGTCGGCGGCGACACCGGAGCCGTTAAGGTCGAAATGGGCCTGGGTCGGCGTATAGGCCCCGGAGAAAAGCCAGTCGAAGTTCTGCCGGTAGGCGGAGACGGCGCCGGGATCGCCCACGAAGATCATGTTCTCGAAGGAATTCGCGCTGGCGTTCACCGTCCAGTTGAAGGACCCGGTCTGCAGTATCTGCCCGTCCAGTATGGCGTACTTGGAATGCATCGCGCCCTTCTCGTTGCGGCCGCCGCGGAACCTGATGTCCACGCCGTTGTCGAGGAGGTACTTGGCCAGGCCGGCCTCGGCGCCGCGCTTCTCGTCGATCATGAAGCGGACGCGCACGCCCCGGTCCCTGGCGCGGATGACGGCGTCGGCCAGGACCTTGGACGAGAAAGTGTAGGTGACGGCGTCCAGGGACGAACGGCAGGAATCGATGAGCCGCGCCAGTTCCTCCTGCGCGCCGCCGCCGGGGGAGAAGACATAGGCGGGCACCGGAGAGCCGTTGAGGCTCATCACGGGGGAAGGGTCGGCCGGCGGAGCGCCGTAGCCGCCCTGGGAGACCTCCTGCGAAGGGCCCGAGGAGAGCGGCCTGGCGTGCGACCACATCCACTTGAAATAGCGCTTGTAGCCCTCGACATAGATCGGGTGGCGGGCCGCGACGGTGTTCTCGTGGCTGGAGAAGGTGGCGCCGAAGGTCCAGTTGTACGAGCCGACCGTGACCAGTTCGCCGTCGTGCAGGGTGATCTTGTTGTGCATGACGCCGTAGGAGCGCGTGCCGCGCAGCGTGCGTATCTCGACCCCCTCCTGTATAAGGCGCTTTATCTGGGTGTCCATCCGGGGGTAGACGTGCGATTCGTCGATTATCAGGCGGGTCTTCACGCCGCGGGCCCTGGCGCGCACGATGGCGTCGGGAATGTCCTTCATCGTTATGCTGAAGATGGCGCCGTCGAAGCTGCGCGCGCTGGCGTCGATAGCCTTCACGACCAGGTCGTTGAGGTAGACGAATGAGTACTCGGGAACGGCGGTGAAATTCCCCCTGAAGGAGGCCGCCGGCATGGGGGCCAGGATCGCGTCCCCCGCGGCCGGGACTTCGGCTGCCGCGCCCCGCGAAAGCAGGGTCTCCAGGGCCGGCGAAGCGGCCGCGGAGAACGGAGCTGAGAAAAAGAATAGCGGGGCGAGGAGAAGAGCGAGAAGTTTCCTGGTCATCGATATATTGTAGGGGAAAGCTGGCGGCGGCGATAGAGGCCGAGTGCCCAGCGGCGCGCGGTCTTAGGGCCTACCCTGCTTTAGGCCAACCGGGCGGCGGCTTCCGGGGGCATCGAATAAGCCCGGGCCAGGAGTTCCGGGGCCAGCGCCCCCCCGGCGGGGCCGTGGAACAGCGCCCGTCCGCCCGAGAGGACGAGGGCGGAGGAGGAATAGGCCGCGGCCAGGCGCAGGTCGTGCGAGACCACGATGGCCGAGAGGCCGCCTTCGCGCAGCGCCGCGAGCGTCTCGAAGAAGGCCGAGCGGTACTTCAGGTCGAGATGGGAGGTGGGCTCGTCGAGCAGCAGCAGCGGCGCGCCGCCGGCCAGCGCCTGGGCGAGGAAGGCGAGCTGCCTCTCGCCGCTGGATATCGAATTGATCCCGCGGCCGGCCAGAGCGGCTATGCCGCAGGCGTCCAGCGCGCGCAGGGCGGCCTCCCTGTCGTCCGGGCGATAGTCCTGCCACCAGCGCAGCAGCGGGGAACGCCCCATCAGCGCTATGTCCAGGGCCGTAAAATCGAAGGGGACATAGGGTTCGCTGGGCACATAGGCGGCGAGGGACGCCTGCGCACGCGGCGCCAGGCCGTCCAGGCGGCGGCCGCCCGCCTTTATCGAACCCGCCCCCGGCCGCAGGGCCCCGCAGGCCAGGCGCAGGAGGGTGGATTTGCCCGAACCGTTCGGCCCGAAGACCGAGAGCAGCTCTCCCCGCCCGACGGAGAAGCTCAGGCCGTCGATGGCGGGCTTGCCGTTGTAGGAGAAGGAAACCCCCTCGAATCCCAGCAGGCTCATCGCCGGTCCTCCCCCGGCGACCGGCGGAGCAGGAAAAGGAAGAACGGGGCCCCGGCCAGCGCCGTTATCACGCCGGCGGGAAGTTCCGCCGGCGCCGCCGCCGTCCGGGCGAGGGCGTCGGCCAGCATCAGGAACCCGGCGCCGCATACCGCCGAATAGAAGGCCAGCCCGGCGTGGCGCGGGCCGAAAAGGCGCCGCGCCGCGTGCGGCACGATGAGTCCGACGAAACCCACCGCCCCGGCCACCGCCACGGCCGCCGCGGTCAGCAGCGCCGCCAGGGAGAACAGGACGAGCTTCATGCGCTCGACGGGCACGCCCAGCCGCGTGGCCCCTTCCTCGCCGGCCGAAAGTATGTCGAGCTGCCGCCCGAGCAGCGCCGCGGCGGCGGAACCGGCCAGGGTCACGGCGGCCAGGGCCGCGAGCGCCGCCGGCTCGAAGGCCCTCACCGTGCCTAGCAGGAAGGAGATCAGCGGCAGGCCGCGGCTGCGGTCCAGCGAGACCAGCAGCATGACCAGCGCGGCCAGGAAAGAGCTGACCGCCACGCCGGCCAGCAGCATGGCCACGCCCGAGGTGCGGCCCTTTATCCGCGCCAGGCGATAGGCCGCCGCGGTGGCGCCCAGCCCTCCTCCTCCGACGAGCAGGTAAAAAAGCGGCGAGAGAGGCCCGAGCCCCAGCCAGGCCGCGCCCGCGGCCCCCGCCATCGCGCCGGAAGAAGTGCCGATGATGTAGGGATCGGCCAGCGGGTTCTTCAGAACGCCCTGAAGTATGGCCCCGGCCACGCTCAGCGCCGCGCCGACCAGCGCGGCCGCCAGCACGCGCGGCAGCCTTATATTGAGGATTATGTCCGGGTCGGCCCCGGCGGGGCCGGATACCAGCGCCAGGGCGGCGCAGGCGGCCAGTGCCAGCAGGGCCGCCGCGGCCTTACCTGAACTCATCCAGCGCCTCCCTCAGCGCTTTCACCGCCGACGGCGAGGAAGGAGTGAGCCGCGCGAAAAGATCGCGGTCCAGGCCGCAGAGCACGGCGCCCGAGCGGACCGCCCGGAGCCTCCCGGCCATGGGCCGGGCCTTTATCTCAGCGGCGTCGCCGCCGGGACAGACGATCACGGCGGGATCGGCTTCGACCACGGTCTCCCAGGAGGCCTGGAAATACCCGGCCTTCTCCCCGGCGAAGATATTGTCGGCCCCGGCCAGCTCCGCCAGCGAAGAGAGGAAGGAAGCGCCGCCGGCCGACCAGCCGCCGGCGTCCACCTCTATATACGCCGTCAGCCGCCGCTTGCCCTTATAGGCGGCCCCGGAAAAATCTTTTTTCAGACGGGCGTTGAGTTTGGCGCCCTCTTTCGCCAGGTCCAGTTCGTAAGCTATCATCCTGACCGTGCGGTAGAGATCTGAGGCGCGCCGCTCTTCCGGCAGGCGCACCACCTTCAGCCCCAATGCCGACAGTCTTTCCGAGGCCGCGGAGTTCTTCCAGTCGCCCTCGAAAACGATATCGGGCCTGAGCGCGTAGATGCGCTCTATGTCGGGAGCGAAATAATCGCCGACCCTGGGCAGCGCGGCCGCCGCGGCCGGCCTGTTGCAGAAATTGGAGACGCCCACCAGCCTCTCTCCCGCCCCCAGGGCGAATATCGTCTCCGTATAGGACGGCAGCAGCGAGACCACGCGCTCCGTGGTCTCCCCCGCCGCCGGCAAAGGGGACACAATACCTATTAAAAAAGCGCAGATTATCCTCATTTTATACTTACCCGATAGAGATTTTCCGGGGGACATAATACCTATTTCAACCGAAATAGGTATTGTGTCCCCGAATTAAGACAAAAAAACCCTTTCTCCGGGAGAGAAAGGGCGTATCGGACTCCCCTCGGAGACCCCTAGGCGGGGGTTCGCAGTAGACCGGGCTGAGCCTTGCGGCATCACCGTTGCGGGGCAGCCGGGGATTCGCACCCCGTTCCTTCTGCGTGTACTATGATATCAAATCGGCGTCAGAACCGGTACTTTCCCTCCCCCATGACGTACCAGCCCCGGACGGAATAGTCCACGCCCCCGGAAGTCCGGCGCCCGCCGCCGGCGAGGGCGGCGAGGGTGGCGTCCAGGGTCTTCCCTTTGCGGGTGACGGCCCCGGAGAAGCGGTGCATGGGAACGTCGACGGCGGTGGAGAAGTCCACGCTGTCCTTGTCGATGGCGAAAGTGTCGAAGGCGTAACCGGCCATGGCCTCGTAACGGTCGTTCAGACGCTTCAGGGCGCCCAGCCTGAACTTGACGGAATTCTCCCACCGGTAGGAATTGGTCCTGTCGGCCAGCAGGGCCGAGGGCGTCGAATAGGTCAGCGCGCTGGAGAAACCCTTCCACCAGGTCTGGGCGCAGTCGAAGGTCAGCGTCAGCGAATCCGAGGCCCGCCAGAGTACGCCCAGGGCGGTGGTGGCCGGGTGCTTCACCGGGTACTCGAAGTCGCTCCTGGCGGAGGGAACACCGTCGATAAAGACCTCCTCCTCGCCCTTGAGCCTTATCGTCGCCCCGCTGCGGGCGACCAGGCCCACGGCCCAGTCGCCGTTGACGGCGTAGCGCAAGCCTCCGACGGCCTCCAGGCCGTAGCCGGAAGCGTCGGACTTGTTGATCTGGGTCGCTCCGGTCAGCAGCCCCATCCCCGAGCCCCAGAGTATCTTGGAATCCGACCCCAGGTCGCCGTAAAGCGCGTTCACGCCGACTCCGGCCGAAAGGCGCTCCGTAAACCGGCGGGCATAAGAGATATTGCCCACGGCCGCGAGTACGGAACTTTCGTAATCCAACGACTCGGCCACGGGATCGCCGGGTGCCGTATCGCTGAACTTGGACCCCTGCATCAGCGGCGTATATATACCGGTCCCGATAGCGCTGTCGTCGGTGAGCGGTATGACGGCGCCGAACGAGCCGAAGAAGAAGCCGGAGGAAACGCGCGTCTTGTCGAAAGGATGCGCCACGCCCCCTCCCGTAAGAGGGATATTAAAAGAGTTCCCGTCCTTGGTGTACATCCTGCCGCCGCGGGCCTCCACGCCCAGGTGCCGTTCGCCCGCCGAGGCCAGGCCCGCCGGGTTCCAGTACACGGCCGTCCAGTCCGTCGCGGCGGCCGTAACGGCGCCTCCCCGCGCCACCGCGCGGGCGCCGACGCCGTCGAACTCGTAGCCGGAGGCCCGGACTTGCCCCGGCAGCGAGGCGGCCAGCGCCGCGGCGAATATAAGAGCGTTCCTCATGCGGCCTCCGCGACGGCCGCCGGCAGCGTGACCGAGAACTCGGCGCCGCCGCCGGGCCGGTTCGCCGCGGCCGCGGAGCCCCCGTTCTTCCTGGCCAGTTCGCAGACTATCAGCAGGCCCACGCCGGTGCCGTCCTTTTTGGTGGTGAACCTGTCCATGAAAAGCCTCGGCAGACGCTGCTGCGGGATGCCGGCCCCCGAATCCGCCACGACCACGGTAAGGAGGGCGCCGGAGTGCGCGCGGGCGCTCACCCGGACTTCGCGCCGCGGCAGGCCGGCGGAAGCTTCGAAGCCGTTCTTTATCAGGTTGAAGAAGATCTGCCTCAGTTCCTTCAGGGAACCGCGCATGGAAAGCCCTTCCATGGAAGCTTCGTCCACTAGCAGGCTGCCGCCGAGAGCGGACGGGTGGAATCTGACCAGCGCGGCCAGTTCCCTGAAGAAAGGGCTCAGCGGCACTTCGACGGGGCGGTTCTCGTCCGCGCGGCCGTAGCCGCTTATCCCCTTGATCAGGGCGGCCATATGGAGCAGCGAGGAACGGGACGCCTCGAGACCCTCCCGGGCTTCCCCGGCGAGGCCCTTATCCATCAGGATCAGGTCCAGGCTGCCGAGAGCGCTGGCTATCGGGGAGTTGAGATCGTGCGCCACGCGGTGGGCCAGCACGCCTATCTGGGAGCAGGAATCCAGATCGGCCAGCTGCTTGAGAAGCCCTTCCTTGGCGTTGAACTCCCTCTGGACTTCGTGGTGGAGCTTCGTCAGTATTATGCCCGTCAGCGTCGAGCAGATCACCATGAAGGCCATATAGGAGGACAGCACCCAGAAAGTGGTCAGCGGGCTGGCGTAGATCCTGGCGGCCAGATCGTTAGTGACGGGGAGCAGCCCGCCGGCCTCCGCCAGCACGACGGAGAAGTAGGAGCCCACGGCGCAGACGGTGGAGTACTGCGCCTTCCCGCCGTAGACGAGCTCCGATATCAGGAACACCAGGTAGAACACCGCGAAAGGGGAGGTTATACCGCCGCTCCAGTGTATTATGGGGGCCAGGCCCAGCACGCCCGCGCAGGTCATGACCGAGATGAAGCGCCTGAACAGGGCCGGGGTCACGCGCTCGACGACAAGGGCTATGGCGGCGTAGGAGAAGGAATACGCCCCCATCACGTAAAGGAGGCGCTTGTCGAAAGGAAAATCGGGGATCGTCAGACAGAAGACGACTATGAGCAGGTTCAGGCCCGCCGAGAACCAGGCCTGCATGCGCACCAGCCCCGCCGAGCCGTGGCTCAGCCTGGCGGTCAGCGAAGGTTCAGCGGCCCGGGTCACGCTCGAACTCCCCCTCCCAGGTCCTGATGAAAGTCGGCACTATCAGCATAAGAAGCGAGTAACCGGCCATTATCTCCCAGGGCATGCCGAAGAACGGGATCAGGCCCCAGTCCCACTGGAGCAGGTCCTGCCGGTAAGACCACACCCCCAGCTTCGCTCCGGCCGTCTCCATCGGGAGAGCGACGAGGGCCGCCGCGGCGACGTCGAAAAGAAAGATCCTCTTATCCCCCCTGGCGATTCTATCTTTTTTAAGCAGCCTGGTATAGCCTTTTTCGGCTAAAAAAACTATCAGCGTCAGCATCACCATCCAGCCGGTCACCACGGCCACCGGCGCGTCCTTGTAGAAAGTAACGCGGAAATTATAGTCCCAGAGCGGCTCCGTGGCCATCTCCCACATGACGCCGACTATGGCCGCGGCCGTCAGCTCGCCGGTCACGTCGCGCCGCGCGTAACGGCGGAACAGCCACCAGACTACGGGGACCTGCAGGAAGCCCCAGGCCTCCAGGAGCGCCAGTTTCACGGCCGCTCCCCCTCGAAGACGCCCTCCCAGAGCCGCACGAAGCTGGGCCCGACCAGCATCAGCAGGCAGTAGCCGAACAGGGCCTCCCAGGGCATATGGAAGAACGGCACGCTGCCCCAGTCCCAGGCCAGCAGGTCGTAGCGGTAGTCCCAGACCCCCAGCTTGAGCGAGAGCGTCTCCACGGGGAAAGCTATCAGCGCGGCCGCTATGACATCGAAGAGGAAAACGCGCTTATCGCGGATATCGACGCGCTCCTTCTTAAGGAAGAACCGGTAGAGCGCGCCCGAAAAATGTACCACCAGCGTAAACAGGACGCCCCAGCCGAGCACCACCGCCAGAGGCGTGTCCTTGTAGATATTGAGACGGAAGTGGTAGTTCCAGAGCGGCTGGGTGGCGAACTCGTTGAAGACGCCTATGATCGTCCCGGCGATCATCTCGCCCGTCACGTTCCGGCGCGCGAAACGCCTGAAGGCCCACCAGACCAGCGGTATCTGGACGAAGAACCAGATCTCCAGCAGCAGCAGTTTCATCCTCCCCCCTTCCGGCCGTCCAGCCGGTTCTTGAGCGCGTGCATCAGCACCACCACGAAGAGCGGCGGGAACCAGTAATAGAGCAGCGGCTCCTCCAGCGGGATGCCGAATATGGTCGGCCCGACTATCCTGTCCGGGTTCCAGATCCAGTGCCCGCGGCTGACCGAGAAGAACTCGGCCGCGAACATCAGCGCCTCGAAGGTAAGTATCATGGCCGCCGCGGCCGCCCAGTCGACGGAATGCCGGGCGGCCCTGTAGAGCGGTATTATTATGAAAAAGAACGGCGCGGCCAGCAGGACGGTGAACGGGAAACGCCTGGTCGTGGTGAACTTGGGGCCTTCGGGGCCGGAGAGATGCTTCTTGTCCTCAGGCATCCTTCCTCCCCAGGAGGCGGCGGTAGCCCAGATAGACCGAGAGGCAGAAAGGCGTGGCGCCGAACCAGTAGACGTACTCCTCCACCGGAGCGCCCAGCACCCACCAGCCCACCAGCGGGTCCACGGCCTCGGAGAAACCCCAGACCTCGAAATACAGGAAGAGCTGTTCCATGACGATCGAGACCGCGCCCATGATGAGCGCGGCCAGCCAGAACGGCCGGCGATAGGCCGGCGCGACGCGCGGGAAAAGAAAGAGAACGAAAAGCAGGGACGGGACCCAGAACAGGCCCGTGTAGGTCAGCAGGTATACCGGAATAACCCCTCCCGATGCTCAGAACAATTTTCTGGTCAGGAACCCCAGTTTCTTCGCGAAAGCGGTGCGCAGCAGCCTCTCCGGATCGCCCATGGCGGCGTCCAGTTTCGGGTCGTAGGGCACGCCCTTCGGGCTCATGTTCTCGACCAGGCCGGCCACCGGCACCGTCATCGCCTTGTACACCGCCAGCGAACGGCGCAGCACGTCGCGCGCAACCGGCGACGGAGTGGTGACGGCCAGGATACGGGCCCTGGGGAAGAACCGGAGCGCGTCCAGCGCGGCGTCGCCTATACCGGGCGGCATATCGATGATAAGGTGATCGAGTTCCCCCCACAGCGTCACGGCCAGCATCTCGATAACCGCGTCGGTGACGTCGGCGCCGCGCAGCGGCACGCCCTGCCCTTTGGAGAAGAAGGATATCGACATGAACTTCACGCCGTGCACGAAAGGAGGCACCAGGCCCATGTCCTCGCGCGGGAAAGCCTTGCCGGAGCCGAGGATGAAATGGCAGGAGGCGCCGGTCAGGTCCAGGTCCAGCAGGCCGGTCTTGTGCCCCTTCTCGGTCAGCAGCAGCGCCAGCGTGGAAGCGGTGACGCTCTTGCCGATGCCGCCCTTCCAGCCGGTCACGGCGGTTATCTTCCTGACTTTCTTCAGACGGTCGGCGATGACCGAAGGACGCGGGTCCAGCGCGGTCATTTCGACCCCTTGATGTGCTTTATGTAGACGCCGCGGCCGGCGGTCATCTCGAAATCGGGGCTCTTGCACGAAGGGCATTTGATGAAGGAGTGGGCCATCTCCGGCACGAAATGGATGAACTCGGCCTCGTCGCTCTCCTTGCGGAAGCGTTTGAGGTCGAACTCCGCCGAGCAGGCCCGGCAGCGGAAAGCGGCCGGCTCGTCGATGACGCGGAACCTGGCGGAAGCCATGAGCGGGTGCTTTTTGGCCAGTTCCTTCATGGCGAAAGGGAAGATCTCCTTGTCTATCGCCTGCAGTTCGCCGAAGACGACGGCGACCTCGCTGACGCGCTTCAGCTTCAGTTCCGCGGCGTGCTGCGCCGCGGCTTTTATCACGGATTCGGCCAATGCCCATTCGTGCATGGGGAAATGATACAAAAAAAGCCGGAGCCCCGGCCCGGGGCCCCGGCTTTTCCGCCGCCGTCCTCCGCTACTTGAACAGCTTCTTGAACGACGCTATCTCCATCGGGTGGAGCTCCACGTCGCCCTTGGCCCTCCGGACCAGCGCGAGGCTGCCGCCCTGTACCAGGCTGAGCGCCGCATACTGCGCCTCGTTGGGATTGACCAGCAGCTGCGCGAGGCCGACGCCGTCGGGGGTCTCGGGCTTGTCCACCTTCAGCACCGACACGTTCTGCAGTATCGTGGCCGTCACCTTCTCCTTGCGGTCGTCGGCCATCAGCGCGTCGAAGGTCACCAGCATGTCCACGCGGTCGCCGGGCGAAAGGAACATCACCTGGGAACCGCTCAGGGGCAGACTGACGCCGCGGTAGCCGGGCAGCAGCCTGGTCTCGGCCTCGTAGCGGGCGGCCGTCTTCACTTTGGCGGCCTCCCCGGTCAGCGCGGCGAAGGAACCCCGCGACGCGGCGAGTGCGCCGCCGATGCCCTTGTAAGCCCCATCCACGTCGTTCTCCGACATGGCGGCGGTGGCCTCGTCCAGGCCTTTCACGGCCTCGCCGAACCGGGTCAAGACCCCGCTGGCGCGGCCCGCGAGCGTCTTCTCCATGCCGGACCTGTACAGCCGGTCCACCGCCATTATCAGCCGCAGCCGGATATCCCCGTACTCCTTCTCCAGTTCCAGCGGGGAGACCGCCTTTTCCGACGCGCCCGGCACGGTCCCCCGGGTCTTATCGGCCAGCTCGTAGAGTATGGAGAAAGCGTCCTGCCAGAGACGGGCCCCGTCGAGCTCGCCCTCCTCCGGGTCTTTCCAGGCCTTCTTCTCCAGCAGCGCGGCCCTCTCCTTCTCCAGCCAGCCCGGGAGTTCCAGTTTCCCGCCGCGGCCCGCGCAGCGGGTAACGCGCGACCGGACGCCGGGGTCCAGGTCGGGAGCCAGCCAGTAATAGGCCGTCTGCATTTCCTCCGCCGCGCAGGAGACTTCTTTCGCCTCCGGGGCCGAAGGGAAGGCCGCGGCCGCCGGAGCGGCGCAGACGGCGCAGGGGATCAGCAGCATAAGCAAGGTCTTCATATCTCCTCCGTCCTACTTTATCAGCCTGCGGAAGCTGGCCATTTCCATCGGGTGCAGCTCGAAGTCGCCGGGAGCGCGCACCGAGATATGCACCTTCTGCCCCTGGGCCACGCTCAGCGCCGCGTACTGGGCTTCGTTCGGGTTCAGGAGCAGTTCGATGACGCCGGCGCCTTCGCGCTTCGCCGGTTTCATCACGTTGAGCACCACCACGTTCTGCAGTATCGTGGCGGTGACCTTCTCCTTCCTGTCGTCCTTCATCAGCGCGTCGAAAGTGACCAGCACGTCCACCCGGTCTCCTTTCTTCACGTAGAGCAGCTGGTCCCAGCCGACGGTTATCGCGGCGCCGCGGTACCCCTGCGCCACGCTCCCCTGCCCGCTCTCCCCGTCGGCCGCGCCCAGCGGCCGCGGGGCCAGCATGACCGCCGCCAGGGCGGCCGCCATCATCAACCTCTTCATAAGGCCTCCTTTTACGTCCGTCATATGGTCCTCTTGTCGAAAAACTCCTCGTACGAGGTCGCCCGCCGCTCGATGATCAGCACGGCGGACTCCGTCTCCAGCACCAGGTCGGTCCCCCCGTCCGCCTTCACCTCTCTGGCCGCGGCGGTGACTATGGGGGAACCGGCGCCGGCGCTGCCGATGGGGAAAGCTGCCAGCGGTTCGCCGCGCGGCGCGGACATCGGTATGGACGCGAACAGGGCCCCGTCTCCGGGAACGGGGGCGGCGGGGACGGGGCGCGGCGCGGCGGGAAAGACCTGCGGCGGCGCGGGCAGCGCCCGCGGAAGCGCCGCGACGGGCGCGGCGGGCGCCGGCAGCGAAGCCTCCGGCGCGGGCGGCGAAGGAACGCGCCCCGGCCGCCGCGCGACCTGCGTGACCAGCAGGAGCAGGCAGGCCGCGGCGAAGACCATCTTGAAAGCGGCGCCCGTGAACGCCTCTACGATCAGGGCCAGGACGCCGGTCCCCTCTTTTCCTCCGGCCAGCCTGGCGCGCAGTTCCTCCCGGATGGCGGACTCGCCGCTGAAATCCGCGGCGGCCAGCGCGGCGGCCGTCCGGATCAGGGCTTCGTCATGGCTGGGGAAAGGCGGACGCCCGTCCCGCAGCAGGACGTCGAGCTCACCGTTGAAAAGTTCGGCCGCCTCGTTCTCGCTCATATCGCCTTGCTCCCGCCCAGCAGCTCCTGCATCTTCCTCACCGCGCGGTAGATTATTATCCCTATATTGCTCTCGCCCAGCCCCGTCATCGCCGCTATCTCCCTGTTGCTCATGCCGGAGGAGAATTTAAGCGCCATGATGTCGCGCGATCTCTCGTCCAGCGCGGCCGCCGCCGCCAGCACCCGTTCCCGCTCCTCCCGGCCCTCCAGTATGTCCTCGGCCCTGGGGTCGGAGCCCGGCCGCTCGAAGGCCCCGTCCAGCGGGACTTCCGCCCGGCGGCCGCGCGCCCTGCCCCAGTCCGCGACCGCGTTGCGCGCTATGCCGAAGAGCCAGGTCTGCTCGTTGCCCTTCGCCGGGTCGTAGGTACCGGCCTTGCCCAGCGCCGCCTCGAAGACCCTGGCCGTTATATCGTCCGCCGCGTCGGCCAGGCGCACGCGGTAGCGCACGTAATTGTAGACCTTGTCGAAATAGCGGTCGTAGATGTCGGCGAAATCCATACGCGCGCGCCTCTACCGGTGTATACGGCGCGCAAAGGAAAGTATTACAAAAAACGAAGGATTCCGAAAGGATGGCGGAACTGAATAAGGGGACAGCCGGGGGATGGCAGGGCGTCACTTAAGCAAAGCCGTCCGAAGCCGCGAGCTTACGGAGTATGCGCCGGAGCTAGCCGGTGGAATCGCATCTCGAGGATGCGTAGGCGCATACGAGCGCGAGCGGCGAGGTCGGAGCGCGAGCACGGTGTGCGAGCGCGTCTTTGCGTAGTGACGCCCCGCCAGCACCCGGAATGATTCTCCGCTTACCGCTGGGACTGCACGCTCAGGTACATCGGCTGACCGTCGCGCACCAGGTCGAAGAGCACGCCCTCCCGCAGGTCCGCCCCGGCCGCCGCCTTCCGGAGCCCGGCCGCGTCCCGCACCGGCGACCTGTTTATCTCCCTGACCAGGTCCCCCTCGTGCAGGTAGCCGTAAAGCCGCGAATCGGGGCTTACTTTCAGGACCAGCGCGCCGTCGCGCCCGGCCCCGAAGTCCACCCCCTCCCAGGACGTGCTGGCGCTCCCCGCCGAAGCGCCCCGGGCGGACCGGGCCGGGGCGGTCCCCGCCTCCGTCCGCTCGGCCAGCGTCACCGAGGCCGACATCTCGCTCCCGTCGCGCAGGAAAACTATCTCGGCCTTGTCCCCCGGCCGGCGGGTATAGATGCGGTGTACCAGGTCCTCGTTGGTCTCCACCGGGGTGCCGTCGCAGGAAACTATGACGTCGCCGCGGCGGAAGCCGGCCTTCTCCGCCGGCGAACCGGCTATGACCTCGTTGATTATGCCGCCGGCCCGGCCCCGCACGCCCAGCCGCGCCATCATCACCGGGTCGGCCTGCAGCAGCGAGACCCCCAGCCAGCCGCGCCTCGCCCGCCGCCCGGCCCTGACGTCGGCGAACACCCTCGCGGCCTCGGCGGCCGGCACGGCGTAGCTCATGCCGGCGAAGGCGCCGGAAGGCGAGATTATCGCCGTGTTTATGCCGATCACGTCGCCGTCGATGTCGAGCAGGGCGCCGCCCGAATTGCCCTGGTTGATCGCGGCGTCGGTCTGGATCAGCCCGGAATAGTTGCGGCCCTGTATCTTGAGCGAGACGCCGCGCGCCGAGACTATGCCGGCGGTGACGGTCTGGCGCAGGCCGAAAGGGAAACCCACCGCTATGGCCCAGTCGCCTACCTTAGGCGTCTTCTCCGCGGCCAGCCGCAGGTACGGGAACTTCTCCCCGGAGCGCATTTTAAGCACCGCCAGGTCCATCTCGGAGTCGCCGCCGGCGGGCTCGGCGATGAAGGTCCTCTCGCGCCCCTTCTCGTTGAGCATCTTCACCTTGATCGCCTTGGCGCCCTCCACCACGTGATAATTGGTGAGGATATAGCCGTCGGGGTCCACTATGACGCCGGAGCCGACGCCCTCTATGTCGTAGCGGTAAACGCGCTCCGTCGGCATCATATAGCCGAAGAAATACTCCGGCTCCACCACGCGGGCCGCCCCCTCGCGGACGACCTCTATGCTGACCACGGCCTTGCCAGCCTTGGCGGCGGCGTCGTTG
Organism: Elusimicrobiota bacterium; assembly: GCA_019135865.1. Lineage (GTDB taxonomy): Bacteria > Elusimicrobiota > Elusimicrobia > Elusimicrobiales > UBA9959 > UBA2231. Next base: position 27,256 of record JAGVVD010000044.1, read on the forward strand.
AAAGCCTTCTGCAGCGACCGGGCCGGGTCCTGGGCTCGGGCCGGCGGAACGGACGATATAAGAAGGAAAGAATAAAGGAGGAAAAAGGCTGTTCTCATGTCCAAACTCCTTAAAATGACGGTTTTCGGCCGGTTCCAGGCTATTTTTTACAATTTTCGGCTTTTTTCTGTCAAAACTCTTGACAGCCCCGCGCGGGGTTTGATATGATCTATGCGTACCGTATCTTACAAGCCGTCGCGGTATCCGCAAAGTCCAACGACTACCCCGACGGTGAAGTCCTTCTGAAGAAGCAGTACTGAAGGCGCGTTAAGTTTCTCCCACCTCTGAAACTTAGCACAAAGTATCGGGATATAATAGGGATTATATTCGGAGGTTTGTGCTATGAAAAAGTCAGTAAAAACGATGGTTTCCATTATAGCCCTGGCGGCTTTCACCGCCCCGGCTTTCGCGCAGTACGAGCGGGTCATGGAGGACGTTCTCCGGAACACCGATCCGCAGATAGCCGGTCCGGTCATAGTGGTCGGCGACGGCGACTCCTTCTCCATCCCCGAGCCGCTCATTCTCAGGCCCGAGAATAAGGCCCCGGTCACCGAGTTCTTCCCCATGCTGAAGAACCGGATCTACGAGTACGAGTATACCTCCAGCGAATTCCTCGGCTCCCGCAAACTCACCATCGAGTACCTGGACTATTCCGAGAAGGAAGGCTTCCTTACCGCCCGCCTGACCGCTTATAACCGCACCACCCCCTGGGTGGAGGATTACAGCCTGCGCTTCAAAGGCGACGGCCTCTACGCCACCTCCAGCCCGCTGGGCGGCCCCCGCCTGGAGATGCCCCTCCCGCTCTATCAGAACCGGAGCTGGACCGAAGGCGCCTACTACAACAGGGTCACCAGCCTCAAACACAAGACCACCGTCCCGGCCGGCACCTTCGAGGGCTGCGTCAAGATACTCAGCAAGATAGGCGGCGGCGACGCCGGCAGCGCCTACCGCGTCTACGCCCCCGGCGTGGGCCTGGTCGAAGAGGCGCTCAGCGCCGAGGACAGGCAGGACCATATCCGCCTGGTCTCGATCAAAGAGGTCATAAAACTCTGATCCTGCGCCGCCCGGCCAGAAAAAGACCCCCGGCCTGTAAAGCCGGGGGTCTCTTTTTTGACCGCGGGAAAAGCCTCAGGCCTGGCCGCCGAGGGCTCCCAGCCCGCCCAGCTTGTGCATCCGCTCCGCCGCGGTCTTCTGCGACTGCCGGATGGCGCGGTTGACCGTATCGGCCACGGACGCCTCCAGTTTCCCCTTGTCCATGGAGGCAGGCTCGCCCTTGATCTCCACTTTTTTTATCTCCTGCGAGGCCGTAATGGTCACCTTCACCAGGGAGTCCTCGGCCGCCAGCTCCAGCGAATCCAGCTCCCGCTTGAGCTCCTCCATCTTCCGCTTCATCTCCATCAATTCCTTCATCTTGTCGAACATAGCTTCTCCTTTAATTCGGGGACACAATACCTATTTCGGCCGAAATAGGTATTGTGTCCCCACTTTTAACAGGCCTCCGGCTCCTTCTTCAGCGCGCGGATCTTTATGCGGAAAGCGGCGAAGAGCAGCGTCATGAAAGGGCTGATAATATTGAAGAAGGCGTAGGGCAGATAGGTCAGCGTCCCCACCCCCAGCACCCCGGAATGATAGGCCCCGCAGGTGTTCCAGGGCACCAGCGCCGAGGTGACGGTGCCCGAGTCCTCCAGCGTGCGGCTCAGGTTCTCGGGAGCCAGCTTCTTGTCGCGGAAAGGCTCGGCGAACATCTTGCCCGGCACCACTATGGCCAGGTACTGGTCGGACGCGGTCAGGTTCACGGCCGCGCAGCTGGCCACCGTGCTGGCGAAAAGTCCGAAAACGGAATCGGCGGCTTTCAGCAGCGCCGAGCTTATCCTGTGCAGCGCGCCGATAGCCTCCATCACCCCGCCGAACACCATGGCGCAGATTATCAGCCAGACCGTGCCCAGCATCCCCTCCATACCCTTGGCCGAGAACAGGTCGTTGAGCGCGGCGTCGGGCGTGGCGATGGCCGTCTTCACGGTCAGCGCGTTCATCAGCCCCTTGTAGGCCGAAATGAAGTCCAGTCGCTCCGCGCCGGCCAGTTTGGCCAGCACATGCGGCTGGAAGACCAGCGCGAAGGCCGCGCCCAGCAGCGCGCCGGCCAGCAGCGCGATGAGCGGCTGGGTCCTGCGCACTATCATGAAAATGACCAGCGCCGGCACGACGAAAAGCCAGGGCGTCACACGGAACACCGACTCGATGGCCGTCAGCGTGGCCCCGGCCGAGGCCGCGCCGGTCGTCTCGACGGTGAAACCCAGGAAAATAAAAATCAGCAGCGTCAGGGCGTAGGTCGGGAAGGTGGTATAGGTCATGTACCGCACATGAGTGAACAGGTCGGTGCCGGCCATGGCGGGCGCCAGGTTTGTGGTGTCCGAAAGAGGGGATATCTTGTCGCCGAAATAGGCCCCGGAGATGACCGCGCCGGCCGTCATGGCCTCGGGCACGCCGACCGCCTTGCCTATGCCGATGAGCGCGATGCCGACGGTGGCCGAGGTGGACCAGCTGCTGCCGGTGGCCAGCGACACCACCGAGCAGATGAGCAGCGTCGCCGGCAGAAAAATGTCCGGGCTCAAAAGTTTCAGGCCGTAGTAGATCATCGCGGGTATGATGCCGCTGACCAGCCAGGCGCCCGACAGCGCGCCCACCATAAGGAGTATCAGTATCGCGCCCGTCGTGGTCTTGAGGTTGGACGACACATGGTCGAGCATGCAGGCGTAGCTTATCCCGTGCCGGAAGCCCACCAGCGCGGCCACGGCCCCGCCCAGCAGCAGTATGAACTGGTTGGAGCCGCCTATGGCGTTGTCGCCGTAAACCCAGACGTTCCAGGAGAGCATGCCCACCACGGCCAGCACCGGGAACAACGCCGCCCATATGCCGACATGTCCTGTCTTGGAAGTCATCGTGAAAGCCTCCGGGATAGCATGGAACACGCAATATTAATAAATATGCGCGGGGATGTGAAGCGGAAGTTCACGGGGAAGGATTTCAAAGGGAATTGAAATAAGCGGCCAGCTCGTCTGCCGCCGCCTTTACCGCCGGCGAGAGCGCTTCGCGGTGGTCCAGCGAGGCGGCCTGTACGCCTATGACGGCCAGCTCCGCGCCGGTATCCTCTTTGACGACCGAGAAGGTGACCGAAAGCGGGAAATTATGGGTCGAGACCAGGGTATGCTTATTGATGTCCTCGAGAGCGATGACGCGCAGTTCGCCGGGTTCCCCCCCGAAATCGGCGGCGTCCACCAGGATTATCTTGGCGGGTTTCCAGTCTATGGCGGTCTGCGCCACGCTCTCGGGTACGGTGCCGGCGTCTATCAGCCGCAGGCCGTCGCGGCGGAACTTCACCAGCGAGGAAAGGTAAGGGCCGACGCCGTCGTCGGCCCTCAGCTCGCTGCCGAGCGTCATCAGCAGCGTCCGGCCCCCTTGAGCGGGGGCCAGAGCCGCTTTCACCTCGTCACTCCACGAATTTGACATCGAGGTAGTGCGCCGAACACGAGATGCACGGGTCGTAGGCCCGCACCAGCATCTCCAGCCTGAGCCGTATATCGTCCTGCTTCAGGTGCAGGATCTCCGGCAGGAACTTGGAGAAGTCGTGCTCGATGTTGTTGACGTTCTGGTTGGTCGGGATGATGCAGTTGGCCTTCTTTATCGTCCCGTCGGCCTCGGTAACATAGTTGTGGTGCAGTATGCCGCGCGGCACCTCCACCGACCCCACGCCGTCCCCGGCGCGCACCGGCACGGCGCCCTTCTCGTTCACGCCGACGGTGATCTCCTGGCTGTAGTCAACGCCGTTCTTCTTAAGGTCCTTCAGGATGCCCAGCGCGTGGTGGTAGCAGTGGATGATCTCCACGACCTGCGCCATCGTGTTCATGAACGGGTTGTGGCAGACGGGCTTGAGGCCTATCTCTTTCGCGTAGGCCTTGGCCTTGGGGTGCAGCTTGTCGTAGTTCAGGTTGAAACGGGCCAGCGCGCCCACGAAGAGGCTGTCGCGGTTCCACTTGGTGAACTTGGCCGAGCTGCGCTGGTCCACGAACTCGTTGGTGGACTTGCGGTACTCCTTGCGGCTGACGCGCGAGCCGTCGGTGCTGCCGATATCGCCGGAGAGCAGCGGGTACTCGGCGTCGTCCGATACCAGCGCGACGTACTCGGTCTCGCGGGTGAAGTCCGGCAGCTTGAGGGTCTTGGCCAGTTTGAGCAGGGGCTCGAGCTCGGCGGTCATCCCCTCCATTATCTTTATCTGCGCGTCCAGGTCCTTCGGACGCGGCAGCTTGGTCCAGCCGCCCACGATGGCCGTGATCGGGTGGATGTGGCGGCCGACCAGGATGTCGCAGCAGTCGTTGACGGCCTTCTTGAGCCGCAGGATCTGGCGCACGACGGTGTTGTGCGTCTTGACGAGCGGGATGAAGGACGGCACGCCCAGCGCGTCGGGCGCCACCAGCAGGAAGGCGTGCAGCACGTGGCTGTCGAGGAACTCGTAGTCCAGCAGAAGCTTGCGCAGCTTTATCGTCTGCTCGGTCGGGACCACGCCCAGGGCGTCCTCGGCCGCGGCCACCGAGGCCAGGGTGTGGCCGCAGGAACAGATGCCGCAGATGCGGCTGGTGATGTGCTGGGCTTCGAAGATGCTGCGCCCGCGCAGCATACCCTCGAAGAGGCGGGGCGTCTCCACGACGTGGAACTCGCACTTCTCGATCCTGCCGTTCTTCACGTTGGCCACTATGTTGCCGTGGCCCTCGACGCGGGTGACGTAGTCCACCTTTATATCTATGTTCTTTTCGGTCGTTTTCGCCATATTGAGCCTCATTTGCCCTTGCCGGGCTTCTGGTCGTTCTCTTTGCACTTGTTGTACATGTCGAACTTGTTCTTGATAAGTTCGGGCTTCAGGTTGTACTTGGTGATGACGTCCTGCGCGGCCTTGGAGGGGTTGGAGACCTCGCCGCGGCAGCCGTAGCAGATATTGCCGTTGTTGACGCACCAGCTGTTGCAGCCGGCCTTGGTCCAGGGACCCAGGCAGGCGACGCCGCGCTCGTACATGCAGACGTTCTCGTTGAGCTTGCACTCGGAGCAGACCGGGTTGTCCGGCACGGTGTAGGGCAGGCCCCGCAGCGCGTGCTTGACCACTTCCAGTATCTCCGGCGCGTAGACGGGGCAGCCGTTGATGAAGTAGTCGACCTTGACCACCTGGTGGACGGCCTTCGTAGGCGTGCTGTCGAACCACTTGTAGTCCGGGCCGTAGACGTGCTCGCGTATCTCGTCGAGCTTGAAGGAGTTCTTCATTCCGTTGACGCCGCCGGTGCAGGCGCAGGCGCCGTAGGCGATGAGGACCTTGGCCCGGGCGCGGATCTTCTTGAGGCGCTCCTCGGCGTGGTGGTCGCCGATCGAGCCCTCTATGAAGACCACGTCGTAGTCCTTGTCCCATTTCTCGCTGATGGCCTCGCGGAACTCGACCACGTCGATGGCGCCGAGGATGTCCAGCAGGGTCTCGCCGAGGTTGGTGATCTGCAGCTGGCAGCCCTCGCACGAGGCGAAGTCGAAGAACGCGACCTTGGGCTTGGCGGCGGCCTTGGGGGCCTTCGCCGGGGCTTTAGCGGGTTTATTGGCTGTTTTCATCGTAGTTCTCCCTTCTCCCTCAGAGTTTCGGCGAATCCTTCACCTCGTCGTAGGTGAAGGTGGGGCCGTCCTTGCAGCAGTAGTAGTTCTTCGGATGGTCGATCTGGCAGTGGCCGCACTTGCCCATGCCGCACTTCATGTGGCGCTCGAGCGAGAGCACGATCTGCTTCTCCGGCACGCCCTTCTTGAGCAGCTCGGCGATGACGAACTTGTACATGATCGGCGGGCCGACGACCACGGAGAAGGTCCTCTCCGGGTTGATGGTCACGCCGGGGATCAGCGTGGTGATCAGGCCGACGTTCCCCTTCCAGTCGGGGTCGGTGCGGTCCACGGTGCAGTTGAAGTTCACGTCCAGGCGCTTCTCCCAGACCTTGACCTCGTCGCCGAACAGCATGTCCTTAGGCGTGCGGCAGCCCAGCAGGATGTCGACCTTGCCGAACTCCTTGCGGTTGTCCATCACGTAGTTGATCAGGGAGCGCAGCGGGGCTATGCCCAGGCCTCCGGCGACGAAGAGCAGATCGTTGCCGCTCATCAGCTTCACCGGGAACGGCTTGCCGAACGGCCCGCGGATCCCGACGACGTCGCCCTTGCCGAGCGAGTGCATGTGCTTCGTCAGGCGGCCGGCGGCGCGCACCGTCAGCTCGAAGGAGCCTTTCCTGGTCGGGCTGGAGCAGACGGAGATCGGCGCCTCGCCGACGCCGAAGATCTCCACCTGCACGAACTGGCCGGGCTCGTGGTCCAGTTCGCCGTCGTCGAGGGCGATGTCGAACCATTTCTCGGCGGGGGTCATCTGCTTCGCGGCGATTATCCGCCCCGTGCGCAGCTTCCAGTTGGAGTTCTTTATCTCTTCCTTTACGAGTTGCGTAGGCATTATGGCTCCTTTAATTGTGTTCCGCGGCGAGTTCCTTCAAGGTTTCCTTGAGGTTTATCTTCGCCATGCACGTGCGGGTGCAGCGGCCGCAGCCGGTGCAGAAGAACCTGTTGAACTTGTCCAGCGGGAAGCTGAACTTGCGGAAGTAGCGGTGGCGCTGGCGCTCGGAGCGCTCCTCGCGGAAGTTCTCGTTGCCCGCGACCTTGGCGAAGGTCTCGAACTGGCAGGAATCCCAGGTGCGGGTCCGCGCGCCGGTCCTGAGGTCGAGCCCGACGGAGTCGGCCATGTCGAAGCAGTAGCAGGTGGGGCAGACGTTGGTGCAGTTGCCGCAGCTGACGCACCGCTCTCCCACGCCGTGCCAGACCTTGCTCTTCATCGCTTTCGCGAAGATGCCGGGAAGTTTCTTGGCCTCCACGCCTATCTCGTTCTTGAACACCTCGCGCTTGGCGGCGCGGGCCTGTTCCAGGGCGGCCAGGTCGGCGGCGGAGGCCTTGGGGAGCCCCATGCCTTCCACCAGGTCCTCGCCCTTCTGGGTGTTGACGTGGATGATCCACTTGTCGCCCAGGTCGGTGAAGAACAGGTCGTAACCGCCGTTGGGCAGGTGGGAGTTCACCAGCGCGCAGGAGGCGTGCTCGTCGCAGTAGGACAGGCACTCCAGGCCGATGATGAAGAGATGGTCCTTGCGGGTCAGGTAATTGTAGTCGCGGGGCCGCTCGGAGAAGACCATGTTCAGGCAGGAGATGCCGGCCAGGTCGCAGGTGTGCACGCCGAAGATGGCCGTTTCCTCGTACTCCACGACCGGCTTCTGCGTAAAGCCCTTGGCGTCGGCGCTGAACTCCAGCACTTTCTCGCGGACGGGCATGAAATATTTCTTGGGAGGGAGGATCGTGGGGACGTACTTCAGCGCTATCTCGTCCGCGGAAGTCACTTCCGCGAAAGCGAAGTTATCGTAGCCCTTCGCCACGGGCGCGACCACCTTCATGCGTTTGGCGAGCTTCTTGATGAAGGCGTCGAGTTCCTCTTTCTTCAGTATGTGCTGGTTCATTCAGGCACCTCGCGATGTATTTTGCGGCTGCTGGTAATTCTTGTAGGGATATTATATACAAATAACGCGGATGGCTCCCGCCCCCCCGCGCGCCGACATTAACTTTTCTCATATGCTCAGGGGACGCCGCTCCCGCGGAAACCGAAAATATATTAGCAAAACTAATAGCGTACGGCGAAATCCCCTCCCCACTATCGTTGACGCCGCCTTAACTTGTAGAATATAGGTCCGTTAAGGAACTATGGACCCCGAACAGCTCATACGGCGGCTGGCTAACGAAGAAAGCGACGACGTCTCCCTCTACGCCAGGGAGGCGGAGCTTTTCGGCCGCAGGACGGTGGACGGCCGGCGCGTGGCCGAGACCTTCTCGCGCTTCAGCGCCGAAGAGGCCTCGCACCTGAAAGTCCTCTCGTCCATAGCCGGCGGGAGCTTTCCCCCTGGACGCCGCGCGATAGACGTCGCTCCGTCCCTCGAGCTGGCGCTCAAGCTCCACGAGGAACGCGAAGCGGAGAGCATCAGGCTCTACTCCGATCTTTCGGCCGCGCTGGAGGACCAGGCCCACAAGCTGATGCTGAAAGGCGTCATCGACCAGGAGAAGTCCCACCTGGAGACCATACGCAAGTACCTCAAGGCCCTCCGGACCTCGAGGCGCGAGGAATGAAAGGATATATGGAAATAGTCTTCATGCGTCACGCCAGGGCGCTCCCGGCCTCGGCGGCCGGGGTCGCCACCGACGGGGAAAGGCCGCTCTCCCCCGAGGGGCTGGCGCAGGCCCGCGCGGCGGCCGGTACCCTGGCTGGGCGCGGCTTCGTCCCGGCCGTCATAATCGCCAGCCCGCTCAGGCGGGCCATGCAGACCGCAGAACAGGCCGCCGCCGTCTTCGCGGGCGCCGAGATCCGCGTCGAGCCGGGCCTCGCCTCCCCGGCGGACCCTTCCGCGCTGGCGCGCGCGCTGGCCGGGTCCGCGACCGGCCACATCCTCGTCATAGGCCATCACCCGGCCATCGGCCTCATGGCCGCCCCCTTCATCGGGAAGGCTTTCTCCTTTTCCACGGCCGGGTTCCTGCGCCTGGCGCTCGCCGGCGACGGCCGCGCCGACCTGCTCGATTCCGACGGCTGCGAAGAACTCTGAACCCTCGGAGAACGGGGACCGATTGAAGAACTTTCTGCTTATCCCGATGCTCCTGCTCCCCCCCTGCGCCGCCGCGCAGGAGAAAGTGCTGATAGGCGTATATCACGGGCGGAAGATAACCCGCCTCACGCTCTCTTCCCACGAGTCCGGCCAGGCCACCGTGCGCCGCGCCCTCCTCAAGGGCAAGGTCTCGCTGACCGCCGCCGGCGGCCGGCTGCGCTGCGCCGACCGCAAGTCGCTCGACGGACTGAAGGAGATAAAGGTCTCGGCCTACGGCTCCGGTATCTGGCTCTCCGGCCCGGGCCTGCCGCGGCGCCTTCACAGGGGCGACCTCGCCATCTCCGCCCGGGGAGACCGCATCAGGGTGACCGCCACGGTCCCGCCCGAGATCTACCTGCAGAGCGTGGTCTCCTACGAGGCCAGGGACCTCGGCAGCCCCGAGGCCTTCAAGGCCCAGGCCGTGGCGGCGCGCACCTACGCGCTGACCAAGGTCAGGAACCACGTGCGCGAGGGGTTCAACCTCTGCGACACCCAGCACTGCCAGTTCTACGCCGGCTTCGCCGACATAAATCCCGCCGCCGCCCGGGCCGTCATGCAGACCGCCGGCGAAATTATCACCCACGGGGGGAAGCCGGTCTCCGCCTTCTACCATTCGGCCTGCGGCGGCTTCACCGACGGGATCTCCGCCGTCTGGCCTTATCCGGACGCGCCGTACCTCAGGACCGTGCAGGACGGTCCCGCCGCGCGCCCCTACTGCTCGGAGGCGCCCGGCTTCAGGTGGAAGAAGCGGCTGGCCTTCGCGGACCTGGAGCGCGCGCTGCGCCGGGGCGGCTGGCTGAAGAACGGCGAAAAAATATCGTCCGTTTCGGTGCGCGGCCACGGCCGCTCCGGCCGCCCGCTGAAACTGGCCGTGCGCGCCGGCGGCCGGACCGTCGAGGTCCCGACCTCGGACTTCTACCACGCCGTCGGCAGGACGCTGGGCTGGACCGCCATGCCGGGCAACCTCTTCGAACTTCACTCCGGCAAAGATCATATAATACTGGACGGCAAAGGGGCCGGGCACGGCGTCGGCATGTGCCAGTGGGGCGCCGAAGGCATGGCCCGCAAAGGTTTCAATTACCGGGAAATACTGGAGCATTATTATCCGGGCGCCCGGATAGAGAAGATACGGGAGGCCGGTAAAAAGAAATGAGCGATATATTCCAGGCCGTCGTACTCGGCGCGGTCCAGGGACTGACGGAGTTCCTGCCCGTCTCCAGTTCCGCCCACCTCGTGCTTTTCCCCCGCTTCCTCGGCTGGGAATACAAGGGTCTGAGCTACGACGTCATGCTGCACATGGGCACGCTGGGCGCGGTCATCTCGGTGTTCTGGCGCGACTGGCTCCGCCTCATAAAGGACGGCTTCACGCGGCCGGCCGCGCCGGAGGGCCGCGGCCTGTGGCTGCTGGTCCTCGCCACCGTGCCGGCCGGGCTGGCCGGCATACTGCTGGAGGACATGGCCGAGAACGTTTTCCGCGGCGAGACCTGGATGGCCGTCAATCTGGCCCTCTTCGCCGGCGTCATGTGGTTCGCCGACAGGCGGGCGGGCGGCGTGAAAAGCCTGGCCGACCTGACGGTGAAAAGCGCCCTCCTGATCGGCCTCTTCCAGGCGCTGGCCATAATGCCGGGCGCCTCGCGCTCCGGCGTCACCATCACGGCCGCGCTGCTGCTGGGCTTCTCGCGCGCCGAATCCGCGCGCGTCTCCTTCCTCCTCTCGACGCCCGTCATACTGGGCGCGGGACTGGTGGAGGGCTTCAAGATGGGCTTCGGCGTCCTGGACCCCGCCACCATCGCGGGGTTCCTCTCCGCCTTCCTGACGGGCTGGGCCGCCATCTCCTTCCTTATGCGCTACCTCAGGACGAACACGCTGACCCCCTTCGTCGTCTACCGGGTCCTCCTGGCCGCCCTCATCTGCCTCGCCTTCAGGGGCTGACCCCGCCGTAATGCTATAATTGGACCGATGAACGGGCAGAACGGCGACTCCAGGAAAAAATTCTTCAGGCTGGACAAAGGCCTCGTCTTCGGCGTCTTCTTTTCGGCGCTGACCCTGTTCCTGCTCTGGCAGCTCCTCAAGCTGATCTCCCCCTTCCTGGGCGCTCTCTTCATCTCCGCCATGCTGACCGTGGTCTTCTTCCCGATGCACGCCTGGATACGCCGGAAAATAGTCGCCGACCGCACCGCGGCCGCCGGCCTCTCCACCCTCACGGTCCTCGTCACCGTGGTCGCCCCGATGCTGTTCTTCGGCTGGCTGCTCTTCAAGGAATCGCGCGACCTCTATCCCAAGACGCGCGCCTGGGTCGAGACGCTGTCGGTGCAGGAGATAGAGGCGCGCCTCCCGCAGCGGCTGCGCGGCTTCATAGACGCCGACACCAAGACCACGGTACTGCGCAACTTCGAGAACCTCCAGGAACGCATCGCCCGCTCCGGCGGAAGGGTGCTGCGCAATATCGTCGTCTTCCTTCTGGACCTGTTCGTGATGGTCTTCACCCTGTTCTTCTTTTTCCGCGACGGCGCCAGGTTCATGCAATGGCTCATAGACGTCGTGCCCATGGACTACGACCACAAGCACCGCCTGGCCTCGCAGCTCTATACCACCGTCATCGCCGTCGTGCGCGGTATAATCTTCACGGCCTTCGTGCAGGGCGTCGTCGCGGCCGTCGGCTTCACGATAGCCGGCACCCCGGCGCCGGTGCTGGCTGGCCTGCTGACCTTCCTGGCCGGGCTCATCCCCGTGGGCGGCACGGCCCTGGTCTGGCTGCCGATGGGGCTCTACATGTATTTCTTCCAGGACCCGGCCTGGGGGGTCTTCGTACTCCTGTGGGGCCTGCTGGTGGTGGGACTGATAGACAATTTCCTGCGGCCCATGCTGATAGGCCGCGAGACCAGGCTGCCTTTCTTCCTGCTGTTCCTGGGGATATTCGGCGGGATGCGCGTCTACGGGCCTATGGGGCTTTTCCTGGGGCCGATACTGGTCGCCTGCGTGGCCGCCGTCATGCAGATATACAAGCACGAAGCCCGGAACCTCATGTCCGGCGGCGCCGCCCAGCCGCAGCCCCCTTTGATGTAGCCTCCCCTGATCGGGCGATTAATATGGGGACACAATACCTATTTCGACCGAAATAGGTATTGTGTCCCCCTATTTAACTTCGGACTCGGGGCAGAGGTCCCTGATCGGGCAGGAGGCGCACCGGCCTTTCCGGTCGCAGGTCCCGGCCAGGATCTTTTCGCCGGTCTCCCTGACCAGCGCCAGGACGGCCGCGTCGCGCGAGCCGTCGCAGGGGACCGTGACCTTCTCCAGGCGCGAAAGGTAGAACTTGGACACCGCCGACACCTTGAGACCGAGCCCTTCCCTGACCCCTATCGCGTAGAGCGAGAGCTGCAGGTCCTCCTCCAGCGGCCCGGGCGGCCGTTCGTCGAAGCCGAGCTTGTAGTCTATGACCTCGTGCGTGCCGTCGGAGAGCCGGTCTATCCGGTCCACCGTGCCGCGGATGCGCCAGCCGTTGAACCCGAAGACGAAGATCTTCTCGAAGTAGAGGGCCTTCTGGGGCCGTTCCTGGGCGAAGGTCCACCAGCGCTCCATGATATCGCGCCCCCGCTCGTAGAACTCCAGCGTCTCCCCCGGCGTGGCGTAGCCTTTGGCCTGCCAGAACTCGTCGTAATAGAGCAGCAGGTCCGAGAGGTCCCCCCCGTTGGCGTGCCAGCGCGCCAGCGCGCGGTGCACCGTCTGGCCCAGCGACGACCAGGGGTTATGCGGCGCGTAACGGCCCTGCGCGTAAAGATAGCGGTACAGGAAAGGACAGTCCAGGTAGGCCCTGAGCTTGCTGTAGTTGAGCTCGAAGACCTCAGGAGGCATCGGCGGCCCCGGCGCGGCGAACCAGCGACACCAGCGTGTCGCCGTATTTCACCTCGCGATAGATCACGTAGCCCGGAGGCGCGGCCACGGGCTCCTTCATATGATGCTGCGCCACGATGAAACCGCCGGGCGAGAGGATGTTCCCGGCCGCCGCCAGTTCCAGCGTCTTCGAAGTGTAATGGAGAGGCAGGTTCTCCTCGTCGCGGTACGGCGGGCCCATGAAGACGATGTCGAAACCCTCGTGGCTGTGGTACTTGAGCCATTCCAGGCCAGAAAGGACGTTGCCGCGCACGACCACGGCCTGCTCGCCGAAGCCCAGGTGCGCCACGTTGCGCTCGATGACCCTGACGCAGGCCCGGTCCAGTTCCACGAAGACCGCCTTCTGCGCGCCGCGGGAAAGGGCCTCCAGCCCCGAGGCCCCGGTGCCGGCGTAGAGGTCCAGGAACACCGAGCCCGTCAGCCACGGCCGCAGCATGTCGAAGACGGACTGCCTTATCCGCGACGAGATGGGCTTCACGCTCGTCTTCTTCCTGGGAACGGAGAAAAGGGCCCGCCCTTTCCTGGAACCCGCTATTATCCTCATCGCATCCCTTTTCCGCCGGTTTTCGTAAAATTCCCGCAATAAATTTTTAAAGGCCCGGCCTTATAATCTATAATGTATTATAGAAAATCCGGCCCTCGCGCGCGATAAAAAGGCATCCTTAAAATGGCTAACCCCGACATAATGATCATCGACGACGACCCGATGGTCGGCGAGCTTTCCCGCGACCTGCTGACCGACGCCGGCTGGCAGGTGGACCTCGTACAGGACTCGATGGCCGCCATCCCCGCCATCAAGGAACGCCGCCCCCGCCTCATCGTCACCGACATCATGATGCCCGGCATAACCGGCATGGACATCTGCAAGGCCGTCAAATCCGACCCCGCGCTCAAGCACATCAAGATCATCGTGGTCTCGGGCAAATCCTACGAGGTCGAGCGGCAGCGCGCGCTCCAGTTCGGCGCGGATTTTTTCATCCAGAAACCCTACGACGTGGCGACCTTCTCCAGGACCGTGAAGGACATCCTCGAATCCGCCGGCGGCGCGCCCGCGGTCCAGGCCCGGCCGGAGACCCCGGAACTCGAGATCGTGCAGGAGTCGGACTCGTTCGAGCAGACCAGCGACCTCGATCCCGGGCAGGTGCGCGTCACCGTCTGGGGAGCGCGCGGCCTTCCCGCGACGGTCCCGAACTCCGTCTCCAAGTACGGCCGGCAGACCTCCTGCGTTTCCGTGGAGACCAAGGAGGAACTCTTCGTCTTCGACGCCGGCACCGGCATCATCCCCCTGGGCCGCGAGATAATGGAGAAGAAGAAGTACTACAAGCGGATCTGGCTCTTCCTTACCCACTTCCACCTGGACCACATCCTGGGGCTCGGCAACTTCGCCCCGATGCACGACCCCAAATTCACCGTGCACATAGTCGGCGCCAACGACCCCGAGAGGAGCCTCAAGGAGATGGCGCAGTCCTCGCTCTACAGTTCTTTCGCCTTCACCCGCCGTCCCCCCGCCGCCAAGGTGGACCTTTACGAGGTGCTGGAGGACAACTACGAACTGCTGCCCGGCGTGAAGATGAGCACGATGTACGCCAACCACCCCACCAGCACGCTGATCTACTCGCTGCAGCTGCACGGCAGCAAGATCGTCTACGCCCCCGACAGCGAGGTCTGGGGCGACGCCACCGCCTTCCAGGACTACGACGAGAAGTTCGGCATTTTCGCCAAAGGGGCCGACCTCCTCATACACGACGCCAACTACAACGACAAGGACTACGAGACCGCCATGAAAGAGGGCCACTCCAGCCTCTCGGTGACCGTGGACTTCGCCCTTTCGAAGGCGGAGGCGAAGCAGCTCCTGCTCTTCCACCTCAACGCCGATTACAGCGACGAGCAGCTGGACCGGATGCTGGCCGACGCCAACGCGGCTATCGCCGCGCGCGGGGCGCAAATGGCCTGCCATCTCCCCCTGGAGGGACAGCAGTTCCTCCTGAAAGGACAGTAGGAGCCCATCCCCTCCGGCCGTAAACGAAGAGCCCCGGCCGCGCGGCCGGGGCTCTTCGTTTACGGCGCCGTCGGACCGGCTCAGCTGTGGCCGTGCGTGGTGGCCACCGCCCTGTCCGAGATCTGGCCGAAGCGCTCCTCGTAGCGCTTGATATTCTCGGTCAGCGCCATCAGGAACCGCTTGGTATGCACGGGGCTGGAGACTATCCGGGCCCGCAGCTTGGCCTTGGGCTGGTTGGGCTGCAGGAAGAGGAAATCGAAGATGAACTCCGTCTCGCTGTGCGTCACGCCGGCCAGGTTGGCGTAGATGCCCTGCGCCGTGGCGTCGTCCATCTCCACCTGCAGCTGTATCGGCTGCGAACCGGTTTCTTTCTTGTCAGACATGTAAGGCCTCCATTATAGCGGTGCGGATAAATTATAATATATGCGGAAAGGGAGAAAAAGCATGAAAACACCGCTCTTACCGCTGATCCTGGTCCTGGCCGCGCCGGCCGCGGCGCAGGAGGCCAACCGGGGTTTCGAGGAGATAAAAGGCGGGGTCGCCGTGGTGAAGGTCGTCTACCCCGGCCAGATCAGGCGCGGCGAGGACTGGACCGACGGCCCCCCCTCGCTGTCCTACGTGAACATCTACGACGACAGGGGCCGCCCGGTGGAGGAGAGCCAGTTCTCCGGCAAACAGCTCTCGCTCAGGAAGCTCAGCACCTGGCTGGACGCGCCGGAGGCCGGCGCTTTCTGCGCCGCCCTCAGGAAAGGCCTCTCCCCCGACGCCGCCTCCTCCGAAACCGAAGAGAGCGCTCTTAAGCTCTTCTGCGCCGACAAGGCGAAGAAGAAGTTCACCGCCCGCTTCGAGCACGACGGAACAGTTCCCTCCCGCCCGCTCTCAGAGCGGCTGATAGGGCGCACCTTCGTCCTCCCCGACAAGAAGGGCCGCCCGGCCGAAGAATGGCGCTTCGACATGACGGACGCCTTCGAGTCGCGCGTGGAGCGCAAGTACGCCAAGGACGGGACCCTGACGGAGGAGACCGTCTATAATTTCGACGAACTGCCGGTCTCCAGGACCGTCTACGAACGGAACAAGGCCGTGAACGCCGAGACCGTCTCCGTCTTCAACGACAGGGACCAGCTGGTCTCGCGCACCGTGAAGGTCTTCAGGGAGACCGGGAAGCTCCGCAAGGCGACCGCGACCGCCTTCGACGAAGGCGAGCAGGAGCGCTGGCGCGACGAGATCTCCTACGACGGGAACGGCTTCCGCGCCGCCGAGGCCCGCTACACCGGCGGGGAACAGAACCCCGGCCATGAATACGAGTACGCGGTGAAGGCCGACGAGAAGGGCAACTGGGTGCGCGAGAGCCGGACCAAGTTCGTCAACTTCCGCGGCAGGCGCCTGCCGGCCCCCGGCGAAGCCCCCACCGTGATGGTGCGCGAGATAACCTACCGCTGAGACGCTCCCCCCAAAAAAGAACCGGCCCCGATTCACGTCGGGGCCGGTCTTTTCGCTTAGAGAAGTAAGCTCAGAGCTTGGTGACCTTCACGGCCTTGGGGCCCTTGTCGCTGTTCTCGGTCTCGAACTCCACGTCCTGGTTCTCGGCGAGGGTCTTGAAGCCGTCGCCCTGAATGGAAGTGTGATGAACGAACAGGTCCTTGGACCCGTCCTCCGGGATGATGAAACCGAAACCTTTCTTGTCGTTGAACCACTTCACTTTGCCTTTCATTTGTGACTTACCTCTCTTTATATCGCTATACGTCCCTGCTTTTCCGGCCCCGCAAGGGGCCTGGAAACATTATATATAAAAACCCGCGCTTTTAACCCTCACTCCTCGTTCCACTTTATGAACGGCGGCATGTAGGGATGCGGGATGTCCGCGTGGCGCGGGACCACGCGCGCGGCCAGGTCGTGGCGTCCGGAACGCGAGAACTTCACCTCGCCCGTGAAGACATAGGCCTCGCCCATGCGGGACTCGTATTCCATCGGGAAGGTCTGGCCGCACCTGAACGTCGTCTCGGCTTCCGCGACGCCGACGTGCAGCTGCAGCGACACCTCCTCCGGCGTCAGTTCGCCCAGCCAGGCGATCGCCTTCACCGGCACGGCCGCGCCGGAACGGATCTCCATCTCCGGCTTGAACTGGTCCAGCACCACGCGCACGCGCGGCCAGCTGCGCTCCACCTTCCTCCGCCAGTTCGCGACGGCCAGCAGCGGCTCGCTTTCGCGGAAACGCACCGAGCTGCGGTGGGCCGGCACGTAGAACTTGCCGTAGTACTCGCGCAGCATGCGGTTGGTGCTGTAGACCGGGGCCAGCTTCCCGACCGACGCCTTCATCATCTTGATCCAGTTGTGAGGGACGCCGTCGGGGCCGCGGTAGTAATAGAGCGGCGCTATCACCTTCTGCAGCAGGTTGTAGATAGCCTCCGACTCCACGTAATCGCGTTCGGCCTCGTCGTTGTAGCCTTCCCGTCCGCCGATCGCCCAGCCCACGTCGGCCGAATAGCCTTCGGCCCACCAGCCGTCGAGGACGGAGAGGTTCAGCACGCCGTTGATCGCGGCCTTCATGCCGCTGGTGCCCGAGGCCTCCAGCGGCCTGATCGGATTGTTGAGCCAGACGTCCACGCCCTGCACCATGTAGCGCGCGACGTTCATGTTGTAATCCTCGACGAAGATGATGCGGTGCTTGAACCGCGGGTCCAGGCTCATCTTCGCCACGGCCTTGATGTACTCCTTGCCGTGGGTATCGGCCTGGTGGGCCTTGCCGGCCACCACGAACTGCACCGGCATCTTCTCGTTGTTGACGATCTCGGCCAGGCGCTCCAGGTTGCGCATGAACAGCGTAGCCCGCTTGTAGGTGGCGAAGCGGCGCGCGAAACCTATCGTCAGGTACTCGGGGTTCAGCACGCCCTTGACCTCGTCGAGCACCGTGCGGTCGGCGCCCAGGCGCTGATGCTGCCGGCGCAGGCGGTCGCGCACCAGCGCGACGAGCTTGCGCTTGCGTATCAGGTGCGTCTCCCAGAACTCCCCGTCGTCTATCTCGCCCAGCTTCTTCCAGTCGCAGCTGTCCGGCAGGCCGTTCTCCCCGCCCGGGATAAGGCTCTTCTTGTAGAGGTTCTGATGCTCGTGGCTGATCCAGGAGCAGGTATGGACGCCGTTGGTGATGCCGCAGATCGGGATCTCGTACTTGGGCAGGCCGGGCCAGACCTTGCCCCACATGCCGCGCGTGACCTCGCCGTGCAGCTGGCTGACCGCGTTGAGGTGCGCGCAGAGCTTCATGGCCAGTATCGTCATGCAGAAGCCCAGCGATTCCGGCTCCTCCTTGCCCAGTTCCAGCAGTTCCGGGAAACCGAGGCCCAGTTCCTTGGCGTAGGGCTCCAGGTACTTGCGCACCAGCTCGAAGTCGAAGTACTCGTTGCCGGCCATGACGGGCGTGTGGGTGGTGAAGACCGACGAAGCCCAGACCGCCTCGCGCGCCTCCTTGAAGGAGAGGCCGCGGGCCTTCATCATCAGGCGTATGCGCTCGAGCAGCAGGAAGGCGGAGTGGCCCTCGTTGACGTGATAGACCGTGGGATTGAGGCCCATCGCCTCCAGCGCGCGCACGCCGCCTATGCCCAGCACTATCTCCTGGCTGATGCGGTTGGCGCGGTCGCCGCCGTAGAGCTGCTCGGTTATCGCGCGGACCTTGGGCGAGTTCTCGGGGAGATTCGTATCCAGGAGGTAAAGGGAGGTGCGGCCCACGGGCACGCGCCAGACGCCCACCTTTATCGTCTCGCCGTCCAGCGGGACCTCCACGCGCAGCGGGCTGCCGTTGGCGTCGTTCACTATCTGCACCGGCATGTTGTACCAGTCGTTCTCGGGGTAGCGCTCCACCTGCCAGTTGTCGCGGTTGAGCACCTGCTGCACGTAGCCCTTGCGGTAGAGCAGGCCCACGCCGACCACGGGCATGCCCAGGTCGGAGGAGGACTTCATGTGGTCGCCCGAGAGCATGCCCAGGCCGCCGGAATAGATCGGCAGGCCCTCGCCGATGCCGTACTCCATGGAGAAATAGGCCACCAGCATGTCGGCCTCGCTCTGCTCCCGGTTCTTGTTGAACCAGGTGTCCTTGTAGGAGACGTAGTCGTCGAACTTCTTCTTGATCTCGCCCAGGCGGGAGAGGAAACCGGGATCGCGGGACAGTTCGTTCAGACGTTCGGGAGGGATCGTGCCCAGTATCCACTTGGGATTGCGGTGCGAACGGTGCCAGAGCTCCTCGCTCATCCCCACGAACATCATGATGGCGTCCCAGTTCCAGGTGAACCACATATTGGTCGAGAGCTCGTCCAGGGCCTTGAGGTTCTCGGGCAGGTTGGGAATGACGTTGAAAGAGCGTATCTTCATCTGGCGCTTGCCTCCGTTGCTTGCGTAAAGTGCCTCAATTCTACAAAAATAGGATTATGGCCGCCATTGACCTGCGTTAAACGGAACGCCGGCCCCGCGCCGGCAGTTGTCACGGAGCCCGCTTTTTTATAGAATATCCCCGTCAGTTGCGGGCGTGTAGCTCAGCTGGGAGAGCGCCTCGATGGCATCGAGGAGGTCGCAGGTTCGATCCCTGTCACGTCCACCAGATTTCAAAAGCCGCCGACAGGCGGCTTTTTTAATTGCGGACGAGAAGAGTGCCCCTCCTTTGTTATAATATCCGTGCAACCCATGAGCGCGCCCATCACGGTATTCCACATCGACGACGGCAAAGGCCTCCGCGGCGGCCAGCGCCAGATGCTCTACCTCGCTAAGGAGCTTTCCCTCCTCGGCGTCGCCGGCCGCGTCGTCTGCCGCCGCGGCTCCCAGCTCGAAACGGCCGCCCTGCGCAGGAACTTCGAAGTACTCCCCCTCCCTTTGATCGTCGAACCCTACCCGCTCTCCGCCTTCCTGCTGCGCCGCGCCGTCAAGCGCGAGCTGAAGGCCGGCCGCCGCGTCGTAGTTCACGCCCACACCAGCCACGCCGTTTCCGCCGCCTGGCTGGCCTCGGCCGGCCTGCCGGTCCTGCGCGTGGTGCACAGGCGCGTCTACTTCCCCCCCGGCACGGGCCTCTCGCACCGCCTGAAATACGGGCGCGCCCACCTGGTCATCGCCCTCTCGGAGGCGGTGAAGAACGTCCTCATAGGCAGCGGCGTGCCCGCCGCCAGGATCAAGGTCATAAACAGCACCATCGACCTCGAGGATACCCCCTGGAAGGAGGAGGAGTACGACCAGTACCGCCTCAGCGCCAAGCGCGAACTCGCCCTCAAGTTCGACCTCCCCTCCGACACCGTCTGGCTCGGCTCCCTTATCGCCCTCGAGGACTGCAAGGACCCCGTGACGCTTCTCCACGCCGCGGAAACGGTGATCCGGAAGCATCCGGAGGCCCATTACCTGCTGGCCGGCAAGGGCCCGCTCGAAGGCCAGGTGCGCCGCCTGCTCAGGAAGCTCGGCATCGAGTCCAATTTCCACCTTACCGGCCATTATCCCCGCCCCTACGAGATGCTCGCCGCGCTGGACATCTTCGTCCTGCCCTCCAGGGAGGAGGGCTTCGGCAGCGTCCTCATCGAGGCGATGAACGCCAGGGCGGCCATAGTCGCCACCCGCGCCGGCGGCATACCCGACGCGGTGACCGACGGCGACAACGGCCTGCTGGTCCCGCCCGGCGACCCGGAAGAACTGGCCGCGGCGCAGCTGCGCCTCATAGAGGACAAAGGACTGAGGGAAAGACTGGTGGAAAGCGGGCTGAGGCGCAGGCTGGACCTCTCCTCGCCCCGGATGGCGGAAAAGACGCTGCGAGCCTATGAAAGGGCCTTTGAAGATACTTTCCGCGATTGACATCCCCTGGTACAGCGCCCTGGCCGCCTACGCGCTGGAACAGGCCCGCGCGCTGCGCGACAGGGGCCACGCCGTCACCCTGGCCGCCGCGCCGGGCAGCCGCTCCCACGCCGCCGCCGTCGAAGAAGGATTCCCCTTCTTCCCGATAACCGACCGCAAGCGACCGCTGACCCCGGCGCTGGTGCTGCGCCTGCGCTCTTTCCTCGCCCGCGAAGGCTTCGACGTCTTCTGCGCCCACACCGGCCGCACCCAGACGCTGGCCGCGCTCTGCGCGCTGGGGCGCGGCGGCCGCCCGGCCATAATACGCTCCAAGTCCGACGCCTCGCCCTCCTCGGCCGGCCTCTCCTCCCGGCCCGTGGCCGCCTTCATAGCGGCCTCCGGGGCCGTAAAGAGGTCCTACTCCGGCGTCCCGGAGGACAGGATCTCGGTCGTGCCGCAGGGGATAGAAACGCCGGAATTCGTCCCGCCCCCGGCCGAAGGTCCGCTGCGCGTCGGCCTGCTGGGCCGCCTCGACCCCGTCAAAGGCCACGCCGTCCTTTTCAAGGCCGCCGCCCGCCTGCTTGAAAAATACCCGGGGACCCGTTTCATCTGCGCCGGCAAGGACGCCAACCTGACCCGCGGCGAACTCTTCGCCCTCGCCGAGGACCTGGGGATAGCCGCGTCCGTGGAATTTCCCGGCCAGGTCCCCGACCCTTTCGCCTTCATAAACTCCTGCCATATCGGCGTCGTCGCCTCCACGGGCAGCGAAGCGGTCTCCCGCGCTCTGCTGGAATGGATGGCCTGCGGCCGCCCGGCCGCGGCCGCCGCTGTCGGCGGCATACCCGAGATGCTCGGCGCGGAATGGCTGTTCCCCCCGGAGAACGCCGCCCGCCTGGCGGAGCTGCTGGACCCCCTGCTGGCCGATCCCTCCCTGCGCGAAAGCGCCGGCCGCGCCAACAGGAAGGCCGCGGCCGAAAAATTCAGCCGCGGCCTCTTCGCCGGCCTCACCGAACAGGTCTTCCTCTCCGCCGTTAAGGCCTGAGCCCCGCCGTCTTCCGTCCCGACGCTTCGTAGAGCCCCATCAGGAAGGTCATCAGCGACCAGGTAATGAAAGTGTAGAAATGGGATTCGAATATCCCCGATATCGAAAGGTTCACCAGAGCGGCGAAAAGACCGGCGGCGTAGACTTTGGCCACCGGCTCGGTCTCGTCGCGGGCCGCCAGGAAATATTTGCGCAGGAAATACCCGAATACGAACAGGATGAGGAGCAGCCCGGGCGTCCCTTCCTCCGCGGCGGCGTTCAGATACACATTATGAGCGTGGGAGGAGACGTCGGTATAGCCGGAAGCCTTGTAAGGCTCCATGTATTCCGGAAGCTTTCGCGGCCCCAGCCCGAAAACAGGGTTCTCTCCGTAAGCTTTAAGTGCCACGCTCCAGATATGGAACCGGAGCTGGTGATGGCCCATCGCGAAAGTTCCTCCCACCCTGCTCATCAGCGGCGGATAGGCCAGCATTACCACGACCACCCCGGCGGCGGCCGCCGCCAGAAGTCGGGCGAAAGCCGCGCGCGACTTAAGGAACGCCAGGGCGCCGCAGGCGAGCAGGTAGCTGATCAGGTAGGTGCGGGAGCCGGTCAGAAGAACGCCGACCGATATGCCCGCGAAGAAGAAATAAGCCCTGCGGGAATAGAAGAGGCCGGCTGAAAGCGCCATCAGTCCCACGGTGGAAAGATAGCCGCAATAGCGCAGCGGGTGGCTGGCAAAGCCCCTGAACCGGTCCACCGAGAACATATCCCGGTAGATCACGGGGAAGCCGGCGTAGCGTTGCAGGAGTCCGTAGGCTATGACGGCGAGGTTGGTCCAGAAAAGTACCCACAGCACGCGTGTCAGGACCGCCCGGTCCAGTTTCAGGCTTCCCACGGTGAAGTAGGGTGTCTTGTCCCACAGGCTCCTGCCGAACTGCCCCCAGAACCCGTTGGCCAGCGCCGCCAGGGTCTGCCAGGCGAAGAGCGCCGCGAAGAACAGGAAATCCCCGGGCACGAGGCCATTATCCCTGGAGCGGGCATACCGATAGAAAAAGAGCAGGAGCAGCCCCATCATGGCCACCGCCGAAGCCGATATGGAGATCGGGATGGAGAGGGCGTAAAGGTAGACCAGGGTCTCGGGGCGCAGTATGGATCGCAGAAGGGTCATGGACTAGGGTCCTCGAAAGGCCGGGACCGGACTATGATAGCAAATCCCCGGCTTGAAGGGCTCCGGGACTGGGTCCAAAGACCTATCCCCGCCCTGGGACCTATTTCACTCCCGCCGGCGGCGCCATCCTATATAATAGATTCATGAGAAACACGAACCGCTTCCTGTCCCTCGCCGCCCTGCTGATTCTCATTTCCGCCGCCCGTCCCGCTTTCGCCTCCGAAGAGCTGGCCGTATTCTCCAGACCCTACCCCATAACGACGCGGATATCGGCCGCCGAAAAGGCCGGCGCCGTCGTCTTCGATACCGGATTTTCGCGGGAGCCCGCCGCTCCCTACGACCAGGTCATGGTCCAGGGCGAGATGCCTGAGGACAGCCTGGAACTGCAGCTGTCGGTCGGAAGCAAGTTCCTTTTCTTCGGCACCTCCGACAAGTTCAGCCCCGACACGGTACGGAGGTTCCCCGACGGCAGGTTCTGGGCCCGCTTCTCCCTGCCGGAGGCCTCCCGCGAGCCGCTGCGCCTCAGGGCCGTCAATAAAGGCGTCGCCAGGGACCACTCCTTCGTCGTATACGAGGTGGAGCCGCTGTCCGCGTCGCGCACCGGCGACGGCCCCGACGTAACGGGCTCGGTCCCGCCGCGCGACCCCTCAATCTACCTCCCGGCGGGCCTCCCTTTCCCGATAGTGCGCCGCCAGGACTGGAAAGCCGCGCCGCCCAAGGAGCCCTACGAGGCCCAGCGCCCGGCGAGGATAACCTTCCACCATACCGCCGGCCGCAAGCCCGCGACGGTCGAAGCCGCGTACGAGGAAGTGCGCTTCATCCAGGATTACCACCAGAACGGCAAGAAATGGAACGACATCGGCTACCACTTCGTGCTGGACCCTTTCGGCACCATCTTCGAGGGCAGGCCCTTCGGCGCCGTCGGGGCGCATGTCCTGTACCAGAACGCGGACAATATCGGCATCTCGATAATGGGGAACTACCACCCTCCCGCCTCGGACGTCCCGGAATTCGGGTCCCTCAAGTCCCTGACCGTGATCGCCGCCTGGCTGGCCGGGAACTACGCCATACCCGCGGCGCAATTCTTCGGCCACCGCGACCTGGGCCCCAGCAGCTGCCCCGGCGACCTCCTCTACGCCCGAAAAGCGGAACTGGCCGACGCCATCTTCGCGCCCGCACCGGCCCCGGTCAGGACTCCGGAGCCGGCCGGGATCGACTCCCCGGCCCTCACCCAGCTTGAGAACTGGGGACACAATACCAATTTTGACGGCCGATAAAACCCGACAAAATCGTTTGTTTTTCAATCAATAATTCGGGGACACAATACCTATTTCGGCCGAAATAGGTATTGTGTCCCCGAATACCTGCTATTTCAGGATCTTGTTCTCGAAGGCCTTGATGATGTCGAAGAGCTGGTCGGGCGTGGAAGCCCCCAGCAGCCGCTTGCGCAGCGTCAGGTTGGAGATAAGGTAGGAAAGCTGCGAGAGGATATTGAGCTGCAGCGTCGGCTCGTTGAACGGCGTCAGGATCAGGAAGAGCACCCGCACCGGCTGATTGTCGGGCGACGGGAAGAAAATGCCCTGCTTCGACCGCCCCACCGCCAGCATCGGCTTGGTCAGCGACTCCAGGCGCGCGTGCGGGAAAGCCACCTGGTGGCCCAGCGCCGTGGAGAAGTTCTTCTCGCGCTTGATGACCGCCTTGAGAGCCTCGTCCTTGTTGAAGACCGGCTGCGCCTTATGCGCGGCGTCGAGCACCGCCTTTATCGCGTCGAACCGCTCCCCCTCCTGCAGGTCCATCACGCAGCCCCCGCGGTAGAGGATATTGCTCAGGAACAGCTTGGGCGGCTGCTCGAACTCGTCGCGTATCTCGCCGGTGAGCTCCTCCACGATGTCCTCCATCGTCAGCAGCCCCGTCAGCTCGCCCCTGGAGTTCTTCACCAGCGCCATGTGCATGCGCTTCTCCTGGAACTCGCGCAGCGCGCGCTCCACGTTCATCTCCTCGGGGATATAGTTGAGGTCGCGGCGGAAAGCCGTCAGCTCCGACGGGGCCTGCGAGAGGTCGCAGCGCAGCTCCGCCATCGCGATGTCCTTGAAGTGGACGAAGCCGTCTATATCGTCGAGCGAGGTCTTCGCCAGCGGGTAGCGAGAGAACTTCTTCTCCTTGACCAGCGCCAGGTTCTCCTTCCAGGGCCGCTCCATGGCCAGGTAGCAGATGGCGCTGCGCGGCGTCATGACCTCTTTGACCAGCGTCTTGCCGAAATCGAAGAGATTCTCGAACATCATCAGCCTGCCCAGCGAGATGCGCCCGTGCTCCTGGGACTGGCCCAGGATCATGCGCAGTTCCTCGTCGGAATGAACGCCCTCGCTCTCTTTCGCCTTCACGCGCAGCGCCCTGAGGATCGAATTAGCCGTCTCGTTGAGTATCCACATCGGCACGAACATGACCGTATGGAAGAACTTGAAAGGATAGGCCACGGCCAGAGCCGCGGTCTCGGGCATCCGTATGGCCATGTTCTTGGGCACCAGTTCGCCCACCACCACGTGCAGACCGGTGATGATGGTGAAGCCCACCGCCAGGGAGATGGAATGGGTCAGCGCGGAAGTCGCTGGGATAGCGAACCAGTTCAGCAGCGGCGTGACCACGTGCGCGATGGCCGGCTCGCCTACCCAGCCCAGGCCCAGGCTGGCGATGGTGATGCCCAGCTGCGCCGTCGAGAGGTAGGCCTCCAGCTGCGAGACTATCTCCTTGGCGGTTTTGGCGGTAAGATTGCCTTTGGCTGCCAGCTCCTCCAGCCGCGTGAAGCGCACCTTGACTATGGCGAACTCGGCCAGCACGAAGAAAGCGTTGAGCAGCAGGAAGAAGAGGGCGGCGAAAAGCGCGACGAATTCGTTCATCGGAGGGTATATTCTAACATTCTTGCCTGACCAGGTCTAAATCCGTCTCCCGCCGGCGCACGACCTTCCAGGAACGGCCGGCGACCAGGACCTCGGCCGCGCGCGGCCGGGAATTGTAGTTGGAGCTCATCGACATGCCGTAGGCCCCCGCCGACAGGACCGCCAGCAGGTCGCCCGGCTCCGGCCGCGGCAGGCGAACGTCCGTGCCGATGAAATCGCCGCTCTCGCATACCGGCCCGACCACCTCGAACCTGCCCGCGGACCCCCTGCGGGGCCGCAAGGGGACTATCGGGTGCCGCGAGCCATAAAAGGCAGGCCGCATCAGGTCGTTCATCGCCGCGTCGACCACCAGGAAATCCTTACGCCCGCTCTTCTTGGTATAAAGCACCCGGGCGAGCAGCAGGCCGGCCGGCGCGGCTATGGACCGCCCGGGCTCTATCACGAGCGTGGCGCCGTCCAGGGCCGCCGCGGGCGCCAGCGCCCGGGCCAGCGCCGCCGGCGGGGCCATCTCGGCCCCCTCGCGCGCGCCCCAGCCGCCGCCCATGTCCACATAGGAAAGTTTTATCCCCGCGGCCGCCAGCCGCTTTACAAAAGCGGACATGGCCGCCGCGGCCTGCCGGTAGGGGGCGGCCGAATGTATCTGGGAACCGAGATGCATATGCGCGCCCGACGGAAAGAGCCACTCCGAGGCCGCCGCGCGGCGGAACATGATCTCCGCCTCCGCGAAAGAGACGCCGAACTTGGTGCCGGATCTGCCGGTGCTTATGAACTTGTGGGTCTTAGGGTCTATATCCGGATTTATCCGCACCGACACGCGCGCCATGACGCCGCGGCGGCGGGCTGCCGCCTCCAGCGCGTCCAGCTCCTGCGCCGACTCCACATTGATCAGCAGGACCTTCCGGGACAGCGCCAGGTCCAGCTCGGCCGCCGTCTTCCCCACCCCCGAAAAAACGATCCTGTCGGCCCTGAAACCCGCCCGCAACGCCCGGAACAGCTCCCCCCCGGACACCACGTCCGCGCCCAGGCCCTCACGGGCCAGCAGCCGGCACAGCGCCCCCGACGAATTGGCCTTCATCGCGTAGCAGATCAGCGCCTCCGGGAAAGCCTTCCTGTACGCCCGCACCTGCCTCAGCAGAACATCCGCCGAATACACATACACCGGCGTCCCGGCCTTAGCGGCTATCTCTTCCAGAGTTTTAAGAGGAAATTTATCCAGCATGTTTTTGTTTATCAGGGGACAGCCGGGGGATGGCGGGGCATCACTTAAGCAAAGCCGTCCGAAGGCCCGAGCTTACGGAGTATGCGCCGCAGCTGACGGTGCTTTGCTTCTCGCGGAGCGGAGGCGCATACGAGCGCGAGGGCCGAGGCCGGAGCGCGAGTACGGTGTATGAGCGCGTCTTTGCGTAGTGATGCCCCGGCAGCACCCGGAATAAGTATTCCTGTCCTCTTATCTTAAAAAAAGAGGGAGGGCCGTTAAAACCCTCCCTCTCAGGAAAACTACTGCGCGGGGCGGGACTCGAACCCGCAAGCCGTTAAGCACACGCCCCTCAAACGTGCGTGTCTACCAGTTCCACCACCCGCGCGTATATAAAGAACGGACGACCCCTGAATTCTATAAAATCCGGGGCCTGCCCCGCCAGTTACTTCCCGGCGGGCGCCTGGGCGGGCTGCGCGGGGGCCGGCTTGGCCGGAGCCGCCTGCTGCGGCTGCCCCATGGGGTTCTCGAACACCACCGACCGGCGCCGCTCCGCGTTGGAGAACACCGTCAGCATGATCGAGGTCGCCGCGAAGGCCACCGCCAGCCACATCGTGAACTTCTTGATGAACGTCGTCCCGCTGCCCGAAGAGAACAGCGCGTCGCCGCCGCCGCCGAACATCGCCAGCGCGGAACCCTTGCTGCTCTGGAACACCACTATGACGATTATCAGCAGGAACGCCAGTATCACGTGCAGTACGGTTATCAGTGTGTACATTTTCAGTCTCCTAAAAGATCACTTGGACAGCGCCACCAGCCCGGGCAGCGCCTTCCCCTCTACGAACTCCAGCGACGCGCCGCCGCCCGTGGAGCAATGCGACATCTTCTCGCCCGGCACTTTGGCCGTCTTGAGCACGGAGAGCGTGTCCCCGCCGCCCAGTATCGTCGTCGCGCCCGCCTTGGTGGCCTCGGCCATCGCGTTGGCCAGCGCCACGCTGCCGCTCGAGAACGGCGCCATCTCGAAAATGCCGACGGGCCCGTTCCAGAAAACCGTTTTGGCTCCCTTCACCTTCTCGGCGAAAAGCAGTTCCGTGCGCGGGCCGATGTCGACCCCGATCCAGCCGTCGCCGACGGCCATCGACTGCGTCACTTCTTTGGGCGCCTCCGGCTTTATCTCCTTCACCACGATATGGTCCGCCGGCAGCAGCAGTTCCACGTTGTTCTTGAAGGCCTTGAGGATGATCTGCTTGGCCTCCTCCACCTTGTCGGCCTCCAGCAGCGACTTGCCGATATTGGTGTTCTGCGCGGCCAGGAAGGTATACGCCATGCCGCCGCCGATTATCAGCGTATCCACCTTCTCGATAAGGCTGTAGAGCACCGGCAGCTTGTCCGACACCTTGGCCCCGCCGATCACGGCGACGAAAGGCCGCGCCGGGTTGGACATCGCCTTGTCGAGGTACTCCAGTTCCTTCTGCACCAGCAGACCGATGGCGCCGGGCAGGAACCTGGTCACCGCGGCGGTGGAGGCGTGCGCGCGGTGCAGCGCGCCGAAGGCCTCCTGCACGAAGAACTCTCCGTGCACGGAGAGCTTTTTGGCGAAAGCCTCGTCGTTCTTCTCCTCCTCGGGATGATAGCGCAGGTTCTCCAGCAGCACTATCTCGCCGTTCCCGGCGGCCTTGACGACCTTCTCCGCCTCGGGGCCGACGCAGTCCGGCGCGAAACGCACCTTGACCCCGGCCAGCTTCTCAAGAGCGGGCGCCACCGGCGCCAGCGTGTACTTGGGGTCCACCTTCCCCTTGGGGCGGCCCATATGGGCCATCAGAACGACCTTGCAGTTATTGTCGAGCAGGAGTTTGAGCGTTTTGAGCGTTTCGCGGATGCGGGTATCGTCCTTGATGACGCCTTCCTTTATCGGGACATTGTAGTCCACCCGCATCAGCACGGCCTTGTCCTTAAGGTCCATGTCCTGGACCTTGGCCAGTTTGAGAACCGTAGTCGCCATATTCCTCCCGCTCCCGAAATTGTCCGGCGCCCGCTCGCGGCGGGCGCCGGTAACTATATCACTTCTTCAGCATCTTCTCCAGCAGCGACTGCAGGCCCGGCTGCGTCCTCTCCCGGAGGGAGTAGGTCACGCGCACGGACGGCTTATTGAACTTCAGGTGCGCCGCCAGGTCTATCGGCGTGCCCACTATCACCAGGTCGGCGGGGACGGCGTTGATGCTGTCCTTGAGCTCGGCCATCTGCTCGTCGCCGTAGCCCATCGCCGGCAGTATGTCCTCAAGCTGGCGGAAGTTCTCGTAGACCTTCTTTATCGTGCCCACCGCGTAGGCGCGGGGATCGACTATCTCCTTGGCGCCGTACTGCTTGGCGGCCACGTAGCCCGCCCCGTAGTCCATCTCGCCGTGGGTCAGCGTCGGGCCGTCCTCTACGACCAGCACCTTCTTGTTCTTGATCTTCTCGCCGCCGACCACGCCGACGGGGCTCTCGGCCTCGATGATCTTCGCCTTCGGGTTCATCGCCTTGATATTGTCCTTGACGTCCTCGACGGCGTCGGGCTCGGCGGTGTCCACCTTGTTGATGATGACCACGTCGGCCTGGCGCAGGTTGGTGGCGCCGGGGTAGAACGTCGCCTCGTGGCCGGCCCGCAGCGGGTCGGTCACCACCACGTGCAGGTCCGGGGTATAGAACGGCAGGTCGTTATTGCCGCCGTCCCAGAGTATCACGTCGGCCTCCTTCTCGGCCTCGGCCAGGATCACGCCGTAGTCCACGCCGGCGTAGACTATCACGCCCTCGGCTATGTGCGGCTCGTACTCCTCCATCTCCTCGATGGTGCACTTGTGCTTGACCAGGTCCTCCAGCGAGGCGTAGCGCTGGCAGGTCTGGGCCACCAGGTCGCCGTAGGGCATGGGATGGCGTATCGCCACCACCTTCTTGCCCATCTTCTTGAGCATGCCGGCTATCGCGCGCGTCGTCTGGCTCTTGCCGCAGCCGGTGCGCACCGCGCAGACCGCGATGACGGGCTTCTTCGACTTGATATAGGTATGGTCGCCCGAGAGCAGTTTGAAGTCGGCGCCGCAGGCCAGGGCCAGCGAGCCCTTCGCCATGACGGTATTGAAACTCACGTCGGAATAGGCGAAGACCACCTCGTCCACTTTGAACTTCTTTATCAACTCAGGCATGTCCTTCTCTTCGTATATCGGAATGCCGTTGGGGTAGAGTTTCCCGGAGAGTTCCCTGGGATACTTGCGCCCGGCGATATTGGGTATCTGGTAGGCGGTGAAGGCGACGACCTCGTAGTCCGGGTTGTCGCGGTAGTATACATTGAAGTTATGGAAGTCGCGGCCGGCGGCTCCCATGATAAGCACTTTCTTCCTGGCCATGGTGTTGCTCCTTGCGCGGCCGGCCCGGGGGCAGGCGGTACTGGGACACCATGCAGCATGGTGTCCCCCGCCGATCGGCCGTTTACTGCTCTGCCCGGGGGTCTTAGGGTCCGCGCGCCGTGAGGCGCCACCCGACTCCCGGATGAAACTCTTAGAGGCCTTTCTTCACCATGTAGTCGATGAGGTCGACCACGCGGTTGGAATAGCCCCACTCATTGTCGTACCAGGCCAGGACCTTGGCGAAGTTGCCGCCGATGACCTTGGTGCTCTGCGCGTCCACGCTGGAGCTGGCGGGCGAGTGGTTGAAGTCTATGCTGACCAGCGGCTCCTCGACGTAATCCATGATGCCCTTCATCGGGCCCTCGGCCGCCTTCTTGATCGCCGCGTTGATCTCCTCGGCGGTGGCCGGCCTGGCCAGCTGCACGGTCAGGTCCACGACGGAGACGTTGGGGGTGGGCACGCGTATGGCGAAACCGTCGAGCTTGCCCTTGAGCTCGGGCATGACCAGGGCGATGGCCTTGGCCGCGCCCGTCGAGGTCGGGATCATGCTGACCGCGGCCGCGCGGGCCCGGCGCAGGTCGCTGTGCGCCATATCATGGATCTTCTGATCGTTGGTGTAGGCGTGTATCGTGGTCATCAGGCCCTTCTCTATGCCCCAGTTGTCCTGGAGCACCTTGGCGAAAGGCGCCAGGCAGTTGGTGGTGCAGGAGGCGTTGGAGACCACATGATGGTTCTTCGGATCGTATTTCCCCTCGTTGACGCCCAGCACTATGGTGATGTCCTCGCCCTGCGCCGGGGCCGAAATGATGACCTTCTTCGCCCCGCCCTTGGTGATATGGTTCTCGGCGCCCTTTACTTCCTTGCCCTTCTTGTTGACGCCGTCCTTCTTGATGGTGAACAGGCCGGTGGCCTCCACCACTATGTCCACGCCCAGGCCCTTCCACGGAATGGCGGACGGGTCCTTTTCCTTGAAGACCTTTATCTTCTTCCCGTCCACGGAGATCTCGTCGTCGGCGGTGGCCTTTATCTCGTTGTCCAGGCGGCCGTGCACCGAGTCGTATTTGAGCAGGTGCGCGTTGGTCCTGGAGTCGGTAAGATCGTTTACCGCCACCAGCTGGATATCCCCGGCCTTGCGGGCGAGTATAGCGCGCGCCACCAGCCGACCTATGCGTCCGAAACCGTTGATGCCTACCTTGACAGCCATTTATGTATCTCCTTTTGTCACTGGGAATTGACCGCAAAATCAGTCAAAAAACGTCTCTAATGAGTCTTATTATAGCAAAAACCGGGCGGTGGCCGGAAAACCGGCGCGAGGTCCGGCGCGGCGTTAGGGCAACAGCCTGTCCGCCCACAGGTCCGCGAGGAATTTACGCCACGGGTATATGTTTATCCCGTCCACGCGACGCGGTTCCGGGTCCAGTGAAACAACGGCATAATCTCTCACAAGCCCCTCCTCCCGGAGGGCTTTAAGCCCGCGCAAGTGGCGTTCCGTCACCATATCGCTCGACTTGAATTCCAGGGCCAGGAGGTCGCCCAGCACGCAATCGACCTCGAAACCGGCGGTGCTCCGCCAGTACTGCAACGCGGCGTCGCGGCGGCGGTAGCCCAGATACGCCCGCAGTTCCATAAAGAGAAAATGCTCGAAACATTTGCCGAACAACTCGCTGCGCGGGGCGATCACCCCCCGCTGCGCCATGACATTGACCACTCCCACGTCGAAAAGAAAGAACTTGGAACGCGCTATCGCTTTGCGCTTTTTAGTGGCCCGGAAGGAATGCACCGGAAAGCCCACGAGCGTTTCCTCCAGTATCTGCACATAATTGTGCAGTGTACGGGCGGGAACGCCGCAATCCCCGGCTATCCCTTCGTAATTAAGTTCCTCCCCGTTCTGCAGCGCCATAACGTCCAGGAAGCGGGCGAATTGGGAAATGTTCCTCACCAGGGCCTCGGCGGTGACCTCTTCCCGCAGGTAGAGGTCGCAATAACCGCGCAATTCGTCAATGTAATCCTCGCGGGGCAGTATGCGCGGAATACCGCCGCGGTTAAGATAGGTTAAAAGGTCGAATTCCGGGATCTCGGTCGAACATAGCGGATACAACCGCGCCTGGCGGGCCCGGCCGCCCAGCAGATTAACGCCGCCGCGTCTCAACTTGCGCGCGCTGCTGCCGGTCAGAAGGAAACGCGCGTTCCTGGTCTCGATCAGCCTGTGGACCTCGTCCAGCAAAACGGGAAGCTTCTGGATCTCGTCGATCACCACTATCCGGCCGGGGTCGCCAAGTTCTTCCTCCAGTATTTTGGGGCGCCTGGCTAAACGGCTGAAGGTGTCGGAGTCCAGAAGGTCATAGAGCTTTGCGTCAGGCAACTGTTGATGTATAAGATACGTTTTGCCGATCGAACGGGGACCAAACAAGAAATGGCTGGACTTCCCGATCAGTTCCGGTAGAGAAAGGGTTCTCGGATAGTTATTATTCATCATAATCCGCATATATTATGCCAAATATTATGATAATCCGCAACAACATCCCGGCACGGCATTAAGGCAAAAGCGCGGCAAGGCGGGCCAGCACATGCGCCCGGGCCATGGGGTTTTTCACAAAAGCGGCCCAGCCGGCCGCCTCCGGTGCCAGGTACTCCGCCACCGAATCACGGAACAGGTCGAACCCGGTCCCCAGGATGACCTCTTTAATCGACTCCGGCCCTTCCCCGGGAAGCTCCGCATGAACACCCTTTAAATCCCCCTCGAACACCTTGAATACCATTGACAAGGAATATCTCATCTGCTATAAATTTGGTATACACCAAACTAAGTATTTCTAAGAAAATGAAAAAACCGGATTTCATTGAAAACCATCTAAAGGAACACCTGGCTCAACTTTTCAGCCAGACCGTTTTGTCATGGCGTTTTAACGATCACGCCGCCGGGGGTAATTTCGAACTCAGGCTCGGTCAGAACATATTCTCAGGAGAAGTAATCCTGAGCCGCTCCAGCGTCCATTTCAACGAAAAAGTCCGGAGCCTGAAAGCCATCGCGCAGGGGAAAAAGGAAATACCTCTTCTGGCCGCGCCGTCCTTGAGCCCCCGGCGGCAGGAACTTCTGCGCAACGAGAGAATATCTTTCGTGGACCTTGCGGGCAATGCCTGGATCGAGGCTCCGGGTATCAGTATCGACCACCGTTCCAGCGGAAGCCCCCCCCGGGGCTTCCGCGAGGTCAACAGCCCTTTTTCGGACAAATCGTCCCTTGTGCTGCGCGTCATGATGGACGCCCCGGAACGGGATTGGGGCAACAATGAGATCGCGGCGAAAGCGGGCGTCAGCGCGGGCTGGGTGAGCCAGATCTGCCACAGGCTCGAGGACCTGCGCTATGCCGTCCGCGCGAAAAACCGCAAGCTCAGACTATTCCGGCCGCAGGACATTCTCCAGGACTGGGTCGAGTTCTACCGCCAGCGGAAGCGGGAGCAGTACCGGTTCCGCCTCCCGGCAGGTTCCGTCGAGGACGTTATGAAGGCTCTTAAAAAGTCCGGATCGCTCCGGGAACACAAAGGGTTGCTTTCATTTCAGGCCGGCGCTTCGCTCGCGGCCCCTTACGCCCGGTTCAACGAGGTTCATGTCTATTCGGACGGCCTCCCGGCCAGCATCGGGGACTGGAAAAGGGAACTGCGGCTTGAGGAGGCGGACCCTGGCGAATGCAATTTCGTCCTGGCGGATCCTTATTATCGGGTGAGCGGGCGCCATGGGTCCCGGGAAATAGAAGGGTTTCCCGTCGTATCGGATGTGCAGCTCTACCTGGATCTAAAGCTCTACCCGCTCCGGGGCGGGGAGCAGGCGGACCATCTCTTCAGGAAACGACTGGCGCCGAAGTGGCGTCCGGGGGCGGCCGATGGCTTCTAAGAACGAGGACGGTTTCCTTCTGGCTCTTGAGACGCTCAAGCCTTATCTGCCGGACATAGTGATCTCGGGAGGCTGGGTACCGTTCGTCTATCACAGGTATCTCGGGACGGCACGGCCTGAACAGCCGCCTTTAGGGACCAAGGACATCGATATCACCGTACCCCCCGATCTTTCGTCCGGGACCCGGCCGTCCCTTGGGAAGATCCTCGGTGGAGCCGCGCAAAGCCGCGGCGCGACGCCCCCGGACCGCCCAGGAGCGAAAGCCCTGTCCGAAACGATATACGAGTTGGAGAAGGACGGCGTGGAGATAGAAGTTTCCAGAAGGGGCTGAGCTTCGTCGAACGCGCCGACCCCGGAAAGAAAGGGAAAGACCTCTATTATATCTTCGACCTCCTCTCCAACTATCCGGAACTGCGAACGCGCTGCGAATCCGGGATCCCGAAACTCAAGGCCGGGTTCCCCCCTAAATGGTACGCGCGTTTCCTGGCCGATCTCGACAGGCATTTCAAGACCCCGGAATCGGAAGGAGCGATCCTCGTTGAGGGCCAGCGCCCGGGCGGCGGGTCCGATCCCGCTTTTCGCGCTCGAGTATGCGGGGTTTTCCAGGACTTCATCAAAAAACTCAAAGAGGCGGAGGCATCCTCCGCCTCCGGCCCCTATTAGCGCCAAGTCAGTCCTTGGTCCAGAAGATGTTGTAGGCCTTGGCCGGAGCGGCCAGGATGCGGCTAAAATCCGCCTCGGACAAAGTCCCCTGAGCGGAGACCTCGTATCCTTTAAAACCATGCCTGCCGAGTATCTCCGCGTACTCCGCGGGGGCACCTCCGCCGCGGCCCACAAGGGCGGGCGTAAATTCGGAAAGAATGTTCGCGACGCGCGGCAATGTCCTTTCGGCGCCTTTGAGTATCCTGAGCTCACCGCCCTCGGTATCGATCTTGAGCAATTTGACCGCCTTCCCCTCCAGCGCATTGCGCGAGATAAAATCGTCGAGAGAGACGGAGGACACTTCCACACTGGAGATATGCTTGGGGGCCTTTATCAGGGAATGCCGGCCCTGGTTGCAGTCCTTATAGAGGAATAACGGCCTACGTCCCCCGCTCTCGTCGACCGCCATGTTGACGGGAATGACATTTCCCTTGTCATTGAGGAGGATGTTCTCGGCAAGCAGCCGGTAAGTCTGCGGTGAAGGCTCGAAAGCGTAGACCCTGGGCCGGGCGCCGGTTGAGAGGACCAGCGAGAACCACCCGATACTCGCCCCGATGTCCAGGACCAGGTCTTCGTCCTTAAGCCCGAGCCTTCCCAGGAGGAACTGCGTCAGGAAGTCCTCGTAATAGACGCCGTACTTGTAATAGATATCCCGGCCGATTATATCGTGTATGTGGAACCTGAACCTGAGGCCGTACTTGGGACAATCGGCCGTCAGGAAGGAGACCGGGGTGAACCAGCGCAGGAGGAAATGTTTCACCCGGTTAATGAAAAGTCTTATGGCAAGCATCTGAATACGCCGCCCACCCTACATAACCCATCATAGCAAATACCCCCCCACGCGCGCCGTGACCGCCGTTCTTGTCGGCGTTAAAACCGCACAAATTGTATAATGACACCGCTATGTTCGCCCCCGCCAGGCTCAATAACCGTTTAGGCGTCCTGCTGCTCTTCCTGGCGGACGCGGCGTCCCTTGTCGCGGTCTTCTACCTGGCCCTGGCCCTTCGCATCCATCTCCTCCCCCGGTTCATAAAGGTCATACCGGCCTTCTCCGAGAACATCACGGCCTACTGGTGGATCTTCCTTTTCTGGCTGTTCTTCTTTGTCTATGAGGAGGGCTATTCCCGCCGCTTCGCCCTCTGGGACGAGGTGAAGTTCCTGTGGAAGTCCTCGTTCTTCGCCCTCGTCGCCGTCTTCACCGTACTGTTCATAAGCAAGAAAGGCCCGGACTTCTCCCGCGTGCTGGTACTGACCATGGGAGCCATCTCCTTCATGCTTTTCCCCTTTGTACGGCCCGCGGTCAAAAAACTGCTTTACCGGCTGGGGCTCATGAAGCGCAAGGTACTCATCGTCGGTTCCGGCGAGGCGGCCCTCAAGGCCAGGGAAGCCGTCGTCAACGAACCCAACCTCGGCTACGAAGTAGTCTCCTTCATAGACGACGAAGGACCGGAAGAACTGGAATGCTGCGCGGTACATCGCGGCATAGACAATATCGAGCGTTATATCCGCGCCGGCGGCATACACGATGTCATCATCGCCAAGCCGGAGCTTCCCCGCGAGCGGCTAACGGACCTCATCAACCACATTCAGCACAAGGCCGAGAACACCCTTATCGTCCCCGACCTGGGCGGCATAGCGGTCTCCGGCACGGAGATACGCCACTTCTTCCGCGATCGGACGATGATGATAGAGGTGAAGAACAACCTGGCCAACCCGCTGATCTACGGCGCGAAGCGGGCCGTCGACTACGCGGCGGGCGTGCTGATCTCCGTCGTGTTCCTGCCGCTCATGGCGTTCATCGCGCTCCTGGTCCGGCTGGACTCCAAAGGCCCCGCCATACTCCGCCAGAACCGCCTGGGCGGGAACGCCCGCGAGTTCGGCTGCTACAAGTTCCGCACCATGCTCCCCGACGCCGAGGAGCGCCTCCGGCACATACTGGAGACGGACCCCGCGGCGAAGGAAGAGTACGAGAAGTTCTGGAAGCTTACCGACGATCCCCGCATCACCCGCCTCGGCGGCTTCCTGCGCAGGACCTCTCTGGACGAACTGCCGCAGATACTCAATGTCCTGCGCGGCGAGATGAGCCTCATCGGCCCCCGCCCCTACCTTCCCCGCGAATGGCAGCACATAAAGGAAGAGAGCCCCGTAATCCACGCCCTCCCCCCCGGCATAACCGGACTCTGGCAGGTCAGCGGCCGCAACAACCAGGACTACGCGTTCAGGATCACAATGGACGCCTGGTATGTGAAGAACTGGACGCTCTGGCTGGACGTGATGATACTCTTCAAGACCGTGGCCGTGGTCCTGAAGCGCGAAGGCGCGCGTTGAAGGTCAGAAAGTTTCGGTATTATCCGGGACGGACTTCCTGTCCCCCGCGGTCCCGGAATAGGCGGGGATAAGTTCCCTGATCCGCCTCATCAGCGGCTCCGGCTCCGGCAGCTCACAGAGAGAACTCAGCTCCATGACCTGCTCTTTCGTGAGGGAAGAACCGCTCCCTTCCGGCACCGCCATAAATATGTCCGGATGGCCGGTGTCCCTGCGGACGTCCTCGGGGCGGAAAAGTTCCTCGTGCATCTTCTCGCCGGGTCTAAGACCGGTGAACCGCACGGCGATGTCCTTCTCCGGCTCCAGGCCCGCCAGCAGTATCAGGTTCTTGACCAGGTCCACCACCTTCACCGGCTCGCCCATATTGAGCACGAATATCTCCCCGCCGCTGCCCATGGAGCAAGCCTGCAGTATGAGCTGTATGGCTTCCTGCTGCGTCATGAAGTAGCGCGTGATATCCGGGTGGGTGACCGTCACGGGACCGCCGGCGGCTATCTGCTCCTTGAAGATGTTCACGGCGCTGCCGGAACTCCCCAGCACATTACCGAAACGGACCGCCATGAACTTGGTGGAAGACGCCCCGCCCATGGACGAAAAGACCATCTCCGCGAGCCGCTTAGTGGTACCCATCACACTGGAAGGCCGCACGGCCTTGTCGGTGGAAATAAAAAGGACCCTCTCCGCGCCGTAGGCGGCGGCGGTCTCGGCCAGCAGGTGGGTGGCCAAGGTGTTATTCTTGACGGCCTCCTGCGGATTGGCCTCCATCAGAGGAACATGCTTATGGGCCGCGGCGTGGAACACCAACGCGGGACGGTAGGTCTTAAAAACATTATTGAGCAGCGTCCGGTCCTTAACGTCGCCGGCCAGCGGGACTATCTGGACTTTCTCGGCCAGTTCCTTGAGCTCCTTGTCGATATAGAAAAGAGCGGTATTATGGTTCTCCAGCAGGAGCAGGGTCTTGGGACGGAAGCGCAGGATCTGCCTGCAAAGCTCGGAGCCTATCGTCCCCCCGGCGCCGGTGACCAGCACGGTCTTGCCTTTCACCAGCCGGGAGACCGCCTCCATGTCGGTCCGCACCGGCTTGCGGTTGAGCAGGTCACCCAGCTCGATATTGCGCAGGCTCTTCGCGGCGCGCGACGACCGGGCCAGAGATTCCGTCAGCGTCGGCACGGTCTTGAACTGCACTTTCTTGAGCAGGTGGCTGTCCTTGTAGAGGGCGATTAGATCTCCAATAAGCTTGCCGCGGGAATGATTAACGGCTATAACGACTTCATCCACCAGGTTCTTGCTGATGACCCCGGCCAGGACTTCGCGGCCGCCGAAGATGGGCACGCCATGTATGCGGCGGTTCCACTTGGCCGGGTTATCGTCCAGGAAACCTACCACTTGATAGCGGTTGACCCGGTCCCGCCTCAGCGCCCGCAATACGCTCTCGCCCAGGTCGCCGGCCCCGAAGATAAGCACTTTGGGAAACTCTTTGGTGTCGCCGCTGTAGCGGAATTCTCGCGTCGCCCGTATAATGAAGCGTATCCCGCCTACAAGCACAACGGTCAGGACGGGATCTATCACCAGTATAGACCGGGGGAAATTGAAGCGGTTCAGGAGAAACACCATGGCGGCTATAAGCACCTGGCTCGCCGCGACCGCCTTGAAAAGGGAGGTCAGGTCGGCCATACTGGCGTAGCGCCAGATACCGCGGTATAGATCGAATGAATAGAAAGCCAGGAGCCGCGCCGCTATAAGCAACGGCAGGGTATGAAGCAGGTTGGCGGCCTGTTCAGCCGGGAGATGGAAATCGAAGCGCAGCTGGAATGAGAACCAGTAGGAGACCGCCACCGCCAGGGCGTCCATCACAAAAACGAACCAGTGCTTTTGATTGAGGACGGTCTTTCTCATTCCGATAGATTATATCAAATAGGTCCGGCGCAGCCTCAGTGGCGCACTCCCTCCCCGGAGAACACCTTGAACACCGTCATCAGGAGTATCTTCAGGTCGAGAAAAAGCGACCTGTTGATCAGGTACCACTCATCGAAGCCGACCTTAGCGGGTATGGGGAGTTCGTCCCGCCCGTTGACCTGCGCCCAGCCGGTCAGGCCAGGGACAAGGCGGTGCACCCCTTTGGAAGTCCTCAAAGCCACCAGGTCGTCCTGGTTGAAAAGGGCGGGCCTCGGCCCCACGAGCGTCATATCGCCGCGCAGAATGCTGAAAAGCTGGGGGAGCTCGTCGAGAGAGGTCCTGCGCAGAAAACCGCCGACCGGCGTCAGGAAAGCCTCCGGGTCGTTCAGGAGGTGGGTGGCGACCGCCGGTGTATCCACGCGCATCGTACGGAATTTAGGCATCCTGAATATGGCGTTGCCTATACCGACCCGGTCCGACCAGTAAAGGACAGGCCCCCTGGAAGTAACCTTTATAGCGACAGCGATCAGCGACATGACCGGCAGGAGGACCAGCACCGCGGGAACGGCCAGAGCAAGGTCAAAGAACCGTTTCACTTCCCCCTCCTTCCGAGGTACCATGCGGCCGTATCCGCCACGCCCTGTTCCGTCGTGAACGGCGGCACCCATCCCAGCTCAGACCGGATGGCGGAACTGTCCACCGTGAGCGAGCCAAAAACCCTTTCCATCGCGTCCCCGAGGCCGGCGGCCCGCGCCAGACGGCGCGCGAAGTCCGGCAGAGGGATGAGCCGGGGACGGCGGCCCAGCGAGGTCGCCATCATGCGGACCAATTCCGTGGTTGAGACCGGGGGTCCGTCGCTGACGAGGTAGACCTTTCCGGCGGCTTCCGGCTTTACGAGGCAGAGGAGGACCGCGTCCACGAGATTCTCGAGATAGACAAGGCTGCGTTCATTGCGTATGCCGCCCAGCGGAAGAGGAAGGCCGGAAGCGGCCAGGCCGAGCAGACGGAGGAAATTCGCCTTCACCCCTGGTCCGTATACCAGCGGCGGCCGCAGGACCACCGCTTCCATCCCGACGGCTTTTGCCGCGGAGAACAGGGCTGCCTCTCCCTCGGCTTTGCTGATACCGTAAGGGTCCGAGGGCGCGGGAGGGTCCATCTCGCGATACGGGCGCCCGCCGCCTTCGCCGTTTACCTTCACCGTGCTCATGAAAACGAAACGGCGGACTCCGGCGGCGCCTGCTGCCGCCGCCAGTCGGGCGGTCCCGGCTGCGTTGACCTCCCGGTAGGCCGCGAGCGGGTCAGCGGCCTTATCGCGCATCACGTGCACACGCGCTGCCAGGTGCACCACGTCGTCGACACCCTGCAGCGCCTCCCGCCAGTCGGTATCCGGGCCCGCGCCGGGGATACGGACAACCTCGGTCCCGGCGGGCAGGGTATTTTCGTCAGAAGAATAGCGCACCGCGGCGCGGATCAGCCAGCCGGCTGCGGCCAGTTTCCCGCAAAGAGGCCTGCCTATGAAACCCGTAGCCCCGGTGACAAGAACCCTGCGCATGAGGAACGGTCAGCGCCCGGAGCCCGGGTATTCCCGCCAGATATTGCGGCGGACATAGTCGGTGTATGAGAGTATGATGCGGAAAACCTTCTCCGAGACGGCCGGAGCGTCGTAATCCGCCACCAGGCGCGGCTTCCAGGCCGGCCCCCCGGACAAGGCCGCGATAGCCTGCCCGACCCGCTCGGCAGAGAGCCCCGTCATAATGACGGCGGCCTCCTCCATCCCCTCGGGACGTTCATGGGCCTCCCTGAGATTGACCGCGGGGAAGCCCAGTATGGAGGACTCCTCGGTTATGGTGCCGCTGTCCGAAAGCACCACGAAAGCGTTCTTCTGGAGAGAGACAT
Organism: Elusimicrobiota bacterium; assembly: GCA_019135865.1. GTDB lineage: Bacteria > Elusimicrobiota > Elusimicrobia > Elusimicrobiales > UBA9959 > UBA2231. Next base: position 68,073 of record JAGVVD010000044.1, read on the forward strand.
AGTCGGAGAAGCAGAGAGGCTTGAGCAGTTCCACCCGCTTGTCCAGTTTCAGCCCGGACTTGGCCAACCGCTGCCTGGTGCGGGGATGGGTCGAGACTATTACGCGCCTGCCGTAGTCGGAAGCGAGCCTGTTCAATATCCGCGCCAGCCTGGGCAGGTTGACCGGGGAGTCTACGTTCTCCTCCCTGTGGGCGCTGACTACGAAGAATCCACCCTGGGTCAATTTAAGGCGCCGCATGGCCTGCGAGGCCTCGATCCTGCCGGCGTAGAAAGAAAGGACCTCGGCCATGGGACTTCCCGTCTTTATGACCATGTCGGGCGGGAGGCCTTCGCGAAGCAGGTATTCCCTGGCTATGGAACTGTAAGGGAGATTCACGTCGCTGATGTGGTCCACTATCTTCCGGTTTATCTCCTCCGGCACACGCTGGTCGAAACAGCGGTTCCCAGCCTCCATGTGGAAGACCGGGATCCTCCGCCTCTTCGCGGGGATGGCCGCCAGGGCGCTGTTGGTATCCCCGAGTATCAGGAGGGCGTCCGGCCTCTCCTTCTCCAGCACGGGATCGACGCGGGAGATCACGCGGGACATCGTCTCGGCCGCGCTCCCGCCGGCGGCGGAAAGGAAATACTTCGGCCGGCGTATCCCCATATCCTCGAAGAAAACGTCGCTCAGCTCTTTGGCGTAATTCTGGCCGGTATGGACCAGGACATGTTCGGCGCGGCGGTCGAGCACGGCCAGCACCCTGGAAAGCCGGATAAGTTCGGGGCGGGTCCCAACAACGGTCATCACTTTCAGCTTTTTCATATGATCACACCATCTCAGGATAAGTATCGGGGGACAGGGGATCGAAGATCTCGTTGGTCCAGAAAAGAGTTATAAGTTCGTCCGCCCCCGTGTTGGTGACGCTATGGGTATGCAGCGCCGGCATGTCGATGTAGCCCGGATGGTCGCCGTCGACCCGGAACTCCACCGTCTCCCCGGAGAAAAGCTTGCGGACGCGGACCAGCGCGGAACCTTTCACCACCAGGAAGCGCTCTATCTTGCGGGCGTGGTAATGGTTCCCCCTCGTGACGCCGAGGGCCGTGGTGGAAAAGAAGGTCTGCCCGCCCACCCGGCTCTTCACCGCCTCTATCACCGAGCCCCTCGCGTCGCTGCGTTTGGCGATGCTGACCGGGTACCGGGCCGGGAAGAGATAGGACCTGTAGGTATTGAAAAGGTCCAGGTCCGCCGTGGAGGAGAGATCGGGGAATATCTGCTCAGAGTAGTCCGCCGCCAGGGCTTTAAGACGGGCCAGGAGGGCGCTCACCCGGAAAACCTCGCCCTTCGGGAAAATATCTCCGGAGCTGCCCTGTTCCAGCGCGGCGAACGCCAGGGCCGCGACACGCTGCGCGTGGAGGATTTCTATCTCGTTATCCTCTATTATGTTCGGCTCCTGGCCGTTGGCCAGCTGATAGCAGAAAGTGGAAACGGCTGAATTGTAGAAGGGTTTCCCCCCTTCGCCAAAGACGTTCGGGAGAACGAGGTTCGTGAACCTGGCGCCGCGCCGGGCGGCCCATTCCGATATCAGGGCGGAGCACCTCTTCTTGGATTCGCCGTAGGGAGTGCCCGAAGATATCCTGGTGGACGAGGAAAAGACGATATGCGGGGCGGCGCCGGCCGCGGCGCAGGCCGAGAGGAGGGCTTCGGTCAGGGCGACGTTGGTGGACGCGACCTCCGCGTCCGGGCCCCGGTTCATCCCCGCCAGGTGGACTATGGCGTCGCAGGAGGCGGCGAACTCCCGGAGCCGCTCCGGGGACGAGAAGGCATCACGTCCAGCCCCGACGACGGCAACATCGTTCCTGGAATAGAGGAAACACCTCAGGTGCCACCCCAGCAGGCCGTCTATCCCCGTTATCCCTATCCTCATCGTCAGGCTTTCCGGGACCCCAGCTCCGCGGTGATCTCAGGAAGGGTAAGGAGGAGTTCTTTGATGTCCTTGATGCCGAGCTGTCGGGTGTTATGTGAGGTGTAATCCGAAAGAGAAGCTTCCTTCCGGTCCCCCTCCGTGTAGTATTTATTGTAGTTGAGGTCGCGCCCGTCCATTGCCACCCTGTAGTAATCGCCCATATCCTCGGCGCGGCGCAACTCCTCGATGTTCGCCAGGGTCTCGAATATCTTCTCCCCGTGCCGTACGCCTATGGTCTTGACCGGGACATCCGACTTGAAGAGTTCCTTCAGCGCCTGGGCCAGGTCTCCGACCGTGCAGGCCGGGGCCTTCTTGACGAATACATCCCCCTGCCTGGCGTGCTTGAAGGCGAACAGGACCAGCTTTATCGCGTCCGGCAAAGGCAGCAGAAAGCGGGTCATGGAAGGGTCCGTCACGGTTATGGGCTTTTTTCCCTTTATCTGCTTTATGAACAGTGGTATGACGGAACCGCGCGAACACATGACATTGCCATACCGGACACTGCAAACGCGGGTATCCTTGTCCGAAAGGCCGCGGCAGGCGGCCTGGGCGACCTTCTCCATGAGAGCCTTGGTCATGCCCATGGCGTTTATCGGATAAACGGCCTTGTCGGTACCCAGGCAGACCACGCTTTCGACGGCGTGCGCGATGGCGGACTCCACGACATTGTGGCTGCCGACGATATTCGTCATGACGGCCTGCATCGGGAAAAATTCGCAGGACGGAACCTGCTTAAGGGCGGCCGCGTGAAAAACCATGTCCACGCCCTGCATCGCCTGGTCCACGCTGCCACGGTCACGCACGTCGCCGATATAGAATTTAACCTTGGGATCGTTGAGCTGTATCCGCATGTGCTCCTGCTTAAGCTCGTCCCGGCTGAAGATTCGGACCTCTTTGAAGTCCTGCCCTATTATCGTCTTCAAAAGTTCGTGGCCGAACGACCCGGTTCCGCCAGTGATGAGTATGGTCTTATTTTTGAGGTTTGGCATGTTCCGGGCTCCTTAAATCGTCAGAGGCATTATACTTTTTAGCAAAGTCCCTTAACCAGACGTCCAGCCTGTCCAGCAGTGCGGCGCGGGTAAAATTAGCCTCGCAGAACTTGCGCCCCTTCGCCCCCATTTCCCCCCTTGCCTCCGGGGACATGCCGTGCAGCGCCAGGACGGCGGCTGCGAGAGCCCCGGGGTCCTCTGCGGGGCAGGCTATCCCGGCCCCGGCCTCTTCTATAAGCCGCCCCCCCTCTCCGTCGAGGGCGGCGACCACGGGTTTACCGCAGGCCAGGTAGGATTGTATTTTTCCGGGAACGGTGAGCGCAAAAACCGGATTGCGCCTTAGCGTCACAAGCAGGGCGTCTGCGGCCCCAAACAGGGCAACGATGGTTTCCTGGGGATGCCGCCCGAGCATGTGCACGCAACCGTCCAAGGCCCTGCTCTTTATCTGGTCCCTGACCCAGCCGGCCATTCTCCCGTCCCCGGCTATCAGCCACTGTATGTCGGCGGTTCCCTTAAGGCGCTCGGCAGCCCCCAGGATAGTCTCAAAACTCTGGGCGGCCCCGATGTTGCCGGCGAACACCACCTTAAAGCCGGCCGGCATCGGGCCCAACCCGGCAAGCCCGGTTTTATCAGGGGCCCTGCCGTAGGCCTCCTCAGCCCAGTTAGGAAAATAGAGAATATCCCCCGGAGGGAAGCCCAGGCCGGAGACCTGGCCGATGAAACCTTTAGAGGAAACGAGTATTTTGTCGCATTGGCTGTATATAAATTTTACCATGCGCCCGACCAGGCTGAGGATCAACGGAGAGGATACCGCTCCAGTGGCGGAAAGGTTTTCCGGCCAAAGGTCCAGCACCCATAAAAAAATAGGCGCCTTTTTTATCTTTTTCAGCAGTATGGCAGGCAGACAGACGGTGACAGGGGAAATTTCAAAAACGAAGATGGCGTCATAACGCCCCCCGCAGTATAAAGGCCCTAGTAGCGAGCCGAACAGCGCGAAAGAAAAGTAATTGAGGACCAGCCTGAAACCTTTTGACCTGCCCCGGGAGACCAGGGGAACGCGCAGCACCTTTATCCCGTTAAAATCCTCTTCCCGCTTCCTGAAGATACCGTAGCCCTCGAAAAAACTACCCCCCGGGTAATTCGGGATCCCGGTGAGGACGGTAACGGCATGCCCTTTCCGCTTCAGTCCCAGGGCCAGTTCATTAACCCTGAAATCTTCAGGCCAGAAATACTGTGTGACTATCAGGATGTTCAAACCGGCCTCCCATTCACCTAAGTTTGTCGCTTTTTTACAGTCTTATTTAGCATCTTAACTACCCATTTTTTATCGATGTGCCGAAGTCAATTATATCAAAGTCAGGAAACTGGACGGTTACGTTGCGTATTCCGGAGCAAACCGGCCGGCATTCCGCCAGCAAATCGGCCACCATTCCGGAGCCAAACCGGCCACCATTCCGCTGAAATCGGCCACCCCCTGGTTTAGGGGCTGAAAACAGACGGAAAAACCTTGAAGCGACGCAGGGCAACAATGTTTGATGGAACCTACGCTAACCCGGAGGTTTCATGTCAAACACAAGGCTGCCTATGCGCAAGATCTGCGAAGTATTACGGCTTTATCACGCCTGTCGCCAGAGCCGGCGAAGCATCGCCACGTCCTGCGGGCTGTCACGCAGCACGGTATCTGACTATCTAGGCCGGGCAGCCGCGGCCGGCCTGGCCTGGCCGCTACCTGAGGGGCTTAACGAGGCCGATTTAGAAGATCGGCTGTTCCCTGCCGCCCCAGGCCAGGCCGGCGCCAACAGCAAGCCATTGCCGGACTTCGCCTATATCCATGCCGAGTTGGTTGCCAACAAACGCTACAACCTGACGCTTGAGCTGCTTTGGTGCGAGTACATGGAGCAGCACCCTGACGGTTACAAGTATTCCTACTTCTGCGAGCTGTATCGCGGCTGGCTTGGGCGGCGTGATTACTGCATGCGGCAGGACCACAAGGCCGGCGAGAAGCTGTTCGTGGATTACGGCGACGGGCTGGAGGTCTGGGACAAATTAACCGGCAAGTCGCGGCGCACCCACCTGTTTGTGGCGGTGTGGGGCGCATCCAATTACACCTACGCGGAAGCCTCGCTTACGCAGGAGCTGCCTGCCTGGTGCGGGTCACATGTGCGTGCCCTGGAATATTTCGGGGCAGCGCCCTTGGTGGTGGTGCCGGATAATCTTAAAAGTGCAGTTACCAAGACTTCGTTTTACGAGCCCGAGATAAACCGCACCTATGCGGCATTGGCCGAGCATTACGGCTTCGCCGTAATTCCGGCGCGTCCGGCGCACCCGCGCGATAAGCCCAAAGTGGAGAACGGTGTATTGGTGGCGAAGCGCTGGATACTGGCGCGGCTGCGCAAGCGCATCTTTTACAGCCTCGGCGAGATGAACATTGCCATCCGCGAGTTGCTGGAATACTTGAACAGCCGGGAGATGCGCAAGCTTAAGCAAAGCCGGCGCGAGATGTTTGACGCAGTGGATCTGCCGAAGGCGCAGGCCTTGCCCGCGAATGCTTACGAATATGCCGAGTGGCTGAAGGCGCGGGTGAATCTGGATTACCACGTGGAAGTAGACCGGCACTATTACAGCGTGCCTTATCGGTTGCTAAAGGAGGAAGTAGAGATACGCCTGACGGCGCGGGCCGTAGAGATTTATCGCAACGGCGAGCGTTTGGCAACGCATGTGCGCAGCCATAACAATCACCAGCATACAACCGAGACCGGCCATATGCCGCCGGAGCACCAGAAGCACCTGGAGTGGAGCCCGTCGAGGATAATTGCTTGGGCCGAGAAAGTTGGACCGTCTACGGCAGAGCTGGCGAGGCGGATAATGGAAAGCCGTGCGCACCCGGAGCAGGGCTACCGGTCGTGCCTGGGGATACTGCGCCTTGGAAAGAACTACGGCGACAAACGGCTAGAAGCGGCGGCGGCGCGGGCCGTGCATTTTGGCGCGCTGTCGTTCCGGTCAGTGAAATCCATCCTGGAGAAGAGGTTGGACCAGCAGGCGCCGGCGCGGCCGGCGGCGCAGAGCGTTTTGCCCTTTCATGAGAACCTCAGGGGCGGGCAATATTACAGCAGTTAAAGGAGAGTAAATGAACAATGAGGCTACAATCGAAATGCTGAACAGGTTGAAGTTATTCGGAATGGCACGGGGCCTGGCGGACAGGCTGGCATCGGCGGCGCAGGCTGACCTGACGCACGGCGAGTTCGTAGGCATGCTGGTGCAGGACGAGAAGACCGAGCGGGACAACCGGCGCTTGAGGCGCATCCTGAAGAACGCCAAACTAAAACAGGAAGCAAGCCTGGAGAACATCGACTACCGGCACCAGCGCGGGCTGCATAAGCAGACCATTCTGGAATTGGCCAACCCGGCCTGGATCGAGGCAGGGCGCAATGTGATTCTGACCGGGCCCACCGGAGTAGGGAAAAGCTATATAGCCTGTGCCCTTGGAAACATGGCCGCCAGAGCCGGCGAGACCGTGCTTTATATTAGGGCCAGCCGGCTGTTTGAGGCGCTTGCCACTGCCCGCGGCGACGGCACGCATCTAAGGCTGATGCAGAAATACGGCAAGGCGAAGGTGTTGATAGTGGACGACTTCCTGATAACCCCGCTGACAGAAGAAAGCCGGTCTGACTTTCTGGAAGTAATTGAGGACCGTTGCGGCAGCGGCGCCACGGTAGTGACAAGCCAGTGCCCCGCCAAAGAATGGCATGAGAATATCGGCGATCCGACCATAGCCGACGCCATTTGCGACCGGTTGCTGCACAACAGTTACAAGATAGAACTGCGCGGGGAATCCCTGCGGAAGAAGAAGAGAGAAAATTGACGGAACGGAGGGAAAAGAGATAGTTTCTAGGAAGCCCGAGCGTCGCTTAAAGTAGCCCCGGCCGATTTGCCAGCGGAACGGTGGCCGAATTCAGAGCGGAATCGTGGCCGATTTCACCGGAATCCCCAGTTACGTTAAAGAACTGGTCCCGGCAGGAGGCTTCATGACAAATAATGTAGAATAGTCGCGTGCAAAACTTCCTGCGGCAAAGCAGAACAATATTACATACAAGAGTGAAATTCCTCAGTTTATTCGCTATCGGTGTCCTGTTATTCAGTGTGACAAGGGGGCTTGTTCCCCTTCTAACCGGGATTGCAGACTTAGCACGACCGACGTACACCCTTTCGTTTGTTTTAGGGATTTCTCTTTCATTGTTTGGGCTCTATCTCGCGCTTTTCAAGGGCAACCATGCAGTCACGAAGCGACTCCGGATAATGCTGCTTTTGAACCTTATCCTCCATATAGTCTGGCTGCTTCCGATACTGATTATCTCCCCCCAGATCAACCTTATCGCATCTTTTGCATACACGGGACTTTTTCCTTTCACTATTTTGGTGTTTGCCACGATATCAGAAAAATATTTAGGGGCCGTTATTACCGCACTTACGATATTCGTGGCAGGTACGGTTATATGGGAGTTCATAGAGTTGAACACGGGCATCATCCCTGGCGGGTTCGACCTGGCTACAAACAGACAATTATTGCTGAGGCCGGGGGTTTTTGAGGCTTTTGGTAACACTGCCGGATTGCTGCGAGCAGTGGGCATATTCGGACATCGCCCCCACGACGCCGGCAATTTCCTGGCGATCGTATCTACCTTCTGTGTTGCACTGATGTTCCGACAAGTGAGAGTTAAAACAGAGACCGCAGCCATTTCTTTGATAGCAGTTTCTGGGATGCTGATGACTCAATCTGCGGCGAACATCCTGGCCTTCTTCTTTGGACTTATTATTATTCTGGCGGCTCAAAGAAGAAAAATCCTTAATGCCAAATCCATAGTCACGATTGGCACAATTACTATCCTTGGGACATCGCTGCTTTTGCCGCTTTCCTACGTCATTGGGATAGACCCAAGCGTACTATGGCAGTGGACAAAAAGAGTTGGACCAGACGCCCCCTGGAATGAATTTATTGCGTTAGGGATCTCCGACATATCCCTGGATTTATTGGCACTTATTATAGGTCATGGGTCCAGCTTTGGATTGTCTAAAGTGGGGGACATTTCTGAAGTGGCGTTCATCAAGATGCTCATGGAATTAGGGGTGCTTTCGTTTCTTACACTTATCACGATATTGTTTTACCCTATATGGCGTTATTTTTTCGCCGGTGAAAACAAAAGAAAGTTGTCTTTCCCTTATATTGTGTCGTTATTCGTAGGGGTCATTTCATTATGGCACTACGGGTCTGTGCTACGTACCACGAACATATTCGTTCTATTCGCGATATATGCTCAGGGCTTAAATAAACTTGCGGCCAACCGGTTAAAACCCATCATCCCCGTTGCGAATACGCGCGACTAAAGCGCAGGGCAAAGACCTCAAGAAAGTCCAGAGTTTCAGTTGCGGTTGTATCCCAGTTGAACTTTTGTGCCCGCTCATGCGCATTTGCGGAAACCGCGTTTTTGGCCGCGGGGCCAAGTGCGTAAATCCCCGCGACTCTGGTAGCCAGCATTTGGGCGTCCCCGGGCGTGTAATAGTAAGCCGCATCGCCAAAAAACTCCGGCAGGGGAGCGTTATCCGCGGCAATACACACCGCGCCGCAAGCCAGCGCCTCCAGTGCGGTAACGGGCGAAGTTTCCACCCGGCTTGTCATTACAAAGACGCGGCAATTTTTGTAACACCAGGTCATTTCAGCGCGCGAAAGCTGCCCTGTCCAGCACAGGTCGGCGGATACCCCGGCCCTTTCCGCCATTATTTTCAGGCGCCTTTCATAGGAGCGCATGGAGCTCCTTGCCGCACCGGCCACAACTACATTCAGCGGTGTTCCTCGGTCTCTCCTGAATTGCGCCGCGCACCCGATAATATCCTCCAGGCTCCGGTAGGGATCTATGGAGCCGGCGGTAAATACGAAATCGCCCCAGCCGGAGGGAACCTGCGCGGGCCGGGACTGGGCAGTATCCGGCAAAGCGGCGCCGAAATAGATCGAGGCGACTTTTCCGGGAGGGACGCCCCACCTTTTCAAAAGAAAATCCCGGACGAAATCCGATATAGCGATAACGCCGTCAGCCCTCTTCACGGCCCTGAAAGTCTCGACCCACCTGGCGGCAAGCCTGGCTTTTTCCAAAAGCCCCGCACCTCGCCAGGAAACCATGGGGGCCATGTTCTGTATCATCGTCACCACAGGGATATGGCCAAAGCTCACGGGCCTGGCGATAGGAACGAATATCACGTCCGGGGAAAAAGCCGTGAGGTGCCGGCCAAGTTCCCGGCTCAGCCCGCGACCGAAGGGACGGAACTGCGGGCAGTCCCTTAACTCTATCTTCCCCCCGACCGGGAGCCAGTCCCGGACCTCCAGGGAAGCCGGGGAGACGCAAAGCAGGGCCTCAACCCTGTCATCGGCGGAAAGTCGCGGCAGAATATTCTGGAGGTAGCTTTTATACCCCCCGCTTATGCCGGAAACCGTGATATTTAGTACGGCGATTCGCATTTGATAAATAAAGAATTATCCCGGGAGCCGGGCAATACGCCTCACGCGGCCAGCTTCCTGACCCAAGATCCGGCCAACGCGGAGATGTTACGGAGCAAATTATACGTGGCCAGGATCTTTTGTTTCTTTGTGGCCAGTTTCCTGTCGCACAGGATAGATAGGACGTCAGCCGCCTGCTTAAGTTGATTACGGACTGTATTGGCGCCATGTATTCGGTAAGAGACCAAGACCGCGTCAACGAAATAAAAATCCGTGTGTTCGGCGAACCGGATGACATATTCATAATCCGGGCAAATTTTAAAGCATGCGCTGGAATAGCCCACCTTGTCTAAAATTGATTTCTTAAAAATAACGGAGGAGCATATGACGAAGTTGCCCTTCAGCAGCCGGGTATATGTATCCTGCACGACCCCCTCTTCCAGGCCGTTCTTAGAAGCGACTCCCATGTCCCTATTGACATTCCCGATCATCCGCCCATCGGTAAAGATGAACTCCACAGCAGGATTCAGGGAAGCGGCAGACAACTGCGCTTCCAGTTTACCAGCGTCCCACAGATCGTCCTGGTCGATAAAAGCGACCCAATCCCCGGAGCAAGCCTTTATCCCTAAATTCCTGGCATCCGACAGCCCGCCGTTGTCCTTGTAAAAATATTTAAAACGGGGGTCTCCAAGGTCCTTTATGGCATTCTTTAAATACTCAGAGTGCTCTTTGTTCGGCGAGCCGTCGTCCACAACTATGACCTCGAAATTCTTATAGGACTGGGCGGCGATAGAATCAAGCGTTTCCTTTATGAATTCTTTACCGTTATAGAACGGGAGTACAATGCTGACCAGGATGTCTTTTTTCATATTTAGCTTAAACTCACGGAATTACCACCCCGAGCTCTGTCAGGTCCTTGATCTTAGGCCCGGAATAACCAGAAAAATCGTAACCGCCGCTCCTCAACCTGGCCACGAAAAATAGGCCCCTTGAAAGCGCCGCCGCCATATCTGCCTGGGCGTCCCCGACAAAAACCATTTCCCGGGGGTCGAAACCGGCCCCGGATATTATCCGCGCGATTGCACCTGTCTTGGATTCCGGGAATCCATAAACCGAATCGAACACCCCGCCCAGCCCCCTTGCAACGATTACTTCTCCTATCTCGTCCTGCGGCGCCGCAGAGGCTACAAAAAAACGGTATTTCCCCCTGGTCTCCCGGATAAATTCGTTAAAGCCGTTGACATACGGAGCCGACTTCACTTTCTCATGTACCAGATATCTAAACCTGTCGCAGAGAGCGGCCATTTCCCCCTCGCCGGCCGGCCGGCGCAGTATTTCGGCATATATCCTCCGGAACTTCTCCAAGCGGGGGACGCCGGCGTTGGCCTCATGATATAAGGCGACAGCGTTTGCCACACCAACGCCCTCGCCCCGGAACAATTCCCTGAACGCCTCCGTTTTTATATCCGCGGATTCTAGGATGACGCCATCAAAATCGAAGATGATACCTTTAGTCATAGATCAGAAAAGCCCGCGCCGGCGCCCCGTCACCATTCTTGATTTTTAAAGGCAAACAGATTATGGTGCAATATCCTGCCCTGGCCTTCCGCAAGGACAGGCTCTCCACAATGATGACATCCTGCCTGAGCAGCAGCCTGTGCACCGGGTGCGATCTATCTGCCCCTCCCTCAATAGAAGTCCTGGAGGTTCCGACCAGCCTGATTCCGTTAGAGAGCAGTATTTCAGCCTCATGGGATGTCAGGCCTCGTCTCAAGTTTTTCAAGACCAGCCCTCGGATTATTCGCCTGCGCTTTTTACTAAAAAAGCTCTCTATCGTATAACTCCCAAGGTCTAAGACAAAAGCCCGGCACACGAGATTGTCCGGGCGTAGCTGCTCAACGCTTTTGCCCCTTTCATAGATGTGCCGCGGTGCGTCCACATGCGTCCCCGCATGGCTGCCCATTACCAGCCTGTTCAGGTTGCAGGAGTTCCCTCTCGCCAGCGACTTGACCCGCTGAATCTCCACATCCGGATCCGAATGATATTTCTTCATGCCGGCAAATATAGTGCGCGTTACATCCAGGTATTTCATTGCTTATCCTCGGGCAACGCCTGCGGCAATTTGAAATATTTTCGGAGGTGGTCAATAGCACACAATCCCATGGAAAGCACCGCTTCCGCCGAGGACCCTGCCCGGTGCGGGGTACAGACAAGATTGGGGAGCCGCAAAAAATCCATATCAGTTTCCGGCTCCTCCGGGTAAACATCGACGGCGGCCCCGGAGATTATGTTTTCGGAAAGGGCCCACTTAAGATCGGCCTTGCTGATTATCCCGCCCCTTGCGGTGTTAACGATGAAAGCGGTCTTTTTCATCTTGAGAAGGACCTCGCGGCAGATAAGGTCCTTGGTAAGCCCCGTAAGCGGGGTATGCAAGGTAATGATGTCAGCCTCAGCGTAGATCCGGTCTTTTGAGGCCGGCTGTACCCCGTTGGCGGAATAATAATCCCCCAAGTCGAGGATGTCATTGCACAGGACCGTGCAATTGAACGGCTTGAGCAGACGGACCACTTCCCTGCCGATATTACCTACCCCGATTACGCCCACAACTTTACCGCTAAGCTCTATTCCTCCGTATTTACGCCATTCCCCGTTCTTTAAGTCGCTACAGCCACCCACGATATTCCGAAGCAGGGCCAGCATGAACCCAAGGGTCAGTTCCGCCACGGCAAGCCGGTTCACTCCGGGAGCCCAGCCTATGGCAACGCCGTGCCGTTCACAAGCTTCGAGGTCAATATTATCCAAGCCGACGCCGTATTTCGACAGAATTTTAAGCCCGGGACAAAACTTCAGCACATCCTCATTTATCTTTTCCAACCCGACTATCGCCCCTTCGCAGTCCCTTAACAGGCGCACAATATCTTCCCGCGAAGGCCGGGCTTTTGCGTCATTGAATACGGTTTCGGGGAACGACTTGAGAAGTTCCCGTTTCAGAACTTCATGGTTCGCGAAAGTATGCGCTGTAACCCCAATCTTCATTTCCTGTGCGCCGCCTTTTTATCCGTTATGATAAAGCCGTCAGCCGTCAACCGCGGGTTAAGTTCCTTGTAAATTTCTTCTATATAAGCCAGAAGCCCCTGCCCCAGGTCCATATATGCCTTGGCCACCACCCTTTTTGCCACTTTGGGAACGAATGTGTATGGGGTTATCTCATAATGGTAATTGAAGTTAGGCTTTACATATTTTATTTCCAGTTTTCCGTCAAGTATTTCTTTTATCATGAGCAGCATGTCTTTTATCTTCATCGGCTGCGCGCCGGTTATCATCACATACTGGTTGACGAACTCGTCTGAAAGCACATCGACGCTCGTTTTTGCGGAATCCAAAACATTGATGTATTCGCGGATTTCCTCTCCGTCACCTTCCCTTACTATTCTTTTATCCTGGAAAGCCTGTTTTATTATCTGACGTATAAAGTTTGTATCACTGGCACGGGGCCCATACAAAGAACCGTATCGCAGAATAGTGTAGGGGAGGTGATAAATCTCGTGATAATTTTCAATAAGCAGTTCGCAGGACTGTTTGGTGGAACGATAAAAAGAACCAGCTTTACTATAAACATACAACGAACTGGCGAACATAAACCTTTTAACGTTTGCTTTCCGGCACGCCTCAAGTATGATCGTATTCCCGAGGATGTTGGACTTTACGCTTTCAAGAGGTTTTTGACTCGCCTCATCGATATCGGCAATTCCGGCAAAATTATAAACTATATCACAACCAGCAACGGCGTTATCGACAAGTTTTTCGTCAAGTATACTGCCCACGACCATCTTCTGCGCCGGCTTGGCATACTTAGAAGGCGCATGATCGAAGATGGTTACCTTATACCCATGTTCCGTCAATGAATCTGCGACATGGCTGCCTAAAAAACCAGCGCCGCCGAATACAACAACTTTCTTCATATCGCCTCCACCCCCAAATTCTTTTTCCAACATTCGCCGCAAACCAGAAAAAAATGTTAATTAATGGTTAATATATAATATCATTTGTAAAACGCATTAAAAATAAGGCTGGTCATTCCCTATGAAAGCTAAAAATATCCGATACGAATCCGATCAAATTTCCCAATTTTATATCAATAACAGGCGCAAATGGTCCCAGTTATACCCGTCCGAACAGGAAGTCTTCGCCAAGATAGCCGAGAACAGCACAAATATCGGTGACGTACTGGATATAGGTTGTGCCTGCGGTGGGTTAGGACATATTCTAACCAATAAATTCGGCATTAAATCATACACGGGGATAGATATCAACGATCAGGCCATACAAATGGCGCAGCGGAATAAGCCCAAAACCCGCGTGGAATTTATTTCTGGGGACATCCTTTCCTCCCGGTTCAAAAAGAAATACGATTTTACATTATCCTTAAGTTGCGCGGATTGGAACATTGAAACCGACACAATAATTAAAAAGGCCTGGTCTCTTACAAAACCAGGCGGCTTTATGGTTATTTCTCTCCGGCTAACCACGGGGAAGACTACCAATGACATTAAAAGAAGTTATCAGCATATCAACTTCAATGGGGAAGATAAGAATCCAGAAGTGGCAAATTATGTGGTTTTCAACTACAAGGACTCAATACACCGCTTCCTAAAACTCTCCCCCCGCCCAGAGATATTGGGGGCCTACGGTTATTGGGGGAAGCCGTCCTTAACGGCGGTTACACCACATAAAAGATTAGCTTTTACGGTTTTTTACCTGCAAAAGCCCAAATCGGGCCGCACCCTAACTAAGTGTGTGCTTGAACTGCCGGCAGATTTATTATTCCCGGAGATTACTGCGGCAGAAAATATTTAAGTGAATTGTCGTCAATAGGCGTAAAGAATAGTTCCTTTATCTTTCCGGCCTCAATAGCATACCTTTCGCGAAACTCCACGTCAGCCCGCAAGTATTTGGAAATTTCTGCCGCTAGGCCGGTTGGGTCATGGGCTTCACTCGCAAGCTCCCCTGCCACACCTCTTAATGGGTTATAAATCAGGCTTCCCGGCAAGCACGCGAAAACCACCGGCACCGCCCGTGAAGCGGACTCAACGGCCGCGCTGGAGTTATAGGAAACTATAACATCACATTCAGAAATAAACTCCGCCAAACTAGATTCGGAAAATTCGAATTTAGCTATTACCTGGGAGGGATGACCGACCTGAGCCAAAAGCATATCTTTGTTATATGCTGGGTGGCACCGGAACAACAGGCTGTGCGCTTCGGCAATCAAAGGCTCCGCGTCATTCATAAGCTCTATTAACGCCAGTGTTTCCCCAGGATAACACGACCCCAACACCCCGACCACTTTCCCCCGTTCTTCTTTCCGGGGCGGTTGCACACCAAAAAGATGGGCATAGCGCAAGGCTGCGGACGGAAGAGCTGTTACGGCAGGGGCATACATGCGGGCCCTATCGCATTGATATTGACTTGTACACAGCATAAGGTCCGGCACAAATCCATTTTTAAATTCCGAATTTATCGGGAATTCGCTCACAATGTTATCCGTATGGACAAATGATTGAACCCCTATCACTTTAAGCCCCGGGAAGTGGTCATGAAATCCTTTTATTGAGGCTTTATCAACTATCTGATTCTCGTACCACTCTATTACATACTCCGGGGCAAATCCGCCGAGTTTCAGCCGCGCAACTAGTTTGTAGATAAGCAAAGCGTTCAGAATTTCTACGCCGCTGTACTGTTCTGCGTAAAGGATATATCGAAAACAATTACCACGGAAGGGCGTTGTGAGCGGTTTCACAAAGAATTGAGTCAAAGAAACATAGAACGCCTCTAAATAGTCACTCCAGCGCAGATAATCCTCCGGGACCAGCACCATATCGGGATTATCCCGAAGCTTCTTATATGCGGAAAGATAACCGAAGGCGAATCCATAGAATACCGGACTATAAACAACCCGATACCCGGCCTTTTTCAAGTATTCATCTAGTCGCGGCAGGTGTCTATTAACAAACGGCCCAGTACCGGCTATCGAAGCCTTATCGACAAAGACATCAACAAGTACGGTTTTACCCCCCGCGTATTTTTGCACGCTATTGTGGGACAGCCTTGCGGCACTGACCCTGCAGGCAAAGTAGAAAGGATCCAATAGCTGGCGCGCTAATTTCCTCAGTGTTTCGGAAATCCTTCGCCACCCCCCCCCATGGATGGTCACCTCAAGGCCCTTTTTATCTGCCCACGATTTTATCGTCCGGGCAAGGGCCGTCGATTGAACAACTATGAACTCCGGACTGGGCCCTTCGGAATCAAACAACCGGTTTAACAGTTCTATGTAGCAGCAAGAGTGGAAAAGATCGCTCGAGTAAATACTCCTTGACGACACGCGGCCAAACCACCAGGCAAGACTACCACCGTTTAAATCATTCAGAGCATCAACCCATTCGGCGAAGTCAGGCCTTATAATATCAGCGACATCATTCAGGAGTTTGGTTATAAAAAGTGAGCGGAAGTGGGCAGGGAGGTTCTTCTGGAAGTCGCTAGAACAACTCAGACCTATTCCAAGAGTAATCCAGTATACGAGATCGTCCGCGGGGTTACTATGCTTTCTCGATGCAAGGCGCGGCGCCGGAAATCCGATGTATATCGTTAATTTGCGCCTATTCATTATTTTTCGTCAGACCGACATTTCTATTCCGCCCAATCTTTATAAGCCTCGGCGTATGCCGGGTCTCGAGTCAACATAACTCCCCAGAAGCCTTCGTAATCGAACCTACGCCAAAACCATCCCATCAGCCAGGCCAAGAAGGCAGGGTACTGAAGGTAAGTCTCCTCCCAGCAAACGCGCCACCCCGCATGCATGAATAACAGGCGCCAGTCTGCAGGGCTCAACTCAAAAACATGCACATCTTCAGCGCGGACAGCCGCAACAGATCTTTGACGAATATGGTGCAAGCCTACCCTGCTCTGCCTTAAATACGGAACCGTCAGAAGGAATTCCCCCTTGCCACTTTTAGCCAGCCTTCGCAAAAATCGAACCGGATCATGGAGATGCTCCACCATCTCAAAAGAAGTGAAGAGGTCGACATCATACCCGTCAACATTGAGATTTTCAGCGCGGCACAATAGCGCCTTCATCCCCTTAGCTTTGATCTTGGCTATCGCGCGCTCGTCCAGATTCACGCTTAAGGCATCAATGTCGGCATATGACTTTGTCAGTTCCTTTAAATACCGCATATGCGTGCCCGCAGAATCGCCGATATCCACCACCAGGGTCCTGCCGGCGTCCTTGCGTCGCGAAAGTTTATCAACCGCCCTCAACATCAAGCCGCATTGAAACGCGTGCATACCGCGTCGCTTCACCTCCAAATACGGAGAAAAACAGTTTTTTTCACATTCTTCCTGATCGGAAATATCCGGGACCACCTTGCGCAGGGCTCTTACCATTTTATCCCTGCCGGAAAAGAAAAGCGATGCCCTAATGGACCAAAAGCCGGCTCTCTCGAACAACTTCAAGGGAGAAAAACCCAGAGCCCGCAAAACTCTACCAACAACTTTCATAGGCACTTCCATATCCGTTCAAATTCTTCCCAAAATTTCGCCATCACCTGCGGGGCACCGATAGTGACACGCACATAATCCTTTAGGTATTGCTGCTTGAACCCGGCCGAAACCAGTATTTTGCGTTCAGTGAGCTTTTCCCTTACCTGTTCAGACTTAGCGCCACACTTTATCAGGACAAAATTCCCCTGTCCCTCGTGATAATCGACACCTGCCTTTTGCAGTTTCGATACGAGAAAATCCTTCCCGGCCAACATCTCAGCGCGCATTCGCGGCAACAAAGAAGTGTTTTCCAGGATTTTACACGCCAGATAGATTCCAATTCCATTTATGTCGAATGTTGGTCTCACCCGCCGGAGGTTTTCGATAATATCCCGGGTCGCGGCCGCATAGCCCACCCGCGCAGCTGCCAGGCCACAAATCTTGGAAAAAGTCCGCAACACTATTAAATTCTCGTATTCACGCACTAAGCCGATAACCGTCTCCGGATAGAAATAGAAATACGCCTCATCAACCACGACCAGCGTATCGTTTCCTCGGGCAACGCGAATAAGTTCTTCTATCTTAGCCGGAGGCAGAACACTCCCGGTAGGATTATTAGGATTCACAATAACGGCCAGCCGCAGCCCGGGGACAAGTTCGGCACGGAATTGCTCAAAAGGGAAACTAAAATCAGGCAGATAATCGACTATTTTCTTCCGTGAGCCAACCATCTCGGCATAGACCGGGTACATGGCGAATGTCGGGTCTGTCATCAAAACTGTGTGTCCGGCACCGACATAAGCCTCATAAATATTCTTAATTATCCCATCCGACCCGGAACCCAGCCCTATGTTTTCCGGAAGCAGCCCAAAACCCTCAGCTAATTTATTCTGGAGCACCACATACTCCGGATAAGAAGCCAGGGTCTCGGCCCGTATCCCTGAGATCGCATCACGCACAAATTCTTCAGGCAGTCCGGGGACAGCCTCATTTAGGTCAAGACGAAGGAACCCCTCCCGGGAAACGGCCGCCATCTTTGTTCGATAAAGATTCTTCACTTCAGGTTTCGGTTCTATCATTTAGATTGTTTGCCGCAACTTTTTTGAATTTCCATTTCACGGTACGAACAAATGAGGCAGGCCCCCAATTCCTCTGATCTGCCATCTTTATGCAGGGCTCGTATTCGGGCGGATTTTTCACTATTCCACATGGAAGATATGGATTCGGTTGCAGCATTACCGAGTTTCATCTCTTCCATGTCCCTTACTCCGTGCATAAGGCAAGGAAAAACCGACCCGTCCCACAATATCATCATCCTTTGCCACAAAAAAGGGCAGGCCCATTTGGCCTCGATTTGAGAATTGTTTTTCAATAACTCGGGATGCGGCCTTACTTGCGTCTCCCGCCGTGCGTCCAGGTAACTGACCTCGTCCGCAATCTGCTCCCAAAACTTCACATAATCAGAGAATGAGTGCTTAAGCTCAGGGAGAAGCACTGTTTGAACGCGTATCTGGAGAGCGGACTTGCGCGCGTCGCGAATTTCCCGCAGCCGGCGGACATTCGCGATAACAGTCTCAAAATTTGCCCCGACACGGTACTTCTCGTAAACCTCCTTGGTCGTTCCCTCAAAAGACACAGAAACCCTGTCGAGTCCAGCATCCATCAACTTAACGGCTATTTCTTCCGTCAACAAAGAAGCGTTCGTGTTGAAATAAATATCAATTATTCCTCTTTCTTTCGCATAGCGAACCATATCCGCCAGTTGCCTATGAAGAAGGGGTTCCCCCCGTAAACTGAGCTTTATGGAAAACAGGTCATTTTTGATGCCTTCGTCAATTATCCTCTTGAAAAGGGAAAAATCCATGAACCCCGCTTTTTTTACGCCCCAGTTATCCGCGGTAGCCGCGCAAAAAGGGCAGCGGAGGTTGCACGCGGAGGTGCTTTCAATGTCCAGATGTATGGGGAAAGTTCCCGCGATGAACCCGGCCGGGTTGTCGAACCACCTGCGCCTGTATTCCTTGAACCTGGGGTCGGACAACCTGGCGTCAAAAACAGAGGTCTTTGAGGCGGTATGGAAATTAGAGTTAGCTTTGATCTCGGTCATGACTGGGTCCTATTCCGCGGGCGCGAAGCCGTTCTTCCTGAGCCAGAACTCCACCTGCGGCAACTGCCATTCATAGTCTACGTCGAGGCCGCCCCACTGCTTTATGGGGTAGATCTTTCTCCCCATCCACTTCTGCGGCAGGATGCCGTTCTCAAGGTTCTCCAGACAGCGGGGGCGTACCACGGAAAGGCAGACATCCGCAAAATAAACGTCGCCTTGCGCGTCCCGGTCGCAGTTTATCGTCATGCCCTTGGGATAATTCTCGAACGGGATAAAAGGCTGCAGCAGTCCATCCGGGCCCACGCGCCGCGCCCTTACAGGCGAGTACATGTTATAGCGGGAAACAGTCACCGCAGAGTCATACTCCGGATTTTTCCGGAGCACCTCTATCGCCTCGTCTATCTGCGCCGGCAGCACGCAAGGAGCGTTGCAGAATAGCAGCACTACCAGTTCGATATCCTTTTTTAATCCGTCCTTTATATGTCTGTAGCCGTGAAGATAAGCGTCCTCCCCCAGCGCTTCCTTGGTGCAAAGGTAAGCGGGTCTATCTATTACAAAAGACCTGTACTTTTTAGCCACCTCCTTAATCTTCTGCGAATCCGTAGACACATATACTTCGTCAACGCTCTTAGCGTTAAGGGCCGCAAGAAGCGGATATTCCATTAACGGACGCCCTAGTACGGGGTACAAGTTTTTCCCCGGGAACCCGACGCTTCCTTCACGACCTAGCAGCAATGCTGGCACCATAGGTGAAACCTCTTTACGGAATAGATAAAATACCAAACCAATCGCACTTTTCGAATTAAAGGATCTTATGCCCGAGCACAAATCGCTTCCAAATGCGCCAAAATCTGTTCCTTCGAATCCGATTTAAACACATAACGATTATAAAAAGATAAATCCCTCTTTTTCGCAAGTTTACCTTCCAGGAACAGCCCCAATTGGGATAAAAGCTCATCCATAGAATCAAAACAATAGACACGCTTCTTCAAAGATTCCAGCGCATCTGGGAGTATCGGCCTAAGGCGGTCCAGCATCAGGAATATGTCGCAGTCGCGAGGGAGCGCTTCATAAAGGGTGGTTGAGGCCAGCTCAAGAACCACCGCGCGGGGCTTGTAGACGAACATCGCGTCGGCAAACGAGATTTCATCGACAACTCTCAAACGTTTCTTTTTCTCAAGTATAGGCAGCACTGAAAGGGTTTTATAATTGGGGTAAGGAAATGGCTTTATAATGGACGTATATTTAGTATTGGCATCGAGGAACTCGATAATCGATTTTTGGTACGACGTTATGGTTTCAGGCTTTTCGCGCAAGACTCCGCCGTCAAGCATGGGCCTGTTAAACATCGCAGGGAAAAGAATATCTGTGGTTTGCGAACCTTCAGGCTCTGGTGCCATGGCTCGAGATGAACCGAAATCCAGAACGGTAACCTTATCGGGATCCAACCAGGGCCAAGCCATGTGCACGTCATTTTTGGTAAACCCGTAGGAGATATACTGATTGCAGCGGCTGAACTCTGACCAGTACAACTCATCGTTAATCCTTGGAACTTGCATTCCCCCATGCTGCGCCCCTACGACTTTGATGCCTTTAGCGAGCAAGTATTCAACGATTAACGCTTTAGGACATTCAACAGGGGAATCCCCCCATATGGCCGCCTTAAAATCATGCCGGGAGCAGAAATCCTTAAACCACACCAGGGCCCTGAGATACCCTTGGGAATTGGCATTAAAATCATCAATCATCGCTCCCGCCATAATTCTCTGCAATGGGGTAAAAGTGTCGGGTTCAACGCTTTCTAGTTTAAGAGCAAGGGGATATTCCAAATTAGGGGCAGTATCTTCGCATTGTGACTCGTATTTATATACGATTGCATTCCCCGGGAACTCGGTCTTCAAGAATGCCAAGTCGTATAAATTATCAAAGAGAAGAATACTTCCCGAGACACCCCCTCTTTTTCTCCTTAAAGGATTAAAAGTGGATAGAGACTCTTTGATTTTTGACGGGGCAGTCATCAATAGTGATGGATGCGCAAGCCATTTTATCCGGCGCAATAAACGTTCATACACCCCCGGAAGTTGTTCTGCTTTCCCATTGGGTGCGGGGTTAACAAAGACTTTAATTCCCTGCAATAGGCCTACAACATCCTTAAGCGCTACCCCAAAATCCATCTTTCTTTCAAAACATATCAATTCCTCCGGATTGTATTCCTCAATTGCCCGGTTCAGTCCAAGCAGGAGACTGAAGACCCCGTTGTACTGAAGGTATAACCGGTAAGAATACACCGCGCTAAATAAACGCATCCCCTTTACTTTCAATAACTCGGAGAAGTGCGCCGAATATCTCGAATCAAGAAAATCCACAATTTTTCCTACGGCCTGATCAGTATGTTCAATATTGTTTCTTCCTTCTTCCGGAGAAATATACTTGCACAGACAAACAGCCTCTATTCCATATTTTTCTTTAAGAAGCACCTGAACGGAAGGATCCGTGGTAAGAACGGCGCACATTTCCTTTACCACAACAGAAGGAGCCTTGAGACAGACCTCAAGTTCGTCAATATCGTTAAGAAGCAGGACTCTTCGCATTAACCTTCCAGATGTTGCGCCGATAGAGGCAGGCAAGCTAACATACACCCGACTTATCGCAGCGCTCTAACCGTTTTAAAAGCTTCGGCATATCGGAAACCTGTTTTCAGGCCCCAAAGGGTCGCATTGGCTTTAATTCCCGCCAAAGACCGAGGATGTGTCGGGTCTTTGAGTTCTGTTAGGTATTTTGACATGGCGGTAAGCTTGTCCGGCAATGTTCCCGTGATATCGTAAAAGACATCGGGGGCGTATGTTAGGGGATATCTCCATTCGGTTGAGGAAAGAATTTCAAAAGAATATATCTCCTTAACGATAGCCCCCGCCATGGGGCGGGTTGCGGTGATAACCGCCTCGTAGGTTATTTTATGGTCCACATTCAAATCCCCCGGGTAATGGGTGAAAACCACATCCGGTTTAATCTTAGAAATGATCTCTTCAACGACCTTTACAACATCCAGCAAAGGGACTGAATCGAACCGGTTATCCGGCAAATCAAACAAATGATTTCCGGATATACCCAATATGGCATTAGCTTCCAGGGTTTGTCTTTTCAAACCGGATATTTCTCCTTTCCTCTTACCGGGAGTTCTTTTTGAATCTCTCGACGTGACCCCTTCACCAAGGATAACGCTGTGTGCCTCACACCCTTCTTTGACTAAGCGGGCCACCGTCCCCCCACACCCCAACACCTGGTCATCCGGGTGTGCTGCGATTATTAAGATCGATTTACTCATTATACCCCCTTCAGCGCGAGGAAGTTCCAGCTCGCAAAGATATGGTTATTTGACGGGATTTCTCTTTTCACTATCTTATGTTCCAACACCTCTATCTTAAAACCCTTGAACAAATCCTGGAGGTGCCGTTTATCGGTAAAATGCACGCAACCGACGTTCTCGAACTGCCCGTTCTGTATGGCCGCACGGGTATACTTGTCTTCTCCAGGGATTCCCTTCTTGTAATCCGAATGTATTGTGGAGAACCAATCTATCCCAATAAACTTTCCCCGCGGTTTCAATGCTTTATGTACCAGTTTAACGCCCCTTCGTATCCCTGAGCTCGGCGCATGGGTAAGGGACGCACGGTCGACTATAAGGTCAAATTTTACAGAGAACGGGATTTTTTCCGTAAAATCACCTGCAACTATTTTATCGCGGCACCAAGAGAAGCGTTTTTTAAGTTTGCCGACTATAAACTGACTGCCTTCTATCGCATAATAATCCGCCCCCAAGTGCTTAAAGAACGGGATATTAGCGCCGGCTCCACAGCCAAGTTCCAGAACTCTAAACGCCCTCTTTTGGGTGGCGGCATACCTTTTCACATACGAAACCAAATCAGACCAAGGCCAAATACTCATATGGGTGTTTTCACGATATCGAATATCCCACTCTTTGGAAAAAGCCATTTCAGTTTCCTCCCGTTATCAATCCGTATTCATCCGTGTTCATCCAAAAATCAAGCACGCCCATGTTGGGAAGGAACTCCCCCCATAACTGCCGATAAACCGGGTGCTTATAATCCTGATACGACACTGAAATTCCCGCATCAATAAAATCCTGCTCCCGGAGATAGTTTTTCCCAAGTGAGCCGGAAAGATAACTATCGGCAGAAAACGCCTTGCATAGGTCAAGGACAAGATCCGATTTTTTACTGCTTACGCCAGTCTGACTTGACCTCACGATTTTCCTTTCTATTCCAAGTTCACGCAACCAGAACATCAACTGCTCCCAACACAATTCCGAAAGCAGGTTTATATCTTTCTGATATAGAACTTCCAGTTTAGAATAGCACTCAGCAAACCTTGGTGCCTTTTTATAATTCAGATATATCGCTTTAAGGTGGTCCTTCTTCCATTGGCTGCAGGTATCTATTTCAATTTCAGAAACAGGTATTCCCAGATGCCCCTTGGTACGCACAGGTACGGTAAGCCACATCGCGCCTTGCGGGCTTTTAATCTTATTTCTGTTGGTAAAACTATTCTTTTCAAACTGGACAGTATCCAGAAAGACAAAAACATCACTGCCAATTATCTTTTCAAAATACCCCAGCCATGGCAGATATGCGGGTTGATGTGCGGAAAGTATGGGCATTTTATAAAGCCTTTATAATTCTGTTTACTTCAGTGTCAGAAAGGGAAGGATATACCGGCAAGGACACTGTTGATCTGGACAACATAAGAGCCCTGGGGAAGCGTCTACCCCGGCCAGGAAGTTCCCAATCCAGAATAGGGACTATAGCATCAACGCCCGCCCTTTTAAGAGTTGCGATACATTTCTCCGGGTTCGCCACCCGCATAACCGCCCGAAACCGAACTGGGGAAAGATTGCCGGAGGAAGAGGGGATATCCAGCAAGTTCAGCCCTGCGCTCTTGTATTTATTGTATATTTGCTCCCGCCTATCGAGAAACCCTGGGAGTCTTTTTAGCTGCACCCTTCCAATAGCCGCCTGTAAATCCGTCATTTGTAAGTTAAACCTGGGCTTGAAATTTTTCCTGCAGTCGAATTCACGAAAATCCCTCGCCGCGTCCGTGTATTTTTTGTACCTGGAGACCAGCATGCCGCCCTGTCCGCCACTAGTAATTAATTTTGTTGCATAAAAAGAATATATCCCAATGTCACCCTTTAATCCCACCTTGATATTGTTCACGGATGCGCCAAGCGCCTGAGCACAATCCTCAATGACATGCTTTTTGAGCCCACGGATATTCAGCGGCAAACCATACATATGGGCGATAATCGAAAAATCCGAATCGGAGGCGTTCAATTCGTTCGTATCCGCATTTGGGGAGTTCTCCGCAGTATCCGACAATATCTCTCTCCCCCCTGCCATAGCGACAGCGTGCCTAAGAGAGCTACAGGCATATGCCGGGACATCAACGCCTCTATCCCTAACTCCGAGAACACGCAATGCCAGGTATAAAGCGGCAGTCCCGCTTGAAAGCGCTACGGCATGCCCAGCAGGCAGGCCGAGGTAGGAACAGAATTCTCTTTCAAAATTTTCAACTTCAAGGCCCTGAGCCACCCAACCGGACTTAATAATGGATGCCGCCACCCGCTGCTCATCAACTCCAAAAGTTGGTTTATTATGCGCTATCATGGTCTTCCGCATATGACTGCGTAGTAAATTGGCAAACCGCAATTGCCGAACCGGCATCAAAAGATAACTTCCAAATCATCCGGAAAATCCGGAATCACCGCAGGGGACAAGAACAAATTGAATCGCACCCCCCCATAGTTGACGAAAACTGGGTGACCCGGTTCGCTGGCAAGCAATAGTTGAAGAATATCAGAAAGCCTGGCATCCAGAGGAACCTCATTATCCTCAGGTTGCCGCTTTTTATAATAAGAGCCCTTGCCCGTTTGCTTTGTCCCAACGATATTACTGTCAGGGAACCTATGCAATATCATGCCTATTAGCCTCAAAGTGATCTCGGAATCCCATTTTCGCAAAATTTCCGCGGTATATTGAGGCTTCATTCTAAATTTTGCCTTGACAACTATATCACCAGAGTCTACAGCATCGGAAGCCAGAATTCCGGTAATGGTATAAAATGGCTGTTTCTCATAAACAGTATGAAATATGGGCGCCCACCCCTTACCCTCAGGAAGGTCAGAACTATGGAATACCATAACGTTCACATTCGGAGAAAGATCCGGAATAATCTTTCTATAGCTCCACAAAACTATCAAGTCATATACCCCCCGATTTGCGGGAAGGTTAACACCGGCAGAAACATCGACCCCGGGCAAATATTTATCCGCCTCTTCCTTAAAAGAGAAATCCCCGACGTCGTTAACAACAAAAAAAACTTTTTTCATAAAAAAACAGGTTGCCCTTTGCGATACGACCTTTTAGCATGGCGGCCCAGAAATGACTCATAGAACCTTCCCGCACGTCCCTTACCACCGGGGACCCGCCGCATACCTATGTTTTCGGTTGTAAACACAGCATTGCGTTCAATAGGAACAAGCGCCACAACGACTCTCTGAAACTCCTTTTTATTCAACTTTTCTCCGGCAGTTGGCTTCACCTTACCGTCCCCGGTCATTAAGTGTGCAGTTCTGATGGATTTAATCCATCCCACTATTCCGAGGGGATCTTCAGAGAACCAATGATCGGGGCCGGGCAAATCGTGGGATAAAGTAATGTGCTTTTCAAAAAAAGAGGCGCCGAGGGAGACCGCAAGCGCAGAGGCAAGAGGCCCTTGCGTATGGTCGGAAAAGCCTATCGGGATCGCAGGAAAAGCCGCGGCCAAAGTGCTGATCCGTAGCAGATTGGCGTCCGCAGGCGGAGTTGGGTATTGCGAAGTGCAAACCAACAAGACGGTCGGATAACCTTTATCCCCGCCGACAGCATTAACGGCACGCCTGACCTCAGACATATCGGACATACCCGAAGACAAAATCAGCGGCAACCCAGTTTTGGCATAGGTTTTGAGCAAGGGGATATTTGAAAAATCGTCGGATCCTACCTTGACGGCAGCAACGCCCAAATTAAGCAGTAATTTAAGGTCAGAGGCATTCTGCGGAGTCGACAAAAACATTATACCTTCGCTGTCACATTTTTTCTTTATCAGTTTCCATTGTTTTTCGGAAAACTCGTATCTCTTAAACATTTCAAGCATTGATTCAGTAACAATTTTACCTCGAGATTTATAGGTAAACTTCTGATTTTTGTCCGAAACAAATTCCTCCGCCTTAAAAGTTTGAAACTTTACAGCGTCCGCCCCGGATTTCTTAGCCAGGGAAATCAGTTTGTAAGCTTTCTCAATTTCACCATTATGGTTAATACCAACTTCGGCCACAACAAAAGGACGCCCATAGTTCTGAACAGCAAACTTGCCGATGCACACATTTGGTCTCATATATATCCCGTCGGAAGCACCTTTTACGCAGAAGATGCCACACCTAGTTTACTAAGCAGCCTGGAAACTATCCTTCTCGGGCCCGACCCGTCAACGAAAGAAATGCCTAAACGCCCCCGCCGCGCCCGCTCAATCGGATTCTCATAAAGTTTTAACCCCGCTTCCAAGGAATCCCAGACATTCGGATCAAAAAAAGAACCGGCGGAATAAATCACTCCGGACTTGCTCCAGCCGCGAATATTGTTAGCCTGGTTTTCCGCATCGGCTACGGCTACAGTAGGGACTCCGGACATTGCCAGTTCGTATAAAGTTTGCCCTCCGGATGAAACAGCCATATCAGAATCACTCATCGCGCGCAGCATCCCTCCCCCATCCGGAGACATCAGGTACTCAGTATTCACATCGCCACAACGCTCGATCTCATTTTTATTTGAAAACCATTTTCCAATAACCACCTTCTTTTTCAGATCCGGGTATTTCTTTGCGATAATCCCCAACACTTTCGGGGTTAGATTCTCAGAATCAGCACCTCCAAAAGTAATAAGTGCTGTGCCAAATCGGTCCCATGATTTGCGCTTACCCCCACCCCACAATTCCTTACGCAGCGGGAAATACTTACAGCCTAAAAGATACTCAACGCCTTTGCCGGGAGGATACACAATATCTTCAGCGAAAATTGAACCGTTAACAACGACTCCAGGCGGATATGATATTCGAGACCAATCATCCAGATACACGGCCAAGCGACTATTCACGGACAGCGCAAGGTAAGTGTCCGGTGTCGCCAAATAAGAATCGATTATTACGATGTCAGATTTTTTTACCAGGCCGCTGGTTCTACTCATGTCTGATAACCAGTCGAAACATAAAAAATCCACACCTGTGGGGGCATATTCATCCGGCCCCAGGCCAGCAATCACAACTTTAGGGAATATCCGAAATTCTCCAAAAGCATGGGCGATAGCCATAGATCTTGAGATGTGCCCATATCCGCTCTTTGCCCCCCCCTCCGTAAAGATCAGCACGTTCATATACGTTGCAATTTACAAATCAGGCCTAAAACCGAGATTTGTGATTGCTGTCCTTGCTTGTCAAAATAGCGTTGTACTTGATTTCAGCTAATCGAAAGTTATCTTCGCCATCGATGTCCTCAGCCTCAAGTTCCGGAATAACGATGGCGGCAGTGTTATCCGTAAATAATTTGCGCTTTTCTCTAAACCGAGCTGTATTTATCCAGTAAAACTGTCCGCTGTCGTGGTAGGTATCTTCAAGGTCCTGCGTCCGTTTATCGTCATTTTCCGGCCAAATCATCCAAATGCGGCCATTTTTGAACTGAAGTGCGCGTTGGATAGGGTAAGAATACTTAACCACAGGGAATACGGTATCAGCGTCAGTTTCAATCAGCTGCGTGTACGCGGCAGCAAGACGTTCATGGGATACAAAGGGCGCCGTTGCCAATATAAGGCACACATGAGCAAAACTTCGCCCCCGCCCTTCATAAGCAGCCAACACGTCCGAGACGACATCTTCCAGGCCAGAGATATCCCCAGAAGCTTCCGGTCCTCGCATAAAGGGCACCACAGCTCCTCCTGAAACGGCCACAGAAGCTATACCGGGGTCGTCAGTGGACACCATAACTTCATCGAACAATCCGGTATCCAACGCTGCGGCAATAGAATAATGAATTATCGGTTTTCCGCAGAATGTGCGGATATTTTTCCCGGGGAGCCGCTTGCTGCCGCCTCGCGCGGGGACGATTGCCAGCCTGGTCTCTTTCATTTACAAAGAGAGGAAACGGCACGAATAACTTGTGCGACGTCAGCGTTGGTCATCTTGGGGTAAAGGGGAAGACTAAGAGCTTTAGCGTAATACGCCTCCGAAACCGGCAAATCACCCCTTTTAAAACCATACGTTCTAGCGTAATAAGGGTGCCAATGAACCGGTATATAATGGACCTGGCTACCCACATTTTTTTTGAATAATTCCGAAACAAACTGCTTACGAGAGGAATTAAGTGCCTTAAAATCTATCTGGACAACGTACAAATGGAAAGCGGAAAAGACATTGGGGCGCTCCAAAGGCGTTTTTAAATGAGGCAGGTCCCTAAAGGCCCTGTTATACTTCGCGACTATCTCCCTGCGACGCTTAATAAATCTTGAAAGTTTGGAAAGTTGGCTTAACCCAAGAGCTGAATGTATATCCGTGAGCCGGTAATTAAACCCAAGATACTGCATTTCATAATACCACGGGTCATCGAAAGGCGAAACAAACTCCCGCGGATTTCTAGTTATGCCCCCGACGCGAAGGACGCGAAGTCGTTCATATAATTCACGGCTATTGGTGGTTATTGCGCCACCCTCGCCAGAAGTGATAGTTTTGACAGGATGGAAAGAAAAAATGGTCATATCCGACCATTTGCACGCACCGACAGGGGTCCCGTCCGCATCCACTGAGCCGATTGCATGCGCAGCATCCTCGATTATTTTGATTTTATCCCCGACCACTTTACGGATATCTTTCACAGGCGCAGGTTGTCCGGCAAAATGCACGGGTATTACGACACGGGTCAACCGGGAGAGTTTATTCTTAACGGACTCGGGAGTAACGTTGAAGGTATCGGGATCAATATCAGCCAGAACTGGCGTAAGACCAGAATAGGCTATTGCGTTTGCGGAAGCCACAAAAGTATTGGTTGAGGTTATTCCCTCGCACCCCTTCTCAAGATCCAATGCGGCTACTGCGAGATGCAACGCTGCGGTGCCATTAGCAAGAACAACACAGTACTTCGCACCCGTAATTCTACACAGTTGTCTCTCCAATTGCTCAGCAACAGGCCCCTGGGTGATCAGTTCTCCCTTCAAAACCCGGGAAACAGCCCGGATATCTTTTCCGTCAATCCACTGGCAGCCGTATGGGATGGTTTTCATATATATATCCTACATTTTTTGCCTTGCCGCTAAAACCAGACAACCAACCAAGAAGACAAGGAGATTCGCTGTTGACCAGGTTTCCAAGCCCTAAAATATCGAATATGCGCTCCATGTGGAAAGATTTTTCAATTTATCCATATCCACAATATCGGTGTTTTCACGAAATCTGGGCATTCTACCGGTTAAATCCCTATACGTTATCGCCTGCATGGTCTCACTGGTTCCATCCAGAGTAATCGTGCAAAGCTCCAAATATTGTTTGGCGTAATTTATGAACTCCATATTGAATTTCGACTTGTTATCCAGAACCCCCTCCCCCTTTTCGTAAAAATGGAGCGAACGGGACGGGAGATGTGTATAATCCACTCCGACCAAATACGCTTTCTTAAACCCCATAAAAATAGCCAAAGAAAGCTGAAAATTCAAAGTCCCCTTGTAGGCGTCCTGCCTCTCGGAAAAAGGATTTTTGGCGGTAAACGGAGGATTATAAAACCTGCTTACAAAAATGGCGTTAGGATACGACACGACCGGATAATTGGAGAAATTTATAAAAAACGACATTCCCGGTCTTTTTAGTATTTCCTTGCGGTATTCACGATACAAATAATGTCTCGTGAGCTTTGGTTTGCCGTCAGGTCCGCATGTGTAGTACGGCAAAAAAAAGTATGGCTCGATAATCGTGCTATATGGAGCGTTAAGCACTTCGACGTCTTTATGGTAGACCATCATATTGCCCAGAATAGATACTTTGTCAGAAAAGCAATCCAAATCCATCCATTTCAACGAAATACCATTACCGAATATATAGCATTCCTCCCCGGCGTGGCGCTGGTACATTTTGTCCAGTTTTGACAACTGATTACGCAGGATGAGCGTAATCGCTTTTTTAATCAGACTCATATATACCTATTCCGAAGTTAAGCCGTCAGGAACATCAGTCGCGGGGCAGTTTAAGGTGAAGTCTTTCAAAGTTTTCATAAGTATCTTGCACCAGAACACGTCCGCCCTCCAACTGGATGATCCTGTCGCAATTTCGGAGCGTGGTAAAACGATGAGCGATCATAAGTATGGTCAGGTCTTTATTAAGGTTTTCGATAGCTTTCATAACTTCCTTTTCCGTCACGCTATCGAGCGAACTAGTGGCCTCATCGAAGACCAGCACGCTAGCCCTCTTATATAAAGCCCTGGCTATACCTATACGCTGTCGCTGGCCTCCGCTGAGCCTTATCCCCCGCTCTCCCACCATTGCCTCATATCCCCCTTTCCGGCTTTCTATGAAATCCGAGATATGGGCATTGGCGGCGGCCTGTTTCACGCGTCCCAGGTCAATTTTATCCGGCGGCACCCCGAAGGCGATATTTTCCGCTATCGTGGCGTCCGACAGGAAGATCCCCTGTGGGACATGGGCTATGGCCCGCTGCCACGCCCGGCGGTTCGCGGCGGTAACCGGAGCCCCGTCCACCAGTATCCGCCCCGCGGTCGGGTCGAGCAATGACATAAGGAGGTCAAGAGCAGTGCTCTTACCGCTGCCGGTACTGCCGACAAAACCTATCCTGGCCCCCTTGGGAATGACCAGAGTAAATCCATCCAGAACAAATTGACCGGCTTCCGCGTACCTAAACCGCACATCCTCGAAGCGGATCTCCTTTTGGAACTCAAAAGGGGCCGGTTCCGGGAGCGTTGCATGCTCAGGCAAGGGCTGATCGAGCAAATTGAGAACGTCTACCAAAGAAGAACTACTTCCGGCCACCACGGTCCAATTGCCATAAAGTTGCTGCAGTAACGGCAGGAGTCGCTGGGCGCCAAGCGCCAGCGCTGCCATTACCGGGAGGGCCGCCGCCATCCCGCCGGGGCGGCCGTTCAGCATGTAAGCCAGCCCCGCGATAAGGACCATCCCTAACGCCTCCATAGCGAACCGGGGGAATTGATTTATAAAAGTATTCTCGCCGTTAGCCTGCTGAAGCTGTCGAATAGCTTTTTCATAAACCTCTGTGTAAACGACCTGCGCGCCGTCAAGCAGCACGTCCCGTATAGCGCCCAATCCTTCCTGCAGTGCTTTTACCACCTGGGTCTGTTCGCGCGCGATACACTTGCCGTTCAACGCCAGGCGGCGGCGGGTCAGCAGAGCTATCAGGCCATACCCGGTCCCAAAGCAGAGCATTGCGGTAAAAGCCACTTTTGGATCGATAACCACCAATGTCAAAAGGACGGAAGAAAACAGCAGGAAAGAGGTCGCCACAAAAGCGAAAGAAATAAGGACAGTGGTAGCCGTTGAGACCTTCTGCGTAATGCCGCTGATGATTTCGCTGCTGTTACGGGCCGCGTGCACGCAGTAAGGCTGGTAAAGAGTGCGACGGTAGACTTCTATACTAAGATCGGTCCCCGTAGCGTTACCAAGCCGGATACTGACCCAAAGCAGCAGCAGCCGCAGTCCGGCCGCGGCTATGGCGGCAATAGCAAAAGCCGCGGTCAGCGGCAGCACCAGCCCGGCCGGAGAAGAGATCCCGAGAGTGCCAGTTATCCCGGCGGCGAGTGGGTGGTTAAAGATTGCTTCCGGCTGGGTAAGGATACCAATAAAAGGCAAAACAGACCCGAGGCTTACAACCTCGGCCACGGAACTTACCAGCGTCAAACCCAGCATCAGAAGGAACTGATACCGCCTGCGCCGGCTGATATGGCGGAAAAGACGGAACAATAAAGCCGGGAGGCCGCCTTTGGGGCTTGGGTGTTCCGTCATATAGTCAGCCTAACATCGCGTTCAATACATCTACAGATTCTTATGCGTTGCCACACGGGAATGCACAAACGCCCCGGCGATTCCGAGAAAAAGTCCCAGAAACCCCGCAAGAGCCGACCAAGAGCGCTTTCTGGGATATACTGGCGCATCTTCCGAACTCATCTTTCGCAAGTTTGTCGGAGAAATGGCGTCAAAATCCTGCCTTAATATTTCCGCCCTGTTCTCCATTGTTCCCATTATATACAAGGACATTGCCTCGCCCTGAACGGAATCGACAGAAGAGGAATTTTTAAATTTTCCGTTTATCCAACTGAGGCGCCTTAACCTTCCCTCTAGCACATCCAGTTTCTTTGCCAAGCTATCTTTGGAGCCTGAAATAATAGGGGCATGCGCCCCCTCAATTGTCTTATATGCCGCAGTTAACACCTGAGAAGTTGATTCCTTTGAAAATCCCCGGACTGTTATCCCGATTAGGCCGGAGGAATTTATCTGCCGGGCGCTAAAGGATTTCCGGAACAGGGCTTCCTCCCGATCGGACAGTCTCCCCCCCATGTTTTTCATAAAAAGGTCGGCGAACTCCGCAGAAGCCAACCTGGCGACCGCCTCCGCGGGGGGCTCGGCATATTCCGACTTTGAAATTTTCCCGATCTGTACTTCAGCAAAGGCTTCCCATTGCGGCGGGACCAGACTGAACAAAGCATTCCCCAGAAAAAAACCCAGAACAGGAGTGATGATAAACCAATATCGGTATTTTACCGCAAACGGTTTAATCTCCTTCCATATCTCCGCAAAATCAAGCGCGCCGTCTTCCATATCTTCTCCGGAAAATTCAGCTTTCATGTGTGTTTACCCCGACATTGATTGGCAATAATCTTTTATTTTACAACATTAAATGTGAATACGCTGACTTTCCATCAAATTCAGGATTCATGAACTGCCCCCCCGTACAAACCAGGTAATAACTTGTATTTTACAATATTAATTATTAACGCGGAGTGCAGGCCCGGAAGACACGGCAGCGGACAGACATCGGACCCGAGTTGAGGGGACATTTCGGAGTTAATTTCCGCGGTGAGAGGCGAGAGTTGATCCGCGATAGGAAGCGCGTAATACAAAAATAGCGTATGCCGCGTATATGGATATGAGCGGATAAAAACTATCTCGCAAACGGCCGATGTACGGCGCTACATAAGCGAACATGCAAAGAAATAATACGAAGGGGCAGATTAAAAACCAATGACTTCCGAATTCCCCTTTTAAAGACTTATACATCCCGTACAGTGAAAACAAGATCACGATCTGGTTAAAAAAAGAGCCCCAGATAAGTATATACCCATACTCGGAAAACAGGACAAATTTATCCAATGTAAAGAACGGGGTAAACAGCAACTTTATAAACGCCAGAGGATAGGGGAAAATTAAGTTTATCGGGGTAACATCCGGGTAACTGGTATAATTCGCGCGGTAATGCCGGAGTATTTCAAACAATTTAGCCAACAAGCCTTGGCGATCAATATGCCCCCCGACCACCATGTCCGCATATTTACCGACGATGAGATATAACCCGCACGCCAAAAGGATAAAAACTACGGCAAAATATTTTTTATATCCAGGTTCAGCCTTTACCAGCACAAGAGGGATCAGCGCTGCCATGAAAAAGAAAAACAAATAAAACCTTTCATTTATTATCGCCGCCAGGGAAACACCCAACAGTACCCAGTACCTCCAATTGCCTGGTTTCAAAAACAGTTTCAGAGCGGACAACATTATAACCGAAATTATCAGTTGCACCACGGCTTCTTTATAGAAAGCAGTTGTATAATACAGGATGGTTGGCGAAAAAACATAAACTAGCGCGCCTATAACGCCGACTTTACGGTTGAACATCGTCTTAGCCAGCCGAAAAAGGACCGCGATGGTAAGCAGTTTTGCCACCATCAGTGCCAGAAAACTGGCCAAGGGGGTCTTTCCCATCACGCTAAAAAAGAGCCCCACATAAGCCTGGGTCAGGAAAACCATACTAAAAGGAACATTACCTATAGATACCAGAGCCTCTTTACCGTGCAGGTAATTAGCCACATTAACGGCGCCTGGAATATGCACGGCGTTGGCATCGGTGATCCACAAAGCGGCCTCTGGGTTGCCTGCCAGATAAAAACCGGAAATAAGCGCAAGATGGACAACTGCGGCATAGAGGACGGGCAAACCGTATGTGCAGCCCGGGGCGTCTTCGGGTTCGCGCATCACTTTGGCTAGATTAGCGATGAAAACGCAGAAGAAAACCGCAAGGAACAATATCGTTATAAGGCTATGGAAGCTTTTGGGGGCCGCAAGGATACCGTAAGCGTACAAACAGGCCGAAACAGAAAGCGCGATCACCGACACCAGAAAGGTTTTTTCGTTTAAATATGAGGAGAAAATAGAGTTTTTACCTGTTCCCATGGTTAACAGCCGGTTTAAGATTATTTTAGCAAAATAATATCTACCGCTTTTAACACGGGGAAGACAAAACTGCCACAGGAGAACCGCAGGCCCTGTAAACCGAGGCGGCAAAGGGACTCTGAACCGGCGCAGAGTCTTTTTTCCTCCGCAATCCGTGCAAGCAGAGCCTGATCGACAGCTAATCGTAATTACCAAACACAACGGGGACTTTCGATCCTGATCTGCGCATTCGCCATGCACAATAAACCGACGTGGCGGCATATGCGGCATAGACTACTATTATTGGGTAAAAGCCGTCCCTGAGCCTGCCGCTATATGGGGCCAGATATGCATAAAGTCCGATAAAAAACACAAAAGGAAGTATCAGGAACCAATTACGCTCAAAGGAAATCCGCAAAGCTCCAAACATGCCATAAAGGGAAAACAAAATAACCGCTTGGTTAAAAAAAGATGCCCAGATAAGGATATACCCGTAATCGGAAAAAAGAGTAAATTTATTGAGAGTAAAATAAGGAGTAAACAATATTTTCACTGCCAGCAAGGGATAGGGGAGAGTCCAATTTAAAGGTGAAACATCAGGATAGCGAAGGAACCAGCGCCGATAGTTTTTAAATATGTCAATAACCGGTGTGGTATCCCCTTTTACCAGCAATTCATATGCTTGTTGACCAATGGCAAAACCTACCAACACCAATAAAACAAAAGCTATTATGCCCTGGGTTTTATTGGCAAATTTTTTCCTTATGATCACAAGAGGGATGAAGGCAGCTATATAAAAGAAGAACATGTAAAAACGTTCGTTCAGGATAGCCGCTAAAGACAAAAACAACAACATCCAATACCGTACCCCCCCAGGATTCAGAAATACTTTAAAAACAGATAACAGGATAATAGCGGTAAGTAACTGCACTACAGTTTCTTTATAAAAGACCGTAGTATAATAAAGTATTGTGGGAGAAAAGACATAAATCAACGCCCCTATAGCTCCAATCCGCGCATTTATCATTGTCTTTCCCAAATGGAAGGTCACAAAGACCGTCAATAGCTTGGCAACCATAAGCGCCATAGAACTGGAAAAAGGGTTAACGCCGCAAAAGAGGAACATTGTGCCGGTGAGAAACTGCGTAAGATACCCCCCCCAAAGGAACTCCTATCGAAGAAAGAGCCTCTTTCCCCTGCATAAAATTCATTATATTGACAGCACCGGGAATATGCAGGTCATATGAATCCTTAACCCACAACGCAATCTCAGGGCGGCCAGAAAGATAGAATCCGAGTATCAGGGCCAGGTGGAGCGTTAAAGCGTAAAGAAGCAGGTGTGTAAGAACTCCGGGCCGGCCCCCGGCACCGTAGTTCACGGTCTTCACAAAGTTTATGGCAAAAACACAAGCAAGCGCTATGAGAAACGCGATAGTGATCAAGCTGTGAAAAGTCCTTGGAGCCGCCAGTATGCCGTAGGCGTACAGACAGGCGGAAACGGCGAGGACGGCCGTGGAGTACAGGAAGTTTTTGTCCGACAGGTATCCAACAAGTTTTGACATAAAGCCTATCCGCATAAGTTTACACCGGGGAAGACTGAAAACTGCGGACCAGGGTTTCGGCCCGGTGGAAAGTGGTATGCCGCGCGTAGACTTCCTCCAGCGCCAGCAATGCCCTCCGTTCACCCTCCGCCGGGTCAGCCAGGATGCGGCGGTAAAGCCGTGCGTATTCTTCCGGAGTGGATGCACTGAACACAGCCTCCCTACTGAACCGTTCAAACAACAACTTGGGGTTGTCTATCAGTTGCGGGATGCCGCAGGCCGCCAGAATATAGGTTCTTTCATTAAGCTCGGAGGCCCACCTTAAGCTGTCAGCGATATGCAGGTTAAGGCCGATCTTCGCGCGCGCGTACAGGAAGCGGTGAACCTCACGCGGCGCGTAGTGACTTATACGGTGCCAGCCCGGCCCGTCTATAAAACCAGCGTTGTGGAACACTATTCCCGGCAGCCATTTAAAATACTGCTCGTGTTTATCCACGTTAGAGGACGCCAGAAAAATATAATCCAGGTCCCTTACCGGGGTGTGGACAGGGTAGTAAAACAGCGGGTTCGCCCCGAACTCTATACTGACTATCTTGTGCCCGCGCTCGAAGTACGGGGTGTACTCTTTCCGTTCCCGGTAATACTCACCGGTACGGAAGCCGAAATAAAAATCTATTTTGTGCTCCGCCCCCCACTCCAGGCGGTCGGCCAGAGTGCGGTCCCCCTGCAGGTCAACCGAAGCCGTCAGGCCCACGGCCAAAGGATGGCTCTTTTTATATCCTGCTACCTGGTCCCAGTCTATCCGGTCCAGGTATAAAAGGTGGTCGCTCGTCATCAGGTGCGTAGGGGAAAAAGAGGAGAAGACCTCGTTGAAATTATCGGCCCAGTAGAGTTTTTTTACCGGCACACCAATATACTCAAGACTATCTGCCAGGTTACTGAATAGGGAAAATCCTCCGGGAGCGACATGCTTTGGCGGGATATGTATCATTAACCGCAGGCCGGGAACGGACTTATACTTATCCTTGAATTCCCGGAGCACCCGGGCCCGCAATTCGTTGCCCCGTGCCACTATTTCCCCGCCGATCGGGGTATCGGCTTGGTGCCGAGCCCATTCCAGCATTTTGCCGTGGGTTCTCCAGGTGCGCGGGTCTATCTTCATCACAAAAGCGATAAATTTCAATTCCTGCGCTATTCTTTTCAGCAGGCGTAACATTTTACGGATCAGCCCCATAAAGTCAAGCCCTGCCCGCGCTGGCTTTTTCATAGACTGCGGCCAGATTTGTCAGCATCGAATCAAGCGAAAATTTTTCCGCCAGTTTCCTGTACCCGGCACCGCCCAGCCTTTGCGCCAGAGTAGGGTCATTTATCATCCTGATCACCGCCGCTGCGGCGGCGGTTGACGAAGCAGGCTGAACCAACAGGCCATCCACACCGTCTGAAATTATCTCCGGCAACCCGCCGGTACTGGTGGCCACCACGGGGCGTTTGAGCGAGAAGGCCTCTACGGCCACATAACCGAAGGACTCAAAAAGGGAAGGGATGAGGATGATATCCATCTCACGCATCCGTTCCAAAGGTACAGCAGTCTCTCCGTGAAACAACACCTTGTCCGTTATCCCGAGCCGCTCAGCCTCCGCCTCCAGCGGTTCCCTGTCCGGGCCGCTGCCATAAATGTGCAGCAGAGTGTTCGTGCGCGCCTGCGCTATTTCCGCCGCCGCCCTTACGGCGTGTATCTGCCCCTTCTGGGAGCGCAGGATCCCGAATACGCCGATATTCAGAGTTTCAGCGGCCCCGGGAAAAGGCCTGGCGGGGACGTCTCCGGCGAGGGCTATGCCGTTATAGTTGACGGTCCAGCTGCGCGGCCGGCGGCCGACCTTCCTGAAGTAAGCCTGCGCCGAATATTGGGACTCGAAAACAAAGCTCTCCGTCAGCGGGAGCAGCATTTTTTCGGCCAGGGTATATACCGCCCCCTCCAGCCTGCCGAACATATTGTGGACGGCCCCGCCGTGCGGGGTATAGACGGCCTTAACGCCGGACAGCAGCGTCAGCATCCGGGCGTAAGCGCCGCCCTTGGCACCGTGGCCGTGGACTATGGTGACGCCGCGCTCCCTGACGAAGCGGGCCAGCCGAATAACATTAAAAATATCGCGGGGGCCGGGCCTCTTGGAGATTGGTAAGCGCAGTAGGCCCTGCCCCAGCAGGGCCTCGAGCTCCGGTAATTCTTTTTCAAAAGCGGCGTCCCCTCCCGCGTCGGCGCAGACATAGCTCTGCCGCAGTCCTTCGGCTTCTTTCAGGCCGAACAGTATAGCGTGGACATGCCGGCGTATGCCGCCGGCCGGCTCCCCCACTATCTGGAGCACGTGGGCTTCGGGGTTCGCGGTCATCCTTTGTGCCTAACCCGGGCCAGCGCCTTCCGCCCAGCCTCGCCCAAGGGCAGTAGCGCCGCCAGGAAGGCGGCCCAGCCTATGGCTAGTATACGCAGTTGCGACCGACTGCGGAACGACTGGATGAAATTGAGCGGGCCGAATATCCCCTTCAGGCGGGAGAGAGCGGCGCGCCGCTCCCCCTGTATCACGTGGTTGATGGCGATGCTAATATCGTCTTTAAGATGGAGAAGGCGGTAATCATCCAGCGCGCCCCGGTCCAGCCTGTCGATGTACCTGGCCACATAGTCTTCCAGGACCAGGAACAGGTCCTGCCTATGGGTCCTCAGGCGGAAATGCGAGTAGCTGAAGCTGGCGGTGCTTACGCGGTAGCGCAGGAGGGGTCTGTCTATAAATCCTAAGCGGTGCTTCTCCGCTACGCGCAGCCAGACGTCTAGGTCGGCCGAGCTTTTGAACTTCTCCCCGTTCCAGGCTTTTATCTCGTCCCGGTAGATAGAAGTCCTGACCAGTGCCGTAGGGAAAGTGAGAAAATTGCCATTGCGCAACACGGCGCGGAAAACCTCTTCGAAACCGAACGTCTTTCCATCCCGGCAGTCGCCCAGTTCGGGCGGCGGGCGGCGGCGTCCGATGGTCGCGCCGGTGGAGTCTATCTCCTCGGCGGCGGTGAAGACGACGCCGGTCTCCCGATATTTCTCCAGGAAGTCGACGGCCGCGGAGACCATACCCGGCAGGTAGATATCGTCGGAATGGTAGATGGCGGTATAGTCACCACCGGTCACCCCGATACAGCGTGTAAAGTTTCCCTCCGCGCCGACATTTTCTTGGTTGCGCAGGACCTTCACCCGGGGATCCCTAGCGGCATATGAATCAGCTATTCTTAGCGTATCGTCGGTAGAGGCGTTGTCCACCACCATAACTTTTATGTTCGCGTAGGTCTGGGCCAATATAGAGTCCAGGGACGGGCCGAGGGTTTCGGCGGCGTTATAAGTAGGCACGCAGACATATACCAGGGGCAATTCGGTACCGGTCATCCGGGCTCGCCTCCTCCTCCGCTAATTTTTTCCAAGTTCTCCCAGGCCTTTGCCTCTGCCCCTCCAGCCCCGGGGGCCGTAAAATAATTACCGGCAAGCCTGTATTGCAGGAAAAGGAAATACAGGCCTGAAACGCTCAGCAGGATCAAGGACAAGGTTATGGAACTTGTATGTACAGGCAGCAGCAACAAAAAAAGAAGCGAAAACGCGGCAGGGCGAAGGGAACCTCTGTAGTCTATCGACTTGCGCATGAGCCGCGCTACGGACGCATTCAGGGCAAGCAGCGTAATTAACCCGCTTACCACTATAACCGCCGGGACCAGCAGCTCGGGCGCGTGGGAGCGGACGGCAAAATAAACGCCCACAAAAGCCGTCACACCTCCGATGAGGTACGGGATTATAAGGGTCCGTGTTTTCATTTCTGAGTGCGCTCCGGCCGCCAGTATGTTCGCCGACATCCGGAAGAACTCAAAAAAAGCCCCGAACCGGACATAAAAGAATACATCCTTAAATTTTGCGTCCACCAGGACCAGGACCAGGGGCTCCGCCGCGCAAAACACAAAAACCAGGAATATCAAGTACACAGGGATGGTCTTCCGGACAAGGTCGCTGACCGCGTTCTGCCTTACTACCTGGTCCTGGCTGCTGATCTTGCGGTAAAACTCGGGGTAATATATCTGCTGTACCAGCGTTTCTATCACTCCGGCAAGGCTGGTGGATATACCCAGGCCCACGGCGAGATAACCCAGGAATTCAGCGCCCATGGCTTTTTCGACTATAGCTCTGTATCCCTGGTTCTGCATCCACATGAACAGCGTGGCCAGCGCCAGCGGGATAGCGAACGTGGCCACCGTCTTAAGGCTCCCAATTCCCGCTTGTGCAGGCATGCCTGTTTCCGCAGCGCCATGGTTTTCGGAAATCTTCTTAAGTTTAGCGAAGGCGAAGATTGAAACCAGGGCAAAAGCGAGCGCCTGGCCCCATAGCCACACAACAGCGGTTTTTTCGATAAAGACCGAAAAGAGGCTGGAAAACAGCAAGCCCAGCGCCGTCGTCAGCACGGAGAAAACCACGAAAGCCCTGGGGCTGCCCAGCAAATTAATTGCGGGGATGATAGTTTGATTCCAAGCGAACGCACACACATAAAAACCAACTATAAGAACGAGCGGCAGGGCGGCAAGTTCGGCGCCCACGCCAAAAACTTTCTTACCGATAAAAACCGCAGCGGACGAAAAGACCGACACCGCCGCGAGGTAGAGCCAGAAAAGAAAGAAAGAGTATGTCAGCACCCCGCTCTTTTTCCAGTCGTTCAATTTCCTGGTCATATACATGCCCACAGGGGTCACCAGGAAAATCATGAACAAGGAGGTAAAGGACAGTATCAGGTACACGCTGCCGACCTGGGCCGGGGTCAGCAAAGTGGAAAGAACGCGGAAAAGGGCGAGGGCCAGCAGCGCCTGGAGGAAGCGCCCCGACATAAGGACCACTATATCTTTACGCATAAACCCATTCCGTATACACTTCTCCGCGCGACCGGGAAAAATACCGCCCGGAGATATTACAGCCTTGATCAAGCTCCGAAAAAAATCCCTTCCAATACCTGTTCGAGGCGTCGGAGGTAAGTGTGTTCCCTCTCCGCCCGCTGATGCCCGGACAGCATGATGCGCGCGCGGTCGAGTTCATTGTCAAGGTAATACTTTATCTGTTGCACGCAATCCTCCGGAGTGGAGAAAACCGCCACTTCTTTCCCTATTTCCAGATATCGTTCAAGGCCTATCACGTAATTGGTAAGCTGAAAGCCTCCGGCGAACGGTATTTCGAAATTTCGCCCCTTTATCTGCTCGGCAGTCTTGCGGGAGACCAGCCAGCGCAGGAAATTGCGTGGGCCGCCCAGGACGAACCTTGCATCCCGGGGAACGCTGTTGGAGAGGTTGAGGTTTATCCCGCTGGTCCTGAAGATCTCCTCCATCCTCTCAAAGGACACCTTACCGTTGGGCCAGCCGGCGCCGAAGCACTCCACTTTTACGCCCGCCTTAGCCAACTGCCGTATGAACCACGAGCGGACCTCGTTGCGAGCACCCACGAAAGAGACCTCGTAAGTGTACTTCTCTCCCGCGGGCAGGGGGCCCTTATGTCCAGGAAAAGGCTGGGCGGCCCATTGTGTCAGTATAGGCTTAACGCCTATGCCGGAGTATCTTGCCAGGCTGAAGGGGTCGGTAGTCAGCACATGGGTGAAATGAGGGGCCAGTTTCGACGAGAAAGAGTCGAAGCGCCAGGTATCGTCGCCGAACCAGGCGCAGGTGGGCCAGCGCGCCTTCAGGGCGTCCAGGAACGGAGGGTCGAACTGGTCGGTGTACGGGACGAAGAAGATGAGGTCCGGCGAAAAAGACTCCGCTTTCTCCAGCAACTTCCGCCTCAGGAGAGGCCGGTCATTCACGAACTCGTCGTAATAGAAGACGTCGGAAGCCGGGGCCAGTTTTTTAAGGTTGTCGTAGAACCAGGCTTTTTCGGGCGAAAGTCCCCTGGCGGGATCGCAATAGTCCCACTGCATATGCACCGCGAGGATCTTCTTCGCCCAGGTCTTCGGCATCCGTGTGGCTCAGTACTTGCGCAGGCAGCTCTTGAGCATATCCAGGTCCGCTTCTGTCAGCTCCGGGTAGTTGCCGAAGTAGAAACCGCATTCGTGCAGAAGTTCCGCGCCCTTGAGGTCGTACTTCTCGCCGACGTACTTGGCGTAGAAAGGCTGGCGCTGCATATTGCCGGCGATGACGGGGCGTATCTCCACTCCGTCGCCGGAGAACTGTTCTATATACTTCCCCCTCAGTTCCTTGGACTTGCAGAGCACGGGGAAAGCGAAGTTTGACAGGAAGGACAGGTGTCCGCGTTTTATAGGCAGCAGGTCCGGGTTATTATTGACCTCGTCCTCCAGCGCAAGATAGTTCTTCTCGCGCACCTCGCAATTGGCCTTGAGGTAGCGCAGCTGGGTCAGGCCCAGGAAGCCGGTGATCTCCGTCGGGCGCAGGTTGAAGCCCAGGTCGTAGAAAGTGTACTTGGCTTCGAACTCGCTCTTGACGCCGTACTTCTCGCGCAGGCGGCGCTGGGCCGCGAAGCCGAGGTTGCGGTCCCAGCCGTTGGCGCGGGTGATGCGCAGCATCTCGTCGAGCTCTTCGTCGTCGGTGCAGCAGCAGCCGCCTTCGATGGTGGACATGTGATGGGCCACGAAGAAGGAGAAAGTGGCGGCCTGGCCGAAGTTGCCGGTCTTGCCCTCCGGGAGGGCGGTACCCAGCGACTCGCAGTTGTCCTCGATGAGCAGGACACCGTTCTTAGAGCAGAGCTCCCGTATGGCCGCCAGGTCGCCCGCGAAACCCAGAGCGTTGGTGATGAAGAAAGCGTTCAGCTTGGTCTTCTTGAGCGTCTCGGCCAGGTTGGAGGCCATGCAGTTGAGCGTCTGGGCCTCGCAGTCGACGGGGACCGCTTTCATGCCCAGCTGGAGTATCGGCATGACGTTGGTGGACCAGGTCAACGCGGAGAAGCCCACTTTGTCGCCGTCCTTGAGCCGTCCCAGGTTCTTGAGCGCCTGCAGGAGGGCCAGGTTGGCGCTGCCGCCGCTGTTGAAGAGCACGCAGTGCTTCCGGCCCTGCTCGGCGGCGAAGGCCTTCTCGAACTGCTGGCATTTCTCGCCCATGCTCAGGATCTTGGCCTGCATGATGAACTCGGTGAGCTCTTTCTTGGTCTCGTACTCGTTGAGGAACGTGTTCTTCATCAGTGGTATCATTTTTCGTCTCCGTAGTGCGTTTTGAAGAATTCGTAGGCGGCGGCGACGCCCTCTTTAAGGGGGGTTTTCGGCGCCCAGCCCCAGGCCTTCTGCCTGGAAATATCGACGAGTTTGCGCGCCATGCCGGCCGGCTTGGACGCGTCGTGGGTGAAAGTCCCCTTGTAGCCCACCACTTCGGCCACGGCCGCGTAATACTCGTCGATCGAGTGGTCCTCGCCCGGGCCGGCGTTCATCAGCTCCGGCAGCGTCTCGAAATGCGTCACGGCGCGGTGCACGCAGTCGGCGACGTCGCCGGCGTACATGAACTCGCGGCGGGCCTTGCCGTCGCCCCAGATCTCCACGCTGTTCTCCCCCCGCTTCACGGCCAGGTGCAGTTTGCGTATGACGGCGGGGATCATATGGGAATTCTCGGGCGCGAACTTGTCCCACCTGCCGTAGAGGTTGCAGGGGATGAGCGTCTTGTAGGCGTACTCCGGGTTCTCGCGCGAGATATAGGAGCAGAGGCGCGAGACCGCGATCTTGGCCAGCGCGTAGCCCTCGTTGGTGGGTTCCAGTTCTCCCTGCAGCACCAGTTCCTCTTTCAGGGGATTCGGAGCGTTGCGCGGGTACATGCAGGAACTGCCCAGGTTCAGCAGGCGCTTCACGCCGAGCTGGCGGGCGGCCCAGACCACGTTGCGGCCCATGTCGAGGTTCTCCAGCAGAAAAGCCACGGGGTGGGCCATATTGGCCTGTATGCCGCCAACGCGGCCGGCGGCGTGGATGACGAAATCCGGCCGCACACGGTCCAGGTACGCCTTGACCGCCGTAAAATCCGACAGGTCCAGCTCGGCTATGTCGGGCGCGAAGAACTCGTGCCCGGCGGCCGCGGCGTGCTCGCGGATATTGGTCCCCACCATGCCGGCTCCGCCGGTCAGGAAGATCTTCATTTCTTCACCGTCCTGCAGTTCTTGAGGTACTCGTCGGCCTTCACGGCGTCCGCGTCCAGCTTCTCCAGGTTCGCCCGGTAATAGGCGTAAAGTTCCTTTATCGCTTCCGCATGCGGAGTGAACTTCAGGTCCGGGAACTCGGCCAGCAGCCGCGCATTGGAGCCGGTGTACTCCAGGTTCATACCCGGATTGAGTACGCGGACTTCCACCGGCTTTTCCGCGGCGGCGTTGACCAGCCCCGCCAGGGCCAGCAGGTCGGGCGACTCGGTCGGCGTCACATTGTAATGGGCGTGCGCGGGCTTCGGCCCGGCCGCGAAGCGCTCCAATACCCGGAGGAAATCT
Organism: Elusimicrobiota bacterium; assembly: GCA_019135865.1. Taxonomy (GTDB): domain Bacteria; phylum Elusimicrobiota; class Elusimicrobia; order Elusimicrobiales; family UBA9959; genus UBA2231. Next base: position 112,674 of record JAGVVD010000044.1, read on the forward strand.
CCCATCCAGAGAAAATCCTGCACGGTATTCTGGTTTATTGTTATCGGCATGCCCAGGAGGGATTTCACTATGGCGTTGGAGATGAACTTGAAGGTGTAGTCCTCGTACCTGCCGAAGAGGCCGAAGACGCGCAGGACCGTGACGTCGCCGCGGCCTTCGGCGAATTTGGAGACGACGTACTTGGAGAAGCCGTAAGGGTCGGCCGGCACGCTGGCGTCGAAATAATCCTCGGACATCTTAGGCCGGTAGGCGCGAATATCGTACTCGGCCCCGCTGCCCAGCTGTATCAGGCGCGCGCCGGGGCTCTTGGCGCGGTAGAGGTTGAAGAACATCGCCAGGTTGGCGGCCGTCACGTCGGTATCGCCGTGGGCGTAGGCGGTCTTGCGGGTACTGACCACCGCAGCGGAGTTGATGACGCAGTCCGGGCCGAAGTCGCCCACCACGCGCTTCACAGCCTCGGGGTCGCGCAGGTCGGCCACCGGGTCCGTGCAGGCGAACACCTCGTACTTCTCCGGCGCGGCTGAAAAGTATTCGACGGCGCTGCGGCCGATGAAGCCGGAGGCGCCGGCGACGAATATCCTTGTTTTAGACATCGGGCTCCGGCAGCGGCTTTATTAGCATCGCCTTCTCGAGTTTTTCTCTCGGCATCACTGGGGACATGTCCTCCATGGGCCGGTTGAACTCCAGCTTGGGCTCCACCGTGGTTTCCGGCGTAAGCTTTACTTCCAGCAGTGAAGGGGACTTCCCCGACAGGGCGGCGCGCGCGGCCTCGCCGGCGCGGGCGGGCTCCGACACGGTCCGGCCCGGCACGCCGTAGGCTTCGATTATACGGCGCAGGTCCGGGCAACTGTAGCCGATCAGCGTGGACTGGCGGCGCCGGCCGAAATAGAGGTCCTGGAAATGGCGGACCATGCCCAGGCAGCCGTTGTTCATCAGCACGACTTTTATCGGCAACCGCCTGACGGAGAGCGAATCCATGTCCTGGATATTGACCTGGATCCCGCCGTCGCCGCAGACGGCGATGACGCGGCGGCCGGGGCAGGCGATGGCCGCGCCTATGGCGGCGGGCAGTGAGAAGCCCATCGAGCCCATCCCGCCCGAGATCAGCATGCGCTGGCCCTTCTTGAGGCGGAAGGACTGGGCCGCCCACATCTGGTTCTGGCCCACGTCCACGCAAATGATATCGTCGGGGCGCGAATGCCGGGCGAGGACCTCCATGAAGCGGTTGGGGTTTATCTCCCCCTTGCGCTCGGGGGTCTCCACCAGCGGGAAGTCGCGGCGGTAGGCGTCCAGCGCGGCGTACCAGCCGCGCAGGTCCGGCCTCGGCGGCTTCAGCGCGTTGAGGCGCTTGAGGAACTCCCCCGCGTCGGCGCGCACGGCCAGTTCGGTCCTGACCTTGGCTCCCAGCTCGTGCGGATCTATATCGACGTGTATGCGCTTCGCGGCGCGCGCGAAAGTGTCCGTGCGGGCGCCGGTCTGCCGCGTGTCCAGCCGCGAGCCCAGCACCAGCAGCAGGTCGCAGTTGGCCAGCGCCATATTGCTGTACCGGCTGCCGTAGGAGCCGATCATGCCGGTGAAATTGCGCGCGGAGTGGTCGACGGAATCGAGGCCCATCAGAGAGCAGACGGCCGGCAGGCCGGTGCGCCTGAGGAATTTTTCCAGCTCGGCGGCGGCGCCGGCCGAACGCACGCCTCCCCCGACCAGGACCAGCGGCCGCCTGGACTTGGCCAGCAGCGACGCGGCGCGCTTCAGCACGGAGGCGGGGATCGGTTTCACGGCGGACAGCCGTCTGTGCTCGGGGCTGCCGAAGAAGCGGCGGAGCCTGGCCGGGTCTATCTGCGCCCGCTGCACGTTCATCGGCAGGTCCAGCAGCACCGGGCCGGGGCGGCCGTGGCGCGCCAGGAAGACGGCCTTCTCCAGGCAATACCTTATGTCCTTCGGGTCCTCGACCAGCACGGCGTATTTGACCAGCGGCCGCGCGACGCTGACGATATCGGTCTCCTGGAAACCGATCTGGCGCACGGGCCGCTCGAACTTGTATTCGTAGGTGTTGACCTGGCCGGTTATGAACAGGCAGGGCACGGAATCGAAATAGCAGCTGCCTATCGGGGTCAGCAGGTTCAGCGCGCCGGGGCCGCTGGTGGCCATGGCCGCGCCCAGGCCGTTCAGGCGGGCGTAGGCCTCGGCCGCGAAACCGGCCGCCTGCTCGTGGTGCATGGAAACACAGGCAATGTCCTTGCGCCCGTGCACCGAATCGACGAGGTGCGTGATGGCGCCGCCGACCATCTCGAAGATATGTCGCACGCCCTGACGGGCTACAAAATCGACGACGTAGTCCGAAAGCTTCATGCCAGTCCTTTAAAACTCCCGAAAACGCCGGCGATATAGCGCAGGGCCTCGCCGGTCATGCCGGGGTAGACGCCTATCCAGAAAGTGGAGTTCATTATCCGGTCCGTGTTCTCCAGGCGGCCGGCCACGCGGTAGCCCTTTCCGGACTTGCGCATGGCGTCGAAGCAGGGATGCTTGACCAGGTTCCCGGCGAAGAGCATCCGGGTCTGCACCTTGTTCTTCTCGAGGTGCGCCACCAGCGCGTCGCGGGTGAACCCGGCGTCTTCCCGGACGGTTATCAGGAAACCGAACCAGCTGGGGTCGGCGGACGGGGCCGGCTCGGGGAGAACGAGCTTGCCCGAGCATTTCGAGAGCGCCTTGCGAAGAAAAGCCCAGTTCTTGCGCCGTGCCGCCGCGAAACCCGGGAATTTGTCCAGCTGCGCCACGCCTATAGCGGCCTGCATCTCGGTGGCCTTGAGGTTATAGCCGAAGTGCGAATAGACGTATTTATGGTCGTAGCCGAGCGGCAGTTCGCCGTACTTGCGGGTGAACCGGCAGCCGCAGGTATTATCCTTGCCCGACGGGCACCAGCAGTCGCGGCCCCAGTCGCGGAAAGATTCTATAAGCCTCCTGAGCAGCGGGTCATTAGTGTAGACGGCGCCGCCCTCGCCCATGGTCATGTGATGCGGCGGGTAGAAGCTGGAGGTGCCGATATGGCCGAAAGTGCCGGTATAACCCCATTTGCCGCTAAGTTTATAGCGGGACCCCAGCGCGTCGCAGTTATCCTCTACGAGCCACAGGCCGTGCTTATCGCAGAACCGCTTAACTTTAGCGATATCAAAGGGGTTGCCCAGGGTATGGGCCAGCATCACGGCCTTGGTCCTGCGGGAGCGGGCTTTCTCCAGGAGCGAGCAGTCGATATTGTAGGAGGGCAGCGCCACGTCGACAAAGACCGGCAGCGCGCCGTACTGTATGGCCGGCGTGACGGTGGTAGGGAAGCCGGCGGCCACCGTTATAACCTCGTCGCTCGGCTTTATGCGGCGCTCCCCGAGTTTGGGCGAGGTGAGGGCCATGAAAGCCAGCAGGTTGGCCGAGGAGCCGGAATTGACCAGCGAGACGTATTTCACGCCGAGATACTTGCCCAGGCGCCGCTCGAACTCGGCGCAGTAGCGGCCGGAGGTCAGCCAGAAGTCCAGCGCCGTATCGGTCAGCGCTACCAGTTCCTTATCGTCGTAGACCCGGCCGCCGTAATTGACGAAACTCTCGCCCGGCCTGAAAGCGGGCTTCCGGTGGAACCTGCGGTAATAGGCGGAGACCTTCCTGAAGATCTCCCCCCTGGCTTTGGCTTCCTGCTTGGTCATTTGGAATACTCCGCTATCTGCTCCAGGCAGACCGCGCGCATGTCGGAACCGGCCTGGTAAGCGCGCGTCCATTCGATTATCCTGTCCACGGCCTGTCCCACGCGCCAGCGGGGTTTCCAGCCCAGCCTCTTGCGCGCCTTGGAGGAATCGAGCCGCAGGAACTTAGCCTCGTGCGGGTGCGGGCCCTTGTCTATCTCGTAGCCGGGGGCTTCCGGCCAGCGGCCGAACAAGCGCTTCGCTATCCATTCGACGTCCTTCGCGTCGCCGGCGTCGGGGCCAAAGTTCCACGCTTCAGCGTACTTGGCGCCGCCGGTGTGAAGTTTTTCGGCCAGCCGCAGGTAGCCCGCGAGAGGCTCCAGAACATGCTGCCAGGGCCGCACGGCCCGCGGATTGCGTATGCGGACCTTCTCCCCCCGCAGGGCGGCGCGTATTATGTCGGGGATCAGACGGTCCGCCGCCCAGTCGCCGCCGCCAATGACATTGCCCGCACGGGCCGAGGCCAGCGCCACGCCGTGCGTCTTAAAATCCTTCGGGTTGAAGAAAGAATTGCGGTAAGCGGCCGTCACCAGCTCCGAGCAGGCCTTGCTGCTGGAATAAGGGTCGTAACCGCCCAGCGGGCGGTCCTCGCGGAAAGCGCGGTTATGCTCCGGGTTCTCGTAGCACTTGTCGGTGGTGACATTGACCAGCGTCTTAACGGAGAAGCAGGCGCGCACGGCCTCCAGCAGGTTGACCGTGCCCATGACATTGGTCTCGTAGGTCTCGGCCGGGGCCCTGTAGGACTCGCGCACCAGCGGCTGGGCCGCCATGTGTATGACGATCTCAGGCGCGGCCTCCAGGACGGCCCGCCTGAGCCGCCCGGCGTCGCGGATATCGGCGATGACCGAGCGCATACGGGCGTTGAGGCGGCAAAGTTCGAAAAGGCTGGGGTCGGTGGGAGGTTTGAGGGCATAGCCGGTGAGGCGCGCGCCGAGATGGTCCAGCCATATCGAGAGCCAGGCCCCCTTGAACCCGGTATGGCCCGTCAGAAAGACTTTTTTGCCTTCCCAGAACGACTTCATTTCCAAATCTTCCACGGCGCCGAACCGGACTGCCACATCTTTTCCAGTTCCATTTTGTCGCGCAGAGTGTCCATGCATTTCCAGAAGCCTTTATGCATATAGGCCGACATCTTGCCGGCCTTGGTAAGTTTCTCCATCGAAGAACGCTCCCAGATGGTGGCATCCCCTTCGTTTATATAATCGAAAACCTCCGGTTCCAGCACGAAGAAGCCGCCGTTTATCCAGGCACCGTCGCCGACCGGCTTCTCCTGGAAACCCTTAACCTTGTTGCCGGGGCCCATATCTATCGCGCCAAAGCGGCCCAGGTTCTGTATTGCGGTCATCGTGGCCAGGCCTCTGCTTTTTTTGTGAAAAGCGATTAGGCGGCGCAGGTCCACGTCGGCCACGCCGTCGCCGTAAGTCAGCATGAACGGCTTGTCGCCTATATATTCCTGCACGCGTTTGATGCGGCCGCCGGTCATGGTATTGAGTCCCGTGTCCACCAGGGTTACCTTCCAGGGCTCCGCCTTGCAGTGGTGAATATCCATGCAGTTCTTCTTCATGTCGATGGTGACATCGGCCTGATGCAGGAAATAGTTGGCGAAATACTCCTTGATCATGTAGCCCTTGTAGCCGAGGCACAGGACGAAATCGTTGAAGCCGTAATGCGAGTAGATCTTCATGATGTGCCAGAGCATGGGCCTGGTGCCTATCTCGGCCATCGGCTTGGGCTTGAGGTCCGTCTCCTCGCTCAGCCGCGTTCCCATCCCGCCCGCAAGTATAACCACTTTCATGTCGTTCTCCGTTCCAGAAATTTACAAACTCCAGTAGACCAGGCCGGCGGCGCGGGCCGCGGCGGGATCGTAGGCCGACTTCACGTCGATAAGCACCGGCTTGCCGGTCATGAGGGCCGCGATGTCCTTTAGGGACAAGGCGCGGTACTCCTTGTGCGCCACGGCCGCGACTACGGCGGAGGCGGGCTTTAGAGACTTGTAAGGCGTCAGCTCGACGCCGTACTCGTGCTTCGCCTCCGCCGGGTCGGCCAGCGGATCGGCCACCTGGACCTTCAGGCCGTAGTCTTTAAGCTCGCGAATGATGTCGGCGACCTTGGAATTGCGCAGGTCGGGGCAGTCCTCCTTGAAGGTTATGCCCAGCACGGTCACGGTCGCGCCGACGGGGTTATGACCGGCAAGGACCATCTCCTTCACCGCCTTCTGCGCGATATATTTGCCCATGCTGTCGTTTATGCGGCGGCCGGCCAGTATGACCTGGGGGATATAGCCTATCTTCTCGGCCTTGTGCGTGAGGTAATACGGATCGACGCCGATGCAATGCCCGCCCACCAGGCCCGGGCGGAACTTGAGGAAGTTCCACTTGGTCCCGGCCGCCTCCAGCACCTCGGAGGTCCGTATCCCCATCCTGTCGAAAATGAGGGCCAGCTCGTTCATCAGCGCGATATTTATGTCGCGCTGGGTGTTCTCGATGACCTTGGCGGCCTCGGCGACTTTTATCGAGGAGGCTTTGTGGACGCCGGCCTCCAGCACGGAGCCGTAGACCTCGGCCACTATGTCGAGCGACTCTTTGTCCTGGCCGGAGACTATCTTGGTGATCTTGGTGAAGGCGTGCTCCTTGTCGCCCGGGTTGATGCGCTCGGGGCTGTAGCCCACCTTGAAGTCAGGTCCGCATTTGAGGCCGGAGAACTTCTCCAGCACGGGCACGCAGTCCTCCTCGGTGGCGCCGGGATAGACCGTGGACTCGTAGACCACGATGTCGCCTTTCTTTAGCGCCTTGCCGGCGGTCTCGGAGGCCCTGAGCACCAGCGACATGTCCGGCTGGTTGGCGGAGTCCACCGGCGTGGGGACGGCCACGATGTGGAAGTCGGCCCGCTTCAACACCGCGACGTCGTCGGTATAGACGAGGTCGGCGGCCTTCAGGTCGGCCGCTGCCACCTCGCCGGTGCGGTCATTTCCCGCCGCCAGCTCTTTCAGGCGCGCCTTGTTGATGTCGAAAGCTATTACTTTGGATTTTTTGCCGAAAGCCACCGCAACGGGCAGCCCGACATAACCCAGACCTATGACGGAAACTTTTCTTTTCATTTGCTCTTCCTTCCGTAGATATCGCCGAAGCGCACGATATCGTCCTCGCCCGTATATTCGCCGTTCTGCACCTCTATCATCTCCAGCGGCACCCGGCCGGGGTTCTCCAGCCGGTGCTGCGTGGACTTGGGAACATAAGTGCTCTCGTTCTCGTGCACCATCGAGACTTTCTTCCCTATCGTGACCCTGGCGGTGCCCTTCACTATTATCCAGTGCTCGCTGCGGTGGTAATGCAGCTGGTGACTGAGCTTCTGGTTGGGCTTCACCACTATCCGCTTGATCTTGTAGCGCGGCCCCTCTTCGAGCACCGTATAGGAACCCCACGGCCTGTAGGTGGTGGTATGCTCCACCACTTCCTTTCGCTTGCGCTCCTTGAGCGCGTCCACGACCTCCTTGACCCGCTGGGCCTGTCCTTTCTTCACCACCAGCAGCGCGTCCTCGGTGTCGATGATGATCAGGTCCTTGACCCCGACGGCGGAGATGAGGCGCTTGCCGCCGTAGACGGTGGTATTCTTGGTGTCGAGGTCCAGCACGTCGCCGATATTGACATTGCCGGCGCCGTTGGGTTTTATCACCTCGTGCAGCGAGTCCCATGACCCGACGTCGGACCAGAGTATGTTCATCGGCAGGACCGAGGCACGCTTCGATCTCTCCATGACGGCGTAGTCGATGGAGATGGAAGGCATATTGCGGAAGTCGGAGATCATTTTGACCAGTTTGGCGCCCAGGCGCCTGCTTATCTCCGGGGCATAGGCCTTGAGCTCGGTCAGCATCGTACCGATCGTGAACGAGAACATCCCGGAATTCCAGTAATAATCCCCCGCGCGCAGGTACTTCTCCGCGGTGGCCGCGTCGGGCTTCTCGGCGAATCTGGCGACCTTGAATACCCCTCCGCCCTGCGGAGAACCCCTGCGGATATAGCCGTAGCCCGTCTCGGGACGGGAAGGCTTTATGCCGAAAGTGACTATGCCTCCCGCCTTGGCGGCGGCCTCCGCCTGGCGCGCGTAGGCGGCGAACTTCTCGACCGGCGCAATGATGTGGTCCGAGGGACAGATGAAGATGACCTCCTCCCTGCCGCATTTGAGCTTCTCCTGGCAGTACTTTACCACCAGCGCTATAGCCGGGGCCGTGTTGCGTCCCACGGGCTCGAGGATAACGTTATCGGCTATGGCCGGCGAGACGGAGCGCAAGTCCTCCTGCACATGGAACCGGTAATCCTCGTTGGTGATGACGAAAATGTCCTTGAGCGGCACGGCGGCGGCCAGGCGTTCCACGGTCTGGCAGAGCAGGGACTTGCCGCCGTTGAGCCTTATGAACTGCTTGGGCAGGCCGTAGCGCGAGACCGGCCACAGCCGAGTGCCGGACCCGCCGGCGAGTATTACAGCCTTCATAGTTCTCCCAGAATAGGCATGATTTTGCCCAGTATATCCTCTTCCGTTTTTATGGCGGCCAGGGGTTTGAGCCTTTCAATTACGGCTTTTTTATCCAGGGCAGCGCCCTGCCGCGCCACTATAGTACGCAGGTCGGCCAGGTCTTTATCCCTGCAGGCAAAAGCTTTCATCACGGCCAGGTCCTCGGCCGAGCAGGTAAGCAGCCTTACCGCCGGCGAAAAATCGAAGTAGGACGCCCTGTCGATTATCTCTTCCTCGAAGTCGAAAGCGGCGAGCGAGATATCGAACCTGGCGCCGTTGCCGGCTTCCACCGGCAGGACCCTGTTCTCGCGCGCGAACGCCACGGCGTCGTTTATCCTGGGCCGGTACGCGGCGGTGATATCGCGCGCCACTTCCTCTTCCCTGCCGAAACCGGTCAGCAGGGAGAGATCCGCGTCCAGCGTAAGGCGCGGCTCCCCCCAGCGCTGAAGGGCTATGCCGCCTATGAAGCAGAATTTCCAGCCTTTGCCGGCCAGGAACCGCTGCAGTTCGGCGGCGGACTCGAAAAGAGTTTTCATGGGCGCAGCCTCTTGAAATATTTCCGCATCTCCACCAGTCCGGACAGGGGGCGGTCATAGGTTTTCATGGCGCACAGATACGCGTCTTCCAGCAGAAGAATGGCGTTGGCCGTGCCGCCGGCGGCCATTTCGGCCCGCCGTACGGGCTCCATGGCCCGGGCGGAACGCATCCACTGGCCGGCGCAGGCGCGCATATCCTTTGCGGTCATAGTTGAACCTTCTCCCCTGCGATGCGTTTAAGTTCCGTTTCCACCATGAACGAGACCAGGTCCTCCAGCCCCGTCGCGGGCCGCCAGCCCAGTTTCTCCAGCGCCTTGGCCGGGTCGGCCGAAAGTTCCGGCACTTCGGAGGCCCTGTAGAACTCCTTCGAGACCTCGACGAGCGTACGGCCCGAGTCCGTGTCCACCCCTTTCTCCGCCAGGCCCTCCCCGGTCCAGTCCAGCGTGAAGCCGGCCGCCGAGAAGGCTATCGTTATGAACTCCCTGACCGTGCGCGTGCGGCCGGTGGCCAGGAGGTAGTCGTCGGGGGAGGCCTGCTGCAGCATCAGCCACATCGCCTCGACGTACTCCCTGGCGTACCCCCAGTCGCGCCGCGAATCCAGGCTGCCGACCGTGACCTTCTCCTGCAGGCCCTTCTTTATGCGGGCCGCGGCTATCGCTATCTTGCGGGTGACGAACTGCTCGCCGCGCAGCGGGCTCTCGTGGTTGAACATGATGCCGCAGGAGGCGTGCAGGCCGTGCACCTGCCGGTAGTTGACGGTTATCCAGTGGGCGTAAAGCTTGGAGACGGCGTAGGGGCTCTTCGGGTGGAAGGCCGTGGTCTCGTTCTGCTGCGCGCTGCCTGTGCTGCCGAAAAGCTCGGCGGTGGAGGCCTGGTAGAAGCGGGACGCGGGCGAGACCCGGCGCACGGCCTCCAGCAGGCGGGTGACGCCCAGGGCGTTTATCTCGGCGGTCAGCACGGGCTCGGTGAAAGAGAGAGGGACCGCGCTCTGGGCGGCCAGGTTGTAGATCTCGTCGGGCCGCGTCCGTTCCAGGACGGAGCGCACCGCGGTCTCGTCGAGCAGGTCCAGCGGCTCCTCCTTCACCAGTCCCTCTATCCCCAGCTCGCGCAGGCGCCAGAGGCCCGCGCCGCCGGCGATATCGGCGCCGTGGACCTGGTAGCCTTTTTCCAGCAGCAGGCGGGACAGGTAAGCCCCGTCCTGCCCGCGATAGCCGGTGATCAGCGCTTTTTTCATCTTCAGATCTTGCTGGCCGGGATGTTCACGGCGCGGCCGTTCTTCCATACGGCTATGGGCCGGCCGTTCCTCTTATGTTCCGCTATGGCCTTGCGCACGGCCACTTTCATGGCTATTTCGGCCTTATCCTGCAGAGTCAGTCGCTTTTTCATAGTTTGACACCGGAAGTTATCCGGTTATAGGCGTCCTTATCCTCCACTACGACGTTCCCGTTCACCCGTTTCGCCGCCAGAACTGGTTTAGCTCCGGAATTATCAAAAAGCATCCAGGTGGAAACGGCGTCCGCATAGGTGCCGAAAAAGTTCGAGATGGAACGGGAAAAGCGGCGCAGAACGTCCGCCGAAGGGACATTATGACCTCCGTCCAGCACCCGGTTCTTTATGCGCAAAAGGGACAAAGCGGGGGCCGGGACCCAAAGGAAATACAAGTGGACCCGGTAACCCGCGGACTGCAGCTTCCTGAAAAGCGCCAGATGCGTCCGACCGGCAAGAGTGGTTTCAAAACCGAAATCCTCCCCGGACGAGGCGAATTCGGCGATGCTTCTCAGGACCAGTTTGCCGGCCTTTATGGCCGCCGCCCTGGGCGAGAACGGGGAAAGCCCCTGTGCAATAAGGTCGGCATTGACGAAATTAGGACATTTGGCGTAATTGGGCAGGAACTCCCTGGCAAAAGTAGTCTTGCCGGCCCCGTTGGGGCCGGCTACCACGTAAACGTTCTTCATCCTGCCCATATTCAGACCATCAGCAGTTCTTCACCGCGGCGTAGCCGCCGCGCCTGAGATGCAGTTCGCTGAGCGCCAGCCGCAGGTCGGAGGCGGCCATCTCGGCCGCCAGCGTTCCGGCGCCGGTTTCGGGTTTCCAGCCCAGGACCTTCTTCGCCTTGGACGGGTCGCCCAGCAGAGTCTCCACTTCGGCGGGCCTGTAAAAACGGGGGTCTACGCGCACGATGGTATCGCCCTTTTTGATCCTGATATCCCGCGGGTCCATGCCCTCGGGAGCCTCCACGGACTTCACAACGCCCGTTTCCCCCTCGGCCTTGCCCTTCCAGACCAGTTTCACGCCTATCTCGCCCGCGGCCATCTCGATAAAGCGGCGCACGGAATACTGTTTCCCGGTGGCGATGACGAAATCGTCCGGTTTGGACTGCTGCAGGATAAGCCACATGGCCCGCACATAGTCGCGGGCGTGGCCCCAGTCGCGCAGCGAGTTCATGTTGCCCATGTAGAGGCAGGGCTGCATACCCAGCAGGATCCTGCCCAGGGCGCGGGTTATCTTGCGGGTGACGAATTCCTCGCCGCGCAGCGGGCTCTCGTGGTTGAACAGGACCCCGTTGCAGGCGAACATGCCGTAAGACTCGCGGTAATTGACGGTTATCCAGTAGGCGTACATCTTGGCCACGCCGTAGGGGCTGCGCGGGTGGAAAGGGGTCTTCTCGCTCTGCGGGATCTCGCGCACCTTGCCGTAGAGCTCGGAGGTGGAGGCCTGGTAAATGCGCGTTCTTTTGGCGAGCCCCAGCAGGCGGACCGCCTCCAGTATGCGCATTGTCCCCAGGCCGTCGCAGTCCGCGGTGTACTCGGGCTCGTCGAAGCTGACAGCGACATGGCTCTGCGCCCCGAGGTTATATATCTCGTCCGGCTTTATCTCCGCTATGAGGCGGGTGAGATTGGTGGAGTCGGTGAGGTCGCCGTAATGCAGCTTGAGCCTGGAAGCCTTGGGGTCGGCCAGATCGCAGATATGGTCTATGCGCGCGGTATTGTGGGAAGCCGAGCGGCGGCGCAGGCCGTGCACCTGGTAGCCCTTCCCCAGCAGGAATTCCGAAAGATAGAAACCGTCCTGGCCGGTTACGCCGGTGACCAAAGCTTTTTTCATCCGTATCCCCTCGCTGTAAAAGAAATCGCCGGGCGTACGCCCGTTATTGATATCTATATTATAGCAAAGGGCTATCGTCCGGCGGAACCGCTCTCGTCGATCAGGCGCAGGACGTTCTCTTTGGTAAAGATATCCCTGTCCGAGGGATTCTCCAGGAAACTATCCACATCACTGCGCACTTTTGGCCAATCGACCGCGGCTACCTTGTTGTGCAGCAAAGTCCGCCAATCGTTTTCTCCCGGAACTGCCCCCATCCAGCCGCTCTGAGCCAGCGCGTTGCCCAACATGGCCAGGTTGGGTCTCAGGTCCGGCCACTTTGACAGATACCAGCCGATATCGAAAAAATCCCTGCCTTTAAGATACTTGCGGGTATAAACACAGTGCAGTTTGCCTGCGAAGAGCGACGGGGTGTCATAGGCCAGAAAGGCGACTGGGAAGTATTTGTTGACCAGTTTGGTCTCAAGCCCCGCGCCGGACGGGGGATTTGAGTCCATCTCCAGTTTAATGGAAAGCAATTGTGTTTTATGGCCGGTCAGACCGGCGGCCTGCAGCAACCCGGAAAATTTAATAAAAGAAGAAAGCACCGTCTTTTCTTCGTCGTAAGAGATCTTCGCCTCGTAACCGGCCAGGGCCAGGCCGTCCTTGATCTTTTTCAGCAGTCCGGTAAAGAAACCCGGAGCGGGCGCCGTCACGGAAAAATCCAGGTCTTCGGAAAATCTTGGCAATCCGTGCAGGAAGCGCAGCGCCGTCCCCCCGACGAAAGCCGCGTTCCGGAACGCTCCGGCGTCGTGCATGAGACGCAGGATATAGGCCTGCAGGTATTCCCGCATTATGTTGAGGCGCTCGTTGTGGCCGCTTCGCTTCGCGACAAGTTCCAACAGGTATTCCCTCATAGGTATTTGACCTCCCCTTTATTCCCCCTTACAAAAGCGGCCAGCTTTGCCGCGGCCCGGGAAAGCCCGGGGCTCCCGGCCCTCCCGGCGAAAGCCGCCAAACGTTCCAGGTCCAGAGTTTCCAGATTCTGCAGCCGCAGTTCGCGCAGATATCCGTCGGGGATCTTAACGCCCTCCAGGTGGAACAGGTCCAGGAAAGCTTTTTCCGGGGTCGCGACGAAGAATTCCCCCGACGGAGTTTCCACCCTCTCATAGCCCCAGAAAAAACCGGGCTTGATATGCCTGTAACTGAACTCGCCCACCTGGTTGCGCACGGTAACGGGACGCCTGGCGGTAACGGAGGTATACACGGGAACAGCCTCCGGGATCAGGCCGTGATATTCCAGCGCCTTGTGCAGGCTGATATAGGAAGGACCATGCAACTGACCGGCGATGTAGAGGTCATAGCCTGCGGGGAGTTTGAGATATGGAGCGTTCACAAGGTAAAGACCGCGTCTCAACTGGACGATCTTGCCGGCTTTCTTCCAGCGGCTCAACTGGACATTAACGCAGGCTGGGTTGGCTTTGCCGACGCGGAGCATTTCAGCCTTGAACACAGGCTGGTCCGCGGCAAGATTAGCCAGATATCCGATTTTCATAGCATTTAGTTAACAGTAATGTTAACTTTCTTCCATATATAGCATACCACCCGTCCCCCTATTCTGTCAAGGGGGAAGACTGAAGATTATAAGGAGACGGTCAGCCCGTCACGGGCGGCGGCGGTGTCGGGGAAGGTTTTGCGGGCAAGGCGAAGGGCCATGGCGCGCAAACCGGGCTTATGGTAGCGCTCGGCCGAGAAGTGGGTGAGGACCAGGCGCCCGGCGCCGGCCTCCTTGGCCAGGCAGGCGGCGGTCTCGGGATTGAAGTGGGGCCAGAGCGGGTTGGTCTCGCCCGGGAGATGGGCGCATTCGGTTATCAGCAGGTCCGCGCCGCGGGCCAGTTTCAGGGCGTTGTGGCAATAGCCGGTGTCGGTGATATAAGCGAGCTTTTTCCCCTCCAGCTCCAGGCGGAAGCCCAGCACCGGGTCGGCGTGTACCAGCGGCAGGGTCTCTACGGGGAAGGGGAGCCGGGACTTCTCCGACGGGAGTTCCACTATCTTGACGGGATAGGGGAGCTTGTCCAGCGGCACTGTGAAAGGCCGGGCGACGAACTTCCTCAGGACCTTCCGCGCGCCTTTTTGCGCGCAGATGGTCAGGCCTTTCCCGAACCTGAACTTCACCAGCGTGTGCAGGCCGGCTATATGGTCGATATGGAAATGGCTGAGCAGGATGAAGACCGGCTTCTTCCCGTCGCAGTAGCGGTCGAGTTTATAAAGTCCGTTGCCCGCGTCGAGGACTATGTCCCAGCGCCGCGTCCTTATCAGCGCGCAGACGGTATTGCCGGTGGCGGTATCGTACCAGCCGTTGGTGCCCAGGAAGGTCAGCGACGGTAGTTCTTGTTCAGCCATTTGCGGTAAGCTCCGGTCTTGACGTTCCTGACCCAGCCGGGATTGTGCAGGTACCAGCTCACCGTGCGCAGGATGCCGCCGTTGAAATCAACCGACGGCCGCCAGCCCAGCTCGCGCTTCAGGCGCGTGAAATCTATGGCGTAGCGGCGGTCGTGGCCGGGGCGGTCCTTGACGAAAGTTATCAGGTCCTCGTAGTTCTTCCCCTTGAGCGCGGGATTCTCCGGCGAGGGCAGGAGCTCCTCCAGCGCGGCGCAGACCGAGCGCACCACGTCTATGTTCTTCATCTCGCAGTCGCCGCCCACGTTGTAGGTGCGGCCGGGCACGCCCTTGTTCAGTATCCGCCAGATAGCCGCGCAATGGTCCTCGACATAAAGCCAGTCGCGGACATTCTTCCCGTCGCCGTAGACGGGCAGCGGCTTGCCCTCCATGGCGTTGAGGATCACCAGCGGGATGAGTTTTTCGGGAAAATGATAAGGCCCGTAATTATTGGAGCAGTTGGAGATGGTCACCGGCAGGCCGTAGGTGTGGTGATAGGCGCGGACCAGGTGGTCCGACGAGGCCTTGGACGCGGAGTACGGACTGCGCGGGTCGTAGGGTGTAGTCTCCTTGAACTTGCCGGCGGCGCCCAGCGAGCCGTAGACCTCGTCGGTGCTGACATGGTGGAAGCGGACGTCCTTGCGGCCGGCGGAGGCGCCGGGCCCCTGCCCGGTCCAGGCCGAGCGGGCGGCCTCCAGCAGCGAGAAGGTGCCGTGGATGTTGGTCTCGACGAAGTCCTTGGGCCCGAAGATGGAGCGGTCGACATGGGACTCGGCGGCGAAATGGACGACCGCGTCGAACCTGTATTTTTTGAACAGACGTCCGACCAGCGCGTAGTCGCAGATATCGCCTTTGACGAAGGCGTAGCGGCCTTTGTACTTGCGGGCGATGTCGGAGAGGTTCTCCGGGTTGCCGGCGTAAGTGAGTTTGTCCAGGTTGACCAGGCGCCCCTTGAAGCCCGCTTTCTCGAATACGTAACGGATAAAATTGGAACCTATGAAACCGGCGCCGCCGGTGACGAGTATGGTCTTCATTGGCTGTTCTCCCTGATGAATTTGTCGACGGAGTCCCGCCAGTACGGCGGTTTGACGCCGAGTTCGCCGCACAGAACGGCATTGGACATGACCGAATAGCCGGGCCGGCGGGCGGGCAATTTAAAATCCGCCATTTTGGCCGGCAGTATCTCTTTCTCCACGCCGTAAGCCTTGAGCGCGGCCCTGGCCCAGTCTAAGCGCGAGCAAGGCTCGCCGCCGGAAAGATGCCAGCGTCCCGTCAGTCCCGCCTTAAGCGCCTCCATGACGGTGGCGACGGCGTCGGAGGCGAGGGTGGGCACCGACACCTCGTCGGCGGCCGCGCGCAGAGGACCGGGGTTTTCGGCCCAGCGCAGCAGTTTGCGCATGAAATTCTGTTCCCCCCCGCCGTAAAGCCAGCTCAGCCGCAGCACCAGCGAACCGGGACATTCCAGGGCGTATTCCTCGCCTTTGAGCTTGGAGCGGCCGTACTCGTTGAGAGGGTTGGGGGCGTCGGACTCGACATAGGGGACCCGCTTTTCCCCGTCGAAGACATAGTCGGTACCGAAATGGACCAGTTTGGATTCGAGCTGCTTCGCCGCGAAGGCCAGGTTGCGCACGCCCTCGGCGTTGACGGCATAAGCGGCCTTCGGCTCCGATTCCGCCTTGTCGACCAGGTTGTAAGCGGCGCAGTTGAGGATCAGGCCTGGCTTATATGGTAGAACGGCCTTGAGCACCGCGTCGCCGTCGGCGATGTCCAACGCGTCCAGATCGGCGGCGGCGTACTCCCAGCCGTTATGCTCGAAAAGGCGGACGAATTCCGCGCCCAGCTGCCCTTTGGCCCCGGTGATGAGGACGCGCATCAGAGCACGGCGTCCTTTAGGAAAGGCAGGCCCGCGTCGCGGGCCGAGATCGCCGGGGCGGAGACGCCCCACTTCACGGCTATCTCCGGGTCGTCCCAGCGTATCCCGCCCTCGTCGGCCGGAGAGTACTCGGCCGTGCACTTGTAGAGCACCTCGGCGGTGTCAGAAAGCGTCAGGAAGCCATGGGCAAATCCGGGCGGCAGGTAGAGCTGCAGCGCGTTCTCGGCGCTCAGCTCGACGGCGACCCATTTGCGGAAAGTGGGAGAAGCGGGCCTTATGTCCGCGGCCACATCCAGTACCGCCCCTACGGTGCAACGCACCAGTTTGCCCTGGGCGGCGGCGCCGCGCTGGTAATGCAGGCCGCGCAGCACGCCTTTGACCGAACGGGAATGATTGTCCTGCACGAAATCGGCCGGGAAGCCGGCTTTAACATAGTCGCTGCGCTTGTAAGACTCCATAGCCCAGCCGCGGGCGTCCGGAAAGACGCGGGGCTTGACCAGGATAAGCCCTTCCAGCTCCAGCTTCTCGAACTCGAAAGGCATCTATCTTCCCTCCGCCACCTTGCGCAGGTAGGCCCCGTAGCTGTTCTTGCTGAGACTATCGGCCAGTCGCAGCAGCGCCGCCTTGTCTATCCAGCCCTGCGCGTAGGCGATCTCCTCGATGCAGGCTATCATGAGGCCCTGGCGTTTCTCGACGGTGGCGATGAAGTCGCCCGCCTCCAGCAGGCTGTCGAAGGTGCCGGTGTCCAGCCAGGCGTAGCCGCGGCCCAGCAATTCGACATTGAGCTTGCCGCCGGCCAGGTAGACCTTGTTGAGGTCGGTTATCTCCAGCTCTCCGCGCGCGGAAGGCTTGATACCCTTCGCGGCGGCGGAGACGCCCTTCGGGTAGAAATAGAGACCGGTTACGGCGTAGTTGGACCTGGGTTTCGCCGGCTTCTCTTCGATGGAGAGCGCCTTGCCGTCCTTGTCGAAATCGACCACGCCGTAGCGTTCCGGGTCGTTGACATAGTAGCCGAAGACGGTGGCCTGGCCGGCCGAAGCAGAATGCACCGCCTTACGGAAGGCCTCGGGCAGGCCGTGACCGTAAAAGATATTGTCGCCCAGCACCAGGCAGGCCGTGTCGGAGCCGATGAATTCCTCGCCGATGATAAGGGCCTGGGCCAACCCCTCGGGCCTGGGCTGCTCGGCGTAGGAGAGCTTGAGCCCCCAGCGGGAGCCGTCGCCGAAAATGGCCTTGAAGCGCGGCAGGTCCTGCGGCGTGGAGATGATCAGTATCTCCCGTATCCCCGCCAGCATCAGCGCCGACAGGGGATAATAGATCATCGGCTTGTCGTATACCGGCAGCAGCTGTTTGCAGACCGGCATCGTCACCGGGTAAAGCCTGGTGCCGGACCCTCCGGCCAATATGATTCCTTTCATCTTTTCTCCTGGTCTTTTGGCTCCTGGGCTCCTGGGGACGTTGTTTAGTTCTTTAGTTTTGCCCGCAAAACTAAAGAACTAAACAACGTCCCCTACCTACCACCTTGTTTCCAGGACGCGGTCGTCGGCCTTGGGCTTGCGGAAGAACTGCGGCAGTTTGGCCAGGTTGCGCATGAGCACGGTGACCACGCCGCCCAGGCCGTATTCCTTGAGCACGCGGTAATCCTCTCGGTTGCGCTCCAGCAGCCAGCCCAGCGAACGTTTCCTGTCGTCGAAGCGCATCTTGACCAGCACCTCGGGCATGTAATACGTCGTGGCGTAGTTCTTGTAGAGGAACCGCGCTATCAGTTCGTAGTCCGCGCGCAGCCTGTAATCCGTGGCGAAATAGCCGAATTTGCGGAACAGCTCCCGCCGGATGAAGAACACCGGCAGCGGCGGCATCCACCCGTTCTCGAAATTGTACCGGTCGTACTCGCCGGCCTTGTAGTAGCGCAACGGGCGCTGGGAATCCGTCGCGATATAGACCATGTCGCCGTAGAGGCAGTCGCGGCGCTTTGCGGCCATGGTGCGCAGCACATTGGCGACGGTGTTGCGGTCGGTATAGAAGCTGTCCGGCGGCAATACGGCCACGACGTCGCCGGTCGCCTGCGCCAGGCATTTGTTGACCGCCGTGTAATAGTCGTCCCCTTTGAGGTCCAGGTATTTGGCGCAGCGGTTCTGGTAACGCTTTACGACCTCCAGCGTCCCGTCGGTGGAGCCGCGGTCGGCCAGGATGTACTCCAGTTCCGTCCAGTTCTGCCCGAGGGCGCTCTGCATGCAGTCCTCTATCGTCCGCCTGGCGTTGAGGACCGCGGTCACTATGGTGATCTTCATCTCAGCTCCTGAGCGGCGTTACGAGGAAATTATTGATGGCCAGCAGCGAGGCGCCGGAGACCTCGAAGCAGTCCAGCGCCTGTTCGGGCGTGACCGGCAGCGGTTCGCCGGAGAGCAGCGGCGCGCTGACCAGCAGCGGCACTCCCACGCGCCTGTCGAAGGCCTCCAGCAGCGCGTAGAACCTGGGATTGAACTCCCAGGAGAGCGTCTGCACGCGCGGCTCCGGCCCGCCGGGCAGGCCGGGGACCTGGTCGCGCCGGGCCGGGCGCAGCGGCAGCGCCTTGGCCATGAACGGCGAAGGGCGCGGCGCGTCGAACCATTCGGCGGCCTTCTCGGCCTTCACCACGGCGCCGCCGCCTTCCAGCTCGCGGTGCACCGGAATGCGCGCGTCGGCCAGGAGGCAGCGGCCGCCCAGCGGCCAGGCGCCCCAGGGGGCGCGGCCCTGGAACCAGCCCACTTTCCCCCCGCCGGCCAGCGTGCCGGCGACGGTCTCGTAGATCTCCTTCTCGGCGGCCTTCTTATACGAAAATCCGTGCGACTTGAGCACGCCCTCGACATATGAATCGTCGTAATGCGGGCCGACGTACGGGTTGGACAGCTCGTAACTGCGGCGGTACCCCTTGGCCTGGTTCCAGAGCCAGTAGGCCGCGCCGATGGCAGCGCCGCCCGCGTGCGGCGCCGGCGGCACGAAAACGTCGCGGAAGCGGGTCTTCGTATATATCCTGCCGACGGCCAGCGCGTTGCGAGCGCAGCCGCCCGAGAGGCAAAGCTTGTCGTTGCGATGCTTATCGTAGGCGGAATTAAGGACGTGGAAGAAGATCTCCTCGAAGACGGACTGCGCCGAGGCGGCCAGGTCCGCGTGGCGCTGCTCCAGCGGCTCATTGGCCCCGCGCGGCCTGCCGATGAGGCCCTCCAGCCTGGCCGAGAAGAGCCGCGGCAGCTCGGGCGCGCGGTCGCGCCAGAACATGGCCGCCGCCGCCGGCCCGTGCGCGAAATAAGACTCGTCCACGCGGTAGAAACCGTCGGGCGACGGGCTTATGAGCCGGCGCAGCTCGGCCTCGAACTGCGGCCGGCCGGAGCGGGAGAGTTCCATCAGCCTGTCCTCGCCGCCCCAGCCGCCGAAGCCCAGGAACTGCGCCATGCCGGCGTAGAACATGCCCAGCGAATGCGGGTAATAGCAGCGGTCGCGGTCGTGTATCTTGTTGTCGCTGCCCAGCGCGCGCATGCCGCTGACATAGTCGCCGAAGCCGTCCAGCGAGACGCAGACCGCCGAGTCGAAAGGCGAGACCAGGTAGGCCCCGGCCAGATGCGCCTTGTGATGCTCGACGTAGCGCACGCGCGCCTTGACCGCGCTAATGTCGCGCTCCAGCGCGGCGCAGAGGTCCTTCTTGATATCGGCCAGCTTGGTGCCGAAGCCCAGCCGTTCCTTCAGAAGCTTCAGCGAGATCTTCTCCCCTTTGAGCGTGGAGACCTTGCGCTCCAGGTTGGCGTGCGGGTCACGGCCGACGGCGATAAGGTCCAGGTCCTTGAGGTCGAAATGGCAGTAGGCCAGGCAGGCCCTGACGGCCTCTACGGGCAGGCCGGCCCAGCCGCGGCAGCGGCGCACGCGCGCCTCTTCCAGCGCGCACATCAGCTTGCCGTTTATCACCAGGCAGGCGGAGGAATTCTCATCGTAGGCGCTGATACCCAGAATTATCATGGTGATATTATAAACAAGTTAACACGGGCGGGCAAACCGCCCGGCGGGAACCCGGTCGCGGCTGTCAGGGAGGTAGGGCCGGCCTATAGATGAGCCTGTCGGGAAGAAGATTGATGCGCGGAAGGCCGTGGGCTCTTATCTATCGGGAAAAAGCCCAGCCGCACGCCGTAAACCGCCAGTATTCTCTCAAGGGTGTGTATGCCGGGATTGCCCGTGGGGGAAAGCGTCTTGTAAAGGCTGGTGCGGCTCATCCCGACGGCCTTGGCCAGCTTGCCCATCCCCCCCTGAGCCCCGGCCACCGTGCGTATGGCCTTCAGGAGGAAAGGGATATCCCCATCCTCCAGAACAGAATTCAGGTAGGCCACGGCCTCTTCCGACCCGGCCAGATACTTGCGCATGAACGATGCATGCGAAACCGTCCGCTTCATTTCAGCCTCCGATACTCATCCCAAAATTTGCGCGCTTTCCGTATATCCCGCGTCTGAGACCGCTTATCCCCGCCACACAAAATCACTATTATCACCGGGCCATCCTCACCGAAATAAACTCTATAACCTGGCCCGGAATGAACACGCAGTTCCCAAAGACCGCTTCCCAGCCCGCGGCAATCCCCGAAATTGCCTTCTTCCATCCTGCCCAGCCGCTTAACTATCGCGGCCTGACCGACAAGATCCGGAAGGGCTCGCAGCCACTGCTCAAAAATATCCCTCTCGTCCACGACATAGTGCAGCACCGTCCGTTTCCGCGCCTGCATATGCCTCTCCTTACAGTGTATCCTATAGGATACAAATTGTCAACCCCGCGCATCAACTCATCTAAAATGTTCCCCAACCGGGGCTCGTCAACTCATCTAAAATGTTCCCGAACGGTTTTTGGTCAAAAAAGCCAGTTTGGGAGCCCTTATGATGAGCCCG
>JAGVVD010000012.1 GCA_019135865.1 Elusimicrobiota bacterium
ACCGGACGACCATGCTCCTCAACGGTCTTGGCGTACCTCGTTTTTGTCGGCCTATCCGGTGATGGCCTGTCAGACCTCTGTAACAGTGAGTATAATAAAACCTGGTTATACAAGGTTTTTCCCCGAGCGGAGCGAAGGGACCGGCATTGCCGGACGGGCATGATTGTCTGAGGCCCGAGGCGCTATGCGCCCGGGCCGAGTTCGTGCCCGGCTGAGCGTAGCGAGGTGGGTTCGGAAAAACCGAACCGTGACGAGCGCAAGGCCCGGTGGGAAGCCTACAGCCCGATCTGCATATGACATTGTCTAATCCAGTTTGAGGCCGGTCCGGGCGACGCGGGCCTCGAGGGAGGCCAGTTTCTCCGGCGTGCCGATATCGGCCCAGTAGGTGCCGTCGGCGCGGAAGGGGCGTATCCGCTCGCCTATCTTGGCCAGCCGCAGGTAGGCGTCCGTCATGGAGAAGACGCCTTCCTCGGTGAGCTTGGGGAAGATAGCGGGCGAGACCACGTGCACGCCGCTGAAGGCCAGCGCGTCGGCCTTGCAGGGCTTGTGCGCCCAGCGGGTCTCCTCCTTGCCGCGCCAGCCGCGCAGGCGGCCCTCGTTGTCGAAAAGGAACTTACGCGTCGTCGGGCGGTCCATGACGGCCAGCGTGGCCAGCGCGCCGTTGCCCAGGTGCGCCTTGTACATGGCCCGCAGGTCCATCTCGGTATAGACGTCGGCGTTGTGGACGAAGAAGGGCTCGGGGCCGTCGAGCAGCGGCGCGGCGTGCTTGAGGCCGCCGCCGGTCTCGAGCGGCTTCTCCCGCTCATAGGAAAAGGAGACCTTCGCGCCGAAATTGCCGTTGGCGCGCAGGAACTCCTCTATCTGCTCCGGAAAATGATGCAGATTGACGACGAACTCGTCCGCGCCGGCGGCCATCAGCCGCCGCATTATTATCTCCAGCAGGGTCTTCCCCCCCGCGGTTATGAGGGCTTTGGGTTTCGAATCGGTCAGCGGGCGCAGCCGCGTGCCCAGACCGGCCGCCAGTTGCCGGTCGCTTTAAGATGCTCCGTCAGCCGCTCGGCGCACCAGACGGAGCGGTGGCGGCCGCCGGTGCAGCCGAAAGAGATCATCAGGTCGGTGAAATTGCGCGAGCGGTAATTGTCTATCGCGGCGTCCACCAGCGCGAAGACATGGGACAGGAACTCTTTGGCCTCGGGGAGTCCCTCGATGTACTCGCGCACGGGCTTGTCCATGCCGGTCAGCGGCATGTAGCGCTCCTCGCGGCCGGGATTCGGGAGGCAGCGGCAGTCGAAGACGAAGCCCCCGCCGTGACCCTTCTCGTCGCCCGGCACGCCGTTGCGGTAGGAGAAGCTCATGATGCGCGCGGTCAGGCCCAGTTTCGGCTTGCCGAACTGGCGCAGGTACGAGGAATTGGTCATGGCCCTGAAGATGCGGGTGAGTTCCGGCAGCTTCACCGGCAGATCGGCCTTGCGCTGCAGCCATTCCAGGTTCTTCACGGCGTAGGGCACGCTCTGGAGGAAATGCTCCTTGCGCTCGTAGAAGCCGCGCAGGCCGTAGGCGCCCAGCGCCTGCATGATGCGGACATAGACGAAGCCGTAGAAATGACGCATGAACTTCTCTTTGTCCATTCTGGAGACTTCCATGGCCCTGTCGATGTAGTAGTCGAGCAGCTCCTGGCGGACCTTCGGCGGCATATCGGCTTTGGCGTCGTAGAGCAGCGAGGCGATGTCGTAATGGGGCGGGCCCTTGCGGCCGCCCTGGTAGTCGATGAACCAGGCCCCGCCGTCGCGCAGCATTATGTTGCGGGACTGGAAATCGCGGTAGAGGAAGCCGTCGTGGCCGGCCTCGAGCAGGAAATCGGTAAAGATCTTGAAGTCGTCCTCCAGCTTCTGCTCGCTGAACGGCACCTTGGAGAGCCTCAGGAAGTAATACTTGAAATAGTTGAGGTCCCACATCATCGACTGGCGGTCGAAAACGCCGCGGGGATGGCAGAGCTTGTAATCCAGTCCCTTGTTGGCCTTGAACTGGAACTTCGGGAGCCAGTCGAGGGCTTTTTTATACTCGGCCTTGACGCTTTCCGGGAAGGGATTGCCGGTCCTTTCTTTCTGCAGGAAGCCGAACAGCGTGGTGTCGCCCAGGTCCTCTTCGAGATAGACGCCGTTGGAGGCGTCGGCGGAGTAGATCTCGGGCACCGGGAGGCCTTCCTTGCGGAAATGCCGCGAGAATCCCAGGAAGGCGGCGTTCTCCAGTTTGTCGGGGCCGATGGCGCCGATGACCGAACGGCCGGCGCCGCGCAGGCGTATGAGCGTGCGGGCCGAGCCGTCGCCCTTGAGAGGTTCCGCGGTTTCCGGCTCGAGGCCGAAGGTCTTCTTGTACAGCGCGCGGAGGTTCTGCTCCGAGATCGCCGACAGGTTCTCTTTCTTTTCGGTTCCAGCCTGTTCCGCCATATTCGCCTCCGATAAGCCGCACAGCGGCTTTCTCCGGCCACGTCTCACCTTCCCGGCAAATTTTTCCAATGGAAAGTATACCTAAATTTCGCGCCGCCGGGAGTATCCCGGAAAGCCGGGCCGCGGCGGCGGGTCCTGTCGCGCGGGCGTCAATAACCGCGGGAGGAGTCCGCCGATCCTCATGAACCGGGGCCGCCCCGGGGAGCGGGAGCGGCTCAGCCGGCCCCGCGGCTATTGACTATTATCAACAAATTTCTTAAATTTATCTAAATAGCGGATCTCAGACGACTTGAACCTATGACTAGAATACCCGGCCTTGTACTGTTGCTTTCTTTCCTTCTCCAGTCCCCCGCCGCCGCGGCGCCTTGCGGGCCGGACTTCTTCGACGACCCGCGCGGCTGCGAGCTGAGGCTGCCCGAAATGTGCGGCGCTCCCGCCCTGCCGGACGCGCTCGTTTCGTACGGCGCGGCCCCCGTGGTCGTCACCGTGGCCGGCCTGCGTTTCGACGAGATAGGCCCCGGGAAACTGGAACTGGGTTTTATACTTAGGGTGATCCGCCGCTTCTTCCCCGGCAAGTCCCTGGACGAGGCCCTCCTGGCCGGCGAGGTAGAGAATTTCAACACGGAGCATTTCATGCTCGACGCCGGAGAAGAGCCGCTCTCGGAGAGGATAAGGCTGCCGGACGATTACCTGGAGCAGCGGATACGCGAGTATCCCGGCTGCGCCGCGGCCGGGGTCACGGTTATCCCTTTCCAGTGGTCGCGCGATCCGGACGACACGGACCAGGTCGTTCCCGCTTTCATGGAAAGGCTGGCCGCCGTGCACGCCGAATACGGCGGGAAGCGTCCGATCTATATCCTCGCCCACAGCTGGGGCAGCATGCTCATGCACGAAACGCTGCACCGTCTTTCCAGGACCCGCCCCGACATCGTTATCGACCGGCTGATAACGACGGGGTCGCCGCTGGTCCCTTCCAATCCCGTGGTCGCCCTTTTCATAAAGATAGGCATAAAGAAAGAGGACCTGGAGAAGAAGGCCTCCCATCCCGCCAATGTCCTGCAGTGGCGCAATATCTGGTCCGGCCGCGATCCCTACTCTAACGAGATAAGACCGGCGGACCTCAATGTGCGGGTGGACGGCGGCGTGGAGAACGTGGAGCCGACCCTTATAGACCTGATACTTCACAACAAACCGCTGCGCAAAGAGGCCAAGAAGGACCTCTGGCGTATACGCGACATAAAGAAATGGCATTTCTCCTATCTCGGCGACTTCTCCACGGTGCTGAAGTCGATAGAGAAGGAGATCTCTATCCGCGTGTTCGAACCTTTCGTGGCCGTGCCGATAGTGGACCCGGCGGCCAAGAAGTAGCCGCGCCCGCGGCCGTAAAAAAGCCCCGCGAGGGGCTTTTTTATTTTCCGGGCCGCCGCCGATAATTTATATACTTACCCCATGGAACTGACCAAAATAGAGGCCTGGCTTAAAGAGAAAGGGGAGCCGCATTTCCGCGCCAAGCAGATACGCGAGGCTTTCTATAAGAAGTTCGCGCCGGGTTTCGACGCCATCACGGCCCTGCCCGCCCCGCTGCGCGGGGAACTGGCCCGCCGGTTCCGCCCGCTCTCTCTCGCGCCGGAGCAGGTGCTGGTCTCGGCGGCCGGCGACGCGGTCAAGGCCTCGTTCCGCCTCAGGGACGGCGAGGTCGTGGAGTCGGTGCTCCTGAACCTGGCCGCGGAGAAATGGACGGTATGCGTTTCCACCCAGGTCGGCTGCGGCGTACGCTGCCCCTTCTGCGCCACCGGCCGCAAAGGACTCAAGCGCAACCTTTCTCCCGAGGAGATCACCGACCAGGTCCTTTTCTGGGGCCAGTACCTGGCCAAAGAGGGCCCCGGCCGCCGCGTCGGCGGCGTGGTCTTCATGGGGATGGGCGAGCCTTTCATGAACTACAACGCGGTGTCGGAGGCCCTCAGGAAACTCTCCGACCCGGACTATTTCGGCATCGGCCAGCGGCACATCTCGGTCTCCACCGCCGGCCACGCCCAGGGCATACTGCGCTTCGCGCGGGAGTTCCCGCAGGTCAACCTGGCCGTCTCGCTGCATACCGTCGACGAGGAAGTCCGGGACAAGCTGGTCCCGATGAACAAACTTTACCCGCTGCGCAAGCTGGCCAAGGCCATGGAGGAATACCTGCGGACCACGCGCCGGCAGATCTTCATAGAGTACGCGCTGATGGAAGGTCTGAACGCCGAGGAAAAGAACGCCAGGCAGCTCTACGAGTGGATAAAGACCGTGGCGCCGCTCAAATATTTCACGATAAACCTGATAGCCTACAACGAGACCGGCGGCAAGTACCGCGCGCCCGCGCGGGAGAAGGTCAAGGCCTTCGCGGCGTTCCTGGAAATGCTGGGGGCTTCCGTCACCATACGCAAGAGCCTCGGCAACGATATACGCGGCGCCTGCGGCCAGCTGGCCTCGGCTAATTTGAAAGGAAAGAAGTGAACACCGCCCTGGCTTCCTCGATGAAGCCGGGATAATCCGCCGCGCCGACATAGCCGCCGCGCATCAGGGTCAGTTTCCCCGCCCCGCCGTTCATCATAAGTCCCCCGCGTCCTTCGAGAAGAGCCGCCGGCCCCGCGCCGAATACCCGCGCCAGGCCCTCGGCGTCCTCCCCGGTCAGCCTGTAGGCCCTGGAGAAGACCGGGAACTGGGGCAGGTCTATGTCCCTGAACCCCGCCAGCTCTATGAAACGGTCCAGGAAGTTCTCCGGCCTCAGTTCGAAGGCCGGAATGCCGGCGGGGGCGCCGGTGAGCATAGCGACGGCGTAGCGGCGGGTCCGCCTGTTCTTGCCGCTGCCGGTGGTGCGGCTGTAGTCGAAAAAATACATTTCCCCGCCGCCCGGACCGGCCGTTCCGATAAGGTTCCTCCGGGTGTGTCTCCCGCGGTCGAAGAGGCCTCCTCCCCCGCCGGGTAAACCGGCGACCGCCGAGGCCGACGGGTCGAAGGACATGCCGTCGGCGAGGGCGAAACGCTCCAGGTCCTTGCGGCGTTTCCGGGAGGACCAGGCCGCGAAGGCGAAGGCCGCGAGAACGCCCGCTATGACCAGTTCCGCCGCATTACCGGCCAGGAGGTCTCCCATCATTCTCCCCCTACGGCGGCGGGGTCCATGCGCCTGGCGGCGGCCTCTTCGTAGAGGGCCGCGGCGGCCTTCGCCCTGCCGACCTGGTCCGTGGCGTGCTTTACGTAATTCGCCGGGGCGGACAGGACGTCGGCGGCCGGGGTCGAGACCGCCACCGACGGAGCGGGGGAGCCGGGGTCCCGCGGAACGGGAGGCTGTTCCTGCGGCTTGCGTCCGCAGGCGCAGGCCAGCGCCAGCGCCGCGGCGATCATCAGATGCTTCATTTTATACCCCCAATTTCCCGGCCGTCAGAAGTTTTTCGGCTATCTGCACCGAATTCCAGGCCGCGCCTTTGTAGAGATTGTCGGAAACGGCCCAGAGCTGGAATTCGCGCGGATGAGTTCCGGAGCGGCGCAGCCGGCCGGCGTAGACCTTGAAGGTCCTGTCGCCCTCGCCCAGCGGCGTGGGATAATCCCCCCGCCCGGGCCGGAACTCCACGCCCTCGGCGGCGGCTATCTCGCGGCCGAGGGACTTTAGCGTCCAGGGCTTTCCGGTGCGGGCCCAGATCGCCAGCGAATGGCCGCGCAGCACCGGCACCCTTACCGCGGTGCAGCTGACCCGCAATCCGGGGGCGCTCCAGATCTTCCTGAGTTCCGCGGCGACTTTGTTCTCCTCGGAGGAATTTCCCTCCGCGTCGAAGCCGCCGACCTGCGGGAAGACGTTGAAAGCGATAGGGTGTGGGAGCCCGCGGCCGGGCAGGTCCGGCACGCGGCCTTTTTTGAGCCAATGGGAGAGCTCGGCCCTGAGCTGTTCCATCGCGCTTTTCCCGGCCCCGGAAACCGCCTGGTAGGTGGCCAGCCGCAGTTCCTTTATCCCGAAGCGGCGGTGGACGCGCGTCAGCGATACGGCGGCGCCGGTGATGGTGCAGTTGGGTCCGGCGACGAACCGGGAGCGGCCGTCGAGCCCGCCGGGGTTGACCTCGGGTATCACCAGCGGAACGGAAGGGTCCAGGCGGAAATGGGAAGAGTCGTCTATGCACCAGGTCCCGGCGGCCGCGAGCTTTTTGCCGAAGCGGGCCGAGACCTCGTCGGTGCTGACGAAGAAGACCAGGCCGCACTCTTTGAGGGCGGTCAGCGCGGGGGCCGAGCAGCGGTACCTCTTCCCGCGGAAGCGTACGAAAGACTCCCTGCGGCCGGAGTTGAAGGGGAGCAGTTTTCCGACGGGGAAACGCCTTTTTTCCAGGAGCGCCAGCAGTTCGCCGCCGACCATGCCGGAGGCCCCCACCACGCCGACCGTGAGCGCCGGCACGCTAATTCCCCCCGGTGAGCGCCGGGATGAGTATTTCCCTGGAATAGCCGGTGTTCTCCAGCGAGTCCACGGCGGCCGCCCTGAGGTAGAACATGTCGGAGGACATGTTCGCTCTGTCCAGAGTGAACTGGTAGGGCGGGCGGAAGAGGTAGCGCGTGATGCGCTGCCATTCGAACTTGTCGTAGGAGAGCTCCACCCAGGCGGAGCGCACGTCCTCGCCTATCACCGAGAAGGAGACCGCTATTTTCCCGGGGTTCACCTCGGCCATGAACCCCCTTATCAGCACCTTGTAATCGTTCGGCGGGACCAGTTTGACCGCGAGGGCCGGTTTTATGCCCGCCAGCGGCGTTTCGAGCGTGTTCTCGCCGGTGGGCGGAGCGCCCTTTATGCCGCGGTTGAGCCAGGCGGATTCCTCGTCCGACGCTTCGGACAGGGCGGCCGCTATTACGGGAGAGCTGGAAGCGGAGGTGAAATAGCGCGAGTTGGACCAGATGGCGAGGTAATTCGGGCCGTCGGAGGAGATGTGGGCCGTCGGGACCGAGGCCCAGAACCACTGCGCGGAATCCACCCCGCTTATCGAGTCGTTGGGCAGGGGCTCGCGCGGCAGGTCCTCGGCCTCGACGAGGAAGAAAGTCTGCTCCCCGCTGAAGGACGGGACCCGCGATATTCCCATGTAGATCTTGCCGGGTATGGGGGAGGGGTCCCAGCCCAGCGGGTGGGACATGATCTTGGCCCGGCCCAGGCGGGCGCCGATGAAGGACTTGGCGTAGCCGGCGGTGTCGATCGGCGGAAGTTTGATTATCCAGCAGTTGTTGAAGCCCACGTACCAGTCGGCGTGGAAGCCGCCGTCGGCGTAGAGATAATACCTGGACATGTCCCCCGCCTGGGAGCGGTACGACGGGACGCCGGGCTTGGCCTGGGGAGTTTCCTCCTGGGCCGCCGTCGCCGCCGGGGCCAGGAGGAGCAGGGCCGCCGTCAGTTCCTTTAGTGTCATTTTTTTAATATCTGTGTTATTCTTTCGAAATCTTCCAGCGAATAGTAATGCAGCACGATCCTTCCGTTCTCCCCCTCCGCGCCGTGATGTATCTCCACCTTGCTGCCCAGCCTGCTCTCGAGCTGCTTCTCCATCTCCTGCACCTCGGGCGACTTGACCTTGTGACGGCCTGCGGCTTCGCGGCGCGGCCGGCGCACGGCGCCTTCCAGGCCGCGCGCGTGGTCCTCGGCCTGGCGGACGGTCCAGTCCTCGGTCAGCATCAGCTCGTAGGCGCGCCGTCGGCTCTCCCTGTCGGCTATGGACATCAGGGTGCGCGCATGGCCTTCCTTTATGCGGCCCGACTGGATGGTGCGCTGTATGTCCTCGTCGAGGTCGAGGAGGCGGAGGGTGTTGGCCACGGAAGAGCGGGATTTGCCGCAGTACTGGGCCAGCTCGCCCTGGGTGATGCCGAACTCGTCCATCAGTTTGCGGTAGGCCTGGGCCATGTCGATGGGGTTGAGGTCCTCGCGCTGTATGTTCTCGATCAGCGACTTGGTCAGCTCGCTCTGCCTGTCGAGGTCCTTGTGCACTATCGCCTCGATATCGGCGAGACCCGCCAGCTTGGAGGCGCGCCAGCGGCGCTCGCCGGCCACGAGGATATAGCATTCCCGTTTGGCGTCGCGCCTGACCACTATCGGCTGGGTGAGGCCGTGCCTGGCTATGGACTGCGCCAGTTCGGCAAGAGAACTGTCGTGGAATACCTTGCGGGGCTGCTCCGGGTTGGGTTCTATGCGCTCTACGGGTATTTTCTGAAGCACCCCGTTCTTCGCCTCATTATTCTCCACCCTGGCGATAAGCGCGTCTATGCCCTTTCCAAGTGCCTGCCTCATGTTCCCTCCGTTGCTGTGTGTAAAAAGTGATTATAATATATGCGTTTTTTAGCCGCCGAAATCGTAATCAGCCAGGGCCTCTTCGCTGACGCATATATTGGATTCCTTATATGTGTCGGTGTTGACGCCGCGGCGCTTGAGGAATTCGAGGGCCAGGCTTTTGTAGGCCTGCGCCCCCCTGGAGCTGGGATCGTATACGAAAATGGGCTGGCCATAACTGGGAGCTTCGGCCAGCCGCACATTGCGCGGGACCACCGTGCCGTATAGCTTTTCTCCGTAATACTTGGAGATCTCGCTGCGGACCTGGTTGGCCAGGTTGATCCTGGAGTCGTACATGGTTATGATGCCGCCGTCTATCCGGAGGTTCGGATTCAGGGCCTGGCGGATCTTTTCGACCGTATTCATGAAATAGGTCAGTCCTTCCATGGCGTAATACTCGCATTGCACGGGGGTGATGACGGAGTCGGAAGCGGTAAGGGCGTTGACCGTGAGGAGCCCCAGGGAAGGCGGGCAGTCTATTATCACGAACTTGTACATTTCCTTCAGCCGGGAGAGCGTCCTTTTGAGGACCGACTCGCGGGAGAATTCGCTTACGAGCTCGATCTCGGCCCCCGCCAGGTTGTGGGTCGTCGGTATGATGTCCAGCCACTCCACGGA
The DNA here is from genome assembly GCA_019135865.1 of Elusimicrobiota bacterium. Taxonomy (GTDB): domain Bacteria; phylum Elusimicrobiota; class Elusimicrobia; order Elusimicrobiales; family UBA9959; genus UBA2231. The sequence continues at coordinate 9,385 of JAGVVD010000012.1, forward strand.
GGTCTGTCTTATTGCCGCTTCCGGCTCCGCTTTTTCGCAAAGCACTTCGTAGATCCCGGGCATCCCATGCTTCGTCTCCACGCCCAGCCCCGATGTCGAATTGCTCTGCGGGTCGAAATCGATGAGCAGCGTCTCGTAGTCCAGCGCCGCCAATGCCACAGCCAGGTTTATGGAGGTGGTGGTCTTTCCCACCCCCCCCTTCTGATTAGCTATCGCTACTATTTCGCCCATTTTATACCCCTTGGAGGCATTTGATGTTTCACGTGAAACATTCAGGTCTTCAAAGAGTTTACAAATATTGTTTTTTTTCTGTCAACAGGGTTTTTGAGGCGCGGGAGGGCCTTTTGGTGTCTTCTGTCTGGGTCTTGACTTATCAATAGCCCGGTATGCACGGATGGTGGTTACTAACAGATTTTGGGGCTCAAACCTGTTAATACGGGGGATATTGCGGGCGGAAAAGAGTTGATTTTGGCTAAAAAGTGGGGATTTTGGTGATTTTCGTCCATTTCTTCCGACTCGGTCTCTGCGGGCGGGGTTTTTATGGTTTCGGCGGCATGGGCGCAAAAAAGCCGGCCTATGGAAGGCCGGCTCTTATGCGCTTGCGGGGCGGCCGGCGATGTTTCACGTGAAACATTCCGGGTGGCCGACCGCATTATTCGTTGAGCTTGCGCGCGGCCTCCTCGGCCTTCATTTCCCCTCGCTCGATCCTTTCCAGAATGTCGCGCAGGGCTTTTCTAGCCTCCGGACCCCCCTCTTTCGGCTGTCGGGCGCGGTTCCGGTGGAAAAGACCGTCCCAGGCCCCCAGCAGGCCTATCGCTATAAGGATGGCCGGCCAGTCCCTGGAAAATCGGATCTCGAAAGACAGCAGGCCGTAGTTGTGCGCCAGCAGCATGGCCCCGGCGGCTATGAAAATGACGCCCCATTTTACTTTCCTCGCATTGAATCCCATGGTCCCTCCTTGTATCGGATTAATCTATATATATCTCTACCTTATTGTTGCCGTCCTGGACGTCCACTATCCGGCCGGCTTCTCCGCTTTCGATGTATTCCTGTATCTTCCCCAGGTCCAGGTCATAGCCCTTTTCCTGCAGCCGGGCCTTGATCTTCCCCTCTATGAACGGGGCCAGTAGTTTGGACCAGCCGAGCGGGACATTGATGTTCACTTTGGCCTTCTCCCCCTCCCCTTCATAGACCCGTACGCGCAGGAAGCGGCCCCGTTTCGGGACGGAGGCCTCCGCTCTATCCAGTTTGTCGACGGCCTCCAGGAGCTGCATGGCCTCTTCGGAGCTTATCCGCTTCTCCTCCAGCATTTTAAGTATCTTTATCTTTTCCGGGTTCATATGTTCTCTCCTTCCAGTTCGCTCAGCTGTTTCAGCGCCGCCTGCGCGTCTATTTCCCCCCGCTCTAGTCTTTCGATGATCTCCGTCTTCCGCCGCCCCAGGTTCTCCGTCGCGGCCGACAGGCCCATGGCCCGGACGAGTCCGTCCAGCCTGGCCCGCACCGTCGGGTAGGATATTCCCAGGGCTCTCTCGACCTCTTTTATGCTGCCCCTGGCCGCGATGAAGACCTTCAGGAACGCCAGGTTGTCTTCGCTGAGCGTCGCCAGTTCATTGAGTTCGAAGGCGCCTTTTATTGAGGTTTTGCATTTGGCGCAGGCCATTTCGGTTATGAGCATTCCTCCGTCGCAGGCGGGGCATTTAGTAGGTATATTCATTTTATTTATCCTTACCTTTATTAAATCAAAAACAAACTTAATGTTGATATGATAGCACTTGATATTGATTTTGTCAAGCCCTAAATTAAAAATATTGATAAAACCACGGGGGGGGAATAAAAAACCCGGCGCTGGGCCGGGTTTTTTGTGAAAACGCCTGATTATTATCTTGTCTTGGCTCCCACGGAGATGAACGGAACGGCCTCTCCTCCCGTATACTGGGGGAGGACGCCGTTCCATTTCTCGATGGCTTTAAGCTGGGCTTCCACCTTGCGCAGTTCGATCATCTGGCTGGTGACCTGCTCGCGCTGCAGGCGGAGGGATTCGGCCTCGCCCTTGGCCTTGGCTATCTGCGATTCCGCTTCCTTCTTGGATTTCTCGACGAGCTTTTCGGCCATTTTGGCCTGCTGCTCGGCCACCTGCTTGTCCTCGACGGCCTTGAGGAACTGGTCGGTGAAGTCCAGGTCCACGACGGAAATGTCGGTGACGATGATCTCCTTGGTCTTCAGGCGCTCCTTGCATTCCCGGTTTATCTCGGCTACCAGGTCCTCGCGCTCGCCGATGATCTTTTCGGCGGAGAACTTGGCCGCGATGGACTTGAAGATCTCCTGCACCGTGGGGTCGACGATGGAGTTGACGTAGTTCGGGCCGAGGTTGCGGAAGATGCTGACCACGGTGTCCTTCTGTATGCGGTGATTGACCACCAGGTGGGTGTTCATCGTCTGCAGGTCCTTGGAGAAGGCCTGGGACTTGATGTCCGCGCGCTGTATCTGTATGGAGAAGCGGGTTATGTCCTCCAGGAAGGGGGCCTTGAAGTGTATGCCCTCGTCGTAGGAATCGACTATCTTGCCCAGGCGGGTCTTTACCGCCACCTCGCCCGGCCGTACTATGAAATAGGCCGAGAGGAAGAACATGACGGCGAAAAGCCCTATCATGCCGGCCAGTATCTTACCGCTGAGATCCTTTTCCATTCCGCCTCCCTGGCGCTGTTTGAGCGCCTTGAGCTGCTCCTGCAGCTCCTCGAAGAAGTCCTTTTCCATGGACGAATTATAACTTTAAAGCGCCGGCCTGGCAAATCCGGGCCGCGTGACGACGGGGGCGCGTTAATCCCAGCCCATCGAGTCGAGGTCCCCGGGGTCCTCCGCCGGCGGCGGAGGCGAGGATGGGGGAGGTGTGAGCGGCGGCTTTTTCGCCGGGTGCCGCGCCGCGGGGGTGGTGACGCTCCCGGCCGAGGCGGACGGGACGGCCGGCGCGGAGATGTCCCGCCTGGCGATAACCCAGGCCCTTCCCGCCCGGAAGGCGGGGATGTGCCCGCTTTTGACCCGTTTGAAAACGGCTATGCGGGAGACGCCGAGTATCGCGGCCGCCTCTGGTATCGAAAGGAAGTCTCCTGGCATCGTTAACCTATGTTAACTATGGTAACATAAAACAACCAGGTGAAGTCAAGACCTGTATCCGCTGAACATGCTGGGCGAAAGTGCGGTTAACTATAGTTAACCATGATAACGGTTTGACCGGCGGGGCGGCCGCTTAATATAATAAGGGATGGGCGCTTTGGATATATGAAGATACTCGTATTGGGCGGCACAAGCTTTTTCGGTCTCGAAACGGCCAACCTGCTCCGCAAGGAGGGGCATGAGGTCACCGTTTTCTCCCGCCGCTGCCCCGTACCCGGCCTGCATCTCGATATCCGCCAGTCGCGGGGGGACCGCACGGTGGAGGCCGACCTGGTGCGCATGTCGGTGGACCGCTGGGACGCCGTCATAGACAATATCTGCTACGACGCCGCCGACGCCGAGAAGGCCGTCAGGGTCTTCAGCGGCCGGGTCGGCCTTTACGTCTTCACCAGCTCGTCCGCCGTATACTCCACGCTGGACTCGGCCCCCACTCCTTACCGCGAGAACATGACGGCCCTGCTGCCGCCGAAGACCGCGCCGCGCCGGACCCCCTATTACGATTACGCCTCGGGCAAGGCGGAAGCCGAGAAGGTCTTCCTGAACGCGGCGGAAAGGATCTCGTTCCCCGTCCTGATGGTGCGGCCGCCCGTGGTCATCGGCCCGCGCGACCATACGCTGCGCGCCTATTCCTACTGGCTGCGGCTGGCCGACGGCGGCCCGCTGTTCCTGCCCGGCGCCGCGTTCCGGGCCAGTTACGCTTTTTCTTCCGACCTGGCGGCGGCTTTCTCCGCTCTTCTCGGCTGCGGAGCCGGGCCGGGGACCGCTTTCAATATCGCCGGTGGCGAGACGCTGTCGCTGGAGGATCTCGTAAAGCTTTCGGCCCGCATCATGCACCGCGACGCGGCGATCCTGACCCCGCCGAAGGACTGGCTGAAAGAGAACGGCTGGACGCCCGCCGCCTCGCCGCTGTCGGGCGGGGGGGGTTTCACGCTCGATGTTTCGAAGGCGCTCAAGGAGCTCGACTGGCGTCCTTCCCCCGCGGAGCGGATGCTCAAAGAATCGATAGACTGGTTCCTTTTCAGATATACCGGCCCGGCGCCGGAGAACTACGCCGGCCGCAAGGCCGAACTGGCCCTGGCCGAGAAATGGAAGATGGAGGTCAAGTGAAGAAGCGAGACCTGGCCGCGCGCGCGCGCGGGATAAAGATAGTCCTGATGGACGTGGACGGCGTGCTGACCGACGGCAAAATGTACTACATCCCCGGCCGCGGCGGCGGGATGGTCGAGTTCAAGGCCTTCCACGCGCTCGACGGCATAGGTCTTCGCCTGCTCAATAATTTCGGCATAAGGACCGGCGTCATAACGGGGAGGGAATCCCCCGGCACGGAGGAGCGCGCCGCGCAGCTCGGCATGACCTACTCTTATCTCGGCTTTCTCTCCAAGCTGACCCCGATGGAGGAGATCCTTTCCGCCGAAGGGCTGAAGCCTTCGCAGCTGGCCTATATCGGCGACGACTGGACGGATATTCCGCTGCTGCGCCGGGCCGGGCTCGCCTGCGCTCCGGCCAACGCCCTGCCCGAGGTCAAGGCGGCCTCCCATTTCACGGCCCGCAAGGAGGGGGGGCTCGGGGCGGTGCGCGAAGTCTGCGACCTGATACTCTCCGCGCAGGGCAGGATGAAGGAGATCATGAAATGCGTCGAGACGGCGCATTGGCCTTCGCCGGCTAAGCCGCCGATGAAGATCGTCCGTTATTCGGAGAGGAAAAGAGCGGCCGCCGGCGGAACGGGCAAGTCCCGGGCGGGAAAAGGCAAGGGCCGGTGACCCAGTTCCTGGCGGCCTTCGGCGCCGGCGCCGCGTCTTTCCTTTCCCCGTGCATACTGCCGCTGCTGCCCGGCTACCTTTCGCTGATAAGCGGCTATTCCGCCTCGGAACTGCTGAAAGATCCCGAAGGCCGCCTGTCCCGGGGCGTCCTCAAAGGCGCGCTGCTTTTCTGCGCCGGTTTCGTCATAGCCTTCACTCTGCTGGGGGCGGCCGCTTCGGCCGTCGGCGCGCTGCTCGACGCCTGGCGCGGGCCGCTCATGAAGGCCCTCGGCGCGTTGATGGTCGTCATGGGCCTGCAGATGACGGGTCTGTTCGAACTGAAGCTCTTTAATTACGAGAAGCGGGTGCCGCTTAAAAAATTCAGCGGCACTCGTTCCGGGGCTTTCCTGATGGGCTTCGCCTTCGCGCTGGGCTGGTCGCCCTGCATCGGCCCGATACTGGCGGGCATACTGGTGCTGGCCGCGGGACAGGAAGTGGGCAGGGGGATGGCGCTGCTTTTCGTCTATTCGCTCGGACTGGCGGCGCCTTTCCTGGCGGCCGCCTGGCTGACCGTGCCGGTCTTCGGCTTTCTGGCGAAGTTCCGCGGGGGAGCGCGCAAGGTCGAGATCGCGGCGGGCGCGGTGCTCGTCGTCTTCGGCGTCCTGCTGATGGTGGACCGGCTGATGTTCGTCGGCTAGCGCGCCGTTCTCGACCCGGGCTTTACCAGGGGCGCGCCGCCGGCGCAGAGCGGGCAGACCGCGGGCTCGTACACCGTGAGCGCCAGTCTGAGCAGGCTCGCCGACGGGAAAGGGAAGGCGGGCTTGGCCGTGCGGTCTATCATCGACAGCGCCCCCAGCACTTTTATCCCCAGGCCCCGCGCCAGTTCCTCGGTCTCCATCGTGGACTTGCCGGTGGTGAACACGTCCTCCACTATCACGACGCGCGAGCCGGCCGGCAGCGAGAAGCCGCGGCGCAGCGTCAGCCGCCCTTCCTGTCTTTCCGCGAAAAGGAAATCCACGCCCAGCGCCGCCGCCGTTTCGTGGCCTATGATGAGGCCGCCCATCGCGGGCGAGAGGACCGCGTCGGGCTTTTCGCCCTTCCAGAGCGAGGCCAGGTCCTTCCCCAGCTCCCGCGCCAGCGCGGTGTCCTTGAGCGCCAGGGCGCATTGCACGTAGTCCGGGCTGTGCAGGCCGGACGAGAGGAGGAAATGTCCGCCGAGCAGCGCGCCTTTCTCTTTCAGCGTCTCCAGCAGGTCCTTCTTCATGAGATCTCCTCCAGTATGGCCGCGGCCTCGGCGGCCGGGTCGGGCGCGCCGAGCACCGGGCGGCCGACGACGATGTAATCCGCCCCGGCGGCCGCGGCCTCGCGCGGCGTTGTCGTGCGCTTCTGGTCGTCGGCACGGCCTCCGGCGCCCGGGGCCGCGCGGCGTATGCCGGGCGTTATTATCTCCGCGCCGGGGCCGAGCGCCGCGCGCAGGCGGGCGGCTTCGTTGGGCGAACAGACCACGCCGTCGAGCCCGCATTCGCGCGCCAGCGCCGCCAGGGAGTCGACGGTCTCCGCGGCGCCCGCGCGGAAACCGACGCGCGCGAAGGACGCCTCGTCGAAGCTGGTCAGCACGGTGATGCCCCACAGTTTCGGCCTGCCGGGCACGGCGGCCGCGGCGCGCAGCATGCCGGGCCCGCCGGAGGCGTGGACCGACAGGGAGAAGACGCCCAGCCGGGCGGCCTGCTCGACGGCTCTTTTGACCGTGTTGGGGATATCGTGCAGCTTGAGGTCGAGGAAAACGCCGCGCCCGTATTTCCCGGCCAGCTCCACGCAGGCGGGCCCGGCGCCGGTGAAAAGGGCCGGCCCCAGTTTGTAATGGACGGGCAGTCCCTTTAGCGTTTCCAGGATCTCCCTCTCCGCCTCCATCGTCGGCACGTCGAGGGCGATTATCAGTTCCGTATCAGGCATCGGCTGCCTCCTTGCCTGCGAGATGCTCCAGTATGCTCTTCACGAAGAATGGCCCGCCGTAGACGAGGCCGGTATAGACCTGCACCAGCGCCGCGCCGGCGCGCAGCCGCCAGGCCGCTTCCTCCGGCTCCATTATCCCGCCCGAGGCGATGACCGGCGCGCCGGCGGCGCCTTCGAGCGCGGCCTTGAGCGAGGTGCGCGCCATTTCACGGAGGGGGGAGCCGCTCAGGCCGCCGGCCTCGTGCTCCCAGCGGCGCTCCAGTCCCTCGCGCGAGACCGTCGTGTTGGAGACGATGATCCCGGCGCCGCGGCCGGCGATCAGCCGCGCGCAGGCTTCCGTTTCGGCCGGCGACAGGTCCGGGGCCAGTTTTATGAACACCGGCTTCTTTTCCGGCCGCGAGGCGGCGAAGCCGAGCAGGGCGTCGAGCAGCGGCTCCAGGTATTCCGGCCGGTGCAGCTCGCGCAGCTGCTTCGTGTTGGGAGAGCTGATGTTGACGGCGAAGTAATCGCCGTAAGGATAAAGGACCTTCAGCGCCTCCAGGTAATTGTCCCGGGCCTGGTCCAGCGGGCAGTCGGCGTTCTTGCCGATGTTGACGCCCAGCGGCGCGCGGCGCCTGCCCAGACGCCGCAGGTTCTCCGCGGCGGCCAGGGCCCCGCGGTTGTTGAACCCCATACGGTTCAGCAGGGCGCCTTTCTCCGGCAGGCGGAACAGGCGGGGCTTTGGATTGCCCGGCTGCGGCCGCAGCGTCACGGTCCCCAGTTCCAGGAAGCCGAAGCCGAGCGATTCGAGGAAAGGGTAGCACTCGCAGTCCTTGTCGAAGCCGGCCGCCAGACCGACGGGGTTGGGGAAATCGAGGCCCGCCACCCTCGCCGGCCTCTGCGGCGCCGCGCACAGCGCGCGCATGACCAGCGCCGGCAGCCGGAAGGCCCAGGAGGTTTTGGAAGCCAGCACCGCGGCGTCATGCGCGGTCTCGGGGTCCAGGGCGAAAAGGGCCGGCTTGGCCAGTTTCTCGTATAAGGACCACATCAGCGGCGCCTCCTGTGGACGACGCGCCCCTCCGAGACGGTAAGGACTACGGCGCCGCGCAGGCGGCGGCCTTTGAAAGGGGAGTTCTCCGACCTGGAGAAAAAGGGCGGTTTTACTTCGTATTCCGCCGTCGGGTCGATGAGCGCGAGGTCGGCGTCCATGCCGGGCAGCAGGGAGCCCTTGGTCCGCAGGCCCAGCAGCCCGGCCGGATTGGAGGAGAGGAGTTGCGTCAGGCGCGCGCGGCTTATATGCCCGGGGAAGACCAGGTGGGTCAGGCAGGCGGCGGCCAGGGTCTCCAGCCCGATGACGCCGAAAGGGGCGCGCAGGAGGCCTTTCGCTTTTTCGGCCGCCGGGTGAGGCGCGTGATCGGTGGCGACCATATCTATTGTCCCGTCGGCCAGGCCGCCGATAAGGGCGCGCCTGTCGGCTTCCGCGCGCAGCGGCGGTTTCATCTTCAGGTCGGCCCCGCCCGCGGGGACGTCGTTCTCGGTCAGCGCGATATAATGCGGGCAGGTCTCGGCGGTGACCGGCAGGCCGGCGGCTTTGGCGCGGCGCAGCAGTCCGACGGAGGCCGCGCAGCTCAGGTGCTGGATGTGGAGGCGCCCGCCGGCCCGCCGCAGCGAGGCCAGGTCCGACCGCAGGGCCAGCGTCTCGGCGCGTCGGTCTATTCCCGGCAGCCCGAGCCGCCGGGAGACCGGGCCGAGGTTGACTACGCCGGGGCCGGTGACGGAGAAGTCCTCCGAATGCTGGAGAACGGGGGCGCCCAGGTCCCAGGCCCTGCGCAGGGCCTCCTCGAAGAGGTCCCTGTCGGAGAGCCAGCCGCCGTCGTCGGTGAAAGCGGCGGCGCCGGCCGCGGACAGCTTCTCCAGGCCGGTGAGGGCCCGGCCCGCGCGCCCTCTGGTCAGGGCGGCCGCGAAGAACAGGTTCACGGCGCATTTCCTCCGCGCCCGCGCGCGGAGGTCCTTCAGCAGGGAGGGGGAATCGCAGGGCGGGGAGGTGTTGGGCATGGCCAGCGCCGAGGTGACGCCGCCGGCCGCGGCGGCGCGCCCCAGGCTGCGGAGATCCTCGGCCTTCCCGTCGCCGGGCTCCCTCGCGTGGACATGCGCGTCCACGAAGCCGGGGAAAAGCCAGAGGCCGCGCGCGTCGACGACGGCGCAGCCCCGCGGGGGAGTTATCCCCGCGGCTATCCTGGTTATTCTGCCGTTCTCGGCGAGAAGGTCGCGGACCTTCTCCGGGCCCAGCGCGGGATCAGCCGCGAGGGCCCTTCTTATCAGCAGCTTCATCGGGACTCCCGGCCCCGCCGACGGCGACGACATCGTGTATCTCGGGCGAGAAAGCCAGCGGGTTCTCCCTGTAGAGCCCGGACATCGCGCCGGCGATGAAAAGAAAGACGGCCAGAGCCGCCCGCGCGGGACGGGAGGGACGGAGGAGGCGGAAAACCGCGGCGGCGCCGGCGGCCAGCAGCGCCGCCCCGACGGGAACGTGGCCGGTCATGACCTCGACGGCGGCCGCGGCGTTGACCTTGAGGTGCACCGCCAGCAGCAGGCCGCCCGAGGCGGCCAGCAGGAACGCGGCCGCCGCGCCCCAGAAACCGCGGCCCGCCGGTCCGGCCGCGCGGCTCAGCAGCAGGGCCAGCGCGGCGGAGCCGGCCAGCAGGGCGGAGGCGTAATAGAGGAGAAAGCCCGGCTTGAACGAGAGGAGCGCGCGGGCCTCGGCCCCCAGCTCCCGCCAGGAGAGGAGGACGGCGGCCAGGACCAGGAGGAAGGAACCGGCCGCGCCGGCCGCCGCCGTCCTGGTCCAGCCGGGATTGTCGGCGGCGAAGGCTTCGGCGGCGGCCAGCAGGATGAAGGCCAGGCCGAGCCAGAGATGGAGAGCCGTCGAGGCGCGCTGCAGCCGCGAGAAGTCGGGGGATTTGGCGGTCCCGCCCTCCGCCGCCCGTTCGTCCGCGCCCCGCGTTCCCGCCGCGGTCCCTCCGGCGGCGGACCCGGGCCGCGGTCCCTTGAGGGGGGAGGTCTTTTTCGCTGCCCCGGCGGCTTCCGCGGGCGCCGCTCCGGCGCTCCCTTCCGTCCGGACGGGGACGGCGGGCTGGCCGAAAATGTCGGTGTTCTTCGGCTTCGCGGCGCAGGCTTCGGCCGCGGGGGTCGAGCCGCAGTCGGCGGCGAGAGGGTCTTGCGCCGCGGCCGCCGCGGGGCAGAGAAGGAGGAGCGTCGTCAATGCGTGTTTCATCATAAACCGGGGTTGTACCGCCTGAATTCGTCGGCGGCCTTGCGTTTGCGCGGGGCGGGTCCCTCGCCGGGCCAGCCGACGCTTATAAGTATCTCGGGCCTCTCGCCCGCGGGCAGCCCGAGGGTCCGGGCCGCGGCCTTTTTGTCGAACCAGCCGAGCCAGCAGGTCCCGAGGCCCAGTTCGCTGGCCGCCAGCACGAAATGCTCTCCCGCTATGCCCATGTCCATGTAGCGGAAATTTATGTCCTGGACCTGGTTGCCGATCCAGGCGGTGAAGTTCTGCCTCCTGCCGGTCACCGCGACCAGGACCGGCGCCGCGGCCGCGAACCCGCAGGCGGAATATATCCCGCCGAAAGCGGCCGCCGCGAGCTTCTCCTTGAGCGCGGGATCGTCGACGACGATGAAAGAGTAGGGCTGCGCGTTGCAGGCCGACGGCGCGAGCCGCGCGGCTTCCAGGCAGACGTCCAGCAGTTCGCGGGGGACCGGGTCGGGGAGGTACTTGCGCACGCTGCGCCGGGCGGAGGCTATCTTGAGTATGGAGGATTCCGGCATGCCGATATTTTATAATAAAGCGGGGACGGGACGGAGGAAGAATGGAAGACTGGGCGGAGGAAGCGGGTTTCGCGGTCACGCTGTGCGACAGGGACGGGAAGATCACCTACATGAACGCCAGGTCGCGCGGGACTTTCGGAAAATACGGGGGAGGAGGTCTCGTGGGAAAAAGCCTGCTGGACTGTCACCCGGAGCCGGCCAGGTCCAAGCTGGCCGGGATGCTGAAGAAGCCGCGCGTCAACGCGTACACGATAGAGAAGGGCGGGGTCAGGAAACTCATCTACCAGGCGCCGCTGACGAAGGACGGAGCCGTTTCCGGGCTGGTCGAACTGTCCGTGGAACTGCCGGCCGAAATGCCCCACTTCGTCCGCAAGCCCTGAGGAAAAGGAGCCCCCCGTCATGGAGAAGCCGCCGGCGCGCGGGAAAGCGCTCGTCCTCCTCTCCCGGACGGCCGGGGCGGCCGCGCTCGTCCTGGCGGCCTGGCAGTTCGGCTTCAGGCCTTTCGGGGAGCAGGCCCTTCCCCGTCACGCCGACAGGGGGGAATTCCTCTTTCACGCCGTATACAGCAAGTCCGTCAGTTTCGCCATGCCGCTGCCCGGCATGGCGCTGGCGTGGTTCAAGTTCCATCTCGGCGCCGACCCCCTCCTGCCGTTCAGGGCCGCGGGCCTGCTGGCCTGCCTGGCCGCTTACGCCATAGGCGCGCGCGGCGGGGGGAGAGGGCGCGGGGCTTTCTTCGCCCTGGCCGCCGCCCTGGCCGCGCTCGGTCCCTCCGCCAGCGACGCGGAACAGGTCCTCTACGCCTTCTCGCTGCTCGTCTTCCTTCTCCTCGAACTGGTCCGGCTGGAGCGCGGAGGGTTCGCGCCCGCCGCTGTTTCCGGGCTGGCCGCCGGTTTCTCAATGCTGGTGCGCTCGCCGCTTTTCCTGTTCCCGCCGCTGGCCGCCGTCCTGGGTTTTTTCTCCGCGCGCGGAAGGGTCCCCGGGACGGGCCGCCGCGCGGCGGCGGCGCTGCTGTTCCTGGCCTGCGCGTACCTGCCGGTGGTCCCCTGGGCCAGGCTCAACCATCATCTTTTCGGCAGGGTCATACTTTTCGAGGAGGCGCGGCCTTCGAGCAACATAATAACCGGGGCCAAGGGGCTGGTCTTCAGCATCGAGGGCGACGCCCGGGCTTTCGCCGGCCTTTCGCGGGACGAGAGCGTCTATCCCTGGGCCGTCCGCACGGTGCTGGCGGACCCGCTCAATTACGCCTCCGCCGTGGCGAAAAGGATCGCGGCGGTCTTCATGATGTTCCCGCTCCTCTTCGCGCTGGCGGCGGCCGGGCTTTTCTTCTGCCGCTCGCCGGGCAATAAGTACGCGGCCCTGCTCGCCGCTTATTTCGTGGCGGTACATTGCCTGCTGGCCGTGGAGGAGAGATACTTTTACCCGCTCAGATACCTGCTGGCGCTGATGGCGGCGGCGGGGGCCTGGGAACTGGCGGCCGGGCGGAGAGAAGGAGGCGCGGCGCCCGCGCCGGCCGGAGAGGCCCGGCCGCTGGCCGCGGGGCTCTTCCTGGCGCTGGCGCTGCCGTCGGCGGCGGTGCTGTTCAAGGTGTGGGAATATCCCCGCGCGGCGGGGCGCGGTCTTCCCGCGCTGGCGGCCGAGGCGGCCAGGTTCCCGGCCGACCCGTGGCCGCTGCGCAAGGAGGGCGAAGCGTACCTTTCCTTCGGGCTCACCGCGGAGGGGCTCGAGAAACTCGGCCGGGCCTGCGGCGCGCAGTATCCCGATCTCTGTCACCTTTCCGGCATTCTCGCCTCGGAGAGGCCGGCCTACCCGCCGGAAGGTCTGCCGGAATGGTACGAACTGTCGCTGGTGAAGCTGCTGCGGGAACTGCGGCTGGGGCTTTACGCGGAGGCGCGCTCCACGCTGACCCGTCTGCTCGGCCACTGGGGGACGGAGCGCAACGCGGTCAGGGGCGAGGAGGACGCGGAACACCTGGCGGCGATAAGGAACTCTAATCTGACTTTCTGGGATTCCGACATCAGGGCCGCCCTGCTGTACTGGCCGCCGGAGGAGCGGGCGGAGCTCCTGTCCCGGCTGGGCCGCATCGGCACGCTCACGCCCAGGCTCCGCTGCCTCATGGAATTCTACCGCGGGGTGACCGGGTCCGCGGGCTGCCGCGATCCGTTCCAGCGGGACCTCGGCGGCGCCGAATTCGACTGGTCCGGCGGCCTGCGCGAGATCCTCGCCGCGCTGCTGGCCGGGGGGACGGCGCCGGCGGAAGAGGGCGCGCTGCGGCTGCTCCGCGGCGCGGCCCCTTCTCCGCGGGAAGCGCTGGAAATATTCGACGTCCCGGCTCCCGGCGGTCCCGGGCCCGCGCTGAAGGCCGCCGCGGCCGCCTACCGCTCTGGACTTTCATCCCCGGACGGCAGGCGGGCCGCGCGGGAACTTTACGGGCTGGACGGGGATAATTTCGTTCACGCGCTGGTATGGCTCGCCGCGGAGGAGAATTCTCCGGCGGCCCGGGCCGAAGTCGCGCGGCGCCTTTCGGCGCGCCCGTACCCGCTGGCCGCCGCGGCCGCAGCTTATATCGCGCGGGGGGAGAAGGAAAAAGCGCTGGAACTCGCCAGGGCGGCCGCGCGGGGCCCTCTGCCCGAGGAGGGATGGACGCGGGCGCTGCTGGCCTTCCAGGGCGCGGAGAAGTACGGCGAGGGGATAGCCGCCGCGGCGCGCGCGCTGGCCGCCTACCCCCGCTCCGCTCCCATCCTGAACGGCAGGGGGATGCTGCGGGTGCTCTCGGGGGACGAAGCCGGGGCCCGGGAGGATTTCCGCAAAGCGCTGGAAGCGGCTCCGGGAGAGTTCCAGGCCTCCATGAGCCTGGGGGCACTGCTGGAGAGGGCCGGGGAAAAGGGAGAGGCGGAGGCTTTATACGTCTCGCTGCTGGCCGGCGGCGGGCTGGACCCGGCCCGGGCGGGCGATGTCCGCGCGGCGCTCGAACGGGTCCGGAGGTAGGGCGTTATGACCCCGGCGGCGCCTATCTTCGGTATCGAGGATCCCGGCATCTCGATACAAGGCCCCCGCCGGAGGGACGGGGTGTTCGCCGGCCTGGCGGAGCTCTCGCTGGAGCTTCCCGCCGAAATGCCGTATTTCATAAGGAAACCCTGAGGGAGGAACATGAAACTGAAACTGCCTTATATCCTGCTGGCCGCCTATATCGCGGAATTCCTGGTTCTGGCCGTGAACCCCTACAGCCGCGGAGTCTGGTTCGCCGAGAACCTGCCCATAGTGCTGATAGTGGCGGCGCTGGCCCTCACCTACCGCCGCTTCGCCTTCTCGAACGCTTCCTACGCCCTCATGAGCGTGCTGGTCTTCATGCACACCGTCGGAGGGCATTATACCTTCGAGCGGGTGCCGTTCGGTTTCGTGACCGACCTGTTCGGCTTCACGCGCAATCATTACGACCGGATAGCGCATTTCTCGGTAGGCTTCTACGCCTATCCGCTGGCCGAATTCCTGTGGCGGAAAGGGTATACCCGCTCGAAAGGCCTGGTGGCTTTCACCGGAATAACGGCTATCTTCACCGTGGCGGCCGTCTACGAGATAATAGAATGGCTCTACGCGGTCTCGGCCGATCCCGCCGCGGGCATCGCCTTCCTGGGCAGCCAGGGCGATGTCTGGGACGCGCAGAAGGATATGCTGGCCGACGGGCTGGGCTCGATCTGCGCCTCGGTTCTCTTCCTGCTGCACTACAAGGGACCGCCCCCGGGCGGGGACGGCCGGCCCTGAAACAAAAAACCCCGGCGGACGCATCCGCCGGGGGCTGGGACCGGTGCGCTGCGGTCTAGACGACGGTGGTGCGCTGGAACCTGCGGGCCAGCTCGGGCCGGCCTATGTGGAACAGCGTGGGCCTGCCGTGCGGGCAGTGGAAACTGTCCTTGGCCGCTTTGAGGTCCTCGATGAGGCGCTGCGCCTCCTGAGGCTTGAGGAAATCGCGGGCCTTGACCGATCTCTTGCAGGCCATCGTCGCGATGGTATTGCGCTTGAGCGCCTCGTCGGACTTGGACGGCTCGCCCAGCACCTCGGAGAGGTAGCCGAAAAGTTCCTGCGCGGCGTCCTGGCTGAAATAGAACAGCGCGGGCGTGGCGTGCAGCAGCATGTGGGTCGGGCCCGAGCGGCCTATCTCGAAACCGGCGCCCTTGAGCCAGTCCTGCCAGCGCATGATGTTCTCCGCCTGCGAGGCCGAAAGCTCGACGGAGACCGGGATCACCAGCGGCTGCACCCTTATCTTTCCCAGCACCAGTTCGTCCATGTACTTCTCGAAGAGGACCCGCTCCTGCGCGGCGTGCTGGTCCACCACCAGCAGCCCGCCGCCGGATTCGAAGACGAGGTAGCTCTTCGAGAGCTGGCCGAGATAATTGACCGGCGGCTGATACCATGAAGGCCCGCTTTCTCCCGGCGCGGGTTCGGCGGCGAAAAGGGCGTCCGTGACGGGTTCCGGTCCCGCGGCCCCGGCAGGCGGCTTGCCGGTGCCGAAGACGGCGCGGACCTCCGGGGAGGCGGCCGCCGGCGGGAAAGCCGCCTGTCCGGCCGGCGCGGCGCCGGAGTCGATGGCCGCCGAAGCCCGCTGGGTCTTGAGCAGGCGCGCGTTCACGGCGCCGGAGACGAACTTGAATATGGCGCCTTCGGCGCGGAACTTCACGTCGGCCTTGCGAGGGTGGATGTTCACGTCCACTTCGGCCGGCGGCAGGTCCAGGTAAACGGCGCAGGCCGGATGTTTTGAGCCGCGCATGATATCGTAGCCGCGGTAGAGGGCCTGCTGCAGGGTCTTCGACGAGACCGGCCTGCGGTTGACGAAGAAGAACTGGTTCTGACGGGTGGCGTAGAGGGAATCGGGCAGCGAGAAGAGCGCGCGCAGCGAAAGCTCCCCGGCGTTCTGCTCGAGGGCGGTCAGTCCCGCGGCCACCTTGCCGCCGAGCAGTTCCCTGGCGCGGGCCAGGCAGGCGCTTTCCCAGGGGCCCTTGTCGGCCTTGAGCGAGAAGACCTCCGCGCCGTCCACTTCCAGCGAGAAAGAGACGCCGGGATTGGCCAGGGCGGCCTCTTCTACGACGCGGATGAGCTGGGCGCGTTCCGACGGGTCGCTCCTTAAAAATTTAAGCCGCGCGGGGACATTGAAGAAAAGGTCGCGGACCTCGACGGTGGTGCCGCGGGCCGGCGGGGCCTTGCCCTCGGCCTTTATCTCTCCCGAGCCGCCTTCGATGAAAGAGGCGGCATCGTCGCCGGCCCGGCAGGTCGTTATCTTCAGGCGCGAGACCGCCAGCGCGGAGAACAGCGCCTCGCCGCGGAAGCCGTAGGTGGAGAGCGCGTCGAGGTCCTCGAAGGCGGCTATCTTGCTGGTGGAATGGCGCATGACCGACAGGCGCAGGTCCTCCGGGGACATGCCGGCGCCGTCGTCGTTGACGCGGATGAGGGCCTTGCCCGCCTTTTCGGCGGAGACGCTGACGCGCGAGGCGCCCGCGTCGAGGGAATTCTCTATGAGCTCCTTGAGCACCGAGGAGGGACGCTCTATCACCTCGCCGGCCGCTATCTTGGCCGCGACCTCTCCGGGCAGTACCTTTACGCTCATCGGCGGGCTATGGACAGGTAGTCCAGCGAGAAGGAATAGTCCCGGCCGGTCCTGAAAGTCCTGCCGCCCACGGCGGGCAGGCCCTGGGAGGAGAACGCCTCCTTCTTCGCCTCCAGCGCCTCTTCGGCTTCGCTCTCGAAGGTGAAGGTCTCGGGGGAGGAGTAGGTCAGCACCTTCGCCGACGGCGTGACCGTGTAGCCGGCGTAGATGTTGCGGACTATGAAATCCAGGCCGAAGCGCCAGTCCCGGTTCTCCTTGCGCGCCCAGCGGTGCAGGACCTTTACCCGGGCGTTCTCGAACCCGGCCGCGGTCTCCCCGGCCGCCGCCAGCGCGCCGCTGTCGAAGGGGAAGGTCTCGGCGGGAGAATAAGTGTCGATGGCGTGGGAGGGCCGGGCCGGTCCTTTATTGACGCGGACGGCGTGCTCGGCGCGCAGCCGCCAGACGCGGTCGGCGCCGCGGTACGGCACGGCCGCCAGCGGGGCCAGGCCCGCGCGGCGCATATCGGACAAGAGGCCGGGCGCCTCTTCTTCGGCGTCGCTCTCGAAAGTATAGTTCCCGTGGTCGAAGGACCGTATCTCTATGTCGTAGGAGGGCTGGTTCCTCATCAGGTCCCTGACGGCGTAATCCACGCGGAAAGAGCTGTCCTTGCCGGCCTTGGTCAGCGTGACGGAGAGCGGGGCCAGTCCGCCGGCGGACATCGCGGCGCGGACCCCGGCGGCGGCCTCTTCGGCCTCGCGCTCGGGCCAGTAGGCGACGGGGCTCTCGTAGGACTTGAGGATGACGGCCGGCGGCATTACCGCCGCGTGCTGCACCTGCGGGAGATATTCGATCACGAAGGACCAGCGCCTGTCCTTCTTCACCACGCGCCCGCCCAGCGTTTTCACGCCGGCGGCCCCGAAGGCGGCGAGCCGCGGCTCCATGGCTTCCTCGGCGTCGCTCTCGAAGGTGTAGGTCTCCTGCGCCGCGTACTCGGCGATCGCCGTTCCGGGCGTCACGGGGGGCTGCACGGGATGCGGATAGCGGGGCGCCGGGATATCGGCCGTTCCGACGGTGAAACCGGCCTTCTGTTCGAGCTGGTCCACGGCGGCGAAGGCTCCGGGCAAGAGCGAGGACGCGATAATGAAAGCGAGGGCTGAGCGCATATTTATCTCCTTGGCCGGTCCCGGCCGGCTTCAAAATTATATTATATAGCGCGAAACGGGGCTTGGGCCCAAAGTCCCCCGATTTATGGACCAAAAGATGGGGAAGCTCGATTATTTCTACCTGCTGGCGCCGGCCTGGCTGGCGCTGGAGCTGACGCTCTGGCCGGGCTTCCGCGCGGGGGTCATCGCTCCTTCCGCCGGCTGGGTCGCCGTTTTCTACGCGATGGAAGCGGGGATAGGGGCCGCTCTGTATTTCCGCCTGCGCCTGGCCGCGCCGGTCGCGCTGCTGGAGAACGCCGCCTATCTTACGGCGGCGGTCAATTACGTCATACTGGCCCCGATGCATATCGCCGGCTCGGCGGGGACGGCCGACCTGGCCGCCGCGGGGGCCTCGTACCGCGCGGCCCTGCCCGGCATACTCTATTCCGCCTTTTACTGCGTTTTCCGTATCCGCCGGATCTTAGGGGGGGGCCGGGCGCGATAAGGGCCGCGACGACTAAAGAACTAAACAATGTCCCCGGCATTATTGTAAACTCTGTTAAAGCCGCCAAGGAGGTTCCCGGTGCTTCAGGATAATATCCGTTCGGCCCTTACCTTCGACGACGTCCTTCTCGTCCCCGCAAAGTCGTCCGTCATGCCGAAAGGCACCGACCTCTCCACCCGCCTGACGGCCGGCATAAAGCTCAATATCCCGCTGGTCTCGGCCGCGATGGACACGGTGACCGAGGCCCCGCTGGCCATAGCGATGGCGCGCGAGGGCGGCCTGGGCATCATACACCGGGCGATGGGCCCGCGGGAGCAGGCGCAGGAAGTCGCCAGGGTCAAGAAGCACGAGAGCGGCGTCATCACCGACCCGCTGACCATTTCCCCCGACGAAAAACTGTCCGACGCCGTGGCGCTGCTGGCCGGGCACGGGGTGTCCAGCGCCGTGGTCGTCGCGCGCGGCCGGCTGGTGGGCCTGCTGACCAACCGCGACCTGCGCTTCCTGCGCGACCTCGGGAAGAAAGTGTCCTCGGCGATGACGACGAAACTCGTCACCGCGCGGCCCGGCACCACGCTGGAGCAGGCCGAGCGGCTGCTGCAGGAGCACCGCATCGAGAAGCTCCCGCTGGTCGGCCGCAACGGCGAGCTCAGGGGCCTCATCACGGTGCGCGACATCCTCAACCGCAGGCAGTACCCGGACGCCTGCAAGGACAAGGCCGGCCGGCTGCGCGTGGGCGCGGCCATCGGCGCCGGCGACGAGGCCGTCGAGCGGGCGGTCGGGCTGGTGAAGGCCGGCGCCGACGTCATCTCGCTCGACTCGGCCCACGGTCATTCCGCGAACGTCCTGCGGACGCTCAAAGAGGTCAAGCGGCGCTGCGATGTCGAGGTGATAGCCGGCAACGTGGCGACCTTCGAGGGGGCGCGGGACCTCATACGCGCCGGCGCCGACGCCGTCAAGGTCGGCATAGGGCCCGGCTCCATCTGCACCACCCGCATAGTCTCCGGGGTCGGGGTGCCCCAGCTGACCGCCGTGCGCGACTGCGTGCGCGCCGCCAAAGGCAGGGTCCCGGTCATAGCCGACGGCGGCGTGAAGTTCTCCGGCGACATCACCAAGGCGCTGGCCGCCGGCGCGGACTGCGTCATGCTGGGCACGCTGCTGGCCGGCACCGAGGAGGCGCCGGGCGACATCATCCTCTACCACGGCCGCAGCTACAAGGCCTACCGCGGCATGGGCTCGGTCGGCGCGATGGAGGCCGGGTCCAAGGACCGCTACGGACAGCAGGGCGTGGAGAAGGACAAGCTGGTGCCGGAGGGCATAGAGGGGCAGGTCCCCTACAAAGGCCCGGTCTCGGCGATAGTGCATCAGCTGACCGGCGGCCTGCGCGCGGGGCTGGGCTACTGCGGCTGCCGGAACCTGGCCGAGCTGCGCCGTAAAGCCCGGTTCGTGCGCATCTCGGGCGCGGGGCTGAAGGAAAGCCACGTGCACGACGTGCGCGTCACCAAGGAGACGCCCAATTACGCGCTCAACGGCTGAGCCGGGAAGCGTGCCCGGGGAGAAAGGGACATGAGGATACTTATAGTCGACGACAGCGAAGTGACCAGGACGATGATGAACGATTTCCTTACCGCCATGGGTCACGTGGTGGTGGGTGAAGGCGAGGACGGGGTGGAGGGGGTAAGGCTCTTCTCGGAGACCTCGCCGGACCTGGTGCTGATGGATATGATCATGCCGCGCAAGAACGGCATGGAGGCGCTTTCCGAGATAAGGGAATTGTCGCCGCAGGCGAAAGTGGTGATGGTGACCGCCGTACAGCAGGAGGCGCTGAGCGGCCAGCTCCTGGAAAAAGGCGCCGCGGCCGTGCTGAGCAAGCCCTTCGTCTACGGCGAACTGGAAGCGGTGCTGAAAAAACTCGCCTGAAGGCCCCTACCGGGCCCGCTCCTTCCACTCGGCCACGGTCTTCAGCGCCTCCAGCGGCGTCATCCTGTCGGGATCGCAGGCCTTTATCTCGTCCAGCAGGGGATGCGCCGAGAACATCGGCAGCAGGGGCGGCAGACTGTCGCCCGCCGGGGCGGCCTCGATGCGGTTCCTGTTCTCCAGTTCCCGCAGTATCTCCCTAGCTCTCGCCACGCAGGATCCGGGCAGGCCGGCCAGCTGCGCCACGTGTATGCCGTAGGACTTGTCGGCCGGGCCGGCGGTTATCTTGTGCAGGAAGACCACCTCGGTCTTGCCGGCGGCGTTGGTCCACTCTTTCACCGCCACGTTGAAGTTCTTTATGCCGGCGTATTTCTCCGCCAGCTCGGTCAGCTCGAAATAATGCGTCGCGAAGAGCACGCGGGGCCCGCCCTCGGCCCGGTGCAGGTATTCCACCACGGCCCAGGCGATCGAAATGCCGTCGAAGGTGGAGGTGCCGCGGCCGACCTCGTCGAGCAGCAGCAGGCTGCGCGGCCCCGCCAGGTTGAGTATCGAGGCCGTCTCGCGCATCTCCACCATGAAAGTCGATTCGCCGCGCGAGAGCCTGTCCTGCGCGCCGATGCGGGTCATGATGCGGTCGGTAACGCCTATGACGGCGGACTTGGCCGGCACGAAGGAGCCGGCCTGGGCCATCAGGACTATCAGCGCGTTCTGGCGCAGGTAGACGCTCTTGCCGCTCATGTTGGGGCCCGTCAGGACCACCAGCTGCGGGCCCTCGCCGCCCAGTTCTATATCGTTGGGCACGAAGGAGCCCGCGGGCAGCAGCCGCTCCACCACCAGGTGGCGGCCCTCTTCTATCCGCAGCTCGCCGCCGCCGGTCATCTCGGGACGGACCAGGTCGTATTTGACCGCGCTCTCGGCCAGGGCCAGGAAGGCGTCCAGCTCGGCCGAGGTCATGGCGAAGGAGCGCAGCGCGGCGAGACGGGAGAGCAGTTCGGCGCGCAGCTCGCCGAAGAGGTGGTTCTCTATGCGGCCGATCCTCTCCTCGGCGCCGAGTATCTTCCCTTCGAGGACCTTGAGCTCCTCGGTGATGAAGCGCTCGGCGTTGACCAGGGTCTGCTTGCGGACGAAATAGTGGGGGACCTTGGGCAGGTGGGGGCGCGTGACCTCCAGGTAGTAGCCGAAGACCGAATTGTAGCCGACCTTGAGAGAGGGGATCTGCGTCCTCTCCTTCTCGCGCAGCTCTATGTCCACCAGCAGTTTCTGGCTGTTCTTGCGCACGCCGCGCAGTTCGTCGAGCTCGGCGTTCCAGCCGTCCTTTATCACGCCGCCGTCGGAGAGCCTGGCCGGGGGCGTTTCGGAGAGGGCCTTTTCGAGCAGTTCGCGCAGGGCGTTGAGGGGTCTGGAGACCTCTTCCAGGGATCCGGCCAGGCCCGGGGCCTTCTCGAAGAAGGACGGGGAGGTCAGCAGCATCTTGAGCCGGGGAAGCTGCGCCAGGGCGCGGCGCACGGCCGCGGCGTCGCGCGGCGAGACGCTGGCGTTGGCCACGCGGCCCAGCACCCGCTCGATATCGGGCACCTGCGAGAGCAGCGCGGCCAGCGATCCCCGGGCCTCGCGGTCCTCCGCGAGGAAGCCGGTAAAATCGTGCCGCGCCTTTATGGCCGGCAGGTCGCAGAGCGGTTCGAGCAGCCATTTCTTGAGCAGGCGCGAGCCCATGGCGGTGCGCCCCAGGTCCAGCGCCCCCCAGAGCGTGTTCGCGTCGTCGCCGCTCTCGGAGCCGACTATGTCGAGCGTCTTTATGGCGGATTCGTCCAGCTGCAGCCGTCCGCCCGGCTCGAAGAAGGAGGGGGAAAAGGTCTCCCTGAGCCCCGGCTGCGTTTCGCGCAGGTAATTCACGGCGCTGACGGCGGTCCTGGCGGCCAGGTTGTTGTTCCGCCAGACCGCGCCGCGCTGCCAGGGCAGTTCGGCGCCGTCCGGGTTGAAATAGGGGGTGACCATCGCGCCCGCCGGGACCAGCCCCGCGGCTTCCAGCCTGGCGGCCGTCTCTTCGGAGGCGACGATCTCCGCCGGGGAGATCTTGGAGAGCAGCGACTGCAGCGCGTAGAAGCGCGGGTCGTTGACGTTCTGCGCCGCGTGGAATTCTCCGGTGGAGGCGTCGATCCAGGCCAGGCCCCAGCCGACTATGTCGATGTGCAGCGACGCCAGGTACGAGGCCGTCTTGGAATGCAGCAGTTCGTCCTCTACTATCGTGCCCGGCGTCATGACGCGGACTATCTCGCGGCGGAAGAGCTTGGATTTCTTCGCCTCCTCGCCGGAGGGGGCGACCTGCTCGCAGATGGCGACGCGGCGCCCCGCCTTTAGCAGCCGGGCTATATAGGTGGCCGAGGAGTGGTAGGGCACGCCGCACATCGGCACGCCGTGGCGGGAGGTCAGGACCACGCCCAGGAGCTGGCTGGCCGTCTTGGCGTCGGCGTCGAACATCTCGTAGAAATCGCCGAGGCGGAAGAAGAGTATGGCCCCGGGATGTTCCCGTTTAAGGGCCTGGTACTGCTGCATCAGGGGCGTGTCGGCTGCTTCGGTCTGTGCCATAAAGGGGTCCTTACCGGCGGACGGAATGGAGATATTCTACCAAAAGGGCTCTGGCCTCATTAAGGGTCTTTTTCTCCATGAAGGCCCCGCGCAGCGCGGCGGCGCCCTTGAGGCCCCTGAGGCAGTAGCCGATGAGCTTGCGCGCCCGGACCACGCCGTTCTCCGGTCCGTAGACGCCGCAGTTGAGTTCCAGGAACTCCAGGAAAAGCTTTATGGCGTCCTCCGGGCCGCGCTCCTTCACCGGCCGGCCGGAGAGCCCGGCCTCGATCTCGGCGAAAACGAAGGGGTTGCCCACGGCGGCGCGTCCTATCGCGGCGCCGGCGCAGCCCGCCGCCAGCATGGCCCCGGCCGTCGCCGCGTCCTTCACTCCGCCGTTGCCGATGACCGGTATCTTCACGGCCGCGGCGGTGGCCGCCACGGCCTCCAGGTCCACCGGTCCGGTATGGAAAGCCTCGGCGTACCGTCCGTGCAGCACGACGGCGGCGGCACCCTCGCCTTCGGCTATCCTCGCCAGTTCCGGGCCGAGCACCGCGCCCGCTTTCAGCCCGACGCGCGTCTTGACCGTCACCGGGACCTTGACGGCGCCGACCACGGCGGCCGTGATGTCGGCCAGCAGGGCCGGACGCTTCATGAGGGCCGAGCCCGCGCCGGCCTTCAGGACCTTTTTCACGGGGCAGCCGGCGTTTATATCGACGACGTCGGCGCCGGCCTCCTCGGCCAGTTTCGCGGCCAGGGCCATGGCCTGCGGGTCGGAGCCGAAGAGCTGTATGGCGGCCGGGCGCTCGCCGGGCGCGATGTCCAGCATCCGCATGGACTTGCGGTTGCCGTAGCGCAGGCTGTCGGCCGAGACCATCTCGGTGGCCACCAGCCCCGCGCCGCCGCGGGCGCAGAGCAGCCGGAAAGGGCCGTTGGTGATGCCGGCCATCGGGGCCAGCCAGAATCCGTTCTTCAGCCTGAGGCGGCCGAGGTCCATGTGCGGCGTCGCTGCGTGTCTCACGGCCTGGAAGGGTAGTTGCCGTCGTGGCTTACGGAGAGGTCGCGCGGCTCGCGCCGGCGGACCCTGTTGATCTCGGCGCGGGAAGCGCCGACGGCGGCGAGAACGCGCAGCTGGAACTCGTCGGCTTTAGCCTCCTGCGCGGTCACGTCGCGCAGCGTGGTGACGTCGAATTCCAGCGGGTTGGCCGTCTTCTTCTCTATCCACTCCGCGGTACCGCCCGGCGGCGGGGGCGTTTTCCGTCCGCGTTCGGGAGGGCGCGAGGCGGCGCGGTGATAGGAGTGCCAGGCGTGATGCGCGATTATCCCCGCGCACCAGGCGTCCGACCTGTAGGCGTTGGCGTCGGAGATGAACACGGTCGGGAGACCGGCGTGCGCGCCGAAGGCGGTCTTGTCGGCGCTTCGCACCACATAGACGTACTTGCGGATGAAATTAAAGGCGTCCCTGTCGTAGAGCCAGACGAGTTTCAGCGAACGGGTGACCTGCCGGTTGAAACGGGGGGAGCCCTCTATGGCCAGTCCGGAGCCCGGCACCGGGCCTTCCGAGGGGGGGACGGCCGCCGCCGCGCTTTCCGACGGGGGCCGCGTCCCGCCGGGGACCGCCGCGCCGGTTTCGTCAGGCGCGGAGCTGCGCAGCAGGTACCAGGCCGCCGCGCCGAGGACGGCGAAGAAAAGCAGCGCGAATATCCTGAAGCGCAGTCTGGACCGGGATTCCATCTGAAAAAGACCGGCCGGCGCGCGTCTCGCGCGCCGGCCTTCGCCTCACCTGAAGGACTTTACGTAGGACTTGTAGAAGGACTGCAGTTCGTTGTCGGGGTCCTGGAACTCCAGGATGTGCTTCTTGCAGCCGCGGCGGGAGCAGATCTGCACCTGGCCGCCCTGCCTGAGGTCGAAAGCCACCATCTGCGCCGAGCAGAGGTCGCATTTGCGCGTGCTCTTGAGGTCCGCTTTGCAGTGGGGGCAGCGGAAGCCGGCTATCTTGGAGAGCGGTACGGGCAGGGAGGTCTCGGCGTCGTAACTGCCGTAGAGCGAGCTGAGATAGAGCGGCGCGTTCTTGCCCGCGTAGGTCAGGCGCACGGCTATGGCCGGCTTCCCGTTGAGTTTCTTGGACGGGTCCATCAGGGACTTGCCGCAATGCGGGCAGCTTACCGATACGCTCATCATGTCGCCTCCGTACCGCTGGTAATAAGGGGAAATGATACCAAATTACGCCCTTTCAGGCCGACTTCACGGCTCCCTGTTCTATCCTGGCCCTGTAGGAGGCGTGGAACTTCCGCATCTTCTCCACCAGGGCGCTGATCTCCTCTTTAGGCGGCAGGAAGGTGGTGCGGAAATGCAGGGTCCCCGGCAGCTGGCCGAAGCCGGAGCCCGGCACGACGCAGATCCCGGTCTCCTCCAGCAGTCGCAGGCAGTACTTCGTGTCGCGGGAGGTCTCATACTTGTGGCGCTCGGCCGGGGTCATCTTTCCCGGGTCCGTCCCGTCGGGATGGGGGAGGTCGAATTTCACGAAGGCGTACATCGCGCCCTGGGGGGAGGAGACGCTCATCCCCTCTATGGAGTTGAGGCCCTTGCCGAGGATGCGGGCCTTCTCGCGCAGGTCCCCCAGGATGGCGTTCTTTTCCTTTTCGTAAAGGGAGTGGCTCTCGTCGCCGGGCTTGGGCGGGTCTATCATCAGGTAGGTCACGACCTGGCCGATGGTGTTGGAACAGAGGCCTATCGACTGGAGCTTGACGAGCTCCGCCCACACGTCTTCGGGCATGTTGCGCACTTCCATGTAGCCGCCGCGGTGGCCGCATTCGCCGAGGAAGCCCTTGGATACCGAGTGGAAACTGAACAGCGTCACTTCCTTCTCGCCCAGTTCGTGCATGACCTTGGCGAAGGAGTGGAACTTAAGCCCCGCGCCGTAGATGTTCTCCTGGTACACCTCGTCGGCGAGTATGGCCAGGCCGTTCTCCTTGGCGAAGCGTATGACCATGATGATGTTCTCGCGGGAGAGCACCGCGCCGGTCGGGTTGCCGGGGTTGATGACGGCTATCGCGACGGGATTCACGCCCTGGGCGCGGGCCTCGGAGATGGAGCGCCGCAGCTCCGCCTCGCCGAGCTGCCAG
This sequence comes from Elusimicrobiota bacterium, assembly GCA_019135865.1. GTDB lineage: Bacteria > Elusimicrobiota > Elusimicrobia > Elusimicrobiales > UBA9959 > UBA2231. The sequence goes on from JAGVVD010000012.1 coordinate 34,875, forward strand.
CCGCCGGCTTCGTCGAGGAAATAGTTCGCCTGGCGGGCGCCGTAGAGGTCTATCGTGGCGCTGTAAAGCGGGTACTGCGGTATGGGTATCATGAAGCCGTCCGCGGGACCGCTGGTCAGCATCGTCATCGCCGACTGCACCCCCTTGCTGGCGCCGTCGGTCAGCAGTATCCGGTCCGGGTCGGCCGGGATGCCGTCGCGCTTCGATATGAAGTCCGCTATGGCCTGCCGGATGAAAGGCATGCCGGCGCTCTGCGTGTAGGCGCCCATGCCGGTCGGGTTCTTCTCCAGTATCAGCCGCGCGCGGCGTGCGGCGTCGGCGGGGAAGGAGGACGCCGTTTCGGGCCTGTCGAGCAGTTCCGGGTATTCCACGAGGGCCAGGACCTGCCGCACGAAGGTGAGCGGCTTCTGTTTGAGGGCCTGCGGGTTGCCGATATTGCAGTAGGTTATGTGGCGGCCCTGCTTTTCCAGTTCCTGGGCGCGGATGACTATCTTGCCGCGGACGGCGTAATGAGCCTTGAGAAGGTTGGCGTTGAGGCGGGAGAGTTTTACCATATTTTTATTATAACTTTTCCGGGAACGGTATGCCCGGGCCCCGGTCCCCTCCGGCTCCCGCCAGCCGCCGCGTCTCCCGGCCTGCCGGGGGAATTAAGTATACTGTCCCCGGATACGATTAAGGAGTTCAAAATGTGCGGAGTGTTGGGTTTAAGCTGCTTTAAGGACAGGGAAGACCTCGGCGCGGAGGCCGCGCGGCTGCTGCGGATGCTGGAATACCGCGGCTATGATTCGACCGGCGCGCTGATACAGGATTCCGCGGGGCGCATAACGCTTAAAAAGGACGTCGGCGCTCCCAGCGTCATCACCAAAAAACTGGGCATAGACCGGCTGGCCGGGAAACTCTTCTGCGGCCAGGTCCGCTGGGCCACTTTCGGCGCCGTCACTAAGGAGAACGCCCAGCCGCACGACGCGCGCTGCCACACGCATCTCTACGGCGCCCACAACGGCAATATCACCAACTGCGACCAGCTCAAGGACTGGCTCGTCTCGGAAGGGCACGACGTGAAGAGCGACAACGACGGCGAGATGCTGGTCCACACGATAGAGCATTTCTTCGCCGTAGAACTGAAGAGGCTGCGCGACAAGTCCGACAGGCGCGGCCGGTACGCGGCGCTCAAGGCGGCCATACTCGCCGCCGCTGAAAAGACCACCGGCTCTTTCGCGGCCGTCGTGGTGGACCCCGTCACCGAGCTGATGGCCTGCGTGAAGGCGGGCAGCAGCCTTTACATGGGCGCCGGCTCCGACCGCGAGCACGGCCCTTTCATCATCGCCTCCTCCGACCTGGCCAGCGTCCTGTCGATGACCAAGATGCTCTATCCGATACGCGAGGACGAGTTCGCGCTCTATACGCCGGAGAAGGCCGATTTCTTCCATCTCCGCACCGGACGCCCCCTGAAAAAGGAGAAATCCCGCAGCCACCTGCGCGTCGAGGAGACGGGGCTCAAAAAACCTTTCAAGTATTTCATGGAGCAGGAGATCTTCAGCGAGGCCGCCGCGGCCGCGAAGGTGCTCTCGTTCTTCGCCGACCGCTCGCCGCTTACCGACCTGGCCCGCCGGGCCGCGGCCGGGGATAAGGCCTTCGTGCGGGATATCAAGGCCCGCCTGACGGAGCTGGCGGCCGTCACCGACGCCGCGGAGCTCAAGCGCGGCGCCGCGGCTTTCTTCGGCTCCCCGCTGGTGCGCAAGGCCCTCGCCTACGCCAGGTCCTGCCGGCTGCCGCTGGCCTCCATGGCGCCCGAGTCGCAGATGGCCGATTTCTTCACCGAGCTGCGCGGCCTCTACGGCTCCGCCGAATGCGGCCAGGCGCTCAAGTTCGCCGACGCGCTGTTCATGCTCGAAGAGATAGACGCGACGCGCGCCGGCATGGAGAAGTACTGCGCCATAATGGAGCGCTGCCGCCTGCGCGGCCGCTCCGCTTACTTCGTGGCCTGCGGGACTTCCTATAATTCCGCCAAGTGCGCCTCGGTCTTCTTCAGCCGGCTGGCCGGCGTGAACGTGACGGCCTACCTGCCGGGCGATTTCCGCTCCCAGTGCCTGGAGGCCGTGCGCGACGGCGACGTCGTCATCGGCATAAGCCAGAGCGGCGAGACCAAGGACCTCATAGACGTGTTCAACCAGGTGAAGGCCTCCGGCCGCAGGGTCTCCTATGTGAACGTGGTCAACAACGTCAATTCCACGATAGCCCTGGAGAAGTCGGACGTCTGCATCCCGCTGCACTGCGGGCCGGAGATAGCGGTGCCCGCCACCAAGAGCTTCGTCAACCAGCTGCTGGTGCTCTACATCATGGCGCTGCGGCTGGGCGAGCGGCTGCTCAAGCGCAAGCCCTCGGCGGCCGCCGCCGCCAGGCTGAAGAAATATTCCGAGAGCCTCTACCTGATACCGGAACTGATCGAGGAGACCATAAACGGCACCCGGGACGCCGTCGCGCAGGCCGCGCAGGACCTGCACCTCGAGCCCAGCGTCCACATACTCGCCACGGGCATGCACGGCATCGCGCGCGAGGGCGCGCTCAAGGTCCGGGAGGTGGTCCTGAACCACACCGAGGGCTTCGAGTCGCCCGAGTTCAAGCACGGCCCGAACACCATCCTGGGCGTGAACACGATATTCGGGATGGAGGGGGTCGGCGCGCTGGTGGACAAGTTCGCCGACACCATCAAGTACGCCGTGGCCCATTGCGGCAGAAAACTTCCGCCCGACGGCCTCTACCGCATCTTCAGGGCCGTTTCAGACTACGCCTTCTTCGACCGCAAGCCGGCCGGGCTCACGGCGGCGGAGAAGGAGGTCTTCTCGGGCATACTCGGGAAGCACAATTTCTTCGAGACGATGTACACCAACTACCCGCTGGTCTTCGTGACGGGCCCCAATTCCCGCGACGTGAACCTGACCGTCTCGCAGATAAACACCCATAAGATCCGCGGCGCCGATATCTACGTCATAGCCGAGGACGACCGGCTGCTGCGCGACGCCGCGGGCAGGAGCCCCGTCTCCATGTATTCCAAGGCGTACAGGCACGGCTATGTCGCGCTGCCCAGGACGGGCGACGACCTGCTGGTGTTCTTCACCTCCTCCGTGGCGCTGCAGCTGCTGGCCCTGGAGATGAGCGTGAAGAAGATGCGGTTCCTGGACCGCCTGGACATCAAGGACCACGGCGTGCACCCGGACTCCCCCAAGAACGTCAGCAAATCGATAACGGTGGACTGAAGCGGTCCGCCGTCCAAAAGAAGGGCCCCCGCCGTATCCCGGCGGGGGTCTTTCGTTAGCGGCCGGGATAAGGCCCGGCCCGGGGCCTACTCGTACCGCAGGGCGTCTATGGGGGAGAGGTCGGAGGCCTTCTTGGCCGGCCAGAAGCCGAAGATCACGCCGACGCCGGCGGAGAAGCCGAAGGCCAGCGCCACGGAAGCGGGCGAGACATAGACCGCCCAGCCGGAGAGCTTGGAAAGGACGAAGGCGCCGCCGGCGCCGGCCGCTATGCCGATGGCGCCGCCGATGACCGAGACTATCACCGCCTCGATGAGGAACTGCAGCAGCACCGCCCGGCGCGTGGCGCCGATGGCCTTGCGCAGGCCTATTTCCTTGGTGCGCTCGCTGACGCTGACCAGCATGATGTTCATGATGCCTATGCCGCCCACGATGAGCGAGATGCCCGCTATGAAGCCGAGCAGCGTGCTGAAGGTCTTTATGGTGCCCGTGAGCATGGACTGGAACTCGGCCATGTTCATGATCATGAAAGTGTCCTCCTTATGGTCCGGGACGTTCTTGCGCTGGCGCAGCAGGTCCTTCACCCGCTCCTGCGCCTCTTCCATCAGCTTGTAGTCGGACATCTCCACCCAGATGGAATCCACGTACTGCTTGCCCAGCACCGTCTTCATCGCGGTCTGGAGCGGTATGACGATGTTATCATCCTGGTCGCGCGGGCCCTGGGCCCCTTTAAAGGGCAGCACGCCGATGACCGAGAAATTGCGGCGGTTTATCTTTATGGTCTTGCCGACCGGGTCCTCGTCGCCGAAAAGCTCGTTGGCTACCGTCTGGCCGATGATGGCCACCTTGCGCATCTGCCGCGCCTCCTGGGCGGAGAAGAACCGGCCGAAGGCCGGCTCTGACGCGCGCATCGAGGGGTAGACCGCGCCGGCCCCGGTCAGGGAAGTGCGGTGGTTCTTGGCCCCGTAAACGGCCTGCACGCTGCCCGAGACCATTGAGTCGGTGCGGACCACATTAGGGATCCTGGCCAGCGCCGCCGCGTCTTCCATCGTCAACCGGCTGGTGCCGCCGAACCCCTGCGACGGGCCGCGGCTGCTCATGCGGGCGGGCATGACCGCCAGCAGGTTGGTGCCCAGCGACGACATCTGCTTCTCTATGGCCTTCTGCGCGCCGGTGCCGACGGCGAGCATGGCGATGAGCGCGCCGACGCCGATGATGATGCCCAGCATCGTCAGCAGCGAGCGGGTCTTGTTGCTGAGGATCGAGCGCACCGAGGAGGCCATGTTCTCGGCGACCTCGCGCCAGGTGAGGAAGAAACTGGCGGGCACGCGCACGGGCCTGCCCTCGCCGGCCGGGGCGGGCTTCTTCGTCGTGTCCTCGATGATAAGCCCGTCCTTTATCTTGATGACGCGGTCGGCCCAGGCGGCTATGTCGGGCTCATGGGTGACGAGCACCACCGTGATGCCGCGCTCGTTGAGGCCCTTGAAGATGCCCATGATCTCGTCGGCCTGGGCGGAGGCCAGGTTGCCGGTGGGCTCGTCGGCGAAGACTATGCGCGGCTCGTTGACCATCGAGCGGGCTATGGCCACGCGCTGCTGCTGGCCGCCGGAGAGCTGGTTGGGTCTGTGGCCGGCCCGGTCGGAGAGGCCGACCGAGGCCAGGTGTTTGAGCGCCGCCGCCGGGTTGGCCTTTTCGCCGAGGTAGATCTGCGGCAGCCCGACGTTCTCGGACGCGGTCATGCGCGGCAGCAGGTTGAACTGCTGGAAGACGAAGCCGATGATGCGGGCGCGCAGGTAGGAGAGCTCGCCGTCGTCGAGGTCGCTTATCTCGCGGCCGTAGAGCCTGAAAGAGCCCGCGCTGGGCCTGTCGAGCAGGCCGAGTATGTGCATCAGCGTGGATTTGCCGGAGCCCGACGGGCCCATGATGGCGACGAACTCGCCCTCTTTTACCGTCAGGTCCACGCCGCGCAGGACCTCGAGGTCCTCGCCGCCCATCCGGTAGATCTTCCTGATGCCTTTGAGTTCTATCATTTCATTGCCGGGCCCGGCCCGCGCGGCTTACCTGCCGCGCATGGCCCTGCGCTGCTGATTGCTCATCTTGCCGCGCTGCGGCATGAGAGGGTTATTGCCGCCGCTGGCGGTCTGCGGGCGGTAAGGGCGGCCCTTGTAGAACACGGCCTCGCCTTCCTCCAGCCCGCGCCTGATCTGCACCAGCTCGCCGTCGTCGAGGCCGGTGACGACCCGCTTATGGACCGGCTTGCCCTTGTCGAGGGCGGTGATGACCGAGGTATTGCCCGCGGCGTCCAGCGTGACCGCGCGGGAAGGGATGAACAGCGACGGCTTCGGCTCGGTGACGCGTATCTTTATGTTCGCGGTCATCTGCGATTTGAAGAAAGAGGGGACCTTGTCCGGCCGTATCTTGACGGTATAGGTGATGACGCTGCTCTGGTTCTTGCCCTCGTCGAGGATCTGGAACACGGTGCCCTTCACCGTATTGTCCGGGTAGGCGTCCAGCGTTATCTCGGCGCGCTGGCCCTCCTTCACCCGGCCTATGTCCGATTCGTCCACGCCTACGGCCACGATGAGCCGGTCGGAGATGGCGAAAAGCACCGTGCTGGCCCCGACCGTCTGGCCTTCGACTATGTTCTTGAGGATGACGGTGCCTTCTATAGGGGAGATGATCTTTATCGGCTTGTAGGTCTCCTGCCAGTACTTGAACTGCTCGTCGCCCATCGCGCGGGCGGAATCGAGTATGGCGACGCGGTCGGCGGAGCTCATCAGCGCCAGGGTCTCTCCCAGGGCGACCCTGTCGCCTTCCTCCACGAGTATCTCCTCGATGCGGCCGCCCGAGGCCGGCTGTATCTCCACGCGGTTGAGCGGTTCCACGCCGCCGGTGGTCTCCACGTATTCCGCGGTCTCTTTCATGAAGGCCGCGGTCGAGGTGTAGGGGAGTTCCTCTCCGCCGTTCTTCTTCTTTGAAAAGTACCACCAGCCGCCGCCGGCCAGCAGGGCCGCCCCGGCCAGGAGAATAATGGTCTTCGTTTTGTTCTTCTGCATGGATCCGTCCCTTTATTCGCCCAGCCCGGCGCCGAGCAGGTTCTCGACCGCGAGCTTGCGGGTATTGGCGTTCTTGAGGTATTCCAGCTGGTTGAGCCGCGCGTCGACCAGGTTCTGTTCGATGTTCTCCAGGTCGAGGAAGCTGATCTTGCCGGCCATGTACTTTATCTGCGATTCCTTGTAGCGCTCCTCGCTGGCCTCGAGGACCTTCACGTGCGCCGCCGCCGTCTGCCTGGCGTTGAGGAACTCGTTATAGTAGTTGACAATGTCGTTCTCCAGACCCAGCACGGCCTCGCGCAGGCCTTCCTCGGCGGCTTTGAGCGCGGCGCGGGCCGCCCCGGTATTGTGCTTGTAGTAGGTCGGTCCGTTGGCGAGCAGCGGTATCGAGAGCGAGAGGCCCAGCGACCAGCTCTTCCGCTCCGGGAACTCGTAAGGGCCGCTCCAGTTCATGGACTGGCTGGCGCTCAGCGAGGGCGCGGCGTCGTACTTGGCGGACAGGAGGCGCTCCTCGTAGACGCCCAGGCTCTTGCGCTGCGAGACTATGCGGGGTGAGGCCTCGATGAGCGGCCTGAGGTCGGCCGTATCCAGCGCGTATTCCGGCGAGGAGAATTCCCCTTTTGCGACGAGCGGCCTGTATGCCGAGGTGCCCATGGCGGCCAGCAGACCGCGCCGGGCTATGTCCAGCGAGCGCTCCGCCTTGGCGGTGTCGGCCTTGGCCACTTCATACAGGGCTCCGGCGTAGAGCATGTTGCCGCGCGACTCCATGCCGCTCTCGTACTTGAGCTTTATGAGCCGCGCGTTCTGGTCGCGCAGGTCCAGCACTTTTTTCTGGGCGGCCAGCTTCTCCTGGGAGAAGAGCAGGTTCACGAAGGCCGAATAGAGCGTCTGGCGCAGCGAGGCGGATTCGGTCCTGTAATCGGCCTCCGCCTTCTCGTAGCTGAGCTTCGACGACCGTATGGAGGAGAAGGTCTTCAGGCTGAAAAGGGTCTCGGAGGCCGAGATGCCGGCGCGCCAGCTGGTGGAGGGGTCGGTCGAGTCGCCGCCGCTGCGGCCGACAGAATGCGACAGGCTGATATTGGGCATGAAGGCGTTATAGCCGGAGAGGTAGGTGTGCCTGTTCTGCTCTATCGCCAGCCGCCGGGCGCCGAGGGCCGGGTTATTGGCCAGCGCCTCGCTCACGCACTGTTCCCAGGTTATTTCTTCCGCGTAAGCGGGAGCGCCGGCCAGGGCCGCCAGCGAAACGAAAAGGAATATTTTTTTCATAGGCTTATATATGGCCGCATTACCATAACGCGGCCGGGCCCCGTTTTATTGCATGGCGGGGAAAAGATCCGTTTACTTGAGCTGTTCCATTCCCGCGAACTCGCGGTCCAGGCGGAAGCCGCGGAGGATCTCTTTATCGTCCGCGGTCCCGGCTTTTTCGATGGACCGGGCGATGGTCGGGGCCAGGCCGGGGCCCAGCATGAAGCCCTGGCCGCACATGCCCACCGCCAGGACGAAGCCCGCGGGGCCCGCGCCGGCGTCCACTATCGGGAAGCCGTCCGGCGTCATGGGGTAGAGTCCGCGCCAGATGCGGCGGACCTTCACGCCCGAGAGCTGCGGCATCAGGTTTATCATGCGCCGGGAGACCTCCGGCAGGAACTCGGAGGTGGAGCGGCAGTCGTCGCCCCAGACCGGCGGGTTGGGGGTCAGGCAGAACACCAGCTGGCCCTCGGAATTCTGGTAAAAATAGTAATTTTTCGACTTGTCGCCGGGCCTTATGTCCACTATCATCGGCTTGAGAAAAGGCTTGAGGGGTTCGGTGATGCCGGCCTCGTGGCAGTCGGGCCTGACCGGGACCTTCACTCCGGCCAGCTCCGCTATCTCCGCGGCCTTGGCCCCGGCCGCGTCGACGACATGCGCCGCGCCGTAGGAGCCCTTGTCCGTCATGACGCCCTTCACGGCGCCGCCGGCGGCGGTTATGCCGGTCACGCGCTCATGAAAGCGGAACTCCGCGCCGGCCTTTACGGCGGCCCTGTAGAACGCCTGGCCGCTGAGCAGCGGCGAGGCGCTGCCGTCGTCGGGGGAATAGGTGCCGCCGCGCAGGTCGCGCGTGGCTATACCGGGCGCGAGCTTCTTTATCTCCTCCGGGTCCAGCCAGGAGATATTCAGGCCGAAGCCCTGCTGTACCTTGAGCATTTCCTTCAGGAGACGCTCGTCGCTCTCGGTATAGACCGGGAAGCAGTAGCCGCCCTTGAGCCAGCCGATATCGTCGCCGCGCTTCCCATGCCAGGTGGAGAAGACCTCCAGGCTGCGCAGGCAGGTCTTGATCTTGGCGCCGTCCGAATGCGTGGCGCGCACTCCGCCGATGGCTTCCTTGTTCTGGCCCTGGCCGGCCGAGGCCAGCTCGTCGAGGACCAGGACCTTGCGGCCCCGCTCGGCCAGTTCCAGCGCCAGCGGCGTGCCTACGCTGCCCGCGCCTATGATGATGACGTCGTAATTTTTTTCGGTCATGGTCTTAGAAGCCGCTCCAGCCGGCCTTCTCCTCCATAGCGGTGCGGCACTTTATATTGGCGAAAGTCCCCAGCTCGGTCTCCATCAGCAGCGGGCGCTGCGTCATCGGCGTCAGTTCCTCCGGCTTCACGCCCTCCGAGCGGCAGATGGAAAGTATCAGCGAATTGCAGGTCTTGGAGCCGCAGGCGCCCATACCGGCGCGCGTGACGGCCTTGAGCTGGTTGAGGTCCCTTATGCCCGAGCGTATGGCCCTGCGTATCTCGCCCAGCGTCACCCGCTCGCAGCGGCATATCACCGTATCATCGGGCGAGTCCTTGGTGACCGCCGGCTTGCCGGGTTTTTCTTCCGCGTAGAGCCGCAACCCGGCGACGCGGTCGGCTATGTTCCCGTCCACCGCCAGCTGCACTATGAGCGTGCTGTCGGCCTTGAAGTCGCGTATGTCCACCACCTTCGCCTTGCCCAGCGGGCAGCCTTCCCAGTCGGTCAGCTCCAGCTCGTCGCCTTTCTTCACTTCGCCGCGGCCTATCTCGAAGGGCACGGAGACCGTCGGGGTTTTCTCGTCCTTGCGGCGGTCCACTATGGTTATGGCCAGGCCCGGGCAGACGACCAGGCATTTGAAGCAGCCTATGCATTCGCCCTCGAACCTGGGAGCGGCCATGATGTTCTCTACGGGGATCTTTATCGACTTCTTGGGGCAGGAGGTGGAACAGGGATTGCAGGGGATCTCCTGCCGGCAGTGCAGGACGGGATAGACCTTGCGGTCGTGATCGCGCTCCTTCACCGCCGCCGTCGGCCCGGGGCGGGACTTGAGCGTCTCGAGCTTCTCGTACCAGAAGGCGGGCACCGGGCCGGCCATGATGCCCAGGCTTTTGAGCACCTTGTGCGCCGTTATCTTGCCGCTGAACATGGCGGCCGAGGCTTCGGCTATCTCCTCCGCGTCGCCGCAGACGAAGGCGTTCATGCCGAAAGCGGCCGCCTGCAGGTGAAATTCGTTTATGGAGTTGAGCCCGACGGCTATCAGCAGCGTGTCGGCCTCGAAGGTCTTCTCGGTGCCGGGCAGAGGGCGGAACTTGTCGTCCACCTGCGCTATCGTGACCCGCTCCAGTTCTTCCTTTCCTTCCGCGCGCAGTATGGTGTGACGGGTATAGACCGGCACGCCGAGGCGCCGTATCTTGTCCTCGTGCACCTTGTAGCCGCCGCAGCGCTCCTGCGCCTCGATGAGGCCGACCACCTGTATGCCGGCCTGCAGCGCGTGGTAGGCCGCTATCAGGCCCACATTGCCGCCGCCGACGATGAACAGCTTCTTAGATGGGCGGACCAGGTCGCGGTTGACCAGCGTCTGGAAGGCGCCGGCGCCGTATACGCCGGGCAGCGTATTGCCGGGGAACGGCAGCGACTTCTCGCGCGCGCCCGCGGCGGTGACGATGGCCTTGGGTTTCACCAGCACATAGGAGCCGTCGCGCACGACGCCCGCCTTCTTGTCGGAGAAAACGGCCACGCAGGAGGAATTGAGCCAGATCTTTACCGACGGGAACTCCTTGAGCTGGTCGGTCAGCTTGTCGGCTATGTCTATGCCGCGCGTGCCGGCGTAGCAGTCCTCTATGGAGCCGAAGAACTTGTGCGTCTGGAGCACCAGCTTGCCGCCCAGCTTGTGCTTGTCGTCCAGGATTATCGTGGGGACATTGAGCTTGCCCAGCTCGATGGCCGCGGCCAGGCCCGACGGGCCGCCGCCTATTATGAGGGCGTCGGTCTCGATCTCTTCTATGCGGCCCGCGTCCTGTACGCAGGCGGCGGGCGGCAGGCCGGGCACGCCCTTGAGTTCCTCCACCTTCATGCCCGCGCGCACCGGCGTGACGCAGGATTTCACGGAGATCCCGTCGGCGAGAACCGAGCACTGGGCGCACTGGCCGTTGGCGCAGAAGATGCCCTGCGGGCTGCCGTCCTTGTGATGCCGGCTGAAGATCTTTATGCCGTTGGCGAAGAGGGCGGTGGAGAGCATCTCGCCGTCGAGCGCCTCAAGTTCCCGTCCCTGGAAAGTGAATTTCACCCGCGCGCCCTCCGGCGGGGTAAGTATCATGTGTTCCTGGATGCGTGCGTTCATTTTTTCTCCGGTAAGCCGCCGGACTCGCGCCGTCGGCGCCAGGAATCAATGTTACAAAAATTTAGCGTTGTCTGGTGGCGGCGCGGCTTAATTCTGCGGGCGCGCATGTTGTTGAGGCGGGGGATATCGACAAATATCCGTTCGTTTTGTGTAAAGTCCTTAAATAGCCCGGAATATTGGGTTTAAGGGGGCCGCACCGGACCGCATCTCCGTTACGCATGCTTGACAACGTGACAACAGTCTGTAAGAATATGGCGGTCGGCGCAGGACAGGGGAAAAGGGGCGGGCCGATGTTTTCAAAATTCAACTTTAACGGGAGCCGCGCGCTTCGGGCGTGCGGCTTTGTCTATTGCCATGGAGGAAAACTTATGAACCGCATCATCGCAGGAGTTCTCATCATGCTGGCGCCTTGCGCCGCGTTAGCGCAGGAAGCGTCCACCGCCGCGGAGCAGGTGCCGATAGAGGAATACGTGCCTAAGGTCATCATCGAAGGCAAATGGGGCACGGGGCCGGGGGAATTCGGGATGGCATCGCAGTTCCCGCTGGGGTATTTTGAGAAATATCAGCCCTCCAGTCTTGCGGTGGATTCCAAAGGAAATATCTATATCCTGGACTTTGTCAACGACCGGATACAGAAATTCGACAAGTCCGGCAAGTATCTGACGGAACTGCCGGTGGAAGGGATGAAGGGCGAGTTGGCCGGATATTGTGACGCGGATACCTGCTATGAAGAACCGCCGGCTCCCGGTCAAAAAATAGAGCGCAAAGTGATGGGGCAAATCGAAGTCCAGGGCATCAATATCGTGATAGACAGCAAGGACACGCTGTACTATTACCTCAAACGCAACAAGGATGGCAAGGAAACGGGCGAGGTGTGGCAGTTCAGGAACGACAAGTTGATAAAAAAAACAGAGGTCCCGGCTCACGGTGGAGTTTATTATGAGGCTCCATTAGGCTTGATACTTGAGCCGGATGATTCGATATGGATTTTCAATATAAAGGAAAACAACAAGAAGACCCATGATTTTTATGAGATAAGAAGCGCCAAAAAATATGATTTATCCCGTCGTGAAGAAAAGCGGAAAACATCGCGCGAGAGTCTTGGCGCCGATAAAGCCAAGAAAGTATTCCAGCGAAGGCGCGCGCTTAATATGGCGGTGACATCGGATGGGATAAAAGTCACACGGACAAGGAAAGGGGAATAGTATGCGTTGGGGGATTATTCTAGGTGTTGTTGCATTATTTGAGACGCCGTGTTTCGCCTTAACTCGGAACGATGTTCTCAATCGAGCTGGCGAATACGTGAGCATAGCTTGGGAAATAGGCCCTGACAACATTCTTGATGTATACAATCATATGGGGAGTACTTCGGCAACTCCCAACAAGGGGAGTGATGGTTGGGATGACCGTGGGTATGATTGGGATGTGGAAAATTCGACATGGGTTTATTCAATTGATCGCTGGCCCTTTGTCGTCGGTTCTAGTGTTGACGGCGAGGCGTATGCGTACGGGAGTGACCACAGTACGGCGACATTCGTCTCTTATCTGGCTACGCGGATAGCCGGTTCCAGGCAGATAGATGTGGATTTGAACATGGATAAAAAAGTGGACTCTCCACTTTTTTCCAGGATAACGGGCACCGACTGTTCGGGTTTTGTGCAGCAGGCATATGGCCTTCCAAGAAGGCCTGTCTCGGATCCTCCGGGCACGGAAAAATACAATGTCACGGCGCTTAAAAGCATTTCTCGACCGGTCTCTTTGGGGGAATTAAAACCCGGGGATATTTTCGCGAGCGTCGGGCATGTCCTGATATTCGAAAAGTGGGAAGAAAAACACCAGACCGCCCATGTCCGACATGCCGTTCCTTACACTTATTCGGGGAATATCCATAAGCGGAGGGTTATTGACGAGATCGTCGCGGTCAGCAGTGATACGGCCGGCGGGATCAGGATTTTTAATGCGAATGAAGGAAATACTGTCCCTCACAAAGCCAGAAGCTCATTCCCGCAGTTCGCGTGGACTACGCCCGCCTACGTCCATCCACACCCCCTGATGACCCCAGTGAACCAGCTCATAGAGCTGGAGGTGGGCTCCAAGAGCAGCGTGGTGCCTTCCAGCGTCATGCTGGTGTTCGACGACCATCTGGTAAATGCTACCACGGTGTACGCGGGCATGGAGGGGTTCTCGGTGACGCCGTCGAGCCCGGCGCTGCGCGTCACGGTCAGGTACGCGGTGCCGTCGGACCGCCTGCTGGCGTTGGGTGCCCAGGCTTGACAACGCGATAACAGTCTGTAAGAATATGGCGGTCGGCGCAGGACAGGGGAAAAGGGGCGGGCCGATGTTTTCAGAATTCAATTGTAACGGGAGCCGTGCGCTTCGGGCGTGCGGCTTTGTTTATTGCTATGGAGGAAAACCTATGAACCGCATCATCGCAGGAGTTCTCATCATGTTGTCGCCTTGCGCCGCCCTGGCGCAGGAGGCTTCAACCGCCGCGGACCAGGTGCCGATAGAGGAATACGTGCCGAAGGTGATAATAGAAGGCAAATGGGGCACGGGCCCAGGGGAGTTTGGAGCGCTCGACGATCCGATGCAAGCCGAATATTATGGCGTGCCGCAGTTCCCTGGTAGTCTGGCGGTGAACTCGAAAGGTGAAATTTACATTCTGGATCACGTTAATGGACGGATTCAGAAGTTCTCACAGGCTGGACAGCATCTCGCCGATATTCCTGTCCTGAGCTGTGCGGATGAGAACAAAAACAACATCGTTAAAGTTGAGGAAATGAAAGACGGCACGATTTCGTTCGATCTGAGAAGCTCCCCTTCGTTTCTTGGCATCAACATCGTCATAGACTCCAAAGACAACCTCTACTATTACCTCAAGCGTAGCAAGGATGGTAAAGAGACCGGCGAGGTGTGGGAATTCAGGAACGATAAGCTGGTGAAGAAGACGGTGGTGCCGGTTGGCGGCTCCATAGTTGCCGGGCAAGGTTTAGTCCGGGATGACTCTGATGATTCCATCTGGATTTTCAATATCAAAGATAAAGGTCCCGGGTCGTTTAAAAGCCATGAAGTTAAAGAAAATAAAAACTATACGAGGCAGCAGCGTGATGAACGCTATAAAGGGGTAAAGCGGGGCGTTGTTAAATCCGGGCATAGTTTAAGAAATTATATGCAAGTTTCCAGTGATGGGGTTAAAGTTGTCCGGAAATAATAAATACGGGGGCGGCAATGAGAAGGGATAGAGTTTCGAGGCGAGTCTTTTCGGCCTTACTTTTCGGAATTATGTTATCGGCGGATTTCGTCTGGGCTAGAACCAGGGATGAGGTTTTGGATAGTGCAAAGGTCTATGCGGACCTATTGTGGAAGCCGACAGCATACAATCTGTTGGATGTGAAAAATCATAGGGACAATCTCACAGAAGGTGATGTGACCAAGATTGATGGTTCGGACGGAATAGACGATAGGGCTTTCAAGTGGAACAGCCAAGATGAGCTTCCGCACTGGGAATACTCGACGAAATACTGGCCCTTCGTCGTAGGCTCAACTGTTCATGGCGAGGCGTATGCGTTGGGCATAGATGATACGACAGCTACTTTCAAGAGTAAGTTAGAAGAGATGGATGGGGGGAAGAGTTGGATCGCAGGGCGCGAGGACGAAAAAGTCCTGCCCGGCGGGTATCTTGGGGTCACCGGCATCGATTGCAGCAGGTTCGCTTCGCGGCTAATAGAGCTTTATCCTACGACTTGGACAGGAATGTTGAAAAGTATTTCCACACCAATTTCTTATCGTGACATGAAGAAGGGGGACTGGCTTTTTCGGACGGATCTCGGACATGTCCTGATTTTTGCTGACGAGAAATTCGAAAACCAGCCCAATATTAATTTGGTCCATTCGGTTACATGGGCCTACGGGTGGTCCGAACATGTCAGCAGGGTAATTAAGGATAATGCTGATGTCGATTTTGACGAAACCGGAATAAAACTTCGGGTTAAATCGCGCGTCACGAATCAGTATCAGCCGCATGAAGTGTATTCCCCGTTCCCGCAGTTCGCGTGGACTTCGCCTGCCTACGTCCATCCACACCCCCTGATGACCCCAGTGAACCAGCTCATAGAGCTGGAGGTGGGCTCCAAGAGCAGCGTGGTCCCTTCAAGCGTCATGCTGGTGTTCGACGACCATCTGGTAAATGCTACCACGGTGTACGCGGGCATGGAGGGGTTCTCGGTGACGCCGTCGAGCGCGGACGGGCGCGTCACGGTCAGGTACGCGGTGCCGTCGGACCGCCTGCTGTCGATCGGTATGCATGCGGTCACGGCGTACGCGTCCAACCTGCTCGAACTGCGCGATTCCTCGCGGCTGGAATTCCAGGTGACCGACACCTACGATAAGCCCCTGATAGCCTGGGAGGACGCGGGTCCGCTGCCTTTCATGACCGGCGGATTGCGCGGTTCCAACACGCCCGCGACCGCCCACTGGCTGCACACGGAGCGGGTCGTCTTCCGTTCCTCGGCTTCGGCCGCGCCGCTGACGGACTTCGTCATCTACGAGGACGACACCATGGGCACCGAGCTCTACCGCCGGGACTTCGTACCCGGCACGCTTTCCGCGGACATAAGCGAGGCGCTGACCGGGTTCCCGGACAAGACGGAGTATTACGCGCTGCTGCGCGACGAGCTGGGCCATACGACCACCATGTATTTCCATCTCGACAAAGAGGGGCCGGTCATAGAACCAGTCGGCGTCGCGCGGCTCAACGGCAACGGCGATGGCCTGCTTTGCGACGCTACGGGGCAGGCGATCGACGCCATGTCGGGCCTGGGGACCGAGGTCATGAATGTGCCGATCGGTATTCCTCTTGAATACGACGGGCCGACTTATCCGCCGGGCGCCGGGACCACGGGCTTTTCGTTCCCGGAAATACCTTCCTACATGTCGCTGGCGGTCTTCGACCGCGCCGGCTGGTCCGGGGTCTACAATTTCAAGACCATCTCCTCTCACACGATTTTGGAAGCTTCCAACTCTTCCTCTTCGGGTATAGGAGGAAGTGTCGGTACTATCCTTAATAGCGCCGAGTTCAATACCGCCGGTCTGGTGCCACAGCTCGGCAAGTGGCAATATTTTGCAAATCGTCCCACAGGGATGCGGGTGGAACTTTGGGCCGAGACCAACGACCAGGTTTTATTGGATCCCGGTATCCCAATACAGTATACCTACTTGCGCACCGGGACGACCAGGTTTTTCGAAGCGACCGGCACCTACTCGCAGACGCAGAGCGCTACATTCAATCTCCCGATGAAACAGGAATTGAAACTTGTGGTGCACACCTACGGCAATACCAATACGGGCACTATCATGAGCGGCAGGGACACCGACGGCGATGATACCCCGGACACCTGGGATCCAGTGCCATACGGCCCCGACTCTTTTTACTTGGAGGCAAATGGCCGGGCTTCCGCGTCCGCCTTGGACCTGGGCACTGTCCCCCATTTTTACCAGTGGCTGCCGGTCGGCGACATACAGCGTTTGGAGGCGGGAGCGGTGTATCTTACCATCCGCGGCGTGACGCAGCCGGGCGTCATTACCGTAGACACCGCGCGGCGCACCTTGTCGCAGCCGGGCTACAAGATGGCCGGCGATGAGATGGTCTACGAGATCAAGACCGACGCGGTCTTCACTGGCCCCATAACGCTGAACATAGGCTTCAACCGCCCGTCGTATACCCTCGACCAGAGCTCGTGGCCGGTGATAATGCACTGCCCCGCCGGGGCGGACGACTGCGAACGGCTGGATACCACTTCCGACGGGTTCACGGCCGAGGCCACGCTGACCAGCCTCTCGCCGTTCGGCGTGATGGTGCCGTTGGACGATGTGACCGCGCCGCGCACGGAGTTCGCGCTTGTGGGCGAACAGGAATATTCCGAAAACCAGTTATGGGTCACGCCCGAGACCTATGTCGACCTGACGGCCGACGACCGGGCCAATATCGGCGACGTGAGCGGCGTGGCGGGCATTTATGCTCTGCTGGACCACGAGCCCACCCCGGAATGCCTGGCCGCGACTTATGACCCCGCCGCCCCGGCCGGGACCTGCGCCAATCCGCGTTACGGCGGTATCTTCCCGGTGCCCGAGGGCGCGCATACGGTCTATTACGCCAGTTACGACCACTGGGGCAACCGCGAGGAATTCAGGTCCCGCGAGCTGCTCTCCGACGGCACCGCGCCGCGCACGGAGCTTCTCTGGAACCTCGGGGACGAGGTGGTATATTGCGGCGATACGCCGTGCCTGGGCCCGTCCGACACGCTGGTCCTGGACGCTTCGGACCAGGTCTCCGGCGGGGTTTCCTCCGGAGTGGAGTTCAGCGCCCTGCTCATCGACGTCACCCCGGAGAACTGCGGCGGATTCGAAGAACTCGATCCGCAGGCCCCGCTGGGCACCTGCCTCAATCCGGTCTATACCGGGCCGTTCAGCATGCCCCCCGGACCTCACACGCTGTACTATTTCAGCGTGGACAAGGCCGGCAACTTCGAGCTCGCTAACTCCACTCCGGTGTTCGTGGACGACATACCGCCGGTAGTGACGCTCTACGCGGACGGCGTGGAAGTGCCCGACGGGGGCGAGTCATTCCTGGTGGCGGGGGCTTCCATAACGCTGGCGGCTTTCGACCCTGTTGACGACGGCTTCTCCACCGGTATCTATGAAACGGAGTATCTTATAGACGTCGCGTTCGACAGTTGCCCGCCGGAAGAGGAAGACGGCGACGGCGAGGGGGAAGGCGACGGCGAAGAAGGTGAGGGCGAGGATGAAGAAGATGACGGCCCGCGCGGCACCTGCGGCAATTCGGGCTATGAAGGCCCGTTCACGCTGACGCCCGGCACGCATACCGTCTATTACCTGGCGCATGATATGGTGATGAACGCCTCGGCGGTGAGGACGGCTCATTTCACGGTGGGGTCCTCATCGGGCCCGGCGGAGGCTTCCATCACGCCCTCTTCCGGCCCTATAGGCCTGCCATTCACTATAACGGGCGAAGGGTTCGGCGCTTATTCGGCCGGTACCACGGTGGCGCTGATAGGCGGGACCACCACGCCGCTGACGCTGTGGACCGACACGCAGATAAAGGGCACGGTGCCTGGTTCGCTGGCGGCGGGGGAATACCCGGTCCTGGTGATGCGCGGGGCCGGCCTGTTGGCCGAAACCTCTTCGTTCACCGTCGTCGTACCGGCATTGGCCGCTATCGCGCCTTCGTCGGGGCCTATCGGCCTGCCTTTCGCGCTGAACGGGACCGGTTTTGGCAATTACGTCGCCAATTACACGCGGGTCCTTATCGGCGGGACGACCTGCCCGCTGACCTTGTGGACTGATACTCAGATCAAAGGGACCATTCCCGGAACTATCGCACCAGGGATGCATGAAGTGCTGGTCGAGCGTGAGCTTAACGGCGGATTGGTCCAATCCGCGCCGGTGTCCTTTGACCTGCGAAATATGGAGGCTGACTGGATAGCGCCTTCTTCCG
>JAGVVD010000036.1 GCA_019135865.1 Elusimicrobiota bacterium
GACGTTGTTTCCGTTCGCCGTGACGGGGATTCCAAGCTCCCGCATCACCTTGAGCTCCTTGCCCCTCTGGCGCAGGACGGCCATGTAGTCGCGGCCCTCCCTGGCGCACTCGGCGGCGAGGGTGGTCGTGCAGCTTGCCAGCCGCTGCGACTGCGCCGTCGCCTCCTTCACGGGGTCCACGTGGGGGAAACCGTCCCAGAACCACGTGTGGGAATCGTCGGCCTCGGCCTCGCCGC
Source organism: Elusimicrobiota bacterium (assembly GCA_019135865.1). Classification (GTDB taxonomy): domain Bacteria; phylum Elusimicrobiota; class Elusimicrobia; order Elusimicrobiales; family UBA9959; genus UBA2231. The sequence continues at coordinate 237 of JAGVVD010000036.1, forward strand.
GCAGGAGCAGCCATTCCCTGAACCACGCCTCGAAGACGCGGTTCAGCACCTCCGTCTCCCAGCAGGAGCGGTCGACGAGGATGGACTTGTGGTACACCTGGCTGTCGAGCCGCCCCGACGCGTAGTTGAATCCGCTGAAGTCGCCCGCGACCGCGCCGTATGTGCATGACACGCACCTCGCTATCTCCGAGAGGTAGCACTTGACCGCCTCCGCGTGGGTCGAGCTCGGCTGCTTCGGGTCGAGCTGCCCCATCTTCCACCCCGCGGGCATCGTGACCATCATGTTCCTCTCCAGGGGGATGGTGTCCAGCGCCTCGATGTCCTCGCTCTCGCCGTCGGGCGGCGCGTCCGTGTAGAGCACCGCCGCGAAGTCGGCGGCGGCCTCCGCAGCCGAGAGCACCGCCTTGCTGTAGCGGCGCAGCTGCGCGAAGAGGTCGAGGGCGGGGGTCAGCTCGGGGATTCCCCGGTGGAGCCCCGGGCGGTCTCGGCGGAAGATGTGGACCATGCTGGCGGCGGGGACTGTGACGGCCTCGTCGCCCGCGGCTGCCAGCGCGTCGCCGGGATGCCGCTTCAGCACCCTGTACGACTCGGGGTTGCCCCACTGGTCGAAGCGTATGCCGTCCACCTCGCCGTCCGATTCCTGCCATCTCGGCTCCCCGCTCACGCGGTCGGCCTCTATGAGGGTCAGTCCCAGCTTCACCGGGTCGCGGACGCCGGGGTTGGTGTCGAGAACGGCGAAGGCCTCGCCGTCCTGGCACCGCGCAATCCGCATCGTCCGCAGCTTCTGCGGCAGCATCACCGCCTCCGACCATTTCGCGAAGGCGACCTCCGCCTCGTCGTTGAAGGCCTCGTCCTCCGTCAGCATCTGGAGGCGCGGCCCCGTGCCTATCGTGTCGTTCGCCAGCATCTGCACCAGCCCCCTGGCATATGAGTTGTTGGCTATCTCGTAGCGGCTCCGCGTCCGCAGGGTGCGGCGCACCTCGGGCGAGGCCTCGCCGTCCGCCGAGAGCGCGTCCGCCGCCGACCAGTGCCGCGCGTTGTCCTTCGTGGTCTGCGCCGAGTCGAAGCGCGCCTTCACGGACTTGAACACGGTCTTCGCCCTCGCGGGCGCGAACATTGATTTGATTCTCTCGAACATCACTGCGCCCCCGAATGGCTCATCCGCGTGATGCGCAGTCCGCCGTAGCGTCCCCGCGCCGCCCGCTTCGAGGCGAGATATCTGTCGGCCTCCACGAGGTCCGGGAGCGGATGCTGCTCGACGCGCTGACCGTCCACCTGCGCGGACTTCGGTCCGCTGGCGCTCTTCACGATGGCCTCGTCAAGCGCCGTCTTCGTGTCCTTTTTCTCGCTCATCCTGAATCCTCCTTCTCCATCTGTATCCTGCCGATTTCGCGTCAGGGCCTTTTGCAAGGCAATGCGACCCCCCCGTGTATCCTGCAAGTCTGGCTATTTCGATGCCTGCAAATGTGGCGACCACATTGCCGTCATCGTCAATGGCCTCTATGGCGACGCGCCTGCCTTCATTGACCTTGGACATATGCTTGCTTTGCCTGAACAGCAGCCCCTGCCGCGAGGCGTGGTCCATGTTTTCCGCATAGGAGCACCACTCGAGGTTTTCGGGGCGGTTGTCCGTCTTGTCGCAGTTGATGTGGTTCACGCAGCCCCTGTCTGGCGGCGGCTCGCCGTTGAAGGCGATGCACACGATGCGGTGGACAAGATGGTCTTTTCGTCCCCCGCCAGGCAGTCCGAGACAGACGCGCAGATAGCCTCTCCCTCATTGTCGGACGAAGGGTCTGCCCCGTCAATTCGTTGATGATTTCACCGACTTCATTGACGAGGTATCGCCCTTCATACCCTTTTACTGGCACTGTTCTCATTGCGGATGGCCTCCTGGATTCGGTCCTCCTCCTGCTGGATGCGGATGCCTATCCAGCGCATGACATTGATAGCCATTGAATTTCCGCAGGCCTTGTACCTCGGCGCGTCCGGGCACTCCTCAGCGGGCTTGCCCTTCCATGGGATTTGCGTCCATCCGTCGGGGAAGCCCATCAGGCGCTCCGTCTCGACCGGCAGAAGCCGTCTCACGGTGGCCTTCACCCCCGGCGTCTCCTCCCTGACCACGCCCGAATGGTGTCCGGGGCAGGTTCCGTTGGTCTGGGTGTGGGCCAGCTCCCTCTCCACCGGGCATCCGTAGTTCACGTCGAATGACGTGCCGTAGGATGCCCCTTGGCTTTCCTCCTCCGCCTCCATGACGCCGTTGGTGTCCCCCGAGCCGGAGCCAATTTTCTGGGTGTGGGCCAGCTCCCTCTCCACCGGGCATCCGTAGTTGACGTCGAAGGACGCCCCGTAGGCCACCGCGTGGCTCTCGCCGTGGGTGGTCGCCAATGTCGGGCTGACGTCCTCCTTCGAGACGCGGCATCCGCTCTTGCCGCCCATCATGTCC
>JAGVVD010000028.1 GCA_019135865.1 Elusimicrobiota bacterium
CTCGGACTGCACCTTCACCAGCGCCGTGGTCAGCGTGGATTTGCCGTGGTCGACATGGCCGATCGTGCCCACGTTCACGTGGGGCTTGCTCCTGTCAAATTTCGCTTTAGCCATAAGTTGCTTTCTCCTTGTTTATTTCTCCACCGCTTCCGCGGCCTGGGTCCTCTTCTCTATGACTCCCTTGGCGATATTGTTGGGTACGTCCTCGTAGTGGCTGGGCTCCAGGTTGAAGGAGGCCCGGCCCTGGGAGATCGAGCGCACGATGGTGGCGTAGCCGAACATCTCGCTGAGCGGCACGGTGCCGCGTATGAAGCGCACGTTGCCGCGGTTGCCCATCTCGGCTATCTTGGCGCGGCGCGAGTTCAGGTCGCCTATCACGTCGCCCATGTTGGCCTCGGGCGTGACGACCTCGAACTTCATGATCGGTTCCAGCAGCACCGGGTTGGCGGCCTTGCAGGCCGCGCGCAGCGCCATGGCGCCGGCGATCTTGAACGCTATTTCGGACGAGTCCACCTCGTGGAAGGAGCCGTCGAACAGCGTCGCCTTGATGTCCACGATCGGGAAGCCGGCTATCGCGCCGCCGTCGAGCGCCTCGCGGCAGCCCTTCTCCACGGCGGGGATGAATTCCTTGGGGATGCGGCCCTGCTTGATGGCGTCGACGAACTCGAAGCCCTTGCCGGTCTCCTGCGGTTCCACCTTCAGCCAGACGTGGCCGTACTGGCCGCGGCCGCCGGACTGGCGGATGAACTTGCCTTCCATCTCCACGGCCTTCCTGACGGTCTCGCGGAAGGCGACCTGCGGCTTGCCGACATTGGCCTGCACGTTGAACTCGCGCTTGAGGCGGTCCACGATGATGTCGAGGTGCAGCTCGCCCATGCCGGAGATGATGGTCTGCGAGGTCTCCTCGTCGGTCTTGATGCGGAAGGTCTGGTCCTCTTCGGCCAGGCGGCCCATCGCGATGCCCATCTTCTCCTCGTCCTCCTTGGACTTGGGCTCGATGGCTATCGAAATGACCGGTTCCGGGAAGTTCATGCCTTCCAGCACTATCGGCTGATCGGGGGAGCAGATGGTCTCGCCGACCTGGGAATTCTTGACGGCCACGGTCGCGGCGATGTCGCCGGCGTGGACTTCCTTGATCTCCTCGCGCTTGTCGGCGTGCATGCGCAGGATGCGGCCGATGCGCTCGGTCGCCTTCTTGCGGGCGAAATAGACGCTGTCGCCGGCCTTCAGCACGCCGGAATAGACGCGGAAGAAGGTCAGCTTGCCCACGTAGGGGTCGGTCTGGATCTTGAAGAGCAGGGCCGAGAAAGGCTCCTTGTCGTCGGACTTACGTTCGGCCTCCGCGCCGGTGTTCGCGTCGGTGCCGGTGATGGCGGGAACGTCGAGCGGGGACGGCAGGAAGTCGATGACGGCGTCGAGCATCGGCTGCACGCCCTTGTTCTTATAGGAGGAGCCGCAGAGCACCGGGAAGAACTTGCAGGACAGCGTACCCTTGCGGATGGCGGCTTTCAGCTCGGCCTCGGTGAAATTGGTGTCGCCGGCGAGGTAGCGCTCCATGATCTTCTCGTCGAAGTCGGAGAGCTTCTCGATCAGGTTGTCGCGGTACTTCTTGGCCGTCTCCTGCATGTCCGCGGGGATCTCCTCGTCGTGGAAGTCCGCGCCCAGCTGGTCGCCGGTCCAGACCACGGCCTTCATGCGGACCAGGTCCACCAGGCCCTTGAAGGTCTCGGTCACGCCTATCGGGAGCTGTATGGGGGCGGCGTTGGCGCCCAGCTTCTCGACTATGGAGTTGGCGGACATGAAGAAGTCGGCGCCGATGCGGTCCATCTTGTTGACGTAGGCGACGCGCGGCACGTGGTAGCGGTCGGCCTGGCGCCAGACGGTCTCGGACTGGGGCTCCACGCCCTGCACGCCGTCGAAAACGGTGACGGCCCCGTCGAGCACGCGCAGCGAACGCTCGACCTCGGCCGTGAAGTCCACGTGGCCGGGGGTGTCGATGATATTGACCGTGTGGTCCTTCCACTGCGTGGTGATGGCGGCGGCGGTGATCGTGATGCCGCGCTCGCGCTCCTGCGGCATCCAGTCGGTGGTGGCCGCGCCGTCGTGCACTTCGCCTATCTTATGGGACTTGCCCGTATAGTAGAGGATGCGCTCGCTGGTGGTGGTCTTGCCCGCGTCGATGTGGGCTATGATACCGAGGTTCCTGAGTTTCCTGAGATCTATCGCCATGTACGGTCCTTTTGCTTTTTATTCCCGCGCCCCGTCGAAGAGGCGCGCTCCCCCCGGGGAACTACCACCACCTGAAATGCGCGAAGGCCCGGTTGGCCTCGGCCATCTTGTGAGTGTCCTCGCGCTTCTTGAAAGCGGCCCCTTCCTTCTTATAGGCCAGCAGGATCTCCTCCGCCAGGCGGGCGGACATGGGCGCGCCGGCGCGCTCGCGCGCGGCCTTGAGCATCCACTGCATCGCCAGGGCGGTGCCGCGGGCGGGCTTGACCTCTATCGGCACCTGGTAGTTGGCGCCGCCGACGCGGCGGGGCCGGATCTCCAGGAGCGGCCGCACGTTCTCGACGGCCTTGGTGAAGACCATCATGGGATCTTCCTTGGTCTTCTCCTTGATGATGTCCATGGCGCCGTAGACCACCTTCTCGGAGGCGACCTTCTTGCCCTGGAAGTTGATCCTGTTGACGAGGCGGGATATCAGGACGGAATTGAACTTGAAGTCGGCCGGGGGAGCGGGTCTCCTGTCGCGCGGCCTTAAACCTTTCCTTGGCATATCTTTGTTCTCCTGGTGTGCTTACTTCTTGGCTGCGCCCGGCTTGGGCCTCTTGGCGCCGTAGAGCGAGCGGCCCTGGCGCCTGTTCTCGACGCCGGCGGCGTCGAGCGCGCCGCGGATGATGTGGTAGCGCACGCCCGGCAGGTCCTTGACGCGGCCGCCGCGTACGAGCACTATCGAGTGCTCCTGCAGGTTGTGCCCCTCTCCGGGGATGTAGGCGGTGACCTCCACCTTGGAGGTGAGCTTCACGCGGGCCACCTTGCGCAGCGCCGAGTTCGGCTTCTTCGGGGTGGTGGTATAGACGCGGGTGCAGACGCCGCGCCGCTGGGGGCACGACATGAGCGCCGGGGCCTTGCTGAACTGCGGCAGCTCTTCGCGGCCGTGCCTTATAAGCTGGTTTATCGTAGCCATAGAACGAACCTACTCCTTCTTAGACGCCGCCCGGGCTGTAGCTTCAAGTTCCGCGGACCTGGCCGCGAAACCGCTCCCGGCGGGCACCAAATGTCCAATTATAACATTTTCCTTGAGGCCTTTCAAATGGTCCACCTTGTTGGTGGTGGCCGCGTCCGTCAGCACCCGGGTGGTCTCCTGGAAGCTGGCGGCCGAGATGAACGACTCGCTGGCGAGCGACGCCTTCGAGATGCCCAGCAGCACCGGCTCGGCCTGCGCCGGCTGGTGGCCGCTCTCCGCCACGCGCTGGTTCTCCAGCTTGAAGGCGGTCTTGTGGACGATCTCCCCCTTGAGGAAGGAGGTGCCGCCCGGCTCCGTGATCTTCACGTTGGAGAGCATCTGCCGTACTATGATCTCGATGTACTTGTCGTTTATGTTGACTCCCTGCAGGCGGTAGACTTCCTGGATGGCGTTGACGATGTAGTTCTGCACTTCCTTGATGCCCTTGACGGCCAGCAGGTCGTGCATGTCCACCGCCCCGTCGGTCAGCGCTTCGCCCACGGCCACGCGGTCGCCCTCGTAGACGACCAGGTGCTTGCCGTAGGGGACGGGGTAGGTCTCGACCTGCCCGGTCTCCTCGTTCTTCACGGAGACCTCGACGAGGCCCTTGGTGCTGGTGCCCAGGCTGACGACGCCCTCGATCTTGGTGATGATGGCGGCGTTCTTGGGCTTGCGGATCTCGAAGAGCTCGGCCACGCGCGGCAGGCCGCCCGTGATGTCCTTGGTCTTGGAGGTCTCGCGGTGCAGCTTGGCCACGACGTCGCCCTGCTTCACCTCTTCGCCGTTGTCGGCGATGATGATGGTGTCGGTGGGCAGCGTGTAGGAGGCGACGGCCTTGCCGCCGTCGTCCACCACGATGCGCGGCGTGCGCTTGGTGCCGCGGTGCTCGATGATCCGGCGCTCGATGATGCCGGTCACCTTGTTGCGCTCCTCGTGCATCGTGACGCCTTCCTTGATGTCGGCGAACTTTATCTTGCCGGACTTCTCGGTGATGATCGGCATCGTCAGCGGGTCCCATTCGGCTATCGCGGTGCCGGCCTTGACCTGCTCCTTATCGGAGACCTTTATCTTGGCGCCGTAACTGATCTTGAACTCCTCCTCGGTCTTGTCCGCGTGCTCGATCACGATCATCGCGCTGCGCGAAACGCAGATCTCGCTGCCGGCGCGGTTCTTGACCGTGCGCAGGTCCTTGAACCGGACCTTGCCGTCCTTCTTGACCTTGACGGCGGCCTCCTCGATGACGCGCGACGCGGTACCGCCGATGTGGAACGTGCGCAGCGTGAGCTGCGTGCCGGGCTCGCCGATGGACTGCGCGGCGATGATGCCGACCGCTTCGCCGACCTCGACCTGCTTGGCGGTGGCCAGGTTCAGGCCGTAGCATTTGGAGCAGATCCCCACGTCGGACTCGCAGGTGAGCACCGAGCGGACGAAAACGCTCTCGCGGCCGCTGGCGACTATCGCCCTGGCGGCTTCGGGAGTGATGAGCGAGCCGTTCTTGACGAGCACGGTCTTGCCGTCCTTGTCCTTGACGTCCTCCATCGCGATGCGGCCGGTAATGCGGTCCTCGAGGGATTCGATGACCTCCTCGCCGGCGGTCAGGGCCATGGCCTCGACGCCGTTGATCGTGCCGCAGTCCTCCTCGGTGATGACGACGTTATGCGCGACGTCCACGAGGCGGCGGGTCAGGTAACCGGCGTCGGCCGTCTTGAGGGCCGTGTCGGAAAGACCTTTGCGTCCGCCGTGCGTCGAGATGAAGTACTCGAGCACGGTCAGGCCTTCGCGGAAGTTGGAACGCACGGGGTTCTCGATGATCTCGCCGACGCCGCCGGTCAGCTTCTTCTGCGGCTTGGCCATCAGACCGCGCATGCCGGCCAGCTGCTTGACCTGCTGGCGGCTGCCGCGGGCGCCGGAGTCGGCCATCATGAAGACGGCGTTGAAGCGGTTCTCCCTAGGGTTGTAGGTCTTCTGCTCCTGCTTCTGCATCTCGGCGAACATGCCGTCGGCGACGGTGTCGGTGACGCGGGTCCAGATGTCGATGACCTTGTTATAGCGTTCGTTCTCGGTGATAATGCCGTCCTCGGCCTGACCCTCGATCTCCCTGACCTGCTTCTCGGCGGCCTTGATCAGGCCTTCCTTGTCCCTGATGACGGACATGTCGGCTATGGAGATGCTCAGGCCGGACATCGTGGCGTAATGGAAACCAAGGCGCATCAGCTGGTCCAGCAGCTTCACGGTCTCGAAATGCCCTATCTCGGGGTCCTTGTAGCAGCTGTCGACGAGGCCGGAAAGGTCCTTCTTGCCGACCGTCCTGTTGATGTAGCCGACGCCTTTGGGAACGACGGAATTGAAGATGATGCGTCCGACGGAGGTGTAATCGTCGGGCCGGCCGGCCTCCCAGGTCTCGCCCTTCCGGAGGTCCTCCCGGTTCTTCCATTCCGCCGCCGGCCTCTGGTCGAGAGCGGTCACGCCGCGCACGCGGACGCGGGAGTGCAGTCCGATCTTCTCGCGCTGGTAGGCGGCGAGCGTCTCCTCCCGGTCGGCGAAGGTCCGGCCCTCGCCGATGTCGCCCTTCTTGATCTTGGTGAGGTAGTTCACGCCCAGCACCATGTCGTGCGACGGCGCCGCTATCGGGCGGCCGCTGGCCGGGGAAAGGATATTGTTGGTCGCCATCATCAGCATGCGCGCTTCCATCTGCGCTTCCTGCGAGATCGGCACGTGAACGGCCATCTGGTCGCCGTCGAAGTCGGCGTTGAAGGCCGCGCAGGTCAGCGGGTGCAGCTGTATGGCGAGACCCTCGATCAGCACGGGCTCGAAGGCCTGGATGCCCAGGCGGTGCAGCGTCGGGGCGCGGTTGAGCAGCACGGGGTGGCTCTTGGTCACCTTCTCCAGGATGTCCCAGATCTCGTTGTCCGCGTGCTCCATCTTCTTCTTGGCGACCTTCAGGGTGATGGAGTCCTTCTTGATGAGCTCGGCCAGCACGAAGGGCTTGAAGAGCTCCAGCGCCATCTCCTTGGGGAGACCGCACTGGTTGAGCTTGAGCTCGGGGCCGACCACGATGACGGAGCGGCCCGAATAGTCAACGCGCTTGCCGAGCAGGTTCTGGCGGAAGCGGCCCTGCTTGCCCTTGAGGATGTCCGAGATGGACTTGAGCGGGCGGTTGGCCGCGCCCAGCACCACCTTGCCGCGGGCGCCGTTCTCTATCAGCGCGTCGACGGCCTCCTGCAGCAGGCGCTTCTCGTTGTAGATCATGACCTGCGGCGCGCGCAGGGCCTCGATGTGCTTGAGGCGGTTGTTGCGGTTGATGATGCGCCTGTAGAGGTCGTTGAGGTCGGAGGTGGCGAAACGGCCGCCCTCGAGCGGGACCAGCGGGCGCAGGTCCGGCGGCAGCACGGGCAGCACGGTCATGATCATCCACTCGGGCCGGTTGCCGCTATGCATGAAACCTTCGAGGATCTTGAGGCGCTTGATGAGCTTGGAGCGGTCGGCGTCGGGCTTGGCGTCGGCCAGCTGCTTGTTGATGGCGTCCAGGTCCTTCTTGATGTCGATGCGCTCGAGCAGAGCCAGGATGGCGTTGGCGCCTATGCCGACCTTGATCTTGGGGAACTTGCGGCGCACCTCGTTGAGCTGGCTCTCGGTCAGCACTTCGCCGACCTTGTACTCCACGCGGTTGGTGACGGAGTCCTTGGCGTCGTCCAGCACGACGTAGGCCGCGTAGTAGACGACCTTCTCGAGGTCCGACGGCTTCATGTCGAGCAGGATGCCGATGCGGCTGGGGCTCTTGCGCAGGAACCAGATATGCGCGACGGGGCAGGCCAGCTCGATGTGGCCCATGCGCTCGCGGCGCACCTTGGCCTCGGTGACCTCGACGCCGCAGCGGTCGCAGACCACGCCCTTGAACTTGACCCAGCGGTACTTGCCGCAGGCGCACTCGTAATCCTTGGAGGGGCCGAAGATCCTTTCGCAGAGCAGGCCGTCGCGCTCGGGCTTGAGCGTGCGGTAATTGATGGTCTCGGGCTTCTTGACCTCGCCGAACGACCAGTTGCGGATCTTCGCGGGGCTGGCTATACCCAGCTTCATCCCGTTGAAGTCCCCGTAGTTTATCTCCTTGCGCTTCTTGGGCCTCGCGATGCCGAAAAGTCTGCTTGCCGCTTCGGTGATATTTTCCATGTTCTGGTCTCCGGTCCTTTTTCGGGCCCTCCCTTCGGTCGGGTGATCCTCGCTCCGAAAGGTATACTCCGCTCGGCCCTTCTACAAGGGGAACCCAGGTTCCCCGTTTCGTCGTCGTAAATTTTCCGCGCCATCAAAAGCGCCGAAAATTTCCTGAACCCCTACTGAGAGGTCCCCGCGCCGGCTACGACGGTACCGGCGCGGGCTTATCCGGCCCTCAGGCCTTCGAGGCCGCTTTCTTCCTGGGCTTTTCCTTGGTCTCCTCCGCGGCCGCGGGGGCGGCGGGGGGAGGGGCGTCCCCGGTCTTTATCAGGTCCACGTCCAGCGACAGGGCCTGCAGTTCCTTGACGAGCACCTTGAACGACTCGGGCACGCCGGGCTGGGGCGGGAACTCGCCCTTGATTATGGCCTCGTACATCTTGGTGCGGCCGACGAAGTCGTCGGACTTCACGGTCAGCATCTCCTGCAGCATGTACGCCGCGCCGTAGCCCTCGAGCGCCCAGACTTCCATTTCGCCGAAACGCTGGCCGCCGAACAGGGCCTTGCCGCCCAGCGGCTGCCTGGTGATCAGGCTGTAAGGGCCCGTGGAGCGGGCGTGCACCTTGTCCTCGACGAGGTGGATGAGCTTGAGGATGTAGAGATAGCCGATGGTGACCATCTCCTTGAAGGGCTCGCCGGTGCGGCCGTCGAAGAGGCGGATGCGGCAGTAATCGTCCGGCAGGTATTCCTCCGGCACGCCGTCCGCGATCAGCTTCTTCTTGGCCTCGCGGATCTGCTCGATGACCTCGGCCTCGCTGGCGCCGTCGAAGACGGGACAGACCATCTGGGTGTTGAGGTGATGGCCCGCCCAGCCCAGCATCGTCTCCAGGATCTGGCCGATGTTCATGCGGGAGGGCACGCCCAGCGGCGAGAGCACCACGTCGATCGGGGTGCCGTCGGGCATATAAGGCATGTCTTCCTTGGGCATGATCTTGGCGACCACGCCCTTGTTGCCGTGCCGGCCGGACAGTTTGTCTCCGACCTGGAGGCGGCGCTTGAGCGCGATATAGACCTTGACGACCTTGTTGACGGTGACCGACAGCTCGCCGCTCTGCTTCAGGAGCTCTTTCTCGCGGGCGTACTTGTCGCGGATCTTCTTCTCCATCAGCTTGCAGAATTCCTCGATGTCGGCCGCTTTCTTGTTCTCCAGGGATTCCTTGCGGAAGTTCTTGAGGGCCTCGAGGTGCTGGCGCATCTCCTCGTTGATCTCCTCGACGCGCTGGCGCTCCTCGGGCTTGGTCAGCTTCTCGCGGCGCACGAACACGCGGGTGCCGATGATCTTGCCGTTGACGCCCGGGGGCACGCGCAGCGAGGTGTCGGTCACGTCCTCGGCCTTCTTGCCGAAGATGACCTTCAGGAGGCGCTCTTCGGGCGAGAGCTGCTGTTCGCCCTTGGGCGAGACCTTGCAGACCAGGATATCGCCCGGGCGCACGATCGTGGAGGGCACGACCACGCCGTCGGCGTCGATGTTCTCCAGCGCGTCGGAGCCCACGTTCGGGATGTCGCGGGTTATTTCCTCGGGGCCGAGCTTGGTGTCGCGGGCCTCGACCTCGAACTCCTCTATGAAGATGGAGGTGAAGGCGTCCTCCTCCACCAGGCGCTCGCTGACGAGGATGGCGTCCTCGTAGTTATAGCCTTCCCAGCTCATGAACGCGACCAGCGCGTTCTTGCCCAGGGCCAGCTGGCCGTTGGCGGTGGCGGGGCCGTCGGCTATGATATCGCCCTTCTTGACCGTGTCGCCGCTCTTGACTATCGGCACCTGGTTGACGCAGGTGTCCTGGTTGGAGCGGCGGTACTTGATCAGGTGATAGATGTCCGGGTCCTTGGAATGATCCGGCTTTATGGCGATCATGTCGCCGGAGGCGTAGATGACCTTGCCCGAGGTGCGGGCGGTCACGCAGGCGCGGCTGTCGCGGGCTATGGCCGGCTCCATGCCGGTCGCCACCAGCGGCGCCTCGGTCAGCAGCAGCGGCACGGCCTGGCGCTGCATGTTCGAGCCCATCAGCGCGCGGTTGGCGTCGTCGTGCTCGAGGAACGGTATGCAGGCCGCCGAGATGGAAACCACCTGCATCGGCGAGACGTCCATGTAGCGGACCTTGTCGGCGTCGACGAACACGTAGTCGTCCTTGATGCGGCCGTAGACCTGGTCGGTGGAGAAACGGTTGGAATCGACCGGGGTATTCGCCTGGCCGACGAAGATGTCGTCCTCCTTGTTGGCGGTCAGGTACTCGACCTCGGCGGTGGGCTTCTTGCCGGCGACTTTCCGGTACGGCGTCTCGATGAGGCCGTACTGGTTGACCTTGGCGTAGGCGGCCAGGGAGACTATCAGACCGATGTTGGCGCCTTCGGGCGTCTCGATGGGGCAGACGCGGCCGTAATGCGTGTAGTGCACGTCGCGGACCTCGAAGCCGGCGCGCTTGCGGTTTAGACCGCCCGGGCCGAGGGCCGAGAGGCGGCGCTTGTGCGTCAGCTCGGCCAGCGGGTTGATCTGGTCCATGAACTGGGAGAGCTGGCTGGTGCCGAAGAACTTGCGGATGATGGCCACCACGGGGGCGGCGTTGACCAGTTCGCGCGGGGTCTTCTTCTCTTCCTTGTTCATGCGGTCGCGCACGTTGCGGCCGATCTGGACGAGGGCCACGCGGATCTGGTTCTCGAGCAGTTCGCCGATGGAGCGCACGCGGCGGTTGCCCAGGTGGTCGATGTCGTCCACCTGGTACTGGAACTTCTCGCCCTCGTGCTCGAAGCCGGCCGCGCCGGTATTGAGCGCCAGCAGGTACTTGATCGTGACGAGCACGTCCTCGATGGTCAGGTTGCGGACCTTCTCGCCGGGGGCCTTGAACTTCTTGGGCAGCTGGTCGTAGAGGGGCTTGAGCTTGCGCTGGGCCTTGTAGCGGCCGACCAGCGAGAAGTCGTAGCGGCGCAGGCTCTTGTAGAGGATGGTGTTGAGGTAGTCCTCGGCCTGTTCCTTGACTATGAAGTCCTGGCCGCGCATCTTCTTGTAGATCTCGTGGCGGGCGTCGGAGGCGCTCTTGGGCTGGTTCTTGGCCTCGAGGGCCAGGATGATGCCCGGATTGTCGTCCTTCGGATTGCCCTTGATGAGACGCACGCTCTTGACCTTACGGTCGAGCAGCTGCTTGAAGGTCTTGTCGTCGATCGGCTGCACCTTGTCCTCGAGGTTGAGGACGACCTCGCCGGTCGCCTTGTCCACGATGTCCTCGATGGCGTACTTGCCGATGACGGCCGAGGCGTTGTCCTGGCTGACCGCGGCCTCCTCGGCCTCGTAGAAGATGTTCAGGATCTCGGAATTGGTCTCGAGGCCGGAGGCCTTGAGGAAGGTGGTGGCCAGGATCTTCTTCTTGCGGTCCAGGCGCACCCAGAGCACGTTGTCCAGGTCGAACTCGAACTCGACCCAGGCGCCGCGGTAGGGGATGATGCGGGCGAAATGCAGCGGCTTGCCGAGCACCGACTGCTTCTTCTCCTCGTCGTCCTCGAAAATGATGCCGGGAGAGCGGTGCAGCTGGCTGACCACGATGCGCTCCGCGCCGTTGAAGATGAAGGAGCCGTTGTCGGTCATCAGCGGCAGGTCGCAGAGGGTCACGTCCTGCTCGGTGACCTGCTTGAGCTTGCCGCTGGCCTGCTTCTCGCTCAGCGACATCCAGACGCGCAGCGGCGAGGCGTAGGTGCCGCCGCGGGTCAGGGCCTCCTCGGGGCTGTGGTACTTGGGATCCCCGAGCTCGTACTTGACGAAATCGAGCTGCATCGAGCCGTCGGCGGACTCGACGGGGAAAACGTCCATGAAGGAGGCCTGGAGGCCCTGGATCCTGCGCTCCTCGGGGTCCGTGTCGAGCTGCAGGAACCAGTCGAAGGACTGTTTCTGCATGTCGAGCAGGTCGGGCGCCTTGAGGATCTGGGGTATTTTGGAGAAGTCTTTCGTTTTCATGGTCACCTCTTTCCGCGGATGAAAAACGACCGTTCCGGAGGGCTTCACGGCCCCCGGGTTACGGCTCAAGCTGCTATAGTCCTTTTCTCAATGTGCAGACTAGAGTTCCTGGCACTTCTGGGCTGCGGGTCCCGGCACGCAGACTCCGCCGCCGGCCTTCTCGGGCCGACGGCGGGGTCCGTTAGCTTCTTACTGGAACCGCTTACTTCAGTTCGACCGCGGCACCGGCCTCTTCGAGCTTCTTCTTCATCTCGTCGGCGGCCTTCTTGTCGACGTTCTCTTTCACGTTCTTGGGGGCGCCTTCGACCAGGTCCTTGGACTCCTTGAGTCCCAGGCCGGTCAGCTCGCGCACGACCTTGATGACGCTGATCTTCTTGGCGGTGTCGGTCACGGCTTTGAGCACGACGGTAAACTCGGTCTTCTCCTCGGCGGCGGCGCCGGCGGCGCCGGGGGCGGCGGCGACGGCCACGCCCGTCGGGGCGGCCTTCACGCCGAACTTCTCTTCGATCCCCTTCACGAGGTCGGAAAGTTCCATTATCGTCATGCTGCCGATAGCTTCTATCAGCTGGTCTTTGCTCATGGTTGCCATTTCAGGGCTCCTTTTGCCGCCCGGAGGCGGTCTTTTTAGTAGCCCCCCCCGCCTTTGCGGGCGAAGGGGTTTATCCCATTGACTGGCGGGACTACCAGGATTTACCGCAGATCGCGCGTGCCGTACCGGGAACTGCTCTCAGCGGACGGCCTTCAAATTTTCAGAGACGAAAAAACGCAGACGTGAGGAGTGGGGAGAGACCGCACTTCATCGACTTCTACGGTAAAAAAACGGGGTTACGGCTCAGGCGCCCTGCGCCGGGGTTTCGGGAGCCGCGGCAGGAGCGCCGCCGGCCTTTTCTTTCTGCTCTTTCAGGGAATCCAGCACCCAGCGTATCTGGGCTATGCTGGAGTACAGCGTGCCGGCCAGCTGGGTGAGCAGCTCCGTCTTGGAGCCGATCTTGGAAAGCTTCTCGATGTCGGCGGGGGTGAGCCAGTTCTTCTCGTAGAAACCGCCCTTCACCTTGAGGGCCGGGTTCTCCTTGGCGAACAGCATCAGCTCCTTCGCGACCTTGGTCACCTCGTCATGGTCCGCCAGGGTGACCACGGCGGTCGGGCCCTTGGCCACGGAGGCGTCGGCGGGTTTCAGGGAGGCGTTCTCGAGAGCGTGCGAGATGATGGTGTTGCGGGTTACGGTGAACTTGGACTTCGACGGGCGCAGCTTGTCGCGGAGAACGTTGAGGTTCTCGAACTTCAGGCCCTGGAAGGACGCGAAAAAGACGTCGGACGCCTTTAAATCGGCGCCGAGCTTTTTAGCGGCCTCTACCTTGTCGTTCTTGGAGTATTTCATTTCGTTCAACCGTCGCAACAGATCTTTTCCGTTCTTTGACTATCCCCGCGATCAATAAGGCCGGCAACGACCTACTCTCCCAACACCGAGTTGGGTGTTAGTACCATCGGCCCTGGAGCCCTTAACTGCCGTGTTCGGAATGGGAACGGGTGTAACCTCTCCGGAATAGCCACCGGCCTTATAGATCGCGGGGATTTAAGCGCAGCCCGTTAGGGCTTAAAAGCCAAGAAGTAGCATACTGCATTAGTGCGTTATTGGATTCGAAAATAAGGCCAAGCCGCACGGCCGATTAGTACTGGTTAGCTCAACATATTACTATGCTTACACACCCAGCCTATCAACCCGGTAGTCTTCCGGGGGCCTTCTGGGACTTGACGTCCAGGGAAACCTTATCTTGGGGCGGGTTTCACGCTTAGATGCTTTCAGCGTTTATCCCTACCGAACACCGCTACCCAGCTTATGCCGTTGGCACGACAGCTGGTATACGGGAGGTTCGTCCAACCAGGTCCTCTCGTACTGTGGTCAGCTCCCCTCAAGTTTCCTGCGCGCATATCAGATAGAGACCGTACTGTCTCACGACGTACTGAACCCAGCTCACGTACCGCTTTAATGGGCGAACAGCCCAACCCTTCCCACCTGCTTCAGCGGGAGGATGCGATGAGCCGAC
>JAGVVD010000052.1 GCA_019135865.1 Elusimicrobiota bacterium
TCAGGAGAGGGCAGCATTGGGACAGCGGGATGGCGGCGAAATGCCTTTGCGGGGCTTGAACCCGTGAAAATCCGCCTGTCAGACATTACAGTTGCTCCTCATGTTCCTCGCCGCAAGGCCCGGCGGGAATCCCGCCTATCGGCCTATCACGATATGAAAAAAACCAGACACTCTATACCGGATGGCACCCAGGTCTACTGGAGCGGCCTCCACTACGACCGCGACAACCTGGCCAACCCCGGCGACGACAGGCATTACCTGGCGCTAGCCAAGGCCGCCCGCGGGCCCGTCCTGGAACTGGCCTGCGGCACCGGCCGGCTCGCCATACCGCTCAGGAAAGCCGGCATGGACATCACCGGTCTCGACGTGGCCGCGCCCATGCTGGAGCAGGCCCGCGCCAAAGCGAAGGCGGCCGGCCTGAAAATGGACTTCATCCGCGGCGACGCGCGCAAATTCCGCCTGAAAAAGAAATTCAAGCTGATCTTCATCGCCTATAACTCGATGCAGCACATACACTCCATAGAGGACCTGGAGTCTTTCTTCTCGTCCGTGAAAGCGCATCTCTCGCCCGGCGGAAAATTCGCCTTCGACGTCTTCAACCCGGACCCGCGCCACCTCTCGCGCGACAGCGAGGAACTCATACCGATAGGCTGCTACGAGGACCCCGAAGGCAAGGGGGAAATACTTATAAACGAGCAGTATTTCTACGACCGTCATCTCCAGAGCACCGCCGTAGTCTGGCATTACTCCAAGAAAGGGCGGAAGATAGATTCGAAGCGCCTGCGGATGCGCTGCTTCTTCCCGCTGGAACTCGACGCCCTGCTGCGCTACAACGGGTTCAAGGTGCTGGCCAAATACGGCGACTTCGAGCATCGCCCGTTCGGCCCCTCCAGCCCCAAGCAGATACTGGTAACGGCGCCGGCCGGGAGGCCCGCGGGGCGCTGAGATGCTTTCATTCCTCTTTTACGGAGCCCTGCTGGCCGCCTTCTTCGTCGCCGGCCTCTATATCCTGGACTGGTTCATAAAGTCCGGCGGACGCAAAGGGGACGCCGATATATCCCTGAACGCGGTATATATCGCCGGGGTCGTCCTCACCGCCGCCGCCGCCTTCGCGGTCATAGGCCTCTTCACCGGCAGGCTGGCCCCGTTAAAACTGGCGCTCGCCGCCATCCTCCTGGGGGCGATCGCGACATACCTGTGGAGAGCGAAGATCTCCTCCGACAACAGGAAGGTCGCCCTGGAACTCCTCGCCGAAGAAGAAGCGAAGGTCCGGGAGGTCGCCCGCGCGGACCCGCGCAACGCCGCCGCCTGGACGCGCCTGGCCGAGATCGCCGAAAAGAAAGGCGAACCGCTCAGGGCGGCGGATTATCTGCAAAAAGTCCTGGAACTGGAGCCTTCGGAAAGTACGGAACTGAGGATAAGGACGCTGCGCCGGCCGGACCCCTCCGGGCCGGGCCGCCGTCATTCCCCCGGCTGACGGGCCGCTATTGATTGAACTTCAGGTAGAGCTTGAGCAGGCTGGAGATCTTGTCGAGGCCGGGCGGCTTTATGACATAGTCGTAGGCGCCCTCGGCGACGGCCTTCTTCGCGAGGTCCTCGTTGTCCACGCCGCTTATCACTATCACGCAGCACTTGGGGTTGGTCTTGAGCGCGCGGCTGGCCAGTTCCAGTCCCGAGGCCCCGCGCACGTAGATGTCGGTCACCACGATATCGTAGGGACCGTCGGCCAGCAGGAGGCGCGCCTCTTCGGCGCCGCCGGTACGGCTCACAGCGAGCGCGGGGAACGCGCCGAAGAGCTCCTCCAGGCGCGCGGCGACAGGCTCCTCTTCCTCTATGAGCAGCAGTTTCTTTTCCATATCCCGCCGGGACGCCGGCCGCTCGGCGCTCACAGGACCTTCCGGTAGATCCGGTGCCTGCGGTACACCCTGCCGCCGACCATTTCGATGATCGAGTTGATCTTCTCGTTGTCCTCGAGCGTCCAGGACAGCTCGCCGTACTCCCAGCCGACCTTGCGCGAGGAGAGTATGGCCTGCTTTATCAGCAGCATCTCGAGGCCCTTGTTGCGGAATTCGTTCTTGACGCCGAGCGCCACCAGGCGCCCCGACTTTATCCTGAGCATACCCAGCAGGAAGCCGGGCAGCGTCAGGGGGTTGGACAGCGTGCCCCGCGCGGCCTTCAGCGGCACGTTGAAGTCGGGCAGTATCAGGCAGAAGGCCGCGGGCCGGCCTTCGACCCTCGCGAAGAAAAGATAATCCGGCTTGAGCAGGGGCTTGAGCCCGCGCGCCAGCTCGTCGAACTCGGCGCCGGTCATCGGCACGAAGCCCCAGTTCTTCCCCCAGGCGGAATTATAGATATCCTTCAGGTCGGCCAGCGCCTCGTCTATCCGTTTTACGTCCACGAACTCCAGTTCCACGCGGCCGTCGCGCAGAACGCGGTCCACGATCTTCTCGAAGCGCCGCGGCAGGTCGGGCGCCGAGGGGCGCTTCCAGGCCAGCAGGTCCTTCTCCCTGGTGAAACCGGCGTCCTCCACCAGCCTCAGGTAATAGGGCGGGTTGTAAGGGGTCATTATCGCCGGGGGGAAGTCGAAACCCTCGCAGAGCATGCCGCAGGTCTCGTTGGTCGAGGGGTTCACCGGCCCGCGGACGAACGCCATCCCCTTGGTCGCCAGCCAGGAGGAGGCGCCCGAGAAGAGCAGCCGCGAGGCGGCCAGGTCGTCCTGGCAGTCGAAAAAACCGAAGAAGCCGCAGCGCTCGCCGTGGAAGTCGTTATGGGCGCGGTTTATTATCGCCGCGATCCTGCCGGACGGAACGCCGTCGCGGAAGGTCATGAACAGCCGCCGCTCGGCGTGCTCCCAGAAAGGATGGGCGGGGCCGAGCAGGCGGGCGGTATCCTTCTTGAGCTCCCCCACCCAGCAGGGGTGGCCGCGGAAAAGGCGGAAAGGGAACTCCACGAACTCGGCCAGGCGGCCGTCGTCTATTACCTGCAGGGTAAGGGGCATTAAGGCTTATTTGGCCGCGGCGTGGCGGCCGTTGAGGACTTTCCTGGCGCAGTCCTCGAGGATATTGAGAGCGCGGTCGAGATGCTCGCGAGTATGCGTGGCCGAAACCACCACGCGCAGCAGCGAGCGCTTGGGCGGCACGGCCGGGCTGACCACCGGGGTGGTGAAGAGGCCGGCCTCGTAGAGCGCCTTCCACATGGAGAAGGTCAGGGTGTCGTCGCCGATGATTATGGGGATGATCGGGGTCTGCGTTTCGCCGGTGTTGAAGCCGAGTTCCTTGAACCGCTTGAGGAGGTAGTCGGAATTGTCCCAGAGCCTCTTTATCCTTTCGGGCTCGGCCTCTATTATGTCGATAGCCTGCGAGATCGAGGCGACCGAGGCCGGCGGCAGGGCCGCGGAGAAGATCATGGAGCGGGAAAGGTGCTGTATATAATTGATGACGCGCTCGTCGCCCGCGACGAAGCCGCCGACCGAGGCGAAGGACTTGGAGCAGGTGCCCACGACCAGGTCCACCTCGCCGTGGCCCAGGCCGAAATGCTCGCAGGTGCCGCGGCCGCCCTTGCCCAGGACGCCGGTGGCGTGCGCGTCGTCCACTATCACGCGGGCGCCGTGCTTCTTGGCGACCCTGACGATCTCGGGCACGGGGCAGATGTCGCCCTCCATCGAGAAGACGCCGTCCACTATGACCAGCTTGCCGGGCTTGGGGCCGATGTCCGCCAGGACCCGGTCCAGGTCGGCGGGGGAATTATGCCTGAAGCGGCGCACCTCGCCGTTGCTGAGCTTGCAGCCGTCGAGTATGCTGGCGTGGTCGAGCTTGTCCACGACCGCCACGTCGCCCTTGCCGACCAGCGCGCTGACGACGCCCAGGTTCATCTGGTAGCCGGTGGCGTAGATCAGCGCGGCCTCGCGGCCCTTGAAAGCGGCCAGCTTGCGCTCCAGCGCGGCGTGCATGACGGTATTGCCGTTGAGGAAGCGCGAACCCGCCACGCCCGTGCCGTATTTCTCCACGGCTTCCGCGGCGGCCTTCTTCATCCGCGGGTCGTTGGCCAGGCCGAGGTAATTATTGGAGCCGAACATGATGAACCGGCGGCCTTCGATGCTCACTTCGGGCGCCTGCTCGCTCTCGAGCTCCTTGAAATAGGGGTAGATGCCGGCGGCCTTGAGCTGGTCGACTATATCGAATTTCCGGCACTTTTCGAAGATGTCCGTCATTGTTACCTCGCGGATTTGAGTAGAAATTGTATTAAATTGACCGGCCGCCTTACCAATGAAAGAACGCTATTTGAGCCTCTTTATAAGGCCCGTGGTCGAGCGGCCTTTGAGCAGCGGCACGCGCACGGTGCGGGCGGCGTATTCCCGGCCTATTATCTGCGAACGGCCGTAGTCGGCGCCCTTGACCAGGATGTCCGGCCGCAGGACCTTCAGGGTCTCCGCGGGCGTATCCTCTCCGAAAGGGACCACCGCGTCCACGCAGGCCAGCGCGCAGAGCACGCGCGCCCTGTCGGCCAGCTTGTTGACGGGCCTCGCCGGACCTTTGAGCCGGCGCACCGAGGCGTCGGAATTGAGGCCCAGGACCAGCGCGCCGCCCAGCGAGCGGGCGCGCTCCAGCAGGGCGACGTGGCCGGCGTGGAGGATGTCGAAACAGCCGTTGGTGAAGACCACTTTCCTGCCGGCGCGGGCCTGCGCGCGGCGCCAGGCGAGGGCCTTTCCGAGGTTTTTCAGCTTGCCCGCGGTGTTCATCTATTTCGCCGCGGCGGCCGGTTCGGCCGGAACCTTGGGTTCCAGCATCCTGGCCATGAAACCGGTATCCACGCTGCCCGAGACGAAGTCGGGATGGTCCAGCACCAGTTTGTGCACGTCGACGGTGGTGCTGACGCCGCTGACGCGGAACTCTCCCAGCGCGCGCCTGGAGCGGGCGATGGCCTGCCTGCGGTCGGGCGCCCAGATTATGAGCTTGGCCAGCATGCTGTCGTAATAGATGGGCAGCTGGTAGCCCTGGTAGATATGGGTGTCCAGCCGCACGCCGGGGCCGCCCGGCACCGACCATTCCTCGACGCGGCCCACCGTGGGAGCGAAATTGCGGCTGAAGTCCTCGGCGTTGATGCGGTGCTCTATCGAGTGGCCCTCGAAGTTGAGCGCGCGGGAAGGGGAGATCGAGATCTTCTCGCCGGCGGCGATCAGGATCTGTTCCTTCACCAGGTCGGTGCGGGTTATGTTCTCGGTGACCGGGTGCTCGACCTGGAGGCGGGTGTTCACCTCCATGAAGTAGAAGTTGCAGTCCTTGTCCATCAGGAACTCGACCGTGCCGACGCCGACGTATTGCGCCGTGTGGGCCAGCTTTATCGCGGCCTCCGCCAGCCTGGCCCGCAGGGCCTTGTCCACCGCGGGCGAGGGCGATTCCTCTATCAGTTTCTGGTGGCGGCGCTGCACGCTGCAGTCGCGCTCCGGGAAGGCGACGGCGTTGCCGTGGGAATCCCGCGCGAACTGCACCTCGACGTGGCGCGGGCAGTCGATGAACTTCTCGAAATAGATCTCCCCGTTGCCGAAGGCGGCCTGCGCCTCGGAACTGGCCATCTCGGCCTCGTGCTTGAGCTGCGACTCCTCGCGCACGATGCGTATGCCCTTGCCGCCGCCGCCGGCGGCCGCCTTTATCATCACCGGGTAGCCGATGGCCGCGGCCTCTTTGACCCAGGCGCCCTTCTCGACGCAGCCCTTCGTACCGGGGGTGACCGGCACGCCGCCCTTGACGGCTATCTTGCGGGCCATGGCCTTGTGGCCCAGCTGCTCTATCGAATCGGCCGAGGGGCCGATGAAGACTATGCCGGCCTTGGCGCAGGCCCTGGAGAACTCCGCGTTCTCGCTGAGGAAGCCGTAGCCGGGGTGCACCGCCTCGGCGCCGGTGAGTCTGGCGGCGGCGAGGACGGCCTGCATGTTCAGGTAGCTCTCGCGGCTGGGGCCGGGGCCTATGCAGACGGCCTCGTCGGCCTCGCGCACGTGCATCGACGCGCGGTCGGCTTCGGAATAGACGGCCACCGATCTTATGCCCATCTCGCGCAGCGTACGCATCACGCGCACGGCTATCTCTCCGCGGTTGGCGATAAGCACTTTCCTGAAAAGGCTCATTTCATCTCCATCGGCGGGGGCTGCTCGGCCGTGACCGCCCCCGTCCACAAGTTTACCTTGAACACGTGAAGGTTCTTTATCTGCGGCCGCCGGCCCCGGCCCGCCGGCAGTTCCTCCCTCATCATCACGCGGTACTCCGGACCGCCGGCGTGTTCGGCCAGCCAGGTATCCCGGGGCAGGAGACGTATGCCTCTCGCCCTCATGAGCGAAAGCTCGGCCGCGCGGGCCTGCTCCAGCGTCGGGCCGCCGTCCCTGGGCCGGGAATTCTTGAGATAGGCCACGGCCTCGGTCAGCGCTTTGCCGGTTATGAAGCGCAGCCGCTTCTCGGCCTCGACGGCGTCTATGCCGCCGAGACAATAGAGCTGCGCGGTCTCCGCGGCGTCCTTGCCGGCGGCATGGTCCCCCAGGCGGACGAAGGCGTCGGCCCGGCCCATATGAAGGGGGCACTGCTCCTTGGGCGTCAGCTCTTTCTTGACCAGCAGGGCGCCGTAAATGTCCAGGGCCTCCCTGAAGCGCCCGAGGAACCGGAGGCTGTCGGCGTGATAGAACATGTACCAGAACACCTCGTCGGGGGAGAAGCCGACGGGATAGAAGCGCGAGGCCTCCACCGTCCGGGCGCACGAGACGGCGGCCTGCTCGTACTTCTTCATGAAGAACTGGGCGGAACACAGATAACCGGAGGTGCGCGGGTCCACCGGGTCGGTCTCGGCGAGACGGCGGGCCAGCGACAGGGCCTGCGCGAACTCGCCTTTTTCTATGGCCTCGTCGATGGGGCCGAAAAAATTCCAGATATACGGCCGGGCCCAGCCGCCTTTCTCGGCGACGAAGGAGATATAATCGTCCTTCCAGGTCCCGGTCCCCTCTTTCAGGCGGTACTTTATCACCGCCGCGCGCTCCTCGTGCATGAATATCTCGGGCGCGTCGAACTCCCAGCCGCCGACCCTCGTATCGTATTCCCTGTTGTTCCGGACATAGTCCTCGAAAGGACAGCTCTCCCTGGAACTGGCCGACAGGAACTTGTAAGCGGCGTCATAATCGCCGCCGGACAGGGCGGAGAGATAGCGGCGGGCCGTGAGAAGCAGTTTTATCCGGGGGATGTGGGGGGCGAGAAAAAGCGAGGCGAGGCCGACGAGGGCCACGGCGAGCAGCAGGTAGAAGACCAGCATCTTCGGACTGAAGATGCTCAGCTTTTTCGCGGAAGAACGCTTGGAAGCCGGCGCGGGCTTCTGCGACCGGCCGGAAGCGCGCGGCGAGGGCGAGGCCGGCGTTTTTTCGTCCGGCCCGGAAGGCCGCGGCCCCTGGGACGGGGGCGCTTCCCCCTCCTTGGAAGCCGGCCCGGACCGGGGCTGCTCCGGCCCGGGGCCGGGGGCGGCCTTGGGCGCCACTTCGGGGAGCGTGAAAGAACGGGAATTCACGGTATCCCCTATCGACTCGAAGACCACGGTGCGCCCCGAGATGCTGGGCCCGACGGACGGCCGGAACTCCAGCATCGTGCCGCAGCTGTCGCAGTATTTCTTGTCTACGGCGCTCAGGAAACCGCAGGAACCGCACACCTTCTGAACGGGACCGCCGCACTTGGGACAGGCCTGCTCGGACGTCCCCAGTTCGTGGCCGCATTTAGAGCACTTGATGTGCGAGTACTTAAGAGACATCGGACCCCGGCCTCACCTCGGCTCGATGAAGAAAAGGGGCTGGCCGTATTCCACGGTCTTGCCGTCCTCGACCGACATGATCTTGACCGAGCCGTTCTCCGGGGAGAGGACCGGCTTGTATTCCTTGCCGACCTCCACCACGCCGAGTTCCTGGCCCTTTTTGACGGGGGAGCCTTCCTTGACCAGGTTGCTCTTGCCGGCCGGGGCGAAACGGAAGACTCCGATGGAGGGGGAATTGACGGCGACCAGGGAAGAGCCGGGCAGCATCTGGCCCTGCTGGGGGTAGTTGCTGATCTTGAGGCTGATCTTCTCCCCGTTGCCCTTCCAGGTTATCTCCTCCAGGTCGGTGGTCTCCATCCACTTGGTCAGTTTTCCGAGAGTCTTGATATCCATGTCACCTCCAGAAATTCAAAGCCCCGCTTCGGACGGGTCGAAAGGCTTGTACATCATGCGCGAGACTTTCATGCAGGTGACCTTTTCCTTCTTCTCCTGCGGCTGCCAGTCCACGCAGATCATCTCCGCGTCCTTCGACGCGAACTCGACTATCACCTGGCGGCAGGCGCCGCAGGGCGTGGCCGACTTGGCCGCCACGCAGACGGCCTTTATCTTCTTCTCGCCGTGCATGACGGCGTTGAAGATGGCGGTGCGCTCGGCGCAGATGGAAAGGCCGAAAGAGGCGTTCTCCACGTTGCAGCCCGAATAGATCCGGCCGGACTCGGCCAGGACCGCGGCGCCCACGGGATAGCGGGAATAGGGGCAGTAGGCCTTCTTCTGGGCCGCTTTCGCGGCCTCCACCAGCCTGCGGCGCATGGCGCCGGCGCCTCCGGAGGAGCGCCGCTTCGTTCTTCTGGATATTTTCCTGGCCATATCAGCCCTCCAGTATCAGTTTCAGCTTCCCGTAGGTCTTGGGGGGGAAGTTCTCCCTGTGCGTCAGGAGCGAGCCCTTTATGAACTCCGGGCAGTGGTTCCGGCAGCCCGCTTTGGCGACCAGCGGCAGCGCCTTCACCAGCAGCCGGCGGATATTGCCGATGTTCTTGGTCATGGTGACCGAGACCTGGTGCTGGTCCACTTCCTCGCCTTCCTTCCAGCAGTCGTAGTCCGTCACCAGCGAGACGGGGGCGTAATGGAAGCCGGCCTCGCGGGCCAGTTTGGCCTCGGTGGCCATCGTCATGCCTATTACGGAATAGCCCATCTTGCGGTGGAAGTTGGACTCGGCCTTGGTGGAGAAACCGGGGCCTTCCATGCAGCAGTAAGTGCCGCCCTTATGGGCCTTGATGCCCAGTTTCACGGCCTCTTTGTACATCATGTCCGAAACGGCCATGCAGAAAGGCTCGGCCAGCGGGACATGGCCGACTATCCCGGCCCCGAAGAAGGTGGAGGGGCGGCCCTTGGTCTGGTCCACGAACTGGTCGGGGAAGACGAAATGGGTGGGGGGCAGTTCCTGGCGCAGCGAACCCACGGCGCTGACCGAGATTATGGTCTTCACGCCTATGGACTTGAGGGCCCACATATTGGCCCGCTGGTTTATCTCGCCGGGGAGGAGGTGATGTTTGCGGCCGTGGCGGGGGAGGAAGGCGACCTTTACGTCCGAAATGACGCCCATTATTATCTTGTCGGAGGGGTCGCCGAAGGGGGTTTTGACCTTTATCTCCCTTAAGATCTTCAGTTCCTGCATGGCGTAAAGGCCGGTTCCGCCTATAACGCCTATTTCCGCCAGTGTTTTCATAGCCATCCAGTCTCCCAAAGGTGCAAAAATCCCGCGGCCGCGGCGTACCGGGCCCGCCAGGCCGTTCATATGTATATTTTATAATAAATAAGGGGGTCTGAAGCGGTTTTTTTCTAGAAATATAGCCTGATGGAGGCGTACAGCGACCTGTCCGAAAGGCCGAACTCGGAGGCGGGCACGGCGGCCGAACCGTCGAACCGGGCATGGGGGCCGGAGGGCAACAGGACCCCGGCAGCCACATAGATGTCGTCGGCGGCGTTCCATTCCACCGATGGGGTGGCGTAAAAGGAACGGTCGTCCAGATTTACCAGGACCCCGGCCCCGGCATAGACCAGGGGGGAAAGGGCGGCCCCGGCGCCGGCCGCCAGGTAATGCCTTCCTAGAAGATAGACATTGGCCTCCCTGTAGGCCGTACGGCCGGCCAGCGCCGTATAGCCGGCGGGCTCCCCCGCCCCGGCGCCGTTATAATGGTACTCCAGCCAGGCGTCGGTCCCGTCCAGCAGCTGGAAGTTGTATTCCGCCCCCGCGGTCAGCCGGAAAAAGTCGTCCCGGGACTCCCTGTCCCCGAAGGAACCGGCCCAGACCTGGGCGGCCTCGGCCCTCAGCATGGCCCCGCCGAGGTGACGCTCGATGTCCGCTCCGGCCATCAAATTCTCCCTGAATACGACCGAAACGAGCTTTATATCCGCCCCCGCCGCTATCCCGCGGGCGCGCAGGAAACCGGCGGCCCCGGCCGGCGACCAGTCCGAACCCGGCAGCCAGCCCGCGTCCAGCTCCCCCATCTCGCCGGCCGGGACCTTCAGCCGGAGCGCGTCCACGCCCCGCCGCTCCTCGGTGTCTATCGTGCCGTAGGGGTAGGGCGCGAGTATGTCCGTGGGGTTCACTGCCCTGCCGGAACCGAAGGCCAGCGGCTGGCGGCCGGCGTAAAGGTCGAAGGCCGGCGGCGACCAGGTGATGAAGGCCCGGTCCAGGTTCTGGACCAGGACTGGGGGATCGCCGGCCGAGCCCGAGAGCAGGGCGCCGGTATCGCCGGTCCGGTAGCCGTAGCCCGCGGTCAGCGGCCTGGCGGCGGCCAGCTCCGGGTGACGGGCCGTGAAGATGAGTTCATAGGCTCCCTCGGCCTTGAGGCGGCCGCCGTCCCAGTAGGCCTTGAGGCGGAACTTGTTCTCGCTGGCGGCGTAGGCGCCGTCGGCCTGCGGGGCCGGCCAGCCGCGCACGGCGGCCGGCTCGACTGAATAGAGGTAGGTCTTGAGGTATCCCTTCAGCGTTACCGGCGCCGCCGCGCAATGCGAGGACAAAAAAATGAGGAAACAAAGGACGGCCGGCCAAAAAACACTTCCTCTCATTTTTTTGTATCCGAGTCGATGCGGCCGTCCTTGAGCGTCACCAGCCGCGTCGACTTCTCCATTATCATCCTGTCATGCGTCGAAAAAAGGAAGGTCATGCCGCGCTTCTCGTTGAGGTCCCTCATCATGTCCATCAGCGCCGACCCGGTGGCGGAATCGAGGTTCGCCGTGGGCTCGTCGGCCAGTATGATGTCGGGTTCCGAGACCATGGCCCGGGCTATGGCCACGCGCTGCTGCTGGCCGCCGGAAAGCTGGGACGGAAAGCGGCCTTTCTTGCCCGAGAGCCCGACTTCGTCGAGCATGCGCTTGACCCGGGCGGCCCGCTCGCCGGCCGGCACGCCGCGCAGCAGCATGATATACTCGACGTTCTCCTCCACGGTCAGTACCGGGATAAGGTTATAGGCCTGGAAGATGAAGCCGATATGGTCGCGGCGGAAATCGGACAGCTCGGCCTGGGTCATCGCGCTCATCTCGCGCCCCGCGAGCTTCACCTTGCCGGAGCTGGGAGTATCCAGCCCGCTTACTATATTGAGCAGCGTGGTCTTGCCCGAGCCGCTGGGGCCGGCGACGGCGGTGAACTCGCCGCGACGCACCGCCAGGTCTACGGGATGGAGAGCGTGGACCTTCACCTCGCCGGTGACATAGGTCCTGGTGACGCCGCGCGTCTCGATAACGAGGTCTTTTTCCATATTTTCCTTCCTACAGGCTCTTCCTCATCGCTTCCACCGGGTTCATGCGCGCCGCGTAGACGGCGGGGTAAAGGCTGACTATCAGCGTAAAAATGAAAAGGGCCGACGGGTAAAGCCAGAACTGCAGCGCCCTGAACCTGGGCCGCAGCGGTTCGAGTATGGTCACGCCGGCGTAGTCTATGCCCGAATAGTCGAGGCCGTGTACGGCCGTCAGGTGGGAGGAGAGCCAGCCGATGAAGACGCCGGCGGCCGCGCTTATGACGGCCAGCACGGCGGCCTCCCCGACTATAATGAGCGCCATGCGCAGCGGCCGGGTGCCGACGGCGCGCAGCACGCCGAACTCGAACATGCGCTCGTAAAGCGACATGAAAAGCGTGTTGGTCACGCCCAGCGCCACTATGCCCGAGAGTATGACGGCCGTTATCAGTATGCCGAAGGCCGACATGCCGCGCGCGGCGGCCAGCTCCGGCACCAGCTCCGGCCAGCCCTCGGCCTGGTTGTCCGCGCCGCCGTACTCCTTCCAGAACGGCAGCGAGGCGTCCTCGGCATTCTTCACGTCGCGGAAGGCGACGGCCAGTTCGTGGAAATTCTCCCCCAGGTTGAACAGCTCGCGGGCCCTGTCGATGCGCACGAAGGCCAGGTTGGAGTCCATCGCCCGCGAGCCCGACTTCATTATCCCGCCGACGCGGAACATGCCCTGGGCCAGGTCGCCGCCGCCGGCCGAAGCGGCGGTGATGACCACCTTGTCGCCCAGTCCGACTTCCAGCGTATCGGCCAGCGCCGCCCCTATGACTATGGCGTAGCCGTCGCCGGCGAGGAAGTCGCCCTCTTTCACCATCCGGTCCAGCCGCGAGACGCCCCGCTCGGCCTCCGGGTCCAGGCCGTAGAGCATGACCGAACCGGAATTGGACGGCGAGGCGATCATGGCGAAAGAGACCGTGCGCGGGGCGAAGGCCCTGACAAGCGGCTCCGACGCCATCCGGCCCAGCAGGGCGGGGCCGTCCTCGACGACAAGGTCGGGGTCCATCGCGTCGCGGAATCCTTTGCGGTGGATCTGCGCCTGGCCCATGAAAGTGCCGGTGGCCGTGTCGATTATGCCGTCGAGCATGCCGATGGTAAGCCCGTCCGTGAATATAAGGGCCGCCAGGCCCAGGCCGACGGCCAGCGAGGCCAGGAAGGTCCTGCGCTTGTTGCGCATGCTGTTGCGCCAGGCCATCTTGAGGTAGAAATTCATCGGCTACTCAGCGCCTTCACCGGCGTGACGCGCGCGGCCTTTATGGCGGGGAATATCCCCACCAGCAGCGCGGCGGCTATGACCGTCGCCAGCGGCCGCGTGAAAGTCTCCGGCGTGACCGCCGAGAGCATATGGGTGAATTTGACGCCGCCGTAGCTGATGGGCTCGGGTATCGGTATACCGGACACCGAGAGCCAGTGGTTGAGGCCGGCGCCGGCCAGCGCCCCGGCAGCCGACGACATCAGCGCCAGCAGGAAGACCTCGGTCATGATAAGGCCGAAGACGGAGGCGGGACGGGTGCCCATGGCTTTGAGCACGCCGTACTCGCGCGTGCGCTCCAGCACGGCCATCAGCACCGTGTTGAGCACGCCGACCGCCACTATCGCCATGATGATCAGGTTGGTGATATCGCCGCCTTTCCTGTCGAGCAGCATGGCCTGATAGAACTCCTTCTCCGTCACCTGCCACGGCTGTACGTCCAGGCCCGGGTCGGCCAGCGCGGCCGAGACCAGCGCCGCGTCTTCGCGGGCCTCCCGGTAGTCGGTGAAGACCAGGACCAGCTCGTGCGCGCGGCCGCCCAGCGCCATGAACTCGCGCGCCTTGTCGATATGCATCAGGCACCACGGCCCGTCAAAGGCCGACTCCGAGGCGGAAAGAACGCCGGTCACGGTGAAATTATCGTTGGCGATGGAACCATCGGCGCCCTGCCCGATCAGCGAGAACTCGTCGCCGATACCGATCGCCAGCGCCGAGGCCAGCCGCGCGCTTATGACCACGCCGGCCGAGGAAGCCCCCGGTATGAAAGATCCGGAAGAGATCTGCGTGGCTATGCGCGTGGCGAGCCTCTCGCGCGCCGGGTCGAGACCCATGACCTGCGCGCCGACGGTCTTGGTGCCGGCGAAGGCCAGCGAAGCGGCGTAGACGCGGGGGGCCCAGGCCTCCACGGCGTCGAGCCCGTCGAGGACGAGGCCGGCCCGCGCCGGGTCGTCTATGGTCCTGTAGAGCGACGGCTTGTCCAGGTAGCCCGCCGCGTGCACCTGCGCGTGGCCGGTGCGGCTGCGCGTGAACATGTCTATGATGGAGCCGTAGGTGCCCTCGGACATGCCCAGCGTCAGCGCGAACAGCGCGTAGCCGCCGGCCATCATCAGGCCGGTGAGCAGCGACCTCCGCCTGTTGCGGAAGACGTTGCGCAGGGCCATGCGGAAGATCAGTTTCATCTCATCTTCACGCGCTGCAGGTTGCGCAGCGTGAAAGTGTCGGCCGGCAGTTCGAGGTCGAATTCGGCGTCGAGGTAGCGTATCGTGGTCACATGTCCCTTCTTGGAAACCGGGACCATGCGCATGACGCGCGGCATGCGCCGGCCGCCGAGTTCGGCCATGTCGGAGAATTCCATCGTCCGCTGCAGGCGCCCCTTCTCGTCGTAATAGCGCTCGCTGACGGGCAGCAGGTCGTCCCTGCGGATCTCCAGCTCTATCGCCCCCCAGAGAGAGACCGTCTCCTTCTTCGGCTTGAGCCTTATGTAATACAGCCCGGGATCGGGCTTCTCCGGGGAGAAGAACTCGCCGGTATAGTCGTCTATCAGGGTGCTCTCCTTGACCAGGTCGTCGTTGGTGAAATCCGAGCCCATCCAGGAGCCCATCATCATCGAGGGGGGGACCTTCATCACCTTGTTTATCTTGGGGAAGTAGTTCCACATCTCGTTGCCCTTGCGCAGCGTGGCGGAGCCGGCGTCGCGGGCCGGGGATCTGACGCGGATGAAGGTCTTGTCGAGGCCCTCCGTCCAGAAGTCCATGACCAGCGTGCGGCTCCACTCGGGCGTGACGATGGCCATCTCCATGGCCGCGCGGGAGCGGTCGCTGCGGTAAAGCCGGTCCACGCGGTCGAGCAGGGTTTTGACATCGGCCTCGGTTCCGGCGGCGGAGAGGAGGGGAGCGAGGCAGCAGAACAGCAGGAGGGCGGACAGGGTACGTCTCATAGGCCCATGTTACCAAATGGGAGGCCCCGCGGATAAGCGGCCCCTGGCCGGCGGACCCAAGGTCCCAGGCCGCGATAGGCAAGTTGCCGCGAAAAGACGGGACCTTGGCCGGTTACGCCCGGCCGCGCGGGCGGCTATCATATGTATATGATCAAGACCGTCCCTTTCCTGCTGATAGCGGCCTTCGCGGCCCCCGCCGCGGCCCAGAATTCCTTCGAAGAGCTCGCCGGCCTGGATGCCGGGAGTATAAGCGGCCTGGAGGTCCCCGGGCTCGCCGTTCCCTCCGAAAAGAGCTGGGGCGCCAATTACACGCTCCGGGGCGTCGTCGCCAGCACCGAGGACGGCGTCTTCATAAACACTTTCGACGGCCGCCTGTTCAGGCTGGACCTCTCCGACAGGAAGGCCCGCAAATTCGACGGCAAAACGGTGATAGTGGAAGCCCAGGCCCGCCAGGCGGACGATCTCTCGATACTGAAAGTCGGCGGTATAGAAGAATACACCCCGGGCGCGGACGAGGTCGTCCCGGCCCCCTACCAGCCCCGCCGCCGCCAGGCGCTGCTGCTGGCGAACAAGTCCGACGAGATAACGATGGGCAATGTCCGCACGATGAGGACCGCGGTGCCCGAAAAGGACTCCTACGACTGGACCAGCATGACGATGGACCCGGAGAAGATAAAGAACGTCTACTTCGTGAAGAAGCCCTTCCCTCCCGAGTTCCTCGCCGCCCACTCCTTCCTGGTCTTCACCTTCGAGAAAGGGGCGCTGCGCGACGCCGAGGGCAATGAGCCGATGGCGCTGGCGCTGAGCATAGAGGCCCGGACCCGCACGGACCAGTCCTTCTCCCCGCTGACGGGGCTGGGCAGGAAATTCGGCATCCTCTGGTCGCTTTCCACCTGGGAGGAGTACGCGGCCCGCACCGTACACCACGAGGGCTTCCGCCTGGCCCCCTACCCGGTGCTCCTGTCGCACGACGAGAAGGTCCGGCTGCTGCGCGAAGCCATGACGCTGTCGGCCGTGGACCGCGAAGGCGAGTTCTACCACACGATAAAGAACAACTGCACGAACAACCTGGTCATCCTCTTCAACCGCGTCCTGCCCAGGGAGCGGCAGATAAAGATGTGGACCATCCCCTATATGGTCTACAACTTCAGGGCCACCATGCCGCAGATGGTCATAAACAACTTCCAGAAGCGCGGGCTTCTCGGCGAGCAGTTCGCCGACATACAGACCCCCGCCGACCTGGCCACCGTGCTGCCGTAAACCGTTCCCGCAGGCAAAAGAAGAAGGGCCGCGCATGAAGCGCGGCCCTTCGCTTTCGGTCCCGGCGGGGATCAGAGCTCGAAGCCGGGGTACATCGGGAAGCCGGAGCAGAGCTGCTTGACCTGCTCCTTTATTCCCTTGAGCGCCTTGTCGTCGGCGTGCTTCTGTATGGCCTCGTCCACCAGGCCGGCGATGAGGGCCATCTGCTTCTCCTTCATGCCGCGGGTGGTGACGGCCGGCGTGCCGATGCGGATGCCGCTGGTGATCATCGGCTTCTGCGGGTCGAACGGTATGGTGTTCTTGTTCACCGTGATCCCGGCCTTGTCCAGCGCTATCTCCGCGTCGCGGCCGGTCACTTTCTTGGCGCGCAGGTCCACGCTCATCAGGTGGCAGTCGGTGCCGCCCGACACTATGCGGTAGCCGCGGCCCTGCAGTTCGCGGGCCAGCTTGCGCGAGTTCCTGAGCACCTGGGTCTGGTATTCCTTGAACTTCGGGGACAGGGCCTCCTTGAAGCAGACCGCCTTGGCGGCCACGGCGTGCATCAGCGGCCCGCCCTGGTTGCCGGGGAAGGTGGTGCGGTCCACGGCCTTGGCGTAGCAGCCCTTGGAGAGGATCAGGCCGCCGCGCGGTCCGCGCAGCGTCTTATGCGTGGTGGTGGTGACGATGTCGGCGTGCTCCACCGGGGACGGGTAGATGCCCGCCGCTATCAGGCCGGCGTAATGGGCGATGTCGGTCACTACGAACGATTTCCAGATGTCGGCGGCCTTCTTGATGCGGGCCCAGTCCCATTTGCGCGAATAGTTGGAGGCGCCGGCCATGATCAGCTTCGGGCGGTGCTTCTCCACCAGCTTGTCGATCTCGTCGTAATCGATCATCTCGGTCTCCGGGTTGACCTCGAAGGAGACGATCTTGAAATACTTGCCGGAGAAGTTGAGCGGGTGGCCGTGGCTGAGATGGCCGCCGTGCTCGAGCTTGAGGCCCAGCACGGTGTCGCCGGGCTTGATCAGCGAGAGGTAGGCCTCGATATTGGCCTGGGTGCCGGAATGCGGCTGGACATTGGCGTGCTCGGCCCCGAAGAGCTTCTTGGCGCGGGCTATGGCGAGGTTCTCGGCCTCGTCGACGTGCTCGCAGCCGCCGTAGTAGCGCTTGCCGGGATAGCCTTCGGCGTACTTGTTGGTCAGCACCGAGCCAAGGGCTTCGAGCACGGCCTTGGAGGTGTAGTTCTCGGAAGCGATGAGCTCGAGGTTGTTCTGCTGGCGCAGGACCTCTCCCTTTACGGCGTGGTAAAGCTGGGGATCGTTCTTCTTTATCTCTTCGTACATTTTCCTCTCCTTGGGCGGCGCGGCCGCCTTCTTCAAATCTTACTATTTTTAATCCGTTCGATTACGGCGGGCAGGGCTTTCCTGAGGACCCCTATCGCGGCGTCGTAGGCGGCCTGCCCCGCGCCATAGGGGTCGGGCAGGTCTCCCTCGAAGGTCCCGGCGTATTCCGATAGGGTGAAGGTCTTCTTGCGCGCGCCGGGGAAGGCGGCCAGCAGCGCCGCCTTGTGCGCCGTCGTCATCGCCAGGACGAGGTCGGCGGCGGCCACCGCGGCCTCTTCGGCCGGGGAGGATTCGTGGCCCGGGTCCTCTACCCCCTCGGCGGCCAGCGCTTTCAGGGCCTCCGGCGGCATGGCGGAACCGGGCTCGGCGGAGATCCCGGCGGAGGAGAACTCGACGTCGATATCCGCCTCCGCGGCGAGCCGGCGCGCGTAATGCTCCGCCATCGCGCTGCGGCAGGTATTGCCGGTACAGACGAAAAGGACGCGGAACGGCTCTTCCCTGCCGCGGCCCGCCGGCCGCAGGACCAGGACGAGCTCTCCCTTCACCTGGCCTTTCTTCTCCAGCGCGGCCAGCACTTCGGCGGGAGCGCCGCGCAGCCATTCCTCGTAGACCTTGCTGAGCTCGCGCGCCAGCGCGGCTTCGGTCCGCGGGAACTCGTCGGCGACCAGCGCCATGAACTTCTTTATGCGGAAAGGGGATTCATAAACTATGACCGGCCGCCCCAGCCCCAGCGCCTGCCTCAGCGCCCTGACCGTCTTGCCGCGCTGGCGCGGCAGGAAGCCCAGGAAGACGAAGGAATCGACGGGAAAGCCTGAGCCGGCGGCGGCGCACGCCACCGCCGAGGGGCCGGGCAGCGACTCGACGCGCCCGCCGCGCGCGGCCACGGCGGCCGCGAGCTTCCAGCCCGGGTCGGAAATGCAGGGGGTGCCGCCGTCGGTGACCAGCGCGGCCTTCGCGTCCGAGGCGGCCAGCGAGACGGCCTGTTCGACCGAACGCGGGTCGTGTTCGTTGTAGCGCAGCAGTTTCTTCTTTATGCCGAAGTGGTTGAGGAGGTTCAGCGTGCGGCGGGTATCCTCGCAGAGGACGGCGTCGGCCTCTTTGAGGACCTCCAGCGCGCGCAGCGTTATATCCTTGAGATTGCCTATCGGGGTGGGTACGAGGTAGAGCACGGCCGGGGCCTCAGGCTTTCCCGTCGTCCGCGCCTTTCCAGTCGCGCTCTTCCAGCCGCAGGAAAGCCTCGACCACCCTGGGGTCGAACTGCTTGCCCGCGCCTTTGCGCAGTTCGTCCTCCGCTTTCTCGCGGCCGAGGGCCTTGCGGTAGGGGCGGTCGCTCATCATCGCGTCCCAGGCGTCTATGGTCGAGACTATGCGGGCGCCGAGCGGGATCTCCTCGCCCTTGAGGCCCTCGGGATAACCCGTGCCGTTGAACCATTCCTGGTGGTAGAGCACCATCTGCGCGACCGGGCCGAGGAACTGTATGGGAGAGAGGATCTGGTAGCCGATGGCCGGATGCTTCTTTATCTCGGCGTATTCCTCGGGCGTCAGCCTGCCGGGTTTGCCGAGGATGCCGCCGTCGATGCCTATCTTGCCTATATCGTGCAGCAGGGCCGCGTACTCGACGTAGCGGATCATCTGCTCGGGCATGCGCAGTTCCTCGGCCAGGCGCCGGGCCTTCTCCCGCGCGCGGCCGGCGTGGTCGCCGGTGTAGGCGTCCTTGGCGTCGATGACGCGGGCCAGCGTCTGCACCATCTCGAGATAGAAGTTCTCGATGCTCTCGTAGAGCTTGATGTTCTCCAGCGTCACGGCCGACTCGCCGGCCAGCAGCGTCAGGAACTTGAGGTCGTACTCGGTGAAGGCGCCTTTCTCGCGCGAGATATGCAGGTTCAGCACGCCGAAAGGCTTATCCTTCACCTTGAGCGGCATCGCGATGAACGGGTCCTTCTGTTCCTCGTGGCCGATGAAGTCCTTGTACTGGTCGCTCTGGGAAGGATCGGTGATGAAGATGGTCTCGCCGGTCTGGAAGGCGCGGCCGGCCACGCCCTGGCCGGGAGGGATATGGGTGCTCTCGATTATCTCGCGCGAAATGCCGCGCGAGGCCACGATCTTGAGCTCGCGCGAAGCTTCGTCGTAGACCATCAGCGACCCGCGGTGGGAGCGCAGCAGGTCGCAGGCGCTGTCGAGCACGGCCTGGAAAAAATCCTCTTTCTTCACGGAACCGACGTTCACCACGCCTATCTCGTGTATGGTCAGCAGGCTGGTGAGCAGTTCGTCGAACTTGTTCCAGGTCTCCTTGAGTACGGAACCTTTCCCGCGCGGCTCCGCGGGAGCGCTCTCCAGGCTCATCGCGTAGACCTTCCGCAGCAGGAACCCCACGGCGGCGAGCAGTACCGCTATGACCGCCGAAAGCGCGTATATCATCGGCCCTAGAATAGCAAAAAACCGGAAAAACAGGCAAAGCCGGGGCGGCGGGCGCGGCGGAGGGCTTGGACAGGAGGGGACTTTAAAGAATATAATTGACCTTCCGGAATGACAGACGCGAAGATAAAGATGGCCGTCAACGGCGGGCTCGGCAGAATGGGCCTGAAAGTAAGCGAGCGCCTGGCGCTGCGCCGCGGCGCGGAGCCCGGTCCGATCTTCGACGCCCTGCCCGGCGGGACCTCGCTCCGGCCCGAAGCCGCGCCGGAGGCCCTCAAAGGCTGCGGAGCGGCCATAGATTTCAGCTCCCCCGCGGGGGCGCTCTCCTTCGCGGAGGCCTGCGCGTCGGCCGGGGTGCCTTTCGTCACCGGCACCACGGGCCTGTCCGGGGAACAGCTCGCCCGGCTCGCGGATATCTCCTCGAGGATCCCCGTTTTCGTCTCGCCGAACATGAGCCCCGCCGTGAACCTCACCTTCGCCGTCGCGCGGCTGATGGCCTCCAGGCTGGAGGGCTTCGACGTCCACGTCAGCGAGGTCCATCACCGGCTCAAGAAGGACTCCCCGTCGGGCACGGCGCTGCGCTACCTGGACGCCGTGAAGGCGGGCGGCCGGCAGGCCTCGGTCTCCAGCGCGCGGGCCGGGGATATCGTGGGGGAGCACACCGTGCTCTTCGCGGGGCCGCACGAACGGGTCGAGCTCACGCACAGGGCCCATTCGCGCGACGTCTTCGCGGACGGCGCCATAACGGCCGCCCTCTGGCTCGCCGGCAAAGAGAAAGGATTCTACGACTACGCCGATCTGCTCGGGCTCAAAGGGGTTGCGCAATGACCGCACAGGAGTTCTTCTACTGGCTGCTCTTCTCGCTGCTGGCCCTCTCGGCCGGAGCCGTATGGCTCGCCTACCTCAAGAGCTTCTCGATCATACGGCCGGCGCGCATGAAGCTCGCCCACCTGCCCGACCAGTTCCGGCTGGCCTACGAGCCGGTGGTCTTTCCCTCCACCGACGGGGTGGCCCTGCGCGGCTGGTTCATACCGGCCGGGGGGGAGCGGAGCTCCAGGACGATAGTCTTCTGCCACGGCTGGGGCTCCAACAAGTCGGAGCTGATGCGCGACACCAATTTCCTCGCCGGGCTTGGGTTCAACCTTTTCTATTTCGATTTCCGCGCCTCGGGCGAGAGCGCGGGCGGCATGGCCAGCGTCGGATACCTGGAAACGCGCGACCTGGAAGCGGCCTTCGCCTGGTTGCAGGCCAACAGGCCGGAAGCCTGCGCCGGCGGCATGGGCCTTTTCGGCCTCTCGATGGGCGCCTCGGTGGCGATGTGGAAAACCGCCAAACGGCCGGAGGTGAAATGCCTGCTGGCCGAGAACGTCTTCCTTTCCTACACGCGCGTCATAGCGAACTGGGGCTGGCGGCGGCTCAAGGTGCCGTTCTACCCGCTGATACCGATGATCCTCTTCTTCGTGCGCCTCAAGCTCGGCGCGGACCCGGAGCCGTACAGCCCCGTCCACACGGCCCCGTCCGTGAAACAGCCCGTGCTGTTCGTGCAGGGGGACCAGGACGAGCTCGTGCCGCGGGAAGAGGCGAAACTGCTCTACGAGATCTGCGGCTCGTCGGAAAAAGCCCTCTGGACCGTCACGGGCGCGGGCCACGCCAAGTGCGCCGAGGTCGGCGGCGAGACCTACCGCCGGAAGGTCGCGGAATTCTTCCAGACCCATCTCCCGCCGGAGCCGGAACCCGCCGAACCGCCCCCCGGGGCGGTAAGAACGGTCGGCCCATGAAAACCGCCCTTGAATTCTCCGTCGGCATAATGTAAACTTTTCGGAGTTGCAGCAAGCGAAGTTCCCGTTAGGAGGGAAGACGAAATGGCTGAGAAAGTAATGAAACTGCATGTTAAGCGCGAGGATGGTTTCCTTTATTACATCGACAAGCAGGGCGATGTTTCCCGCGCCAAGATGGCCCGCGGCGGCAAGAAGGGCGGCAAGCCCTCCAAGGTCGCCAAGGCCGGCGTCAAGAAAGAGGAAGGCTACCTGTATTTCCTCGACAAGGCCGGCGACATATCCCGCGCCAAGATGGTCAACGCCGGGAAGGGCAAGAAGAAGGCCAAGAAAGGCAAGCGCAAGTAATCCGCGGTTTTAAACCAAGGAGAACGAAAACCGTCCGGGCCCCCGCCCGGGCGGTTTTTTTCAGGGGTCCGGCGGCGCCGGGCTTTTGCTAAAATACCCGCATGGCGGATATCATAGAAGGCAAGACCCTTTCCCGGTCCATCCTGGCCGAAGTCTCCTCCCGCGCGGCGGCGGCCGCCTCGGCGCTGGG
Organism: Elusimicrobiota bacterium; assembly: GCA_019135865.1. Classification (GTDB taxonomy): domain Bacteria; phylum Elusimicrobiota; class Elusimicrobia; order Elusimicrobiales; family UBA9959; genus UBA2231. The sequence goes on from JAGVVD010000052.1 coordinate 22,054, forward strand.
CAGAAAGCCCTCGCTGGCGATAATAAACTACTACGCGGATTCCCCCTCGGCGATCTACGTAAAGCGCAAGATGACCGCCTGCGCCGCGGCCGGCATAGAGACCCGCCTGCTGATGCCGGACGAGGCGAAAGGGAAGGAACATTTCTTCGGCCTGCTGCGGGAACTGGGCGCGGACGCCGGAACGGACGCCATAATGGTGGAGCGCCCGCTGCCCCCGGGCTTCGACGTGCCGGAAGCATGGGAGCTCCTGGACCCGGCCAAGGACCCCGACGCGCTCTCGACGCTCAATATGGGCCGTCTTTTCCTGGCCAAGACCTGGCGGGAAATAGAGGAAGGCGGATCCTTCGTGCCCTGCACCGCCCTGGCCGTCGTGAAGATAATGCGGCACGCCGGCATAGACCCGTCGGGCAGGGAGATCGCCGTCGTGGGCCGCTCGGCCATAGTGGGCAGGCCGGCGGCGCACATGCTGACCTGCCTGGACGCGACCGTGACGCTCTGCCATTCGCGCACGAAGGACATAGCCGCCGTGCTGAAAAGGGCGGAGATCGTCGTCACCGCCATCGGGAAGGCCCTGTGGCTCAAGCCGGGGATGATAAGCCCCGGCGCGACCGTCATAGACGTCGGCACCAATATCGGCCCCGACGGGAAGATGTGCGGCGACGCGGACTTCGCGGCCCTGGCCGGGACGGCCGGCCGCATTACGCCGGTGCCCGGCGGGGTGGGACCGGTGACCCTGGCCTGCCTGCTGGAAGCGGCGGTGAAAGCCGCTGAAAAAAGGACGAGGGGGGAGAAATGAAGGGAACCATACTGTTCGCGGCGGCCGCGCTGCTGCTGGCGGTCCGGTCCGCCGCGGCGGAGGCGGACCTCTCGCTGCCGGCCGACAAGAAGATCGTGAGGACGACCGGGGAAAGTCCGGCGGACGCGCCGGCGCCCGCGGAGCCGAAGAAAAGGACGGCGAAAAAAAAGAAAAAGTCCGGCTACAAGTTCGAGGCGCAGGAGAAGCACCAGTACAAATACGACCAGAACGGCAAGCCGCTGACCGGCAAGAAAAAAGCCTCCTCCAAAAAGAAGTCCGCCGCCAAGAAAGGCGACGCCGGCTACAAATTCAAGCACCAGGAAAAGGCCTCCTCGTACAAGTTCGACGAGGAGGCCAACCCGATCGGCAAGGCCGCGGCCAAAAAAGCCGCGCCGAAGAAACCGGCGGCCAGGACGAAGAAAAAAGAGGAGCCGCCGCCCTACGACGATTCCCTCTCCGTGGACAAGAAGGTCATAAGCCTGGAGGGGGAATAATGGCCGACCTGCTGGTCAAGCTTTACGAAGTCCCGCCGTCCGCGGCCGCCGTCGGGGCGCTGGCGCGCGAGGGGGTGGAGATACGCCGGGCCATAGGGCCCGAGAAGCACGCGGTGGTGGAATGGGCGGAAGAGAAATTTTCGCGGGCCTGGGCCGCGGAATGCGACGTGGCCATGTCCGCCCAGCCGGTCACCTGCTTCATCGCCGTGAAGGAAGGAAAGCTCCTGGGCTTCGCCTGCTACGATTCCACGCTCAAGGGGTTCTTCGGCCCGATAGGAGTGGACCCGGACTCGCACAAGAAGGGGCTGGGCAAAGCCCTGCTGCTGCGCGCGCTCGAGGCAATGCGGGACGCCGGCTACGGCTACGCGGCCATAGGCTGGGCCGGGCCCGTGGACTTCTTCAAAAAGACCGTCGGCGCCGTGGTCATAGAGGGCTCCGAGCCCGGCGTCTACCGCAACCTGGTGAAAGCCGGCCCCAAGGGAAAATGAAGGTCCCCCGCGAGTGGCATAAGAGCTTCTTCGTTAATTCCTTCTACAACCCGGCCGGCGAGCTCGCCGTCGCCAGGGCCCGGCCCGAGGCGGCCTTCGTCCTCAAAAAGCTGAAGCTGGAGAAAGGCTCGTCGCTGCTCGACCTGTGCTGCGGGCCGGGCCGCCACGCCGTGGAATTCGCGCGCCGGGGGATGAAGGTCACCGGGCTGGACTATTCCGCCGAATATCTCCGCGAAGCGGAGACCCGGGCTAAAAATAAAAAGGTCCCGCTGCGGCTGGTCCGCGGCGACATGCGCCGGATACCTTTCAGGGGAGAGTTCGACGCCGCCGTGAACCTCTTCACCAGCTTCGGCTATTTCCCCGGCTTCTCCGACGATATAAGGACGCTCAAAGGCGTGGCCCGGGCGCTGAAGCCCGGCGGGGTGTTCCTTATAGACGTGGTGAACGGCGCCCTCGTCAGGAAGAATTTCAGTCCCCGCGGCTGGTTCCGCCTGAAAAGCGGAGGCTGGCATCTGGAAGAGAACGTCCTGACCCGGGACGGCTGCTTCAACGAATGGACGCGGATAAAGCCCGGCGGCAAGGCCGTCACGAAAAGGTTCTTCAACCGGCTCTACGACAAGCGGCGGCTCTCGGACGCCCTGCTCAAAGCCGGGCTGAAACCGCTGGCTTTCTGGGGCGGGTTCGGCGGGGAAAGGTCTTCGAAGGACCGGAACCGGCTGATCTGCCTGGCCCGGCGGGCTAAACCCCGCCGGCCTCCGAAATAACGGCCCGCACTTCCGCGGCTATCGTCTCCACGCTCTGCATCTTCGAAAGGACGCGCTTCACCTGCGGGAAAACGGAAAGGTCCTCGCGGCTGATGGTGTTGAAATGAGTGGCCGTGACTATGACCACCGGGATGCGCGCGAGCTCCGGGCGCCTGGCCAGTTCCCTTATCATCTGCACGCCGTCCAGTTCCGGCATCCCTACGTCGGAGACCACCGCCGCGGGCGGCCTTTCCAGGCAGAGCGCAAGGCCCTGCAGGCCGCTGTGCCCGACGGAGATCTCGAACTCCTCCTCCAGGGCCGCGGCCAGCAGCTCGGCGAACATCTCGTTATCGTCCAGGACGACTATCCTCGGGCGGCTCATGCGTAAAGTATACAAAAAGGCTCAGCGCCGCCCGCGGGCCGCCAACTGCCCGCAGGCGGCCGATATATCCGGCCCCTTTTCGAGCCGCAGGTAGGTCCTCACCCCGGAGGCGATCATGGCCTTCTGGAAAGCCTTCACCGCCCGCGTCACGCCGGCCCCCGGACCCCCGGGCGGGTTATGGGGGATGAGGTTCAGGCGGCATGGGATATCCTTTATCAGCCCGGCCAGGCGGGCGGCGTCCTCCGCGGAATCGTTCACGCCGTCGAAAACGATGTACTCGAAAAAGACCTGGGCGCGCCGGGCCGCGCAATAGCCTCGCGCCGCCGCGAGCACTTCGCGCAGCGGCCAGCGGGCCTCCATCGGCACCAGCCGCGCGCGCAGCTTCTCGTCCGCCGCCACCAGGGACACCGCCAGCCTGAGCTTCAGCGGCGAGCCGGCGAGCTCCCTTATCACGGGGACCACCCCGACGGTGGAGACCGTCATTCTGCTCTGCGGGAAGCCGTGGCCTGCGTCGTCGGAGAGTATCAGCACGGCTTTCCTGAGGTTCTCCCAGTTCAGGAAAGGCTCGCCCATCCCCATGAAGACCAGACTGGAGAGCGGGCTCCCCGCCTCGCGCCGGCAGGCCTCGTACTGCGCGACGATCTCCGAGGGGCGCAGGTCCCTCACCAGGCCCATCGCGCCGGTGGCGCAGAAAGAGCAGCCGCAGGCGCAGCCCGACTGCGAGGAGATGCAGGCGGAGAGGCGGCCTTTGCCCGGCAGCACCACGCTCTCGGCCGGCGCTCCGCCCTCGAAGGAGAAGAGCAGCTTGCGGGTGCCGTCCGCCGCCGAGACGAAGACCTCCGGCGCGGCCGCCGGCGCCAGGGAAAAACATTCCGCCAGCCGGCGGCGCAGCCGCGCCGGGACGCCGGAGAGACCGGCGAAGGACCCGGCCCCTTCCCTGTACAGGGCGGAGAACGCCGCGGCGGCGTGGACGGGTTTCTCGCCGAGACGGACGAGGGCGTCTTCCAGTTCCGCCCGGGTCAGGTCCTTTATTCCGGGTTTCATTCCTTTCTATGTTACAAAATAGCCGCCCCCCGGGCCGGCGCGATTTAACAAAGATTTAACACGCAGGACATTGCCTTGTACGCGCCCGGCGGTTAAACTATACCCGGGAGAGACCTTATGCGGATAACAGCGATGCTGCTCGCCATTATGACGGTCCTGGCCGCGCCCGGCGCGGCGGAGTTCTATTCCGTCACCTCTAAAATGGCCAATGTCAGGAGCGGGCCGGGGGGCGCCAACGAATCCCTCTGGCAGGTGCTGCGCTACGCGCCTTTCGAGGTGCTGGGCCGCAGCGGGGCGTGGACGCACGTCCGCGACTACGAAGGGGACGAAGGCTGGGTGCACGGTTCCGTACTGTCCAAGGTCCGCGCCGTGGCGGTAAAGACGGAAAAGGCCAATCTGCGCGAAACGCCCGGCGGCGAGATCACCTGGGTGCTGGACCGGGGCTATCCGATGAAACTGCTCAAGACCGAAGGCAACTGGGTGCAGGTGAGCGACGGCGAGACCACCGGCTGGCTGCACAGGAGCGTGGTCTGGGGCCTGGAGGAAGACGAGGACGGCTAAGCCGCCAGTTCGAACATCCTGTCTATCGCGACGCGTGCCCGCCCGGCTATACCGGCGGGCACGGTCACTTCCGGGGGGGCCGGGTCCCTCAGCAGGGCCAGCACGCTTTCGAGCGTTATTGACTTCATGTAGGGACAGAGCCGGCACATGCCGATGAAATTCTTCTCCGGGAAGCGCAGCCGCGCCAGTTCGCCGAAGCCGCATTCCGTCACCAGCAGGTAGGCCGGCGCGTTCGTGCTTTCCACGTAGCGCATCATATCGCCCGTCCCGCCCATGAAATCCACGGCCTTTATCAGCTCCGACGGGCATTCGGCGTGGGCCAGCGCCGCCAGTCCCGGCCAGCGCTCCCTGTATATCTTTATCAGCCCCGGGTCGAACTTCTCGTGCACCACGCAGGACCCGTTCCAGAGCACGATGTCCTTCCCGGGCGTCTTTCCCAGTTCGCGCGCCAGGTTGGCCCCCATGAACCTGTCCGGCAGGAATATCACCTTGTCGTGGTCCCGGTAGATGCGCCGGAGTATCTTCGCCGCGTTGGCGCTGGTCACTATGCAGTCGGATTCCGATTTTACTTCGGCGGTGGTGTTGATATAGGTGACCACCGGGGCGCCGGGATGCTCCGCCTTCAGCCGCCTGACGTCGGCGGCGGTCACCCCCTCGCTCAGCGAGCAGCCGGCGTTGGAGGAGGGAACATGGACCTTCTTGGAGGGATTGAGGATCTTGGCCGTCTCGGCCATGAAATGCACGCCGCAGAACACTATCGCGTCGGCGTCGGTGCGCCGGCAGTCGTCGGCCAGCTTGTAGGAATCGCCTGCGAAGTCGCCTATCCCCAGGATTATCTCGGGCGACTGATAGACGTGAGCGGCTATCACCGCGCGGCGCTCCTTCTTGAGCCTGTTTATCTCCAGCGTCAGGGCGGCGGCCCTCTCCAGGCCGCCCGCCACGCAGCGCCTGTCCAGGCCGGCGGCCGTCAGGCGCCGCACCTCGTCCTTCAGGTCCGGGGTCACGCTTCCCTCCCCATGATATCGGGATAATTGCTGAAGATCCCGTCGACGCCGATCTCCTCCATGCGCAGCGCGTCCTTCCGGGAATTGACCGTGTAGACGCAGACCGAGAACCCCGCTTTTTTCAGCAGCGCGATATTGGGCCGGAACGCGATGCGCAGCGCCAGGTGGAAGTTCTCCGCCCTCACCGCGCGGGCCTTCAGGACGGCGGGGGCCAGCAGCAGTTCGCTCAGCCCGTGGCCCAGCCAGCCCAGCCTCAGTTCCGGGGAAAGCGCCCGGAAGCGGCGCAGCGTGTCGTGGTCGAAGCTGGAGACCAGCGACTTCCCGAAAAGTCCGGGGCGGGAATTCAGCGCCGCCAGGAGCTCCGACTCTATGCCGGGGTAGACGCCCCCGTCGTTCTTCACTTCGAAATTTATCCAGTCCGCGGCCGGCCCGACCAGGTCCAGGACCTCTTCCAGCAGCGGAACGCGCTGAAATGCCGGATCGGCCGCGAAATGCGCGGCCGCGTTGAGGCGGGAGAGTTCCGCGTAGTCCAGTTCCGCTATCCTCGCCGGCGAGCCCGCCGTACGGGAGAGGTCGTAGTCGTGGTGAACGACCAGCCTGCCGTCGCGGGTGCGGTGGACGTCGAACTCGAAGTCGCGCGAGCCCGTCTTCACGGCCAGTTCGAAGGCCTTGAGCGTGTTCTCCGGGGCGTAGCCGGAAGCGCCGCGGTGGGAGATGATCCTCATGACCAGTACTTCCCCAGCCAGCCGAAATCGGCCTCGTCGTGGTCGAAGCCGCTCAGTTCCTCCCGGCCGGTGCCCGGGCCGTGGAAGTCGGTGCCGGCCGTGACCCCGAGGCCGTAGCGCCGGGCGAGCTCCAGGAACTCGCCCGTCTTGCACACGGTGTGCGAAGGATAGAAAGCCTCCAGCCCGTCGAGGCCCATGTCCTTCCAGGCGCCGAGGTCCAGCACTTTCTCCACCACGCCGGGATGAGCGATAACGGCGGCCCCGCCCGCGGCTTTTATCGCCTTTATGGCTTCCTCCATGTCGGGACCCCGCGGCGGGACATAGGCCGGGCAGCCGTAGCCGATGTATTTCTCGAAAGCCTGCTTGCGGTTCCTGACGAAACGGCGCTCTTCCATCAGGTCGGCCAGGTGCGGGCGGCCGTAGGTCCTGGCGGCGGACGCTCCGGCGGCGGCAGGCGGCGGACCGGCGGCTTCCAGGTCGGCCAGCGTCGCCGAAAAGCCCAGCGGGCGCAGCAGCGCGAGTATCTCCTCCATGCGGGAGAGGCGGCGGCGGCGGAACTCTTCCAGCGCGGCCGCGAGGGCCGGGCTTTCCGGGTCCACGCCGTAGCCCAGCACGTGCAGGCTGTCGTGCAGGCGGGTGCTCAGCTCCACCCCGCGGCACCAGCGCAGGCCGCGCGCGGAAAGCAGCGGCCCCAGTCCGCGCCAGCCGGCCGTATTGTCGTGGTCGGTAAGGGAAAAATAGTTCACCCCCGCGGCGGCCGCCGCCGCGGCCAGCTTCTCCGGCGGCAGGGTGCCGTCGGAGAAGCTGGAGTGGGTGTGCAGGTTTATAAGGGGCATGGTCTCCGCCGGGGACCCGCGGGCCGGATCGGGGCGGCTCTTGCCCCGGACGGCGCCCGGGGCTCTGTGACGGGCCGGGTCAGCCTACGGTGACTTCCTTGACCTCGGGGACCTCTTCGCGCACCATGCGCTCCACGACGCCCTTGAGCGTCATGGCCGCGTGCGGGCAGCAGCCGCAGGCGCCGGTCAGGCGCACGGTGACGACGCCTTTCTTCTCGTCCACGGAGAGCAGCTCCACGGAGCCGCCGTCGGCCGCCAGTATCGGCTTTATCTTCTCTATCACTTTAGCGACTTTGTCTTTCATTTTCTTCTCCTTCAACCCTTGCCTAAATTATAGCAATTGGGCCGGAGCAGGGCGGCACTTGTCCTCGCCTTGCGGGGATTGCCGCAGTCGGTGCCCGGAGCTCTGCGACGGGCCGGAGGTCCCGTCCCGGGCGGGGGCCTTTTCCGCCCCGGCCCTGGGCCCCCGGGCACTGACCTCCCGGCCCGGAGCGGGGTATACTTTACTGTATGGCTGAAAAAGGCGAAGGATTTAAAAAGACGTTCAAGCCGGCGCAGGGGTCCGGCGACGGAGGGATGACGGACCTGCTCTGCGGACGGCGGGTACCCAAGACCGACCGGCGGATAAAGACCAATGCCCTGATAGACGAGCTCTCCTGCCTGCTGGGACTGGTCAAGGCCGGGGGATTCGAAAAGGCCGCCTTGTCCGGGGCGCAGAAGGCTCTCTCCGCCGCCGCCGCCGATATCGCCGGCCTGCGCAAAGCCGGGGAACTGGCAAGGTTCACCGCGGACATGGAAGAGGCCGCCGCGGAACTGTCGCGGCGGATAAAGCCTCCTTCAAAATTCGTCCTGCCCGGCGGGAACGCGACGGAGGCCGTGCTGCACCTGGCGCGGGCGAAGGCGCGCGTCTGCGAGATCCTGTGCTGGGAACTTAATGCGAAAGGGCCGGCCGTCCTGCTCAACAGGCTGTCCGACCAACTCTTCCTGCTGGCGCTGCTCGCCGGCGGTAAGCGCGGGGGTAAAAAATGAAAAAACGATCGCTTTCACTTCTGCTGATACCTGCTTTCCTCGCGGCCCTCTTCCCCGCGGCGCTCACGGCGGAACAGCCGGAGGCGCTGCGGGCGCGGGCGGCGGCGCTCTTCGACGGCAACGGCGCGGCGCCGGCGGTGGAGATACCGCGCCCCCCGGAAAAAGCCTCCGCCGCGGCGGAATTCCTGCTGGAGACGAAGCAGGTGCTCTCGGCAGGGGCCTGGGACGGCTCGACCCCGGAAATGAGGCATTTCCTCTTCCGCCACCCCGCCGGCTGGACGGCGCAGGCGCAGAGCGTGGGACTCGAGGGCTTCCTCTGGACCAAGAAGGAGCTCGAAGGCCGCTTCGGCGCGGACACTTTCCTGCATCATGTCCCCGACTATTTCAGTTACCTCGACGCCCTGCTGGCTCCGGTCGCCTGGACCGGGGAACTGCGCTCGGCGCTGACGGAACTCCGGGACTCGACGCTGACCGCCGCGGAGAAGAACGCCCGGCTCGACGAAATGCTCGACCATTATGTGGCCGGGCTGCAGGACAATGTGCGCCGCTACGACGCCGCCCTCTGGGCGAAGAAGGCCCGCGTCTACCAGATGTTCCCCCGCGCCTATAACCTGGCCGGCCGCCGCGAAGCCGGGCTCAAGGACCGGGCGGGCGCCGGCGGCGGCAGGTTCTTCGGGGACTTCGGGCCCTCCGACTTCGAAGCCATAAAGAAAATGGGCTTCGACGCGGTCTGGCCCATGGGCATACTCCCCATAGGCGTGCGCGGACAGACCGGCACCGGCGGCGGCTCGCCTTATTCCATCAGCGACCATTCCACCGTCAACCCGGACCTCGGCACCGAGGAGGAGTTCCGCCGCTTCGTGCGGGACGCCCACGCCGCGGGGCTCAGGGTCATAGTGGACTTCGTGGTCAACCACACCTCGCTGGACTCGAAACTGCTCCTGGAGGACCCGGCCTACTTCGTCGGCCACCGCCGGCCGTCGGGCCCCTGCCCCAACCAGCATTTCGAGCAGCTCCACGGCGGCGAGCGCTGGTGCGTGCATCACGGCGGCTTCGAGTACGGCGGCGGCGTCTCCGACTGGATAGACACGGCGCAGATAGATTATTCCAGCGTCCGCCTGCGCGCCAGGATGACCGGGATCGTGAAGGGCTGGGTGACGAAGTTCGACGTCGACGGCTTCCGCGTGGACATGGCGCACCTGGACCTCAACAATGTCTTCGGCCGCACCTGGGGCCGGACCATGCCGCGCGACGAGTTCTACCGCGGCCTGATAGCGGCGGTCAAGGAGGCCAAGCCCTCCGCGGCCTTCATGGCCGAGGCCTATTCCTTCCAGGAGGACCTCTCGGCCTGCGGCTTCGACGCCATCTACAGCAAGTTCGAGACCGGCCGCGAGGAGGGCCAGACCGGCTGGTACCAGGCGATGGAGCACGGCAGCCCGCAGGAGCTGGCCAGCTCGATGAACCGCCTCGCCTTCCTGGCCTGGCAGTCCGGCGGCGCCGGCGCCGTGGCCTTCACCGGCAACCACGACGAACCCGCCCCCGAGCGCGTTTACGGCGAGCGCCTGCCCGCCGCGCTGGCGCTGACCTTCCTCTACCCCGGTTCCATGCTGATGTACAACGGCGCCGAGATAGGCTACGACGCTTCCGTACCGACGGAACACAAGCCGCTGCCTTTCAGCGTGCCGTGTGAGATAGACTGGCAGGGCGGCAACCCCGAAGTACGGCGGATATACTCGGAGGTGCTGGCGCTGGCCTCTTCCGTGCGGGCGGAACTGGGCGATTACGGGATAGAGCCGCTCTGGGCCCCGGCCGGCCAGAACTGGACGGGTTACGCCATGAAGTCCGCGTCGGGCACCCGCCGCAAGGCCGTGATCGGCAATATCACGCGCGGCGACACCTGGTTCTCCTTCTCCGGGCTGAGCGGGACGCTGCGTCCCGGCGAATACAGGGTCTTCGACCTGCCCTGAGCCCCCGCCCCGATAAAAAAGAGAAGCCGCCCCTCCGGGCGGCTTCTTTTTCGGCCGGCTTTCCGCCGGGCTACATGCGTTCTGGCGCCGAGACGCCCAGCAGACCCAGCGTGTCGGCTATGACCTTGCGCACGGCCCTGAGCAGGAAAAGGCGGAAAGCCGTGACCTGCGGGGCGGCGGGGTCGAGCACCTTGTGCCTGTCGTAGAAGGAATGGAACAGCGCGGCCAGTTCGACCAGGTAGGTCGTAAGGTGATGCGGCGAGTAGTCGCGCGCGCAGTCCGAGAGCGCCCTGTCCAGCCAGAGCAGCTTCATCGCCAGGGCCCGCTCCTCCGGGTTGAACTTCGCGGAGGCCGGGTCGAAAGCGGCGGCGGGGTCCACTCCCTTCTCCGCCGCGTTGGCGAAGATGGAGCTGATGCGCGCGTGCACGTACTGCACGTAGTAGACCGGGTTCTCGTTTGACTGCTTCTTGGCCAGGTCCACGTCGAAAGTGAGGTGCGTATTGGGGCCGCGGGAGGCGAAGAAGAAGCGGCAGGCGTCGGCCCCCACCTCGTCGACCAGCTCCTTGAGCGAGATGAACTCGCCGGCGCGCTTGGACATCTTGACCAGCGCCTCGCCGCGCTTGAGCGCGACCTGCTGGTGTATGACCACCTTGAACTTCTCTTTCGCGCCGGCCAGCGCTCCGACGGCGGCCTCCATGCGCGGCACGTAGCCGTGATGGTCGGCGCCCCAGACGTCGATCAGGCGCGTGAAGCCGCGCGAGAGCTTGTCGAGGTGGTAGGCGATGTCGTTGAGGAAATAGGTGTTGCGGCCGTCGGACTTGACCAGCACGCGGTCCTTGTCGTCGGAGTCCAGCTCCGAGGCGGCCCCGAACCAGACGGCGTTCTCCCTGTCGTAGGCCATGCCCCGCGCGCGCAGCTCGGCCAGCGCCTTCGCCGGGGCGCCGGCCGCGTGCAGCTCGGACTCCAGGAACCAGCGGTCGAACTCCACGCGGAAGGCGGCCATGTCGGCCCTGTGGAGCTTGAGCATCTCCGTTATGGCGTACTCCGAGAACCGGGCGGCGTCCCACGACGCTGCCTCGGCCGGCGCGCCGGCGGCCAGGGCCTTGAGATAATCGCCGTGATAGCCGTCCTCCGGAGGCTCCTTGCCCTCGAAGCGGGCCTTGAGCGAAAGGCCCAGCATCTCCACCTGGCAGCCCTTGTCGTTGACGTAGAACTCCTCCGAAACTTCCGCGCCGAGCGCGCGGAAGACCCGGGCCAGGCTGTCGCCCAGCGTGGCGCCGCGGCCCGAGGCCAGGTGCAGCGGGCCCGTCGGGTTGGCCGAAACGAATTCCAGGTTTATACGCTCGGCGGCGTACTCGGGCCGGTGGAAATAAGCCGGGTCCTCCAGTATGGCTTTCAGCTCGCCCAGGAGCCGGGCGTCGGGCAGGCGCAGGTTGACGAAGCCCGGCGGCGCCACCTCCGCCGGGAATTCGGCGGGGACGGCGGCTTTGAGCTCTTCGGCTATTTTCAGCGGGGCCTTGCGCAGCGTCCTGGCGGCCGAGATGGGCCAGGCCAGGGAGAGATCGGCTTCGACGTGCGCGGGGGGCACGGAGGCGGCGAGGGAATCCGTCTGCCCGCGCGGGATATGGAACGCGGCGGCCGCCGCCTCCCGGAGGGAGTTCTCGATGTCCCGGAGACTCATGCTACTTCTTCTTCCGGGGTGCGGCTTTTTTCGCCGGGGCTTTCTTCGCCGGGGACCTTTTCGCCGCGGGTCCGCGGGCGGGCTTCGCCTCCCAGTCCACCCGGGCGCAGCCGTCGTAGAGCCTGTCCAGCGCGTAGAAAGCGCGGGCCGAGGGCTCGAAGACGTGGACGACCAGGCCGCCGTAGTCCATCACCTTCCAGGTGCGGCTCAGCAGGCCGTCGCGGTGCAGGGCGTGGACGCCCTCGGCGCGCTTGAGCCCGACCGAGACCTCGTCCTCCACCGCCCTCATCTGCGGCTGCGAGCCCACGGTCGCTATCAGCGCGAAATAGGCCGCGTCGGACTTGTCGGCTATGTCGTATATCTTTATGTCGGAGGCCTTCTTGGAGTCGGCCAGCCTGGCGGCGGCCGCCGCCAGCTTCCGGAATTTGAGCCTGTTGTCGTTCATATGGTGTTCTTCTGCTCCTTGAGTTTCCGCAGCAGCGCCTCTTCCGCCCGGTGGTCGATGTTCTCGACCGCGGAGGACACTATCGACGACAGCGTGCCGAAGATGGTCGAAAGCGAGTTCTTCTCGGTGTCGGTGAAGCCGGCCGACCTGGCGAAACGCATGTAGCCGAGCGGGCCCTTGGGACCGCGGAAGACCAGGACATAGGCGTTCGGCGCGGTCCAGCCGCTCTCCGCGGGCGGAGGGGCGGCGAGGTCCGCGGCGGGCTCCTCGAAGGAGGTCCGGTCGCCGGCCGCGTCGAACTCCTCGTTGAACTGGTTGTAGGAGAAGACGCTTATGTTCCAGCTGCCCTCGAAATGGGAATAGACCTCGTCGAGGGTCTCGGCCAGGAACTCGCGGGAAGAACGGTACTCCCGCAGCACGAGCTTGCTCATGTCGAAGAGCATCGTCAGTTCGCTCGAAGTGTGCTGGAGACGGCGAAGGACCGCTTTCATGATCTCCGTGAAGATGGAGAGGCCGTTGTCCGGATGCTCCCTGATGAAGCCGAAGAACTCGGACCGGCGCACCTCGTAGAGCACGGTCTCCGTTTCCGCGCGGGCCTGCGCGAAACGGGTCTGCCCTTCCAGGACGGCCATCTCGCCGAAGAACTCCCCGGCGCTGAGTATGGCCAGTGTCTTGAAGCTCCTGCCCTCCTCGTCGAGCTTCTTCTCGATGGCGACCGAACCGGAGACTATGATGAAAAGAGTGTCGCCCTCGCTGCGTTCCTTGAAGATGACCTCGTCCTTCCCGTAGAAGGACTGCTTGAAGGCCGAGGAGAACTCCGCGAGCATCTCGTCGGAGAAGTTCCTGAAGATGGGGACGTTCCTGAGCCCGTCCGCGCCGCTCACAGGACGCCTCCCGCCGCGGCGCCGCCCTGCGCGCACATCTTCCTGAACATCTCCCGGTCGCGGGCCTTGGCCTCGGCCACCTCGTAGGCAACCACGTTCTGCTGCACCAGCATCGACAGCGAGCGGTCCATCGGGATCATGCCGAACTTGGCGCCGGTCTCTATGGCGCTGTAGATCATGTGCGTCTTGCCCTCGCGGATGAGGTTGGAGATGGCCGGCGTCATGATCATGACCTCGCGCGCGGCGGCGCGGCCCCGGCCGTCCTTGCGGGGCAGCAGTATCTGGGCGACGACCCCCTGCAGGCCGGCGGCCAGCTGCACGCGCACCTGCGTCTGCTGGTGCGGGGGGAAGACGTCTATGATGCGGTCGACGGTCGACGGCGCGTCCTGGGTGTGCAGCGTGGCGAAGGTCAGGTGGCCGGTCTCGGCCGCCGTGATCGTCAGCTGTATGGTCTCGAGATCGCGCATCTCTCCCACTAGTATGACGTTCGGGTCCTGGCGCAGCGCGCCGCGCAGCGCGTTGTTGAACGAGCGGGTGTGCTGGCCTATCTCGCGCTGGCGGATGATGCAGCTCTTGGCCTCGTAGGTGAACTCTATCGGGTCCTCGATGGTCAGCATGTGGCCCTTGCGCTTCTGGTTGACGAGCTCCAGCAGCGCGGCCAGCGTGGTGGACTTGCCCGAGCCCGTCGGGCCGGTGACGAGGACCAGGCCGCGCGGGAGACCGGCCAGCCCGATTATCGCGGGGCTCAGGGCCAGCTGTTCCGGGGTGGGGATCTTGGAGGGGATCACGCGCATGACGGCCTCGACGCCGTTGCGGGCCATCAGGACGTTGAGGCGGAAGCGCGAAACGCCGGTGACGGCGAAGGAGCAGTCCAGTTCCCAGTTCTCCTCGAACTTGCCCCGCTGTTCGTCGTAGAGCGCGGAATAGACCAGCGATTTGGTCTGCTCGGCGCTCAGCGCCGGCAGCGCGTCGGAGACCGGAACGACCTGGCCGTTGAGGCGCATCATGGGCGGTTTGCCCACGCAGATATGTATGTCGCTCGCGCCGGCCGAGACCGCCGTTTTAAGTATGGTCACCATGTCGGACATGTTCGAACCTCCCGTGTACCGCGGGGCCGGGCGTCATTTCAGGGCCGCCGGATCGAGGTCCGGTCCTATTATGACCCTTACGTCCGCTACCGGGGCCTTCTCGGGCTTCGAATAGATCTCGAGGTTCCCGAGGCCCAGCAGGTCGCGCACCCGCCTCGCGCCCTCCAAACCGCCCGAACAGTTTACAATTTTTGTCCGCGGCTGGATAGAAACATAATTGCCGAAATCCACGACGTCCGCGCCCCCGGCCCGCAGGCGCCTGGTGACCGCCTCGGCCGCACCGCGGCGGCCGGAGGCGTTGAGGACCTGGACGGTGACCGTCCCGCCCGGCTCCCTCCAGACGGGATGCTCGGCGCGGGGGACCCCGCCCTGCGAGATCACCAGGCCGGAGGGGTCCAGGGCCAGGGCCTCGAAGAGCAGCGCGGCCCGGCAGTAAGGGCCGAAATTGGAGGGGACCGCCTCGCGCAGGACCCGGAACGGCACCGACGGGGACCGCCGCCAGGTCCCCAGGTCCCTGAGAGTCCCTTCCAGCGCCGAGGGAGAGAGCTCCGCGTAGAAACCGCCGGGCTCCGGGGTACCGCCGGCCTCTGAAAAGAAAGCGGCCACCGAGGCGGCCGCGCCGGAGGGGCCGGTATTTCTCCTGCCGGCCGCGCGGCGGGGCAGATGGAAGAGTTCCAGCGTGCGGGAAGCGGGCCTGTATACCGCCACGCCCGGCTCCTCCCGGTCGGCCAGAACGAACGCGAAGGGGCGCCCGGAGGAGACGGCGGAGGCGAAAGGCGAGCGGCTGTGCAGGACGGCCGTCCAGGCGGCGGCGGCGAGGAATACGGCCAGCGCCAGCCGCGCAGGCCAGGCCCGCCCGGCGCGCGCTGGACCGGCTTCGCGTCTCAGGGATCCAGGCGCAGGCATGTCTCGAGTCCCAGAGGATGTATCCATTTCCCGGAGCGCCGCAGCCAGTCCACCTTGAGCCGGGCCGCCAGCGCGGCCGCGGCGTCGAGGTCGCGCAGCGCCAGGCGGCGCAGTCCCGCGACGCCCGGAAAAGACCTGTCGCCGGCGGCCATGTCCGCGACGAAGACCGTTCTGTCTAGTTCGCCCATCGAGGGATGTCCCAGCGTGTGCCTGGCGGCCGCGCGCAGGACGGCCGGGTCGTCCACTCCCAGCTCCTCGCGCGCGAGGGCGGCCGACACCCAGGAATGAAGCAGCTGCGGGGCCCGGCGCGCCGTTTCGCCGAAACAGGGGATCCGCAGACCGCGGCGGCGGCTCTCCCGGACCAGCTCTTCCGGCTTCATCTCCTTGGCATAGTCGTGTATGAGGGCCGCCGCGGCGGCCGCGCGCGGGTCGGTCCCCCTGGCGGCCGCTATGGCGCAGGCCAGCCTGGCGCAGGCCAGCGTGTGCCGCGCCCGCGCCGGGCCCAGACGGCGCAGCGCGCCTTCCCTGAGACGGCCCAGATAGAGCCCGCGCCGCCTTATGATCCTCATCGCGGCGGCCGGCACGCCCGCGGGCGCGTCGCCGCAATAAAGCGCCGCGCGCAGGGACGTGGAAGACTCCTCGGGGAAGGTCCCGTCGAGAAAGACCGGGGAGAACTCCCGTCCCGCGCCGCGCGGGAAGCCGGCGCGGCGTCCGACCAGCAGCCTGGCCGAGGCCAGGATCCTGTCGGTGCGGCGCCAGCGGGGGAAGCCGGGCAGGCAGTCCGAGCCCATCAGGAAGTACAGCTCCGCCCGCGGGTGCAGCGAACGGAAATACTCGATGGCCTGCCAGGTGTAGGTGGTCCGGCCGCGGCGCTTCTCGAAAAGGCTGACCCCGGCGCGGACCCCCGCCTCCGCGGCCGCCGCGCGCAGCATGGCGGTCCTGTCGTCGAAACTTTCGGCGGGCGCGGACTTGAGGGGTGAACGCAGCGCCGGCAGCAGCCACACCGCCGCCGGGCGCAGGCGGCGGGCCGCGGCGGAGAGCAGCAGCATGTGCCCCTCGTGCGGAGGGTCGAAGGTCCCGCCGTAAACCACGACCGTCCTTTTCGCGGCGCGTTTCACAAGTGCTATAATATAAATTAAGATATGGCCGACAAAAGAGACAAAGCGCTCATCCTGCTCGTGGACGCGCCCACCCCTGAAAAAACGGGACAGGACCTGAAGAAGGTTTTCGGACCCGAACGCGCCGTCCACCTGAACCTCGACCTGCTGCACGGCTCCTACCGGGCGGCCAAGGACTACCGCGAGGCCATACTGATCCTTTCCTACGAAAAGTCCTCCAAGCACCCCGACCTCACCTGGCTGGACCCGGAGGACCCCGGTTTCCTGGACGCCAAGGGGAAGAGCTGGGAGGAGCGCGTCTCGGCCGCGTTCCAGCTCGCCTTCTTCACCGGCGCCAAAAAAGCGGTCATCCTCAATCACCTCTGCCCGGCCGTGAAACCGGAGTGGATAAGCCAGGCGCTGTCCGCCATCGACGACAGGACGGTGGCCCTCGGCGCGACCCAGGACGGTTCCTTCCACCTGCTGGGCCTCACGCAGGACACTCTCCGGGTCCTGGAGGGCGTCTCCTTCTCGTCCGGCCGGACGGCCGACGAACTGACGGAGAAAGCGCGGCGGCTGAAGCTCTCGGTGCACGCGCTGCCCGACACCTACGCCGTGCGCGACGAGGAGACCCTGCGCAAGTGGATGGACTCCAGGGAGAACGAACCCTCCCTTTTCAGGGAACCGGCGGCCGCCGCCCAGGAGCCGGCCCCCGCCGGCGACAGGAAGCACGGCCGCGCCAGGCGCCACGCCAACGGCTTCGCGGGCCAGGAACCGCAGGAACCCGCGGCCTGAACCTTTCGCCGCATCGCACCTTCCGACCCGGGGGTACAAATGACGGACCAAAAGAAACTCTGCGCGGAGATCTTCCGCCTGGCCGGCCGCGTCCGCGCGGAGGTCATAATGGAATCGTCCGAGTCGGCGCTGACGCGCTTCGCCGACAATGTCATCTCGCAGAACGTCGCCGAGACCTCCACCCGGGTCTCCATCCGGTTCACCGACAAGGGGCGGGTCTTCAGGACCTCCCTCAACCAGACCGGCGGGGCCGCCCTGGCCGACGCCGTACGCAGGGGCCTGGCCGCGCTGAAGCTGCAGAAGAAGGAAAAAGGCCTCCTCTCCCCGCCGGCGCCCCGGCCGGTCGGGCCCGCCGCGGCCCGGCTCTACGCTCCCGGCACCGCCTCGCTCGAACCCTCTTTCCGCGCGGAGAAAGCGGCGGACCTGGCCCGGCTCTGCCGCGCCAGGGGGATGAAATGCTACGGCACCGTCGAGAACGGGGCCAGCCGCCTGACCGTGGCCAACAATTCCGGGGTCTTCGCCTCCCACCGGGAGACCTGGGCGCTCTACAGCGTCACCGCGCGCAAAGGGGAGGGCTACGGCTGGGCAGAACAGTACTCGCCCGACGCCTCGAAGATAGATTACGCCGGCGTGAACGCCCGCGCCATGGAGAAGGCGGCGGCCTCGGTCCGGCCCGTGCCGGTCCCCCCGGGCAAATACACCGTGATACTGGAGCCGGCCGCCGTCGGGGACATGCTTTTATTCCTCGGCTACAGCGGCCTGGGCGGCCGGGCCTGGCTCGACGGGCGCAGCTTCGCCTCCGGAGCCCTGGGAAAGAGGCTCCTGCATCCCTCCATAACCGTGACCGACGACGCGCTGGCCGGACCCGCCGCCGGGGCCCCGTTCGATCTCGAGGGGATGCCGCGGAAGAGGGTGGTCCTCATAGACAAAGGGGTCGCGCGCGCCGTGGTGCACGACCGCCGCACCGCCGCCGAAGCCGGCGTCCCTTCCACGGGCCACTCCCTGCCACAGCCCAACAGCTGCGGCCCCATGCCGCTGAACCTGGAGATGGCGCCGGGGGACTCCTCCCTGGAGGAGATGATACGCTCCACCAGGAGAGGGATACTCGTCACGACCTTCCACTACACCAACCTGCTCAGGCCCAAGACGGTGGAGATGACGGGCATGACGCGCAACGGGACCTTCCTGGTGGAGAACGGCCGCGTCACGAAGGCCCTCAGGAACCTGCGCTTCACCCAGAGCGTGGTGGAGGCCTTCGGCAACGTGGAGGCGCTCTCCCGCGAACGCGAGCTGATGAACGGCTGGGGGCGGATGTGCGTGCCGGCCATGAAGATACGGGACTTCAATTTCTCCTCGGCGACCGGGTTCTGACCGGAGGCAAGATCATGTTCGGATTCTGCGAAGAAGCGATGGACGTTCTCTCCTCCCGCCGGGCGGATTTCGGGGACATCCGGATAGTCCGGAACAGGACGCAGGCGCTGGGGGTACGCAACGGCGGGACCGGGAACGTCGACGACTCGGAGACGCTCGGTTTCGGCGTGCGCGTGCTGCTCGGCGGGGCCTGGGGCTTCGCCTCCAGCGGCCTGCTGACGCGCGCCGAGGTCCGGCGCGTGTCGCTGCTGGCCGTGAAGATAGCCCGGGCCAGCGCGACGCTGATGGAGCGCAGGGTGAAGCTGGCGCCCGAGCCCGCCTGGCGCGATCTCTGGCAGACCCCCTTCATCAAGGACCCCTTCACCGTGCCCGTGGAGAAGAAGTTCCGCACCCTTTTCGAAGCCGACCGCCTCATGCGCCGCGACCGCAGGATCAAGTCGGCCGCGGCCTCCATGCGCTTCGTCCGCGAGCATCAGTGGCACGCCACGACCGAGGGCTCGCGCATAGAGCAGGTGCTGTTATCGAGCGGCGCCGACTGCCGCGCGACCGCCGTGGACGGGGCGCAGGTGCAGGAACGCGGCTACCCGTGCTCGCACGGCGGCCAGACTCTGGCCATGGGCTACGAGCTCATCGACCAGCTCGACCTCCCCGGCCATGCGGAGAAGACCGCAGCCGAAGCCGTCGCGCTGCTCAAGGCCCCCGACTGCCCCTCCGGCGAGATGGACCTCATCACTTACGGCAACCAGCTGGCCCTGCAGATACACGAGTCGGTCGGCCACGCCAGCGAGCTCGACCGCGTGCTCGGGTACGAGGAGTCCTACGCGGGCTCCAGCTTCGCCACCACGGAGAAGCTCGGGAAGTTCCGCTACGGCTCCCCCATCGTGAACCTGGTGGCCGACGCCACCCTGCCCGGCGGCCTGGCCACGGCGGGCTACGACGACGACGGCGTAAAAGCCCAGCGCTGGCACATAGTGAAGGACGGCATACTCTCAGGCTATATGACCAACCGCGAGTTCGCGCCGCGCATAGGCCTCGGGCGCTCGCAGGGCTCCTGCCGGGCCGACGGTTTCGCCAATATCCCGATAACGCGCATCTGCAATCTCAGCCTGATGCCCGGCTCCGCGGGTTCTATGGACGACCTGGTCCGTTCCACCAAACGCGGGATTATCATGGAGAACAACAAGTCCTGGAGCATAGACCAGCGGCGCCTCAACTTCCAGTTCGGCTGCGAGATCGGCTGGCTGGTGGAGAACGGCAAGGTAAAGAAAATGGTGCGCAATCCCACCTACCAGGGCATCACGCCGCGGTTCTGGGGCTCCTGCGACGCCATCTGCGGCCCGGGCGAATGGCGCCTCTGGGGCGTGGCCAATTGCGGCAAAGGTCAGCCCGGCCAGACGGCCATGATGTGCCATGCCTCCAGCCCCGCCCGCTTCAGGGGGGTCAAAGTGGGAGTAAAAGCCGGATAAACCCGGCTGAACCCCTTTTCGGGGGCTTTAGGGCGGCCTTTAAAACAGGGCTGGCAGATTTGTTCCCCCCTATTGACAGAATATATATATTTAAAGTAATATTTCCTCATAATAATCCGCCGTTTTCGACGGGGAAAATCAGATCGTTCTCTTTTTTGATAAAGCCCTTGCATAGTCAAGCCCCCGCCGTTTAATTAACAAAGAAAGTCTTTATAAAATAATAGTTTTTTTCCAAAAGAGACCCCATATTAACAGTTGTGGATAACCTGTGGATAACTCGCCAAATTTCAAGGAACTCTGGCAGAACGCCTGTGTCAAGATAGAGCAGGAAATAGGGAAGGACCCTTTCGACCTCTGGATGCGGCCCGCGAAGCTGCTCCTGATAGAGGGAGACACGGTGAAACTGGAGGTCCCGGACCCTCTCATCTTCGAGACGATAAAGAAGCGCTATGAGAGCGTCATCGTGCGCGCTCTCTCCGAATTATCCGGCAAAGAGTACAAGATAGACTATTCCCTCTCCCTGGCCCCGCGCGAGCCCCGGCCGGCGCCGCAGCCGGAACCGGCGACGGCCCCGGCCGCCAGGCCGCAGTTGTCCGCCTATTCCAACTTCAACCCCAACTACACTTTCCAGACCTTCATAGTGGGCCCCTCCAACCGCTGGGCCTACTCCTCGGCCAAGGCCGTCGCGGAAAAACCCGGCCATCTTTCGAACCCCTTCTTCATCTACAGTCCGCCCGGTCTGGGCAAGACGCACCTGATGCACGCCATAGCCAACGAGATCCTGCGCATCAATCCGGCGGCCAAGGTCATCTACACCCCCAGCGAGAACTTCGTCAACGAGTATATCGACACCATACAGAACAAGAGCAATTCCGCCGAACTCTTCCGCGGCAAGTACCGCAAGCTCGACTGCCTGCTGCTGGACGACATACAGTTCATGATGGGCAAGGAGCGCAGCGAGGAGGAGTTCTTCTACACCTTCAACGCCCTTTTCGAGTCCAAGAAGCAGATAGTCGTGACCTCCGACCGGCCGCCGCGGGAGCTTTCCCTGGCGCAGCGGCTGGTCTCCCGCTTCCTCTCCGGCACGATAGCGGACATGAAACAGCCGGACCTCGAGACGCGCATAGCCATCCTCCGGGAGAAGCGCGACCAGTACAGGTTCGACATCCCGGACGACGTCGTCAATTTCATAGGAGAGAACGTCAAGACGAGCATCAGGGAGCTCGACGGCTGCCTGCTGACGGTCGGGAACTACTGCGCGAACATGAAGCTTCAGCCCACGATCGACGTGGTCCGCGAGATAATCAAGAACCACATGGGCATACAGCAGGACGACGGCGACAAGATCAGCATAGAGACCATAATCGGCGTGGTGGCCGAGAAGTACCAGCTCGACCCCAAGGACCTGCGCTCCAAGGGCCGCCGCGACGCGGTGGTCCTGCCCAGGCAGCTGGCCATGTACCTGGCCTGCGAACTGACCGACCTGTCCACGACCAACGTGGGGGACGCCTTCGGCAAGGACCACACCACGGTCATCTACGCGCGCAACAAGATCCAGAACATGGTGCATACCGACCCTTTCATCAACGAGATGGTGAACAACTTGATAACGAAGATAAAATCGGTCAGTAACAAGTGAAACCTGTGGAAAAAAGAGGCTCCTGTTAGGATTGTCAGTCCCTTTTGGCGGGTTGTGGAGAACTTTCCTGAGGGGAACGCACAGTTTCAACAGACTTAACAGGTCCCATATAGAGGATGATGATGATGAAAATAAATAGTAACCGGGAGAACCTCATCAAGGGGATACAGACCATACAGGCGGGAGTCTCGGCCAAGACCGGGACGCTGCCGATACTCCAGAACTTCCTGATGGAGACCGAGGACCAGGGACTCAAGGTCGTTTTCACGGACCTCGAGATGGCCATCAAGCACCACATCAACGTGGAGGTCAAAGGGGACGGCAGCATAACCGTCCCGATAAAGAAGTTCCTCGAGATCATACAGAACCTGGGGCCGGACGCGGACGTCAACGTGAACGTGGACGACGGCAACAAGGTGTCCATCCTCTCCGGCAAGACCCGGTTCAAGATTAGCGGCGCCCCCAAGGCCGACTATCCCGTCATCCCCGACCTGGACGAAAGCGGTTCCTTCAGGCTGCCCGCCGCGCTGGTCGCGGACATGGTGTCCAGGACCGTCTTTTCCGCTTCCACCGAGGACGAGAGGCATTTCCTCAACGGCCTGCTCTGGAAATACGAGAAAGGGGTGTTCTCGATAGTGGCGACCGACGGCCGCCGCCTGGCCGTGGCCACCAGCCAGGCCGTCAAAGCGAAGAAGGATTTCAAGGTCATAGTGCCCTCGAAGATATTGGGGGAACTGGTCAAGTTCATAAAAGGGGCCGGGCTGGGGGACAAGGAAGAACTGACCGTAGGGCTCTCCTCCAACCAGATAGGCTTCCGGATCGGGAAGACCGTGTTCGTTTCGAGGCTGATAGAGGGGAACTTCCCGGCCTACGAGCAGATCATTCCCAAGACGCGCGAGATATCCATCGAGCTGGACACGGCGCGCGTCCTGGCCCTCACCAAGCGCGCCTCGCTCTGCTCCAACGAACGCAGCGGCGCCGTGAAGTACTCTTTCAAGAAGGGAGTGCTGGTGGTGAACTCCTCCTCCCAGACCATGGATTTCGAGGACGAGACCGACATCGACTACAAGGGAAAGGATTTCCAGGTCAGCTTCAATCCCAGGTTCATCATGGACGTGCTCCGGAACATGGGAGAGGAACGGGCCCTTATGGAGTTCAACGCCCCCTCCACCCCGGCCCTGATAAAACCGGTGAAAGGGGAGGATTTCCTCTATATAGTGATGCCCCTGCGCGCATAGGGGAGAGACCTTGTTCCTGGTCAGGAAAAGCCAGAACTGGAGCCGTCTCGGACATTCGGGAGGCCGCCGTCCCTTCCGGGGCTTCCCGCTGGAGCGGCTGCAATTGCTGTCCTCGGTCTGGGACAGGGAAATAGGGTCCCTCGCCGCCCATTGCAGGCTGGAGGGAGTGGAGGGGGACAGGCTGGTGGTCTCGGCCACCTCCGCCGCGGCGGCCAACGAGCTCGGACTGAGGGGCCGGTCCCTGGTAAGGGCCCTGAACAAGTATTTCAACCGCGCCTGGCTGAGCGGCATAAAAGTGGTCGGAGAGCCGGGCAGATAGCACCGAATAAGGAGAGTTTAAATGTCTTCCAAGGAGAGCGCAGCGATGACCAAGCCCAAGTCGGCCAATTACGATTCCTCGAAGATACAGGTGATGGAGGGACTCGAGGCGGTGCGCAAGCGCCCCGCCATGTACATCGGCTCCACCGGCGTGCAGGGCCTGCACCACCTGGTCTACGAGGTCGTCGACAACTCCATCGACGAGATCCTGGCCGGCGGCTGCAACAAGATCGAGGTCGTCATAAAGGACGACAATGTCTGCATGGTCTCCGACAACGGCCGCGGCATCCCCGTGGACCCGATGAAGGAAGTGAAGGACCCCAAGCTCAAGGGCAAATCCGCCATGGAGGTGGTGCTGACCGTGCTGCACGCCGGCGGCAAGTTCGACGCGGGCGCCTACAAGGTCTCCGGAGGCCTGCACGGCGTGGGCGTCAGCTGCGTCAACGCCCTCTCCGAGTGGCTGGAGGTGCAGGTCCACCGCGACGGCAAGATCTGGAAACAGGAGTACAAGCGGGGGCGCCCGCAGTACGATGTCAAGTCCGTCGGGACGACGGAGGACCACGGGACGACCGTGACCTTCAAGCCCGACGTCGAGATCTTCAAGGACGCGGCCTTCTCCTTCGACGTCATTTCCAACCGCCTGCGCGAACTGGCCTTCCTTAATCCCGGCGCCCGCATAACCATCATAGACGAGCGGGAGGAGGGGAAAAAGCACACCTTCTTCTTCGAGGGCGGCATCAAGCAGTTCGTCAAATTCCTCAACACCAACAAGCAGGTCATCAACGCGGACCCGATCTTCGTCTCCAAGTCCGAGGGAGACGTCATGCTGGACCTCGCGATACAGTACAACAGCGACTACTCGGAGACCATCTTCTCCTTCGTCAACAACATCAAGACGATAGAGGGGGGCACCCACGTGTCGGGCTTCAGGTCTTCGCTCACCCGCGTCATCAACGACTATATCAAGAAGTACGACCTGCTCAAGGACAAGAACTTCAACGTCACCGGCGACGACTGCCGCGAGGGCCTGACCGTGGTGATCTCGGTCAAGATCCCCCATCCCCAGTTCGAGGGCCAGACCAAGACCAAGCTGGGCAACGGCGAGGTGGAGGGCATAGTGAAGACGCTGACCGGCGAGGCTCTGGGCGTGTTCTTCGAGGAACACCCGTCCGTGGCCAAGGCCATCTGCCAGAAGGGCCTGGGCGCCGCCGAGGCCCGCGAGGCCGCGCGCCGCGCCAAGGAGCTCGCGCGCCGCAAGGGCTCGCTGACCGACTCCGGCCTGCCGGGCAAGCTGGCCGACTGCCAGGAGCGCGACCCCAAGAAATCGGAACTGTTCATAGTCGAGGGAGACTCGGCCGGCGGCTCGGCCAAGCAGGGCCGCGACCGCGTGTTCCAGGCCATCCTGCCCATCCGCGGCAAGATCCTCAACGTCGAAAAGGCCCAGCTCGTCAAGATAATATCGAGCGACGCCGTGCGCACGCTGATCAGCGCCATCGGCACCGGCATCGGCGAGGGAGAGGACGGCTTCAACCTGGAGAAGCTGCGCTACCACAAGATCGTGATCATGGCCGACGCCGACGTGGACGGTCAGCATATCCGCACGCTGCTGCTGACCTTCTTCTACCGGCAGATGCGCCAGCTCGTGGAGCAGGGGCACGTTTACATAGCGCAGCCGCCGCTCTACAAGGTCAAGAAGGGGAAGTTCGAGGCCTACTTCGAGAACGAGGAGAAGCTGCAGAAGTGGCAGATGAAGGAAGCCGTCGGCGGCATAACCGTGAAGGCGAAGGGGAAGAAGATAGAGACCGGGGACCTGGCCGAGCTGCTGGACCTGGTCGTCTCCGTGGACAATATCGGCCGCAAACTGGAGCTCAAGAACCTCTCGCTGAAGGACTATCTGGGCTTCCAGTCCGAGGGGAAGGTCCCGCTCTACCGCATAGAGACCGGCCCCGAGACCTACCGCTACTTCTTCAGCGAGAACGAGTGGCTCAACTACGAGAACGAATACGTCGCCAAGCACAAGGCGGACCTGGCCAAAGAGGGGCTCACCGAGGCCGAGATGGACGACGAGGACCTGGGCCCGGACTTCCAGCCGCTGGGAGAGTTCACGCGCCTCAATAATATCTCCGCCAAACTGAAGGCCCTGGGCTACTCGGTGGCGGACTTCCAGGCCGACGAGACCAAAAAACCGGCCGACATGTTCGAGATAGCCACGGAGAAGGCCATCACCGGCGCGCGGGACCTCAAGGGTTTGCTCGACGCGGCGATGAAGATAGGTTCCGCCGGCGCCCACATACAGCGCTACAAGGGCCTCGGCGAAATGAACCCCGAGCAGCTCTGGGAGACCACGATGGACCCGTACAAGCGCAAACTGCTCAAGGTCTCGCTGGAGGACCCGGCCGAGGCCGAGAAGATGTTCACCACGCTGATGGGCGACAAGGTGGAGCCGCGCCGCGTGTTCATAGAACAGAACGCGCTGGCCGCCAGGAACCTGGACATCTGAGGACTACTTTTCAAGGAGCCTAGTTGAAAATGACAGCACATAAGAACGACAAGAACCAGCCGGTGGACAACATCTTCGCCAATATAGTGGACCGCGACATCAGCGAGGAGATGAAGGCGTCCTACATAGACTATTCGATGAGCGTCATCGTGGGCCGCGCGCTGCCCGACGTGCGCGACGGCCTCAAGCCCGTGCACCGCCGCGTGCTCTACACGATGGACGACATGGGATTGCAGCACAACAAGCCTTTCAAGAAGAGCGCCCGCATAGTCGGCGACGTCATGGGTAAATACCATCCGCACGGCGACGCCGCCATCTACGACACGCTGGTCCGGATGGCGCAGGAATTCTCGCTGCGCTACACCCTGGTCGACGGCCAGGGCAATTTCGGCTCGGTCGACGGCGACCCGGCCGCGGCCATGCGTTACACCGAGGCCCGGCTCTCCGGCATCGCCGGCGAACTGCTGGCCGACATAGAGAAAGAGACCGTGAAGTGGACGCCGAACTACGACGGCTCCATGGTGGAGCCCAGCGTGCTGCCCGCAAAGCTGCCCAACCTGCTGGTCAACGGCTCTTCCGGTATAGCGGTCGGTATGGCGACCAATATCCCCACCCATAACCTCTCCGAGGTCTGCGACGCCACTATAGCCGTCATAGACAACCCGGAGATGAGCGCGAAGGAGCTCGTAAAGATCCTCAAGGGGCCCGACTTCCCGACCGGCGGCATCATCCGCGGACGCAAGGGGATCCTGGATTACTTCGAGACCGGGCGCGGCTCCGTGAAGATCCAGGCCCGCACCGAGATAGAGGAGATCAAGGGCAACCGCGAGGCCATCATCATCACCGAGATCCCCTACCAGGTCAACAAATCCTCGCTGATAGAGAACATAGCGGAACTGGTCAAGGACAAGAAGATCACCGACATCTCCGACATCCGCGACGAGTCGGACAGGCGCGGCATGCGCGTCGTCATAGAGATCAAGCGCGACGGCAACGCCCAAGTCGTGCTGAACCAGCTCTACAAGCACACGCAGATGGAGACCAGTTTCGGCGTCATCATGCTGGCCATCGTGGACGGCCGCCCGCGCGTGCTGCCGGTCAAGGAGGTCATGTCCCAGTACGTGCGCCACCGCCGCCTGATGGTGGTGAACCGCACCAAGTACGACCTCAAGAAAGCGCTGGCCCGCGCCCACATCCTGGAAGGCTACCTGATAGCCCTCAAGAACATCGACGCGGTGGTCGAGATCATCAAGAAATCCAAGGACGCGCTGGAGGCCAAGGGAAAACTGATGGCCAAGTTCGCGCTGAGCGACATACAGGCCCAGGCCATCCTGGACATGCGCCTGCACCAGCTCACCCGCCTCGAGACCGGCGCCATCGAGGAGGAGCACAAGGCCCTGATGAAGCTCATCGCCGAGCTCCGCGCCATCCTGGCCGACCCGAAGAAGGTCCTGAAGATCATCGTGGACGAGCTGAAGTACATGAAGGAGAAGTACGGCGACAAGCGCAAGACCGACATCACCGGCGAGGCGCAGGAGCTCGACATCGAGGACCTGATCCCCGAGGAGCGCGTCGTCATCACGATGAGCCACGGCGGCTATATCAAGCGCATCCCCGCCGACACCTACAAGGTGCAGGGCCGCGGGGGCAAGGGCATCATCGGCTCCGACGTCAAGGAGGAGGACTTCATCGAGAAGCTCTTCGTCACCTCCAGCCACGCGACGATACTGATGTTCACCACGCGCGGCACCGTGTACGCGCTCAAGGGCTACGAGATCCCCGAGGGCAACCGCACGTCCCGCGGCAAGGCGATAGTGAACCTGCTGCAGATAAAGGACGAAAAGGTGACCTCCGTGCTCGCGGTCGAGTCGTTCGAGGAGGCCAAGGGGAAGGAGAGCTTCATCGTGATGTGCACCCGCAAGGGCAACATCAAGAAAACCCCGATCGCCGACTTCGCCAATATCCGGCGCAGCGGCATCCGGGCCATCGGCCTGGAGGACGGCGACGTCCTGACCAGCGTCGATCAGACCGGCGGGAAGCACGAGCTCATCATCGGGACCAAGCAGGGGATGTCTATCCGCTTCAACGAGAGCGACGTGCGCTCCATGGGCCGCGGCGCGATGGGAGTGCGCGGCATACGCCTCGACAAGGACGACCAGGTCATAGGGATGGAGGTCGCCGAGCCCAAGTCGAAGAAGACCCTGCTGACGGTCTGCGTCAACGGCTACGGCAAGCGCACCGACCTCGACGAGTACCGCCACCAGCACCGCGGCGGCTCCGGCGTCATCACGATCAAGGCGACCGACCGCAACGGCCACGTCGTGGGCCTGCACCTGGTGGAGGACAAGGACGACCTGATGGTGATGACCGAGAAGGGCAAGATCATCCGCATGCCCTGCAAGGACCTGCGGGTCATCAGCCGCAACACCCAGGGCGTGCGCCTGGTCCGCCTCGAGGAGGGGGACCGCATCGCCTCGGTGGAACCGGTGGTGGACGAGGGCGAGGCCGCGGTCGAAGGCAAGAAGTAGGGCCCGCGCCCGCGCGAGCGGCCGGCGGAGGGAGACCTCCCCGGCCGCTTTCTTTTGCTAGAATTAAGAGATGGAACTCCTGCCTTTCGCTTCCGCGGTCTTCACGCTGGCGCTGGTCATGGACCCGCTGGGCAATATCCCGATGTTCATGTCGGCGCTCAAGGGAGTGCCGGAGGAACGGCGGCGGCCCGTGATAGCGCGGGAGCTCCTCATCGCGCTCGGCATCATGGTCTTCTTCCTGCTCTTCGGGAAGTACATCGTTTCCTTTCTCGCCATAGACCTGACCGCGATGTCGGTGGCCGGCGGCATCGTGCTGTTCCTCATCGCCCTGCAGATGATCTTCCCCCGCGGAAATTCCCATTTCGCCGATAATCCCGGCGGCGAGCCCTTCATCGTTCCGCTGGCGATCCCCCTGGTGGCCGGGCCTTCCGTCCTGACGATGGTGCTGCTGTTCTCCATGCAGGAGCCCGGGCGCCTGTGGGTCTGGGCCGGGGTGGTCGGCGCGGCCTGGCTGATAAACGCCGCCATCCTGGGAGGCATGTCCGGGCTGCTGTCCCGTCTTCTGGGCGAACGCGGGCTGCTGGCCATGGAAAAACTGATGGGCATGATACTCATAACCATTTCCGTGCAGATGATAATGACGGGCCTTAAGAAGTTCCTGGCCGCCTGAGACAGAAGGAGAGACGACATGGACCGCATCCGCCTTTTCGCCTTTATTCTTTCCGCCGCGCTGCTCTGCGCCGCGCGCGCGGCGGCGCAGGAGGCCGGCGATCCCGCCCCGGCCGCCGGGCCGGAGCTTTCGGCCCAGCCGGAGCCGGCCGGAGAGGAGGCGGCCCCGCCGCCGGCTCCCGACGCGCCGGTCCCCGCCGGGCCCGCCGAAGAAGAACCGGTTCCCGCCCCCGCGGCCACCGAACCCGAACCACCGGCCGCCGAGCCGGAGCCGCCGGCCGCCGTCATCGACCCTTCTCCCTCGGACGAGATCGTCTCGCCGGAGGCCCGGCTCTCCGCGCGCGAAGCGGAATGGGCCTTTCTCAAAGCCGCTTCCGCGGAACAGGACAAGGACATAACACGCATCGTCATGACCCAGGTCTCGGGCTGGCTCTCCAGCGGCCCGCTCGATTCGACGGCGGCCGAAGCGCAGCTGCTGAAGGCCGAATTGCGCATCCGCCTGAAGGATCACCGCGAGGCCGTGGTGGACCTGCTGAAGCAGCTGCAGCTCTATCCCGGCTCGGAGGCCGCCAGGAAAGCGGGCCCGATGCTGGAGGGGCTGGTCAACGACAAAGCCGACAAGAAGCTCCGGCCTCTGCTCCTGGAGCTGGCCAAACCGTTCAATATGCCGGCCAAGGAAGACAGGATGGCCATGCTTCTCGGGCGCCTGGCGGCCGGGGCCGGGGACGACTATTACGAGCCGCTCGTGGAGGAGTTCCGCCTTTTCTTCGAGCGCTTCCCTTCCTATCCCGGCCGGGACTCGCTGCAGCGCGCGCTGGCCGATTTGCACGCCGGCAGGAAGGAATATACGGCGGCCCGGATCGCCTACGAGAAACTGATAGCGATGCATCCCTCCACCGCTCTCATGGCGGGTTCGAAACTGGCCCTGGCCGGACTGCTCGCCGACAGCCTGAAAGAGTACGACCGGGCCATAGAGCTCTACCTGGAGATAACGAACTCCTTTCCGGGGACGGACGAAGCCTGGCGTTCCTTCTCGAAACTCCCCGAACTGGCGGAAAAGCAGAAGAAATACGAACTGGCCGTGGAGACCTACGAGAGGATCCTGACGCTCTACCCGGAAAAAGCCGAAGCCTACGAGGCCTACAGGTCGGCCGCGCGCGTGCTGCGCGAACGCATGAAGAAGCCGGCCGAAGCCGTGGCCGTGCTGGTGCGCCTGGCCGACAAGTACGGCGGCGAGAAGGGTCACGGGGCCCTTTTCCTGGCCGCCGAGATAACGCGGAAGGATATCAAGGACGCCGCGGCCGAGGCCGTCCTCTACGATAAGATAATCGCCGAGTACGAGAAGGACGGGCAGGCGCCCGCGGCGATGTACGCCGCCGGCGAGACCTGGGAAAAAGCGAAGAATTACGACATGGCCCGGCAGTATTACGTGAAGCTAGCGGAAAAGTACCGGGAAGACAAGTTCGCCGCCAGGGCCCAGAAGCGGCTGGACGCCATACTCGGGAAATAAGGTGGCGGCCCCTTTCAGCCGGCCGGTCCCCGGCGGGGAGGTCCGGGCCCTGCCCAAGGCCGAGCTGCACCGCCACCTCGAAGGCTGCGTCTCCGTCCCGACGATGATAAGGCTCGCGGCCCGTCATGGCGCGAAACTCCCCTCCTCCGACCCGGCGGAACTGGAAAGACTCACCAAGCTCAAGGCCCCGATGGGGTCGCTGGACGAAGTGCTGGCGATGTTCTCCATAGCGCAGGCCGCTTTCGCCTCCTACGAAGCCGTCGAGGAGATAACCTGGGAGGCGCTGGAGACGGCCTTCCGCGGCGAGAATATCCGCCTGCTGGAACTGCGCTTCAGCCCCGACTTCATGCTCGGCGGCAAGGACCTGGACTGGCGCAGGTCGCTGGATATAATGGCTTCCGTCGTCAGGCGCTTCGAGTCGCGCCATCCCTTCGTCGGCGGGCTCATCGTCATAGCCTCTCGCGGGCTCGGCCTGGCCTCGGCCGAACGCACCGCGGAATTCGCCGTCGAGAACCGGAAGAAGGTGATCGGCTTCGACCTGGCCGAGGGGGAGAAGGCTTTTCCCGCCAGGCTCTACGCCCCGCTGGCCAAGAAACTCCGCGCCGCCGGCCTGCCGCTGACCGTGCACAGCGGCGAGGAAGGGGAATTCTCCCAGGTGAGAGAGACGCTGGAACTGCTGCGGCCGGCGCGCATAGGTCACGGTGTGAAGGCCGCCGAAGACCGCACGGGCCGGACGATGGAGATGATACGCGCCGCCGGCGTGACGGTGGAGACCAATCCCTGGAGCAATTACCTCACGCGCGCGGTGGAGAGTCCCGAAAAGCACCCCCTCAAGAAGTTCCTGGACGCGGGGCTTAAATGCGCGATAAGCGCGGACGATCCCGAGATACTCGACACCGACCTCGACCGCGAGTACGCGCTGGCGCTGGGCCCGCTGGGACTGACGCGCGCCGACCTCGATCTCTGCCGCCGTTACGCGGTCGAGGGCTCTTTCCTCGACCCCGACCGGCGGGAGCAGGCGGCCGGAGAGCTGGGGTTCTGAGCCCGCCTCCCGGCGGCGGTATTTGATAGAATTTACACATGATCGCGGCGGAGTATTTCATTCTCGCGTCCTGCATACTGCTCGCCCTGAGCGTCCTGGCCAGCAAGGCCTCGGGCAAGATGGGCCTGCCGGCGCTGCTCATCTTCCTCTTTATCGGCATGCTGGCCGGCTCGGAAGGCCTGGGGGGGATCGCCTTCGACAACGCGCCCATGGCCAAGACCACCGGCGTCGTGGCCCTCTCGCTCATCCTGTTCTACGGAGGCCTGAGCACCGACCTCAAGGCCGTGCGGCCGTCGATAAAAGAGGGCCTGACCCTGGCCGTCCTCGGGACCGTCCTGACCGCGCTGGTCGTGGGCCTGGCCGCGCATTTTCTCCTCGGTCTCGGCCTTGAAACGGGGCTTCTTATCGGCTCCATCATCTCCTCCACCGACGCCGCGGCCGTCTTCGCGGTGCTGCGCGCGCGCAACGTGCACATCCGCCCCGGGCTGCGCGGCCTGCTGGAGCTCGAATCGGGCAGCAACGATCCTACCGCCGTCTTCCTTACCGTCGGCATGATAGGCGTCATCTCCGCCGGCGGCGGCGCCTACGCGCGCCTGCTGCCGGCTTTCGCGGGCGAGATGATCATCGGCGCCGCCGCCGGCTGGGCCATGGCGAGGCTGACCATCTTCGCGATAAACAGGATGGACCTCGATTACGAAGGTCTTTACCAGGTCTTCACGCTGGCGCTGGTGGTGATCACCTATTACGCCGCCTCGCTGGTGAAGGGCAACGGCTTCCTGGCGGTCTATGTCGCCGGCCTGGTGATGGCGGGCCGGGGGGTCCTGCACAAGAAGCCGCTGCTGTATTTCCACGAGGGAGTGGCCTGGCTGATGCAGATCGTCATGTTCCTGACGCTGGGGCTGCTGGTCTTCCCGTCGCAGCTCCCGACGGTGGCCGTCAGCGGCCTGCTGATCTCCTTCGTGCTCATCTTCGTCGCCAGGCCGCTGGCGGTGTTCCTCCTCCTGGCGCCTTTCCGGGCGCCGCTCAACGAGAAGCTCTTCATCTCCTGGGTCGGACTGCGCGGGGCCGCGCCGATCATCCTGGCCACTTTCCCGCTCATCGCGGACGTGGAAGGGGCCCGGCTCATCTTCAACATAGTCTTCTTCTGCGTGCTCGCTTCGGCCCTGCTGCAGGGCACCACGATACCGCTGGCGGCCCGGCTGCTGGGGCTGGAAGTCCCCCCTGATGAAGCGAAGATCGCCCCTATCTCCCTGGAGGACGGCTTCGATATCAACGCGCAGATGAGCGAGCTTATAGTGCCCGCCGGCAGTTACGCCGCGGGCAAAAAACTTTTCGAGCTCGGGGTGCCCAGGGAAGTCCTGGTCGTGATGATATACAGGGACTCCCGCTACCTGATCCCGAGCGGCGAGACGGATATCGAGGCCGGCGACATACTCATCTCGCTCGGCGAGGGTCCCGCGCTGGAGACCCTCAAGACCCTCCTCGCCTCGGGTCCCGCCGACGCCGCGGCGGCATGACCGCCCGCCTCCTGTCGCGCTGGCGCGCGGCCGACCCCGCCTTCAGGGCCTTCCTGCTGGGCGTGCTGCTTTTCGGCGTCAACGCCGGCGTGCTGTCGGCGGCCTTCAACAACTATCTCAACGACACCTTCAGCCTGACCTCGGGCCAGCGCGGCTTCCTCGAATTCCCGCGCGAGCTGCCGGGCTTCCTCGTCGTCTTCATGGCCGGCCTGCTGGCCGCGGTCCCGGTGCGGCGCTGGGCCGTGATGACCAGCCTGCTGACCGCCGCGGGCGTGGCCGGGCTGGCTTTCCTGTCGCCGACGTACCACCTGATGCTCGTCTGGATGCTGGTCTGGAGTTCCGGCAGCCATCTCTTCATGACGGTGGAGAGCGTGATGGGCCTGCGCTTCTCCAAAGAGGGCGGGCAGGGCCGGCGGCTGGGACAGATAAGCGGCGTGACCAATTTCGCCGCGATAGCCGGCGCCGGCGCGGTCTGGCTGCTGGCGCGTTCGGCCGGCCCCTGGCTCTACAGGGCGGCTTTCCTCTTCGCCGCGCTCGCTTCCGTCGCCGCGGCCTTCCTGTTCGCGCGCATCCCCGCTTCCGAAGAGGACCGAGCGCCGCGCGGCCGGCGCTTCGTGATCAAATGGCGCTACAAGTGGTATTACCTGCTCAATGTCCTCTTCGGCGCGCGCAAGCAGATCTTCCTGACCTTCGCCCCGTGGGTGCTGGTCACGGTATACGGGGCCAGCCCGGCTCTCATGGCCGCGCTCGCGATGGCGGCCGCGGCCGCCGGCGTGGTCTTCCGCCAGGCCTTCGGCGAGCTGACCGACAGGATAGGCGAGCGCAGGATGTTCATAGGCGACGCGCTGATACTGCTGGGCATCTGCGCCGGCTTCGCCTTCTCCTCGTTCCGGCCGCTGCTCTACTTCCTCTTCGTGCTCGACAACCTGATGTTCGCCACGCGCATAGCGCGCACGACCTACCTCAACCGCATCGCGGAGGCGAAGGCCGACATCGCCCCTACCATCTCCTTCGGCATCACGATAGACCACGCCGTCTCGATGACGATACCGGCGGCCGGCGGCCTGCTCTGGGCCGCCTGCGGCTACAGGTCGGTCTTCGTCGCCGCCTCGCTGCTCGCCGTAGCCGGCCTGCTGGCCGCGCTCGCCATCGACGACGGGCGCCGGAAGAAGGCGGCGCCGTCCGCCCCGGTCCCGGTCATGCCCGACTGAGGCCCGGCCGCGGGTATCGCCGCGCCCCCTATTTTTGGGATAATTTAGGGCACATTACCGGGCTCAAGGATATAATCATGGCTGAAACGAAAGACGACAAGAAAGTGATCTACTCGATGGTCGGCGTCAGCAAGTACTACGACAAGAAGGCCGTCCTCAAGGACATCTACCTTTCCTATTTCTACGGCGCCAAGATAGGCGTGCTGGGCCTCAACGGCTCGGGCAAGAGTTCGCTGCTGCGCATCCTGGCCGGCGTAGACCAGGATTTCAAGGGCGAGACCGTCCTCTCGCCCGGCTACACCGTCGGCCTGCTCGAGCAGGAACCGAAGCTCGACGACGCGAAGACCGTCAAGGAGATAGTCGAAGAGGGCGTGCCCGAGGCGATGAACGCGCTCAAGGAATACAACGCCATCAGCGAGAAGCTGGCTGAGCCGATGTCGGACGACGCGATGAACGCGCTCATCGAGAAGCAGTCGAAGATACAGGAGAAGATAGACGCGCTCGACGCCTGGGACATAGACTCGCGGCTGGAGCAGGCCATGGACGCGCTCGGCTGCCCGTCCGGCGACACCCCGGTGAAGAACATTTCCGGCGGCGAGCGGCGCCGCGTGGCGCTGTGCCGGCTGCTGCTGCAGAAGCCCGACATCCTGCTCCTCGACGAGCCCACCAATCACCTCGACGCCGAATCGGTGGCCTGGCTGGAGCATCACCTGCGCGGCTACGAGGGCACCATCATCGCCGTGACGCACGACCGCTATTTCCTCGACAATGTCGCCGGCTGGATACTGGAACTCGACCGCGGCCAGGGCATACCGTGGAAGGGGAACTATTCCTCCTGGCTGGAGCAGAAGCAGGAGCGGCTGCGCCGGGAGGAAAAGGCCGAGACCGACCGGCAGAAGACGCTCGAGCGCGAACTCGAATGGATACGCATGTCGCCCAAGGGGCGCCACGCCAAGGGCAAGGCCCGCATCAGCGCCTATGAGCAGCTGCTGGAGCAGGGCGCCGACAAGATGGCGCGCGAGCTGGAGATCTATATACCCCCGGGCCCGCGGCTGGGCAATGTCGTCATCGAGGCCAAGGGCGTGAGCAAGGCCTTCGGCGACAAGATCCTGATGGAGGACCTGAGCTTCTCGCTGCCGCCGGGCGGCATCGTGGGGATAATCGGCCCCAACGGCGCCGGCAAATCCACGCTTTTTAAGATGATAACCGGCTCCGAGAAGCCGGACGCCGGGGATTTCCGTGTCGGCGAGACGGTCAAGATAGGCTATTCCGACCAGAGCCGCTCCACGCTGGACCCGAACAAGACCGTATGGGAGGTCCTCTCCGGCGGACTCGATATCGTGAAGCTCGGCAAGCACGAGATGAACTCGCGAGCCTACGTCGCCCGGTTCAATTTCACCGGCCAGGACCAGCAGAAGAAGGTCTCGGAGCTCTCCGGCGGCGAGCGCAACCGCGTGCACCTGGCGGCCATGCTCAAGGAGGGCGGCAACGTCCTGCTGCTGGACGAGCCGACCAACGACCTGGACGTCAACACCATGCGCGCGCTGGAAGAGGCGCTGGAGAACTTCGGCGGCTGCGCCGTCGTCATCAGCCACGACCGCTGGTTCCTGGACCGCATCGCGACGCATATCCTCGCCTTCGAGGGCGACAGCAAGGTGGTCTGGTTCGAGGGGAATTTTTCGGACTACGAGGCTTCCCGCCGCGAGCGGCTGGGCGACGCCGCGCTGGTCCCGCACCGCATCAAGTACAAGAAGCTGACCCGCCCCTGAGAGCGGGTCCGGGAGGGGTTTACCTGCCCGGGCCTTCGCAGTAGTTCATCAGTCCGGCGGCCGCGCGTTCGATGCGGGCCCTGTTCCGCTTGGGACATTTTTCGGTGATCAGCGCTCCCAGGGTCTTCCTGGCCTCGGGCGCGAGGTTCGGCGGTTTCATCGCCTTGGCGTAGGCGGAGAACTCCTCATAGGAAGAGCCCCGCTTGGGCAGAACGTTCTTCATGTGCGCCCTGTAGCGCTCCCGGATCTCCAGGAACTGCCGGTTCACCTCGGCGGGGTCGCTGCCGGGGCCCGAAAGGGCCTCCAGGAGGTCCAGGTTCTCCTCTATGTCCTGCACGAACCTGGGAGAGGCGCAGAGTATCGCGACGAGCGGTTCCCCTCCCGCGCGCACTCCCTCCGGGGTCGAGACGGTCTTTCCCCTGTTAGCGAAACGGGCGCTGGCCTTGGCCGCCGCCTCTTCGGCGTCCGCGCGTTTTTTCTTCGCGGCCTCCTTGTCGATTATCTGTTCGCAGCCCGCGCACAGGAAGGCCGCCGCCGCGATAAGGATGAGGTTCTTTTTCATTTCAGGCTCCAGGGTCGGTCCGCCCCGGACGCGGGGCGGAGAAAGTTACTCCGGTCAGATCAGGTCCAGCACGCAGTTGGCCTGGGTGCAGGAGAGTTCCCCGGTATTGATATCGTGGATTATCACGTACTGGCCGTAGGCGGCCGGCGCGGCGGGGGCGGCTTTCCTGACGGCGTAGATGGTCCCGTCGTCGTCCAGGGAATAAGAGAAGGCGCGCTGCTCGCATTCGGCCGTCCCGGCGCAGGTATTGCCCGACGGGTCCTGGAACGTGATGTCCAGCAGGTCCCAGTTGTTGGTGTAGACGCCGTTCTTCGCCATCGCGCGCGACTGCGAGGCTTTGACCGAGGCGAACATGCTTTTCGCTTCCGCCACGCGCGTCCGCTCCACCACTTTGAAGTACTGCGGGATCGCGGCCGACGCGAGGATGCCTATTATCAGGACCACCACCAGCAGTTCTATCAGCGTAAAACCGTCTTTTTTCGGATCCATAGATCTCCAGATCTCCCGGCGCCGGCAGGACCGGCGCGTACTCCCGAACCCCTGAACCCAAAGGTTACAAAAAGCGCCGGTCAATTTCAAGGGGCCGGGGTCCCCGCATTTTAGTATCATCTGGGAAATGAAAGATTACTCCGATCCCCGGATGCATACGGCCGAGCACCTGCTCAACGCGGCCATGGTCCGGCTGTTCGGCGGCAGGCGGGCTTTCAGTTCCCATATCGAGAAGAGGAAGTCCAAGTGCGACTACCGTTTCGGGCGCGACCTGACGGAGGCCGAGCGGGCGGAACTGGAGCGCCTGGTCAACGAGGCGATCGGGGCGGACCTGCCGGTGACCGAGGAATTCCTGCCCAGGGAAGAGGCGGCGGCGAAGTTCGACCTCGGCCGGCTGCCCGAAGGCGCGGCGGGGGATACTCTCCGCGTGGTGAAAGTGGGGGACTACGACGCCTGCCCGTGCGCCGGGACGCATGTCTCCCGCAGCGGGGAGATAGGCGGTTTCCGGATAATCTCCACGGGCTTCGCCGACGGAGTGCTGCGGGTGAGGTTCAAACTGGCGGATTGATCCGCGCGCGGAAAAAGAAAGGGCCGGCCTCCATGGCCGGCCCTTCTTATTTGGCGGGAGTTCCGGCGCGTCAGGCGCCGGCCAGGTCCCTTACCCAGATGTTCATGTCCTCGAAGGCGCCGAAGATGTCGCAGTTGTTGGTCATGCGGCCCATGAACTCGTAGCTGAGCTGGTAGAACACCATGTTCATGCCGAAACTGCGCGCGCGCGCCATCGTGTAGGAGCAGCGGTAATCGCGCGAGACCAGCTCTTTCTCCAGGAAGCGCAGGATGTGGCTCATGAGGCCCTGGCCGCGCTTCTCGGGCAGCGTGGCGCAGTCGGTCAGTTCGGCCGCCAGGTTGTGGGGGCTGAGCTCCGCGCTGGCGGCGGCCACTATCCTGTCCCCTTCCACGCAGACCGCGAAGAGGCTGTCGGTCTGGAAGATGGTCTCCAGGTAGCTCTGGTGTATCAGCGGCGAAGGGTAGGACTCGAACACGCCCTTGTAGAGGGCTATAAGCTGGGCGATGTCCTCTTTTTTCGCCATGCGTATCCCGAGGCCCCTGGGCAGCGGCTTGCGCTCCGCGTCGGACGGCTCGTTCATGACGCTCTCGATGAGGAGGATCTCCTCCATCATGGAGCCCGAGTTCAGGCGCTCCTGCGAGCGGAACTTGCTGACGACGAAGGCGTCGTTGCCCCGGTGGTAGTATTTGAGGACGGCTTCGAGGACGTACCCGTAGCGCAGGAACTGCTGCCAGTCGGCGCGGTCGGCCATGCAGATGATCTTGTCGAACTGGTTGGCCTCGGAGAGTTCCCGCACCGCGAGGATGAAATTGCGGAAGTTCTCGACCTTGTAGTCGAGGATCTTGATGCGCTGGTTGTAGACGTCCAGGAAGAGGAGGGCCTCGAAGCCTTCCCCGGAGATCCTGTGCTCTATGCCGTAGACGAGCCCGACGGCCTTCAGGGTCTGGCCCCCGCCGAGCCTGAGTTCGGCGATGCCAAGGTTCGTGCGCGGTTTGGCGGCCGCCGGCGCGAGATCTTCGACCCACTTTCTGGTTCTATCGGACATAACATCACCGCCTTTGGCCGGGGATTTGAGGTGATATTCTAGCACAGGAGCCGCCGCGAGGCCAGAAAAATATCCCGGGGGAGGCTCCGCCGCGGCGCCACGCCGATTGCTATAATTTAAGGATGACGGAACTCATAGGCTACGCCGCGTCCGCGCTGGTCGCGGTCTCGCTGCTGACCAGCAATGTCCTGCGCCTGCGGGTCCTGAACCTGGCCGGCGCCCTCGTCTTCGTGGTATACGCGGCGCTGGCCGGCGTATGGCCGGTGCTGGCGGTGAACGCCTTCATCGCGGTCATAGACCTCTGGCATATCGTGCGGCTGAGATCGAAAGCGGACATCTTCAGGCTGATGCCGGCCGGGCCAGGCGACCCGCTGCTCGCCAATTTCCTGGCCTACTACGCGAGGAGCATCTGGCAGTTCTTCCCCGGTTTCGACCTCCAGGAACTGCGCGACCCCAGGTGCGTCTTCATCCTGCGCAATCTCATGCCGGTGGGGCTTTTCATCTATACCGAAGAGGCGCCCGAGATCCGCGTGCACCTGGATTTCGTAGTGGAGGATTACCGCGATCTGAAGAGCGCGCGGTTCCTTTTCAACAAGGGGCTGCACCCGGAGATGTTCCGGGGATACTCCTGTTTCCGGGCTTCCGCGGGTTCCGAGCTCCACGCCGGCTATCTGCGGCGGCTTGGTTTCGAGGAGGACCCGCCGGGTTCCGGCAGTTTCCGCAGGCCCGTCTGAGACCGGCGGAACGCCCCGATAAAAAAAGCCGCCCCGGGGGGCGGCTTTTCTTTCCGGACGGCGGGACCGCTATTTCGCCGCTATCAGTCCTTTTATCAGTTCCATCGCCTTGTGCGCGTCGGAGACGTTGAGCAGCAGGTGCCCTATGGAACCGGTGTAGGTAGTCCCGTAGACGGTGGTTATGTTGATGCCGTTCTCCGCCAGCATCGAAGTCAGTTTGAAGAGGGTCCCGGGCTTGTCGGGGAGTTCTATGAGTATCATCTGCGTCTCGACCGTGGTGAAGCCGGCGTTGGTCAGCAGGTAGCTGATCTTGCGGTCGGTGTCCACGGTGATGCGCACTATGCCGGAGTCGTCGCGTATCTCGGAGGCTATGCCGATGATGTTGACGCCCTCCTTGGAAAAGAGTTCGACGAACCTGCTGAGCGCCCCCGGAATATTGGGCAGGAAAACGCTGTATTGTTTGACGAGCTTGATCATGCGGCCTCCGGTTATTTTGATATTATAATAAAAATCCGGCATCGGCGGGGGACCTCATGCGGCGTGAGGTCCCGGTCCGGCCGGCGAGGGGTGCGATGAAAAAGATCATTTTCTTCCTGCTGTGCTGCCCGCCCGCTTTCGCGTCGGCGGGCTACGATCTCAAATGGTGCGAGACCGAGGCGGTCCTGGACCGCGACGGCCGCGGACAGGTGGCCTACGCGCTGAGGATAGCCGTCTCCGGCATGGACTTCCACGGCTTCTATTTCGAGGGCGCGGCCGAACCGCCGCTCTTCGACCGCGCCGGCTCCTACGCCGTCGACGACGCCGGCAGGAGCTACCCCCTGGAGATAAAGCACGTCTCGGGCCGCAAGTACGACATAATACTGGCGGAAGGCCGCAGCTTCAATAACGGCGAGATCACCTACTTCTTCCGCTACGCCGCCGACTTCCAGGCCGCCGGCACGCTGACGCAGACCATGTCCGGCGAGCGCCGGCTGGCCGTGTTCAACTGGTCCCCCGTGCAGTGGGACGAGGCGCTGGAGCACATGACGGTGAAGGTGATATATCCCTCCCCGATGCTGCCCGGCGAAACGGGCGAAGCCGCGGCGTCCCGGCTCTCGTTCATGACCGAGAAGTTCGTCAACGAGCGTTACCTCATCGATCATCCCGAGACGGTCAACGGGGCCGGGGAGCGCCTGTTCACCGTGCGCTACCACAGGAAACCGGCGGGAAAGAAGTTCCATTTCCAGGTCCAGACCTACCTGGACGCCGCGGTCTTCGACCTGAAGACGATGGCCTCCTCCGGGCTGCTGGGCGGGACCCCGAAAGGCCCCTGGCGCCCCGCGCCGGAGAAGTATTACCTCAACCGCTTTTTCCCCGGCGGCGTGCTGGCCTCGGTCCCGGTCAGCCGCGGGGAAACGGCCTTCCTCGTCCTGCTTTTCTCGGTCTTCTTCGGGGTCCTGCCTTTCGTCGCGATGACGCGCAAGCACAACTCGATGCTGGTCGCGCAGGCCGGCATCTCGGAGGTGAACTGGGACGGCACCGAGTGGGAGCCGCCGAAAACGCAGGTCAGTTCTTTCCGCAAGCCCGGCAAGGTCGCGCGCGACCTCAGCCCGATAGAGGCCGGCGTCATACTGGGCCTGCCGCTGGCCGAGCTGGGCGCGCTGATCCTGGGGAACATGGAGCGCAAAGGGCTGGTCAAGGTGCTCGGCACGGACCCGCTGCGCGTGAGCAGGCCGCCGCATATCTACGCCAGCAACGACCCCTACGAGACGCTGCTGCTGGGAGGCATAAGGCCGGACGGCTCGGTGGACGAGGCCGCGCTCAGGGAGATGGTCAAGAGCATAACGGCCGGCATGGAGCAGAAGATCTGGGACGCCGACCTGGAGGCCACGAAGGCTTATTACAGGAAGAAGGCCGAGACTCCCGCCCCTGCCGGGGCCGATACCGACCACGGCTGGTACTGGGGGGGCTACCGCCGCCGGTTCCTGCGTATCGACGACAGGCGCTACGACGGTTCGGCCGCGCTGGGCGAAGGGCTCAAGGTCTCGATGGGCGAGGCCGGCTCCCTGAACTTCGAAAGCTTCAGGACCTCGCAGTCCTGCTACGAGGGAGCCTTCGCGCGCGACGCCTGCCACGACGCCTGCCACTCGGCCTGCCATGACGCCTGTCACTCGGCCTGCCACAGCGCCTGCCACTCGGCGTGCCACGGCGCCTGCCACGGGGCCTGCGTCAGCGGCGGAGGCCACTGACGTTTATGGACTGGCGGGAGAGATTATCCTGGATAGACGGCTACGCGGCGGAGATACGGCCGTATTTCCGCGTGCGCCGCGACGACCTGCTGCTCATAAAGATACCGAACCAGGCCTACAAGGTCAACGCGCAGGGGCTGAAACTGCTCGAGCACGTCTTCGCCGGGCGCAGCGTGCTGGAGATACCGCCGAAGTTCCCCGACGAGGAGAAGGTCGCCTCCGATATATACGATTTCTTCGGCGGCCTGGTCTCGCTCATGAAGGGCCGTTACAACGAGGCCCTCGGCCACGGCGGGATCGAGAAGGTCCCCTTCGTCCTGCCCTACAACAAACTGCCGGTGCTCAGCGAAATAGCGGTCACTTACCGCTGCAACCTGGCCTGCCGTTTCTGCTACGCCGCCTGCGGCTGCCGCAAGGACCCGTCGGCGGAGGAACTGCCGCCGGCGGACCTGGTCCGCATACTGCGCATCATAGCGCTGGAGGCGCAGGCCCCGTCGGTCAGCTTCACCGGAGGCGAGCCCTGCCTGCGGCCCGAGCTGCCGGAACTGGTCGCCGAGGCCAAAAAACTCGGCATGTGGACCAACCTGATAACCAACGGCACCCTGGTCACGCCGGACCTGGCGCGGCGGCTGAAAGAGGCCGGCCTCGATTCCGCGCAGGTCAGTCTTGAGGCCGGCTCGGCGGACCTGCACGACCGCATAACCGCGGTGCCGGGCTCTTTTGAAAAATGTACGGCCGGCGCGCGGACCCTGCGCGCGGCCGGCGTGAGGACTCATACCAATACCACCGTTTCGGCCCTCAACAAGGACTCGCTGGCGCCGCTGCTCGACGCGGTCAAGGCCCTGGGCTCGGACAAGTTCTCGATGAACATGCTGATGCCGGTCGGCTCGGCCGACGAGAACATGCGGGAGACCTTCATCTCGTATTCGGAGATCGGCGCGGCCGTGAAGGAGGCCGCCCGGCTGGCGGAGGAGAGGGGGCTCGAGTTCATGTGGTATTCGCCGACGCCGATGTGCGTCTTCAATCCGGTGCCGCTGGGCCTGGGCAATAAGGGCTGCGCCGCCTGCGACGGCCTGCTGAGTTCCGCCCCCAACGGCGACCTGCTCCCGTGTTCGAGCTATCCCGAGCCGCTGGGGAACCTGCTGCGCTACGAGGGCCGCTTCCGCGAG
The DNA here is from genome assembly GCA_019135865.1 of Elusimicrobiota bacterium. Taxonomy (GTDB): domain Bacteria; phylum Elusimicrobiota; class Elusimicrobia; order Elusimicrobiales; family UBA9959; genus UBA2231. Next base: position 64,592 of record JAGVVD010000052.1, read on the forward strand.
CTCTGGGACGCGGAGAGGCCCGCCTGGTTCCGGAGAAAAGGGTTCGCGCACGCCCTTTGCCGCGGCTGTTCCGACCTGCCGGTCTGCAACGGCGGCTGCCCGCTGTACTGGGCCAGGGCCGGCCGCGCCGAGCTGGAGAAAGCCGCGCCCGCATACATAGAAGGAGGCAGAGATGCCGTTGTTCCCGCCGCCTGAAAAACAGGGCGAGATAAGGTTCTTCTTCGCCAAGTCCATGCCTTACCGCCTGAGGATGGCGGTGATAACGGCGGCCCTGCTCTCCGGCCTCGCCGTGCAGCTGCTTTTCTCCTTCTGGACCGGCCTCGTTCTGCTGGCGCTCGCCTCGCTGCTGGGGATAGTGAACGGCTACGACGCGGTCCCCGACCTGAAGTACGGCGTGGAATGGGCGAGGGTCACTCCGGACGAATACCTCAAGGTCAGGGTCAGGGCCGAGGCGCTCAAAAGCTGGGACCGCGACGCCTTCGATTTCAGCAATCCGGCCGGCCTGGCCGTGCTGGCGGCCGTCGCCGTCGCCGGGCTGGCGGCATACTTCCTGCTCGCCGTAAAGATGGCGCTGCCCGAGGCCTTCTGGGTCTATCCCGCGCTGGACGCGGCGGTGATGCTGCTGCCTCTCTGGCTCACCGGCGTGCGCGAGTACCTCAAGCGGGACAAGCTGCTCATCAAGATCAAGCAGTTGCAGGAGATGACCCGGCGGCTCGAGGAGCCCAGCGACGTACAGGTATATCCCATGCTGGGGCTCAGGTCCACGACGAAAGGCGGGAAAGTTCCCGATGACGCCAGGCTGATGGTCAAGCTGGTCGGCGCGCCGGAGGAGTTCATGGGACTGCAGGTGCAGCTTTCCATAAATTCGGTAAAAGGGACGGATTATCCCTACCTGTACTGCGTGATAATAGCCAAAAAAGGCTCGGGATTCTTCGACGGCTTCGAACGCCATAAGGCCCCCGAGGACGCGAGCGCGATGAGCGGCCTCTTCAAGCTGATAGGTCTGGCCGGTTACGGGCCGGTCTACGAACCGTCCCCGTCGGAAGAGGTCGACGTGCTGGTGATACGCCAGCGCGCCGACCGCAACGGCGGCTACAGCACCGACCCCAAACAGGCCTGGAAAATAGTGTCGTCCGCGCTGGACATGGCGCGAGGGCTTTGCGCGGAGGCCGCGAAGCGCCGCGCCGCCGCGGCCTGAACTTCCGCCGCGGCCGGGAGGGGCCCGCCCGGCTCCCGGGACGATCCTGTATGCGGGGCCCGTATATTTGCTATTTTATACGGAAGTTTGACCGGATGGTAAAACAGGGGACCAGCTTGAGGACCATCGCCGCAGCAATACTCCTTTCCACGGTTTTAGCCGCTCCCGCGGCTTCCTTCGACCCCTCCGGCTGGGAGACCAGCCGGGATTTCCCGCTCATCGGCTCGTCGGAAGCGAAGAAAGGCGGCACGCTGCGCTACTACTGGATGTCCTATCCCCCGACGCTGCGCACCGAAGGCCCCAATTCCAACCTGTCCACGCTCAACGAGGTCCAGGGCCTCATATACGAGTCGCTCGTAGGCCTTCATCCTGAGACCCTGGAGTATATCCCGGGCCTGGCCGATTACTGGAAGATCTCGCAGGACAAGCGCACTTTCTATTTCCATATAAACCCGAAGGCCCGCTGGGCGGACGGCACCCCGGTCACGGCCGACGACGTGGTGGCCACCTGGGAATTCCGCGTTCGCAAGGACATAAAGGACCCCTACTCCAACATGATGTGGGACGGCAGTTTCGAGAAGCCCGTCGCCGTCAGCCCTGACGTGGTCTCCGTGCGCACCAAGAAGGTCCACTGGCGCCTGTTCCTTTATTTCGGGGCCAGCCTGGCCGTATATCCGGCCAGGGAGATGCGCAAGCTGACCGGCGAGAAATACCTGGAGGACTACAACTGGAAGCTGCAGATGGGCTCCGGGCCCTATGAGCTGAAGGCGGAGGACATAAAGAAGCAGGAGAGCCTCACGCTGACCCGCCGCAAGGATTACTGGGGCTGGGGCGAGCGCCGCAACACCGGCATGTACAATTTCGACAGGATCGCCTGGCAGGTCATACGCGACGAGGAGCTGGCCTGGGAGAAGTTCAAGAAGGGCGAACTGGATTACTATGTCGTCAGCAAGGCACAGCGCTGGGCCGAAGAGACCGACTTCGACAAGGTGAAGGACGGCTGGATACAGAAGCGCAAGATCATGACGGGCGCCCCGCAGGGGGCCCACGGCTTCGTCTTCAATATGCGCAAGCCCCCGTTCAACGACCGCAATGTCCGCAAGGCCTTCGCCTACCTGTTCAACCGCGAGCGCCTGATAGAGAAGCTTTTCTACGGCCAGTACAATTTCATCGACAGCTATTTCCCGGGCAGCATCTGGGCCAACCCCGACAACCCGAAGATCCGCTATAACCCGCGCATGGCGCGGCTGCTGCTGGCCCGCGCCGGCTGGAAGCACCGCAACAAGGACGGCTGGCTGGTCAACGACAAGGGCGAGATCTTCGAGGTGACATTGGAGTACGGCAGCGCCGGCTGGGACAGGATCTTCAAGGTCATCCAGGAGGATTACCAGAGCGCCGGCATCAAGTTCAACCTGAAGCTGATAGACCCGGCCACGCTGATGAAGAAGGTTGGAGAGCGTAATTTCACTCTTCATTTTCAGAGCTGGGGGGCGATACTTTTTCCCAATCCCATAAGCTCCTGGGGTTCCGAGCTGGCGGACACCAGGGACAACAATAATATGCCCGGCTTCAAGAGCAAGGAAGTGGACCGGCTCTGCGCCGAATACGACCTGGCCACCGACAGGAAGACCCAGATAAAACTGGTGCGGAAGATCGACGAGCTTATTTTCAGGACCCATCCCTATGCCCTCGCCTGGGGTTCCAGTTTCAGCCGGGTCATGTATTACGACAAGTTCGGCCACCCGGAGAAGTATTTCTCCAAGATAGGCGACGCCAGCGACATCACCACGCTGTGGTGGCTGGACCCGGCGAAAGAGAAAGCGCTGGACGCGGCCATAAGCGGCGGGGGGAAGCTGCCCGTCGGGGAAACGGACCACGACCCCTGGAACGCGCCCCGCAAATAACTTTATGCACGGAATGACCACTTATTTCATACGCCGGCTCCTGCTGATACCGGTCACTTTCATAGCCATAACCTTCATGGTCTACTCCGTCCTGCGCGTGGTGCCCGGCGGCCCGATAGAGCAGGCCCAGCTGCAGATCAAGATGGCCATGATGGGCGAGGGCGGCGGCGGCGCGGCCATGACCGGCGGCGAGGCGGAGCTTCAGATCCCCGAAGACGCCATGAAGGAGCTCAAAGCTTACTATCACCTCGACAAGAGCATTCCCGAGGGCTATGCCCGCTGGCTCTGGGGCATAATGCGGCTGGATTTCGGCCGCTCCTACATACACGGCGACCCGGTGCTCGACGTCATCATCTCCAAGTTCCCCATCTCCGTCTATTTCGGCCTGATCGGCTATTTCGCCTCCTGGATAGTATGCGTGCCGCTGGGCGTCAGCAAGGCGATAAAGCACAAGACCGGCTATGATACGGCGACGTCGGTGATCGTCTTCATCGGCTATTCCATCCCGGGCTTCGTGGCCTGCCTGCTGCTGCTTGTGATGTTCGGCGGCGGCAGTTTCTGGGACCTGGTGCCGCTGGGCGGCTTCCGCTCGGAGAACTGGGCCGAGCTTTCCTTCTTCGGCAAGGTGCTCGACCAGCTGCATCACACGATAGTGCCGATCATCGGCTACCTGATAGGCGGCTTCGCCTCGATGACGATACTGATGAAGAACTCGCTGCTCGACAACCTCGGGGCGGACTATGTCCGCACGGCCTTCGCCAAGGGGCTCTCCGAGAAGCGCGTCATCTTCGTCCACGCCATGCGCAACTCGCTGATCCCGCTCACCGTCGGCATCGGCCAGGCCATAGGCGTGCTTTTCGCGGGCTCCTTCCTTATAGAGAAGACCTGCAATATCCCCGGCATGGGCCTGCTGGGCTACACTTCTATCATACAGCGCGATTACCCGGTCATACTGGGAATACTGGTGTTCGGCGTGCTGATACGCCTGACCGGCAACATATTCTCCGACGTGATCTGGGCGCTCATCGATCCGCGGATAAGGTTCGGCAAATGATACTCAAGTTCATAGGCGCCGCCCTCGTATTCTACGCCGGCTACCTGCTGACCCACAGGGCGCTGCCGGCCCTGGTCGTCCGCGCCGGCAAGGCCCTCGGTTTCGACATGAAGCCGGCCCCCCACTGGCAGAAGCGCGTCAAGCGCTTCAGGACCATGAAGCGCGGCTATTATTCCTTCCTTATCATAACCACGCTCTTCGTGACCTCCTTCTTCCTCGAGTTCCTGGTCAACGACAAGCCGCTGGTCATCCGCTACGAGGGCAATATCGCCTTCCCCGCTTTCCGGGACTGGGCGGACAAGTTCCTGTTCTTCGCCGATCTCAGCCGGATAGACGTGCAGAACGAGTTCGGCCAGGTCGGCGACGGGCAGGTGGACTACCGCCTTTTCGCCGCCGCGAAAAAGGACCCCGCCGTCTTCGACGGCCAGATCGCCGCGCTGGAGGCGGAGCTCTCCGACATGAAAGAGCAGCTGGCCGGCTACCGCTCCCGGAAGCTTTCCACCGCCGAAGAGAAGCAGGACTTCGCGGACCTCGGGGAGATACTGCCGGCCATAGAGGCCGACATCTCCCTGCTCCGCGGCGCCAGGGAGTCTTTCGCGGCGGGCAGGGCCTTCATCCTGATGCCGCTCTACCCGTATTCCCCGACCGAGCACCTGCTCGACAGGACCGGCAGCCCGCCTTACCCGCCCAGCCGCCAGCACATACTCGGCGTGGACGATTCCGCCGCGGACGTCCTGGCGCAGCTGGTCTACGGCTTCCGCATCTCGCTGTCCTTCGCCCTGATGGTGTCCTTCACGGGGTATGTCATCGGCATCATAGTCGGCGGCGTCATGGGCTATTTCGGCGGCTGGGTGGACATAGTCATACAGCGCTTTATCGAGATCTGGGGATCGATACCGTTCCTGTTCACGATAATGATAATCGCCTCCATTATCCAGCCTACTTTCTGGCTGCTGGCCGGCCTGCTCATCGTGCTGCAGGCCTGGATAGGCATGACCTATTACATGCGCGGCGAGTTCTACCGCGAGAAGGCCCGCGATTATGTCCACGCGGCCGAGGCGATGGGCGCGACCGACTGGTCGGTCATGATGAAGCATATCCTGCCCAACTCGCTGGTCCCCGTGGTCACCTTCGCTCCGTTCTCAATAGTGGCCTTCATAGGGTCGTTGGTCTCGCTCGATTACCTCGGCTTCGGGCTGCCCGTGGGCACGCCCAGCTGGGGCTCGCTGCTGAACCAGGGCATGCAGTACCTTAAATATTACCCGAACCTGATCCTTACGCCGTCCATAGCGCTGGCCGTAACGCTGTTCCTGGTGGTGCAGATAGGCGAGGCCGTGCGCGAGGCTTTCGATCCCAAGGTCTTCTCGAGGTTGCGCTGATGTCCGCCGGAAAGAAAAAGCTGCTCGAAGTAAAGGGCCTCGAGACCGTTTTCCATATCGAGGACAGGACGGCCAAGGCCGTCAACGGCGTCGATTTCCATATCAACGAGAACGAAGTGCTGGGACTGGTCGGCGAGAGCGGCTGCGGCAAGTCCGTCACCGCGCTGAGCATCCTGCGCCTCATCCCGGACCCGCCCGGCCGCATAACCAAAGGCGAGATCCTCTTCCGCGGCCGGGACCTGCTCAAGCTCTCTTACCCCGAGATGCGCGGGATACGCGGCAAGGACATCTCGATGATCTTCCAGGAGCCGATGACCTCGCTCAACCCGGTCTTCTCCGTCGGCTGGCAGCTCAAGGAAGCCATCCGCTTCCACCAGGACCTGACCGAGAAGCAGGTGGAGGCCCGCGCGGTGGAGATGCTGGGCCTGGTGGGGATCCCGTCCCCCAAGGACCGCCTCAAGGACTACCCGCACCAGTTCTCCGGCGGCATGCGCCAGCGCGTGATGATAGCCATGGCCCTGGCCTCCGACCCGGCGCTGCTCATCGCCGACGAGCCGACGACCGCGCTGGACGTCACGATACAGGCGCAGATACTCGACCTCATGCTCGAGGTCAAGAAGAAGACGCGCGACGCGGCCATACTGCTCATCACGCACGACCTCGCCGTCGTCGCCGAGACCTGCCAGCGCGTGGCCGTCATGTACGGCGGCAGGATACAGGAGATCTCCGGGGTGAAGCCGCTCTTCGACGAGCCGATGCATCCCTACACCATAGGCCTGCTGCGCTCGCTGCCGGGCTTCAAGAACGAGGGCCTCGAGCGGCTGCCGGTCATCGAGGGCATGGTCCCCGACATTTTCAGCTTCCCGAAGGGCTGCAAGTTCAATACGCGCTGCCCGCGGGTCATGGATATCTGCCGCGAGACCGAGCCGGAGCTGGTGGAAGTCGCCCCGGGCAGGCAGGTGCGCTGCCATCTCTGCAAGGCGCGCAAGGAGGCCGCATCATGAGCGACAAGCTTCCTCCTTCCAATATCCTGGAGGTCAAGGACCTCAAGGTCCATTACCCGATACACGGCGGGCTTTTCCTCAAGAAGATAGGCGAGGTCAAGGCCGTGGACGGCGTTTCTTTCGCCATGAAGCCCGGCGAGACGCTGGGGATGGTGGGCGAGAGCGGCTGCGGCAAGACGACCGTCGGCAAGGCGCTCATCAGCCTGGCGCCGGTCACCGCCGGTTCGGTGATGTTCCCGGACAAACTGGGGCGGATGACCAATATCGCCAACCTGCCCCGCGGGGAGATGCGGCCTTTCCGCTCCCGCATGCAGATGGTCTTCCAGGACCCCTATTCCTCGCTCAACCCGCGCATGTCGGTGGAGGCCATAATCGAGGAGCCGCTCGATATCCACAAGCCGGACATGCGGCGCAAGGAGAAGAAGGAGAAGGTCGCCTGGCTGCTGGAAAAGGTCGGTCTGCGCGCCGCCTACGCCTCGCGCTACCCGCACGAGTTCTCCGGCGGCCAGCGGCAGCGCATAGGCCTGGCCCGCGCGCTGGCGACCAACCCCGCTTTCATAATAGCCGACGAGCCGGTTTCCGCGCTGGACGTATCCATCCAGGCCCAGATCATAAACCTTCTGCAGGACCTGCAGGACGAGTTCAAGCTTACCTACCTCTTCGTCGCTCACGACCTGGCTGTCGTGGAGCATATCAGCGACCGCATCGCCGTCATGTATCTCGGCAACATGGTGGAGCTCGGCACCAGCGACGAGGTCAACAAGAAGCCGATACATCCCTACACCAGGGCGCTGCTCTCCGCGGCGCCCCAGCCGAACCCTCATAAGACCCGCGCGGAACGCATCATCCTCAAGGGCGACGTGCCCAGCCCGCTCAACAAGCCTTCGGGCTGCGGCTTCCGCACGCGCTGCCCCATAGCCAGGCCCGAGTGCGCCCACCGCGTGCCCGAGCTCCAGGAAAAGTCACCCGGCCACTTCGCCGCCTGCCCCTGGGTCTGATCCCTGTCTTTACATAAACATCGGGTCTGGTAAGTCGGACAAATAAGATCTTCCGCGCAAAAAATATTCCTTTTTCAGGGATCCCGGGGGGGACTTGTGACAATAGAACGAACCGAAGGCCGCGCTGGAGGCGGGGGAGTGTCGATCCTGTGGAAGTTGTTTTACGCGACGCTTATGGGGGGGATGATCTTTCCGGGCCGGGCGTATGCCCGATGGCAGTACGAGTACACTTTAACCGACCTTTCAGATAAAACGACGGCGGAACTCAGGCTCCTTAGGAACGAGGTCTATGCCCGGGCCGGTTATATTTTCAAGGATCCCGAATTAAACGAATACTTCACCAGGCAGCCATGGTATGTGCCGGGCGGATTCCATCCCATAAAATGGCACTATGTCGAGCAGGAATACCTCAAAAAAATAATAGAAGCGGAAAACGCTTACGCCGCGGGCTATCGATACTGGAGTTTGCAGATCCCGACCCGGGATAATATTTTTGAGTGCGGCGAGGTGCGTCTTTTCCCGGAGAGTATCGAAACCCCGATCATACACGCGCTGAACGAGGGGAACGGACTTGTGTACACTTTCCGGAGGAACTCGGGTGTCTGGGTCTTTTCTCCATACTTATGGCCATCGTCCAAGGCTAGTCCCCGGAGTTATTCGATCGCGGACAGTCGTCTCGGCCCGCCGCGGGACGTGTTTTGCTCCCCTTCGACCGGGGGGATCTATTACAACGAGTACAAGTACTGCGGCGGTCCCTCGAAGGTCCCTCCGAAGGTCGATGGGTACAGCGGCATGTGCGGTCATATTTCCCTGGCCATCGATTCCTATAATCGCTCTCACCTGTCTTTCTATGATGAGGAAAGAAAGGCTCTGGTTTATGGGTATTTAAAGGGGAAGCCATGGGAGAAGAAAGAATGGGTCTTACGCGACATCGATGCGAAAGGAGATGCCGGGACCTTTAATGTCCTGAAGGTGGATCACTTGGACAGGGCCCATATCGTTTACTATGACGCGGTCAGGAAACGGGCGAAGTACGCCCTGATCGGCGGGGGGGAGGTGAACGTGGAGGAATTGCCGTCGATCGTGAGCAGCGGGTCCTCTCTGTCCATGGCGGTGGATGCGGCGGGATCTCCGCATGTCTCTTATTACGATTCCGATGCGAAACTCTGGTACTCCCGAAAAACAGGCGGGAGTTGGCGTACCACGCTGGTAAGCGCGGCCGGCCCCGGGGGGGGAGAGTACAGCGCTTTAACATTGTCCACTTCATCCGCTGCCTCTATCGTCTATTACGACGCACAGAAGAAGAGTCTTCTGCTCGCGGTCATGAAGAACGGGGTATTTGAAACGCAGACGGTCGATCCTTCGGTCGCGGCGCCCAAGGGAATAGATCTTGCGGTCGATGGCGGGGGCACGCCGCATATCGCGTATTGCGTCCCTTCGGAGACCGAGATCCGGTATGCCGTGCGCATTTCGTCCAGGAAAGAGATGGAGTCCGCTCTCTTTAAAAAAAAGGCGGTTCTTGATAGGGGTGCAACCGTGGGCCTTATGGTGCCGTTCGACGACGTTACGCCGCCGAAAACGGAAATGAGCCTCATCGGTCCCTCGTACACGAGGGAGGGGGACGGAACGGTCTTTGTTTCCGTTGGCACGCTGGTCGACTTTTCCGCCGACGATCGGACCAAATGCGGGGATGTTTCCGGGCCCGCCAGAGGGTATTACTCCATCGACCACGATATTGCCCCGTGCCTGGACGGGGAATACCTTTATTTCCAGAAGCACCGGAAGTTCTTTCCCGGCGGCGAAGATGCCGACCCCGGACCCGGACTTTCCTCGAGGCCCTATTGCGGGGTGATCGGCGGGGTCTTTCCCCTGTCCCTGCCCGAGGGCGCGCACGATCTTCACTATCTGTCCGCGGATCACTGGGGGAACTTCGAAGAGACGAAGAGCGTCCGTTTCTATGTCGACAAGACGGCGCCCGAGACCGAAGTCCTCGTCGAAAATGGCGAGCTGAGGGACGGGAAATGCCGTTTGAAGAAAGGAGGGGTCGTGCGGCTCGAAGCCCGGGACCCGTCCGGCCCCGGGAAAGGGGCCGGGGTTATGGGTATAGAGTATAGCGTCGATGAGTTCCCTCCGGTCTCTGAAACGGAGCAGGACCTGGTGGGGCTTGACTTATACTCAGCGCCTCTCTCCTTCACCCCGGGCGAACATACGCTTTATTTCCGGGCCAAGGACAAGGTCGAGAACGCGGAAGCCCTGAAAACCCTGAAAATCATCGCGGAGTGACGAAGGCCGCACCGACGCACATCCAGGATGCCCGTCCCCTTGGGCCCTGTCGCTGAACTATCTGGTGTTCCCGCCGCAAGGTGATATAATATAAGAGGGGTAAGGAGACGCTTATGTGGCAGTACACCGAGAAGGTCTACGAATATTTCAAGAATCCCAAGAACGTCGGCGAGATAGAGAACCCCGACGCGGTCGGCGAAATAGGCAGCATAGTCTGCGGCGACGCGCTCAAGCTGACGCTGCGCATAGACAAGGCCACCGAAAAGATAATGGACGCCAAGTTCAAGACCTTCGGCTGCGCCAGCGCCATCGCCTCCTCCTCGGCGCTGACCGAGATGGTCAAAGGCCGGACCCTCGACGAGGCCGCGAAGATCACCAACCAGGACATCGCCGAGTTCCTCGGCGGCCTGCCCAGCGAGAAGATGCACTGCTCGGTCATGGGCATGGAGGCCCTCGAGGCCGCCATCAAGAATTACCGCGGCGGCAAGGCCGAGAAGGTCATAATCGGCGAGAACGAGCGCGTCGTCTGCAAATGCTTCAACGTGACCGAGTCGGTCATCCTCAAGGCTATAAAGGTCAACAAGCTCAGGACCGTCGAGGAAGTCACCAACTTCACCAAGGCCGGCGGCGGCTGCCGGCAGTGCCTGGGCGAGATAGACAAGCTCATCAAGGACTACTGGGACCAGGAGGAGCATCGCGACTTCTCCAGGATGACCGTGGTCGAGAAGATAAAGCACATAGAGAAGGTGCTCTCCGAGGACGTCAACCCCAAGCTCAAGCGCGACGGCGGCTGGATAGAGCTCATCGACCTGGAAGGGCCCAAGGTCAAGCTGCGTTTCCTGGGCATGTGCCACGGCTGCCCCTCCTCCGGCGCCACGCTCAAGAACGTGGTGGAGAAGGAACTCAAAGAGAAGGTCGACCCTTCCCTTATCATAGAGGCCGAATGACGGACAAGGTCCATTATCTCGACAATAACGCCACCACCCGGGTCGCCCCCGAGGTGGAGGAGGCGATGAAGCCTTTCTTCGGCGAGCTCTACGGCAACCCGTCGAGCATGCATTTCTTCGGCGGCACCAACCAGAAGTACCTCGACCGCGCCCGCGAGAGCGTGGCGCGCCTGCTGGGCGCCGGGCCGGAGGAGATACTCTTCACCTCCTGCGGCACCGAGAGCGACTCCACGGCCATCTGGTCGGCGCTGCGCGCCTTCCCCGAGAAGAAGCACCTCGTAACCACGAAGGTCGAGCATCCCGCGGTGCTCAATCTCTGCAAATATCTCGAGACCCAGGGCTACCGGGTCACCTATCTCGGCGTGGACGCCGAAGGGCGCCTGAGCCTGGACGAACTGAAGGCCGCGCTCGCCCCGGATACCGCGATAGTCAGCGTCATGTGGGCCAATAACGAGACCGGCGTCGTTTTCCCGGTCGAGGACGCGGCCCGCATAGCCCACAGCCGCGGCGCGCTGTTCCACACGGACGCGGTGCAGGCGGTCGGTAAAGTCCCGATAAACCTGGCCGAATCTAAGATAGACATGCTTTCGCTTTCGGGCCACAAGCTGCACGCGCCCAAGGGCATCGGGGCGCTCTACATAAAGAAGGGCACGCGGTTCTCGCCTTTCCTGATGGGCGGCCACCAGGAGCGCGGCCGGCGGGCCGGCACGGAGAACGTCCCTTACATAGTGGCCCTCGGCCGGGCGGCCGAGCTGGCGCTGGAAAAGATGGGCGAGGAGAACGGCCGCGTGAAGGCCCTGCGCGACCGGCTGGAGCAGGGGCTGCTGAAAGCCGTGAAGAACGCGCGCGTCAACGGCGGCGGCGCGGATCGCCTGCCCAACACCTCCCATATCGGCTTTGAATATGTGGAAGGCGAGTCCATCCTCATCATGCTCAGCGAGAAGGGCATCTGCGCCTCCTCGGGCTCGGCCTGCACCTCCGGCTCGCTGGAGCCTTCGCACGTGATGATGTCGATGGGCGTGCCGCAGACCTACGCTCACGGCACCATCCGTTTCTCCTTGAGCGTCTACAGCACGGACGAGGACGTGGACGCGGTGCTGCGCGAGGTGCCGCCGGTTATAGAGCGGCTGCGCGAGATCTCGCCCTTCGCCGACGGCAAGCCGCTGTTCGGCATGGACGCCTGCGAACCGCACAAGCATTGAGGTTCCCGGGCTGGCCTAAAATTGGTAGAATAGGCTCCCGGTAGTTCTTTGTACGGATTTTGCCCCTGTAGCTCAGTCGGTTAGAGCAATCCGCTCATAACGGATGGGTCGTAGGTTCAAGTCCTACCGGGGGCAGTCATATTAAAAGCCGTCCGCTTGCCGCGGACGGCTTTTTTATCGCCCCCGGAGCGGGCCGCGGTTACTTACTTCTTGATCGCTTTGCCTTTTTCGTAGCGGTATTCGGCGGCGGCGGGGCCGTGGACCTTGAGGCTTTCCAGTTTGCCGTCCGAGAAGACGAATTCCTTTTCCGGGGAGCCGTCGGGGCCGTAGAAGACGGCGATGCCGTCCGGCAGGCTGCCGCTCAGCGAGGTGAGGTTGAACGAGGCGTCCAGTATCACCCGGCCCTTGTAGCGGTTCTCGTAATGGAAGGAGTAGCGCTCGCCGCGGGCCAGCGGCTGCGACTTGACCGTGTAGGGAGAGGCCGCCGGCTTGGCGGCGGCCGGCGCCGGCGCCGAAGGGGCCCGGGCGGGGGCCGCGGCCTGCGCCGCCGCCTGACCCTGTACCGGAATGCCGGCGGCGTAGAGCGTCTCCGATCTTACGGAAGCGTCGGGGTTGAACTCCCTGACCAGGCCGTGCAATTTGCCGTCGACGAAGTTCTGCTCGAACAGCGGCGCGGCGTCCTCCGTGTAGGTGATCATCGTCCCGTTGAGCCGGCCGGCCAGATAGTTCGCTTCGGTCTGCAGGGCGCCGGAGGGATAGTAGGTGCGCAGCGGGCCGTTATGGACGCCGCCAAGGACCGTCTTCTCGGTCCTGACCTTGCCGTCCGGATGGAATTCCTTCCATACCCCGTCCTTCACGGTCCCCTCGCGCGAAATAAGTTCCCCGGAGGCGGACCAGGTCTCGGTGGCCGTGATAACGCCGTTCTCGGAATATATCTTCTGGACGGCGGAAGTACCCGTTGCCACGGTCGCGAAGGTCATGGAGGGGACGGCGCCGGAGAGCTCTGCGGCCGCGGCGGGGGTGGATACGGCGACGGGCGCCCCCGTGGAGGAGGCGGCGCCAGCCGTAGCGGCCGGGGTCTCGGCCGCCTTCTCCTCGGGCTTTATCTCCCGTATCTCGGTCTTCTTGACGGTCAGCGAGCCGTACTTGGTCCTGATCAGCGAGGCGTCGTCCATCTCCCCCTCGATGACCCCTTCGAGACGCGTACCGTCCTTCAGGAGTATCGTGTCCGCCGCGGCCGGGGCCGCGCAGACGGCTATCAACAACAGCGATAAAGTCTTCATGAACCCCTCCATCCGAAGGATTAAAAGAACGGCCCTGAAATTATACAAATACGGCGGGCGCGGGGGGAAAGAAGGCCCGCCGCCGGTCCTTGACTGAATGATACTAAACTTGTATCATTTAAGCATGAAGCTCATCACCAGGGAAGTGGATTACGCGGTCCGGGCGCTGGCGGCCGTCGCCCGCGCCGGCGGAGGCCTTTCCGCGGCCGGGCTGGCGGGCCCCGCCGGCGTCCCGCGGCCGGTGCTGCGCAAGATAATGCAGGCCCTGTCGCGCGGCGGCATCACCAGGTCGTCCAGGGGCAGGGGCGGAGGTTTCGTCCTGGCCCGGCCGCCGCGGAGGATAAGCCTGGGCGACATAATCGCGGCGGTGCGCGGACCGCTCAAATTCAACGATTGCGTTTTCGGCGGCGCCCTGTGCCATAACCACAGGACCTGCCTGCTGCGCGGCCGCGTGGCCGCCATCGAAAGGAAAGTTCTGGACGAGGTCCGGCGGGTCACGCTGGCGGACCTGAGCTGACTACGGAGGCTTTATGAAAAGGAAAAGGGACATTATTGCCATAGACGAGGGGAAATGCGACGGCTGCGGGCTGTGCGTGACCGGCTGCCCGGAAGGGGCGCTGCAGGTCATAGACGGCAAGGCGCGGCTGGTGAGCGACATACTCTGCGACGGGCTGGGCGCCTGCATAGGCGAATGCCCGAGAGGGGCGATAAGGATCGAGAAGAGGGAGGCGGCCGAATACGACGAGCGGCAGGCGATGGAAGCCATAGTGAAGCACGGCGCCAATACCATAAAGGCGCATCTTAAGCACCTGAAGGACCACGGCCAGAAAACTTACCTGAAGCAGGCCCTGGCCTACCTGGAAGAGAAAGGGATAAAGAACCCGCTGGAGGAAGAGATGAAAGGAAAGAAAACCCATGAGCCCTGCGGCTGCCCGGGGGGGCGGACCATGGACCTGCGCGGCGGCCGCGCCGGGGAGACCGGCCCGGCGGGTCCGGCCCCTTCGCGCCTGCGCCAGTGGCCGGTGCAGCTGCACCTGGCCAGCCCCGGGGCGCCGTATTTTCACAAGGCCGACGTGGTGGTGGCGGCCGACTGCACAGCCTACGCCTACGGCAATTTCCACGAGGACTTCATAAAGGGCAGGTCGCTGGTCATAGCCTGCCCCAAGCTCGACGACGGCCTGGATATCTACGCCGAAAAGCTGCAGTCCCTCATAGACGACGCGGAGATAAACACGCTGACCGTGGTGACCATGGAGGTCCCGTGCTGCGGCGGGCTGCTGGCCCTGTCCAGAAAGGCCGCCGGCGCGGCCTCGCGCAAGGTGCCGGTCAAGCACGTGGTCATTGGCATACAGGGCGGCATAAAGTCCGAGACCTGGGTCTGAGCGGCGGTTGCGCCGGGCCGGAAGCAAAGACCTGACCCCGGGGGGGCTTTTTTGCTATATTTTATGTGACGGCGCGGTCGCCAAGTGGTAAGGCAACAGTCTGCAAAACTGTCATCGCCGGTTCGATTCCGGCCCGCGCCTTTCTTCTTTTGTTTACCCGGAGGGACAATGCAATTGAGCAAAATGGCTCTTTCCCTGGGGCAGTCCGCCACCCTGCGCCTCAACGAGCTCGCCAATAATCTCAAGGCCGAGGGCAAACCCGTGATACATCTCGGGGGCGGCGAGCCGGAGGAGAAGATCCCCGACGGCGCCTATGCCGCCTCCCTCAAGAAGCTCGATTCCCGGTATGTCCGCTACACGGCCACTTCCGGCGTGGCCGACCTGAAGGCCGGCATAGCCGCGTACACGGAAAAGCATTACGGCATGAGGCCCGCCGCCGGCAATATCGTGGTATCGTCGGGCGCCAAGCAGGCCATCTACAATTTTCTCCTCTCCGTGGTGAACCCGGACGACGAGGTCATCTTCCCCGCGCCCTACTGGGTCAGCTACCCGGAGATGGTGCGGATGGCCGGCGGCGAGCCGGTGATCATCAGGCCGGAACCGGGGACCGTGGTGCCCACCCTCGAGCAGTTCAAGGCCGCCTTCAATCAGCACACCAAGGCGGTCATGCTCAACAGCCCCAACAACCCTTCCGGCGCCGTCTTCAGCGAGGATTTCATAAAAGGACTCGTGGAGCTCTGTGAGCGCTGCGGCGTCTGGCTGATGATGGACGATATCTACAACAGGCTGGTCTTCGACGGGAAGAAGGCTCCTTCGGCCTTCGCTTTCTCCAAGAAACCGCCGGACGAATCCATAATCGTCTCCATAAACGGGGTTTCCAAGACCTTCTCGATGACCGGCTTCCGCATCGGCTGGAGCGTGGCCCAGGCCCCGCTGACCAAGGCGATGGTCAAGGTGCAGGCGCAGGTCACCTCCTGTCCCTCCGCGCTCAGCCAGGCGGCGGCCGCCGGCGCGCTGGCCGAGAGCGGGGAGTTCGTGGAGAAGCTGCGCAAGGGGCTGGAAGGGAAGCGGGACGTCATGGTCGCGGAGCTCGCGAAACTGAAGAAGGTGAAGCTGCACAAACCGCAGGGCACCTTCTACAGCTTCCCCGATTTCAGCGCCTACGACAAGGATTCCACGAAACTTTCCAATATGCTGCTGGAGAAGGCCATGGTCGTGGCCGTGCCCGGCGTCGAGTTCGGCCTGGAAGGCCACCTGCGCCTGAGCTACTGCGGCGCGGAGAAGGATATCATAGAGGGAGTGTCGCGCATCAGGAAGGTCCTCGACTGAGGGCGGCGCGCTTAAAGGAGAAAAACATGTCCGCGGAAACGCCTGTACAGGAGAAGAGCATGAACGGTATCAAGACCTCCGGCAAGGTGCATCTGAACCTTTCGACCCCCGAACTTTACGAGCACGCCATAGCCCGCAAGGAGGCCGCCATCACCGCCGGCGGCGCGCTCTGCGCGCGCACCGGCAAGCACACGGCCCGCTCTCCGCAGGACCGCTTCGTCATAAAGGACGCTTCCACCGGCAAGAACGTCTGGTGGAGCGACCAGAACGTCGCCATGGACGACGAAAAGTTCGAGGCCCTTTTCAGGAAGGTCGAGTTCTACCTGTCCAAGCGCGACGTCTACGCGCGCGACTGTTACGCCGGCTCCGACCCGAAGAACCGCCTGGCCGTGCGCGTTTACACCGAGCTGGCCTGGCACGGCCTCTTCGCCAGCCATATGCTGATAAAGCCGGAGCCCGGGGAACTGGCCTCCTTCGCTCCCGATTTCACCGTTATCTGCGTGCCCGGTTTCACCGCGATGCCGCAGATAGACGGCACGCGCGGTTCCGCCTTCATACTCCTTAATTTCGAGCGGAAAACGGTCCTCATCGGCGGCACGGCCTACGCCGGCGAGATAAAGAAGGCGGTCTTCACCGTCATGAACTACCTGCTGCCGCTCAAGGGCGTGATGCCGATGCACTGCTCGGCCAACCTCGGGAAAAAGAAGGACACCGCTATCTTCTTCGGCCTCAGCGGCACCGGCAAGACCACGCTGAGTTCCGACCCGCTGCGCCGGCTCATCGGCGACGACGAGCACGGCTGGAGCGACAACGGCATCTTCAACTTCGAGGGCGGCTGCTACGCCAAGGTGATAAACCTCAACCCCGAGGCCGAGCCGCAGATCCACGCGGCGACCGGCCGTTTCGGCACGATACTCGAGAACGTCGTTTACGACGGGACGACCCGGCGGCTGAACCTCGACGACAATTCGCTGACCGAGAACACCCGCGCGGCCTACCCGCTGGAATTCATCGACAATTCCATCAAGGGCCCGGCCTTCCCGCACCCGAAGAACATAGTCATGCTGACCTACGACGCCTTCGGCGTGCTGCCGCCCATCTCCAGGCTCACCCCCGCGCAGGCGATGTACCATTTCATCAGCGGCTACACCGCCAAGGTCGCCAATACCGAGATGGGCATCAAGGAGCCCAAGGCCACCTTCAGCACCTGCTTCGGCGCTCCTTTCATGCTTCACCACCCCTCGATGTACGCCGAGCTGCTGGAGAAGAAGATGAAGAAGCACGGCGCGCAGTGCTGGCTGATAAACACCGGCCTCTGCGGCGGCCCTTACGGCGTCGGCAAACGCATGAGCATAAAGCACACCCGCGCGCTGCTCAACGCCGCGCTGGACGGTAAGCTGGCCAGGGTTAAATTCGCCAAGGACCCCGTGTTCGGTTTCGGCATACCGGCGCGCTGTCCCGGCGTGCCGGCCGAGGTGCTCAACCCGCGCAGGACATGGGCCGATAAGAAAGCCTACGACGCGAAACTGAAAGAGCTGGCCGGCCTCTTCGCCGCCAACTTCGGCAAGTTCGGCGTGACCAATAAGGCCATACTGGGGGCCGGCCCCAAGGTCTGACAGGACAGTGTCCAAAAAGAGCAAACCCCAGCCGGAGGTAAAGCCGGGACCGCGCTTCAAATACGCGGTCCCGGCCGTCATTTTAGCCGGCGCGCTGCTGCTTTTCGCGCGCTGGGGCTTCGTTATAAAGGTCTCGGAGAACAATGGCCGCTGGTCCGTGGCCAGCCACCAGGCGGTGGAGGAGGACTTCTCCCACCCTTCGCTTAAGCGGCTGCGCGAACGCGAGAAGCTGGAGGACCTGAAGAAGGGCCGCAGCCAGCTCGAGACCATCGTCGCGCTGCGCGGCTGGGCCAGGCGGCAATGGGAACCGGGCTCGAAGTTCCGCTACCCGCCCTGGGACGCGCTCGAGATCCTCGACCTCGCCCGCAAGGGCAACCGCGGTTTCTGCGCGCAGTACGGCGTGGTCTTCGCGCAGGCCGCCATGTCGCTGGGCCTGCACGCGCGCTATATCGACATAGTCGGGCATTTCGTGACCGAGGTCTGGTCCGACGAACTGGGCAAGTGGATAGCGATGGACCCTTACGTCGACCTGCATTACGAGAGGGACGGGACGCCGCTCAACGCCCGCGAGCTCTGCGAGGTCCACTGGAACGGCGAAGAGGACGAGGTCTTCAAGGTCGGTTCCGACTGGAAGAAGGAGCGCGCGGAAAAGAAGGACCTGGGGCTTTACCGGAAATACGCGCTTTACCTGCGCAGCAACCAGCTGGAAAATCCCGTCACGGTGGACCGCGGCGGCCGCCAGGAGAAACTGGTGAAGTCGGCCGATATCACCCGCTACCCGCTCATAGGCGGCGGCGCCAGCGAAGTCGCGTATGTCCACACGATCGTTTCCTTCAACGACGCTTTCGCGAAAGAGAAGTTCGCGGCCTGGCCGGTGCTGGACGATCCCCGGGTCTATGAAAGGCCGGTGAACCAGGCCGTCATAAACGTAGCCGGGACGGACCCGGACGGGACCGTCCGTATCGCCCTCGTCGCGGAGGGGGCCCCGGACCTGGAGTCCTTTCTCTTCCGTTTCAACGACGGACCCTGGACGAAGGCCCCGGCCCGGCTCATGGGCCGCCTGGAGCCCGGCTTCAATATTCTCTCGGCCCGCGTGCGCACAAGGGCCGGCTGGCTGGGCCCCGAAAGTTCGGTCACGCTGCTCCACAAGCCCCGCTGGTTCTCCCTTGGAAATCCTATTGACAGACCCGAGGGGAAATAGGTTAATATGTTACGCGGTAAAGCAGTCATCCACTAGGAGGAAGTAAATGCCCGCTGCCAAAGCTAATTCGAAGTTCATGGCCCCTATCACCCCGAACGAGACCCTGGGCGCCGTCGTCGGCAACAAGCCGATGCCCCGCACCGAGATCGTGAAGAAACTGTGGGCCTACATCAAGAAGAACAACCTGCAGGACAAGAAGAACAAGCGCTGCATCAACGCCGATGAGAAGCTGCTGAAGCTGTTCGCCGGCAAGAAGCAGGTCACCATGTTCGACCTGGCCAAGATCATAGGCA
Organism: Elusimicrobiota bacterium; assembly: GCA_019135865.1. Taxonomy (GTDB): domain Bacteria; phylum Elusimicrobiota; class Elusimicrobia; order Elusimicrobiales; family UBA9959; genus UBA2231. The sequence goes on from JAGVVD010000052.1 coordinate 83,665, forward strand.
AGAACGCGAAGTAATTTTCGCGACTTAAGGCGAACCGCCGTCCGCGCGAGCTGGCGGCGGTTCTTCATTTTACCGTCCCCATAAGGAGATTTATTCCGGGGGCATGGCGCGCCTCCCCCGGTTGTCTCCTTAATGGGGCGGGGAAATTCGGTGTTCATATGGGTCCAAGGGCCCAGGAGGGGGTGGGCCCCGGGGGACTTGATTTTGGTCAACCTCCGTGCCACACTATACCAGCGGGAACTTTCAAGGAAAGGAGGGTGCCATGAACGCGAAAACGACCATAAAGGCGGCTTTCCCGGCCGCGATGCTGCTTTTCCCCGGCGCCCTCCCGGCGGAACAGCGAACGGGCTACGGCGCGAATATCGTCCCGATAGCCGTCTACGGCGAGGACAACCGCGCGGACTATTACGAGGCGGACCCGGTCTATCAGCGCCTGGCCGATTCCACGGCGGCCCTGTTCCGCGCCCGCGACGTCAGGCTGGACCCCGCCAGCGGCAACGCCTCCATAGACCTGGGCCGGACGATACGCGATAAGTTCAATCTGGGCGAGGATGAGCGCTACGGGGACCAGCCTTTCGGTTCCTTCTGCTCCTCCTTCCTGGCGGGCGAGGACCTGGTGGTCACCGCCGCGCATTGCTTCACGGAGTACGCGCCCGAGGATACCAATATCAGTTACCGGGACACCGTATTCGTTTTTGGCTACGCGGTGACCCGGGCCGGCGCCTTCCCGACCGAGGTGCCCGCCGAAAACGTTTTCGCTTTCAAGGAGCTGGTCTCGGCCAGGTACGACAAGGACGGCGCGGATTACGCCGTGATCCGGCTGAACCGCAAAGTGCCCGCGGAGCGCTTCCCGCTGGCCGTGAACCGCGGCGCCGCCCCCGCGGCCGGCGCCAGGCTGTTCGCCATCGGTTACCCCAGCGGCATGCCGGTCAAGATCGCCGGCAGCGCCACGATCCGCCGGGTCCACGCCGACAAGGGCTTTTTCGTAAGCGACCTGGACACTTTCAAAGGCAACTCGGGGAGCCCGGTCTTCAACGCGGACACGATGATGATCGAGGGCGTGCTGACCCGCGGCGGCACCGATTATATCCATACCGAGTCGGACGGGACCGTGTATTACGATCCCCGCCGCCCCGGCGGCTACTCTCCGGGCGAGACCTATGTCCTGGGCCAGGACGAGGGCCGCGGCGAGGACGTCACGCTGATCGGGAGACTCAAGGACTTCCTGCCCGTCACCGAATTCGAGAGGGCGCTGCTGGAGGCGGAAAAACGCAATGTCCCCATGCGGGCCCCCAGCCTGAGGGATTCCGGAGTGGTCCCGGCCGTATACAGGCCCGGCGAGCAGGGCGGGGCGTTCGTTCCCGCGGTCTACTACCCGGACGAGAACGATATCCCCGAGCCCACCATCCTCAGTATCTGACCGTCGTTCCCCGGAAATGAAAGGGCCGCGCGCTGCGCGGCCCTTCTCTTTCGCGTCCGGAAAGGACCTCAGTCCTTGCGGCGGTCTATGGTGTAGTTGCCGCCCGCGCCGGCCTTGGCGAACTTCTTGAGCTCGGTCCCTATGTTGCTGACCTGGGCGAAGGAGACCAGCGGCCTCAGGCGGTTGTGGACCACGCCTATGGAGATGGTCAGGAACGGGAATTTCCGTATGTTCCCCTGGCGGTCGGTGGAGACTATGCCGCCGCGTTCGCGGTCCTCCTTGCTGTAGAAGGAGGGGGCTATCTCGTTGAAAGCCGCTATGACGTTCCTGGCCAGCGGCTCGGCCTTCTCGAAGGTGGTGACCACGATGAAGTCGTCGCCGCCGATATGGCCGATGAAATCCTCCGAGTTCTCGTTCTGTATGGTCAGTTTGACCAGCAGGTTCGCCGTGGTCTTGATGACGCGGTCGCCGGCCTCGAAGCCGTAGGAGTCGTTGAAGGCCTTGAAGTTGTCGAGGTCGATGTAGAGAACGGCGAAATCCGAGCCCTTCTGTATCTCGCGCTCTACCCGGGCCTGTATCGACGGGTTGCCGGGCAGTTTGGAGAGGGGGTTGGTGTCGAGCACCTGTTTGTTGCGCTTGAGTATCATGCGGATCCGAGCGATCAGTTCGTCGGCGTCCACCGGTTTTATCAGGTAGTCGTCTATGCCCATGCCCAGGCCGCGCAGCTTTGTGCTCTTCTCGCTGAAGGCCGTGCAGATGATTATCGGGATATGGGCGAAAAGGGGGTTCTCCTTCAGGGCTTCGGCCACGGCCAGGCCGTCCTTGACCGGCATATTGTAGTCGAGCACGACGATATCCGGGTTGTGCTCGAAGACCGCCGTCATCGCCTCCCCGCCGTTCTCCGCCGTTATGACCTCGAAACCGGCCTGCTCCAGCATCTCCTTCATGAGGTAAAGCAGTTCGGTCTGGTCGTCGGCGAAAAGCACGCGCGGCCTGTCGGAGCGCCGCGCGGCCGCGGCCTCCCCGGCGCCCGCTTCCGGCCCGCCCAGCTGCGCCTCTATCATTTTGAGGAGCAGTTCTTTGGGCATGTCCCTGGAAACTATCTCGGGCAGGCCCGTCAGGATCCCCTTTTCCTGGAAATTATCCAGGCGCAGGGCGCTCAGTATCACGACCGGGATACGGGCCGTGACCGCCTCGTCCTGCAGTTCCTCCATGATGCGGAACCCGTCCTTGCCGGGCATCATGAGGTCGAGCAGCAGGGCGCCGGGCTTCTCGGCCCTGGCGGTCCCCACCACCTTCAGCGGGTCGTTGACCACGACGGGGCGGTAGTGGTTGGTCTCCAGGAACATCTTCACCAGGTCGGAGAACTCCTCGTCGTCGTCGGCGACCAGCACCGTCACCGGCCTGTCCGGAGAGGGCTTCTCCGCGGCGCGCAGGAGGAGCTCCTTGAGCGCCTCGAAATCTATCGGTTTGTTGAGGTAGCCGCTGACCCGCGGCGAGGGGCCGGTCACCACCTCTATCTTGGGCGAACTGGAGAAGACGACGATGCGCTGGTTCTGGGTGAAAGGGTTCCCGCGCACTTCCCTGAGGAGGTCGAGCGGATCGAAGGCTCCGGTGAGGATATTGAGCACCGCCAGGTCGGGCTTCCAGTTCTGCAGCGAGGCCATCGCCTCCTGGCGGTCGCCGGAACACCGCACCTGCCAGCCGCGCTCCGAGAGAAGGGGGATTATTTCGCTTTCGGCGCCGGGTGCGGGATCGATGAAGAGTATCTTTTTCGGACCTTTCGTCATCGCAATGATTTTAGCATTTCGGGGTCGGCTCTTTACTGCCGGCCTCCGGGGGGAGTCAAGAGCGATGACCCGGCCCCATTTGTGTAAAATATACGCGTGAAGACGGAAGGACGCGGATATTACGGTCTGCTGCAGTCGGGCCTGCAGCTGGCGGCCGGGGTCGGGCTGGGCTTCTGGCTGGGCCTGCTGGCCGACCGGCGGCTGGGCACGGGCCATTGGCTGGCCGCGGCCGGCGCCGCCGCCGGCCTGGCGGCCGGGTTCTACCTTTTCTTCCGCGAAGTGGCCGCGATAAGCCGGGAAGAGGCTTCCCGGCGCAAAGGAGGCCCCGGTGACGCCGCCTGAGACCGCCGCTTCCGCGGCGCTGCTGGGCGCGCTCTGCGGGGTCTTCAACGGCCTGCTGGCGGGGGCGGTCATGCGGCGCGCCGTGGCGGCCTCCCAGCCCGTTTTTTTCGCCGCTTTCGTCGCGGGATTTTTCTACCGCCTGCTCTTCCTGCTCGGCGCTTTGTGGCTTCTGCGCAATGAAAAATATATAATTATCGTCGCTTTCGCGGCGGCGCTCATACTCGCGCAGCTCATCCTGGAAGTGATTCTCGTTCCCAGGGGCCCATGGACGTCAAAGAGATCCTAGAGCATCACATCATAGACCACGTCTGGTCCGTCGTGCCCGCCGGGCCCGTGGGCCTTCCCGTATCCAAACATTTCCTGATGATAGTCCTGGTCGCCGCGCTTCTCGGCGCGGGGCTGCCGCTGCTGCGGCGCAGCCGCTCGGCCGGGCTGGCCCCGTTCCGTTCCATGCTCGAGGCCCTGGTCCTGTTCATCCGCGACGAGGTGGTCGTGGAGAACATGGGCAAAAAAGGCGCGCGCTATACCGGCTATTTCTGCACCCTGTTCGTCTTCATCCTCGGGCTCAACCTGGCCGGCATGGTGCCTTTCGGCTCGACGGCGACGGGCAACCTGGCCGTGACGGGCGGGTTCGCCCTCTGCACCTTCCTGCTGGTCAACCTGGCCGGCATGCGCGAGCAGGGCGTGGTCAGATACGTCTCGCATCTGGTCCCGGCCGGCGTGCCCGTCTGGCTCTACCCGCTGCTTTTCCCGATAGAGGCGCTGGGTCTGGTGACCAAGACCTTCGCGCTCTGCATCCGTCTTTTCGCCAACATGATCGCCGGCCATATAGTGATCCTGTCCTTCATCGGCATGATCTTCATCTTCGGCGCGGTCGATCCCTGGCTGGGCGTGGGCGTGACGGCCCCGGCGGCCGTCGTGCTGGTCCTTTTCGTTTCGCTGCTCGAGATCTTCGTGGCCTTCCTGCAGGCGTACATCTTCACCTTCCTGACGGCCATCTTCACGGGCGCGGCGATGCACCCGCACTGATCTTTATGCGGAGACGGACACGGAGGTAGCGTACATGAACGACATGCTGTTCCTTGGACTCGGTTACATAGGCGGCGGCCTCGGCGCGGGGCTGACCCTGGTCGGCGCCGGCATGGGCATCGGCAGGCTCGCGGCCAGCGCGATGGAAGGCACGGCCCGGCAGCCGGAAGCCGGCGGCCAGCTGCGGACCTCGATGATCATCGCGGCCGCGCTCATCGAAGGCATCGCCTTCTTCGCCCTGGTCATCTGCCTCTTCGCGGTGCTCAACTTCGGCATGCCGAAGGCCCCCGAGACCGGCGCGGCCCCGGCGCAGACCGAAGCGCATAAGTAAGAATACGGACTACGGCGCCGGGCGGTCCCCGCGCGGCGCCGACAGGAGTCGGACATGGAAGCTCTGATAAGGCCGGATTTCGGCCTGACCTTCTGGACGCTGCTCATCTTCGGGCTGCTGGTGCTGCTGCTTTCGAAGACGGTGTGGAAGCCGGTGCTGCAGGCCGCCGAGCAGCGCGAGAAGGGCCTGCGCGACGAGCGCGAGGCCGCCGAGAAGGCGCGCGCCGAAGCCGAGCGCGCCTCCAGGGAAATAGAGGAACGTCTCGCGGGGATAAAGGCGGAGATGCAGGCCAGGCTGCGCGAGGCGACGGAAGAAGGCGAGCGCGCCAAGGTCAAGCTGCTCGACGACGCCCGCAAGGGCGTGGCGGCCATGCTCGAGAGCGCCGCCCGCGACCTGCAGACCGAGCGCGAGAAGATCGCGGCCGAGCTGAGGAACAGTTTCGCCGAGTTCTCGCTGATGTCCGCCGAGAAGGTCCTCTCCCGCTCGGTGGACCGCAGGCTGAACGAGGAGATAGTGGGCAAGGCCATAAAGGAGCTCGAGGCCAAAAAGGCCTGACCGGATGAAAGCCTCCGAAAGGACCCTCGCCCGGCGCTACGCCGCCGCCTACATGTCATACGGTACTGGGACACCAAGCCGCATGGTGTCCCCCGCTGATGCGGCGGGCGAGTCCGCCGCGCGCCTGGAGGCGCTGAGGAGGCTGGAACGGGCCGTCGCGCCCGCGCTGCCGCTGCTCACGCGGCCGCTGGTGCCCGTGCGGCTCAAACTGGAGATACTGGAGAAGGCCTGCCCCGGCAAGGACCTCGTCCGCGCGCTGGCGCTGGCCGCGCTGCTGGTCAGGACTGGCCGGCTGGGCCTGCTGGGGGAGACGGCCGCGCAGTGCGCGCTGCTCGCCGACGAGGCGGCCGGCGTGCTGCGCGCCGAAGTGACCTCGCGCTACCCGCTCTCCGACGCGGAGCGCGCGGGCCTGGAGAAGGCGCTGTCCGCTTTTTCCGGCCGGAAGGCGGTGGTCTCCAATACGATCTCCGAAAAAGTGCTCGGCGGCTTCGAAGCCGGTTTCGGCGGCTTCCTGCTGGACGCCACGCTGCTCGGCAGGCTGGCGCGGCTCAGGAAAAAAATCACCACATAGGCGGTAAGCATGATAAGGCCCGAAGAGATCACCGATATAATCAAGGGGAAGATCGAGAAGTTCGTCCCGGACTCCGAGCTTTCCGAACTGGGGCAGGTGCTCCAGGTGGGCGACGGCATCGCGCGCGTCTACGGCCTCTCCGGCGCCGTCATCAACGAGCTCGTCGAGTTCGAAGGCGGCGTGGCGGGGATGGTGCTCAACGTCGAGCGCGAGAACGTCGGCTGCGTCGTGATGGGCAGCGACTCGCAGATCCGCGAGGGCGACCGCGTCAAGCGCACCGGCCGCGTGCTGGAAGTGCCGGTCGGCGACGCGCTGATAGGCCGCGTCGTGGACCCGCTGGGCAACCCGCTCGACGGCAAGGGCCCGATAGCGGCCGGGAAGCGCCGCCCGGTGGAGATCATCGCCCCCGGCGTGGTCGCCCGCCAGCCGGTGCGCGAGCCCCTCTCGACCGGCATCAAGGCCATCGACTCCATGGTCCCGATCGGGCGGGGACAGCGCGAGCTCATCATCGGCGACCGCCAGACCGGCAAGACCGCCATCGCCGTCGACGCCATCATCAACCAGCGCAACGAACCGAAAGAGACCCGCCCGATCTGCATCTACGTCGCGATAGGCCAGAAGGAGTCCACGGTCGCGCGCGTGGCCAGGACGCTGGAGGAGAACGGCGCGATGGAATACTCCATCATCGTTACCGCCGCCGCCGCCAAACCGGCCTCGCTGCTCTACCTGGCGCCGTATTCCGGCTGCGCCATGGGCGAGGAGTTCATGTGGAACGGCCGCCACGTGCTCATCATCTACGACGACCTCTCCAAGCACGCCCAGGCCTACCGCCAGATGTCGCTGCTGCTGCGCCGCCCGCCGGGCCGCGAAGCCTACCCCGGCGACGTGTTCTACCTGCACTCCAGGCTGCTGGAGCGGGCCTGCAAACTTTCGTCGAAGAACGGCGGCGGTTCGCTGACCGCGCTGCCGGTCATCGAGACGCAGGCCAACGACGTCACGGCCTATATCCCGACCAACGTCATCTCGATCACCGACGGGCAGATCTACCTGGAATCCAACCTGTTCCATTCCGGTATACGCCCCGCCGTTAACGTGGGCGTTTCCGTGTCGCGCGTGGGCGGCTCGGCGCAGTCGAAAGGCATGCGCCAGGTGGCCGGCAGGCTGCGCCTGGACCTGGCCCAGTACAACGAGCTGGCGGCCTTCGCGCAGTTCGGTTCCGACCTGGACAAGTCCAGCCTGGACCAGCTCAAGCGCGGCCAGCGCATGGTGGAGATGCTCAAGCAGGACCAGTACCGCCCGATGGCCACGGAGGAGCAGATAGCGGTGCTCTTCGCCGGCGTGCGCGGCCACCTCGACGACATAGAGGTTCCGCTGGTGCGCAGGTTCGAGGCGGGCCTGCTCGACCGCATGAAGGAGAAGTACCCCAAGCTGCTGCCGGACATAGCGGAGAAGAAGGCGCTGGACGCCGACCTCGAAGCGCGTCTGGTGACGGTCATAGACGAGTTCAAGAAGGAGTTCCTCTCCAGGAACTAAGGCGGGAATATGAAATACCTGGTAACCGGCGGCGCCGGATTCATCGGTTCCAACATCGCTTTCGCGCTCGCCGGTGAGCGCAAGGCGAAGGTGGTCGTGCTGGACGATTTCTCGTCCGGCGATTTCCGCAACCTTTCCGGTTTCGGGGGGGACGTCGTGACCGGCGACATCCTCTCGCGGGAATGGTTCGAGCGGGTCGGCAAAGTGGACGCGGTGTTCCACCAGGCGGCCCTGGTGGACACCACCATAGCGGACCAGCGCAGGATGATGGCCGCCAACGTGGACGGTTTCCGCAACGTGCTGGAGTACGCGCTCAAATACGGCGTGAAGCGCGTGATCTACGCCTCGTCGGCGGCCGTCTACGGCAACTCCGAGTGCCCGATGCTCGAGACGCAGACCCCCACGCCCGAGAACGTCTACGGCTTCTCCAAGGCGATCATGGACAACCTGGCCCGCGAGTGGGCCGAAGCGCACAAGGATATGACGCTGGTCGGCCTGCGCTACTTCAACGTCTACGGCCCGCGCGAGTACTACAAGGGCAAGATGGCCAGCATGATCTTCCAGCTCTACAACCAGATGAAAGCGGGCAAGCGCCCGCGGATCTTCAAGTACGGCGAGCAGATGCGCGACTTCGTCTACGTCAAGGACCTGGTGCGCGCCAACCTCAACGCTCTCGACGCGGAGCGGTCCTGCGTCTGCAACGCGGCCACCGGCCGGCCCGAGAACTTCAACGCCGTCATCGACGCGCTGAACAAGGGCATGGGCACGGACCTGGCGCCCGATTATTTCGACAACCCGTACGGGTTCTACCAGAACAAGACGCAGGCGGACCTGCGTCAGGCCAAGGCGCTGCTCAACTACAGGCCCGAATGGAGCCTGGCCGACGGCATAGCCGACTACGTGAAGGCGCTGGAGAAGGGCTGGAAATAAGGTCCGTCCGAAATGGCATCGCTGCGCGACATAAGAAAGCATATCTCGTCGGTGAGGAACATCCGGCAGATCACCTACGCCATGAAGATGGTGGCGGCCGCGCGCATCAAGCGCGCCCAGGGCTCGATACTGGCCTCCCGCCCCTTCGCGTCGCGCATGGAGACCATGCTCAAGGACCTCTACGGCGAGCTGGGGGAGGAGGATTTCCGGACCTCCCCGGCCTATCCGCTCTTCGAGCAGCGCAAGGACCACGGCCCCATCGGCCTCTGCGTCGTGACGGCCGACAAGGGGCTCTGCGGTTCTTTCAACAACAATATCCTCAAGGCCTCGCTGGCCTGGCTGGCCAGGCACAGGGGCCGCAAGGTCAGGCTGGCGCTCGTCGGCAGGAAGTCGCGCGATTTTTTCCATCGCCTCAGGGGGCTCGACCTCGACATAGAGATGGAACTGACCGGCATCTTCCCCAAGGCTTCCTACGCCCACGCGGAACTGCTGGCCGGGAAGATGCTGGACTCCTACGCCGCCTGCTCCGTCTGCGGCTATACCGTCGTCTACAACGAGTTCAAGTCGATGATGTCCCAGCGCGTCGTGGAGGCGCAGCTGCTGCCGCTGAGCCGCCACATCCTGCTCGACCCTTCCTGCGGGCCGCTCTGCCATAACTTCGCTTTCGAGCCGGGCAAGGCCGAGTTCCTGGGCGCGCTGCTGCCCCGCTACGTCAAGGCCCAGGTCTACCGGATACTGCTCGAATCCCAGGCCGCCGAACTTGCCGCGCGCATGAGCGCGATGGAGTCGGCCTCCAACAACGCCTCGGACCTGATCTCCGACCTCACTCTGAAACTAAACAAGATGCGCCAGGCCATGATAACCACCGAGCTCAACGAGATAGTCGGCGGGGCCGAGGCGCTGGGCGGATAAAGCTTTCAAGGAGCTTCCATGAACACAGGCAAAGTCGTGCAGATAGTCGGTCCCGTCGTGGACATCGAATTCCCGCAGGGGAAACTGCCCAGGATCCTCGACGCGGTCCGCATCAAGTACAAGGAGGACGGGCAGGACAAGGTCCTGGTCGCCGAAGTGGCGCAGCACCTGGGCGACAACGCCGTGCGCGTCATCACGCTGGGCGCCACCACCGGCCTGGGCAAGGGCCTGGAGGCCGAGGATACCGGCGCCCCGCTGACCGTGCCAGTCGGCGAGGCCTGCCTGGGCCGCCTGATCGACGTCCTGGGCGAGCCGCGCGACGAACGCGGGCCGATAAAGACCAGAGAGCGCCTGCCGATCCACCGCGAACCGCCTCCGCTCACCGAGCAGCGCACCACGCCCGAGATCTTCGAGACCGGCATCAAGGTCATCGACCTGCTGGCCCCGTTCATGAAGGGCGGCAAGGTCGGCCTGTTCGGCGGCGCCGGCGTGGGCAAGACCGTCGTCATCATGGAGCTCATCAACAACGTCGCGCGCCAGCACAGCGGTTATTCCGTGTTCGGCGGCGTGGGCGAGCGCAGCCGCGAGGGCAACGACCTGTGGCTGGAGATGCAGGAGTCCAAGCTTTCCGACGGCAGCAGCGTGCTGTCCAAGACCGCGCTGGTCTACGGCCAGATGAACGAGCCGCCCGGCGCCCGCGCCCGCGTCGGCCTGACCGCGTTGACGCAGGCCGAGTATTTCCGCGACGCCAAGGGCCGCGACGTGCTGCTGTTCCTGGACAACGCCTTCCGCTACGTGCTGGCCAACGCCGAGGTCTCGGCGCTGCTGGGCCGCATGCCTTCGGCCGTCGGCTACCAGCCCACGCTGACCACCGAGATCGGCTGGCTGCAGGAGCGCATCACCTCGACCAAGAGGGGCTCCATCACCTCGATACAGGCCGTCTACGTGCCGGCCGACGACCTGACCGACCCCGGCGTGGCCAACATCTTCTCGCACCTGGACGCCACGGTCGTGCTCTCGCGCTCCATCGTCGAGCTGGGCATCTACCCCGCCGTCGACCCGCTGGACTCCACCTCCCGCATCCTGGACCCGCTGGTGCTGGGCACGGAGCATTACGAGACGGCCCGCGGCGTGCAGAAGCTGCTGCAGCGCTACAAGGAACTGCAGGACATCATCGCCATCCTGGGCATAGAGGAGCTCTCCGACGAGGACAAGCTCACCGTCGGCCGCGCCCGCCGCGTGCAGAAGTTCTTCTCGCAGCCGTTCTCCGTGGCCGAGCAGTTCACCGGCCGGCCCGGCAAGTACGTGCCGCTGGCCGAGACCATACGCGGCTTCAAGGAGATCATACAGGGCAAACTGGACGCGGTGCCCGAGCAGGCCTTCTACATGGCCGGCGGCATCGACGAAGTGAGGGAGAAGGCCGGCTCGCTCGCCTGAGCCGCGTCCCGCCGCGATCATGACCAAGAAGAAGCGACTGCGCATGGACATGGTCACGCCGGAGAAGCCTTATCTCCAGGACCGGGAGGTGGACTTCGTCGCGCTGCCCGCCGAGCGCGGCGAGATGGGCGTCCTCCCCGGCCACGCGCCTTCCGCCGTGCAGCTGCGGCCCGGGGTGCTCCGCTACCGCGAGGGCTCCGCGGAGGAGACCTTCGCGGTGATGGGCGGCTTCGCCGAGGTCTACAAGGACAAGGTGTCGGTGTTCGCGGAGGCCGCCGAGCTGGCGCGCGAAGTGGACGAGGAGCGCGCGCGGCAGGAGTACGCCGGCGCCAAGGCCGCGCTGTCGGCGCGCGCGCCCGACCTGGACATGGAGGCCGCCCAGGCCTCGCTCAGGAAGGCCGCCGTCAGGCTGAAGGTCGCGGAGCTGCGCCGCAAGTGCCATCCCGGCCAGAAATAGCCGTCGCCCGACGACGAACGGAAAGCCCGCCGCTGGCCCCGGCGGGCTTTTTCATTAAGGAGAAATCTGCCTGGGCCGACGGGGGCTCACCACGAAACAACGACCCGGCTCCCTCGCCGGGCCTTCGCTCCGCCACGGGTCCGGCTTTCGGGAATACACCCTGCGCTGCGCTCGGCCGGGCACGAACTCGGCCTGCGCGCATAGCGCGCTAGGCCTCAAACATTCATGCCCGTCCGGCAGTGCCGGTACCCGAGCTCCGCTTGGGGAAAGCCTCCGATGTGGCTTCGGAAGGCCCGACGAGGAAGCCTTGCCCGGATGTCTCCTTAATGGGGCGCTACTTGACGGCGATGTGGACGGCGACGGCGCCGGGGAAGAGGCGCTCGTGGCGGGCCCGGGAGAACCCGGCGGCGAGCAGCTCGCGGTCCATGGCGTCCGCGTCCATGAAGGTAAGCACGCTCGAACCCAGGTAGCGGTACGCGGCGCGCGAGCCGCGGGGCAGCAGCGCCGCGGCGGCGGCGATCGCGGCCCTCACGTAGAGGCGGAAGAAGAAGCGGACGAAGGCCGAGGGCGGGACGCTCGTCTCCAGCTGGAGAAAGGTCCCGCCGGGCCTGAGCACGCGCAGGAACTCGCGCAGGCAGGCCGCCAGCCCTTCCGGCGAGGAGGCCAGGTTGCGCGCGGCGAAAGTGACGGTGACGAGATCGAAGACGCCGTCGGGAAAAGGGAGGGCGGAGGCGGGGGCCTCCGTGAATTCCACGCCGGGCAGCCTGGCGCGGGCCAGGGCCAGCATCGCCGCGTTGAAGTCCGCCCCTGCTACCGTCGAGCCCGCTGGCAGGCGCCGGCGCAGGAGCGCCGTCGTGTCGCCGGTGCCGCAGCAGGCGTCGAGGGCCCGCAGCGGGCCGCCGGCGGAACCCGGCCCCAGGGCCGAAAGGATAAATGAAACGGCTTTCCGCCGCCACAGGCCGTCGAGGCCCAGCGTCAGAAAGCCGTTGACCAGTTCATAGCGGCCGGCTATAGCGTCGTAGAAACGAGCTACCGGGCCGTGGTCCTTTTCCGGCATGCGCCGGAGGGATCAGGGCTTCTTCTCGGCGTTGCCGTCGTGCTCTTCGACGAACTTCTTGATCTCTTCGATGGCCTCGATGATCATGCGGGCCTTCGAGAGGCCGAAGGAGAAGGGGTACCTGTCGCTCTCGCTGCGCTTGAGGATGATGACCGGCTGTCCCTTGTACTCGGTTCTTTCGATATGCATGAAACTTTCCTCCAAAGGGCCTACCCGGCCCTTAATATATTACATTATCATACTATATATATAATTGCAAGGGGGGGGCGGAGTCGCCGCGTAAAAGCCGCGGGAACGGCGCGCGGGCTGGGTTGACGCGTCAAGGCCGCCGGCGGGGCGGGGACGCCCGGCCGCCCGCCCCTTTTTTCACCGGATCCGGGACCCCGGCCGGCCCGGCCGCGGAAAAGGCCTTGACAAAATGTTTGTTTGCTGTAATAATTATGTAATATATAAGCGCTACGATGTTGGGCCGGCGTGAATAAGCCGCCGCGCGGGGGTCTAAAAGCGGAAAAATGATCGCAGATCTCATAAAAAGAATCTTCCCTCCCAAGGATGTCGTCGGCATTGACATCGGGAGTTATTCCGTAAAGATAGTCTGTTTCACCGAAGAGAAAAAAGAGCTCAAACTCAAGGATTGGGGCTACATACCGCTTTCCTTCAAGCCCGACGTCCCCCCGGAGGAGCGGCGCCTGGCCATAGCGCAGGAGATCCGGACCCATCTGAAGAAGAAGGGCGTGTCGGCCAGGTACGCGGCCGTCTCCATTTCCGGCAACTCCGTCATAGTCCGCTACGTCAAGTTCCCCAAGCTCACCCGCAAGGAGCTCGATCTCACGCTCAGCGTCGAGGCCGAGCCTTTCATCCCCTTCGACATCAAGGACGTCGACCTGACCTGCTACATCCTCAACGATACGATCGAGGAAGGGCAGCCCAAGATGGACGCCGTCCTGGTCGCGGCCAAGAAAGAGGCCGTGGCCGATAAACTGGAGATAGTTTCCGCGGCGGGACTGGAGCCGCTGGTCATAGACGTGGACTCTTTCGCGCTGGAGACGCTCTACGAGCGCCTCCAGCCCAAGCCGGAGGGGACGGTCCTGATGCTCAATATAGGGCACAAGACGACCAACCTGTCGATCGTCTCGCAGGGCGTCACGCGCGTGGTCCGGGACATCTTCATAGCGGGAGCGGCTTTCGATAAAGCGATAAGCAAGCTCCTTAAAACGGAGCCCTCGGTCGCCGACGTGCTCAAGAAGTCCAGGGGCCTGCTGGTGACCGACGAGGAGAAGCAGGCCGCCGTCTCCGACTACGACCGCGAGGGGATCGCGGTGTCCAAGGCGGCGACGGGCGTCCTGCACGATCTCTATACCGAGGTCTCCCGCTCCATCGATTTCTACCTCTCGCAGGGCGCGGAGAACTCCGTCTCGCGCATAATGCTCTGCGGCGGCGTGGCCAATCTCGGCAATATCGGCAAGTTCCTCTCCTCCGAGTTCAAGGTCCCGGTCGAGATCATCGACCCGTTCTCGTTCCTCGGCGAGCAGCCGATGGCAAGGAACATCCCCCGCGAGACCCTGCCGGCGCTTTCGGTCGCGGCGGGTCTCGCCCTGCGCAGGATGAAGGACTGGGAATAGCATGGTAAAGATAAACCTCATTCCCAGGGAATACCTGGACCGGCTCAACCGCAAGGTCATCATCGCCAAGGCCGTGGCGGCCGCCCTCGTCGTGGCGGTAGTCCTCGTGCTGGTCTCGGGCTGGCATTTCTCCCGCGCCAAGCGCATGCAGATGCGCCTCGCGGAGCGGGAGACCGAGATGAAGGTGCTGCAGAAGGACGTGGAGAAGGTCCGCGCGATAGAGGCCGAGATCGCCGAAGTGCAGCGCTACCTGGACGCTATCGACAGGATAAGCCGCAACCGCTTTATCTACACGCGCTTCATGCAGGACGTCACTTCGGAACTGCCCGCGAGCATGTGGTTCAACAGTATGAACACCGCGCTCAGGGACACCACTCTCTCGCTGACCGTCTCGCTGATGTCGCGTTCCCCCTACGATCTCGCGTACTGGATAAACCACCTGGAGAAGGACCCCCGCTATTCCGAAGTGGCGCTGGGCTCGATCTCCGTCTCCGAGACCGAGGGCTTGAGCGTCTACGCGGCCCCGATAACGTTCAAGTACGTCTATAAATAGCATGAAAGAGATAAACCTGACCAAAGACCAGATAGGGATGATAGTCGTCGGCGCGCTTTTTTCCGGTCTGTTCGTCTACGTCTACCTGTTCTACTTCTGGCTGCCTTACTCCAAGCAGCTGCAGGCCGACACCGCCAAAGTGGAGAAGCTGGAGCGGGAGATAGAGAACGCCAAGAGGCAGAAGGCCAAGTTCAAGGACCTCGAGGGCAAACTGGATTCTCTCAAGCTGGAAAAAGAGGCCGCCCAGAAGAAGCTCCCCAGGGACAAGCAGCTGCCCGAGCTCATAAAGACGCTGACGGACAAGAGCCGGAAGTACGGCGTGACCATCAACTCCATCGGCTCGGCCGCCGCGGTCAGAGAGCAGTATTTCACCAAGGTCTCCTACGCGGTCTCCGTCAGCGGGGATTATCACCGGCTGGCCCGGTTCTTCACGGCCCTGGCCCTCGAGGAGCGCATAATCACCACCGAGAACCTTTCGGTCACCTCTTCGCCGAATTCTCCCAAAGGCTCCCTGAACGGGACCTTCACCCTCATCTCGTACCTTTATAACGGGTAAACAATGCTGAAGATAATACTGCTGGCCGCAGTGCCCCACTGTTACGCGCAGGTCCCGCCCACGGCCGCCGTGGCGGTCTCCACCCCTCCCGCCACCGTCGAAGGCCTCTACAGGCCCATCAACGCCCGGGACCCGATGGTCCCGTCCACCTTCTTCGGTGACCACAAGCCGAAGACCGGCGCCGTCCCCGCGGCGGAGCCGGCGGCGCTTTCCAGCTCCACCATCGCGAATCTTTCGCTGACCGGCATCATGGAGGATTCGTCCGGCAGGCAGGCCCTGCTGACCGACAAGGCCAGCGGGACCGTCTATATCCTCAAAGGCGGGAAGGTGTTCGATCCCAAGCGCAAGCCCGTGCCCGGGCTCGAGGGCGTCATACGCGGCAAGCAGGTGGAGCTCCGTATGGACGGGGCCTCGGCGACGCTGAACCTGCACGGTAAATGATACCGGCCCCGGGCCGGAAATAAAAAGTGGAACGGGAAGAGAAACAGATATGAAAAAAACAGTCTCCATGCTCCTTTCGTCGCTGCTCATGGCGCAGTGCCTCCCCCTCGCCTCGGCCGCGGAGGCCGCCTCGGTGAAAGGGGTGAGGGTCTCGTCGGAGAGCGTCTATATCACCACGGACCGGCCGGTCAAGTACAGGTCTTTCACGGTCGGCGAGCCCGAGAGGATCGTGGTGGAGCTGAGCGACGCCAGGCTCAGGACGCTCGAGGATATCCCCGTCGGGGGGACCTTCCTGAAGAAGGTGCGCACCGGCCAGCACCGGACCGCCCCGGTCAGCGTCGCCCGCGTGGTCATGGACCTGACGCAGAAGGCGGTCTACGATATAACCCAGAAGGGCAACGAGATAATAGTGGTGGTCGGGGGGAAACTGTTCGAGGCGCGCGCCAGGGTCAAGGACGCGCCCGCCGCGGCGGCGGCCCCTTCCACGGCGGTCAAGGTGATAACCCCCAGCCCCGAACCGGCCCCGGCCGCCCCGGCGCCGCAGGTGTCCGCCTCCGATCTGAAGAGCGAGTCCGTACCGCTCATCAAGCCGGCCCCGGCCGTCAAGCGGCCCGCCTCCTCCCGCAACATAATGGAGTCCCTTTCGCGCGAGCCCGTCAGTTTCGATTACAACGACGCCGACATCAGGGACGTCATAGCGATGCTGGCCGCCAAGGCCGGCGTCAACGTGATCTACGGCGACGACGTCTCCGGCACGGTGACGATGAACCTCAGCAAGGTGCCGTTCGACGAGGCTTTCAAGACCGTGCTTAACGTCAAGGGCCTGGCCACGCAGCAGGTGGGCGACAATATCCTGCGCATCGCCTCCCCGCAGACCTTCGTGGCCGAGCAGAAGAAAGCGATGCCCCAGACCCGCCTCTTCTTCCTGAACTATTCCAAGGCCGAGGAGGTCAAGACCCAGCTCCTCTCGGTCGCCTCCGCCGAAGGCCGGACCTCGTCGGCCGTGAACGTGGACGCCGCCAACAACGCCCTCATCATAACCGACACGCCGATGGGGCTGGAGGCCGCCGCCAGGCTCATAAAGGACCTCGACCGCATGCCGAAACAGGTGCTCATAGAGGCCAAACTGGTCGAAGTCGCGCTGGACAACAGTTTCCACCTCGGCATCAACTGGTCCGCCTACGGCCAGGACAAGGGAGGCAGCTATATCGGCTCGCAGTCCGATCCGGTCTCGACCCCTCCCGTCGAGAGACTGGGCGGGACGATGCTCATGAACAAGGCGATGACCGCCGAGTCCGGGGGCACGGGCGTCAATCTGCCCGCCAACGTCATCTACGGGGCTTTCAGGCTGGGCAAAGTGGCCTCCAATTACATGTTCGACGCGGTCATATCGGCGGCCTCCAAGAAGGGCAAGGCGAAGGTGCTCTCCGATCCCAAAGTGGCGACGCTCAACAATAAAGAGGCCAACATCGACATAACGACGCAGGTCCCCTATACGACCACCGAGATAACCGCCGCCACGCCGCCCATTTCCACGACCAAGGTCACCTACCTTTCCGTGGGCATCAAACTCACCGTCACACCCACCATCAACTCGGACGGACGGATCTCGATGAAGATCAACCCGAGCGTGAGCCAGATCTCCCCCACCATAACCGCGGTCGCCGGCGGCGCCCCCGGCATCGATATGCGCTCCGCGGACACGAACGTGATAGTCCGCGACGGCGAGACCATAGTGATAGGCGGCCTGATCAGCGACACCCAGGCCGAGTCCGTTTTCAAAGTCCCGCTGCTGGGCGACATCCCGCTGCTCGGGTACCTCTTCCGCAAGAAGAGCGTGACGCGCGACCGCCGCGAACTGCTGATCTTCGTAACGCCCAGGATACTCGAGGGCTGAGAGGAGGACCTTACGGAGGCGCGGGTTCCGGGCTGTCCTGGACCCCGCGTCTTTTGATTTAATGGAACAGATGCCGGCCCGCTACCTCCTGCCCTTCATCCTGGCCGCCCCGCTTCTGCAGGGGGTCATGGACGCGCGCCTGCTGGCCTTCTTCCACGTCCTGGCCGCCGCGCTGCTTTCCCTGCGCCTGTGGCGCGGGAAGGAGGCCGGGTTGACCCCTTCGGCGGCCTGCCTGCTGGCCGTAGCCCTGTTCTCCGCCCTCGCGGTCTATCTCTCGCCGGTAAGGCACGCCGTCTATCACGAGTGGCTGGCGCTGGCCGCCGGACTGTGCCTGTTCTTCCTGGCGAAGGGGCAGTCGGTGAAGGACCGCGCGTTCACCGACGCCGGGATACGGGCGGTTTCGTGGGCGCTGGCGGCCGTCGCGCTGTACCAGGCTTTCATCCTCAAATCGGAGGACGTCTCCTCCACGCTGGTCAATCCCAACGCGCTGGCTTTCTTCGTGCTGCTGGCCGGTCCCCTGGCCGTGGCGCGGGGGGATTTCGTCCTCACCGCCGTCCTGGCCCTGGTGTTCTTCCTGACCGGCTCGCTCGGCGCTCTGCTCGCGCTGATCGCCGCGGCCGCTTTCATGGCGGTCATCGCGCTCCGGCGTTCCGGGGACCGGCGCGCCCTCGTCCTGCTCGCGGTACTGGCGGCCGCGGCCGTGCTGACCCTCACCCAGTCGGATTTCATTTCGGCGGCCAACAGGTTTTCCTGGTGGCGCTCGGCCGCCGCGATGTTCGCGGATTCGCCCGTGTTCGGCCACGGGCATTCTGCTTTCACCTGGCTTTACCCGCTTTACGGCTCGCCGGCCGCGGCGGAAGGGTCCGTTTACGCGCATAACCACTACCTCGAGTTCGCGGCGGAGAACGGCCTGCCCGCCGCCCTGGCCTGGTTCTCGCTGCTGGGCATGGCCCTCGCCGGCGCCCGCCGCCTGGCCCTGTTCGGGCTTCTCGCCGCGCTCCTGCATTCCGCCCTGGACTTCGGGCTCTCGCTGCCGGCGAATTTCTGGCTTTTCTGCGTCCTGGCGGGACGCGAACTCCCCGCGGCCGAAAAGCCGTTTTTCCGGGGCGACGGGCGTCCGGCCGCGGTCCTCGCCGGGCTCCTGGCGGCGGCCGCGGCCTTTTCCTCGCTGACGCCGGCCTCGTACGAAAAAGAGACCGGGACCGCGCTGGCGCGGCTGCGCGAAGGGGCCGACCAGGCGGCGCTGCAGTCGCTCCGCCGGGCGTCGGCGCTGCCTTACGGGAGGGGCGAGACCGAGGAGACCTCCGGCCGCCTGCGTTATTCCATCTCCCGCAGAACGGGGAGCCGCGAGGACCTTTTCCTGGCGGCAGTCGACCTGGAGAAAGCCCTGCTGAAAATGCCGTCCCGGTATTCGAGCGCCTCCGCGCTGCGCGCCCTCTACGCCGGGGCCGGCCTGCCCGGGCTGGCGGAACACGAACGTTTCGGGCGCCGGGGGGAGCCGTGAAACCTTCCGCCTCGCCAAGGCTTTACTGGCTTTCCGCGCTTACCGCGGCCGCGCTTTTCATGGGAGGCCTGCGCGAGCCGGCTTCCGCGGCCTGGTTCATGGTGGCTCTCTGGGGGGCCGTGATACTGGCGGACGGCGGCGTCGATCTCCGCAGGGCCGGGCCCTGGACCGCGCTGGCCGCCTGGTCGCTGCTCTCGGCCCTGATGAACCCGGCGGCCGGACCGGAAGGGCTCGCTTCTTCGGCGCGTTACTGGGCGGCGGCCGCTTTCTTCGTCTGCGCCGCCTCCACGCCCGGCTTCGACCGTTTCCTCCGGGGGCTGCTCCTGGCGGCCGGTTCGGCGGGGGCCGCGGTCCTTTTTTACGAACGCCTGGCCGGGCTCGCTCCGTCCGGCATTCTCCCTCCCAATCCCAACTACACGGCGGCGCTCGCCGGCGCCGCCGCGGTGCTGCTGTTCTCCGGCGCGCTCTCCTCTTCCGGCCGCCGCCGGCTGCTTCTGGCGGCCTGGGGGCTGGCGCTCGCCGCTTCCCTGGCGGCCCTCAACTCGAGGGGGGCGCTGCTGGCCGCCTGGGTCTCCTCGGTCTGGCTGCTGTTCTCCGGCGGCCGCCGACGGGCGGGCGCGGCCCTGCTGGCCGCGCCTTTCCTGGCCGCCTTTCTGCTGCCGCAGAACTGGCTCGACGGCCTTCTGAAACTCTCCGACCCGCACGCTTACCGCCGGCTGGACATCTGGCGGTCCGCGCTTTCCGCTTTCGCGGACCGGCCCGTTTCCGGCTGGGGACCCGGCGCTTTCCGCCACGCGTTCGAACTTTTCAAATTCCCGGCTTTCAACGGGATCTCCTTCTTCGGACATTCGACGGTCCACGCTCACAGCGAACCGCTGCAGCTCCTGGCGGAGACGGGCCTGCCGGGGGCGGCCGCCTACCTGTGGGGTTTCTGGTATTTCTTCGGACGCTCCGTCCGGCCGGCGCTCGCCGCCGCGTCGCTTTTCCTTTTCGTGCAGTCCGCGGTCGACGGGATATTCATGGCCTGGGCCCTGCAGCTCCTGATGCTGGCTTCGCTGGCCGCGGCGGGGGAGACCCCCGCCGGCGAAGCGCGTAATTCTTCGCTCTTCTTCGCGGAATTCTCCGCCGAGCGGCTGGCGAGGGTGCTCCCCGCCATGGCCGCCGCCGCCCTGGCGGCGGGTTCCTGGCAATGGCAGGCGCGCCACGCCGCCGGGACCGCCTGCGCCTATTCCGGCGGCGCGCCGCGGGTCCGCGCGGAGTGCGCCTCTTCCGCGCTGCGTTTCTCCCCTTACCGGGAAGGGCTTCATCTGGCCAGGGCCGAAGCCCTGGCCGCCTGGTCCGGCAGCGCCGCCGCCGGAGCGGCGGCGGCCGAGGCCGGGCTGGAATCCCTCCCGGGCTCCGTTTTCCTGCACTACCGGGCGGCCGGTTTTTACATCTCCGGCGGGGCCGCGGGCAGGGCCGAGGAACTCCTGAAAAAAGCTTTATACCTGGAGCCGAACTTCGTCAGGGCCAGGCTCTCCCTGGCGGAACTCTATGAAAGCTCCGGGCGGAAGGGCGCGGCCTCCGCCGAACGGGAACTGGCCGGGAAAGCCGCCGCCCTGGCCGGTTCCGCCGTCTCGCCCTACGACAGGGAACTCACCTCCCGGGGCCCTTTATGGAAAAGAACTGGCGCGACTACTGCCTCGACCCGGGAATAGTCCTTCCGGGCAACCGCGCCGTCCTGCTGCGCGGCGGCGCCGAAGCCTTCGGCGCGATGGAGGAACTTATCCTTTCGGCCAGGCGGCGGCTGCTGCTGGAATTCTACGCCTTCGCGGACGACGCCGTTGGCAGGAGGTTCGGCGCGCTGCTCGCCTCCCGCGCCGCCGCCGGCGTCGAGGTCTACCTGATATACGACGCCGTAGGCTCGCTCCTGACCGACAGGGATTTTTTCAGGGACCTGGCCCGCGCCGGCGTGAGGGTGGGCGAATTCCACCCCGTCGTGCCCTGGAAGCCTTACTGGAACTGGGGGCGGCGGGACCACCGCAAACTGATCTGCGCCGACGGGACCGTCGCGCTGGTGGGCGGTTTCAACCTGAGCGAGCGCGACGCCCCCAAGTCGCTGGGCGGCGCCGGCTGGAAGGACGCCCAGGCAAGGGTCACCGGCCCGGTGGCCGCGGAGATAGAGCGGCTGTTCTGGGGATCGTGGCTGGCCTGCGGCAAGGTCCCGCCGGTCCGGTCCGCCCCCGCGCCGGCCGCCGGGTCCGCGCACGCCGCGGTCCTTTCCGCCACCGGTTTCCGGCAGGCGCGGTCGATACGCAGGGCCTACCGCCACGCCATAGACGCGGCCCGCGAGAGGATCTCCGTCACCAACGCGTATTTTCTGCCGGACAGGATAATACGGAAATGCCTGATGCGCGCCGCCCGGCGGGGCGTGGACGTCAGGATCATAACGCCGGGCAAGACCGACCATCCTTACGTGCGCTGGGCCTCCTGGGCGATGTTCCCGCGCATGATGAGCAGCGGGATCAGGCTCTACGAGTGGCAGGGCGAGATCCTGCACTCCAAGACCGCGGTCATAGACGGGGTCTGGTCTTCCGTGGGCAGCCATAACCTCGACCATCGCAGCCTGCATTATAATCTCGAACTGAACATCAACGTCTTCGACGGGGATTTCGGCGCGGACATGGAGGCCCTTTTCACGAACGACCTCGCGGGCTGCCGCGAGGTCACCTACGGGGAATGCCGGGCCCGCCCCTTCGTGCAGAAGGCCGCGAGTTCCGCTCTTTACCTTATGAGGTCGTGGCTGTGACCGCCGCCGCGGCGGTCCTCTGCGTTCTCCTGGCCGGGCCGGCGTCAGGAGCCCCGCCGCCGGAACCCGCCGGACCGGCGCCGGCGGCGCGTGAGTCCGCCGCGGAGTTCGAGGAGACCAGGGACAGGATCCTCTCCAGTCTTTTTTTCCGCGGCGAGGTCGCCGACGCCGTTCTGGAGGCGGGGCTGGCGGGGGACTTCGTGGAGACCGGGGGCGACGGGACTTACGCCGGACTGAGGGAAAAGCTGCTCTCCTGGGTCAAGACCGATCCCGACCAGGCGGCGCGGGTCTACCTCTACCTTCAAAAAGGGCGCGACCTCCCGGCCGAGCGGGGCTATACCTATAAGGAATATTCCTTCGAAATAAGCCCGCATTTCGTCGGCCTCATAAGATCGCTGGAGGCCGCCGCGGCCGCCGGCGGAGCCTCGGACGAGGACCTTTCCGCGGCGGGCCGCCGCCTCTTCGCCGGTCTTCCCCAGGACGGGGAGAACTCCGCGGGCGGTACGCTGAGAACGGCGCCGCAGTCTCCGTCCTCCGCGGACGGCGCGGAGGCTCTCGTCAACGCCGATTTCCGCCTGGACAGGAGCGCGCTGGCCTCCTCGGCCAGGAAGCTGGGCGCCTGGGCCGATTCCGCGCGGTCCGACCTGGCCCGCGTCCGCGGGCCCAGGGACGGCCGCAGGGCGGCGCTGCTGGAGAGGGCTTTCGAGGGATACCGCGGCCTGCTGGCGGCCTCGTCCTCCGTTTCCGGCCGCGACAGGATCACCGCCGCGGAAGCGGCCCGGCTCGAGTCGCTGCGCCTCTCGGTGCGGACCTCCCTGTCCGCCGCCTCCCTGCTCGCCGCTTCGGACGACCTCGAACGGCTGGCGGAGACCCTCGAGAAGGCGGGCAGGCGAGGCTCCGCCGGGAGGACCAGGGCCGCGGTATCGGAACTGGAGAGGCGCGGCGCCCGCGTGGAGGGGGCGTCCGGACCGGAGGCGGGGAAACTTCTGCTGGAGGGGGAACGCTTCTACCTGGCCGCGTCACTGTACGCGCGGGCCGCGGCGCTGCTCGACGAAATGGGGCGGTCCGCTTACGGGCGCCGGTTCTCCTGTTTTTACGATTTTTTTTCCGACCGGTTCTTTACCCGTCTGCTGCCCGGCTCCCCTTACGCGGCCGCCGAACGGGAAATGCTGTCCCTGGCGGCGGCGGCGGGGAGGGCCGCCGCCCTTCTCGAGAGCGGCGATCAGGAGAGGGCTTTCGCCGAACTTTCGGCCGGCCGCGGCGGCGCGGCGGAGGACGCCGCGGTCGCATTTTCCAGGTCCGCGGCTTTTTTCCGCTCCGTATCGGCGGTCAACGCCAGGGTCCAGTACGTTTTGGCGGGGGCGGTGTTGAACCCTCTCGGGCTCCGGTTCTCGAAAGGGGGCTTCGGCCTCGACGGGCTCTTTCCCGGCGGGAGGTGACTCCATCCGCGGAAAGGGCTAAAGCAGCCCCGCTCTCCGCAGGGCGTCCATTATCCCCAGGTCGCTGGGATACTTCAGCAGCGACAGCGCCTCGTCCGGCGCGCACCAGCGCTTGTCCAGCACCTCGTCCGGAGTGAGAGCCTTCCCGTCGCCGCCGGCCTCCTCCATCAGGAACCAGCCGACTTCCTTGTCCACCGGCGTCCCGTTGCGGAAAAAAGAGTAGCGCGCTGTCCCGAGCGCGCGCAGCACGCGGCCGTCCAGCCCGGTTTCCTCCTTCACTTCGCGCAGGGCGGCCAGCTCCGGGGTCTCGCCCTCCTCCAGGTGGCCCTTTGGGAAGGTCCAGACCTCCTCGCCGAGGAGGTCGCGCATCTTTATCAGGAGCAGGCGGCCGTCCTTCAGGAGGACCCCGCCCGCGGAAAATTCTTTCTTCCTTCCGTCGCCGCTCATGTCAGTATTCTATGAAATAACCCGCGGGGCCGGCAGTGCCGCCCGGCGCGGCAATAAATATATAATCCATATCTATGACCAAAAAGTTCATGCCCGTTCTGCTGCTCGCCGGCCTGGCTTCCCCCGCGTCGGCGCTGTCCTTTTCCGCCGGAGGTCCCGTGCCGCGGCTGGCCATGGGGATAGCCCTGGCCGCGCTGGTCACGGCGCTTTTCGTGTACCTTCTCAAGCTGCTCTCCCGCCTGCACGAGTATTCCGAGCGGCGTCTTTCCGCCTGGGCGGCCTCCACCGTGAAGGACGTGAAACTTCAGCAGCTGGAACTGCTGCCGGCCGAGCGCATAACCGAATGGCTGCTGTTCCTGCTCGGCGCCCTGCGCGTGCTGCTGACGCTGCTGCTCGTCTATTTCTATCTGCCTGCGCTCTTTAGTTTCTTCCCGTGGACCCGGGGACTGGCGGGCGAGCTTTTCGGTTATGTCCTGCGCCCGCTCAAGGAACTGACGCTGTCCTTCCTGGCCTACATCCCCGACCTTATCTTCGTAGCCGTCACGATAATCTGCGTGCATTATTTCCTGCGTTTCCTTTACACCATAACCCGGGAGATCGCCCGCGGCCGCGTCGTCTTCAAAGGGTTCTACCCGGACTGGGCCGTGCCCACTTTTCAGATAGTCCGCTTCATCGTCTGGGCCTTCACGCTGGTCATAATCTTCCCCTACCTGCCGGGCTCCGACTCGCCGGCCTTCAAGGGCGTCTCCGTCTTCCTGGGCGTGCTTTTCTCCCTCGGCTCCAGCTCGGCCATAGCCAACGCCGTGGCCGGCGTCATCCTGACCTACATGCGGCCTTTCAAGCTGGGGGACAGGGTGAAGATAGTCGATACCGTCGGGAACGTGATGGAGAAGACGCTGCTGGTCACGCGCGTGAAGACCGTGAAGAACGAGCACGTCACGATCCCCAACGCGCTGGTCCTGGGCAGCCATATCGTCAATTACACCGCGCAGGCCGGGGGGGAGAACCTCATCCTGCACACCTCGGTGACCATCGGCTACGACGTGCCGTGGCGGAAGGTGCACGAACTGCTGACCGCCGCGGCGCGAGCCGCGGAGGGGATACTCCGGGAGCCGGCGCCTTTCGTGTACCAGACGGCCCTCAACGACTATCACGTTTCGTACGAACTCAACGCGCATACGGACAGGGCCGACGGAATGGCCGCGGTCTATTCCGCGCTGCACCAGAACATACAGGATAAGTTCGCGGAGGCGGGGGTGGAGATACTCTCGCCGTCCTATTCCGCGCTCAGGAGCGGCAAGGGCCCTGTTCTGCCGGCCGGGCGGGCATAGCCTCCCGGCCCGGCGGTCCGCGGTGCCCGGCCTTTATTGTTTTACGGATCTCTCGTTCCGGGCGTCGCAGTTGAGGTGGGTGCGCTTGATGTGCACGTAGCCGAAGGCCAGCGCCGCGAGCAGCGCCGCCAGGCCTATCAGGACCATGCCGTGCAGTTCCTTGATGTCCAGGATGATCACTTTCCTGGCGATGGCTATGATCGCCACGATCATGACCACTTCCACGTGGACGACGTTCTCCCGCAGGTAGGCCTTCATCGTTTCGAGCAGTTCTATCCCCAGCAGCACCAGCAGGAAGAGCCCGAAGATATCCAGGAGTTCGTGCATCTCCAGCATAAGCAGGGGCGGGGACGCCAGGTCCTTGAAAAGCGTCACCGCCAGCTCCAGCGTCGAGAAGAGTATGGTCGCCGCGAGCAGGGCCGCCAGCGTCATGACCACGGCTTTTTCGAATTTTTTAAATAGTTCCAGCATTCTTCCTCCGGTCGCGCTTATCGGTCATACTATTAAAGAACGGGACTGGGTCCGCGGTTCAGACGCTGCCCGGGAGCGCAGGCCGCGCTCGCGGGACCAGTATCCAGGGGGGCTTGCGGAAGACCTTTATGCGCGCGGGGCGCCCGGTCCAGCCTCGGCGCGTCAGGATCCGGGCGGATATCTCGTTGACGCCCGGCGACAGTCTGACCGCGAACTTCTCCGGCGAAGGCTCCCAGTCCGTCCCCTCCGTCTTCACCAGGAAGGAAGAGAAGTCGGGGGAGTTCTCCGCTTTCAGCAGTACCTTCACCGTTCCCGGTTGCCCGGCGCTCTCCGTCCAGAACAGCAGCGTCGAGTTCATGTCGCGCCTGAAGTCGTCCCCGTCACTGGTGAAGGCCCTGTCCGCCCAGCGTTCCTCTCCGGCCTTTCCGAAGGACAGGAAGGCGTCGGCCACGGCCACGCTGTCCCGGCCGATGACGGGATAGGAACTCTCTCCGCCGGAGACGGCCAGCGCGCGCGGCTTCCCTCCGGCGAGCACTTTCACCGGCTCGGAAAGATGGTCGTTGCGCAGCAGGATGGAGTACGCGCTCCACGCGGCGAGTTCCCCGGTCTCCAGCGGTCTGCGCTCCCCGGAGGAAGAAACGGCTTCTATGCCCCCGGCGTCGCCGCGCCGCGAAGCCAGGTGCATGTCCATGCCCGACAGCGGGACCCCGGCGCGTTCATAATGCAGGTCCAGGTAGGGGTCCATGACCGCCCATTTGTAATGTTCGTCGGACCAGACCGCGGTCAGGAAATGGCCGGGGAGGTCGATGTACCGGGCGTGCAGCCCCAGCGAGATCGCCGCCTGAAGGAAGACGACGGCGTACTGGGCGCAGAAGCCGCGGTTGCCGCGGCGCGCGAGCCGGAGTATCTCCGCGGCGTCCCACGGCGGGTAGATGAAGCGGCCGTCATGCTGTTCCCATTGGCGCCGGGCCCAGCCCCGCAGCAGGACGGTCTTTTCGAACTGGGACTTGCCGGCGGCGACGACGCCGTCGAGTTTCTCGGCCCTGCGCAGAGCGGCGAGCCGCGGGTGGTCCGGCGATTCCTCGCGCACGCCGTAATTGGAAACGAAGAATTCCGGGATGTCGGAGCCGAGAGGTATTATGAAGGAGGCCTGGGCGAACCAGAAGAGGATGGCCGCCGCCAGCGCCGCGAGCAGTGCCTTGAGCCTCATATCGGCTGGAGCGGGGCGTACTTGAGCATGAAGGTCTGGCGCACGCCGCTGTCGAAAACGACGGTCACCTTGGCGAACTCGCCGGCGCCGATCTGGTCCACCACGCGGCCGGGTCCGTAGACGGGGTGGGCCACCTTGCGGCCCTTGCCGACGCGCGGCAGCGGCGGCGGGTGCGAGGCGATGACCTGCACGTCCTCCTCGCCTTTACGGGGGAAGGTCTCTTTGGCGGCCTTGCTCTCGAAGATGAAGCGCGAGGCCAGGTTGGGGTAGGTGGTGCCGAAGATGCGGCGCGTCGCGGCCCAGGTCAGGTGCAGCTTCTGCTCGGCGCGGGTCATGCCGACATAGGCCAGGCGCCGCTCCTCCTCCATCTGGTCGTCGTTGGAACTGGCGGAATTTATCGGGAAGAGGCCTTCCTCCAGGCCGGTCAGGAAGACGGCCGGGAACTCCAGGCCCTTGGCCAGGTGCACGGTCATCAGCGTCACGGCCTGGCCGTTGTCGCTCATATTGTCCACGGCGGAGGCCAGCATGACCTCCTCCAGGTAGCCGGCCATTGTGGCCTGCCGGCCGTCCTTCTCGCAGCGTTCCTCGAAATCCTTGACCGCGTTGACCAGTTCCTGCAGGTTGCCCAGCCGCGCCAGCGATTCCTGCGGGTCCTTCTCGGATTCGTCCTCGACCATTTTCCAGTAGCCCGAGCGGGCCAGCATCTTCTCCAGCATCAGCCGCGGCGTGCCGGAGAACAGGTCGCCGCGTATGTCGTCGAGCAGGGCGATGAATTCCTTTATGCCGCGCCGCGCGGCCGGCGTGAGGTCGGGGACCTGGTCGGAGGTAGCCAGCGCGTCGTAGAGCGGTATCCCCTGCGAGCGCGAATAGGCGGTCACGCGCTCCAGCGCGGTCTTGCCCACGCCGCGCGCGGGGGTGTTTATCACGCGCAGCAGGCTGATGGTATCGTAGGGATTGGTCAGGAGCTTGAGGTAGCAGAGCGCGTCCTTGATCTCCTTGCGGTCGTAGAACCGCACCGAACCGATCAGGCGGTACGGGACGCGGCCCGCGCGGAACACTTCCTCGAAAGAGCGGCTCTGCGCGTTGGTGCGGTAGAAGACGGCTATGCCGTTGTACTCGAAAGGGCCGCGGGCGGTGAGGGCCTTTATGCGCGACAGCACGCCCTTCGCCTCGTCCATCTCGTTGAGGTACTCGATGACCTCCACGGCGTCGCCGTGCGGCTTCTCGGTCCAGAGGTTCTTGGGTTTGCGGTTGCGGTTGTGCTTGATGACCTCGTTGGCCGCGTGCAGTATCTTGGCCGTCGAGCGGTAATTCTGCTCCAGCGCTATCGTGGATGCGTCGGGAAAATCCTTCTCGAACTCCATGATATTGCGGATGTCGGCGCCGCGCCAGCCGTAGACGCTCTGGTCGGGGTCGCCGACTACGCAGAGGTTGCGGTGCTTGGCCGAAAGCGTCTTGACCAGCACGTACTGCGCGCGGTTGGTGTCCTGGTACTCGTCCACCAGCACGTACTGGAAGTATTCCTGGAAATATTCGCGTATCTCCTGGTTGTCGCGCAGCAGCTCGGAGGTCTTGACGATGAGGTCGCCGAAGTCCAGCGCGCCGGCCTCGTTGAGCTTATGCTGGTACTTGGCGTAGATCAGCGCGGCTTTCAGGCGGTTCGGGTCGTCGCCGGCCTGCGCGTTTATCAGGTAGGACTGCGCGTCGAGCAGGTCGTCCTTGGCGCGCGAGATGAGGCTGACGTACATGCCGGCCTTGTTCTTCTCGGCCTCCAGCCCCATCTCCTCCATCGCCAGCTGCACCAGTTTCTTCTGGTCGTCGTCGTCGTAGATGACGAAGTCCTGCTTCACGCCGATGAGCTTGCCGTGCTGGCGCAGCACGCGCGCGCCGAAGGCGTGGAAGGTGTGTATCCACATGCCGCCGGAATAGGGGACGATCCTGGCCACGCGCTGCTGCATCTCCTGCGCGGCCTTGTTGGTGAAGGTGATGGCCAGGATCCGCGCCGGCGAGACCCCGGAGGCGATGAGCAGCGCTATCTTGGCGGTCAGCGTCTTGGTCTTGCCCGTGCCCGCGCCGGCCACTATCAGCAGCGGTCCCGCGAAATACTGCACGGCGTCGAGCTGCTTCGGGTTCAGGCCGAGCCTGGGCAGTATGGACGGATTCAACTGTATCATAGGGGACGTTGTTGACTTGTTGAGTTGTTGAGTTTTTCGGTAAAAGGCCTTTGGGCGGCTGGGCAAAATAAGTAAACAACTCAACAAGTCAACAACGTCCCCTGATTTTACGAAATAAGGGACCCCGGCCGATACCGGGGGAGCTATCTGACGGGACGTCCTACGGCCATCAGTCCGCTGCGGAAATCCGGGCTGGCGAGGAATTCGTCGTAGAGCGAATCGGCCAGGGCCTTGCCGGCCTCTATGTCGGAGGGATGATGCACGCCGCCTATGACCCTGTTGAGCGCCGCCTGGTCGGCGCGCGCCAGGAACTCCGCGCGCCGGGCCGGGGCGACCTCGGAAAGTATCAGCGCGTAGGTCCGGGCCAGGGCCGCGTGACCGCTGGGGTAGGCCAGTCCGCCGAGGCGCCGGAGGCAGGGTTCGACGGCTTTGTCGCGCGCGTAGGGGCGGGGCCTGTCGTAGCGCGATTTGAGCAGGCCCATGGCCAGCCAGACATCGGCACGGACCTTCTCTATGAACCTGGCCGCGGCGGGATCGTCCGGCAGGGGATAGAGGTCGCCGAAAAACACGGCGTAGCCCGCCCGCGCCTGGGCCCTGGCCGACTCGCATTGCTCCGGGGTCCTGCGCGACTGCCAGTCCAGGACGGCCGCCATGTCGGCTCTGTCGGTCTCAGAGCCCGGCGCCGGCATCTCCGGGATCTCCAGCACCGTCAAGGATTCCTTGGGGGCGAAGTTCCCGCGCGCGAAGAAGGTCTGCGCGTCGTAATACGCGCTCCAGCACCCGACCAGAGCCAGCAACGGCGCGGCGGCGAAAAATAGCAGGAGCGGGCGGGCGCGGTTCACACGTTGAACTTGAAGAAACAGATGTCGCCGTCCTTCATCACGTACTCCTTGCCTTCGGAGCGGATGAGGCCCTTCTCGCGCAGCGTCTTCTCGTTCCCGTGCTTCATGATATCGTCGAAGGAATAGACCTCGGCGCGGATGAAGCCCTTCTCGAAGTCGGTGTGTATGCGCCCGGCGGCCTGCGGGGCCTTGAGCCCGCGCTTCAGGCTCCAGGCGCGCACCTCGTCCTCGCTGCCGGCTGTGAAGAAGCTGATGAGGTCGAGCAGTTTATAGCCCGCGATGGCCATCTTCTCGAGGCCCGTGTACTCCTCGCCGAGGTCCTTGAGGAAGACCGCCTTCTCCTCCTCGGGCAGCTCGATTATCTCCGACTCTATCTTGGCCGAGATCTCCACCAGCACGGCGCCGCGCTCTTTCATGAACGCCCGCAGTTTTTCCTGCACGGCCTGGTCGGGCTTCTCGGAGGTGTTGGCCACGAAGAAAACGGGCTTGGTCGTCAGCAGGTTGAAATCGCGCACCTCTTCGGCGGAATAGCCGGCGTCGCGGGCGGGCTTGCCTTCGGCCAGCAGCGCCTTTATCTTCTCCAGCCTGACCTGTTTCTCCTCGGCGTCCTTGGTGCGGGCCTTGAGGTCGCGCTGGTTCTTCTCGAGCGCCTTGTCCACGGTCTCCATATCGGCCAGCATCAGTTCGGTCTCGATGACCTCGATGTCGCGGATGGGGTCTATCTCGCCCAGCACGTGCACCACGTCGGGGTCCTGGAACACTCGCACGACCTGGACTATGGCGTCCACCTCGCGTATATTGGCCAGGAACTTGTTGCCCAGGCCCTCGCCCTTGGAAGCGCCCTTCACCAGGCCGGCTATGTCGACGAACTTGATGTAGGACGGCACCTTCTTCGGCGGCTTGAACAGGTCGAACAGGGCGTCGAGGCGCCTGTCGGGCACCGGCACCACGCCGACATTGGGGTCTATCGTCGTGAACGGGTAGTTGGACGAAGCCGCGCCCGCGCGGGTCAGCGCGTTAAAGAGCGTGGATTTGCCGACGTTGGGAAGCCCTACGATACCGATATCCATTTCGAAGTCCTTGCCGAAAAATCGTTTCCCGAGCATTGATTATACAATTTTGACCGGAGCGGCCCGCCCGTCAAAAAAGGTAAAATAGCCCTATGAAAGACGCCTCAACGGAAACCAACGAGAAAAAGTCCGAATTCCCGGCCAATTACCTGCCGGCTTCGGTCGAGCCCGCCCTCTGCTCGCGCTGGGAGGAAGGGAAAATTTACCATTACGATCCCGCCCGCCCGCGGCGGGAGACCTTCGTCGTGGACACGCCGCCGCCCACTGTTTCCGGCTCGCTGCACATAGGCCACGTTTTCAGCTACGCCCAGACCGACGTGATAGTGCGCCATCAGCGCATGCTGGGCAAGAACACCTTCTACCCGATGGGCTGGGACGACAACGGCCTGCCGACCGAGCGCCGCGTGCAGAACCTCTTCGGCGTCAGGTGCGATCCCGCGCTGCCCTATGACCCGGACTATAAGCCGCAGCCGCTGACCGGCAAGAAAGACCTTAAAGATTATGTCCACATCTCGCGCCGCAACTTCCTGGAGCTCTGTGAGCGGCAGACCGCTTCGGACGAGAAGGTCTACGAGGCGCTGTGGCGCCGGCTGGGCCTCTCCATCGACTGGCGGCAGACCTATTCCACCGTCGGCGCGCATTGCCGCAGGACCTCCCAGGCCTCTTTCGTCGACCTCTTTAAAAAGGGACATGTCTACAGCGCCGAGACCCCCACGCTCTGGGACACCACCTTCAAGACCGCCGTCGCCCAGGCCGAGTGCGAGGACCGCGAGGCCTCCGGTTTCTTCCACGACGTGAAGTTCGGCGTCGAAGGCGGCGGCGGCTTCGTGATCTCCACCACCCGCCCCGAGCTGCTGCCCGCCTGCATCGCCGTCGTGGCCCATCCCGACGACGAGCGCTTCAAGCCGCTCTTCGGCAAGAAGGCCGTCACGCCGCTCTTCGGCGCGCGCGTGCCGATCATGCCGTCTTTCCACGCCGACCCCGAGAAGGGCACCGGCATCATGATGGTCTGTACCTTCGGCGACATAGCCGACGTGCAGTTCTGGCGCGACCACGACCTGCCGATGCGCCAGATCATCGGCCGCGACGGCCGCCTGCTGCCGGTGGACTTCGGCGCGGCGCCTTTTGACAGCGCCGACCCGGCCGCCGCCAACGCGGCCTACGCGCACCTGACCGGCCTTTACGCCAAGCAGGCCCGCAACAAGGTCAAGACCATGCTCGCCGAGGCCGGCGCGCTGGCCGCCGACCCCAGGCCGACTCAGCAGGCCGTGAAGTTCTACGAGAAAGGCGACCTGCCGCTCGAGTTCGTCCCCGCCCGCCAGTGGTACATAAAGATACTTGAGAACAAGGCCGCGCTGCTCGAGCAGGGACGCAAGGTGAAATGGCATCCGGAATTCATGTTCAAGCGCTACGAGCAGTGGGTCGAGGGCCTCAACCAGGACTGGTGCATCAGCCGCCAGCGCTATTTCGGCGTGCCTTTCCCCGTCTGGTACCCCGTCGATAATGACGGCAACACCGATTTCTCCAGGCCTATCGTCGCGGCCGCCGAAACCCTGCCGGTGGACCCGCAGACCGACTGTCCGCCCGGCTACAACGAGAACCAGCGCGGCCGTCCGGGCGGCTTCGCCGGCGACCCGGACGTCATGGACACCTGGGCCACCTCCTCGCTGACGCCGATGATCTCGAGCGGCTGGGCGTCCGACAAGGCCCGCCACGCGAAGCTTTTTCCCGCCGACATGCGCCCGCAGGCGCACGAGATCATCCGCACCTGGGCCTTCTACACCATCACCAAGTCCTGGATGCACGAAGGTTCCGTGCCCTGGCACAACGCGGCCATCAGCGGCTGGGTGGTCAGCCCCGAGAAGGGCAAGATGAGCAAGTCCAAGGGCAATACGATAACGCCCGAGGGCCTGCTTCAAACCTACTCGGCCGACGCGCTGCGTTACTGGGCGGGCAAGGCCAAGCTGGGCCAGGACACCGTCTACGACGAGAGCGTCTTCAAGGTCGGCATGCGCCTGGCGACCAAGATCTTCAACGCCTCCAAGTTCGCCATCATGCAGACCCGCGGGCCCGCCTCGGCCGGCGCGCCGCTCGGGCCCGCGGATATCACCGAGCCGCTCGACAGCGCCTGGGTCTCGCACCTCAAAGGCATCGTGGAGAAGTCGCGCGGGGATTTCGCGGAGTACGACTATGCCGCCGCGCTGCTATACATAGAGACCGCGTTCTGGGACTTCTGCGACAATTACCTGGAACTCGTGAAGGGCCGCGCCTATTCCGGCACGCCCGCGCAGGCCCGCTCGGCCGCCGCCGCGCTGGAGTGGACCGTCGGCGTCTTCCTGCGCCTGTTCGCGCCTTTCCTGCCTTTCATCACCGAGGAGGTCTGGAGCTGGTCGTTCGCGGCCCGCACCGGACATGCGTCGGTGCACAAGGCCCCGTGGCCGGCCGCCGCCGAGATGGCCGCCGTCGAGGGCGACGAACTGACGCTGAAGACCGCCCGCAAGGTGCTCGACGCCGTCCGCACGAAAAAGGCCGGCGAGAAGCGCAGCGTCAAATGGCCGGTCGCGAAACTCGCCGTCGAATGCGGTCCCAAAGCGGCCTCCGCGCTCAAGCCCGCGCTGGAGGACCTCTTCTCCGCCGGCTGCGTGGACAAGGCGGGCTTTTCGCTGAAAGAGTCGGCCTCCGACGAGGCCGATCCCGCGGTGACGGTCGAACTCGGCGCCGCCTGAGCCGCGCCGCCCGTCCCCCGGTCGCCCCGAGGGCGGCGGGGGATTTTCTTTTCCGTAAATGATAGACTTCCTGAGGGGGGAGAGTAATTGCAGAACATGTCCATTCGCGGAGCGCTGATCCTTTTTTTGCTGCCGCCGTTGCTGGCCGGCTGCGCCGCCATGCGGGCCGGCGGAAAGGCGGCCCCGGCGCGACCGGCGGCCAGGCTGTCGCCGGAAGACGCCAAAAAAGTCGAGCGCCTCTATTACCGCGCCGTCAGCGCCTACACCGACAATGACATGAAGGCCGCCCTCGGCTACCTGGACCAGATCTCCAAAATAAATCCCTCCTACGCTCCCGCGCGCCAGTTGCGGGAGAAGATCCGCCGGGTCTCGGGCGGCGGGCGATGAGCGTCCGTTCCTTGAAAAACCTGCGGCTGAGGAAGTTCGCCGTAGACGGGCTGCTGGCCGCGGCCTTCCTGACCTTCGTCCTGATCGCGGTGCTGGCCGCGCGTATGGTGGACGCCGGCCGCCAGGCCGTCTTCGACGATATGCGCAACCGCGTCGTGACCCTGGCCAAAGGCGCCGGCGTGGCGCTGTTCCCGCGCGAGGACCTCTTCTTCCTCCATGCTTTGGTGAACAGCGTGGCCACGGACTCCATAATCAGGTACGCCTGCGTCACCGACGGGCGGGGGCGGATACGCTCCCATTCCGACCCGGAAAGGATAGGCGACGCCGACGCCAGCCCCGAAAGCGAAGCCGCCCGCGCCGCCGGCGCGACGTTCAGGAAAGACTTCAAGTGCCCCGACGGCCTCGACTGCCATTATTTCTCGGCCCCCATCTGGGCCGGTTCCAGGCGCGTCGGCACCGCTTCCCTCGTCATAGACTCCGAGACCATGGCGCCCCGCCTGACCGGTATACGCGAGAGGCTCCTGCTGATAATGCTGTCGCTGGCGGCCGTGGTCACGCTGCTGCTGGTGATACGCTTCCTGCTCAGGAGGGTGGAACGCGCGGCCGAGCTGAAATCGGCCATGATACATACCGTCAGCCACGAGTTCAACAACGCCCTCTCCGGCCTGGAAGGAGGGGTCTTCCTGCTCAAAGGGGGGGAGAGCCCCGAGCGCCTGAAGGAATTGTCCCCGGTCTACGATATGATCTCCGAGGTGCAGGCCAATCTCCGGACCTTCGTGAAGAACATACTCAGCGAGGCGCGGCTGGAGTCCGGCCGCTTCACCCCCGAGCCGCGCCGGGTCTTCCTGCGGGACATAGCGGAGCGCTGCGTCGCCTCCGTCAGGGAACTGATGGCGCACAAGAGCATCTCTTTCGAGATGGACAGGGGCGACCCGGTACCCGTGGAAGCCGACCAGGAGCTCATAGCCCTGGTCATCTCCAACCTGGTGGGGAACGCCGTAAAATACACGCCGCCCGGCGGAAAAATAACCGTACGCGTGTCGCGTCACGACGGGGAGACCCCCGGGGCGCGCTTCTCGATAAGCAACACCGGCGAGGGGATACCCGCCGAGGAACTGGACCTGCTCAAGGAGGCTTTCTACCGCAGCGAAGGCGGCCGCGCCGCGGCCTCCGGCTACGGCCTCGGCCTGAAGATAGTCAACGATCTGCTGGCCCTGCACGACAGCTCGCTAGAGATAACCAGCGACCCCGGCAAAAGCGCGACTTTCTCCTTCCGCCTGCCGCTGCACCAGCCGCCCGCCGCCGGCCCCGCGGAGATCCTTCTTTCCCGCGCCAGGTCCTTGTACGGGACCCTGCTCGCCCGTTTCCGCCGCGGATAAAGACCCCCGTTCCGGTCTATGCGCTGAGTTGGTGGCCGCTGCGCGGCCGCCGGAGGGGTCTTTCCTGTGAATGTTTGGACGCCACCGGGGGGAGCGGGGAAGGCTTAGTATAAGGACTCTTGCCGGCGCATTCTGTTTTAATTCCGTTTTTCATCCGCTATAATATTTCAAATCCCACAATTATAGTTGGTGCGGTTTTCCAGCCGTCTGCCAGCCGGATTTTTTTCAGGGCTAAAGGTTTGATTTTCAGGCGAGTAAGAGTCTATGCTCCCAAAGTTCACCATCGCCGTTCTATTCTGCTTTTTGCACGTGCAGACAGCGTATGCCGCAGAGCCCAAGCTGATGCTCTGGGCCTGGGAACGCAACGAGGACCTGCGCTTCATCGATACTTCCGGGGTCGGCGTGGCTTTCCTTGCGAAACGCATATTTCTAGATAGTGAAAAAACTGCGGAGGTTCCGCGTTTTCAGCCGCTGTATGTTTCCAGCGCGACATATTTAATGGCCGTGGTAAGGGTGGAGCAGCCGCAGCGAGGCAAACCCTCACTTTCAGAGGGACAGGCCGAGTCCGTGGCGGCCGGAGTGCTCCGCGCGGCCAGACTGCCCGGAGTGAAAGCGGTCCAGATAGACTATGACGCCCCGCTTTCACAGCGGGATTTCTACCGCGGCATAATACACCGCGTCAAAAAAGGCCTCCCGCAGGGGACGTTTTTCTCAATTACCGCGCTGGTTTCCTGGTGCGGCCGCGGAAGTTGGCTGCACGGGTTGCCGGTGGATGAAGCCGTGCCGATGTTCTTCCGGATGGGGAAGGCCGCCGACGCCATAAGACGGGACGTATTGCGCGGTCGTCGCCAGGAAGAGGCGCTCTGCGCCAAAAGCGCCGGTTTCTCGCTGGACGAACCTTTCCTGCCCGTCGGCCGTGACGCCACTTTGTACGTTTTCAGTCCAAAGAGATGGACGCGGGCGGAGTACGCCGCCGCCAAGGAGAGATAAAAAACATGAGGATCATCCTTACCGCCATACTGCTGGCGCTGAACGAGGTTCCGCGTGGAGTGTTGGCATGCAGCGACGAACCGGCCCCTATGATAGGGCTGGACTCCCGCCCTCACTCCGATGACGGCTTCTTCAACGGGGCTCCGGGCATAGTCCTGCCGCCATTCGACCCGGTGTACCTGGTGGGCGCATATAAGATGTTCTCCTCCGCAGGACTGTCCCCTGACGAAACCGTTGCGTTGAAAGGCTATAACTTGAGCAAGCAGGAATGGACGAGGAACTACTCTTACGGCATTTCCGACAGCTGGGATTCCGCCAAGTACAGATTGCTGTCGTCGGATCCGCGCCATGAATACGTGGAAAAGCCTGATTACGGGAGCTATCTAAACTGCAGTGCGGAAACTTTCGACAGCGCAGCCGCCCTTCTGGAGCAGCGCGTGAGCGAATACGGCGCGGACAGCCCCACGGTAAAGGACTGGGTGGACGCACAGGAAACGGTGTTCAAGAACTGTTTGCACACAGATAAGACCGCACAAGTATACCTGCCTGAGCCGCTAAAATCCGACAGTTCCCCGTTGAAGAAGGACCGCGCCTACCAGACGGCCGCGGCCTATTTTTACGCAGAGGATTATAAGGAGGCGCGCAAAAGATTCATGGAGATAGGCGGAGATTCGCGCTCTCCATACGCCAAGCTTGCTCGTTACCTTGTCTTGCGCAGCTATGTTCGCGAGGCCTTCCGGCTGGAGGCGTACTCGGAGCCCCAGAATGAACTTTTCAGGACGGCCGAGAATGCCGCGCTCAAGATAATTAGCGACCCGGCGATGTCCGGAATGCACGCGCCGGCGGAGCGCCTGCTTAATCTGGTACGATACCGCATAGCCCCGGAAAAGGAACTTGCCCGGCTGGGCGCTTTCTTCTCCGGAAAATGGAATGCTGCACAGTATGACTGGAACACGAACATGCGGGATTATTCCAGCCTGTTGGATTCTCATCTCTCCGATTATAAACCGGCTGACGATATGACCGACTGGATAAAGTGTTTTTCCGGAGCCGGCGCCGCCGAGCACGCTGTGAGAAAGTGGCGCAGCGGCGGCGACTCATGGTTGCTGCCGGCCCTGTCCAGCATGGATCTGAGCGGAACCAGCGCGCAGCAGAAAACCCTGGCAGAGGAGCTGCTGGCCGCCGCGGCCAAAATTCCAGACTCAGCGCCGGCGTACGACAGTTTGACCTACCAGCGGATAAACCGGCTCTCGGAACTGGGTAGAAACAAGGAGGCCCTGGCGCTTATCGACGTTCTGCTGCAAAAGCCGCTGGATGAAACCAGCCGCATGCATGTATTCGCTCAAAAGAAACGCTTCGCGAGTTCGTTGGCCGAATACTTGCAGTTAAGTCTGGCTTCGCAGGCGCGGCGCGCCGACGAGGAATGGGAACCGGACTACCACAGCCAAGATGTGCTTAATACCATTACCCCGCTGCGCGTCTTCAAGGATATCGTCGCGTACAAGGCGCTTCCCTCCTCGGCCCGCAGGGCGATCTTCTTCCCGGCGTGGACGCAGGCCCTGACAATAGGCAGAAACGATGCCGCGTTGGAGCTGGCACGCACCTTCCGCAGCCAGCAGATAGACTCAGAACTTAACCAGGCTCTTGATAAGTACATAGAGGCGAAATCCGAAGCGGAACGCAGTTTTCGCGCGGCCGCCATCATACTGGAGAACCCCGGTCTGCGCCCCTACTTGCATGACCCCAGCCCCATAGAGAATTATGGCGGATGCTACAACAGTGAAGCCTACTGGGCGGACCTCAGTTATTCCACCGATACTGCGAACTATGCCGTGAACAGCGAGGCGGGAAGAATGCTCAGCCAGCAGGACATAGCCGAGGCCGCGCGCGAGAACGCTGCGCTGTCAGCATCAGAAGCCCCACTGTTGCTCTTCGGCCGTACCATCTTGGGCTATGCCGCTGCTAATCCGCCGGGCAAGGAGACGGCGGACGCCCTTTACGCCATCGTCACCAACGGGCCGCGCGCGGCCGGTAAAGCGGCCGCCTACTCCGACATCATCAAAAAAAGTGAATTGTTGCTGAACTCCAAATACAGGAAAGAATTAGAGGCCATAAAGGCAGCGGAGAAAGAGGCATACGAGTCCCCGGGCGATGAGGGCGGTGGGAACTAAGGCGGCGGTTTATCTGAAATCGCTACAAACTAAAAACCGCGCCTCTGATGGCGCGGTTTTTGTTATCTCCGAAGAAGCCTTCTTCATCGGACCACTAATGGCTCGGGAAATGCGCAGACTAGCGGATGTTTCTTGCGCCAATTTTTCCCGGGAGAAAATTTGGCGGGGTTTTCAGGATGAAGTTCGAAACTACTTTGCGCTGCATCCCGAGGATTCTTTATAAATCCCGCCTGGTCCCTAAGATCTGCGGTACGGGGAAGCTTATCCGCGAGGTGTCGTCGCAGGCGTGGCCACTTCGCGGCCCCGCACTGCTCCTTGCCGCTTAGAAGGCGGTTCGCAGGGCTCCGGCACCTTGCGCCGTCGCACCTGCTCCCAAGGAGGCCCGCTCTTATTAACACCTCCTGTGCGCGGCCGGCCGGCCCCAAACAGGCCTTACCCGGCCGCTCCCGTCCGCCTTCGGCGTCCGTACAACGAAGAAAATTATTTCCCGCGCCCACTGCAAAGAGTAAGAGGTGCGTTGAGCCGGCGGCAGCCGTATTTATGAAACACCACCCCGGCGTCCGCTGCGCGGCCGCCGCGGTGGTCTTTCCTGTTATTGTTCGGCCGCCACCGGCGCCGAACCGGAGGGTGATCAGCGCGCCTTGATTATCGAGATGTCTCCGGAAACAGTGTGTGCCGCCACGGCAATCCCGCTTTCCCCGGTAAAGTCGTTCCGGATCTTGCCGCTGGTCGTCGCGGTCTCCACGGCTATCCGCGCGTCCTTGGCGAAAGTGGCATGGATATCGCCGGAGACGGTTTCCGCTCTGACCGGTCCCTGGACTTTTGCGAGCCGGACATCCCCGGAAGTCGTTTCCGCATCGATTGCGCCAGTTATGCCGGTCAGCTTTATATCGCCGGAGATGGCCTTGGCTTTAACCGGGGCGGCCAGATTATTGACCTTGATATCTCCTGAAACGGTGTCCGTAAGTGCGGGCAGCGCAGCCGGCAGTTGCACCCGGAATCCGGTTTTGATATTTCCGTGTACGCCGTCCTTTTCGATGGCTTTGAGCGTAAGGGTCCCGTCTATTACCTCCATGCTCACATCGCAGGCGGTCTTGTTGTCAGGCAACTGCTCAACCTGGATATCCGCCCGCTTCTGTGTATCGATATAAATATCGCCGGAGGCTGTGTGGACGCTGATGCCGGCGACGTCCTTGGCCGGGAAAGTCGTAATATCGACCTTCTTGCCGGCGGCGTATCCAGATGCAGTAATACCCGCGCAGATAATCGCCGCAAATACAGATGCTTTCATGCTTCCTCCCGTCTCTTTGCTAACTTGCTCCACTCTTCGCGCCCTTCTTTGAACCGGCGCACTCCGCCCATCAGAGCCATGATCACGAAATACAATCCTATAATAATTCTGTGCCCCTCATGAAGCAGCGTTGCAGGTGCGGTGAACGCGGTCTGCACCATTTTTATTATCTGCCCGGCACGCATGCCGACCTGCCACAAAATGTATAGCGAAAACAGTGCGAAGGCGAGGAGATACACCCGGTGCAGATGTGACATCCAGAAGCGGTCGCCATATTTTTCGCGCAGGTCGGCGTAAATCCAGTAGGCGTCGGTCCGCAGAAGGGGGTTCAGGTTGAAGGCCATTATCAGCACTATCCACCTTATGGCTTCGGCGCCGGTGTTGCTCCCAGTGAGAAGAGCCGCCAACACAAGCAACAGAAGATAAGCGGACTGGGCGATAAACCCGCCGCAATCTATGGCGAGCTGCCGACCGAGCGGCAGGCGTTCCATCCCGGACACGTTTGTGTGGAAAACCGGGTAAAAGAGATAGACCGAGAAACCGATAGGGCGCAGGCCTATTCCCGCGGCGCCGGCGGCGATAGAATGCCCGAGTTCATGCACTAGACTGCTCAGCACGATGAGCAGGAATATTAGCGGGCCATTCGCCGGGCCGCCGCCGGGCCAAGCGTTAATGAGCGTCAAACCGCCTATGAAGCCGGCAATGGCGGTGCATAGAATAAGTCCCAGCCAGACTTTGGACCGCAGGCGGTCAACGAGTTTTAATGTCCATTCCTGGGCTCTGGGCGGGATGAGAGTGATGTTGGGCTGCAGGATGGCTGTCAGCAAGGCCTTAAGTCCTTTCTTCGGGGCTCCCTCGCGCAGAACTCCCAGAGAGATAAGGCGGTCGAATATCTTCTGCGGGTATTCCAGTCCCAGGTCGGATAGGGCTTTGAAATATTCCGCGGATTTCCCGGCGGCCGGCAGGCGCGTCACCAGCCACAGGGTTTCTTCCGCCAGCCTGTAGCAGGAGGATTTTGTGATTATCATTGACCCCAAGCCGTTGTCTACGGCGTAGCCCGGTTTAAGGTGGTTCTCGTAAGTGATGTCTGTTGTGGACATATCAGCCGTGCACGCTCCTGGTCGCGGCCTCGTTGGTCCTGGCCGGGGTACCGCCGCCGTTCTTCAGGCGCTTCTCATAGGCCAGCTTCAGTCCCTGGAGGATAGTGTTCTTGATACCGTCGCAGTTGGGCTTGAACAGGTCCCCGGTCACGGCGCGGCAACGCACGCCGCATTGCCCGCCGCAGGCCAGAGCCACGGGGCATTTAACGCACTCATCCATGTTGGCTATGTGGCGGGTTTTGTAAGTCTTGCGAAGAGGGAAGAATTCGACTCCGCCCTCCGAAATATGGCCGACGCGGTTCTCAGCATAGCCCGCCTCCTCGAAGCAGCCATAGAGGTCGCCGAAGGGGTCCACTACCAGCGTGTTCTGGATGGTCTGCATGCAGAAGGAGGTCTGCATCAGGCCCAGACCCTTTTCCAGTTGAAAGAGATAGCTCATGTCGTTTGCCCGCAGGCTGACCGGATGTTCCATGTCTATGCCGAGGTCGAAGACCTTGGAAGAGAGTTCGCCCGCGTCCATAAAATGAGTGGTGTCCACCTCGGCTACGTTGTCGTGCAGGGGACTGGCGTAGATGCTGGCATTGGGAGCGCCGAGGATCTTACGGCTCTTCAGTTCTTTTACCAGATTGGGAATGGAGGCCAGGGTGCGCCTGTCGAGGTTCAGCCGTATGTTCACGTGGGCGCCCTGCTTGAGCATCAGGGAGATGTTGTTCAC
Organism: Elusimicrobiota bacterium; assembly: GCA_019135865.1. Taxonomy (GTDB): domain Bacteria; phylum Elusimicrobiota; class Elusimicrobia; order Elusimicrobiales; family UBA9959; genus UBA2231. Next base: position 125,133 of record JAGVVD010000052.1, read on the forward strand.
TATCCTGTCGAAAGTCCCTTCGCCTGAGGCGGGGATGCGGGACTTGTCGTGCAGTTCGCGGTCGCCGTCGAGGGATACCTGGACGTAATTCACCTTACCGGGACCCGCGCCGAAGATGTCCAGCATGCTCTCTACCTGCGTAGCGTTGCTGATGGCTCTTGACGACATCCCGTAGCGTTTCGCGTAGCTCAGTGCTTTGCGTATTACCGGCAGGTTGGCGGGCAGGAACGGCTCGCCGCCGTAGAACGAGATCTCCGTGTTCTTCAGCTCTATGCCGGGGAGAACTGAGGAAATGTGACGCTCGAAGAGGTCCTCTACGAATTTCTCCGTCATGACCTCCCTGGACTTGTGAGGGCGGTGCTCCTGCTGGTAGCAGTACTTGCAGGCCAGGTTGCAGTTGTAGCTCATCAGCAGCATTATACCGCCGTGCGTGGTCTGCCGCTCGCGCCTGCTGTGCAGGGCGGCGGCAAATTCTTTGAAACGCGCCCACTCGGTTTCCGGAGGCAGGGTGGTGAGGTGGCCGCGCTTTGCGAGGAATTCCATATCTTGCGTGGATAGGAACGAAAGCTCCGCCGTGTCCTTTGTCCGGAGGCTGTCGCCCAGCTTCCTTGAAACCGTATCCATGCAGCCGTTTATGCCGTTGAAAAGCAGGGCGGAGTTTTCAAGGTCAATCACGTTGACGTACTGGCTGACGTAGTATTTATTCATATTGCCTCCGGGCAAAAAGTTTCAGCAGATCCTGGCCGAGTGGAAAAATTCGGCGGGTTCGGTGTTCTTCTCCCAAGGAGCGGGTTTGCGGGAAAACCTGCTGTCTATAAGTATGGGGGTCTGTTTGGGGGTTGAAATCTCCTGCTGTTCGGCGGGAATAGAGAGGGTTGAAGCCTTTTCGCTTTTCCCCGGGGCGGTCACCGCGAAAATCGCCGCAAGTATCGCTATAGTTATGTACATATTCGTCTCCTTGTTTTATCCTCCGCCGGGAGCGGTCCCGACGGAGGTTGATCGGCTTATGATTACACTTATTTGGGGTTGTTCGGCGTGCACACCGTGTATGACGAATTGCACCTGCAACCGGAGTTGACGCCGTTACAGTCATCGGCTTTGGTCTCCAGCATCAGCGGCAGCGCCTCGAACTCTATGCGGTCCACGGCTTTTTCGAGGGTCAGAGCCTCGCCACCGGTCATGTTCAGCGTCCTCATTACGTGTTTCTCGTTCATTTTCTTGTCTCCTTGTCGGTCTTTTTTACGGCTTTACATCAAAATCGTCGTCAGCCTATGTTTTTGCTGGGACAGTCTATCGCCAGGGAATTGCAGGAGCAGGAGCTGTTGTTGCCATTACAACCACAGGATGTGTGGGAGTGATTGCATTCGCATCCGGTATTGACCCCATTGCAATCAAGGCGTGACGCTAGCAGCGGCAGTGCCTCGAATTCCATCCGGTCCGCGGCTTTTTCCAGGGTTAGCGATTCCCCTTTGGTCATGTTCAGTGACTCTAATACGTGGCTGGTATTCATCTTTTCTTTGGCTCCTTTCTGAGGGTCGGCTTTTTGCGCCTTCACTTAGAGTAGAGCAATATTTATGCCAGCCTTTTCGCTTGCTTTGGGCCACCCCTTGCCTAGAAAGCGGACACTTAAGAGAAATGCGGCCTCGGGAGGTATTTTCCTGCGAAAATACTTTCTCAAGTGAAAAGAAAAGGCGGGCCGTCTGGCCCGCCTCGCGCCTGTACTATTATATTTCCTTAAACAGCGGTCCAGGGCGGCTCTTTACCGGTTACCTTGAGCCAGGGGAGGTGGGCGAATTTGACGGCATCGTGGCCGGTGGCCATGGCCAGGTTGGTGAAACCGCGCTCCCTGAGGGTTTTGGCGATATCTTCGCCTTTGACGCCTTCCCCCAGATCGGAATCCATAAAGATCGGTGTATCTTTGGGCAGATCGGGCAGGACCGCTTCCAGTTCGGCGCGGGTCCGGCAGGCTTTGAGTTCTACCCCGCCCGCTTTAGCGGCCGTCTTCCAGTTCATGTGCACCAGCGGATCGTCGTCCAGAAGAACGGCCACACTAGGCGCCGCGGATCGCTCTGCCCGAGGCAATTCTATGGTCACTGCGGTCCCTTTTCCGGATTCGGAATTTGTTGCCAGGGTCCCGCCCCATTCTTCCACGGTCTGTTTGGCGTGGTAAAGCCCCAGCCCGGTGCCGCCGGCCTTGCCGTGGGTTTCGCCCTTCTGCCCCAGCTTTGCCAGTATTTCCGGAGGGATCCCCTTGCCGTCATCCTTAACGCTCAATAACGCCTTTCCGTCCAGGGCGGAAAGCGTCACCGAAACCGTGCCGCCTTTATCGATGGCCTCCACCGCGTTGTTGACCAGGTTGGAGACGATGCGCTGGAACTCGCACGGGTCTACGGCGGCCTTAATGCCGTCGCCGCTGCCGAACTCTATGGCGACGCCGGGCTTGTCCTTGTGCTGGATACGCTTCTCCGCTATCACCTGCTCGATAAGGTCGGAAAGTGGGCAGATCTCCGCCTTTGCCTCTACCTCGGCGCCGGGTGCGCGGTAGCGGTGCAGCAGGTCGTTGGCGATGGCCTGCATGCGGCCGACCGCGCCGTCTATCAGTGTGCGCTGGTCGGCGGGGAGCGCGAGGCTCTTGGTGGCCGCGCCAAGTGCCGCCAGCGGGGAGCGGATATCGTGCGCCACCTGTGCGGCGAGTGAAACAAGCCGGAGATTCAGTTTTCTCTCGGCCTCAAATGCTTTCAGGCGCAGTGCTAGGGTTTTATTTAAAAAATGGTTTATGAGCATGACGAAAAAAATAAGGGCCAGGCGTGTAAGCCAGATCCCGGTGCGAAAATGTGCGGAATGTATGGAGCGGAATGTCAGGGTCCACTTCCGTCCGTCGATGCCCGCCAATTCGGCTTCGGCGCGCTTGAATTTGAAAAACAGCAGTTCTTTCAGCAGGGAATGCTGCGCTTCGCAGCCGGTCTTATAAGATAGATTGATGAAGTCCTGCCTTTGGTCGGCAGGTTTGAATATGGAGCAACGCGCTACCCCGAGAGATTCGAGGTCCTCTATCTTCTGGGCTATCAGATAAGGGTTGGAAACAACTCTGGAATCGTTAAGATAGGACTGTGCCGTGGTTATTTTCTGACGCACCAGGTCGCGGGCCAGGAACTCGAATACGGTCTGAATGGCGGCGAGCCCCAGAAGTATCGCAATAAGCATGGCGAACGCGTTTGACGTCCGCAGATTTTGAGGCCGGGGATGAACGAGTCTCATCAGAAGGCCTAAAAGACAAATCTCCGCTCACTCCCCAGGTGCCAAGGCAGATAATCTTTGCAGACAGCGCGGAAGAGGGAGTAACCGTCATAATGAGGTCGACGCAGCTCCGCCACAAAATCAAGCGCCGGTCGCGGCCAGTTTTTTTGCTCGGGGCGATATAGCGCGCTTAAAGCCGCGGCCTGGTTCATTCCAAAATACTTCAAGCGGCCGGCCAGGATAGGATAAATGTCGGAGCGTTCCCTGAGATTCTTGAAGATATTTAAATGACGCCAGGCTTCGATCAGGGCGTGTTCCCAGGGCTTCTCTCCGCAGGCGCAAACGCGCGAGCCGGGGAATGCGCCTCCCCCGCGCAATGCCACGACCGCGCCGAAGCACAGGGGGTCGGGCAGGCCGGGGATGTCATGCCCGACCCTCCTCTCGAAATAGATGATCCGGTCGAATTGACCGGCATAATGTTTCCCCAACTCCGTGAGTTCCGGTCGTGCGGTCTCTTTCATGGGATAGCGCTCGTCCACCCATTTTGACCAAAGCCAGCGTTCCACGGCTTCCGCCTGCGCACGCATTAGTGTGGGGGCTCGTTCAAAGCCGGCGGCCATTCCGCAGCGAGTCGGATACTCATCGAATTTAAAGAGCCTGCGTTCCTCTGGAGAGAATCCGGTTTCGCGCTCAAGCCATTCCAGAGACTCCGCCACGGCGATCCTCTGCGCCCACCGGCGGTCTTTTGCCGTGCCGCCGCCGATAGCCACGCCGTCCGAACCCGTAACTATGGCTGACCAGCCTATGGTGCCTCCGGAAATGTTCTTTACCGGAGCGGATTTGATGCTTTTTATCAGCGGCAGGAACCTGTCCGGGAATCTGAACTTCACCGTAGTTGGACCTTTTCGAAACGGAGCAGGTTCGCGGTAGGGGAGAAATTGTCCATGCCGATATCTTTGGATACAAGCCAGCTGAATGCGGAATTGAACAGGGGTATTACAGCCGCATCCTCGCTCACGATCCTTTCGAAATCGGCCGCGGTTTTCGTGGTCCGATCGGTCATATCCCCGGTGAGCCCGGCTATTCTGCCGGAAGGGTCGGGGAAACTTACCCCCAGGCGTGAGCAGAACATCATTCTGACCACCCATGGCTCGTAGCTTCCCCCGATGTCCACGCGGACCACGCGGACATCCATCTCTTTGAGTTCGTCCAGGCGCTCTTTCCAGCCGGGCTTGGTCCGGTCCTCGCTTTTGAATTCCAGCTTCAGCCCCAGGCTGTCGGCGCTTTTTGTGAGAATACTTTTGACGTATTTGAGCTGCTCGGGCGTAAGCGCGTTGCTGGTGACGACGGATAGCGGGCGGTTCGTCCAAGAGCGGAAGTCCGCGTCTGAAATTTCTTGCACCCCCGGAAAGGCCTGGCCTGGATAGAACGACAGGGTGTTGCGTGATATCTCGGAAGAGATTTTTTCGTCGGCTGCGGCGTGGAGTATGGCGGCCCGGAAAGACCGGCGTAACGGCTGGGATTTGAACGGGCCGTCGCGGTAAGGGGACAGGACGACGGCGACCAGATCGGTAGGCGTGCCCAGGAACCTCTTGTAGCCCGGGGGAATGTCACGCGCTGACTCGATCCGTTTGTTGATGATGGTGCGCACTGGCGGCAGGTTCGCGGCTTCCGGGAAGGGAAGCATCCTGATGTTTACCGAGTCGGGGGAGGGGTAATCCTCGCGCGGCCAGTCCTCCCTTTTCTGCAATAGGACCGAATTTTCATTAAAGGCTGTCAGCCGCCATGGCCCGGTTGCGGTTATTTTACGGTCATTCTTCCAGGAGCCGTCGGCGTTGAAATCGGTGTCGCTGTAAAAGCCGTAGTACGGCATCGAGAGAAATTCCAGGATGCCGTCGGGATTGGCGGTGAATCGGAATTCCAGCGTATTTCCAGCCGCGATCATTCCGGATATATCCCGGGTGCGGCCATTACGGAAATCGGAAAATCCGCGGAGACGCTCAAAAACAGGGATGTCTTTGTTCGCCTGTATGTACAGCCGGAAGAGCCTTAAGAGATTTTTGTGATAAGCCTCCGCTGTTATCCGGGCCCCGTCCTCGGAGCGCAAGTCTTCCTTTAGCGTGAACGTATAGCGGAGTCCGTTGTCGGAGGTGCGCCAGGTCGCGGCCAGGCAATTCTCCGATTTGCCGTCAAAAGCGTATTTGACCAGAGTGCCGACGATCTGCTCCATGAAGACCACGTTGAGCAGGGTATCGGAATGCAGAGGATTGAATGAGGGGGTTCCGCGTTCTTCTGTTAGTACGTAGGTTAGCTCTCGGGAGTCTGCCTTAGAAGTTGGGGGTCGCATTCTTGTCGATGTCAGCCAGTGAGCCATCATAATTAGCAACGCCAATATTATCGAGGTCGATATAAGCGATTTCTTCATGTATGGAGACGGCATGAATTTGCGTTTCTTGATGGGTTTTTCCTGGATCCGCGACAGGATTATAGTTGAAGCCTGTTTATTTATTTTCATGTTGCCTCCCCCCTAACTTTCCTTATCCTGCCATATTTTTGAACACGGGTCAATGAAAACAGGGAAAGCGATATGTTGTCGCTTTCCCTGGATGCATCCGGTTACGGCCGGATCGTGGATACTCTGGGGCCAATCCCCCAAATTACAAGGAATCTACGAATAAAGTATGGCAGACGGGCCTTCCTTGCGTAAGGGTCTTTGGTCCCACGGCAGTTTAGGCCCATCCAAACAGGGACTGGAGTTATCGGCAAAATGCCGGCAACTTGTCGGCATTGCCGGGAGAAACGGAAAGCCGCGCCTTTAAAGCGCGGCTTTTTTAACTCCCCGCCGTCCTGGTGAAAGCTCTTGGCGGGTGCTAGCGGATACTTCTTGCGCCAATTTTTCCCGGGAGAAATTTGGCGGCCCCTACGGGATTCGAACCCGTGATCTCTGCCTTGAGAGGGCAGCGTCCTAGGCCGCTAGACGAAGGGGCCGTACTTTCTGATTATACAAAATTCGCAGCCGGCGAGAGGAATCGAACCTCCAACCTACTGTTTACAAAACAGTTGCTCTACCGTTGAGCTACGCCGGCGCCGCAGACGCTATTATAGGACTTTTTTAAGGGGCTTGCCCCGCGCCCGGACCGGCCTCAGTCCTTGGCGAAATAGTCGGTCGTTTTCCTGAGCGGGGCGGTCCAGAGATAGACCTTGCTCACCTTGCCGTCGTACTGCGGGACGGTGAGCTCGGCGTCGGGGGGGTAGCCTTCTATGCCGAAATCATGGGAGACGACGCGGGCGCCGGGCCTGAGCCTGGCCAGCTGCGGCAGGAGCTTCACGTTTATCTCCGGCAGCAGGTAGAGCGCGACCACCGAGGCGCTGGACAGGTCGACGGTGAAGATGTCGCGCTCCTCTATGGTCACAAGATGGGAGACCTTCGCCTTCTCCGCGTTGAGTCGGGCCTCTTCCGCCATGAAGTGGTCTATCTCGAAACCCCTGCCCCGCGCGCCAACGGTCGCGGCCGCGGTGATGAGTATGCGGCCGTCGCCGCAGCCGAGGTCGTAGACCGTGTCCGCCGCGGTCACGCGGGCGAGCCTGAGCATCTCCCGGACGACCTTGTGGGGCGTGGGAACGAAGTCCACGTCGGGTTTGCGTTCGGGGGCGAGCCCGGCCGCCGGCGTTTTTTTCCGGGCTTCCCCGGTCATCGGTACGAAGATCACCGGCAGCAGTTTTTCTTCCTCGATCTTCCCTTTTACCTTGCGTATCCTGACCAGGTCCTGCGAGCGTTCCCCGACGGGGGCTATAAGTCTGCCGCCTTCGGCCAGCTGGTCCAGCAGCGGCCGCGGCACCCGCGGCGGAGCGGCGGTCAGGATTATCGCGTCGAAAGGGGCCTCTTCCGGCCAGCCCTTGTAGCCGTCGGCGCAGCGGGTCCTGACGTTCCCGAACCCCAGCCGGTCCAGTGTCGCGCGCGCCGTCCGTTCCAGGGAACAGAGGATCTCCATCGAAAAGACCTTCGGGGTTATTTTCGCCAGCACCGCCGCCTGGTAGCCGGAGCCGGTGCCTATCTCGAGGACCCTGTCGCCGGGTCTGAGCTCCAGCAACTCCGTCATGTAGGCGACGATATAGGGCTGGCTGATGGTCTGGCGGCCGCCTATCGGCAGCGGGTGGTCGCCGTGGGCGTCCTCCCAGTATTCCTCGGCGACGAACTCGTGGCGCGGGACCTCGCGTATGGCGGCCAGTACCCGCGCGTCCTTCACGCCGCGGGCCTCTATCTGCTCTTCCACCATCCGCGAGCGTTCCTGGGCGTAGGGAACGAAACCGTCCGGTCCCGCGGCCGCGGCCGGCCGCGCCGCCAGGGCGGCGGCGAGGATGAACAAGAGGCGGTATGAGGCCATCCCTTCCCCCGGGAAGAACGGTTTCGCGGTTCAGTAGTCCCAGGCGCCGCCGCCGGGATCGTACGGCAGGTCGTAGAGGCTTATGTCGAAGCGGTATTCCCGCCCGCCCTTCCTGTAGACGAAACAGCCGTCCTTCTGCGCGCTGAAGTTGAAGCCGGCCCCCCACCAGTGATGGCCGGGCGCGCCGTGCACGGTGTTGGCGGCGCTCTCCGGGTTCTGGTAGACGGTCAGCTCGGCGTCGGCGGTTATGGGCCCGGCTATGTTGCGGGTCTTGTGGCGGAAGCGAACGCGCTCGTCGGCGACCAACTGGCCGTTCTCGAGCGTCTTGAGTTGCTCGGCGGTGTGGTAGAAGATCTTCAGGCGCGGGTCGGAGAACATGTCGCGGTAGAGGTCCGACATCCTGTCGACGGGATAGTCCGAATATTTTTCCGCCCAGAGCTTGTCGGGTACCAGTATGTGCGAGTGTCCCATGTCGGGGAAGAAGACGGCGTCGATGTAGTCCAGTTCGAAGGCGCGCTCGATATGCCGCGCGACCGCCTTGACGAAACCGGGCACTATCTCTAAGTCTCCGCCCCGGTCCGCGTCGTGGGGGAGCATGAGCCGGCCCCCGGCCGCGTCCCAGTAGGCGCGCCGGTCGAGCCGTTTGGGGGAGGCGTACATCTCCTCGAAGCGGGCCTTCATCTCAGGCAGCGAATAGTCCCAGCGGAAATCGGACTGGAATATCTTCTCTTCGCCCGCGGCGGGCGGGGCGCAGCGCGCGGCGATGGCCGGCGCGGAGTTGGGTCCTCCGTCGTCGGCGGGCGCCGGAACCGCGGCGGCCGGCGGCGGCGGAACGGCGGCCGTTCCGCCGAGCTGTTCGAGGGCGCCGGCGGCGAAGGCGGCGGCGGGCAGTACCAGCGAAAAAAAGAAGAGGGATATTCTCATAGTGATAGTATAGACGCGCCGGCTTCCGTTTTCAAGGGCCTCCCCGCGCCGCATTTTGATAGAATAGCCGGGGGAGGTCCAATGACTAAAAAGATAGCCATGTTCATAGCTTTCCAGGGTTTCCGCGACGAGGAATACATAGAGCCTAAGAAGATACTCGAGGCCGCCGGCATCAGGGTGGATACGGTCTCGACCGCGAAAGGCCAGGCCCAGGGGAAGTTCAGGCTGACCGCGCAGGTGGACAAAGTGGTGGACGAGGTGAAGGCCGGGGACTACGACGCGCTGGCGCTGGTCGGCGGCCCCGGCGCGCTGGAGCACCTGGATGATCCGAAGGTGCACGGGCTTTTCAGGGAGGCCATGGCCGCCGGCAAGGTGATAGGCGCCATCTGCATCTCGCCGGTGGTGCTGGCGCACGCGGGGCTGCTCAAAGGCAGGACCGCGACCTGCTTCCCCGACGGCGCGCCGGAGCTGGAGAAGGCCGGGGCGAAATTCACCGGCGCGGACCTGGAGATAGACGGGAAACTGATAACGGCCAGCGGTCCCGTGCCGGCCAGGAAGTACGGCCGGGCCCTGGTAGAGGCGCTGAAGTAAGGAGAACGAAATGAGAACGACGCTCGCTATGACGCTGGCGGTTTTCGTGGCCGCGGCCGCGCAGGCGGCCGGCGATAAAGCCCCGGAGAAGAAGGCCGAGGACTGGAAGGGGACGGTCTTCACTTCCGAAGAACTCAAGAAATTCGACGGCAGGAACGGCCGTCCGGTCTACGTGGCCGTGGACGGCGTCGTCTACGACCTTTCCCAGGTGAAATACTGGAAGGGCGGCTCGCACATGAACATGCACGAGGCCGGAGAGGACCACACCGAAGACATAAAGAACAGGGCCCCTAAGCATATCCATAAGGGCGGGGAGATACTTAAGCGCTATCCCAAGGTCGGCGTGCTGGCGCCGGCGGAGAAGAAGGAAGAGACCGAGAAACCCGTCGTGACCGTCCCCGAAGAGCGGGAGATCGGCCTGGAGAAGTTCTGCCCCGTCATGGAGCACGAGTTCGTCGTGGAGGCCAAAACCCCGGTCGTCGTCTACAAAGGGGAGCGTTATTTCATGTGCTGCCCGGCCTGCCCGCCGCGGTTCGCCGAGGACCCGGAGAAATACATAAACAATCCCAAGGTGCGCGCGGAGAAGAGAAAAGAGGCGCAGGCCAGGGAAATGATGGAGCGAGCCGCGAAGAAGGCGAAGGGAAAAAGCGGGAAGAAGAACGAAAAAAAGAAGAATTAAAGAACGCGGCGGAAGTCGCGGAAGAAGCCCGGGTGCGATTTGTCCACGCAGCCCGGGTTCTTTATTTTAAGGCCGGGGCGTAGCGCGGAAGCGGCGGCCGCGGCCATGGCGATGCGGTGGTCGCCGAAAGTCTCGACGGGTCTCAGCGGTGCGAACTCCTGGCCGCCGGGCACGGTGAGGGTCCCGCGCCGGTAAGAGGCGCGGGCGCCGAGCGAAGAGAGCAGCGCCAGCGTGGACTTTATCCGGTCGCTTTCCTTCTTCCTGAGTTCCTCCGCGCCGTTTATGACGGTGGTGCCGCGGGCGCGGGCGGCCAGCAGGGCGAGCAGCGGCACTTCGTCTATCATCGACGGGATGTCGCGGGCCGGAATTTTTACGGCGCGCAGGAGCGAAGGGCGGACGACTATGTCGCCGGCCGGTTCCGGGAAGGAGGTCCGCGTCTTAAGCTCTATCCGGGCGCCCATTCTCTTCAAGGCTTTGACGAAACCGAGACGGCCGGGATTGAGACCGGCCGACTTTATTTTCAGCGGCCGGCCGGAGAGCAGCGCGGCCGCGATGAAAAAGGCCGCCGAGGAGATGTCTCCCGGCACTTTTATCGTCCGGCCTTTCAGCGGTCCGGGCCGGAGGGTCAGCCTGGAGCCGGACTTGTTCAGGCGAGCGCCCATGAATTTGAGTAGCCGCTCGGTGTGATCGCGCGAAGGAGCGCTCTCGCGGAAAGAGACGGGCCGGCGCGCGGCGAGGCCGGCCAGCAGGAGGGCGGACTTTATCTGGGCGCTGGCGGTGGAGAGTTTAAGCGTGCCGCCCCGGGGACGGGCGGGGCTTATCTTCAGGGGCAGCCGGCCGCGCGCGGCGCGGACATCGGCGCCGGCCAGCCGGAGCGCGGCGGCCAGGGGTTCCATCGGGCGGTGGAGCAATGTTCCGCGGCCCGCGATTAGAGCGGTCGTGCCGGCGCCGGCGAGCAGGCCGGCGAGCAGGCGGGCGAGGGTGCCGGATTCGCCGGCGTCGAGGCGGAAGGGGCCGGGGCCGAAACCGCCCGGACCGGCGCCGGTCACCTTAACGCGGTCTTTAAAGGTCTTTGTTCTTACGCCGAGTTCTTTCAGGCACGCCAGGGCCGCTTCGGTGTCGCGGGAGCGCAGGGGGTTCTTCACGACGGTGCGGCCGGCGGCGATGGCGCCCAGGAGGAGGGCCCTTATCGTTATCGATTTGTCCGGCGGAGGGGTGTATATTCTCATATCAGGAGGAAAACTTTGCGGGGTCCTGCCGGCGGCTCCGGACGGTTTTTCTCGACGGATCCGCCGTCACCCCTCTGTCCCCTTAATTAGCCCTGCTAAAAATTCCAGGGCTTCGATATAGGACAGTTCGCCTTTGCCTTTGAACTGGCGCAGGCAGACGGGCTTTATCACGGAGATGCGGCGGAAGGGTTCGCGCTTCGAGATGTCGCTGAGGTGGACTTCGGCGGCGGGGAGGGCGCAGGCTTCGACGGCGTCGCGCAGGGCGTAGGAGTAATGGGTATAGGCGGCCGGGTTGATCAGGAGGGCGTGCGCCCGCGGGGAATTTTTTTCGAGCCAGTCGATGAGCTCCCCTTCGCCGTTGGCCTGGAAGCATTTGACCGCCAGGCCCAGTTCCTCGGCGCGCTTCTTTATCAGGCCGTCGAGCGCGGGCAGCGTCAGCGTGCCGTAGATGTCCGGCCTGCGCCTGCCCAGCGCGGAGAGATTGGGGCCGTGCATGACGAGTACGGTCTTTTTCACAGTTCCTCCAGCGCGGCCAGCAGCACTTTCTCCGGTATATTGTCGGTGGGCTCCACGTCTCCCGGGCTGCGCAGCAGCAGGAAGCGGTTGTCCCGGCCGCCGCGCTTCTTGTCGGCGCGCACGAGCTTGAGGAATCCCTTCGGCCCGCGGCAGGCGGCGGGCAGCGGGAGCGGGTCTATCATCCCGGTGACCTTCCAGGCGCCCGGCGTATTGTCCAGCACCCTCATCTTTTCGGAAACCTTCAGCGCGTAGCGCAGGCCCCAGAGCACGGCTTCGCCGTGCGGCAGGCGGCCGCGCGAGAGGACCTCGAAGGCGTGACCCGCGGTATGGCCGAAGTTGAGCGTCTCCCGCAGGCCGGTCTCCTCGCGCTCGTCGACGGCGCAGACCCCGGCCTTGTACTCGGCGCAGGCGCGCACGCAGGCCAGCAGGTCGTCCGGGCGGCCGGCCATGGCCCCGTCGAAAGAGCGCATTATCGTCAGGCGCAGGTCGCCGGGGCCGATGAGGGCGTACTTGATCAGCTCGCCGGCCGCCGCCCGCCTCACGGCGGGTTTCAGCGTGGCGAGGAAAGCCGTGTCGCAGACGGTTAGCGCCGGCTGGTGGAAAGCGCCTATGATGTTCTTGGTCCCGAGGAGATCCACGGCGGTCTTACCGCCTATGCCGGCGTCGATCTGCCCCAGCAGCGTGGTGGGGACGCTGACCCAGTTGAGGCCGCGCATGTAGAGCGAGGCGGCGAAACCGGCCGCGTCGGTGACGGCGCCCCCGCCGGCGGCTATTATGAGCGACTGGCGGCTGAAGCCGGCTTTGAACAGGTCCGAGCAGAGTCCGGTCACCGCGCCCAGGGTCTTCTCGCGGCCGGCGGGCAGGGAGAAGCGGCGAACCCTCGGGGCCAGGGAAGGTCCGAGCATTTTCTTGAGAGCGGGCGCGCCGGCGGCGGCGCGGTCCGCGACCAGCGCTATCCTGTCGGCCGCTCCCAGGACCCCGGGCAGCAGGCCGGAGATATCGCCGATGTCCCGCCCGCAGGCCAGCCTGAAAGAGGGTCTGCGCATTATCTCGCGGTTAAGAAGGGATAAAGCCGCTTTTTTCAAGGGACCTCCGTATCCTGGCCGCCGCCTCGCCCGGATCAAGGCCGGCGGCGCTCACTTTCAGGTCGCAGAACGCGTAGAACTTTTCCCGGCGGGCGAAGAGCCGTCCGGCGGCCGCGGCGGTCCCGCGCGCCAGCAGGGGCCTGCCGCCGTCCGCGCGCGCCAGGCGCAGCATCTCGGCCAGCGGGCGGCGCAGCCAGACCGTGACGCCGGCCCGCCTGAAGAAAGCCCGGCGCCGGCCCGAGGGATATATGCCGCCGCCCAGCGCCACCACGGCGGCTGGACCCGCGGCGAGTTCCTTGAGCGCGGCGTCCTCGGCCTTCCTGAAGGCGCCCAGCCCGCGCCGCAGGATGAATTCGCCTGCCCGGAGGCCCGAGGCGCGGCGCACTTCCTCGTCGGTGTCCCTGAAAGGGAGGCGCAGGAGGCGCGCGAGCGCGCGGCCGGCGGAAGTCTTGCCCGCCCCCATGAAGCCGGCGACGAAGATCCTCAGCGGCCGGTCAGTTCCGCGGTCTTTTTTCGCCAGACGCGTACCCTCTCTTTTATCTCGTCCATCGTGTCGCCGCCGAATTTTTCCAGCAGGGCCGAGGCCAGCTCCAGCGCGGCGGCGTGCTCGGCCACCACGGCGGCCGCGTAGACGGCCGTGACGTCGGAAGTGGACGAACGCGATAACGCCGGCCTGCCGTCGCGGCAGTCGAAAGAGGGGACGCCGGCCTCGGTGCCGGGCACGGGCTTCATCGCGCAGCGCAGCACCAGGTCGCCGCCGTTGGTCATGCCGCCGTCGAGGCCGCCGGAGACCCTCCGGTCGCGCGCGGCCAGCGTGCCTTTCCACGAGGAGAGGTCGAAGCCGCCGCCAGTCTCGAAACCCTTGATGCCGTTTATGCCCAGCAGCGCGGCTCCGAGCCGCGCGCCCAGCCGCCTGTCGTGGTGGACATGGGAGCCCAGCCCGGCGGGCAGGCCGGAGCAGGTAAGTTCGAAGACGCCGCCCAGCGTGTCGCCGTCGGCGGCGGCCCGGGCTATCAGCTCCCGGGCCTCCTCCGGCGAGGGGTTCTCTGTCATGCTCAGCCTGACCACGCGGGAGGAGAAACGCGCGCCGGTCTCGGTGAGCAGGCGCAGCGCGAAGGCGCCCATCGCCGAGACGCAGGCCGTGTGGCGGGCGCTGGCGCGCTCGCGTATGAGCGCCGCGTCAGCGAAGCCGTACTTGAGCATCCCCGGCAGGTCGGCGTGGCCGGGACGCGGCACGGAGCAGGGGGAATGGGCCTTCGCGGCCGCGTTGGGGATGAGGATGGCGACCGGCGCGCCGGTGGTGGCGCCACGGTGCATGCCGGAGAGGACCTTGAACGAGTCCTTCTCCTTCCGCTGGCGCGCGCTCCTGCCCGGCGCCGCGCGGCGGCGGGCGAGTTCGCGCCTTAGGTCGGCCGGGCTTACGGCCAGTCCCGCCGGCAGTCCCTCCAGTACGCAGGCCAGGCTTTCCCCGTGGGATTCTCCGGCGGTCAGATATCGCAGCATGTTCAGCCTCCGGTTCTTTCGCGGAGGAGCTTGCGCGCCTCGCGTATGAGATCGGTTATGTCGCTTTCCCGGCAGCCTCCCCAGAGGAAAAGCGAGAGGACGCCCTGGCGCACCAGCAGTTCCATGCCGTCTATGACGTGGGCCCCCAGTTCTTTCGCGCGGCGGGTGAAGAAAGTGCCGCCGGGGCTGTAAGGCCAATCCACGCAGATCTGGCCCTTCGCCGGCTCGAAAGGGAGGTGCCCCTCCTCGTACATCCCGATGGGGGTGGCGTTGACCACCGCCGCGGCGCTGTCCGGCGGGCCGAACGGCGCGGCGGAGAACACCGAGCCGGGAAAGGCGGCCGAGAGACGCCCTATGGCCGCGCCGGCCCCGCCGGGGTCGCGCGCGTAGAGGGTCACGTCCCCGGCGCCGGCCGAAGCCAGCACATAGGCCGAGGTGGCGGCCGAACCGCCGGAGCCGTAGACGGCCGCTTTTTTGCCGGTCAGGTCCATGCCGCGGTCCAGCATGGCGGCGGCCATGGCGGCGGCGTCGGTATTGCGCGCCTCCAGGCCCTCCCGGAGGAAGCGCGCGCAGTTGGCGGAGCCGGAGATCTCTGCGGCGCGGTCCCGCTTGTCCGCCAGCTTTCCGGCCAGCAGCTGTTTGTCTGGCAGCGTGACGTTGAAGCCTGCCCAGCCTTCCGCCCTGGCCTTGGCGACGGCCTCGTGGAATTTGGCCGTGCCGCATTCCCAGAGCGCGTATTCCACCTCGCGGCCGCAGAGGCCGGAGAGTATGGAGAAGAGCTGCGGCGAGAGCGAGCGGTTCAGGGGGAGGCCGACGAGGCCGGCTTTTATCGGGGGCATGGCTTATTTCCTGAGCGCCCGGAGCTTTTTTGCCAGCGCCGAAAATTCCTTCAGGCCCAGCGTCTGCCGTCCGTCCACCAGCGCGGCCGACGGGTCCGCGGCGGCCTCTATCATCACGCCGTCGGCGCCGGCCCGCGCCGCGGCCAGGGCCTGGGCGGCTACCTGTTCCCGGCGGCCGCAGGCGTGGCTGGGGTCGGCGATCACCGGCAGCGCCGTCGCTTTCATCGCGCGCTCCATGAGCTCCAGGTCGAGCCCGCCGCGGCCGAAGGAATCGCCGCGCTCGCAGAGGATGACGCGGCCGTCGCCGTATTTGAGCAGGTATTCGGCCGAGAGCAGCCAGTCGCGCAGCGGGGCGCCAGGCGCGCGCTTGAGTATGGCGGGCGCGCCGGCGCGGCCCGCGGCCTTGAGCAGTTCGTAATTGCGCATATTGCGCGCGCCTATCTGCAGGACGAAGCCCGCGGCGGCCAGCCGCGCGGCCTGCGGGGTGTCGACTATCTCGGCGACGGGCGGCAGTCCCGCCGCCCGTGCCGCGCGGCGCGCGGCCGGCAGCGCCGCCAGCCCGAGACCCTGGAAGGCGTAAGGGGAGCTGCGCGGCTTGAAGAGGGCGGCGCGCAGGGCGTCGGCGCCGGCGCGCGCCAGCGCCCGGGCCGTCCGGGCGTACGACGCCGCGTCCTCCACGGCGCAGGGGCCGGCGATGATGATGAAGGACCTTTTGAAAGGCAGCTCCGGCGGCGGGACGGAGGACGCCAGCGGGCAGGCTTCGGCGTCGGACAGGCTCACGGCGGCCGCGCCGGGAAGGTTCTCGATGAGAGCGAGTTTTTCGGAGAAGCTCTCCGGCCGCGCCGAGGTCACGGTTATGGCCCCGCCGGAGACGCGCTGCGGGGCTCCCGGCAGCAGGCGCGTCAGCGCGGCCGACAGGGCGCGCGCGCCGGAGGAGGAAAGGCCTTTTTCGAGCAGTATCTTCATCCGCGGTCCTGCAGCAGGCGGGATCGTTTTATTATCTCCGCGTAAACGGCCCGGGCCGCCTTGCGGAAAGCCGGCCGGGACAACCGCGAGACATTGGACAGGACCCGGGCTTCGCGCCGGGGATCGCGTATCCTTTTTTTCAGCGGCGCCAGCCCCGCGGCCAGCGCGAAACGGCGGTCCAGCAGCCGGGCGATGGCCCGGTCCAGCGCGTCTATCCTTTTCCTGGCTTTTTCCAGGCGTCCTTCCATGGAGTTAATTCTATTAAATTTATCCCGCGGCCGGACCCAAAAAAAGCCCCCCTCCGCTGGGAGGGGGGCGGTATCGGCCGCGGGCTTACGGGCCGCTTATTCGAAGTCCAGGCTGAACCTGTCCAGTATCTTGCCGGTATCCGCGGCGGGGGCCTCTTCGGCCGGGGGGGCCGCCGCTTCCTGCTTTTCACCGGCGCGCTTGATCGTCAGCACCGCCAGGATCTCCTGGTTGATCTTGGTGACGCCCTCGCCGCCGCCGCCGTCGGCCGCGACGCGGTTGGACTCGACGCAGGGGCTCTCCTCGGTCCCGCCGGCCTTGAAGTCCTGGTCGCCGCGCACCAGGATGCCCTCCACCTTGTTGGTCCTGGCGTTGAAGACCGCGGAGCCCGAGTTGCCGCCGTAGGTGTCGAGGTTGGCGAGGAAGTAGGTCTTGCCGTCGCCTATGTCGCGCACGCTGGCGTCATCGGCCACCTTGAGAGGCAGGCCGACCGGGTGGCCTATCACGAACAGGGCGTCGCCGTTCTTGAGCGTGCTCTCCGGGTTGACGGCCAGGGGTTTGCGCCCGGCCACCTTCCTGTCGAGCCGCACTATGGCGAAGTCCTGGTCGCTGATCTTGCCCAGCAGCTGGTCGAGGTAGGGATTGCCGGTGGTGTCGCTGGCCTGCAGGCGCTGGGTCTCTATCTTGGCGCAGGAGTAGACGTCGGCCGCGGCCACTTCGGCGGGCGCTTTGCCGCCGCGGGCCTTGACCGCGAAACCGAAGACGAACTTCGTGCTCTTGCACTGCTCTTCGCTGGTCACGCAGTGGCCGGCGGTCATGATCAGGTCCTCGCCGACCAGCGAGCCGGAGCAGAAGGCCCCGACGGGCTGTTCGCGGAAGGGTTCGGTCGCGCAGAGCGGCGCGCCGGCCTCCTCCTGCATCATGTCCGTGAACTTCCTGGTCTTCAGTTTGAACTTGGAGCCGCTGGCCTCCACGTCCTCGGCCTTCCAGAGCGAGAGCACGGAGTCGGCCAGGGTCTTCCTGGCGGCGGGGGCCTCGAAATAGTCGAGCCTGTTGTCGTCCCCGTAAATTATCTTGTTCTCCCCGGAAGCGCCCGCGGGCAGCAGCAGCCCGGCGAGAAGCGCCGTTAGGGTCGCGTCGATCAACTTTTTCATATATCCTCCGAAAAGCACCGTTTGGCTACGGCATATCGTAGCGGAGCGGTTGACGATTGTCAATCCCCCATGGTCCCGTGGTCCGGTAGGACCTTTGGTCCCGGGGGCCTGTATTCCCGGGGACGGGACCCGTTTACTGGAAATCCGCTTCGAACCTTTCCAGTATCTCTTCCGTCCTCCCGTCGTCCGCCGGCGCTTCGGGCGCGGCTTCGGCGGCCTTGGGGGCGGAGGGGTTTATCAGGGCGAGGATGTCGGCGTTGATCTTGGTGACCGATTCCCCGGCCCTGCTCTGGGCGACCCTGTTGGATTCCACGCAGTCCTTCTTCCAGAGCCAGAAGCCGTCTTCTCCGGCCCGGAAGTCCTGCGCTCCGCGCACCAGGATGCCCTCTATTTTGTTGCTGCCGGCGTTGAAGACCGCGGAGCCGGAGTTGCCGCCGTAGGTGTCGAGGTTGGTCAGGAAGTAGAGCTCCCCGGCCTTGACGTCCTTCACGCTGGCGTCGTCGGCCACTTTCAGCGGGAGCCCGACGGGATGGCCTATCACGAAGAGCGGCGCGCCGGTCTTGAGGTCGCCGGCCCCGTTCACGGGCAGGGGCCTGCGCCCGGTCACTTTCCGGTCCAGCCTTATCACCGCGTAATCGCGGTCCAGGAGCACTCTGAGTTCGTTGGCTTCCTGGGGCGTGAGTTCCGGGCGGACGCTGGACTGCAGTTTGGTCACCTCGACCTTCTTGCAGGAATAGACGTCGTTGGCGCCGACCTCGGTGACGGCCGCGCCGCCGCGCGCCTTTACGGCGAAGCCGAAGACGAACTTGGTGGCGGCGCACTGCGCTTCGCTCTTTATGCAGTGCCCGGCGGTCATGACCAGGTCCTCGCCTATCAGCGAGCCGGAGCAGAAGGCCCCGACGGGCTGTTCACGGAAAGGCTCGGCGGCGCAGAGAGGGACCCCGGCCGCTTCCTTGATCTGGTCGGTGAACTTAACGGTGGTCAGTTTGAATTTGGACCCGGAGGCCTTCACGTCCGACGCCTGCCAGAGCGAGACCACCGAGTCGGCCAGGGCCTTCCTGGCGGCGGGGGCTTCGAAATAGTCGAGCCTGTTGTCGTCCCCGTATATTATCTTGTCGGCCGAGAACGCCGCCGGCGGCAGAGCGAGAAGCGTCATGGCGGCGGCGAGCGCGCAACCTATCGTTCTTTTCATTGATTCCTCCAGAACCCGCTTTCTACCTCCATAGGGTAGCGAAAAGATTGACCGGAGTCAATATCCCCGCGGCCCGAAGGAAAAAAAGCCGGTTCAGCGGCGGATGTGGGTGGTGACGAGGTCGTCTATTTTCTGGATGAGGCGTATGGCGGCCGAGGCCAGGCTGCCGCCGCCAGGTTCGTAGCGGGCTTCCTTGAGGCTCTCCATCTCCTTGCCCAGTTCCACCTGTATGTCCTCGGACTTGCGGATGGAGAGGACCTGCGAGGGAAAGACGCTCAGGTTGCCGCTCATGAGGAAACTGACCACGCAGGCGACGGTGGCGTAAGGCGCTATGGCCGGGCCGAAAAGTTCCACGGCCAGGATGCTGGCGGCTATCGGCGTATTGGCCGCGCCGGCGATGAGGGCGCACATGCCGATAGCCGCGAAGGTCGCGGGGTTGAGGCCCAGGACCTGCGCGTAGGCGCTGCCCGCCGCGCTGCCGATGAAGAAGATGGGAGTCACTATGCCGCCGCTGCCGCCGAAGGCCAGCGTCACGGAGGTGAACATCCCCTTGACGATGAAATCGTACCAGTTGGCCGGCGTGCCGGAGAGGAAGGATTCGATCGACTCCAGGCCCAGCCCCAGGTAAGCCCGGGAAGTGAGCAGGGCCAGCAGAGCCAGTATGACGCCGCCCAGCAGTCCCTTGGCCGGCTCCCAGCCGCCGACTTTTCTCGCCCGCTTCTCCGCGTACTTGAGCATCTCGACCAGCATTATCGCTACCAGGCCGAAGAAGACGCCGGCGAACATCACCTTTACCATGAAAGTTTCCGAGAAGACCGGGACGAAGTTTATGGGGTGATAGAAATAGGCGGTCCCCATCGCCGAGGCGACCTGGTAGGCGGTTATTCCCGCAATGAAGGAGGGGAGAAGGACCTCGTACATTATCGCGCCGACGAAAAGGACCTCTACGCCGAATATCGCCCCGGCTATCGGCGTGCCGAAAACGGCCGCGAAGCCCGCGCTGATGCCGCAGATGACGAGCTTCCGGCGGTCGCGTTCGTTGAACTTGAGCAGGCCGCTGATGGCCGAGGTCAGCCCGGCGCCGATCTGCGCGCAGGGGCCTTCTTTACCGGCGGAACCGCCGCAGGCCAGGGTTATGATGGTGGCAAGCAGTTTCACCGGCACTACCTTCAGGGGTATCCTGCCGGAGCGCTTATGCACGGCCTCTATGACCTTCTCCGTGCCGTGGCCTTTAGCTTCGCGCGCGAAATACCAGGTCAGCAGCGAGCTGGCGAAAAGGGCCGCGGGCAGCAGCAGCCAGTAGTAAGGGAAACCGCCGGCCGCGCTGGTGGCCCGCATGAGGAGCCGCAGGAATAGGGCGGTGGCGGCCCCTACTACGGCGCCGGCGCCGCTGGCCAGCGCGACCCATTTGACGACGCTGATGAAAAGAAGGGTGGATTCGGTGATGCGGGATTTCATCATCTCCTCCTATCTTAATAAATCGCGGCCGCCGCGTCCAAAAAAACGGCTTCCCTATGACGGCGCGGGGATAAAGTTGTAGAATCAGTATATAAATGGCCGCTAACATAGAGTTCAAGGATATCGTCAACAGGCTGGAGAGGCTGGAAGCCGCCCTGGCCGATTTCGCCGGGCTGGTGGACCTGGACGCCAAGAAGGAGCAGCTCCTGCAGAAGGAGGCCTTCTCCGCCACGCCCGGTTTCTGGGACGACGCGGCCAAGGCGCAGTCGCATCTCAAGGGGCTCAACGACCTCAAACACTGGGTGGACGGCGTGGCCGCCGTCGGCCGCGAGCTGGGCGACGCGCGCGCCCATTACGAACTGGCCAGGGAGATGGACGACGCGGGCGAGCTGCCGGCCATCATGGCCGCGCTCGAGGCCGCCGAGAACCGGCTGGCCGACATGGATTTCGAACTCAAGCTCTCCGGCCCCTACGACAGGAACGACGCCATACTCAGCGTGCACGCCGGCGCCGGCGGCACCGAGGCCTGCGACTGGGCGCAGATGCTGCTGCGCATGTACACGCGCTGGGCGCAGGCCCGGGGCTACGATTTCAAGATAACCGACATGCTGCAGGGCGAGGAGGCCGGCGTGCGCAACGCCACCGCCTTCGTAAGCGGCAAGTACGCCTACGGCTTCCTGCGCAGCGAGATAGGCGTGCACCGCCTGGTGCGCATCTCGCCCTTCGACGCCAACAAGCGCCGCCACACCTCGTTCGCCTCCATCGACGTGCTGGCCGACATCGAGGAGGAGGTCGAGATCAGGATAGAGGACAAGGACATCAAGCTCGACACCTTCCGCTCGGGCGGCGCCGGCGGCCAGAACGTCAACAAGGTCGAGACGGCCGTCCGCCTGACCCATATCCCGTCGGGCGTGGTCGTCGCCTGCCAGGTGGAGCGCAGCCAGCTCAAGAACCGCGAGCGCGCGATGAAGATGCTCAAGGCCCGGCTCTACGAGATGGAGATGGACAAGAAGCGCGCGGAGCAGGAGAAGCATTACGACGCCAAGGGCGACATCGGCTGGGGCCACCAGATCCGCTCCTACGTGTTCATGCCCTACCAGCTGGTCAAGGACATGCGCACCGGCTACGAGACCTCGCAGATAGACGCCGTCATGGACGGCGCGCTCGACCCGTTCATGCGCTCCTTCCTCTCCTTCAAGGCCGACGAGGCCAGGAAAGAGGCGGAAAAGAAATAGTGCTGATCGAGACCCACTGCCACCTCAACGACAGGGCTTTCGCGGAAGACCGCGGCGCCGTGATCGGCCGCGCCCTGGCCGCCGGCGTGGAGAAGTTCGTCGAGATAGCCTGCGCCGCCCCCGAGTGGGAGCCGGCCCGCTCGCTCTGCGCCGCCTGGCCGGGGCATTTCCGCTGCGCCTACGGCCTGCACCCCGAATACGTCAAGGACTACCGCCCGGAGCAGCTGCCGGGGCTGGAGAAGTTCCTCTCCGACCCGACGGCCGCCGCGCTGGGCGAGATCGGCCTGGATTACTGGTGGGAGCCGGAGCGCGCCGCGGAGCAGCGCGCGCTGCTGGAGGCCCAGCTGCCGCTGTCGGTGAAATACGATAAGCCGGTCGTTTTCCACGCCCGCAACGGCAAGGAGGCCGGGCAGGACGCCTACGCCGCCCTTTTCGCCTGCCTGAAAAGCCGCTGGTCTTATTTTCCGCCGGGGCGCCGCCACCGCGGCGTGCTGCACTGTTTTTCCGGTTCTTACGCCGACGCGCGGGCGGCCGCCGACCTGGGGCTGCTGCTGGGCGTCAACGGCAGCTACACCTATCCGCGCAACGCGGACCTGCGCGAGACGGTGAAGAAGATGGGCCTCGGCGCGGTGGTGCTCGAGACCGACTGCCCGTACCTGCCGCCGCAGTCCGCGCGCGGAAAGCGCAACGATCCTTCTTTCATCCCCGAGATAGCCCTGGCAGTCGGCGACGGCCTGGGCGTGAACGCCGCCGCCGTCTCCGAGAAGACCGGCGCGGCGGCCGCGGCACTTTTCGGTTTTTGAGGATATATGGATAAATTCACGGCAACCGCGCGAGAACGGGTCCTCGTCTTCGACGGGGCGATGGGCACCTACCTCCAGGGCTTCGGCCTGAAACCGGAGGACTTCGACGGCCACGAGGGGCTCAACGAGATACTTTCCGTCTCTCGGCCCGACGTGATAAAGAAGGTCCACTTCGATTACCTTGAAGCGGGGGCCGACGTGATCGAGACCAATACCTTCGGCGCCAACGCCGCGGTGCTGGCCGAGTACGGCCTGGAAGGCCGGGCGACCGAGTTCAACCTGGCCGCCGCGCGGCTGGCGCGCGAGGCCGCCGACAAATTCTCCGCGGAAAAGCACCGCTTCGTGGCCGGTTCCGTCGGGCCCACCAATAAGGCTTTATTCGTCACCGGCGGCATGTCCTTCGACGATATGCGCGCCCTGTACCTGGACCAGCTGCTGGCGCTCATCGAGGGCGGCGTCGACCTCCTCGCTATAGAGACGGCGCACGACGCCGTCAACCTCCGCGCGGCGCTGGCCGCCGCCCGGCTGGCGTTCCGGAAAGCGGGCCGCGAGCTGCCGGTCATAGCTTCGGCCACGATGGACGCGAAGAGCAAGATGCTCTCGGGTCACGACCCGGATTCTTTCTACGCGGCCGTCGGTCATTTTCCGCTGGCGGCCATCGGCTTCAACTGCTCGTCCGGCCCCGAAGGGATGCGCCCCCGGCTGGAACGGCTGGCCGCGCGCGCACATTTTCCGACGCTGGTCATGCCCAACGCCGGTCTGCCCGACGAGAACGGGAAATATTCGCAGACGCCCGAAATTTTCGCCGAACTGATGGGCGGTTTCGCCTCCTCCGGCCTGCTCAACCTGGCCGGCGGCTGCTGCGGCACCGGCCCGGCTCACATAAAAGCCCTGGCCGCCGCGGTGAAGGGGCTCAAGCCCCGCGCGCCTAAGGCCGAAGAGCCGTGGGTGATATCCGGCACCGAGGCGCTGTTCTTCGACGAGATAGAGCCGCCCGCCATGGCCGGCGAGCGCAACAACTCCATAGGCTCCAAGAAATTCCGCGACATGGTGGCCGCCGGAGACCGGGACGGCGCGCTGGCCCTGGCCCGCGCCCAGGCCGCCGCGGGAGCGCATCTTCTGGACGTCTGCCTGGCCAATCCGGAGCGCGACGAACTCGCCGACGTGAAGCACCTCTTTCCCGCGCTGGCCCGCGCCGTGCGGCTGCCGCTGATGATAGACACCACCGACCCGGCCGTCATGGAAGAGGCGCTCAAGAGCGCCGCCGGTAAGTCGGTCATAAATTCCGTCAATTTCGAGTTCGGCCCCGATAAGCCCCGCGCCGCCGCGGAACTGGTGAAGACCTACGGCGCCAAACTGGTGGTCGGCTGTATCGACGAGGACAAGAAGAAGGGCCTGCCGCTGGAAGCCGGCCACAAGCTGGAGATAGCCCGCCGCGCCCACGCCTTCCTGACCGGCGAATGCGGCCTCAGGCCCGCCGACCTTATTTTCGACGCGCTGGTCTTCCCGGTCGGGGTCGGCGGCGAGCACGCTTCCAGCGCGCACGAGACCATAAAGGCCATAGAGGGGGTAAAGAAGGAATTCCCCGGCGTGAAGACGATACTGGGTGTGAGCAATGTTTCTTTCGGCCTGCCGCCCGCCTCGCGCGAGGTGCTCAATTCCGTCTTCCTGCACCACGCGGTGAAGGCCGGCCTTGATCTGGCCATAGTCAATATAGAGAAGCTGCGGCGCTACGCCTCCATTCCGGAGAACGAGCGCACCGCGGCCGAGGACCTGGTCTTCAACCGCCGGCCCGACGCGGCGCAGGCCTTCGCCGCGCTCTACCGCGACGCGAAGAAGAAAGCCGCCGCATCGGCGCGGGACACCATGCCGCATGACGTCCCCGTATCGCCCGTTCCGCCGCCCGAAGAGCGGCTCAAAAGCGCCGTGCTGTCCGGCTCGCGCGCCGGCGTGCCGGAGTCCGTCGCCGAGCTGCTCTCCTCGCTGGGACCGCTGGACATCATCAACGGCCCCCTGATGGCGGCGATGAAGGAAGTCGGCCGGCAGTTCGCCGCGGGCGACCTGATAGTGACCGAGGTTCTGCAGAGCGCCGAGGCCGCCCGCGCCGCCGTGACGGCGCTGGAGCCCGCGCTGAAAGCCCAGCGGGCCCCGAAGCGCGGCCGCCTGCTGCTGGCCACCGTGCGCGGCGACGTGCACGATATCGGCAAGAACCTGGTCGGCATAATCTTCGAGAGCAACGGCTTCGAGGTCGAGGACCTGGGCGTCAAGGTCCCGCCCGAGGAGATAGCGGCCGCCGCCGTGAAGGACCCGCCGGATTTCATCGGCCTTTCCGGCCTGCTGGTGCGCTCCTGCGAGCAGATGACGGCCACGGCCCGCGAACTGGCCGCCGCCGGCGTGAAGGCCCCGCTGCTGGTGGGCGGAGCCGCGCTGACGCCCAGGTTCACCGAGACCGGCATCGCGCCGGCCTACGGCGGCCCCGTTTTCTACGCGGCCGACGCGATGGAAGGGCTCAATTACGCCCTCGAACTGGCCGGCGCCCCGGCCCCCGCGCCCGCCCCGTCCGGCCCCGCGGCTCACGACGACCGGGAGGCCCTCCCCGGGCCTTCCGGCTTCACGCCGTCGCCGCTGTATTATCCCGGCTACATACCCGTACCGCGCGACCTGGACCGTCATTTCATCGTGGACCAGTCTCTCGCCGGGCTTTTCGACAACCTGGACGAGGACCTCTTCAACCTGCGTTTCCTGAAGCTCAAGAAGGGCGGGGGGGAGAAGAGCGGGAAGGCGAAGGAACTGTTCGATTCGCTGAAAACGGAAGTATTGCGCGGCGGCGTCATAAAACCGCGCGGCGTTTACCGTTTTTTCAAGGTGAACGGCCACGGCGACGAGATCCGTTTCCGCGGCGGCGAGGGGACGGAGGTGTTCCGCTTCCCGCGTCAGGCCGCGGGGCGCCGCCTCTGCCTGGCCGACTATATCGCGCCGGAGTCCGGCGGCAAGGACGATTACGCCGCGCTGTTCGCGGTCACCTGCGGCGAGGGGGTCATGGAACTGGCCCGGCGGGAGCGCGCGGCGGGCGAATACGTGCGCTCTTACATGATAGAGGCGCTGGCGCTGACGCTGGCCGAGGCTTTCGCCGACGTGATGCATTACAGGATACGGAAGGACTGGGGCATAGCCGAGGCGGACCCGGCGACGCCGCTGCTGCGCAGCAGATACCGGGGCAAGCGCTACTCCTTCGGCTACCCGGTTTGCCCGGCGCTGGAGAACCAGGAGCGGCTCTTCCGGCTGCTGCGCCCGGAGCCGGACGCCGGCATCAGCCTGACCGAGGGCTTCATGATGGACCCGGAGGCCTCGGTCTCGGCGATAGTGCTGCATAATCCCAAGGCGGAGTATTTCAATGTCTGAGGCCGGACGTTATTTCAAAGCGACCATGGACCGGCGGCTGCGGACGCTGACCTGGATATTTTCGTCGGTGGCGGCCGGGGCCGCGCTGGCCGCGGCGCTGCCCATGATGGCGACGGAAGGGGACTGCTCGGAATGCTGCTCGGCCGCGGCCGCCAGCTTCGGGGGCTGGGCCATACTCGCGCTGGCCGCCGCGCTGCTCTGGTCCTGCTGGGCGCTGGCCCCGAGGGGGTTCACCGTGGAGCCCGGGCTGGTCACCGTGGACAGGCCGATCATGCCGGTGAAAATAGAGCTGCGTCCCGGGACCGTCGTGGAACCCGCCGCGCCGGGGCTGCTGTACGGCTCGCTGCGCACGATGGGCAACGGGGGCCTGTTCGGCTATTACGGCGGTTTCTGGAAGAAAGGCGTCGGGAATTACCTTCTCTACGCCACTCGTTCCGACCGCTTCGTTTCCATCGATAACGGCAAAAAATATTTCCTGACCCCGGACGACCCCGAGCTCTTCATCGAGGAGGTCAGGCGCAGCCTGCCCGGCGCCTGAGCCCATGCCGAATATTTTCGAGAAAAACATAAAGGTCGGCCCGGAGGCCATAGACGAACTGGCCCATGTGAACAACATGGTCTACCTGGAATGGTTCCTCGACATAGCCACCGCCCACGGCTCGTCCACCGGCTGGGACCTGCCGCGCATGCTGAAGATCGGCGAGGGCTGGGTGGTGCGCAAGCACGAGATAGAGTACCTCGCGCAGGTGCTGGAGGGGGAGGAACTGACGCTGCGCACCTGGATAGAGTCCGTGGACAGGGTGTCCGCCGTGCGCCGCTACGACCTGGTCCGCAGGTCGGACGGACGCTCCTGCGCCCGCGGTTCCACCGTCTGGGTCTGGATAAACTATAAGACCGGCCGGCCCTGCCGCATCCCCGCCGACCTGGTGAAAAGCTACGGCCCCGGACGCTAGGGGACGTTGTTGACTTGTTGAGTTGTTGACTTATTCTGGCGGCCACGGGCGTGCCCGTCAGTTGTTGACGCGTCAATATACCCCCCCTTGACAAATCAAAGTCGTCTGCTATACTATTCGTGAGCCCGCGGCCCCATATTAACGGGGATCCTCGCGGGCTCTTCCTTTTGGCGCCGCCCGGCGCTATTTTTTCAGGTATTCGCGTCCGGTCCCGTCTATGTAGAAGGATATCCCGTCCCGGGACACATTGGCCACGCCGCCGCTGAAACCGGCGACCGAGTCGTAAAGCGGTTCTATGACCTCTTTCCCCGAGGCGTCTATGAAGCCCCATTTGCCGGAGAGTTCCGGCAGCACCGGGGCCAGTCCCTCGCTGAACGAGGCGCACATGAAGAACCTGAAGGCTATTTTTTCGTTCCCTTCCGGGTCGATGTAGCCGCAGCGTTCGCTGGCGCCGCCGCGCTCCTTGGCCGGGGCCAGTCCCTCCGAGTAGGGCCCGATGTCGATGAAGTCGCGCTCCTTGAAGGCCATGGAATCGCGCAGGATAAAACCGTACTTCCCGCGCAGCCTCGCCGGGGCGAAGCCGCCGGAGAACGGGAACGCCGCGTCGTACACCGCCGGCGCCGCCTCCCGGCATTCCCCGTCGACGAAACCGTAGAGCCCCCCGCGGCGGACCCTGGCCAGCCCCTCGCTGAAGGGCTGTATTTCCTCGTAGTCGCAGGGGATGAAATCCATGCCTTTTGTCAGGAGACCCGGGACCCCGTTCTTCCTGGCCGGCGCCAGGCTCCCGGAAAAGACGCCCGCCTCGTCCAGCGTGAACGGGTGGGCTTCGCTCCCGTCGCTCCTTATGTATCCCCAGCGTCCGCGCAGTTTTACCGGCGCCAGGCCCCCGGAGAAGGGGCCGGCCGACTGGTAGACCGGTTTTATCCTTTCCCGTCCCTTCGCGTCGATGAATCCGTAGCGGCCCCGCTTCATCACGAGGGCGAG
The DNA here is from genome assembly GCA_019135865.1 of Elusimicrobiota bacterium. Classification (GTDB taxonomy): domain Bacteria; phylum Elusimicrobiota; class Elusimicrobia; order Elusimicrobiales; family UBA9959; genus UBA2231. The sequence continues at coordinate 152,514 of JAGVVD010000052.1, forward strand.
GCCTTCCGAGAAGGGCTTCGCGGCGTCATAGCCGGCGCGTATCTTTACTTTGCCGCCCGGCGCGGCGTAGCCCCACTTGGCGCCGGCTTTAAGCGGGACGAGGTCCTGCGCGGCGGCGCCGGCGGGCAGGATGAGGGCGAGGGAGAGGATGGAGCGTATCATGGCCCTATTTTAGCAAGAGAAGGTCAGTCTTCGCCGAACTCGGTGATATTCTTCCTGTATTTGAGCGGCACGAACTGCCGCTGCAGGGCGGGATTGAGCCTTTCCTTTATCGCGACGGAATCGAAGAAGGCGCGCCAGAGCGAGGCGGTGCGCTTCTCCTTTTCCGACGGAGGCGGGACGGAGGCCTCGAGCGCCGAGACCAGCCGGAGCCGGCCGCCGGCGTGCATCGCGGCCAGGCCCCTCTTTTTGTCGTGCAGTATCCAGTTGAACCCCGCCATGCGGCGGCGGAAATGATTGGTGATGAGCGGGAGTATATTGTGGTCCGGCTCTATCTCCGAGTACAGCGTGCCGTCCTCCAGCTCGCGGAAACGGACCAGGCCCTTGAAGCGGTGCGCTTCGCGCAGCACGGCCAGCGCCGTCTTATGCGCGCGGTTGACCACGGGGTCGGCCAGCCTGTCGTTGAGGCCTTTGCCGGCGGCGAAGGCCCGCCTGGCGTAAGCCAGCAGCAAAGAGTCCCGGTCCTTTTCTTTTGAAAGGAAGCAGAGCTTGATATTGTCCACGGTCTCCGGCCCCGAGACGGCCGTCAGGCGCTCCAGGAAATCGGCGGCTTTCCGGCCGTCGCTCCCGACCTCGGACGCGGGGGCGAAGAGGTCGTCCTGCGCGGGGGTCTCGTCGGCCATCTCGGCCGCCGGGTCGCTGACCGCCGCGGCCAGCGCGCAGACCAAACCGGTGAAGGTGCCGTCGTGGACATAAGCGCTCATGCCGGCGTCCCCGCCGGCGTCTCCGCCGCCGCGCCGAAGAGTTCCGGCTGCGCGGGCCTGCCCGACGGGCCTTCCAGCAGTTTCGCCCGTATCGCCTCCGGGTTATCGCGCCGCAGCCCGCCGTACGCGCCGCCCGCCGTCACGAAATAGACCGCCCGCTTCATTACTGCTCCCAGGCGGGAGAGGTCTTCCAGGCGCAGCGCGCCGGTCCGCCGCGCGCGGACTATCCTTTTGGCGGTCAGCACGCCGAAGCCGGGCACGCGCAGCAGTTCCTCGTAGGGCGCCTTGTTCACTTCGACCGGGAAGCGGTCCAGGTTGCGCAGCGCCCAGACGGTCTTGGGATCGAAGGTCAGGTCCAGGCAAGGGCATTTCTCGTCGAGCAGCTCGTCCGTGCTGAAGCCGTAGAAGCGCAGCAGCCAGTCGGCCTGGTAGAGGCGGTGTTCGCGCCGCAGCGGCGGCTCCTTCACGGCCGGCAGCCGGCTGTCCGTCGTGGCCGGGACGAAGGCGGAGTAATAGACGCGCTTGAGGCCGAGCTTGTCGTAGAGCGACTGGCTGAGCTTCATTATCTGCAGGTCGGTCTCCGGGCTGGCGCCCACTATGAGCTGGGTGCTCTGGCCGCCGGGAGCGCAGGGCGGGGCGTTGCGGCTCCTGCGGCGCTCCTCCTTGCCGGCCGCTATCGTCTCAGCCAGCCGGGCCATCGGCTTGAGGACGCCGTCGCGGCTCTTCTCCGGGGCGAGGCGCTCCAGCGAAGCGGCGCTGGGGAGCTCGATGTTCACGCTGACGCGGTCGGCGTAGAGCGCGGCCAGGTCGACCAGCCGCCGGTCGCAGCCGGGTATCACTTTAAGGTGAATGTAGCCGGGGAATTTGTGGCCCACGCGGAGACGCCGGACGGCCGCTATCAGCAGCTCCATCGTGTAATCCGGGCTCCGGGCCACGCCGGAGCTGAGGAACAGCCCCTCGATATAGTTGCGGCGGTAGAAATCCATCGTCAGGCCCGCCACCTCGTCGGGCGTGAGCAGCGCGCGCGGGCAGTCCGACGAGCGGCGGTTGACGCAGTAGGCGCAGTCGTAGACGCAGAGGTTGGTCAGCAGGATCTTGAGCAGGGAGACGCAGCGCCCATCGGCCGACCAGCTGTGGCAGCAGCCCGGCACGCGCTCCGCCCGGCCTCCCGCGCCTGGCCTCGTCGAACCGGACGAGGCGCATGAGGCGTCGTACTTGGCGCCGGCCGTGAGTATCTCTATCTTGCGCCGCAGGTCCATCCTTACATTATAGAAAAGGGGCGCGACAGCGTAGTGTCGCACCCCCCAATCCCGGCGCCCGCCGGGCGGGAGACGGAACGGCGTCCTCACGCGAAAAAATCAGAAAATCGCGCCGCCGGCCGTCGGCGCGCGCGGCAGGACGAAACCCGCGGCCCGCGCGAAGGCCTTGAGGCCGGGGGCCCGGTCTCCGAGCGCGGCCTCGTTGAGCAAGGTCAGCCTGGAGAAGCCCTTGTAACGCAGGGCGATCAGGTTCATCATCGCCAGCTTCCATGGTTCGGCCGCACCGGAGCAGGAGCTCAGGTCCAGGCTGGCGCTGCCTGAGCCGGGCAGCGCCTTGAAATGTTCCGCCGCGAAGGGCCTGAGCTCGGAGAAACCGTACTTGTCGGCGTAAAAATTCCAGATCCCGCCGCAGACCCCGGCGACGGCGCACCCGCCGCAGGCCGGCCCCTTCCTCTTGTTCCGGTTGTTGAAAGCCGCGTCGAAGAACGGGAAAGGTTCCATCTTGTGTGTATCGAATGTCATGTGGCGCTCGCCGCTCTCCATAGCCGTTCCGAGCAGGAGGCGTTCGTTGCCCCGGGCCAGGCAGAGCGGGATCAGGCCGCAGGCGCTGAGCTCCGGCCTGATCCCCCGGGAACGCAGCAGCGCAGCGGCCGCGGCCAACGCGGGAGCCGTCGGGACGAGGCGGGGATAAAGAGCCAGGCCCTCCCGGAGATACCCGGCCGGGAAAAGGTAGGAGAAGGTGACCGAGTTAGCCTGCGGAAAATGCTCCGCCACGAAAGCGGCATAGGCCGGCAGCCGGCGCCAGTTGAGCGTGGTGATCACACTGTAGAGCGAGAATTCAAAACCGGAGTCCCTCAGTTCGCCGAGGCCGGCCAGGGTCCTCGCGAATGCGCCGGGGGTGGCCGTGAGCCGGTCCGAGACGGCCGCGAGATGGGAATGCAGCGAAACGCAGAAAACGACCCGTTCCCTGAGCCGCGGCCGCCCGAGGGCCCGCAGCAGCCCGCTGTCGGCCAGGGCCATCCCGTTGGTCAGGATGTTGACGGACCCGTAGCCAAGCCCGAGCGCTCTGGCCACCAGCCTCGCCAGGTCCGGGTACAGAGTCGGCTCGCCCCCGTCGAGGGACAAGCCGTCGTATCCGTCCCGGCGGCCGGCCCGGAGCAGTTCCAGGACCTTTCCCGGCGGGATCAGGCGCTCCGCCCCGGCCGGGCGCGGGCCCTTGGCGCAGAAAGAGCAGCGCTGGTTGCAGTCCCAGAGCAGGGACAAGATCAGCCGCTTTCGCGGCCGCCTCCCGGCATTCTTTCCTTTGTCCCTCATGATGCGGTCCTCATCGATAAACTATCACATTGCCGGCCGCGGAGGCCAGAGCAGGCCGGGGCCCGGTCAGACGCCGCGACCAGCCCCGCCCGCCCCGGCAGTCCCAGGAAAGAAGGGCCCGCCGGAGCGTGATGCCGTACCTTGCGGCCAAATAAGTCAACAACTCAACAAGTCAACAACGTCCCCTATATTTGGCTAGTTCGCCGGAGAGGAAGATGGCGGCGGCGAGAGCGGAGGCAAGGGCCAGGTCGGCGCCGGAGAGCGGGACGGTGCGGAAGAATTCGCGCATGAAGGGCGCGTATATGACCGCGGTCTGCATAACCGCCGACAGGGCGACGGCGCCGAGCAGCTTCGGGTTCTTCAGCGCGCGCGCGGCGAAGAAGTCGCGGCCGGGGCTGACGGTGAGCGCCTGCGCCAGCTGCGAGAAGGTCAGCGTGGTGAAGAGCATGGTCTGCCAGGCCGGGTCGCCGGCGCGCCAGTAATGCCAGCCCGCTCCCAGCGAGACCGCGCACATCAGGGCGCTGCTCCAGATTATGTGCGCCGTCATGCCGCGGGTGAAGACGCCGCGGTCGGTCCTGCGCGGCGGCCGCCGCATGACGCCCGCCTCGGCCGGCTGCACGCCTATGGCCAGCGCCGGCAGGCCGTCGGTCACCAGGTTCATCCACAGCAGCTGCGCCGGAAGCAGGGCCAGCGGCATGCCCAGGAAGGGCGAGACGAACATGACCATTATCTCGCCCGCGTTGCAGGAGACGAGGTAGCGCGTGAACTTGAGGATATTGTCGTAGATGACGCGGCCCTCCTCGACGGCCGCCACTATCGTGGAGAAATCGTCGTCGAGCAGGACCATGTCGGCCGCGCCCTTGGAAACGTCGGTGCCGGTTATCCCCATCGCGACGCCGATATGCGCTTTCTTGAGCGCCGGCGCGTCGTTGACGCCGTCGCCGGTCATCGCGACGATGTGGCCGCGCTCCTGCAGGGCGTCCACTATGCGCAGTTTGTGCTCGGGCGAGACCCGCGCGTACACCGAGACGCCTTCGGCCAGCCCCGCCAGCCTGCGGGCGCCCATCCCGTCCAGTTCCGCGCCGGTGACGGCCGCGCCGCCGGGGAAACCTATCTCGGTCGCCACCGCGCGGGCGGTCAGCGGCTGGTCGCCGGTTATCATCACCGGCTTCATGCCGGCGGCCAGGCAGGTGCGTACGGCCGCAGGCGTCCCGGGCCTGGGCGGATCGATGAGACCGGCCAGGCCGAGGAAGGTCAGGTCCCGCTCCAGCTCCGCCGCGCCGGCTTCCGGCGGCAGGTCCCTGGCCGCCGCCGCCACGCCCAGCACGCGCATGCCGCGCGAGGCCAGCTCCGAATTGGCCTCCAGTATCCTCCGGCGGCCCGCCTCGTCCAGCGGTCCCGCCGTTCCGTTCTCCAGCACCGAGGAGCATTTCTCGAGCAGCCGCTCCGGCGCGCCCTTGGCGAGCGTCAGCGTCCCGCCGCCCGAGAAGGCGCGCAGCGGTTCCGGCGGGTCCCCGGCCGGCCTGTGCAGCGTGCTCATAAGCTTGCGCTCGGGGTCGAACGGGGCCTCGCCGACGCGCGGCAGCGCGCGCTCCAGTTCCGCCTTGCCGAGGCCGGCGGCCGCGGCCGCCTCGACCAGGGCCGTCTCCGTAGGGTCTCCGCCTCCCGCCCCCGGCTCCGCGTCGGAACACAGGGCCGCGGCGCACAAAGCCGCCAGCGCCTCCGGCGGTGCCGCGCCTTCGCCGGTTTCCCATGAAGAGCCGCCGGCCCACACTTCGCGCGCGGCCATGCGGTTGCCCGTAAGCGTGCCGGTCTTGTCGGAGCAGATGACGGTGACCGAGCCCAGCGTCTCCACCGCCGCCAGTTTCCTTATAAGGGCGTTGCGCTCCAGCATCCGCCACGCGCCCAGCGAGAGCGCGATGGTGACGACGGCCGGCAGGCCCTCCGGCACGGCGGCGACGGCCAGGCTGACCGCGGCCAGGAACATGAGCTTCAGCTCCACTCCGCGCAGCAGGCCCTGGGCGAAGATGACGGCCGTGATGGCCAGAGCGATGATGGCCAGCCGCCTGCCAAGAACGTTCAGGCGGGACTGGAGCGGGGTTTCGGCCTGTTCCGTCCCTTCCAGCATCCCCGCTATCCTGCCGAGCTCGGTGTCCATCCCGGTGGCCGTTACGAGCGCGCGGCCGCGGCCGTATACCGCGGAGGTCCCGGCGTAAACCATGGATCGGCGGTCGGCCAACTGGGCAGCGGCCTCCGACGGGTCCGCCGTCTTCTCCACCGGGGCCGATTCACCGGTAAGGGCGGCTTCATCCGTACGCAGGCTGCGCGATTCCAGCAGGCGGCAATCGGCCGGTATATGGTCGCCGTCGGCTATAATTATCACGTCGCCCGGCACCAGGTCCGCGGCCGGGATCTCGCCCGCGCGGCCGCCGCGCACGACGCGGACGGAGGGCGCGGCCATTTTCTTGAGCGCCTCCATGGCGCGGTCGGCCTTGTACTCCTGCCAGAAGCCGAGAGCGGCGTTCAGTACGAGTATGGCGGCTATGACGGCGGCGTCGCCGCGGTCATGCGTAAGGAAAGCTATGACGGCCGCGGCCGCCAGCACCATCATAAGGGCCGAGTTGAATTGTTCCCACAGTATCAGCCAAGGGCTGCGCGGCGGTTTCTCTCTCAGCAGGTTAGGGCCGCGCTCCCCGAGGCGCGCGGCGGCTTCCGCGCCGGTCAGGCCCGCGGCGGCGTCCGTCCGGAGGCGCGAGACGGCCTCCGCGGCGGAAATGGAATGCCAGAGCGTATCTTCGGTCAATCGTCCCCCATTATGATTATAACATGGAGGAGGGGGCGGGTTCCGGAGTCCCGCCAAAACTAATACAATCTGACGATGACCCCGAACGGCGGAAGAGCCGCGCTTTTTTTGACGGGGGGAGCGCTGGCCCTGCCCGCTCTCCTCAAGCCGATACAGAACCCGGACCTGTTCTGGCATCTTTCCGCGGGCCGCCGGCTCGCGGAGACGGGGAATTTCGTGCGCGAGGATTTCCTGTCCTGGACGCTGGCGGGCGCGCCCTGGTCCAATTTCGAATGGCTGCCGCAGCTGCTCTACCACGCCCTGCACTCCGCCGGCGGTTTCGGCGCGCTGTTCCTGCTGAAGACCGCGCTGCTGGCCGCCTGCCTGGTCCCCCTGTGGGGGATACTCCGGCTAAATTCGCGCGAGGCCTACGCGCCGGCGCTGCTGCCGCTCTTCTCTTTCGCCATCCTGCCTCATTCGGACCTGCGGCCGGACAATTTTTCCATACTCCTGTTCACCCTGGTCCTGTGGCGGCTCGAAGCGCTGCGTTCGCGCCGCGCCGGCCCGTCCCCCGCGGATATCGCCGGGGGCGCGGCGCTTTTCCTGCTCTGGGGCAACCTGCATCCCGGTTTCCTGTTCGGTCTCGCGCTCATAGCCGCCTATGGCTTCGGCTCCGCGCGGGCCGGGGTTCCGCGCGGGCCCTGGGCGGCGCTGTGGTGCGCCTGCGCGGCGGCCCCGCTCGTGAATCCCAACGGATGGCTTCTTTACGGCGTGGCGGCGGGGCATCAGTCGCAGGCTTCCGAGCTGGGGCGCTATATCTCGGAGTGGGCGCGCCCGTCGTTCGGAGAGCCTTCCCACCGCCCGGCGCTGCTGGCCGCCGCGGCCGCCGCCCTGCTGCTGGCGAGGGGCTTTCTAAAAAAAAGACCGGCGCCGCCGGAGCACATTCTCTGCTTCGTTTTCTTCGCCGCGGCGGGACTGCTGCACTCGCGGCATATGCTTTTCGTCGTTCCGCTCCTGGCCGGGCCTTTGGCGGCGCTGCTGCCGGAAGCCTCCGGGCGCCGGAGCCGGGCCGGCCAGGCGGCGGTCGTCGCGGCGCTGCTGGTCTTCGCCCTCCCGCCGCTGGACCAGCTGCTGGACAGGAAGGGCGCGCTGCCTTACCGCTCTCCCTCCGCGGCGGCCTATCTGAAAGAGAAAGCCCCGGCGCTGGCGGGCCTGAAAATGCTCAATACCTGGGCCTGGGGCGGCTGGCTGGGATACGAACTCGGACCTTCCGGCTACCGGGTCTTCGCCGACGGCAGGTACCTGTTCCACCATTTTTTACCGGAGCTGGTCCGCCCTTTCACCGCGGAAGAGTGGGCGGAATTCCTGGAGCGGCGCGGATTCGGACTGGCCGTCCTGCCGCCAGGCCGCTTTCCTCCCCCGCCGGAGGCGGAGTGGGCGCTCCTTTTCTGGGACATGAAGCTGGCCGTTTACGCCCGCCGCCGCTCTTTGCCGCCGGCCGGGGCCGGCCTGCCGGAACTCAAGTACCTCAGGCCCGGAGGCGACGGGGAGGCGCTCGAACTGGCCCGCGCGGGCCGGGTCGGCCGGCGCGAACTGGAAAAGGAAGCCGCCCGGCTCGGCGCCTTTCAGGACCCGGCCGACCCTTTCTCCCTGGCCGGCCCGCTGAACGGCTGGCGGTCGGCCCTGGAAGCCGTATGCGCTTCGCCGGGCGCGGCCTGCCGTCCGTAAGCCCGCTTTATATATAATTTAAGGAAAGGGAGCCCTATGCAAAAGAGAATCGCGGTCTATCCCGGCAGTTTCGATCCCGTCACTTTCGGCCACCTGGACATAATCGACCGGGCCGGCAGGATCTTCGACAAGATCATAGTCAGCGTTTTCGTACACAGCGCCAAGAAGAGTATGTTCACCGTGCCGGAGCGCGTGGAGATGCTCAAGACCGTGCTCAAAGGCCGGAAGAACATCGAGGTGGACTGCTTCGAGGGCCTGCTGGTGGATTATGTCCGCCGCAAGAAGACCGACGTGGTCATCCGCGGCCTGCGCGCCATCTCGGACCTGGAGTACGAGTTCCAGATAGCGGCCATAAACCGCACGCTCTACCGCGACATCGAGACCGTCTTCTTCATGCCGCGCCAGCGCTATACCTATCTCTCGTCGAGCGTCGTGCGCGATATCGCGCATTTCGGCGGCGACGTCGAAAAACTGGTGCCGCCCCATGTCGCCCGCATGATAAAGAACAGGAGGAAGAAATGACCGACAACCCGCTGCTCTCAGCCGAAGGGCTCCCGAAATACGACGAGATACGCCCCGAGCACGTCCTGCCGGCCGTGGAGGCCCTGGCCGCCGCCATGGAGAAGGACCTGGCCCGCATAGAGAAGGACCTGACCCCGCCCTCCTGGGACAGCGTCATAGAGGAACTCAATACGGCCGAGGAGTGGTTCGAGCGGGTCTGGTCGCCGGTCGGCCACCTCAACGCCGTCCGCAACGAGCCGGCGCTGCGCGAGGCCTACCTCGCGGCGCAGCCGAAGATAGTCGCCCTTTCCCTCAAGCTGGGCCAGTCGAAGGAGATCTACGAGAAGCTGCTGGCGATAAAGAAAGGCGGCGACTGGGACTCGCTCGACGAAGGGCAGAAGCGCGCGATAGACCATCGCCTCATAGGCGCCGAACTCTCCGGCATAGCGCTGGAGGGGGAGAAGCGCGAGCGGTTCAACAAGCTCTCCGAGGAACTCTCGCAGCTCGCGACGAAGTTCAACAACAATGTCCTCGATTCGACCAAGGCTTTCAAGCTGGTCCTGAAAGAGAAGGCCGAGGTGGAAGGCCTGACCGGCTCCATAAAGGAGATGCTGGCCCACTCCTACGCGCGCGAGAACGCGCCGGCGAAACCCGACCCCGACAACGGCCCCTGGCTGCTGACGCTGGACGCCCCGGTCTATGTCGCCTTCATGCAGTTCGGCGCGAACAGGTCCCTCCGGGAGAAGCTCTACCGCGCCTTCGTCTCGCGCGCCTCCTCCGGCGACAAGGACAATACCCCGCTGATGACCCGGATACTGGAGCTCCGCAAGGAGAAGGCCTCGCTGCTGGGCTACAGGAGCTACGCCGAGGTCTCGCTGGCCACCAAGATGGCGCGCGACCCGGGCGAGGTCAACGCCCTGCTCGAAGAACTGCTCAAAGCCTCGTACGAGCCGGCCAAAAAGGAGCTGGCCGAGCTGACCGCTTTCGCCAACGCGGGGGGCCATCAGGGCCCGCTGGCGCACTGGGACGTCTCCTACTGGGGCAAGCGCCTTGAGGAGAAGAAGTTCGGCTATACCGACGAGGAGCTGCGCCCGTATTTCTCGCTGGAGAAGGTGCTCGGCGGCCTGTTCGCCGTGACGGAGCGCCTCTTCGGCGTGACGGTGAAAGCCGCCGACGGCGAGGCCCGGACCTGGAACAAGGACGTGCGCTTCTTCAGGATATCCGACAAGTCCGGCAGGCATATAGCCTCCTTCTTCCTCGACGCCTATTCCCGCCCGGAGAACAAGCGCGGCGGCGCCTGGATGAACGGCATACACGGCCGCCGGGTCTGGAAGGGCGGAGAGCGCATCCCCGTGGCCACGCTGGTCTGCAACTTCACCCCGCCGGTCGGCGAAAAACCCTCGCTGCTGACCTTCGGCGAGGTGACGACCATGTTCCACGAGTTCGGCCACGGCCTGCAGCACATGCTGACCAAGATCGGCTACTCCGACGTGGCAGGCATCGGCGGCGTCGAATGGGACGCGGTCGAGCTGGCCAGCCAGTTCATGGAGAATTGGTGCTACCACAAGGAGACGCTGCTCGGAATGGCGAAGCATTACAAGACCGGCGAGACGCTGCCGCTGGCGACCTATGAGAAGATGTATGCGGCCCGCTCCTATCACGCCGGCATGATGATGCTCAGGCAGCTCAGCTTCGCCATGACCGACATGGCGCTGCATACCGCCGATAAGCCGGACATCAAGGCGATAGAGAAGGCCGTGGCGGACCGCACCGCGCTGATCCCGCCGCTGCCCGGGAACAGGTTCCTCTGCGCGTTCTCGCATATCTTCGCCGGCGGCTACGCCGCGGGATACTACAGCTACAAGTGGGCCGAGGTGCTCAGCGCCGACGCCTTCTCGGCCTTCGAGGAGGCCGGGCTGGAGGACCCCGAGGCGCTGTCGCAGACCGGCGCCAGGTTCCGCGACACCGTGCTGGCGCTGGGCGGCAGCCGGCACCCCGCCGAGGTGTTCAAGGCCTTCCGCGGCCGCGAGCCCAGCCCGAAGGCGCTGCTGCGCCACAGCGGCCTCGTCAGCGCCTGAGCGATAGTCCGTTGCTAGCCTCCATCGGTTAATCATAACTGGCAGTCTTGACAAATGACTGCCAGTTATGTTATCCTATATACAGGACAGGCGGACCGCCTGTCCGGCAAAGAACACCAAAAGAGGTGATATCTATGAACCGCAAGGACATAGCTCCCCTCGAGAAAAGGACGGCGGCCTCCGGGGTTTTCGACAGCCTCGGCAGGGTCTTCGAGGACCTTTTCGACCTCGCGCCGTCCGGCCCGAACGCCCCGCAGATCGACATCAAGGAGACCGAAAAGTCGGTCGAGGTGCGCGCGGCGCTGCCCGGGGTGGAGAAAAAGGACATAAATATCGACCTCACGGAGAACGCCCTGGCGATCTCTTGTGAGCGTCGCGAAGAGAAGGAGGAGAAAGGCGGGGGCGGCTGGCTCCGCCGCGAGCAGAGCTACGGCCGCTTCTACCGCTCCTTCACCCTTCCCGCGCCCGTCAGGACGGGCGAGGCGAAGGCCGAGTACAGGGACGGCGTGCTGAAGCTGACCATGCCCAAGCAGAAGGCCGGCAAGGGCCGCCGCATCGATGTAGAATAAGGAGAGTGACCTTATATGACCGGAGAAGTGGCGAAAATGGAGAAGGACCTCGCGAAAATGAGGGAGAACATCTATAACACGGTGGACGCCTTCCTGGGCGCCCGCCGGCCGCAGGCCGACACGGATTACGCGGGAGAGTGGACGCCCGACGCCGACGTCACCGAGGACAAGGACGGGTTCACGGTCTACGCGGCCCTGCCAGGGGTTAGGAAGGAGGACGTGGAGACGGAGATAAAGGAGAACGTTCTGGTGATAACCGGCCGTCGCGAGGCTAAATACGCCGCGGAGGAGGGCCTGGTGCGGCAGGAGATACCCGCCGGCCGCTTCTACCGCGCTTTCAAGATAGGCGTGCCGGTGAAGTCGCAGGAGGTGAAGGCTTCGATGAAGGACGGCGTGCTCGAGATAAGGCTGCCCAAGTCCGACGAGGCCAAGCCCAACAGGATAAAGATAGACTGAATAAGGACGGATGAAAAAAAGGCCCCGGCCCGGAAAGCCGGGGCCTTTTTTCCCACGGGGCGCAGCGGCCCGGCCGCAGGTAGCGTCCGCGCTATTCCCCGGCACCCCAGATAATTACTAGTATCGTGTTCTCCGCCGCCCGGCGGCGGAACGGATATGAACATACCCGGGGCCCTTCTTTTCCTGTCGCTGCTCCTCCCGGCCGGCCTGGCCGCGGAGGAGGAGGAGGACTACGCCGACGCCTCCGCCGAACTCTGCGAGGACCTCGGCAAGCCTTTCTTCTCCTTTTCCGCCCTGCCCGCCGGAGGTTCGGCCGTGACCCAGGGCCGCCGTCTGGGCCTGCCTTTCAGTTTCCTGTCCCCGAAGCCGTCCGGCGCCTACCGCGTCTTCGTCATCGGCGAATCGGCCGCGGCTTTACTGGGCGCGGAGAAAGAGTACGAACGCATACTGGCGCGGCGGCTGGGCAAGCCCCGGGTGGAGCTCGTCAACTGCGGTATGGGCTCCTACAACAGCGCCCTGATAGGGCCGGTACTGGAAGAGGCGCTCGAGCTGGAGCCGGACCTGATAGTGCTGCTGAGCGGCAACAACGAATCCATAAGCCGCAAGATCTGCCCCGGAGTACTGCCGGAACTGGAACTGCGGTTCAACGCGCTGCGCGCCAGGGTGAAAAGCCTTTCGATGCCGGAGAGGAAGGCCGCCGAAGCGGTCTCCATATCGGCTCACGAGGAGCGCCTGCGCGCCATGGCCGGGGCGGCCGCCGCGCGCGGCGTGCCGCTGGTGCTCTGCACTCTGCCGGCCAACCTGCGCGACCATGCCCCGGCCGGAGAGCCTTCCCCGGAAGTGCTCAGGGGCATCGGCTTGATGGGCGCCGGCAGCCACGGGGCCGCGCTGAAGGAATTCGGGGCAAAGGGACTTGAGAACGACCCGCTGGCCCTCTTCTACTCCGGGCGGGCGCTGGAGGCCCTGGGGCGCGGCGCCGAGGCGCGGGTCCGCTACGAGGCGGCCCTGGTGAACGACCCGGACGATTCCCGCTGCTCCGCGGCGCGCAACGCCATGCTGCGCCGCGTGGCCGCGGAAGAGGGGGCCTGCCTCGCCGACCTGGAAGCCGCGTTCTCACGGCTGGCCGTCGGCGGGATAACGGGCGGCGCCGAACTCGCCGACGGGGTGCACTGGTTCGCCCGGTACAACTCCTTCGTCCACGATGAGATAGGGTCCGCGGCCTCGCGCTGCCTGGCCGGTCCGGCCGCCAGGGCCGCGCCTCCGGCCGCCCCCGGTCCCGGCGACAAGCTGAAGGAATTCAGGCTGCTGTTCTCCTACGCGGCGGCGGAACTGCACGGCAGGGCGAAGACCGCCCCGGACGGGCGAAGGCCTCTTTCGGAAAGGGTTATGGTTAACCTGGAAAGGCTGCGCTCGCTGGACGGCGCCCGCCTGCGGCGCGCGCTGCTGGACGGGAAGGATTTCGGCGGGGAGCTGCTGAGCAGCCGCTGGCGTCCGGCCCTGCGGCGGGATTCCGCGGCCTGGCGGCCCGCCCTGCTGCTCAACGCCGCCGAGATGTACGCCCGGGCCTGCGATAAAGCCGCCGCCGCGGAACTGAGAAAACTGGCGGAGGCCGCCGGCCTTGAGCCGGGAGAGGCCGGCCTGAAGAAGGCCCACTGCCGGTAGTCCGGCGGCTCAGCTCCGGTCCCGCGCCAGCCGGAAACCTATATACCCGTAGCGGTCGCCGCGGCCGCTGCCGTTGCGGTAATAGACCATGAACGGCTCCGGGGTAGTCAGGTTGAAAGCGCCCCCTCTCAGCACCTTCACGAAACCATCCCTCTCGAAAGCGGCGCCGTCGGAAGGCGCGCCGGCGTAAGAATCGGCGTAATGGTCCTGCAGCCACTCCCAGACATTGCCGGCCATGTCGCAGAGGCCCTGGACCGTATTGCCCGCGGGTTTCGAGCAGACCGGCAGGGTGCCGCCCGAGCCGCAGCCGTGGGCGCCGGCGGACATCACCGTCCGGGAGCAGTCCGGGGCCTCGTTCCCCCACGGGTAATCCCGCTCGAGTCCGCCGCTCCTGGCGGCGTATTCCCACTCCGCCTCGGTGGGCAGTCTGGCCCCGGCGAAGGCGGCGTAGGCGGCGGCCTGATCCCAGTCCACGCAGTTCACGGGATGGTCTTCCCGGCCTTTTATCCCCCAGTTGCAGAAATCGTCGGTGCCGGGCTCGGCGCAGGCCCCGGCGGCCACGCACTCCGCGTACTGCGCCACGGTGACCGGCGTCCGCGACAGTTCGAACTCCCGCACGCGCACTTCCCGGACCGGGCGGGCGTTGTCGAACCGCTTCCCGCCGGCGGCGGCGCCCATCATGAACTTCCCGCCCGGAAGGCGCACCCATTCGGGACGCGGCCCGGAAGCCCCGCAGGCGGCGAGGGCCGCGACGGCCAGCAGGATAGGTGTTTTTCGCGACATAGGCGCTCCAGCGACGGACGGCTTACCCCGGCTTGCTGGCCACGATATACGCGAGCGGACTTTCCCCGCCCGGCGGCCGGGAAAAAGGATCGCCGACGGGCTCGAAGCCGGCCGCGGAGAATTCCCCGGCCAGTATCATCGCCGAGACGAACATCGGCACGCCGAAGCGCGGATCGGAGCCGGTGCCCGCGGCGTAAATACGCGCCAGCACTCCGGCCGTCCGGCCCGCGCGCCCCGCCTCGCGGCCGGCGGCCCGTCCGAGTTCTTTTATCTCCCCGTCGTCGAGTTTCGCGTAGGAAATAGAGAGGTCCCGCCGCATCGTCAGCAGTTCCTTTCGCAAAGCCCTCATGGAGAACGCGTTGAGTTCTTCGGCCAGCGGGACGCCGGGCCAGTCCGGGAAATCCTTGAGGTGCACGAGCCTGCCGCCGGGTTTAAGGACCCTCAGCGCCTCCCGCAGGAAAAGTTCCAGGTCCGCCGGGGTCAGCGAGTCGAAGGATTCCAGGCCCGTCACCGCGTCGAAAGAGGCGTCCGGAAAGGGCAGGGCCCCGACGTCGGCCAGCACGAAGACGGAGCCGTTGCCGTGCCTGCGGGCGTAGAGAGAAGAATACGGGTCCTTTTCCACCTGGGTCCAGTTCGAGCGCAGGCCGCGGGGGAGCTGCTTCCACAGGAATCCTCCGGCCGCTCCCGTCTCCAGGACGGCGTCGCCGGGCTTCAGCCCGGCTTCCTCCAGGAGGACGCGGGCTATCTCCGCCCGCATGGCCGGGAGGCGGCCGGCGGCCTCCCTCTGCGCTTCCAGCGCCAGGAAGTTCCAGCGGATATAAGAGGCCCAGGGCGCGGAGGGGGCCCCGCGCTCGTTCATCGAGCCGTTCATCTCCATGCGGTCGAGCAGGCGCTCCCATTTGACCAGGAGGAACGAGAATACCGCCAGTCCGAAAAAAGGGTAAAGGACGGGGAGGGCGCCGGGGAACCTGGTGATGAGGACGGCCAGCAGCGCGGCGGCGGCGACGGACGCTTCCCCGAGCCGTCCCGGTCTCGCGCGCCGGCGCCGGTAATCCGGCCCGTGGATCCTGACGAGCCCCGCCAGCAGGCGGTCCTCCTCGGGATCGCCGGAACCGCCTCCGAGCAGGACCTCGAGCGCGGCGAACGGGTTCCAGAGCGGCCGGGCCGGGCGGCAGCGGAAACCCAGGTATCCGGCCTCGGCCGCGTGGCGCAGGTAGTGGCCGCGCCTCACCCTGTAGAGCGTCAGCGCCGCGACGGCGGTTCCCAGGAGCAGCGAGACCGCCGCTTTGGGAGCCGAGGGCATGGCCAGCGGAAGAATGAGAAAGAACGTTCCGCCGAAAAGGACCCCCGCCGCCGCGGCCGGCGGCAGTAGACGCGAAGCCCAGTCGTCCTTTATCGAGAATTCCTTTTCCGGAGGGGAAGCCATACGGGTATTATAGCGGAAAACCATGCGCGGCTCCGGACGCGGAAGAGCCCCGCTTCGCTCCGCCGGAGCGAAGCGGCTATTTTTTCGTCTTGCGCGGAGGTATGGGGGGGAGCGGTATGCCCGGGGGTATCGCCGGCGGGGGCGGGGTGGCCGGCTGAGGCGCGGCGGCCGGCGCCGGGGAAGCGGCGGGGGTGGTCTTGCCCAGGGGAATGTGGAAGAAGAACCTGGACCCCACGCCCAGTTCCGATTCTATCCCCATCTCCCCGCCGTGGCGCTGGACTATTTCGCGGGCGATCTTGAGGCCGAGGCCGAAACCGGCCTTGCGCATCCCCTGGGCTTCCTTGGTCTGGAAGAACCGTTCCCAGACGCGCGGCAGGTCCTCTTTCGAGATGCCGATGCCGGTGTCGATGACGCTGACCTCGACTCGGTCGGGTTTAAGCTCCGCCTTTATCGTTATCCTGCCGCCCTCCTTGGTGTACTGGATGGCGTTGGTGCAGAGGTTCTGCACCACCTGGCCTATGCGCGCGTCGTCGCCCGCCAGCGGGGGCAGGGAAGGGGGGGCGTCCTTGACCAGGGTGAGCCGGCGTTTCTGCGCCGCGATCTCCACCCTGGCGTAAACGTCCTGGATGACGTCGAGCAGGTGCAGTTCCCCTATCTCCACCCGCAGTTTGCCCGATTCCATCGCGGCCAGGTCCACCAGGTCGGAGATCAGGACGTTCAGGGTCTTGGCCGAGGTCTGGATATTGGCGGCGTAGCGCTGCTCGCTCGGCATCGACTTGAGCTTGCCGGTCAGTACTTCGGCGTAACCGAGGATGGCCGTCAGCGGGCTCTTCACGTCGTGGGCCACGGTGGCGAAGAACTTCTTCTGGAAGCCGTTGACCAGTTCGAGCTGCGTCTTCTGTTGCTGGGTCTCTTTCAGCAGCCGCGCGTTCTCGAGTTTCAGGAAGCGGGCCTCCAGGGCCTTCTGCACGGAGAAGATCAGGCGCGAAGGTTCCACCGGCTTGAGCAGCGCGTCGTCCAGTCCCAGTTCGACGACCTGGCTGACGCCCTGCAGCGCGGCTTTCAGCGGGTACTGGTCCACCATGAAAATGATGCGCAGGTCGGGGTCGCGCTCGCGCAGCTTCTGCGCCAGCTCGGCGCCCGAGTGTTCGGCGAAGGTTATGGCCGTGCCCACGACCGCCAGGTGGAAACTCCCCTTCTTGCAGGCATTGAGGGCTTCTCCTCCGTCCATCGAAGCCGTGACTTCGTAGCCGGCGCCCAGCAGGGCCTGGGACAGCATGGTCAGCGCCGGCTTGAAATTGTCCAGGAGGAGGATGCGCTCCGGCTCCCGCGACTTGAGAGGTATGTCGGCCTCGCCTTCCGCCAGTTCGGCCAGTATCCCGGCTATGCGCCCGGCCTGGTCGCGCATGAGCGAGACGGGCTTCCCTTCCCTCAGGGCCTGCTGCGCGTAGCGGACGGTGTCGGCCCCGGTTATGAAGTAGCAGGAAGCTTCGGGGATCCCGGACCGGATCGCGTAGTCGAGCGACTCGGCTTCCGCCTGGGCGCCGTTGAACTGGACGACCAGGACATTGCCCGGTAAAGGCGCGGCGGGACCGGACCCCGCGTCCTTTTCCACTCCCAGCCGCGACCAGAGGCTTTTGGTCTGTTTCGGCTGGACGGACGAGTCGCGCGTTTTCAGCTGTTCCTTGATGAAGGCGGGCAGGTCGGCGGCCGTATCCACCGTCACCGGTTTCACTCCCGCCTCCTGCAGGGCTTTCTGCACGGCCCCGGTCATGAACAGTACCTGCTCGGCGAGCAGGACGATGGGGCGCTGGGAGACCCGCGCCTGGTCGGCGAAACCCGCCGGCAGCGGCCAGGACAGGCGCCTCAGGGGCGCTTGCTGGTCCGGCGAGTTGCTGGCGGGCGTTTCGAGCAGGAAAAAACGGACGGTCGGATATTTGCCGCGCAGGGCCAGGAAATTAGCGCGTTCCTCGTGGGGGACCTTGCCGAAGTCCACGACCAGGGAGGAGCAGTCCCCTTTTTCAAGGCGCTCGGCGGCGTAACGGAGAGTGGGGACGACGGCCATCTCCAGCCCGCGGCCGGACATGGAAGGAGCCATTTCGTCGAGCAGTTCTTTCCCGGTAGTGACTACCAGGACCCGCCCCTGGATTTCGCCCATGCCCTAATAATAACAAAAAAAAGCCCCGGGTTTCCGCCCGGGGCTCCCGGCCTCGCCGGCTTCAGCGTTCCACGCAGACGGCTATGCCCATGCCGCCGCCGATGCAGAGGGTCGCGAGACCCTTCTTCACGCCGCGCTTCTTCATCTCGTGCAGCAGCGTGACGATGATGCGCGCGCCGGAGGCGCCGACCGGGTGGCCCAGCGCTATCGCGCCGCCGTTCACGTTGACGATGTCCTTGTCGAAGCCGAGCTCCCTGGCCACCGAGAGGGCCTGGGCCGCGAAGGCCTCGTTGGCCTCGATGAGCTCCACGTCCTTAAGCTGCCAGCCGGCCTTCTTGAGCGCCTTGCGCACGGCCTCCACGGGGCCTATGCCCATGACGGACGGGTCCACGCCGGCCCAGCCGTAGGAGACGAGCCTGGCCATCGGCTTGAGGTTATGCCTCTTCACGGCCTCGCCGGAGGCCAGCAGCAGGGCGGCCGCGCCGTCGTTGATGCCCGAGGCGTTGCCGGCGGTCACGGAGCCGTCCTTCTTGAAGGCGGGACGGAGCTTCGCCAGGCCCTCGGCGGTCACGCCGGCCTTGGGGTATTCGTCTTTCACGAAGGCCACCGGGTCGCCTTTGCGCTGCGGTATCATCACCGGGACGATCTCGTCGGCGAAACGGTTCTCCTTGAGCGCCTTCTCGGCCTTGTTCTGCGACTCGGCCGCGAACTTGTCCTGCTCCTCGCGGGTCAGGCCGAACCTGGCGACCAGGTTCTCGGCGGTCATGCCCATGTGGTAGTTGTTGAAGACGTCCCAGAGACCGTCGCCTATCATGGAATCTATCAGTTCGCCGTGGCCCATCCTGTAGCCGTAGCGGGCCTTCTTGAGCAGGTAAGGGGCGTTGGTCATGCTCTCGGTGCCGCCGGCTATTATCATCTCGGCGTCGCCGCACAGGATGTTCTGCGCCGCGGTCGCCACGGTGCGCATGCCCGAGCCGCAGAGCATGTTCAGCGTCACGGCGGTCTTCTCCGCCGGGATGCCGGCGCCTATGGCCACCTGGCGAGCCACGCCCTGGCCCAGCCCGGCCTGGTAGATGCTGCCCATCAGCACCTCGTCTATGTCGGCCGGCTTGACGCCGGCGCGCTCCATCACGGCCTTAGTCACCAACTTGCCTAGCTCCACCGAGCTGAAATCGGCCAGGCTGCCCCCGAAGCTGCCTATCGCCGTCCTGACGCCGTCGACTATGAAAATTTCCCTCATCGTGGTTCCTCCTTGGGACGCCGCCGGGGCGTCCCTCATATTATAGACATTCTTGGAGGGGCAAAAAAAAGCCCCGCCAGGGAGGTGGCGGGGCTTCGGGTAGTTCTTTTAAGCGGCCGTCAGTTGCGCCAGACGCCGTCGGTCCAGGAGAGGAACTCGTCCCACTGCGAGTCGCGCGACAGCGACAGGGTGGAATAGTCCGTCTCGTGCACCTGGGCCAGCTGCGGGGGCACGTTGACCGCCTTGAGGGTCATGTTGATGGCGAGGCCGCCGGTCTTCGAGTAATCGTAACCGTTCTCCGCGTCCGCGTTGAGGCCTATCTTGCGCAGGACCAGGTCGTTCTTTATGAAGGACTTGAGCGACTCGGCGGCCCGGCGGGCTTCGGCCGAGGCGGCGTTGCGGCCCACGATGTCGGCGAAGTCGTAGAGGTCGGCGTAATAGGCGATGAGCTTCTTCTTGTCGGAGGGGTCGATGCTGGTGAAGCGTATGACCCCGGCCACGGCTTTCTTGACGGCCGAGGTCTCGTTATTGCCCATCACGGCCGCCGCGAAGGCGTCCAGCTGCGCCGGCAGCGCGGAGAGCGGGCCGGGGCGCACCACGGAGAGGGTGGCGGGGATGGAGTCGAGCGGCATCGTCAGCGGGCCTATGCTCATGCCGCCGGCGTAGAACTCGCGGTACCAGTTCATCAGGAAGTCGCTGAACTTCTCGTGGGTGAAGTTAGTGTCGGCGTTCATGAAGTTGAGCAGTTTCTCGTAGTCGAAGCCCTGGGCCAGCATGGTCTCCTCGGAGCCGACGAACAGGCCCGCGCCGTCCTTCATCTCGTAGAGAACCTCGGCCATCTGCTGGAGGCAGGCGTTCTGCATCAGGATGTCCACGTAGCCGGCCTGGCGCAGGATCTCGCCGAGCTGGTGCGTGCGGACGTAGTTCTTGGTCTCGTCGTCGAAGAGGATGCCCTTGTTGCCCGTGCCGGTGCCGGCGGAATGCTGCTGCAGGTTGGGGTCTATCCAGCCGAGGCCGTGGTTCCAGAGTACCAGCATGTACTTTTTGGCGGGAAAGGTCTGCTTGCCCCATTTGACGAAGTCTATGACGCGGCGGTAGTCGCCCATATCGGAGTTCTTATCCTCGGAATACTCGGTCTCGCCGCTGGAGAGGAAGCCTCCTTTCTTGTTGATCAGCAGGCGGCGCGAGCCCTCGCCGGCCTTACCGTGCTCCACCACGATGTTGACCTTGTCGGTGGTGCCGACCTGCTTCATTTCCTTGATGTCGCGCTCGGCCCATTTGCCGACCATGCCCAGCAGGTGGCTTTCGCTGAGGTCGTTCTTGGCGTTCATGAAGACGAGCACCGTCCACTCCTTCTGCGGCATCGGCTTGGGTTTGGCTTTGGAGATCCCGGCTGCGGCTTCCGGGACCTCTATGGCGGTCACTTCGGAAAGGGTCATCGAATCCAGGTCGAACTCCTGGGCATTGAGACGGAGAGAGCCGCACATGAGAAGGGCGGCGGGTATGAGCGAAAGGGCTTTAAGGTTCATCGTGAACTTCCTCCTGCTGGTTTTGCTGTGTATATAGTTTAGCGTTAAAAACGGGGCCCCATAAGAG
Organism: Elusimicrobiota bacterium; assembly: GCA_019135865.1. GTDB lineage: Bacteria > Elusimicrobiota > Elusimicrobia > Elusimicrobiales > UBA9959 > UBA2231. The sequence continues at coordinate 172,989 of JAGVVD010000052.1, forward strand.
GCGCAGGGCCCAAAGAGGGCCCGTTTTAGGGCCCACCCGGAAGTAGGACCTAGGGTATATTCTTTATATATAATGACACAGGCCGCAAAAAGGCCGAACGATGAAAAAACGCCTGTCCATAGCCGCCGGCGCGGCGGTCTCGCTGGGGTTCCTCTACCTCGCTTTGAGGAACATCGACGCCGGTCTTATGGCCGCCAGTTTTTCCAGGGCCGACTGGCGCTGGCTGCCCGTCCTGGCGGCCGTTGGACTTTTCGAGCTTTTCCTGCGCGGCGTAAAATGGAAGCTGCTCCTGGACCCGGTGGGCCGGGTCGGGGTCCTGGACTGCTTCCGCCTGCAGTCCGCCGGGCTGGCGCTGAACAATATACTGCCTTTCCGGCTGGGGGAACTGGCCCGCGCCGGTTTCGCTTCGAGATACTTTTCGATACCGCTCCTGACCGTGCTCTCCACTATAGTGGTGGAGCGCGTGCTCGATACGGTGGCGCTCATAGGCCTGTTCATGGCGGCCGCCGCCCTGGGCGGGGTCACGGCTTCGGTCGCCGGCCACGCCGGGTTCTTCTGGCTCGCCCTGGGCGGGGTCACGGCGGTCGTGGCGGTGCTGGTGTTCGCGGAGGAGGTGCTGGAACGCTCCTTCCTGAAAAAAGCGTTCCGGCGGTTCCCGCTGGCGGAGAAACTGCTGCGCCAGGCCGCCCTGGGCGCGAAAGCTTTCCACAAGCCGCGGCGGGCGGTGGAACTGCTGCTGCTCAGCTTTTTCCAGTGGTCGCTGGGCGCGCTCAACATGTGGTTCGCCGCCCTGGCCTTCGGCATAGAGAACATCATCGGTTTCACCCGCGGGATAACCCTGATCTTTACCGGCGCCGCCGCGGCTTCCGTGCCGGGAGTGCCGGGTTATTTCGGGAATTTCGAGTACGCCATCGCAAGGGTCGCCTCCGAATGGGGGCTGGACATGAGCCTGGGCGTGGCCTACGCGGGCTGGGTGCACATCATCAGTTATCTCGTGATAACCGTTACCGGCCTGATCTTCCTGTACGGCATGGGGCAGTCGCTCGGGCAGGTATGGAGGGATTTTTCAGGACGACATGGCGGATGAGACCGTGAAACGCCCGCGCCCGCGCGCCGTGGCCATGCTGATACAGAGTTTCTTCCCGGCCGTGGGCGGGGCGGAGAGGCAGGCTCTGGAACTTTCCCGCTCCCTGACGGCCAGGGGCGTGCCCGTGACGGTGATAACCAGGAGGCTGCCGGGGACGCTCCCCCTGGAGGAAATGGGGGGGGTCAGGGTCCTGCGGCTGAACTGTCCCGGGCCGGGCGTCATCGGGACTTTCATGTTCATGGCCGGGGCCTTTATCCATCTTCTGAGGAGGGGTTCCGCTTACGAGGTCGTCCACGTCCACCTGGCGTCCTCCCACGCGGTGGCCGCGCTGCTGGCCTCCAGGTTCACCGGCAGCCGCACCTTCGTCAAGCTGGCCGACGGCAAGGCGCAGAACGAGATCACCCTTTCGCGCGGCACGCTGCCCGGCCGCCTCAAACTGGCCTTCTTCAGAACAGCGAAGCCCAGTCTCATGGTCCTTAACACCGAGGTGCTGGACTGGCTTAAGGGGCAGCCGGGCTTCGGGGGGTTCCGGCTCATCCCCTTCCGCAACGGCGTGGACACCAGCAGGTATTCCCCGCCGCTTTACCAGGAGAAGCTCAACGCCAAGGCCGCCCTGGGGCTGGGCAATTCGCTGGTGTTCCTTTTCGTGGGCAGGCTGGACCCGAAAAAAAGGGTCAGGGAACTGGTCGAATCATGGGCCGGGGTGCTCCAGGAGAAGGGAACGGGCTCGGAGCCCCGGCTGGTCATAGTCGGGACCGGCGGGGAGGCGGCCGCCGTAGGCGGGGCCGTAGAGTCCCTGGGACTTTCGTCCAGCGTGCTCCTGGCCGGGATGCAGGAGGACCTGCGTCCCTATTACAGGGCGGCCGACGTGTTCATCCTCCCCTCGATAGCGGAGGGCCTTTCGAACTCCATGCTGGAGGCCATGTCCTCGGGCCTGGCCGTGCTGGCCAGCCGCGTCGGCGGCGCGCGGGAGGCGGTGGCCGAAGGGGAGAACGGGTTCCTGTTCGATCCGCTGAACCGCGGCGAGCTGAAGGGACATATGCTGAAGTTCATGGCGGAGCCCTCGCTGTCCGTCAGGATGGGCGAGCGGTCGAGAGAGGTGGCGGTTTCCCGTTATTCGATGGCGCGGGTCACCGACGACCTGCTCGATATCTACGCCGGCGCGGAACCGGCCGGTCACGGAGCTCCCGGCGCCGATCGCGGCGAAGGCCGCCCCGGTCCGGAGGCCTGAAAGGGAACGGAAAATGTGCGGGATCTGCGGCAGGTATAATTTCGGCTCGACGGAGCCGGTGACGCGGGAGGAGCTCAAGGCCATGAACGACGGCCTGGTCCACCGCGGCCCGGACGACGAGGGCTATTTCGCGCAGGACAATGTCGGGCTGGCGATGCGCCGGCTCTCCATCATCGACCTTTCCACCGGCCACCAGCCGATCTCCAACGAGGACGGCTCGGCCTGGATAGTCTTCAACGGGGAGATCTATAATTTCGAGGAACTGCGCGCCGACCTGACGGCGAAGGGGCACAAGTTCCGCACGCGCTCGGATACCGAGACGATAATCCACCTCTACGAGGAGAAGGGAACGGACTTCCCGAAATACCTGCGCGGCATGTTCGCCGTCGCCATCTGGGACGCGCGGCGGAAACGGCTGGTGCTGGCCCGCGACCGCATGGGCAAGAAGCCGCTGTTCTACGCCCCGGGCCGCGATTTCATCGCCTTCGCCTCCGAACTGGCGCCGCTGGCGGCCGCGCGCGGCGTCTCGCGCGAGGTGGAGCCGCTGGCGGTGGACGCTTTCCTGACGCTCCAGTACGTCCCCGGTCCGATGACCGTCTACAAGGGCGTGCGCAAGCTCGAGCCCGCTTCCGTCATGGTCCTGCAGGACGGCAGGACGGAAATTTCGAAGTACTGGGACCTGCCGCTGGGCAGGGAGAAACTCGACTACCTTCCCCTCGCGGAGCTCAAGGAACGGGTCCGCTCGGAACTGGCGGAGGCCACCCGCCTGCGCCTGGTCTCCGAGGTGCCGCTCGGCGCCTTCCTGTCCGGCGGGATAGATTCGTCCATAATCGTCGCGCTGATGGCGCGCGCTTCGGAGAGGCCGGTCAAGACCTTCGCCATCGGCTTCAAGGAGGACGCTTTCTCCGAACTGGCCTACGCCTCGCAGGTGGCCAGGATGTACGGCACGGACCACACCGAGTTCGTCGTGGAGTCGGACATGGCCTCCGTGCTGCCGAAGCTGGTCCGCCATTACGGCGAGCCCTACGCCGATTCCAGCGCGCTGCCTTCCTATTTCGTCTCGCGCGAGACGCGCCGGGCCGTCACGGTGGCGCTCAACGGCGACGGCGGCGACGAGGCCTTCGGCGGCTATATCCGCTACTCGGCCATGAAGGCCGCCTGGCCGTTCAGCCGGCTGCCCGCGCCGCTCAAAAAGGCCGGCCTGGCGCTGGCGGAGCTGCTGCCCGACCGCGGCGGCGGCGCGCCGTACAACACGATCTGGCGCGCGCGCAAGTTCCTGCAGGCCACGCTGGGCGGCACGCTGCCTTCCACCTACCTGGCCACCGTCTCGTTCTTCAAGACGCCGGAGAAGAACGCGCTGCTCTCCGGCGCCTTCCGCAACTCCTGCGGCCGCGGCCTGGACTACGCGGAACGCTATATGGCCGGGCTCTTCGAAAAGACCGAAGGCGAGGACCTGCTCAACCGCGTCATCTACGCCGATTATCATTCCTACCTGCCCGAATGCCTGATGACCAAGATGGACATAGCGTCGATGGCCAATTCGCTGGAGGCGCGCTCTCCTTTCCTGGACCACAAGGTGGTCGAGCTGGCCTTCCGCCTGTCCGGCCGGCTGAAGATAAAAGGGTTCCGCGGCACCAAGTGGCTGCTGCGCGAATCGTTCCGCGACATGCTGCCGCCGGAGATCTACGGCCGCGGCAAGATGGGTTTCGGTATACCGCTGGGGCAGTGGTTCCGCGGCGGGCTCAAGGGTTTCTGGGCGGAGAACTGCCTGTCGGAGAAGGCGCTGGGCCGCGGCTATTTCAAGCCGGAGGAACTGCGCCGCCTCTGGGACGATCATCAGACCGGGCGCCGCGACAACGGCTACCGGCTCTGGGCGGTCATGATGCTGGAGCTCTGGCATCGCGAGTTCGCGGACGATTTCCGGCTGGGCTGAGGCGGCGGGGAAGAACGATGGGCAAGAAAAAGATACTGGCCGTGGACGACGATCCCAACATGAGGACCTTTTATGAGACGGTCCTGGAGGACTGCGGCTTCGAGGTCAGGACCGCCGAGGACGGTCTTTACGGCACGGCCGCCTGCCAGAACTGGAAACCGGACCTGCTCATACTGGACTGGGACATGCCCGGCGGCGGCGGCAAGCGGGTCTTCCAGAGCATACGCCAGCTGCTCAGGATCCCGGTGCCCGTGCTTTTCGTGACCGGCATGCAGGGCGACCTCGACGTCGACCTCACGCTGGACCGCGTCTCCATACTCCGCAAGCCCATAGAGGTCGAGCGCCTGCTGACGGGCATCTATTTCCTGCTGCGCTGAAGCGATGAAGATAGTCCTGGTCAACCCCGACATCCCCTGGAACGCCGGCAATATCGGCCGCACCTGCGTCGCCACCGGCACGGAACTGGTCTTCGCGGGAAAACTGGGGTTCAGGATAGATTCGAAGGAGATACGCCGCTCGGGGCTGGATTACTGGCCGGACCTGACGTATTCGGTGTTCCCGGCCTTCGAGGACTTCCTGGCGGCGCTGGGGCCGGACCCTTCGCTGCTGTTCTTCTCCACGCGCGGGGAAAAGACCCTCTGGGAGGCGCCTTACCGCCCGGACTCCTGCCTGGTCTTCGGCAGCGAGACCGCGGGCCTGCCTCTCGGATATTACGAAAAGTACGCCGACAGGATGTACCGCATCCCGATGAGCGCTCCGCGCATGCGCTCGATAAACCTCTCCACCGCCGCCGGCATCGCCCTCTACGAGGGCCTGCGGCGGCTGCGCTGATCACCGCTCCCAGGTCACCGTGAGCGTCCTCTTCCGCGCGTCGTAGCGCAGGCCGGAGGCGCCCGGCCGGCGCGGCAGGGCGGAGGCGCGGAAGCCGGCCAGGGCCGTCCCGGCCTTGCCGGAGCAGAGGTCCTTCGGTCCGAGCCCGCCGGCGAAGAGCCAGGGATGCGAGGCCGCTATGGCGTCCCGCGGCAGTCCCGTGGCGAAAGTCTCCCTCACCGAAAAGTCGCCGCTCCCTTCGGGCAGGACGAGTTCCGCCGCCTTGTAGCCCAGGTAATGAGGCCCGAAACAGATGGCCGTCGCCCAGGAGACCGCCGCCGGCCGCCCGCCCGAGGAAGAGACCATGACGAAAAGTTCGGTCCTGTCGCCGGGCGCCGGCTCCCCGAAGGTCACCTCGGGAAAGACCAGCGTCGCCTCGCCGGACCTCCCGCGGACCTCCACCTTTACCGCGCCCCGGACATGGACCGCGCCGTGCTTGTAAGGGCTGAACAGGGGCGCGCGCTCCCAGGGCAGTATGTCCTCCGGCGGGAGGTTCACCACGATCGGCTCCGGCACCGGCGGCACCCAGATATGATCGGACGGGACTATCTGTCCGCGCGCCCTGCCCCTGTTCAGGTCGAAGGCGGGCCAGCCCTCGGCCGCGGCCTGCAGCGGCAGCATCAGCGCCAGCAATAGGTTCAGCATATCTTTGCGGCCCTCCGCCTTAGTATACGCCCGCCGCGGGAAAGTATTACGGGCCCGCTTTCACCGGGCGGCGGGAATTTTGTTTAATGAGTCTATATGATTACAAAACTCGTGGAGTCCCTTTTCGGCACGAAGAGCGAGCGCGCGCTCAAACTGGTCTATCCCATAGTCGAGAGCATCAACGCGCTCGAGGAGGGGACCGCGAAGCTCTCCGACGAGCAGCTCAAGGCCAGGACCGCCGAGTTCAGGGAGCGTCTCGCCAAAGGTGAAAGCCTCGACTCCATCCTGCCCGAGGCCTTCGCCACGGTGCGCGAGGCCGCCCGCCGCGTGCTCAAGATGCGCCACTACGACGTGCAGCTGGTCGGCGGCGTGATCCTGCACCAGGGCAAGATCGCCGAGATGCGCACCGGCGAAGGCAAAACGCTGGTCGCCACCCTGCCGGCCTACCTCAACGGCCTGACCGGCAAGGGCGTCCACGTGGTGACCGTCAACGATTACCTGGCCCGCCGCGACCGCTTCTGGATGGGCCCCGTCCACGAGTTCCTGGGCCTCACCGTCGGCTTCATCCAGCACGACATGCGCAACGAGGAGCGCAGGGAGATGTACGGCTGCGACGTCACCTACGTCACCAATAACGAGATCGGCTTCGACTACCTGCGCGACAACATGGTCATGGACAAGTCCGAGCGCGTCATGCGCGACCGCCACTACGCCATAGTCGACGAGGTCGACTCGATCCTCATCGACGAAGCCCGTACCCCGCTCATCATCTCCGGCCCCGCCGAGGAATCGACGGACAAGTATTACATAGTCAACCGCGTGGTGCCGCTGCTCAACGTCCGCTTCATAACGGACAAGGAGGAGATCGAGGCCAAGCGCGACGGCACGGACCTCGGCAAGGGCTACGACGCCATCGTGGACGAGAAGAGCCACACGGTCACGATCACCGAGGAAGGCGTCAGGAAGGCCGAGAAGATCCTGGGCGTCGGCAATATCTACGACGACGTCGGCGCCGAGTGGGCGCATCACCTGACGCAGGGCCTGCGCGCCTATCACCTGTTCAAGAAGGACGACGAGTACGTGGTCAAGGACGGCGAGATCATCATCGTCGACGAGTTCACGGGACGCCTGATGCCGGGCCGCCGCTGGTCCGACGGCCTGCACCAGGCCATCGAGGCCAAGGAGAACCTCCGCATCAAGGAGGAGAACCAGACCCTGGCGACCATCACCTTCCAGAACTATTTCAAGCTCTACTCCAAGCTCTCGGGCATGACCGGCACCGCGATGACGGAATCCGGCGAATTCTGGGAGATCTACAAGCTCGACTGCGTGGAGATCCCGCCGAACCGCCCGCTGGCCCGCAAGGACTGGGCCGACCAGATCTACCGCACCGAGCGCGAGAAGAACAACGCGATAACCGCCGAGATAGAGCGGCGCTGGAAGCAGGGGCAGCCCATGCTGGTGGGCACGCGCTCGATAGACCGCTCCGAGAAGCTTTCCGCCATGCTGCGCGCCAAGGGCATACCGCACCAGGTGCTCAACGCCAAGTACCACGAGATGGAGGCGCAGATAATCGCCCAGGCGGGCCGCAAGGGCGCGGTCACGATAGCCACCAACATGGCCGGCCGCGGCACCGACATCATCCTGGGCGGCACGCCGCCCGACGAGGCCGAACAGGCGCACGTGCGCGAGATAGGCGGTCTGCAGGTCATAGGCTCGGAGCGCCACGAGAGCCGCCGCATCGACAACCAGCTGCGCGGCCGCTGCGCGCGCCAGGGCGACCCGGGCGGCTCGGTCTTCTACGTCTCGCTCGAGGACGAACTGATGCGCCTCTTCGGCTCCGACCGCATCTCCTACGTGATGGAGAAGCTGGGCATGGAGGAGGGCGAGGTCATCGAGTCCGACCTGGTCACGCGCCAGATCGAGGGCGCGCAGCGCCGCGTGGAAGGCATGAACTTCGACGCCCGCAAACAGCTGCTCGATTACGACAATGTGATGAACAAGCAGCGCATGGCCGTCTACGAACTGCGCAACATCGTGCTCGACGGCGGCGAGGTGGCCGGCCGCGTGCGGAGCATGATCCGCGAGAGCGTGGAGGAGCAGTGCGCGCTGTTCGCCCCGGCCGACAGGCACGTGCAGCTCTGGGACATGGAGAGCCTCAACGCCTTCCTGCGCAAGACCTTCGGCTTCGCCTCCGACCTCAACGAGGAGCAGCTGCAGCGCCTGGGCGGCGCCGGGCTGGCGGAGCACCTGGCGGAGGAGGCCGAGAAGGCTTACGAGCGCCGCGTCGAGGAGTTCAAGGAACGCGGCGTGGACTTCGCCGAGCTGCAGCGCGTGCTGCTGCTGCAGATCATCGACCATATCTGGAAGAACCATCTTTACGAGCTCGACCATCTCAAGAAGGGCGTGGGCCTGCGCGCCTACGGCCAGAAGGACCCGCTGATAGAGTACCAGAAGGAGTCCTACGCGATGTTCGAGCGGATGCTCGGGCGCGTGCGCGACCAGATGGTCGAGTACGTCTTCCGCGTCCAGCTGCCGCCGGTGGTGCGCCGCCGGCCCGAAATGGAGCCGCAGGCCGTCCCCGCCGGCGGCGGCGCCCAGGCCAGGCCGCCGGCCGCGGCCGCGGCTAAGAAGCAGGAGAACAAGTTCTCGAACCTCAAGGTGGGGCGCAACGACCCCTGCCCCTGCGGTTCCGGCAAGAAATACAAGAAGTGCCACGGCGCCGGCTGACCGCCGGCCCCGGGCCGGGGGGGGGTTTCTGACCAGGAACGGGCCTGACCAAGACAGACCGGCCGGAACGGCGGCTCCGGCGCCCCGGGCGCCGGGGACGGCGCCCGCGCCGGCGCCCTCCCTGCGCTCCCGCCTTTCCGCTCTCCGGCCGGGACTGAGACTGGCCCGTTCGCCGCTCGCCCTCTCCGCCCTTTCCTCCCTGCTGCTCGTCCTCTCCGCTCCCGGCATCGGTTCCCCGGTCTTCGCCTGGGCGGCGCTGGCCCCGCTGACCGCCGCGCTCTGGCTTTCGGGTTCCAGGCGCGCCGGTTTCCTCCACGGCTGGCTGTCCGGTTTCCTGTTCTATTGCGGCCTTCTCTACTGGCTCTTCCCCACGATGCGCGCCGGCGGCCTCGGCCCCGGCCTGGCGGCCGGCGGGGTGGCGCTGCTCGCGGCCCTGCTGGCGCTGGAGTTCGGGCTCTTCGGCCTGCTCGGCCGGAGTTTCAAGCGCGCCGGGATCTCGGCCTTCCCTTTCGCGCTGGCCGCTCTCTGGACCCTCATCGAATGGCTGAAGGTCGCGCTTACGGACGGCGGCCTCTGGTTCCCCTGGTTCCTGCTGGCCTATACGCAGTGGCCCAATGAGCGGCTGATTCAGATAGTCTCCCTCACCGGGCCGTGGGGGCTGAGCTTCGCGCTGGCCTTCTCCGGCGCGCTCATCGGATCGGCGTTCTTCAGGGAAGTGACGCCGGCCCGCCGGCTCCGCCGCCTGGGGTGGGTCATGGGCATAGCGGGTTTCCTGTGGCTCTTCGGCAACGGCGAACTGAAAAAGGCCGACGCGCTTCCCGCCGGCAGGACCGTCAGGGCCGCCGCTCTTCAGCCCTGCATAGATTTCTACCGCAAATGGGACGAATCCTACGCCGGCGAGATAAAACGCCGGCTGGGCGGCCTGGCCGCGGAGGCCCGCGCCGCCGGGGCCGGTCTCGTCGTCTGGCCGGAGAACGCCCTGCCGGGCTGGATAGACGACGCGGAGACCTATTCCTGGCTGACCTCGGTATCGGGCGGCACTCATTCGCTGGTCGGTTCCGTTTCAAAAGGCGACGGCCGCTATGTTTCCGCTTTCCTGATAGGGCCCGGCGGGGAGCAGGAGGCTTTTTACAACAAGCGCAAACTGGTGCCGTTCGGGGAGTATATCCCGCTCTCCGGTATTTTCGGCGGCGTCCTGCGCACGCTGGGCGCGCTGGGCGAGTTCTCCGCCGGCACCCGTTTCCAGGGGCTGATGGAGCACGGGGGGCTGAAGATCTCGGCCGGCATCTGCTATGAATCGGTGTTCCCGTATCTCTCCCGCGGGGACGCGCTCAAAGGCGCGGACCTGCTGGTCAACATGACCAACGACGGCTGGTACCTCGACACCGCCGGCCCGCATCAGCATTTCGCGGTCAACGTCTTCCGCGCGGCCGAGAACCGCCGGCCGATGCTGCGCGCGGCCAATAACGGGATCTCCGCGTTCATAGACCCCTGGGGCCGCGTCACGCACCGCCTGGACCTGGACGAGCCCGGCGTCCTGTCGGCGGAAGTTTCCGCTCCTGGACTGCCGCCCTCTTTTTACGCGCGCAACGGCGACTGGTTCGGCTGGCTCTGCCTGACCGTCTGCGCGGCCTTCCTGCTGGCGGTGTTCTTCCTGTGAACGGGAGCCAGGCTATAGCGCCCGCGCCGCGTGCGCCGGCCCGGGAGCCCTGGCTCTGGCGCTCGACCACGCTGGCCGGGCTGACGCTGGCCGTGCCCTCCCTGACCTATTTCGGTTTCAACCAGATCCTTTCGGAAGGGTATCCTTCTCTGCCCGCGCATATGGCGGAGTTCCTGGCGGCCTCCGCGGCGCTCTTCCTGACCATCCTGACCTTCAAAGTTTATAACGACAGGGAAAAGGTCGGGCTCGATATCCGCTCCGTCTTTTCCCCGCGCCCTTTCGGCCGCAGCGCGGCGGCGCTGGCGCTTTTCCTGGCGGCCGACATGGCGCTTACCTGGACGGGACTGAAGCTGGTCTCCCTTTATTATCCGGACACCGAAGCCCCCGCCGGGCTCGTAAGGATCTGGACTTCCCACGGGAACTGGTTCTTCGTGGCGGTCAGCACCATGCTCATCGCGGCCTGCGAGGAGATAATGCTGCGCGGCCTGGCGCTTAACTACATAATGAAGCGGGCCGGCTTCGTGAAGGCCATGCTCTGGACCTCTTTTCTTTTTATGATATTCCACGGCAGCCGTAACTGGATAGCCATGCTGCTTATTTTCTCCAACGGCGCGCTTTATGCGTTGGCTTACCGGCATACGGGTGGGCTGGCCGTGCCCTGCCTGCTGCACGGCCTGCATAATCTGTTCCTGAGAACGATCGTCCTGCTGGACCTGGACCCATGGCTGTCATAGTCTATTCACCCGGTTATTCCGCCCCGCTGCCCGGCCATGTGTTCCGGCCGGACAAGTTCCGGCTCGCCTTCGACGCGCTGCTGAGGGACGGCGTCGTCTCCCGGGCGGATGTCGCCGCCCCCGCGAAGCTCTCGAAGAAGGACCTGCTCCTGGCGCACACGCCCGGCTGGACGCGCAAATGCCTCTCCGGCCGGTCGCAGAGCTCCCGGCGGAACAGCGCCTCCGGCGCCCCAGGTGTCGGGAGTTATACGACCGACCACCGACTGCGGACAATGCCGCCCTGTTCCGGCCGGTTCACCGCGGCCGATTCGGCCGCCGCCGAGCTGAAAATAACCAAAGCCGTGATAAGATCGCATCTCCTGCACGCCGGCGGCACCGTGAGGGCCGTGGAGCTGGCGCTGGAGGGGGGGCTGGGGATAAACTGCGGCGGCGGCTCCCATCACGCGCGCGCGGAAGGCGGAGCGGGCTTCTGTCTGGTGAACGACCTGGCGCTGGCCGCCCGCAAGGCGCGGAAAGACTTCGGCGTCGAAAGGACCATGATCGTGGACCTCGACGTGCACCAGGGGGACGGGACGGCCGCTATATTGAAAGGGGACCGTTCGGCCTTCACTTTTTCGATGCACCAGGCCGATATCTATCCCGAAAAGAAGGAAAAAAGTTCGCTGGATATAGCCCTGCCGCGCGGGACGGGCGGCGCCGCGTACCTGCGCGCGCTGCGCCGGGCGCTGCCGAAGGCCATGGCCCGCTTCAGGCCCGGCCTTGTGATATACCTCGCCGGTGCGGATGTGTGCCGGGGCGACCTGCTGGGCGGCCTGGCCCTGTCGCCCGCGGACCTGAGCCGCCGCGACGCCTGTGTCGCCGGACTCTGCCTGGAAAGGGGCATTCCGCTCGTAGTGACGCTCGGCGGCGGCTACCGCAAAAAAGCCGCCGATCCCGCCCTCCTTCACGCCGCCACCATAAAGGCCGTCCTCAGCGCGTATAAATAAAAAAGCCGGCCTGAGGCCGGCTTTTCTCGGGCGCCCGCGGGCGCTTTCAGTTGACCGTGTTGCGGCCGTCGCGCCAGCATTTCCTGGCGGGCCTGCGGCCCTGATTGAAAACCCAGAGATAGGCGCCGCGGCAGCCGGGCCTGGATTCGACCAGCCTTATGAGATGGGGGTGCTCCCTGTCCCTGGCGTGCTTATCGTCGGGGTTATCCTGTGCCGTGTTCATACGCTCTCTCCGGTCCTCACTTCGTTCTTCCCCCCATTATTAAAGGATATTAAAATAAGGCTCCCGGCGTAAGGTCCCGGAGGCCCTGGCTGCCGGCGGAAAATATCCCAGGCCGCCCTGGGCCTTTGGGGCTTAGTCCCTAAAGGCCTATGCCGGGGCCCGTGGTCCTATTCGCGCCTGGGGGCCGCCGGACCGTGTTATGGCCGATCTTCACCCGGTTTTACGGTCTCTCCTATGAACAATCCCGGCTTGATAGGTCTAAGGGCCTATATCAGGATAGGCCCTTGGGTATAAAAATTAGTAGGTCCAAAGTCCTTTGACATATGTTAATATAGATAGCATCCTGTATATATACATGGGCGCGGGTCCAGAAAACAAGGAGTCGATATGTTCAAAAAAGCAGTACTGTCCGCAGTAGCAGTGATATTCTCCGCAGCTTCGCTCTCCGCCGGGATCAACTTCGACACTCCGTCCTCCTTCGACCTGAAGGAAGCGATAGCCAATGCCGAGATCGCCCTGCCCGGAACGGCGCCCGCCGCCGATTCGAAAGGGGTCAAAGAGTGGACCATCATGGTCTTCCTCAACTCCAAGAACAACCTCGAGCGCTTCGGCCTCAAGGACATGAACGAGATGGAGATGGTCGGCTCCTCCGACAAGGTCAACATCGTGGTCGAAATGGGCCGCATGGCCGGCTTCGACTCGTCCGACGGCGACTGGAAAGGCACCCGCCGCTACCTGGTCCAGAAGGACAATGACACCTCCAGGGTGACCTCGCCCGTCGTGCAGGAACTGGGCAAGACCGACATGGGCGACTGGAAGACCCTGGCGGCCTTCGGCAAATGGACCAAGGAGAACTATCCCGCCAAGCGCTATATCCTGATCGTCTGGAATCACGGCGCCGGCTGGATCAAGGGCCGCGCTTTCGGGGAGAAGGGCCTCTCCTACGACGACGAGACCGGCAGCCACATGACCACCCCGGAGGTGGGCTGGGCGCTGCGCGAGATGGGCGGCGTGACCGTTTACGGTTCCGACGCCTGCCTGATGCAGATGGCCGAGTTCGTCTACGAGATCAAGGACTATACCGAGTACATCGTCGGCTCCGAAGAGACCGAGCCCGGCGACGGCTATACCTACGACACCTTCCTCGGCCCCATAGTGGCCAAGCCCTATATGGACGCCTTCGAGGCCGGCAAGGTGACCGTGGACGCCTACAGCGACCACTACCAGCAGCTGGGCCAGGGCTCCACGCAGAGCCTGATCAAGTCGTCGGCCATCGACGGCTTCCTGAAGGTCTCCAACGACTTCGCCGCGGCCGTGATGGCCTCGGGCGAGAAGGCGCTGGCGCAGAAAGCGATGGGCGCGGCGCAGAGCTTCGCCTACCCCGAGAACAAGGACCTCTACCACTTCGCGCAGCTGATCCTGGCCGAGACCCAGGACCAGAACGTGAAGGCGAAGGGCCAGGCGCTGATGTCCTACATCAAGAGCCCGCTGGTGGTGCATAACCGCACCAACAACAGCCCCGGCGGCTGGTGGGGCCCGGAGCTCTACGACGACGCCCACGGCATCGCCGTCTACCTGCCCGGCGGCGCCGCCCCGGCGCATTACGCCGACCTGCAGTGGGCCGCGGCCTCTAACTGGGACGACTTCATAACCTGGACCGCCCGGTAAACCGGAAGCCGAAAGGCTGAAAAAGGGCCGTCCGCGCGAGCGGGCGGCCTTTTTCATTGCCGGCCGCTTTGACGGAGGACGCGTTTTATAAGATAATAATACCGCTGAGAAAGACCCGGCGGCCCAGCGGCCGCCGCTCCAGGAGACCCCCGTAATGAAAAGAACCATCTTCGCCCTGCTGCTGTCGGCGCTGCTGCTTCCGCAGTGCGTCCTCGCCGCGATAAAGCTGCCCGCCGGCGTGACCCGCGGCGCTTCGGTAGAGGGGATAGACGAATACTTCCTCCCCAACGGCCTCAAGGTCCTGCTCTTCCCCGACCCGACCAAGCCGACCGTGACGGTCAATGTCACCTACCTGGTCGGCTCCCGGCACGAGAACTACGGCGAGACCGGCATGGCGCATCTCCTGGAGCACCTGATGTTCAAGGGCACGCCCAGGTACCCCGACATGACCAAGGAGTTCACCGCCCACGGCACCCGCAACAACGCCTCCACCAGTTACGACCGGACCAATTATTACGAGACCCTGGCCTCAAAGGAAGAGAACCTGGAATGGGCGCTGGACCTGGAAGCCGACCGCATGGTCAACAGCTTCATAGCCAGGAAGGACCTGGATTCCGAGATGACCGTCGTGCGCAACGAGTTCGAGTCCGGCGAGAATAACCCGCGCAAGATACTTATGGAGCGCGTGCTCTCCACGGCCTTCCTCTGGCACAATTACGGCAAGACGGTCATCGGCGCGCGCTCCGACATCGAGAACGTCAGCATCGACCGCCTGCGGGCCTTCTACCGCCGCTACTACCGCCCCGACAACGCCGTGCTGATAGTGGCCGGCAATTTCGACCCGGAAAAGACCCTCGCGCTGGTGAAGAAGAAGTTCGGCGCCATAAAGCCGCCGAAAGAACCCATGCAGCCCACCTACACCGCGGACCCGACGCAGGACGGCGAGCGGCTGGTCACGCTGCGCCGCGTAGGGGACACTCAGGAGATCATAGCCGCCTACCATATCCCCGCCGGCTCGCACCCGGACAGCGCGGCGCTGGACGTGCTGGGCTACATCCTGGGCGACACCCCTTCGGGCCGCCTCTACAAGGCCCTGGTCGAGCCCAAAAAAGCCGCTTCCGCCGCCGGCTTCTCCTGGGCGCTGCGCGAGGGCGGCGTCATGATGTTCCTCTCCACGGTGCGCAAGGAATCTTCGCTCGAAGAGGCCCGGGACATACTGCTGAAGACGGTCGAGGAGGCCGCGGCCGGAGAATTCGCGGACGAGGACGTCGAGCGGGCCCGCACTTCCATACTGAAGAACATCGACATGGCCCTGAAATCCTCCGAGCGCATAGCGATGTACCTTTCCGAGTCCATAGCCGCGGGCGACTGGCGGCTTTTCTTCATCGACCGGGACCGCATAAAGGCGGTCAAGGCGGAGGACGTGAAGCGCGTGGCGGCCCAGTACCTCAAGCCCAGCAACCGCACGCTCGGCCTCTTCATCCCTACCGGGAAGCCGGACCGCTCCGAGATCCCCGCGGCGCCGGACGTGGCCGCGCTGGTGAAGGACTATAAGGGCGGCGAGGCCGTGTCCGCCGGCGAAGCCTTCGACCCGTCGCCGGAGAACATAGACGCGCGCACCGTGCGCCGGACGCTCAAGAACGGCATGAAACTGGTCATGCTGCCCAAGAAGACCCGCGGCTCCTCGGTCAATGTCCACCTGACGCTGCGCAAAGGCTCGCTGGAGACGCTGCGCGGCCTGGGCGAGGTCCCGTCCTTCGCCAGCGACCTGCTTATGCGCGGCACCGCCGGGCGCACACGGCAGCAGATAAAGGACGAGCTGGACCGGATAAAGACCCGCGCCGGCATCAACGGCGGGACTTCCTCCATCGAGACCGACTCGGCCAACCTGGAGGCCGCGCTGCGGCTGGCGGCCGAGATCCTGCGCGAGCCCGCCTACCCCGAAAAGGAATTCGACGTGCTCAGGCAGGAGCAGCTCGCCGGCCTCGAGAAGAAGCGCGGCCAGCCCGACTTCGAGGCCATGAACACCTGGCAGCGTCATATGAGGCCCTACCCGGAGGACGACCCGCGCTATTCTCCGACCCTGGACGAGCAGATAGCCCGGGTCAAGGCCGTCAAGCTGGACGAGGTGAAGGCCTATCACCGGGACTATTACGGCGCCTCCTCGGGCGAGCTCTCCCTGGTCGGCGACTTCGACCCGGACAAGGCCGCCGCTCTGGCGGAAGAGCTGTTCGGCGGCTGGACGGCCGCCAGGCCCTATTCCCGCCTGGTCAGCGAATATAAGGACATCCCGGTGATCAATAAGCCCATAGAGACCCCCGACAAGGCCAATGCGCAGATGCTGCTGGGCCAGTCGATAAAGATGCGCGACGACCATCCCGACTACCCGGCCCTGGTCCTGGCCAACTTCATCACGGGCGGCGGGTTCCTCAGCTCGCGCCTGTCCGTGCGCATCCGCCAGAAAGAGGGCCTCAGTTACGGGGTAGGGTCGTCCTTCTCGGCCAGTTCGGAGGACGAGTACGGGACCTTCTTCGGCTACGCCATATTCAGCCCCAAGGACGCGGAGAGGCTGGAGAAGGCCTTCCGCGAGGAACTGGACCGCATAATAGCGGACGGCTTCACGGATAAAGAGGTGGCCGACGCCAAGAGCGGCTGGCTGCAGAAACAGGTACTCTCCCGCAGCAGCGACCCGGGCCTGGCCTCATGGCTGGCCGGCAACGAGCACCTGGGGCGCCGGATGGCCTGGTACGGCGACATGGAAAAGAAGGTCATGGCGCTCAAGCCGGCGGAGATACACGCGGCGTTCAAGAAACACATAGACGTCTCGAAGATATCCTTCTTCCGCGCCGGGGATTTCGCCGGCGCGGCCAAAGCCGCCGGCCGGGCCGCCCCCGCCGCGCAGGCGCCCGCCGGGAAATAGCGTATGACGGACTGGAAACTGTTCGCTCTCGGAGCGGCGCTCTTCGCGGGGCTGACCGCCGTGCTGGCCAAGGTGGGGGTGAAGGACATCCCCTCCAACCTGGCCACGCTGATACGCACCATAGTGATCATTATATTCCTGGGCGGCCTGGTCTGGTTCAGGAACGAATGGCGCAACCCGCTGGAACTCAACCGCCACAGCGTCATCTTCCTGATACTCTCCGGCCTGGCCACCGGCCTGTCCTGGATCTGCTATTACCGGGCGCTGCAGACCGGCCCGGCCTCGCTGGTCGCCCCTATAGACAAACTGAGCATAGTTTTCGCCATAGGCCTGTCCGTGGTGTTCCTGGGGGAGAGGCTGGGCCCTTACCAATGGGCAGGGGCCTCCATGATAGCGGCCGGCACCCTCCTTATAATCTTCAAATGACCCCCCGGTCCGGGGCATAAATGAAAAAGGCCGGCTGTGAAGCCGGCCTTTCCGTTTCAGGGGCGCCGTTCCGCGGGCGCCCCCGGGAAAGCCTTATTTCAGGTGCTTGCCCAGTATGCCCGCCAGTTCGAACATGGAGACCTGGTCCTTGCCGAAGAGCTTGCGCAGTTTGTCGTCCGCGTTGATATTGCGGCGGTTGACCTTGTCCTGCAGGCCGTTGGCCTTGATGTAGTCCCAGATCTTCTTGACCGCCTCCGGGCGGGGGACCGGCTGGTCGCCTATCACGGCCGCCAGGTCGGCGTCCGGCTGCATGGGTTTCATGAACTTGGGGTTAGCCATATGTATTCTCCTTGAAAATGGGGTCCTGCCTACATAGTACCAAAAAACGGCCGCCGCGCGCCCCTGGCCGCGGTCAATAAAGCCGGAACGCCCTTTCTCTGGGTCCTTTGGCCTATAAAACTCAGGGCCCCCGGGCCCTTTGAGCCTTCTTTGGCGGGGGCTAGACTATTCATGGGAGTTGACAAAAGTCAAGTGAGCCAGGAGGAAGCCATGATACGCAAAACCGCCCTCACCGCGATAGCGGCTCTTCTGATACCCGCCGCCGGCTGGTCCGTCGATTTCGACGGTTCCGTCAGCAACGGCGACATAATGGAACAGATCTCGCAGGTCGAGCTCGCCGTCCCCGCCGAGGCGATAGCTCCCGAGGCGCAGGAGAAGGGCATAATCGACTGGCTTTTCGGCAAGGCGAGGAAAGAAGCCACCATCATGGTCTTCATCAACGGCAAGAACAATCTCGAGCGCTTCGGCCTCAAGGACATGAACGAGATGGAGATGGTCGGCTCTTCCGATAAGGTCAACGTGGTGGTCCAGATCGGCCGCATGGCCGGCTTCGACACGGGCGAAGGGGACTGGCAGACCACCCGCCGCTACCTGGTCCAGAAGGACACCGATACCGCCAATGTCACCTCCCCGGTGGTAGAGGACCTGGGCTCCGTGGACATGGGCGACTACCGCCAGCTGGCCGCTTTCGGCAAATGGGCCAAGGAGAATTACCCGGCCAAGAAGTACATGCTGGTGGTCTGGAACCACGGCGACGGCTGGCTCAAGAACAAGGCCGCCAAAGAGGAGAACGGCAACAAGGGTATCTCCTACGACGACGAGACCGGCAACCATATGACCATCCCCGAGCTCGCGGCCGCGCTGCGCGAGATGGGCGGCGTGGACGTGTACGGCTCCGACGCCTGCCTGATGCAGATGGCCGAGGTGGTCTACGAGCTCAAGGACAGCGTGGACTATATCGTCGGCTCCGAGGAGACCGAGCCCGGCGACGGCTATACCTACGATCTCTTCCTGGGCCCCATCGTGGCCGAACCCGGCATGAGCGCCGAGCGGATGGCCAAAGTCGCGGTGGACGGCTACAGCGACCACTACCGGGACATCAAGCAGGGCTCCACGCAGAGCTATATCAGGACCGCCGAGATAGCCGGCTTCGCGCAGAAGGCCGACGCCTTCGCGGCCGCCGTCATGGCCGCCGGCGAGAAAGAGGCGGCCAGGAACGCCCGCGCCTCCGCGATGAGCTACGCGCTCCCGGACAATAAGGACCTTTACGACTTCGCCAGGCTGGTCGCGGCCTCCTCGCAGAGCCAGGAGGTCAGGACGGCCGCCGCGGCGCTGATGGAGAACATCACCGGCCGCCTGGTGGGTCATAACCGGACCAATAACCAGCCGGCCTACTTCTGGTACCCGGCCGTGGACTATTCGCCCTCCAAGGGCATAGCGGCCTACTTGCCCTCGGGCGCCTTCGCCCCCGGTTACGACGAACTGCGCTGGGCCTCGGCCTCGCAGTGGGACGAGTTCGCCGCCTGGATGAACCAGCAGTAAACAAGATCGGGCTGAGACGAAAGAAGGCCGCGGGTTCCGCCCCGCGGCCTTCGCGTTTCCCGTGGGCCCAATGGCCGCGCCTTCCTGGGCCCTTCGTTCCTTGCCCGGCCGCCGGGGCCGGGCTACACTATACCCGCGGTTGACGATGGTCAAGCCTGGAGGAACGATGATGCGCAAGACAACGATTACGGCTATAGCGGCCCTTCTGATGCCGGCGGCCGGCTGGTCCGTCGATTTCGACGGGGCCTCCCGCGGCGGCGGCATAATGGACGAGATCTCCCGGGTGGAGCTGGCTCTCCCGGCCGAAGCCCTGGTCCCCGAGGCGCAGGATAAGGGCATACTCGACTGGCTCTTCGGCAAGAGCGAGGCCGAGTGGACCATCATGGTCTTCTCCAACGCCAAGAACGACCTGGAACGCTTCCTCCTCAGCGACATAAACGAGATGGAACTGGTCGGTTCCAGCAAGAAGGTCAATATCGTGGTCGAGGTCGGCCGCATGGACGGCTACGACTCCTCGGACGACAACTGGACCGGCGTGCGCCGCTACCTGATACAGAAGGACGACGACATGAGCCGGATGGGCTCCAAGCTCGTCCAGGAAATGGGCATGACCGACATGGGCGATTACCGCAACCTGGCCGCCTTCGGCAAATGGGCCAAGGAGAACTTCCCCGCCAGGAAGTACATGCTGATAGTTTCCAACCACGGCTCGGGCTGGGAAAAAGGGCTGCGCAGGTCGGTCGTGGAGAACAAGGGCATCTCTTACGACGAACAGAGCGGCAACCATATCAACACCCCGCAGCTGGGCGCCGCGCTGCGCGAGATCGGCAAGCTGGACGTCTTCAGCACCGACGCCTGCCTGATGCAGATGGCCGAGGTGGTCTACGAGCTCAAGGACAGCGTGGACTATATCGTCGGCTCCGAAGAGACCGAGCCCGGCGACGGCTACACCTATAACGACTTCCTGGGCCCGCTGGTGGCGCGGCCCGCGATGACGCCGCGGGAAGTGGGCCGGCTGACCGTGGACGCCTACAGCGACCACTACGACAGGATCAACCAGGGCTATACGCAGAGCCTGGCGCGCGTCTCGGCCGTGCGCGGCCTGCTGACCGCCAGCAACGCCTTCGCCGACGCGATGATGGCTTCCGGCGAGAAAGAGCTGGCGAAAAGCGCCCGCAACGCGACGATCAACTTCGCCGTGTACGAGAACCGCGATATGTACGACTTCGCCCGCCGCGTCGTGGAGGGCTCGCAGGACCAGAACGTGAAGGCCGCGGGACAGGCGCTGATGGACTATATCACCGGCTCGCTGATGATCCACAGCCGCGCCCGCGACAGCCAGGGCGGCTTCTGGAGCGGCCCCAAGCAGTATACGCTGGCCAAAGGCATGGCGGCCTACTTCCCCTCCTACAGCCTGGCCGCCGGCTACGGCGATCTGGCCTGGGCCAGGGATTCGCGCTGGGACGAGTTCGTCACCTGGATGAACCAGCCGTAACAGGATCGGGCTGAAACGAAGAAGGCCGCGGGTTCCGCACCCGCGGCCTTCTTATTGGGAGCAGGTCTTTATTTCACTTTGGAGCGGAAGTAGGAGACGGTCTTCTTCAGCCCTTCCTCGAGGCCGACCTTGGGCTCCCATTTGAGAAGCTTGCGGGCTTTCGCGATGTCGGGGCGGCGTACCTTGGGGTCGTCCTCCGGGAGAGGGCGGAACACGATCTTCGATTTGCTGCCGGTTATCTTCTTGACGGTCCGGGCCAGCTCCAGCAGGGTTATCTCGTGCGGGTTGCCGATGTTCACCGGCCCGTTGTGGCCGCTCCTGAGCAGCCGGTAGATGCCCTCGATGAGGTCCGAGACATAGCAGAGGCTGCGCGTCTGGCCGCCGTCGCCGTATACCGTTATCGGCCTGTTCCTGAGCGCCTGCACCATGAAGTTGGGCACCGCGCGGCCGTCCTCGAGGCGCATATTGGGCCCGTAGGTGTTGAAGATGCGCAGCAGCCGCACCTGCACGCCGTGGTAGCGGTGATAGGCCATGGTCATCGCCTCGGCGAAGCGCTTGGCCTCGTCGTAGACGCCGCGCGGGCCTATCGGGTTCACATTGCCCCAGTAGCCTTCGTGCTGCGGGTTTATCTGCGGGTCGCCGTAGACCTCGGAGGTGGAGGCTATCATGAAGATCGCCTTCTTGTCCTTGGCCAGGCCCAGCGCCTTGTGCGTGCCCAGCGCGCCGACCTTGAGCGTGGGTATCGGGTGCCTGAGGTAGTCTATCGGGCTCGCGGGGCTGGCGAAATGCAGCACGGCGTCCAGCTTGCCGGGCACGTGCAGGTAGTTGGTGACGTCGTACTTGGTGAACGAGAACCTGTCGTTGCCGAAAAGGTCCTCGATGTTGGCGATATTGCCGGTGATGAAGTTGTCCAGGCCTATTACCGAGTGGCCCTTAGCCAGCAGGTAGCGCGAGAGGTGGCTGCCCAGGAAGCCGGCGGCGCCGGTGACCAGTATCCGCATCAGGGCCTCCCGACCGACTTGTAGGTCCAGCCCAGCGCCCTCATCTCCGCCGGGTCGTAGAGGTTGCGCCCGTCGATCATGATGGGGTGCCTGGCGGCGGCGAGCAGTTTCTTCTGGTCCAGCTTCGCGAACTCCTTCCACTCGGTGACCAGGCAGACGCAGTCGGCGCCCCTGACGCAGTCGTAGGCGTCCTTCGCGAAATGGACGCCCTTCATGACCCTCCTCGCGTTCTCCTGCGAGACGGGGTCGTAGCCGCGCACCTTCGCGCCGCGTTTGAGCAGCTCGGCGGCTATGTCTATAGAAGGGGCGAAACGCATGTCGTCGGTCTCCGGTTTGAAGGCCAGCCCCAGCAGCGCTACCGTCTTGCCTTCCAGGTTCCAGAGTTCGTCCTCGATCCTGCGGACCAGCCACAGTTTCTGGCCCTCGTTTATCTCCTTGACCGTCTTGAGCAGGTCGAAGTCGTAGCCGACCTGCCGGCTGAGCCAGTGGAAGGCCTCGAGGTCCTTGGGGAAACAGAAGCCGCCGAAGCCGATGCCGGCCTTGAGGAAGGCCGGGCCGATCCGCCTGTCGAGGCCCATGCCGCGGGCCACGTCCTCCACGTTGGCGCCGGTGCGCTCGCAGACGTTCGCCACGGCGTTGATGAACGAGATCTTGGTGGAGAGGAAGGAATTGGAGGCGTGCTTGATGAGCTCCGCGCTCTTGACGCTGGTGACCACGATCGGGGCTTTTTTGAGCGGCTGGTAGACGCGGCGCATCACCTCTTCCGCCCGCCCGGAACTGACCCCCACCACCACGCGGTCGGGCTCCAGGAAGTCCCGGACGGCCGTGCCCTCGCGCAGGAACTCGGGGTTCGAGGCCACGTCGAAAGGGATGTGCCGCTTGTTGTGGCGGCCGACGGTCTTCTCGATGCGGTCGCAGGTGGAGACCGGCACGGTGGATTTCTCCACGATGACCGTGTAGTCGGTCATGTTGAGCGCGACCTGCTCGGAGACCTTCTCTATGGCGCTGAGGTCCGCCGAGCCGTCGTCGCGGGGGGGCGTGCCCACGGCGATGAAGACGGCCGCGGCGCGGTGGCCCTTGTGCAGCATGCCTTCCTTCACGGAGGAGGCGAAGTGCAGGCGTCCGGCCTTCACGTTCTTCTTCACGACCCCCTCCAGGCCGTCCTCGTAGATGGGCATTACGCCCTTCCCGAGCGTCCTTATCTTGCGGGGATCGTTGTCCACGCAGACCACGCGGTGGCCCAGTTCGGCCAGGCAGGCGGCGGACACGAGCCCGACATAACCGGCCCCGACCATGCAGATATTCACTTTTTCGTTCCTGGTTCTTTTCATCGCTTCCTCATAAAGCCGCCGGCACGCTCGTCGAGCATGCCGGCGCGGTATCGTTCGGAAAAAAGGACCGAGTTATTTCGCCGGCGAGGCCCCGTCGGAGGGGGCGCAGGGCGCTTCGGTGTCCGGCTCCAGGACTATCTCCCTGGCCTTCGCCAGTTCGCAGGCGCGCTTCTTCTCGGAGCGGCCCAGGAACCAGAGGGCGATGAAGATGACGACCAGGGCGAACCAGTCCTCCGGCTTCGGCGGCTTCATCTTCATCAGGAAGAAGACCACCAGCGTGGCGACGGTGCCGGCGATCAGCGAGGTGAGCCGGTTGACCAGGCCGGCGAAGGTCGCCGTGCGGCCCTGGAACATGAACAGGAAGACCGAGAAGAAGGCCCCGATGCCGTACGGGACGCCGGCCAGCGCGGCCTTGAACCACTGCTCATGGGGCTGGTGGAAGGCGTTCTGGAAGTTGACCACGAAGTCCTTGGAGTTCTCCGGATCCCCGCTGGCGAAGAAGAGCAGGAAGAGCGTCGCCAGGATCATCGTGCTGCTGGCCGAGAGCTGCTCCACCGCGAAGAAGCCCTTGTTGTCGTAGGGCACGCCCTTGGTGCGGGTGTTCTTGAAGTAGTTCATTATGTAGATGCGTATGCCGTAGGCGACTATGTAGGAGCTCAGGATGGTCATGGCCGCCGCGTTCTTGACGAAGTCGAAGTCGCCGGGGCGGACATAGTAGAGCTTGAGCCCGACGGCGAGGAGCGCCAGGACGACTCCTACGTTCTCCTCCCAGTACACGGTCTTTTTCAGGATGCCCTGCTTTATCTGTATGGCGTCGATGATGCGGCTGAGCACGATGACGCTGGCCCGCATGATGATCATGGCGACCATGACGGAGATGGGCAGCAGGTACATCAGCGTGGTCGTGGGGATGACGACCGCGGTGCAGACGCCCGAGGGGATGATATAGAGGAATTCCTTGGGGAAGGTGATGCCGAACATCGTGGTGTATTGCTGGGACTTGAACTTGTACCACTTCCAGTAGATGACCAGGCCGACGCAGAAAAGGCTGGACAGCGCCGTGGAGTAGACCATGAAGTAGACGTCGCTCATCCCCGGGTAGCCGGGCGCCGTGTTGAGGAAGTACTTGGGCGCGATGCCGGTGGCGATGTAGGTTATGAAGTAACCCAAAGAAAGCTGCAGCAGCCTTTCGGTCGTGCCTTCGTGCGTTTTCTGGGTGAAGACGGTCTTGAGCGTTTTTATCATCTTTTTGGTCCCTCTCGCGGATGGTTATTTTTTATTATATATAAATCCCGGCGAAATTTCACCGCCGCGCGTCCGCGCCGCCCGCGGGGGCAGGCCGCGCGGCGGGCCGGTGCGGCGGCGGCCGGTCAGTTGCCCTGCTTGCGTTTCTGCGAGAGTTCGTAGGCCTTCTGTATCTTGGCCTCGAGGGCCGGCATCTCGAAAGGCTTGACGACGTAGTCCATCGCCCCGAAGAGCAGCGCGTCGTTGAGCGTGGCGGCGTCGTTGAGGCCGCTGACCGCTAGTATCGGGACGAAGGCCGTGGCCGGGTCGGAGTGGAACTCGTTCATCAGGCTGATCCCGTCCACCGCGGGCATCATGATGTCGGTTATGATGACGTCGGGGATGTTGCCGTCGGCGATGTGTCTGCGGGCCGCGCGCGGGTCGGCGAAGGCCTTCACCTCGTACTTCGACGCGTCGAGGCCGGATTCGTAGATGTCGAGGATGGCCTCGTCGTCGTCTATCGCTATCACCTTTATTCTGGGTCGTTCCATGTCTTCGTCCTCTCTCCGCCGGCCGCCGCCCGGCGGCGGTCTCACTTCTTGCGGGAGTACTGCATCCGGAAACGGAACTCGCCCCTGGTCGTCTTTATGTAGAAGAGGTCCCGCATCCCGTAGATCTTGTGCCTGGTTATGAAGTCGGAGACGGCCTTGATGTCCTTCTCGGACTCCAGCGGGATCAGCCGGTGGGGCTGCTTGACCGCCGTCATCAGGGGCTTGTTCTTCTGCAGGTCGTAGGTCTCGACCAGGTTGAACTCGTAATCCTGGCCGACGCGGCTCAGGAAAGTGTCGCGCAGCTGGCCCTCGAGCGGCTCGGCGCTGAGGAAGCCCGCCATGGTCTCGTCGGCGGGCAGCTTCTCGGCGGCCTTGCGGGCCTCGGTCATGGCGTAGGAGAAGGCTTCCCCGAACTTGTTGAGCGGGGCCTCGAAGCGGCGCAGTTCGCCGTTGATATAGGCCGAGATCCGCAGCAGGTCCCCTTTGTAGAAGACCATTTTGCTGCCGGTGCCGCTCTGCGCGTTGAGGATGTCGGAACTTTTTATCTCGCGGAAGAAATCCTTGGCGTACATGGCCTTTATACGCCCGCGCCTGATCGTGACCTCGCCGGCCTTGGATTCGTCCCGCACTATGACCGCGCCGTCCTGTCCTATCTCGAAATAATAATCCACGAAGCCTTTCTTCTTGGAGACGATGTTCATCCAGGCGGCCTCTTCGGTGGCCGTGAAAGCCCCGTGGCGGGCGGCCCAGGCCGCCCCGGCCGCCGAGACCGCCAGGAGCGCGATGGCGAGTTTTCTCATGGCTTCTCCTTTTCGCCCCCGCCGGAAGGCAGGGCCTCTATCGCCCCGTCCAGCGAAAGCAGGTCCCTGCCGCGGGACCAGGCCAGGAAGGCCAGGGCCAGCAGTATGAAGTTGAGGCCCAGTTCCACTTCTATCGGGTTGCTCTTGGCCGTGCCGAAACAGCCGCAGCTGGTTATCGGAAGGCCGCGGACCATGGCCTGCGCCAGCAGGACCTGGAAGAAGACGATAAGCGCCCCGGTGAGACCGGCGGTGATGCGCGTGAAGAGGCCGGCGGCCAGCAGCAGGCCCAGGTAGATCTCCGCCCACGGCACGGTCAGCGAGGCCAGGGTAGCCATCCAGGCGGGGAAAAGCCTGTAGGTCTCTATGGCGTAGGCGAATTCCTCGGCCGGGGCCGCGGCCTTGAGGAAGCCCGCCCAGGCGAACACCAGGCCGAGCGCGGCGCGGCCGGCGAGGGCGGCCCATTGCGCGAAAGAGGCGGTTTTCAGGTCTTTCATTTCAGCGAGATCATCAGCGGCCTGGCCTTGTCCACCAGCTGGCCCAGGCCGACGGCCCTCTTGCCGTTGACGAAGAAGGTCGGGGTCGCGTTTATTCCGCGCATATCGCCCTCGGCCATGTCGCCGCGTACCTGGCGCTCGGTGGCGGGGTCCGCCAGGCAGGCGTCCAGGGCGGTCCGGTCCAGCCCGGCTTTTTCGACGTACTCGTCGAAGATCTTCCGCGGTTCGCGCTCCAGCGCCCAGTCGCGCTGGAACTCGAAGAGCAGGTTCGCGTACTCCTCGAATTTGCCCTGGCGGCCGGCGCAGTCGGCGCGCATGGCGGCTTCCACCGACCAGGGGTGGATATTGGTCAGCGGGTAATGCTTGAAAACGACGCGCACCTTGTCCGGATAGGCCTTCCTTATTTCCTTCACGCCGGAATAGGCGTGGCGGCAGGCGGGGCAGGCGAAATCGGTGAATTCCTCTATGACTATCGGGGCGTCGGCCGGGCCGGTATCGCGGAAGGTCGGCACCGGGCGCGCCGGGCCCAGGTTCATGTGCCGCGCCAGCAGCGTGCCCAGCGTGGCCAGGAAGACCAGCGCCGCGGCGGCCGCCAGTTTGCGGTAGAGAGCGCGCTTGTCCTTTATCTCCGGTATCCTCATTATCAGATGATTTTAACTATTTTGGACGAACTTTGCGCCCCTTTTACCAGCATTATCTTTTTAGCTTCCACCCCGAGTTCCAGCGAGAGCTGACGTATGGCCGAAGCGTTGGCGAGTCCCCGCTCGGGCTTCGCTTTAGTCCAGACCTCGTAGGCGTCGGCGGCCTTCTTCATTATCTTGTCGCGCCGCTCGCCCGGATGCACCCGCAGTTTTATGAACATTAGTCCGCCAGCAGGGATTCCGAGGTCATGTCTTCCGGCTGGTCGAGGTCCATTACTTCCAGGATGGTCGGAGCGATGTCCGACAGGATGCCGTGCGGGCGCAGCCTGGCCTTCGGCCTGTCCTTGTCGATGTAGATGAACTCGACCGGGTTGGTGGTGTGGGCGGTCTTTGGCATATTTATCCTGTAATCCCACATCTCCTCGGCGTTGCCGTGGTCGGAACTGATCATGACGACATAACCCTTCGCCGTCGCGGCGTCCACCAGCGTTCTTACGCTCTCGTCGGTGACTTCCACCGCTTTTACGACGGACTCGTAGATGCCGGTGTGGCCCACCATGTCGCAGTTGGCGAAGTTGACGACGATGAGATCGTACTTGCCGGAATTTATCTCGGCGACGGCGCGCTCGCGTACGCGCGGGGCGTCCATCTCGGGGTGCTCGCCGAAGCTGGCCGGGTCCCAGCTGCCCTTTATCTCGACCTGGTCCTCGCCGGGGTAAGGCGCGGTGCGCTTGCCGTTGAAGAACGAGGTGACGTGCTTGAACTTCTGGGTCTCGGCCAGGCGCAGCTGCTTCAGGCCCTTCTCCGAGATGACCTGGCCGAGAAGATTGTCCATGCCGCCGCCTTCGTCCATGGCGGAGAGCGCGTTGAACTTGAAGGCGTCGTAGTAGCGGGTGAGGCCGCAATAGACGACGTCCAGCTTCTTCCAGCGCTTGCCGGGGTAGTTCTCCTCGACGAAGCACTTGGTCAGCTGTATGGCGCGGTCCTGGCGGAAGTTGAAGTGCACTACGGAGTCGCCGTCCTTCATGCCGGGATAATCGCCGATGACGGTGGGCGGTATGTATTCGTCGACTATGGGCTGGCCGTTGGGGTTCTTCAGCGAGGCATAGGCGGCCTCGAGGGCCTCGGCGGCGGTCTTTGCCCTGGCGCCTTCGGCTTTCGTGATGGTGTCGTAGGTCCGGTCGGTCAGCGTCCATTTTTCGCCGCGGTCCATGGCGTAATAGCGGCCCATGATGGTGGCGACGGCGGAGTTGCCGGTCTCTTTTATGACCTCGTCGAGCATTTTGACGAAGGAGAGGGCGCTGCGGGGGGGCGTGTCGCGGCCGTCGGCGAAGAAATGTATCCAGACCCGCTTTATGCCGCGCTTCCTGGCTTCGCGCATGATGGAGTACATGTGGTCCTGGTGGGCGTGCACGCCTTCGTCCTGGACGAGGCCCATCAGGTGGAGGGCCGAGCCTTTCTTCACGCAGTTGTCGAGGGCGGCGGCGAGGGCCTTTGTTTTGAAGAAGGTTCCGTCCTCTATCATGTCCTTGATGCGCTTGAGCTCCTGCACGACTATGCGGCCGGCGCCGATATTGAGGTGTCCGACCTCGGAGGAGCCCATGTAGCCTTTGGGGAGGCCCACGGCTTCGCCGGCGGGTTCGAGGACGGTGTTGGGCCAGGTCTTGAGGTAGTGGCGCATGTTGGGGGTCTTGGCATTGTCCACGGCATTGTACTTGTCGGGCTTGTACATGCCCCAGCCGTCCCTGATGATGAGGAGTACTTTCTTGGCCATAGGAGATCCTTATTCTACCCGAAAGAGGTGTCCCGCCCCTATATTTTAGGATATATGGAGTCCCTTATATAGGGGTTCGTCTCTGGCTCCCCGCCGGCCCGCTTGGTCCTCTATATGCTTCACCGCACCCCCGGCGGTTTTGTTTGATAGAATGGGTGGAGGGGGAGAGGAGAAATATGCGGATATTCATGTCTTTGATGTCGGGGTTGATAGTTTTCGCCGGGACCGGCGGCGTGCTTACCGCCTGGTTCGCGGCTCTTATTCTCACGCCGGGGTTGGCCGATGCCCCGGGTAGTTTCCTGGCGAAGAACTTCGGGATAGTGTATGTCGTGTCGATCTGTTTCTTTTCCTGGCTGACCTAGCTTTCCGCTCGGGGGGTTTTCCGGGCCTATGACTTGCGAGTGGCGGGCGGCGTAACCGTCGGCAATATCCTGGCCGCGCTGTTCGTCCTGCCTCTTGTTATCGCGGGGTACTTCTATTCCGCGTTGGAATCCGGCGGGGCCATTTTAGTCGTGGCCGTATCCCTGGTGCCTGTGGCCGTCATTCTTATCGTTCTCGGAGTGGTCGTGCGTTTGATCGACCTGATGGCGCCGCGGCGGCCCGTAACGGACCCGGAGCGCTAGCTTCGCCGCGCTCATGTGCCGCCGGGGGTAAAATCTTCGACGGTTTTTTATGGTGGTCAGAGGGGGGCGGAGATTCCGGCTCCAACCGCCCCAGCCGAGGGCCAGTTGTAAGGTCAGGGAGTCCAGCGCGCGCTCCACGCCGTGGAACTTTGATTAGGAGGGTATTTGGGGTATAATTTCTGGCCATTTTGAACTTCCAAGGAGAACGCATGAACGAGAACGTAAGGACTATCGCCGACACCACCGCCAATCCCGCGCCGCTGGGCCTGCTTGGTTTCGGCATGACGACGGTGCTGCTGAACCTGCACAACGCGGGGCTTTTCGGCATGGACACGATGATAATGGGCATGGGCATCTTCATAGGCGGCCTGGCGCAGGTCATGGCCGGGGCGATGGAGTGGAGGAAGAAGAACACCTTCGGGACCACGGCCTTCACGCTCTACGGTTTCTTCTGGCTGTCCCTGGTGGCGCTGCTGGCGCTGCCCAGGCTCGGCCTGGGGGAGGCGCCGTCGGCGGTCTCGATGGGCTGGTACCTTTCCGTCTGGGGCCTTTTCACGGCCTGCATGTTCGTCGGCACGCTGCGCCTGAACCGCGCGCTGCAGGTGGTGTTCCTGTCGCTGGCCGTGCTGTTCTTCCTGCTGGCCTACGCGGACTTCACCGTCGGCTCCAAGACGCTGGCCGGCTGGGAGGGAGTGTTCTGCGGCCTGTCCGCCGTCTATGCCGCGATAGCGCAGGTGCTCAACGAGGTGTACGGCCGGCCCGTGCTGCCGCTGTAAAGCGTCCGCCGGTACATGAAGCCGCCGGGGAAGTTCCCCGGCGGCTTTTTTTCCGCCCGGCGGCGCGCTCTGTATCCTCCCGGGGTTTTGTTTTGTAGAATCGTGCCTTATGCGGTTTTTCCCGCTCCTGCTGATATCGCTGACGCTCCGGCCGGCGCCCGGGCCGGCCCTCGCCGCGGAAGTCCCCGCGGCGGGTCCGCCGTTCACGGTCTGCTACCGGGCCACGTCCCGGATGTGGGGCCCGGAAGGAAAAGACCCGGCGCCGACCTCGCCGGAGATGCTGGCGCGCCTGCGCGCCGCTTTCCGGCTCTGGGAGGAGGCCTCGGGCGGCGCGCTCGCGCTTACCGACGCCGGGCTCTCCGCTCCCTCCTACGCCGGCACGGGGAAGATCCCCTACGACGGCTGCGTCCACGCCGTGCTCTACGGCAGGAGGAACTTTCACGGCGAGCTGGCCCACGGGAGTTTCAACGGGGAGATCCCCGGCGGCTATAAGCGCGGCTATTTCTTCGTTTCCGCCTCCCCCGGGGCCTCTTCCCTGGAGGTGCTCGCTCACGAGATCGGTCATACGCTCGGACTGCCCCATTCCGCCTCGCCGGCCTCCATCATGTACAGCGGCCCGCGGCGGGGCGGCGCCGCCCTCTCGGAGCAGGACCGCGCCGACCTGCGCGCGCGCTGGGCTCCCGGCGCGGAACCGCCCTATGTCCTCTCCGGCAAGTTAAGCACGGGGCACGAACACCCGGTGGCCTTCGTTCTCGCGGTGAACGCGCGCAACGGCAGGACTTTCTCGGCCAGGTCCGACCATATGGGGAACTTCTCCATAGCCGTGCCGGAACCCGGCGAGTACCGGCTGGCCGCCAAGGCGGCGGAGGTCTCGTCCGACCTGCTGCCCAAGGCGCGCTCCGGGATAGGGCCGGGCTGGTACGTCTCCGACGGCGTGAGCGAAGCGGGTCCGGAGCGGGCGGCCCTTTTCCGCTTCCCTTCCGGGGCGAAGACCGACGGGATAGGGTTTCGCGCGGTGGACAACGGGCCTCCTTTCAGGCTTAACCGGGCCGAGACGGAAAAGGGCGCGGCTCTCGCCGCGCTGCGTCCCGGCGGCGAGGCCGTGCTGACCTTTCCCGAAGCCGGTACCGCGCTGGTTTCCGTGGAGGCGCACGGCAGCGAACCGGACTATTCTTTCAGCCGCCTGCCGGCGGCGTCCCCCGGCGGGTTCCCGCGCTTCCTGCTCAAAATAGCCGCTTCCGCCGAGCCCGGCGAGCGTTTGGTCGTCGCGCGCGGCCGCGGCGGCCGCGGGGTGATAGGCCTGGTCGGGATAAACATAGTGAGGGAGGAAAAATGAGGACTCTTTTCCTGGCGGCGTTCTGGCTGTCCGCGCCGTGCGCGGCCGCGGCGCAGGAACCGCCGTTCATGAAATTCTCTTTCGATTCTGGCTTCGACGACGAGGGGCCGTACCGGTCGAAAGCGGAGCGCCACGGCGACGGCGTGAAGCTGGTCCCCGGCTACAGCGGGCAGGCGCTTTATGTGGACGGCACGGAGGACTGGCTGGACTTCCACTACAGCACTTCGGTCTCTTTTTCCCGGGGGTATACGCTGGAGCTGCGCTTCAGGCGGGCGGACTGGACCAATCCTTACAAGGGCGGCTCCGGCTGGCAGACCATAGCGGCCCTCGGGATCAACGGATCATTGTCCATAACGGCGCCGGGCTGCCCGCTGCACAAGCCCTGGGCGCTGGAAGGCTCGGCCCTGTACTACCCGCCGGGCGCCGAGGACAGCGACATTTCCCGGGTCCTTTCCCGGCCCGGCGGCATAACCCCGGGGAAGTGGAGGCACGCCGCGCTGGTCTACGACGCCGCGGCCGAGGAGCTTTCCCTCTACCTCGACGGGGAGCTGGCGGACCGGGCCGCGGACGTACTTCCGCCGCGGTTCTCGCTGCGGCAGTTCCGCCTGGGCACCTGGCACAAGAGGAACCAGGCCTTCCGCGGCGAGATAGACGAGGTCGCCGTATACAATTATCCCAGGCCGCCGGCCGCCGTGAAAAAGGCGGACCGGCCTGGATCCGGTAGCGGCGATCAGTAGTAGGCGACGGTGGTGAGGCCGAAGATGACGCGGGAGTGCATCTCGGAATAGTCTATGCGGAAGAAGCCGTCCTCTCCCCAGCCGGTTCCCCAGCTGTTCTTGACGATGAAGTATTCCTCGGCGTCGTTGTAGCCCACCAGCAGGACGGCGTGGGCGCCCACGCGCTTGCCGCCGACGCGGGAATAGATCCCGCCCTTGTAGTGCAGGAGATCCTCGTAGACCATCATCGAAGTGGGCAGCGGGCCGTAATGGGCCAGCGCGGCCTTTATCTTGTTCACGGTCGGGAGCACCATGCCCCAGCCGCCGATCTTATGCGCGCCGCGCTCCCAGCCGGAGGCGGCGTTGGAGCAGGAGCCGTTCGCCTCGGCGTAGGGGTAGGCCGACTCCGCGGGGAGGCCTTTGCGCACCAGGAAGAGGGGGAAGAGTACCCCGCCCTTGCAGCTGCCCACGCTGCTGCAGGAGACATAGACCTGTTCGGAAAGATCGATGGCCGCGCCCGGCTCGCCGCGCTTGCGCATGACATAGGATTCCAGCGCGCCGGTCATGGCGAAGGACCAGCAGGAGCCGCAGCCGCCCTGCTGTTTCGGGGCGGTGACGAAATCGCCGCCGTTGTCGCGCCAGTCGAGGGACGCGCGCAGGCGCGTCTCGGGCGGCTCCGGGGCCAGGGGCCCGGAAGGCGGATTGTCGTCGAGCCCCGTCAGCGAGGCCCACTGGTCCTCGGTGAGATGGGAGACGGAGGTTTCGCCGGCGGTCCACCGGGCGGAGCGCGACTCGAGCGTTTTCCGCAGTTCGGCTATTTTGGCCCCGGTTTCAGGGGACGGTTCGGCCGCGGCCGGGCCGGCCAGCAGGCAGGCGAGCGCGGTCATCGCTATTCCGGCGGAACGTATCGTCATATGTATAGGTTAGCTTCACCGCGGCCGGGCTTCAAGGCCATAAGGCCCAGGCCGCGCCGGACCGTGAGGGTATGGGGGGCGACGCGCCGCCGGGGCCCGGTTCAGACTATCTTTATGTCCATGCTGTAGAGCAGGGACATGGCCTCGGGCAGGGAGAACTTCGTCCCTTTGAGCCTGTTGGACGAGGGGTTTATCGCGTAGTTGCGGGCCGCGGAGAGGTCGGCCCCGGAGAGGTCGGTGTCGTTGAAGAGCGCGCCGGCCAGGTCCGTGCCGGAGAGATCGGCGCCTTTGAGGTCCGCCTCCCGGAGATCGGCCTCTTTCGCCAGGCAGTTCCTGATGACCGCGCCCGCCAGCGGCAGCCCCATGAAAACGCAGTCGGTCAGCACGCAGTCCAGGAAGGCCGGCGGGCCGGAGATGTTTATCTTCGGCCAGGCGGCCTCGGTCCAGTTGCAGCCGGCGAGCTTGCAGCTTTTGAAGGCCGCGCCCTGGAACGAAGTGGCGGGCATTTTCAGCAGGCTGAGATTGCAGCTCTCGAAGCGGCAGTCGCGGAACTTGCAGAAGCGCAGGACCGCCCCCGTGAGATCGCAGTTGCGGAAAGAGCAGGCGACGAAGGTCCTCGACTCGATACGGGCGCCCTTGAGGTCCAGGCCCTCGAAGGCGCGGTCCGCGTATTCTTTCTCCCCGTCGTCGGGGAATCCTTTCCGGGTCATACGCATATTCTAACAATTGACGGGGTTTTGTAGAATTTCCCCATGCCCGCTTTCCTGCTCTGGCTGATACTGCTGGTGCTGTGCTGGCCGCTGGCGCTGGCGGCGCTGCTGCTCTATCCCCTTGTCTGGCTCGTCCTGCTGCCCTTCCGGCTCCTGGGGATAGCCGTGGGAGGAGCGCTCTCGCTGCTCTGGGCGGTGGTGACGCTGCCGGCGAACGTACTGCGCCGCCTTTCGCGCGGCCCGCTCAGAAATCCCGTATCTTAGTGACCCGCCCGCCTATGAAGAAGAGGGCGGAGTCGGCGCTTTTCTCCGTGACGGCGTAGGTCTGCGCCGTGGAGATGTTGAGCCCCATCACGGGCAGGAAATCCCGGAAAGCGCCCGCGTCGGCCCGGATTATCCCGCTGCGCAGCCAGACGGGCCGGCCGGAACGCTCCAGGCGGTCCTCCAGTTCGTCCATCCTGCGGTGCATGTCGCGGGGCAGGGTGGCCAGGTGCGGGAACTCTATCATCATGCCCGCGAAAGGGCAGCGGAACACGCCTTTGCGCGTTTCCCTGACCACCTTTTCCCGCTTCAGCGCGGCCAGCGCTTTCGCCGCCCGCGCCTCCGGCATTTTCAGCGCGCCGGCCAGCTCGCGGACCTTCCAGGCGCCGGTGTCGTTGGACAGGGCCACATAGCAGAGGTAGGTGTCGTCGTCCGCGGTTATGACCCTGGTCTGCCCGGCGTTGAGGTAGTACTTGCGCGAGTCCAGGGCCTTCTTGGCGGCCTTGTGCATGGGGGAGACGCCGATGACGTCCTTCCTGGGCGCCAGCAGAGGGGAGATCAGTTCCTCGAAAGGTTCGTCGCCGGCCATGGTCCTCAGCCAGGCCAGCACCAGTCCGGCGGCTTCCGAGCTCCTGTGCACCAGCCGCAGCGGGTAGAGCAGCAGCCGCAGGCGCGAGAACACCGGCAGCAGTTTCCCCTGTTCCATGTGCAGGTAATTGCGGTAGGAGATCTTGAGAGCGGGCGCGCCGCCGTTGTCGTGGAAGAAGGAGTAGGCGGTCCCGAAGCCGGCCTCTTTTCTGAGCTTGACCAAAGTCTGGGAGAAGGGGGTAGCCATAGAGCACCTCTTGTGGTGATATTCTACAAGTAGGGCCGTTGCGAAACAAGCGCGGTGACGCCGGACGTCACCAATTCCGCGCCGCGGGGAATGCGCGGCGTCGTGGGCCGGGCGGGAAAAACGCGTAGGCTGAAAAACGACGGCGCCGGGGCCCGCCGCCTC
Organism: Elusimicrobiota bacterium; assembly: GCA_019135865.1. GTDB lineage: Bacteria > Elusimicrobiota > Elusimicrobia > Elusimicrobiales > UBA9959 > UBA2231. The sequence continues at coordinate 207,627 of JAGVVD010000052.1, forward strand.
ATGCGGCGGCCTCCGGAGGCGGCTAGAATATCTCCATAACCGCGGCGGGGCCGCGGAGCTGGAAAGTTCAAGGAGGATCAGAATGGGCATGGTAAAGTCTTGTATGGCGGTGCTGGCGGGCCTGGCGTTCGCCGGTCCCGCGAGCGGAGAGGGTTTCGAAGCGCGGATAGCCTCGGTCTCGGCCGAACTGTCGGCCGCCGCGGCGGCGCCGGAGACGAAGGACCTCAACCAGAGGGAACTGCTGGACCTCATGAGGGACCCCGACCCGGCGGTCAGGAAGGCCGCGCTCAGGAGCGCGCGCTACATGATAAGTTCGCGGACCCTGCAGGAGCGGGCTATCTGGATGCTCAACGACGGCGGCGAGCCGGAGGACGTGCGGGTGGAGGCCGCCAGGGCCCTTTCCTACGCTTCGCAGGACGGCCGGATCCAGAACGCGCTGATGGACGCGTCGTTCCGGGACGGTACTCCCGCGGCGGTGCGCGCCATGTCGCTCAAGGCGCTCTGGTTCGCGGCCGGAAGTTCGCGGGAACCCCGCGAGTTCCTCATGGCCATGGTGCGGCGCGCGGAGGAGCCCGCGCTCAGGAACGCGGCGGTCTGGGGCCTTTTCGACGCCGCGCGCAACCGCGAGGCGCGGGAGTTCCTGACGGACCTGCTGGACGTTCCCGGCGAGCCCGCCTTCCGCCTGGAATGCGTGAAGAGCCTCTACAACGGCGCGCAGGACCGGCGCGCGCAGGAGGCCCTGTTCCGCGTGATAAACGACGTTAAGGAAACCGCGGAGGTCCGCGAGGCCGCCATGCTGGCGCTTTCCGGCGCCAACGGCGATCCGCGGGTGCGCCGCTTCCTGGCCGACGCCGCGGCCGACAGCGCGGAGACTTTCCTTAAAGTGGCCGCTATAGAGGCGCAGTCGCCGAACCCGGCGAAGATGCGCAAGTTCTTCCACCTCGGGTTCAGGCCGGTGTACGGGGGTTTCGTCAGCCCGCTCGAGGATTGAGCGCGGCAAACCGGTCCTGCCGGCCGCCGGGGGAGCGCTCCCCGGCGGCCGCGCTTTTGCGGGTCCGGCGGGATTTATTGTTAAATCCGGTGTAGGTCAGGGAGGCTGAATGAAGATATCCGTCTGCGCGGTGCTGCTGTCGATGTTCTTCTGTCCGCCGGCGTGCCGGGCCGGCGACGGTCCGTCCGCCGCGGCGGCGCCCCGCACGGGTATGGTGCTGATACCGCCGGGCTCTTCTCCTTCGGGGACGACGCCTCGCAACTCGGCGACTACGCCTGGTTCTGGGGCAATTCCGGCAAGACGATACATCCGGTCGGTCTCAAGAACCCCAACGCTTACGGGCTCTACGACATGCACGGCAACGTGCTCGAGTGGACCGCGGACTGGTACGACGCCGGCTATTACGCTTCCGCCCCCGCCGCCGACCCGCCCGGTCCCGCCTCGGGAAAGGAGAAGTCCGTCCGCGGCGGCTCGGCCTTCGTCAGCGCGGACCTCTGCCGTTCTTCCGCGCGTATGAAGAGCGAGCCCTCCAACCGCTACAGCGTCAGGGGCTTCCGCTGCGCGGTCCCCTTCCGGTCCGCCGGGGGAGGGCTGCTTGATGACGGCGGGTTCAGGGAAGAGGCCGGGGAGATATAGCCGCCGACCTGATCCGCTATATTTCCTGCCGATATACCGGGTCCCGCCGCGCTCTGGTACGCGGTGAACCGCCGCGGCCTTTACCACCGGGCGGTCAAGGCCTTCGAACTGGTCCCTTGACCCGGTTTAAAAAAGAGGACGGCGGGCCGCGAAGCCCGCCGTTCTCTTTTTAGCGTCGGGCGTCAGAACTTGTGCCAGAGCATCTGCGTCGTGACGTCGTGGTGGAACAGCACCTCGGAGGTCTTGACGATGGTGCCGAGCTCCTTGGGGCTGCGGTCCGCGGCGGCCTGTTTGTGGGCGGCGTACTTCTCGTGCGGCGCCGCGCCCAGCGCGTCCTTGAGGAAGTCGCTGCCGCGGTAGAGGCGTATCGCGTCGTGTATGTTGCCCGGGAGGTGCCGCACCCGGTCGCGCTTGCCCTCCTCCTTCGTCAGCGGCCTGCCGTCGAGCGCGGTGCTCAGCAGGGCGTACAGCGCCAGGTAGGGGTTGGCGTCGGGGCCGACCGAGCGTATCTCCAGCCTGGCCGAGCGCTCGTTGCCGGCGGGGATGCGTATCATCGCGCTGCGGTCCACGCCGGAGACCTTTATCTGGTTCGGGGCCTCGAAACGCGGGTCCAGCCGGCGGTAGGCGTTCACGCTGGAGTTGAGTATCAGCGAGAGCTCCTGGGCGTGGTTCAGTATGCGCGCGACGGCGTCCCAGCCCGCTTTCGAGATGCCCTCCTCCCCTTTCCCGTCGTAGAAGAGGTTCCTGCCGTCCTTGGAGAACGAGAGGTTGAGATGCATGCCGCTGCCGTTGACGCCGCTGACCGGCTTGGGCAGGAACGTCGCGGTCAGGCCCATGTTGGCGGCCACCTGCCGGCAGACCAGCTTGTAGAGCTGTATCAGGTCGCAGGCGCGGACCGCGTGGGCGTGCGAGAAGTTGAGCTCGAACTGCGACGGGGCCACCTCCGGGTGGTCCTTCTCGTTGCGGAAGCCCATCGCGCGCTGCGCCTCGGCGGCGGTGTCTATGAACTTCTTGAGCGGGTCCAGCGGCAGCGAATGGTAGTACCCGCCGGTGGAGATCAGTTCGAAGCCCTGCCTCTCGTCGTAATTCTGCTCGGCGTTGAGGCCTTTCATCACGAAACCCTCGACCTCGGCGGCGACATCGGCCGTCAGGCCGCGCTTCTTCTTCAGGTCGGATGTTAAGCGGACCAGCCGCGCCCGGAAGTCGGAGTCGTAGAGCGACTTGTCCCGGTTGAGGACGGTGCCGAAGATCATCACCTTGCCGGGGCCGAACACGTCGGAGGGCAGCCAGAACACGCTGCCCCAGTCTATCCCCAGCCGCAGGTCGCTCTCGCGCTGCGCGGAGAAGCCGCGGATGGAGGAGCCGTCGAAGGTCAGGTTGTCGTTGGCCGAGAGGAAGAACTGCTTGTCGTAGTCCAGCATGTGGAAGCGGCCCTCGATGTCCGTGAAGCAGACCGTCACGGCCTTGAGGTGCTTCTCTTTGCGCAGGTAGTCCGTGTACTTCTTTTCCAGCGCGGCCGGGGAGTGCCGCTCCGCCGCTTCGGCGGCCTCTATGTTGAGCGCCTCCAGTTCGTCGTAAGGTATCTCCAGGAACTTCTTGAGCCCGGAACACTCGCCGCCGGCGGTCCTGTTCATAATCCTCCGTAGTTATAGTAAAAAATAGGAAAGTTAATATAAATATAGCACAAATTAAGCTAAAGTCAATAGGGGTTGTCCTAAATCAAGGTATATTTTTGCGAATCCGGCCGCGAATGAACTATAATATAAGGAAAGATGACCGCTCATACCGCCGGCTGAAGCTTTCCCCTTCACAATTCCGACCATCTAAAGAGCCCATAAGGAGCCCTATGATACAAGTGTCTACGCCGCCCGTCGCCCAGGCCTTCCGCAGGACCAAGATGATCTGCACGATAGGCCCGGCCTCCGAGAACCCCGACTGCATACGCGGCCTCATCCGCGAGGGGATGAACGTCGCCCGGATAAATTTCTCGCATTGCAAGTACGACGAGGCGCTGGCCCGTCTTAAGATGCTGCGGGAGGCCCGCGCCGAGCTGGGCGTGCCGCTGGCCGTCATGCTCGACACCAAGGGCCCCGAGGTCAGGATGTTCGGCTACAGCCGCCCGGTCATGCTGGCCAGGGGCGACACCCTCTACATAGAGAGCACCGACAAACAGCCCGACCAGGTGGCCGAGCTGCCCCCGGAGGATAAGCGCTTCTACACCAACCTGCCGCGCATAAACAAGCTCTGCCGCGTCGGTTCGCGCGTGCTGCTGCAGGACGGCTTCATCGAGGCCGAGGTCACGCGGCTGCACGAGGATTTCCCCGGGGCCGTGACGGTGCGCGTGCTCAACGAGGGCCGCCTCAAGGACAAGGCCCACCTGGCCGTGCCCGGCGCGGACTACCCGATACCGTTCATGTCGGAGAAGGACAAGGCCGACATCCGCTTCGCGGTCGAGAACGATTTCGAGTACATCGCGCTCTCGTTCGTGCGCACCTCGCGCGACATAGAGGACGTGCGCGAGCTCATAAAGTCGGTCGACCCGGCCTCCGGCATACGCCTCATCGCCAAGATAGAGGACAAGCAGGCCCTGGCCAATATCTACGACATCATCCGCGATTCCGACGGCATAATGATAGCGCGCGGCGACCTGGGCATAGAGGTGCCGATAGAGGAGCTGCCGGGACTCCAGAAGAACATCATCAAGCGCTGCTACCTGGCCGGCAAGCCGGTGATAGTCGCGACGCAGATGCTCGAATCGATGACCGAGAAGCCCTACCCCACCCGCGCCGAGGTGACCGACATCGCCAACGCCGTGCTGGAGCTCTCGTCGGCGGTCATGCTCTCGGGCGAGACGGCCAACGGCGCGCACCCCGAGCGCGTCGCCAACATGATGGGCCGCATCGTCGACCGCGCGGAGGCGGGCATAGACTACCGCACGCTGGCCCGCATCACGCACGACTACGTCGAGCGCGACAATATCACCAATATCATGGCCTACGGCTCGGTGGAGACCGCGCACGACTGGAACGCCAAGGCCATAGCCGTGGTGACCGCCAGCGGCATAGGCGCGCGGGCGCTGTCCAAGTTCCGTCCCATAATACCGATCTACGCCTTCACCCACAACGAGCAGGTCTATCACCAGATGTCGCTCAACTGGGGCGTCGTGCCGTTCCTGATGGAGAAGCCCGACGGCCAGCGCTTCAGCGACGTGGCCAAACGCATCATGGACCTGCTCAGGAAGCGCGGCCTCATCGCCAACGGCGAGAAGCTCGTGTTCATGGCGTCGAGCCCCTTCGGCAAGGGGCGCCCGACCAACACGATGCGCTGCGAAGTCGTCGGCGACGACGCCTTCCACGACGAGACCTGAGCGCCCCCGCTGTCCCGGCGAGGGTTAAATGTTAGAATCGAACGGTAGGGCGCGGCGCTTCCCATGTCCGGACCTGGCTACTCTCTTCACTTGATACCCGCGGCGGCCGCCGTCCAGCCGCCGTCGTCCGGCGCCCTGTCGTCCTGGGCCGCGCTCTTCGCTTTCCTGGTCCTGAGGTCCCTGCTGGCGCGTTCGCCGCTGGCCGCGAGCCGGACCGCCATGAACCTGCTCGCGGTATTTTCTGTAGCGGCGCTGCTCGCGGCTCAGTTCGTCCTGCTCACGCATTTCCTGGACCTGCCGCGGTCCGCGCCCTTCTGGGCGGGCCTGCCGCAGGGTCTCTTTTTGCTCGCGGCCGGAGCGTACGGCGCGTGGTACTCGGTCCGCTACCGCCGCAACGCGGAACTGGAGGAAGCCGCGCTGAAGCTGCCGGGCTTCGCCCCGGCAGACAGCGGCCCCGCCAGGCCCGACGGGAAATATTCCGTGAAAGGCCGGGCCGCCGGCACCGACGTCTGGCTGTGCGCGACCGCCGTCTCCCAGCGCCGCGGTCCGAGCAGGCTGGACCTGGAGATAGCCTGCCGCGCCGATAATCCGGGGGGAGTGCGGCTGGCCGCCTATCCCGAGGGGGTCCTCAACAGGCCGCTGCGGCGCCTCCCCCCGAAGTCCGGCCCGGTGCCCTACTGGGACTGGTACACGGTGCGCTCCGAGCCTCCCGGCGCGGCGGAAAAATACCTGCCCGCGGCGAAGAAGGACGGCTGCCGCTCCGTTTTCGGAGAACCGCGCGGTTTCAGGTTCCTGGTCCTGGAGGCGGACAGGCTGGTCTGCTCCTTCAGGATAGAGGGCGGGCTGTCGAAGGGGCTGCTCTCGGAGATCGTGGACCAGACGGCGCGCCTGGCCGCTTCGATACGGTGACGCGATGAGAAAGAAGGACGGCCGGGTCAGGCGCAGCGTTAGGGCGTCCGTAAAGGACGGCGTGGCCTGGGCCGGCATGACCGGCTTCGTGGAGCCGTACCTGATCCCTTTCGCCCTGGCCCTGGGCGCCTCCAATCCCGCCATCGGCTTCCTGCGCGCCGCGCCGCCCCTGGCGGCGTCGCTGGCGCAGCTCCTCAACGAAAAAATGATACTGGCCCTGGGCAGCTGCCGCCGCGCCGTGCGGCTGGACGTGCTGGCGCAGGCGCTTTCGCTCTTCGCCGCCGCCGCCGCCGGCCTGCTGCCCGCGCGCTGGGCCGTGCCCTGCCTGGCGCTGGCGATGGTGGTCTACACGGTCTCCGGCAATCTCGCGGGCCCGCCCTGGGCGGCGCTGATGGGGGAATACGTCCCCGCCTCGCGGCGCGGGGCCTTCTTCGGCTTCCGCAACCAGGTGGTCGGGGTCAGCTTCTTCGCCGCCAGCCTGGCGGCCGCCAAGTTCCTCAAGTTCTATCCCGGCGTCGCCGCTTTCTCCGCGCTGTTCGCGGCCGCCGGGGTCCTCCGGCTGCTCTCTTTCCGCTTCATCGGCGGCATGTACGAGCGCCCTTCGGGCTGCCATATGCCGAGGCCCGCTTCGGCCGCGCCGGCCGTCCCGCTCGACCCGTCGCTGACGCCTTTCCTGCTCACCATCTTCGCCGCGATGTTCTCGGTTTTCCTCGCCGCCCCCTATTTCAGCGTCTACCTGCTCCGGGACCTGGAGTACGGCTATGTGCGCTACATGATGGTGATGACCTCCGGGCAGATAGTGACCTACCTGGTGATGAGGCGCTGGGGGTGGCTGGCGGATTCCTTCGGCAGCGTGCGGGTGCTGCGCTTCGCTTTCCTCTCCATACCGCTGGTCCCGCTGCTGTGGGCGCTGGCGCCGTCCTTCCACTGGCTGCTGGCGGCGGAGCTCTTCTCGGGGATAGTCTGGGCCGCCTACGGCATGGGCACCAATAACTTCATCTACGAGCTGGGGGGGATCTCGCTGAGGGCGCGCTACAACGCGCTGTTCGGTTTCACCGCCTGCCTGGGACAGTTCGCGGGCGCGCTGGCCGGCGGCTACCTCTACGGCTCGCTGCCGGGCGAGGCTTTCGTCACGCTGCTCTACATCAGCGCCGGCCTCAGGCTGGCGGCGGTGGTCCCTTTCTTCCGCGGCGTGCGGGAGCGCGACGTGCCCGGCGGGCACAAGCCGGGCTTCCTGCTGGCGGCCATCGGCTTCCGCTCCGTGGACGTGTACCCGGTCCCTCCGGGGAAGTGACGGGTCCGGTTTTAGCGGGGTTCGGGGGAGGTCAGGCGTCCCAGTACGCTTCTTCCAGGCTGGCTTCGCGCTCCGGAAGTCCGCGCGCGAGGCGCGGCGAGTTCTGGGCCAGCACCTCGTAACTGACGCGGTTGGCGTACTTGGCTATCTGCGAGAGAGAGGAGTAGGTGAGCGAGTTCTCCAGGTTCTTGGTGGAGTTCGGCACCTTGGTCCTGTGGTACTTGCGGGCGCCCATATCGTGCAGCAGGGCGGCCAGCGCGCCGTCGCCGGCGCCGTTGGTGTTGCGTATCAGGCCGGGCCCGCCCATGAAAGGGTTGATGTGGGTGTAGATCTTGAGCGGTCCGGCGCAGTCGGCCCTGCGCATGGGCCGGCTGAACTCGAACTTATTGTACCCGGCTATCGCCTTGCTGTGCAGCTCGTAGCTCGTCCGCCGGGCGAACTTCTCGTCCACCCAGCCGGCCAGGTAGAGGCCGTGCTCCCCGACGGTAAGCAGCGCCAGGTCGGTCAGTTCCAGCGCCTTGTCGGCCGCCAGCAGCGGGTCCTGCTCTCCGGTCAGCGCCAGCGCCTCCTGGTCGTTCATCGCCACCACGGAGACGTGCTTCCCTATGAAACCGCGGAAGAAATCCTTCTTCGAAGCTATCAGCGACGAGGTGCCCAGCGTCATGACGACGGGTACCCTCGCCTTCAGTGCTATCTCGCAGGCGCGGACCGTGGCGGCGAAGATGGGGTCGCTCTCCTCCCGCAGCAGGTAGGCGGAGATCAGCAGCGCCGAAGCCTTCTCCACCACTTCGGCCGGCACCGACTCCGGCCGGAGATCGTTCATGCAGCCCTTGCTGATGCCGAAGGTCCGCTCGCCGTCGGGGGTGACGAAGCACATCGCGCGGCCCATCGGGTTGTCGGAGGGCTGCAGCCAGGCCAGGTCCACCTTGGAGCTGGTGTCGCGTATGTACTTGAAGGCGTAGTCGCCCAGCGTGATATTGCGCTTGATGGCGCCGAGCGCTATGGAACGCTCGTCCGAGAGCACGGAATAGTTATGCAGCGTGTTGCCGACCGAGCCGCCGGCGAATTCGCCGCGGATGCGGCCCGCGGACTTGAGCTCGGCGTAGATCCTCTCCGCGGTCTCGTCCGGGAGTATCCTCGATTCGCCTTTTTTCAGGCCGTGGCGCGCCAGGAACTCCGGCTCCACGCCGCATTCTATGTCGACGAGCAGCTGGTCTATGCCTACCAGGTAGAAGGGTTCGTCCTGCACATGGTACGGGTCGACGCTCTCCCGGCCCTTCTCGGTGACGGGGAAGTAATGCTTGTTCTTTCTTTTGCCGGGGAATTTCATCGTCGTAGGGGCGTCCCGTATATGATACAAAGTTGCGGGCGCCGGGGTTAAGCCGCGCCGGCGCCTATTTTGTATCATAGCCGGATGGACCACGACCTCAAGCTGTTCTTCGGCTGGCTTTCCGTGGCCATGATGCTGCTTTCGCGCGCCGGCTATATCCGGGATATCCTGCGCGGCCGGACGCGGCCCCACATGTTCTCCTGGTTCATCTGGGGGACCATCTCCGTGATAGGTTTCGCCGCGCAGGCGGCCGAGGGCGCCGGGCCGGGTTCCTGGGCCCGCGGCATAGGGGCCGCCACCTGTTTCCTGCTGGCCTGGGCCGGCTGGGCCGTGGGGGAGCGCGACATAAAGAGGGCGGACTGGGTCACCCTGGCCGTGGCCATGTCCTCGCTGCCGCTCTGGGCCCTTACCAGGACCCCGCTCTGGTCGGTGCTGATAGTCTGTTTCATAGATACGATAGGCTATATCCCCACCGTGCGTAAATCCTGGCACAGGCCGGGCACCGAGCAGGCGGTCAGCTACCTTTTATCGTGCCTGGCCGCCGGTTTTTCGCTCGGCGCGATAGTCGAATACACCCCGTCGACCTGGCTCTACCCGCTGGTGCTGTTCTTCAGCAACGGGTCGATGTGGGCGCTGCTGCTGGCCCGCCGCCGCGCCGCGGCGCCGGCCTGACGGGAAGGGACGGAGGTTCGGCATGGATCCTGCGGACGAACTGTTTATCGGGCTGGGCGGCCTGGCGCTGGGGGCGCTGCTGGCGGTTTTCGGCTACCTTAAGGAAAAGAAAGCGGCCTCCTTGGCTTCGGCCCCGCAGCGTCCCTGCTGCGGTCTGCAACCGGGCGTGCCGCAGGTGATATGCGGGCGGGTCGAGGCCCCGCTCGAGCTCAAGGCCCCCGTCAGCGGCCGCCCCTGCGCCTTTTTCCTGGCCGAGATCGAAGTGGCGCGCTTCGTCCAGTCCGGGCGTTCCGGCGGGTTGCGCTGGACCCGGGCCGAGACCAGGCCCTACGGCTTCTTTTTCGTGGACGATTCTTTCGGCCGCGCGCTGGTGTTCCCGACCCGGGCCAGCCTGGACCTCGTCAGGTCCACGGAAAGCGACGGACCCCTTTTCCCGGCCGAGGGGGACAAGCGGACCACCGAGAGCGTCGTCCTGCAGGGGGAGACGGTCACGGTACTCGGCTCTCCGCGGCCGCTTTCCGCTTTCCTGGACTATCTCAGGGCCGCGCCGGAGATCTCGCTGCCGGCCGAGGGCCTGGAGCGGCTGCTGGAGCTTTCGAAGGACGGGGCCGGGGCGGCTTTGCCCTGCTTCTTCGGCGAAGGCGTCTCCGTGGTCGCGGACCAGCCCTGCTCCGAGTACGTTTCCTCCAAAAGAGGCTCCGCTTCTTCCTATATATGGAGCGGGCTGGCCCTGGCCCTGCTTTCGGCCTGGTTCTTCATCCGGCCTTTCTTCTTCGCCGCCCAAAGGACCGTCCAGTAGAAAGGTCTTTGGACCTATTGACTAAAGTCAGTAAAAAATATGCTATGCTTCCGTAAAGGTCCCGCGGGGGTCCTGAGACAAGCGTAAGGAGATGCGTATGCTTAAAGCGTTGGCAATAGCGTTCTTCGTTCCCTCGGTCGCGGTCGCGGCCGAACTTCCCGACCTCAGCGCCGTCCGCGGCGTTGACATCCCGGCCCTGACCGAAGCGGTCGAGCTGCCGGTCCCCGGCTCCTTCGTCGGCGGCAAGATCGTCGGCGGCGTCGAGGCCCAGAAGGGCGAGTTCCCCTTCATCGTCTCCCTGCGCAGCTCCTGGGGCAGCCACTTCTGCGGCGGCTCGCTGATCAAGAAGAACTGGGTCCTGACCGCGGCGCACTGCGTCGAGGGCGGCTACCTCAAGGGCATCAGCATCGGCCTGCATAACCAGTACGACACCGAGGGCGTGGAGAAGTTCACCCCCGTCAAGATCATCACCCACCCCGGCTGGGACAGCAACACCATGGTCAACGACTTCGCGCTGGTCCAGCTCTCCGGCGATTCCAGCTTCGCGCCGATAAAGCTCAATTCCCGCGAGGTCGCCGGCAGCGTCGACTTCGTCACCGCCGGCTGGGGCACCACCAGCGAGAGCGGCAGCCTGGCCAAGAACCTGATGAAGGTCACGGTCCCGTTCATCGACCATGCCTCCTGCGACGCGGCCTACCCGGGCCAGGTCGCCGAGAGCATGATCTGCGCCGGCTACAAGGAAGGCGGCAAGGATTCCTGCCAGGGCGACAGCGGCGGCCCGCTGATGATGGGCTACGGCTCGTCCCGCGTGCTGACCGGCGTCGTCAGCTGGGGTTACGGCTGCGCCCGCCCCAACCAGCCCGGCGTCTACGCCAAGGTCAATTACGCGCTCAGCTGGATAGAGTCCAACACGAAGTAAGGACCCGTCCGAGCGAGACGACCGCCGGCCCGCCTCACCGCGGGCCGGTCTTTTTGGTAATATTGCCGGTATCCGCCGGACGGAGGGGAGACATGAGCGAAGAGATAACTTTGAAGTCGGGGCTTAAATACAAGGACCTGGAGGAGGGAGCCGGGCCGGCCGCGGTCAGCGGCAGGAGCGTCACGGTGCATTATACCGGGACACTGGCCAACGGCAGGAAATTCGACAGTTCCAGGGACCGGGACGAGCCTTTCGAGTTCAGGCTCGGCGCCGGCATGGTGATAAAAGGCTGGGACGAGGGCGTGGCGGGGATGCGCATCGGCGGCCGCCGCCTGCTGGTGATCCCGCCGGACCTGGGCTACGGCCAGCGCGGCGCCGGAAGCGTCATACCTCCCGGGGCCACGCTTTATTTCGAAGTGGAACTGCTGAAAGTGGATTGAGGAGGGGGCATGCCCGTACTGCTTGACGATATCGAGGCCAGGGTCCTGGGCTCGCTGGCCGAGAAGGCCCTCACGGTCAGGGAACAGTATCCGCTGACCTTCAACTCCCTGCTCGCGGCCTGCAACCAGAAAAGCAGCCGCGAGCCGGTGATGGACCTGGACCTGGGCTCGCTGGGCCGCGCGGTGCAGTCGCTGATAGACAAGGGGCTGGCCGAGCGCGTGCAGGCGCCGGGCGACCGGGTGCCCAAGTTCCGCCACCGCATAAGCGCCCTGCTCGGCACCGACGACCCCAAGCTCACCGGGCTGTTCATAGTCCTGCTGCTGCGGGGTTTCCAGACCCCCGGCGAGATAAAGGGCCGCAGCGAGCGGCTCTGCCGGTTCGAAAGCACCGCCGAGGTGGAAGGCCTGCTGCAGGAACTCTCCGCCAGGCCCGAACCGCTGGTCGCGCGCCTGCCCAGGCAGGCCGGCCAGAAGGAGACCCGGTACCGCCACCTTTTCTCCTCTCCGGCCTCCGCGGCCGGCCCGGAGCCGGAGGCGGGGCCGGCGGCGACGGCGGCGGAGCCCGCCGCCGCGGGCGACAGGCTGGCCGCTCTCGAGCGGAGGGTGGAGGCGCTGGAGGCGGCGCTCGGAGAACTGAAAGAAGGCCGGGCCGGCCGGTCCTGAGGACGCGCCGGGGAACGGGCCCAAAGGGGCATGGGCAGTAAGTCCCTTGTCTTTTTTCCGCCCGCGGGCTACAATCTATCATGCCCCCGCGCCAGGGGCGCATTCGTTTTAGGGGGGGGATTCCGATGAGCAGGGCATTCGTGAAGAACGAGGGCGAGAGCGCGCCTCTCGAACCGGTCGAGCGCCGTCCGAGCGGCCGGCCCAACTACGTCACGGCCGGCGGGCTCAGGGCGCTGGAGGTCAAAGTGGCCGGGCTCGCCCGGCGGCGCGACGAACTGATAGCCGAGAGGGGCGACGCGGAGAAGGCGCTGGAACTGAGGCAGGCCGAACTGGACCTGCTCTATTACGAGGGCCAGGTCAAGCGCGCGATACTCGTGGACAACCGCGGCGCCTCTTTTCCGGACGTGCGCTTCGGCGCGCGCGTAAAGGTGAGGGAAGAGAACGGGACGCTGTCGGATTACGGCATAGTCGGCGAGGACGAGGCCGACGCCCCGGCGGGTCTCATAAACTGGGCTTCGCCGCTGGCCGCGGCGCTGCTGGGTTCGAAGGCCGGCGACAGGGTCACCTGGAAGCGCCGCGCCGGGGACGTGACGCTGGAAGTGGTCTCGGTGGGGTATCCCGGGAACTGAACTTATTCGTCGAAGCCGCCGCGCCGCTCCCGCTTAAGGCCGGAGCGGCGCTTCTTTTCGTCCAGCCTGCGCAGCTTCGACCCGTAGCTCGGCCTGGTCGCGCGGCGTTTTTTAGGCGGGCGCAGGGCGGCCGCTATCAGCGAGTCGAGGCGGGCGCGCGCCGCGCGGCGGTTCTGCTCCTGGTTGCGGTGCTCGCTGGCCTCGATGAGCACCTCTCCCTCGCCGGTGAGGCGCGAGCCCGCCAGCGCCTTGAGCCTCTCCGCCGCCCAGTGCGGCAGGCCGGAGAGCGCCGGCGAGAAGCGCAGCTGCACGGCCGTGGCCACCTTGTTGACGTTCTGGCCGCCGTGCCCGCCGCTGCGTATGAAGCGTTCCTCGATGGAGCCCGGGTTCGGCCGGAAACCGCGCTTTCCGCCTTCCATGCCAAAATATTATCATATAGCCGTGGACATTGAGAGGGCCTTCAACCTGGCCGAGGCGGTCCTGTGGTTCGCGGCGGGCCTGACGCTGGCCGGGGCGCGGAACGGCGAGCCGTTCTCGCGGATGAAGGGCCTTACGGCCGCGGCGGCCGCGCTCTTCGTCCTGTTCGGTCTCAGCGACCTGGCCGAGCTGCGGACCGGGGCCTGGTGGGCGCCGGCCTGGCTGCTGGCCTGGAAGACCGCGAACGGACTGGCGCTGCTTTTCTGCGCGGTGCGGATGCACCGCCTTTTCAAACGAGGACGGGAGGGAAAATGATAAAGGACACTCTGGCGAGGATAGAATCCGCGATAGCGAAGATCGAGGCGGGGAACTCGAAGAACAAGGCGGAGCTGGTGGCGCTGCTCAACAAGCTCAAGTCGGAGCTCTCCGCGCTCCCCCCGGAGCGCATCGACGAGGCCCGCAGCATAGGTCATTTCACCGAGGCCGCCGCCCACGAGGCCACCCGCGAAAAGTCCAGCGAGCGGCTCAGGGAACTTTCGATAGAGGGAGCGGAGCAGGCCGTGAAGGGCTTCGAGGCCACCCACCCGACGCTGGTCGGCGTGGTCAACGAGATCTGCCTGATACTGGCCCGGATGGGGATATGAGGCTGCTGACGGCCGCGCCGGCCCTGGCGCTCTGCGGCTGCGCGGTGAAGGTCCCGGCGGGGATAAAACCCGTCGAGGGCTTCGAGCTGGACCGTTATCTCGGCGAATGGCACGAGATCGCCCGGCTGGACCACCGGTTCGAGAGGGGGCTTTCGAAAGTGACCGCCGAGTATTCCATGCGGGAGGACGGCGGCGTGCGCGTGCTCAACCGGGGCTACGACGCCGCGAAGGACGAGTGGAAGGAGGCCGAGGGCCGCGCTTATTTTACCGGCGAACCTTCCGTCGGCAGCCTCAAGGTCTCTTTCTTCGGCCCTTTTTACGGCGGCTACAATATCATAGAACTGGACCGGGAGAATTACGCCTGGGCACTGGTCTGCGGCCCGGACCGCTCCTATCTCTGGATACTCGCCCGGACCCCGGAACTGGCCCCGGGGACGCTGGAAAAGCTCAAGGACCGCGCCGCGGAGCTGGGCTTTCCCGTCCCGGAGCTGATCTTTCCGGGCTGAGGTCCGGCGTAAAAAAAAGACGGCCGGGTCTCCCCGGCCGTCTTTTTTTCCGGCGGCGCGCGGCCTTATTTGAGCGCGGCTTTGCCGATATGCTTCCAGGCGTCCTTCAGTTCGCCCTTCATATGCCTGAGTTCGGAGGCGCTGGCCCGTCCCACGCGTTCGTAGCGGCGGGTCACGTCGTCGACGATCTTCTCGTAGGCCTCCTTGTTGAGTTCCTTGAGCTTCTCGGCCTTCTCCAGCACTTCGCCCTTCATCTTCAGCGTCCAGCCGGCGATGAGCCTGCGGTTCTTCTCGCCGCGCTTGCCGGTGAGAAAGTAGGCGCCGAGCGCGGCCAGGGCCGCTATGCCCACTCCGGTGGTTATAGCTTTGGTCGATCTTTTCATGTCAGTACCCCTCTTCTTTCCTTTTATCCTTTTCGCCGCGCAGGAATGGTACTAAATCGGCGCCGGGCCTGTCATCCCGCGCGCCGTTCAAAAGGTATAATTACCGTATGATGAAAAAGACGGCGTTCATACTGGCGGTAGCGCTTTTCTCCCCGCTGCACGCGGCCCGGACCGGCGGGCCGGACGCGGCGAAGGGCTACAAGGTCTCTTCCGTGACCGTGGCCCCCTATTCCGGCCCGATAACCCCGGTGGCCGCGGAGTTCCTGGGCGACGCGGTGCGGCGCCTCAACGCCGAGGGCGGCGCAGACATGCTGGTCATAGCGCTCGACACGCCCGGCGGACTGGACGCCTCGATGCGCGAGATAATAAAGGAGATGCTGGCCTCGAAGAAACCGGTCGCCGTCTACGTTTCGCCGCAGGGCGCGCGCGCGGCCTCCGCCGGCGTCTTCATCGCAATGGCCTCGCCGCTGGTGGCGATGGCGCCCGGCACCAATATCGGCGCGGCCCACCCGGTCATGCTGGGGTCCGTGCCCTCGCCCGCCGATCTGCAGGACAAGGAAGGCAAAAAGAAGAAGAGCAGCCCGATGGAGGACAAGGTCCTCAACGACGCCTCCGCCTACATCAAATCCATCACGCAGAAGACCGGCCGCAACGTGAAGTGGTCCGTGGACGCGGTCAAGAAGAGCGACTCCATCTCCGCCGAGGAGGCCGTCAAGGCCGGCGTGGCCGACTTCATGGCGAAGGACCTCGACGAACTCCTGGCGAAGGCGGACGGCTTCAAGGCCGGCGACTTCGGTAAACTGTCGGTGAAAAAGCCGGCCGTCTCCCGCTTCGAGCCGACCAGGCGGCAGACTTTCCTGGCCGCGGTCACCGATCCCAATATCGCGATGATACTCATGAGCCTTGGCGCCGCGGGCCTCTTCATCGAGCTTTACAACCCGGGCCTGCTGCTGCCGGGCGTCGTCGGCGGCATCTCGATGCTGCTGGCCTTCTACTCGTTCCAGACGCTGTCGGCCAGTTTCGCCGGCGTGGCGCTGATCCTGCTGGCTTTCGTCTTCTTCGTCGCGGAGATAAAGGTGATGAGCTACGGCCTGCTCACCGTCGGCGGCGTCATTTCCATGACGCTGGGTTCGCTGATGCTGTTCAGGCAGCCGTCGCTGGGAGGTCTGTCGATATCCATGGAAACCATACTCGCCAACGTGATAGGCGTCGTCGCGGTGACCGCGCTGCTCGCCTGGATAGTGATAAAGGCCCAGATGCGCAGGGTCGTCACCGGCATAGAGAGCCTGGAGGGCAGGAAGGCGCTGGCCAAAACGGCGCTCGCGCCCAAGGGCAAGGTGCTGGTCGAAGGCGAGCTCTGGGACGCCGAACTGGCGTCCGGCTCCGCCGAAGCGGGGGAGGAGCTCGTCGTGGAGAAGGTCGACGGCTTCCACATCACGGTCCGCAGGCCCTGACGCCTCCGACGGGGAGCGCGGCGGGAAATTGAAAACCCCGCCCCCGTTGTGTCATAATATCATATAGATTCAATCCCGGCCCCCTGTTCGCGGGGCGGCCGGGTTTTTACGGATTTCGCTTTTCATCCGACGAAGGAGACCGCCCATGGGAACCAGGTTCACTGAACGCGCGCAGAGGGTCATACTCATCGCCCAGGAGGAGGCCAAGCGCCTCAACCACGATTACGTAGGGACCGAGCATATCCTGCTCGGCCTCATAGCGCTCGGCGAGGGCGTCGCGGCCCAGGTCCTGTCCAACATTGGCGTCGACCTGCGCAAGGTGCGCGCCGAGATAGAGAAGATCGTCGGCATCGGCGACAACATGATGCTGCTCGGCGAGATCCCCTTCACGCCGCGCGCCAAGAAGGTGCTGGAGTTCGCGGTCTCCGAGGCCTCGGACATGAAGCATACCTATATCGGCACCGAGCATATCCTGCTCGGCCTCATCCGCGAGGAGGAGGGCGTGGCCGCCCGCGTGCTGCAGAACCTGGAGCTCAAGCTGGACGCCGTGCGCGAGGAGGTGCTCAGCACGCTGGGCGAGAGCGAACAGGGCGGCGCCGAGGGCGGCGGCAAAGGCGAGAAGGGTGAGCCGCGCGAGCAGGCCCAGCCCCGTTCCCACGCCGCGCCCAAGGGCAAGACCAAGACCCCGACGCTCGACGAGTTCGCGCGCGACATGACGCAGCTGGCCCGCGAGGGCAAGCTGGACCCGGTCATCGGCCGCATCAACGAGATAGACCGCCTGGTGCAGGTGCTCGGACGCCGCACCAAGAACAACCCGACACGCTGGCCGGCAAGCGCCTGCTCTCGCTCGACCTCGCGTCCATCGTGGCGGGCACCAAGTATCGCGGCGAGTTCGAGCAGCGGCTCAAGAGCATCATCGAGGAGATACGCAAGGCCAGGAACTCCATCATCGCCTTCATAGACGAACTGCACACCGTCATCGGCGCCGGCGCCGCCGAGGGCGCCATAGACGCCTCAAACATGCTCAAGCCCGCGCTGGCGCGCGGCGAGCTGCAGTGCATAGGCGCGACGACTTTCGACGAGTACCGCAAGCACATAGAGCACGACCCGGCGCTGGAGCGCCGCTTCCAGCCCGTGGTGGTGGACCCGCCGTCGGTGGAAGAGACCGTCGAGATACTCAAAGGGCTGCAGGAGAAATACGAGTCCCATCACAAGTGCAAGTACACCGACCCGGCCATCTTCGCCGCGGTGGTGCTGTCGGACAAATATATCACCGACCGGGCCCTTCCGGATAAGGCCATCGACCTGCTCGACGAGGCCGGCAGCCGCGCGCGGCTGACGATCTCCGTCGTCCCGCCCGAGTTCAAGCAGAAGGAGATGGAGCTCGAGGAGGTCACCAAGGAGAAGAACGCGGCCTCCTACGCGCAGGAGTTCGAGAAGGCCTCCAAGCTGCGCGACAAGGAGAAGGAGCTCAAGAAGGCCATCGAGGACGCGCGCAAGAAGTGGCGCGAGGCCCGCGACAAGCAGACCCCCGAAGTGACCGAGGAGGACATCGCCTCCATAGCCTCCAAGTGGACCGGCATCCCGGTCACGCGCATGACCGAGAGCGAGGTGGACAAGCTCAAGAACATGGAGTCGGAGATCCACAAGCGCCTCATCGGCCAGGACGAGGCGGTCAGGATCATAGCGCAGGCCATCAAGCGCAGCCGCACCGGCATGAAGGACCCCAAGCGCCCGATCGGCAATTTCATCTTCCTCGGTCCGACGGGCGTCGGCAAGACCGAGCTGGCCCGCGTGCTGGCGGACTTCCTCTTCGGCAACGAGGAGGCCATGGTCCGCATCGATATGTCGGAGTACATGGAGAAGTTCTCCGTGAGCCGCCTCATCGGCGCGCCCCCCGGCTACGTCGGCTACGAGGAGGGCGGCAAGCTGACCGAGCTCGTGCGCCGCAAGCCCTACTCCGTCGTCGTGCTCGACGAGATAGAGAAGGCCCATCCCGACGTCTTCAACATCCTGCTGCAGATCATGGACGAGGGCACTCTGACCGACAGCCTCGGCCACAAGGTCAGTTTCAAGAACTGCATTCTCATCATGACCTCCAACGTCGGCGCCCGCATGATCTCGAAGGGCAAGTCGCTGGGCTTCGTGCCGGCAGAGGACAAGGAGAAGGATTACCGCGAGATGAAGGACACCGTGATGGACGAGGTGAAGCGCGTCTTCAACCCCGAGTTCATCAACCGCATCGACGAGATCATCGTCTTCCGCCCGCTGACGGAAGGCGACATGGAGCACATCCTGGAGCTCAACCTGCGCAAGGTGGACAAGAAGCTCGCGGACCGCGGCCTGAAGCTGGAGATCACCTCCGCGGCGAAGAAATTCCTGATCAAGACCGGCTTCGACCCGAACTACGGCGCGCGGCCCATCCTGCGCACCGTGCAGCGCCTGCTGGAGGACCCGATAGCGGAGTTCATCCTCAACGCCAACGCCAAGGCCGGCGCTACGATCAAGGCCGATTACAAGGGCGAGGGCGAGAGCCTTACGCTGGCCGCCGACTGATGCGCGCGGGATGAACAAGAGGGCAGCCGCCTCCCTTGTATTCCTGGCCGCCGCCCTGTGCGGGTTCTACCGCCTGGGGAGCCTGGCCGCGGCCAGGGTCTCCGCGGCGGTCTCCGCGCCGCCCGAGGCCTCGCAGGCCGACAGCCCCGAAACGCCGCTGAGCGACCTGGAATGGGACGCGATGGTGCTGGCCCTCTCCAAGGCCTCGCTGTCCTACCCGGGCCGCGTCGGCATCTACCTCAAGGACCTGCGCACCGGCCGTACCTGGTCGTATCAGCCGGACCGCCTGTTCCCGGCCGCCAGCCTCATAAAAGTCCCCATCATGGTCGCGGTCTTCGACAAGATCGCGCGCGGCGAGCTGTCGCTGGAGACCCGCATACGCCTGACGGGCAAGGACCGCCGCGGCGGCTCCGGCTCGCTGAAATGGGCCCGCGAGGGGACGGCTCTCAGCGTCATGGAGCTCCTTTACAAGATGATCACGGAGAGCGACAATACCGCGGCGCAGATGATCATCGACCACATCGGCTATTCCTACCTCGAACTCGCTTTCCGCAGGATAGGGCTGGTCTACACGAACATAACGCCCGAAGGCATGAGTCTGAGCTCCGGGCGCGTGGCGAGGGAAAATTACACCACGCCACGCGAAATGGCGCTGCTGGTGGACAGGCTTTACGCCGGGGCGATGGTGGACCGCGATTCCAGCCAGCTGATGCTGGACCTGATGAAGCACAACAAGGGCCGCACCCGCCTGCGCAAAGGCCTGCCGATAGGCTGGGAGATAGGGCACAAGACCGGCCTGCTGCGCCGCTCCTGCCACGACGTGGGGGTGGTCTTCTCTCCGAGAGGGGATTATATAATCGCGGTGCTGACCGGCGACGTGCCCAGTTACGCCAGCGCCAAGCGCTTCATCGCCCGGATGGCCAGGCTGACCTACGGCTACTATAACATCGACGCGGCCTACGCCCAGGCCGGCCGCTCGCGCAATTCGAACTCGATCTGAAAAGTCGTTTCGGCGTATAGGGTGAGTTGATCAAGGAGAAAACAATGAAAACCATGACGTTCGCGGTCGCGCTGCTGCTCTCGTTCGGGGCATCGGCCTTCGCCCAGCAGGAAAAAGGCAAGGGCGAGGCGAAGAAAGAGACGAAGCAGGAGCAGAAGCAGGAAAAGAAACAGGAGAAGCTCAGGACCCTCACGGGCCTGGTCGAATCGGTGGACGCGGAGAAGGGCACGGTCACGGCCCGCTCGATGAAGTTCAAGGACGAGGTCATGACCTTCGCCGTCGCCGGCCTGAAGCTCAAGGACGGGGACAAGGAAGTCGACGCCGCCGCGCTCAAGCCGGGCGACAGGATCAAGCTGCGCTACGCGGGCGAGATAACCGCCCCCGTGATAAAGCAGGGCATGATGCTCAAGGAAGACGAGGGCAAGGAAGAGAAGAAAGAGGGCGAAAAGAAAGAGAAGAAGGAAAAGAAAGAGAAAAAAGAGAAGAAAGAAAAGAAGGAAGGCGGCAAGAAGTAATCGCCCCGTCTCCAGATAAAAAGGCCGCCCGCTCCCCGCGGGCGGCCTTTTTTTATATTACATTTAAATTCCGCGCAATCGCCGGTTCTGCCGGAGCAGATGGCGTATGGTCTGGTAGACCAGTAACTGCTCGGCGGTGGAGCGCCCTTTCAGCAGGCCAAGTATCTTTTTTTCGATAGGAATCGGGCGGTAGCCGGCTTCCGCCGCCTTTCCCGCCGCCAGGAATTGCCCCAGGTCCATTCCAAGCACCGCGCCGAGCCGCCGCAGGGTGTCGAGGCTGGCGTTTTTGAGCCCGCGTTCCAGCTGGCCGATGAAAGACGGATGCACTTCCGCTTTCTCGGCCAGGTCTTCCTGCGACCAGCCGTGGCGAAGCCGGGCCTCCCTCACTTTCTGCCCTATCCTTAGGCGGAGATCGTCCGTTTTCATTAAAAAAATTCTATAACCTTTGCCGGGAACTGACTACACACCTGCGGTATCAAGTAATATAAATACTTATAGTGTTGACAAAGCGGGGGTATGGGGCTATACTATGGGCGTTATGCGGGGGGATTTTGCACTCAAAACCGGAATCGGAGCGCGCTGGGTGTGGCCGGGACTTCTGCTAATGGCCGGCCTGGCGTCCTGTTCCGCCGCCCCAGAACGCCGTTCCGCGAATAGCGCGGGCGCCGGCGATATACGAACCAAATCCGATAGTATAGGCCGGGACCTCCCATCCGGGTCCGCCTTGCCCGCTTCCGCTTCTCCACTCCCGGTGACCATCCTTTCCAGGACCGCCGAGTTTCTAGAATTCGAGGCCGAAGGCGAGGGCCTGGCCGCCAAGTACGAGCGCGTCATAGACGCCGAGAAGCGCGCCGAAGAGGACGCCCTCGCCCGCGCCGTCAAGGAGGCGGGCGTCAACGTATACTCCGGTTTCCAGGACATCATGCAGGAAAGCGCCGGGACCAGCTACCAGTTCGTGGGCAGGTATCTCAATGTCTGGTCCGATTCGCTGGTCTCTTACGAGCGCGCCGGGCGGCCCGTCTGCGCTTACGCCGCCGACGTCCACCGCTGCGCGGTCAAAATACGCGGCAAGGTCTATTTCAAAGGCGCCCCGGACCCCAATTTCGAGCTGCGCGCGGCGCTGGGCAAGCCGGCCTATTTCGCCGGCGACGACGTCACCCTGCGCGTGCGCCTGACCAGGGACGCTTATGTCACCGTCCTGAACTGCGACGAGGACGGCAATGTCACTCTGATCTACCCCAACCGCCACGCCCGGGACAACTTTCTGCCGGCCGGCAGGGATCTGGACATCCCCGGCGAGCTCTTCCGCCTTACGGCCCTGCTGCCGCCCGGCCGCGCCGAGACCGGCGAACTTATGCACGTGATAGCCACCAAAAAACGGCCGCTGGTGCCGCTGGACGCGGTGAAAGAGGAAAAGAGCGGCGCGTTCATCACCTATTCGCTGGGCGGCGTCAAGGAACTGGTGACAAAACTGTCGCGCTTCGACCGCGCCGACTGGACCGCCCAGGCGATGATCTACGCAGTGAAAGCAAAATGACCGGAGGGAACATGAAAAAAGAAATATTCGCGGTAATATTCGCGGCGGTGCTGGCCGGATGCGCCGGCAACAAGGTCGCCAGCGGAGCCCCGGACTGGGTGAACAAGGGCCAGGGCGCGTTCAAAGACAATAATCTCTACGGCGTGGGGATGGTGACCGGGATGCAGAACCGCGCGCTGGCCGTGGATACGGCCGATAACCGCGCCCGCGCCAAGATAGCCGAGGTCCTCAACAACAACGTGGAAAAGATGACCCGCGACTACATGGCCAGCACCGCCGCCGGCGACATGAAGCGCTCCAGCGAGGAGCAGGATATCCGCGCGGGGTTAAAGACCTTCGTGCAGACAAATCTCACCGGCGTGGTCATAGTGGACCACTGGCGCGACACTTCCGACGGCACCATGTTCGCCCTGGCCAAGCTGGACCCCAAGTCCTTCAAGTCCTGGGTGGAGGATAGCAGGGAGCTCAACGCGCAGGTCCGCGACTTCGTCCGCGCCAATGCCGACAAGTATTTCCAGGAGATGGCGCAGGAATCCGAAAAACGCGCCGGGAAGTAGCCGGCACGGATCTCCTGTCTTTGTTGGTTGAAGGCGACGGATTTTGGTTCCACTTTGTCCTTAATGGTTAATGGGAGTAGATTGCTTCTTGACGAAGCGTTGGGCGAGCATGACGCTGTGGGCGTCTGTTCGATGTTCTGGAATCAGAAATGGATGAATATCGTGTATTGTCTGGCATGTGGCGGGTTTTTTGAATTGTCATCCGGCGGCTATAAAAGAATCCAAGGGAACGACGCGTTATTGCTAAGGGCAATACGTTCTAAAATGCCGAAAAAACACAAATCGATGCTGGATGAATATATCCAGTATTTAAGAAAGGAGCGATAATGAAAATTTTTGACATATTTAAAAGTTCACCACCCCCATGCCAATTTTGTGGGCAACGGCCCGAATATAAAACTTCCATGTCCAATATCGCCAGATTTATTTTCTTTGATGACGGCACCGGCCTTGCTGACGGGAACAGGACGGTTTATGAGGAGTACGCCGATCCAAAATATTACAGTAAAACTAATCCGCTGGTTTTTCCGGAGCTTGAATTATCTGAGTTTGTTAATCAAGACGACCTTGTCCTCTATATGGAAGCCAAAAGCCGCGTCAGGCGTCATAAATGCGTGATTTACTCGTCTTCCAGGCGTTGCGCGGCATGCAACAGGAACGCTGAAGAACTACTGCATATCGAAGATGATGTGGAGGTTTTTTCCGGCATTGACGCTGTCGCCGCGTATGCGTATAAACGGGATTTCTGTTTGCAGCCTGACTTCTTAAAACAGTTTCGAGATTTTTCAGATACGAACATTACGGAGATTGATGCGCTGGATGAAGAGGCTAGATCGCTTGCCGGGGAATTGATGTTGGCGCCCCGACAGCATTATTTAGCCCCTTTGCTATATTGGATCACCATTATGAGTGGGGATGAGGGCGATTTGACCGACGTCGAAATTTCTGAAAGGCTCCGTTCTGAAAAGCGAAAAAAATCTGGATGGTCCCTGGCAAGAAGAGATTAGGATGGATTATAGGTGTGGCGTAGGGGTTATGTCTGCACTGGTCGAGCTGGACCCGGCGGCCTTCAGATTCTGGATGGAGATTCGCAGGACTCTCAACGCGCAGGTTCGCGACTTCGTCCGCGCCAACGCCGACAAGTATTTCCAGGAGATGGCGCAGGAATCCGAAAAACGCGCCGCGAAGTAGAGAATAAAGTATCTCTTCCGTTCTGGTTATCCCGGGCGGAAAAGGTCCTGCATAGAGGAGCAAAAGGCAAGTGTATGAATGAGAAGAGCTATATCGAAATTGAAGTATGTGTGCCAAATCATTCCCCTGTTAAGATTGCCGGCACCCCTTCCGAGGTTGTTGATCGATTGCGCAATTATATCTTGGAACCTCGGTCTCGGAAAAAGTCCCTGGCAGAATACTGTGAGTTCGTGAACAAGACCACCGGTAGTCCAACATCAGATCCGATTCCTGTATTGGAGAAATGGTTGAAGCAGTGTCAGCCAGGAGAGGCTCGCCATCCAGGCTTTAAAATCCGGGTGATAAATATCACCTAACGATATAACGATGTCGTCGGACTATCTTGTCTATGGCTAAAATATTGAGAAGTGAGCAGCTACCCTTTCAAATATGAACGCATATAGGAAATTACATGAGTTGCAAAGAACCGCCGGTTTTGTGGCTTTTGAAAAAGAGTTCGCCAATGCTATTGCCGCTGGTTTGTCCGCGTCGTATGGTGGTAGAGAGGAAAAACTGGTGGAGCGGCTGTGTGGAGAAATAAGTGGACTGCCTCAAACGCGAAATGTTAATGGCGTTACAATTGCGAATAATGCGGTTTTTTTGCACGGGGGGAAGTCACAGGTAAAATTTCAATACTATGATGAGTCTGCTCGATGCGAATTGTGCGACTTGCTCTATATCATAACAGTGGTTTACAAAGGAGAAATAGTTTTACAAAAACTGACCCTGTCTCAATTTAAGAAAGCTTCAAGCGGAAGCTGGAAGTGGGATATCAGGAATAAATCTGGCAACAAGCCGCGGAAAACTCAATTGTATTTGCTATCGCGGTTCCCGGAATTCGAGACGGTTTCTAGGGCATCTCTAGGGTCAGGGAAATATTCATTGCCTAACCACACAGGCTGTTTGGGCTCATATTGTTTATTACATGCACCCGGCGATTTTGTTTTTATCGCGGCCACGTCCCTGGCTGAAATCGTGGGCCCCCGCGACAATGTTTGTGCTACGGACTTTGTGGCGCTTGGTCGTAACGGTGATGCGATCTCACGGTTGCGTGGGCCCTGCGCTTTATGTTGTCCGGCGGAATCCCTCTGTGGTCCGGATTGTTACTTTGAGGATTTTCCGAGGGGGCGCCTTTTTAAAAAATCCACTTATCCCTACGCTACAAATGTTTATGACTTTTCCCATAAATATTTGAGGCTGGGGATTGGTGAACCGGTATATGCGCTCTCGACTAATTATAACGAGCAGCTTTTTAACTGGTGGCAGAATTTCCTTGCCGCCACCGAGCAGTCTAATAAAAAAGGGGTGGGCGCAAAAAAATTTATAGAGGATATGCCAAGGAAATATTTAAATAGGGCATCCAATGAGTCCAGGAGGCATAACGATGCGAACTTGGGTTATGCTGGCATGGGCGTGATTTATACTGTTGTCAATCTCGGAGCAGAGTGAGAGGCGCCAATGCGGTTTCGAACTTAGTGAGGAGAGGCGTGTTTAGGAGAAAAGATCGCTGGCGCCGGTTTCTCTCCATGTTCGCCCTGGCCAAGCTAGACCCCCAAGTCCTTCAAGTCTTGGGCGGAGAATAACAAAGAACTTAATACGCAGGTCCGGGATTTCGTCCGCGCCAACGCCGACAAATACTTCCAGGAGATGGGCAGGAATTCGAACAGTGCGCGGCGAAGTGGTAGAAGACGATCGCACTTGGGCGTAGGAACTTAATTCAAGAACATGCGGCTGCGGGGATTTAACGGTGTATTTTTGCGGGAAAAATGTGGGTATAAAACAAAAACAATAAATTTAAAAGGCGGCAAATATGTGGCTGACGAGTAAAGAGCAAAAATTGTTTAAACGAGTGCGTGAAAAGCTCAATAAAATTGAGCGGAAGATCGAGGCGGAAGATGCTCATGATGGCCTACCAAACGACCTGGCTGAGTGCGCAAGGTTGGCAAGACGATTACATGATTCGCTGGTCGCTCGCGGAGAATCTCCGCGATATTCAAGGAGATTTGTTTGTAATCGTGGTTCAGATCCGGATTCCGAAACATTTTACAACCATGTTGATGCGATAAGGAAATTATTGGGGTTTATTGACGCAATCAAGAAGGATGGGAGAGGATGATGAAAAGCTGTTGTCGAGAGCTCTACAGAAGGGACGGTCCCTGTTGTAAACAGGCTAGATTCGTTCGCATCAAGCTGGAAGTCGATGATGCAAGGTTTTCGATGGATGCTGTTGTGCGCTGAAGCTTATGGTGCAAGGTTTATATCGCCCCCGGGCATGATTGGCGTACATTGTCCCCGCGCTTTCTGTATTTGATGATTCCCCGAGAGCAAAATATACAGGAGCGCATCTAATTGAAAAACTTGAGAAAGGCGCTAAGTGGGTTGTGCGATAATGAGCACATGTTATTATGAAGAATGGCATGATAATTTTTTTAGCGTTAGGATTCCATTCGGTGACGGCATCTGCGGGTTGGATGGTTCAAGAACCGGATCCGGCATTTTCGGGGCTTTATGATACGGCATTGCATCTTGATGATATTGGAAATGCGCATATTGTCTATTTGGCTGATAGCCTCCCGACATTGAGATATGTGTACTGGAATGGGAATGTTGGCACGAAGAGCGTGGTCGATACATATAAGAACGGACTAAAGCCTACTAAAATATCGCTCGACCTTGCGGGTGATGGCAATCCGGGGGTTTCGTACCCGGGAGTGAGGTCGGGCGGGGGAAATAATCTGAAGTATGCCAAATGGACCGGAGTCTCTTGGTCTACGGAAACAGTAGATGATACAAATGGTGTCGGCCCCGTCTCGTCGTTGAAATTTGACACGATTACTGGGTTTCCTGTTATCGCATATTCTGGCGGGGACGACGTAGGATTAAGGTGCGCTAAATGGGATGGGAGTGCGTGGGATATTCAAACGATTGAAAGTTTTACGCTTAACGGAAGCCAACCGAGACACCCGGTATTAGTATTGGATTCAGATGGACATCCACGTATTGTATACAATGATGCCAATGGATTTCTCTTGAAATATGCTGAGTGGAGCGGAACCGAGTGGTCAACGCAGACAATAGCCAACGTTCTGCCACTCGATTCAGTAGCAGTGGCATTGGATGCGAATGGGGCCGCGCACATCTCATATGCAGATGGCAGCGTAATGCCGAATCTAGTGAAGTATTCCTATTGGACTGGAGCAGCATGGCAGTCTGAAACTATAGATTTTGGTTTACAAAATTCAATAGTTGTTTCTGGGAACAGCGTGGCTGTCGCATATCGTCATGGGGTCGAGATTAAAGTGGGACGTAAATATGGCGCAGGCTGGTCAACGCATACAGTAACCACGCAAGGGTATCGCCAGGTCTCCCTGGGTATAATTGCCCCAGATTCTTTGAGGATTTCCGCAGGGAGTAGTCCATCAGGCGGGTTGCGTTATCATCTTCTCGACAATATTGCGCCATCCATTGCTTGGACCGGAGAGGCCGGTTATAACGCAAGCGGCGTGAGCCCGGGGTCTGGAGACTCAAGCACTGGTTTTGTGTTTAAAGTGAAATACTCCGACCCGAATGGGGATGCTCCATTGAATGGGTATCCAAAGGTGTGGATAGACAAGGGGGGTGTCGCTATTAGTGGCAGTCCTTTCATCATGACTTATCTTTCTGGCGCCTATAGCTCGGGGGCGATATACGCGCTAACAAAAACACTCTCTCCGGGGGATGATTACACCTATGGTTTTGAGTCGCAGGATTCATATGGTTCGGCTGCTAGTGGCGCCCCGACCATGTTGTTGTCTGGTCCTCTGGTTTCAAGTTATTCCCCGGTGTTAAGTTGGAGCGGTGAAATAAACTACACAATTGATGGTCTTAATCCGGAAACCGGAAATCGTACGACAAACTATATCTTCCGCGTTAAGTATTCGGACGCGGATAATGAGGCGCCGCTCGCGGGATACCCGAGGGTGCGTATCTTCAGGAGCGGCGCCGAGATCGCCGGCAGCCCATTCCCTATGAATTATGTTTCCGGCGCCAGCCTTGCCGGAGCTGTATATAGTTATGCCGCCACGCTGGTGCCTGGCGGCTATACCTATTATTTCGAGGCCAAGGACGCCAGCGGCGTGGACGCGGGCGGGACGCCAACTGATGAATCATCCGGCCCGACGGTCGGTAATCAGGCCCCAGCACTTGCCTGGACCGGTGAGGCGAACTACGCTTCGGACGGCGTATATCCCAAAGCCGGCAACGCGTCCACGAATTACGTGTTCCGGGCAAAATATTCGGATCCGGATAACGACGCGCCGGGGGCGGGTTTTCCGCGAGTGCATATAAAACGCGGCGGCGCGGAGATCGCCGGGAGCCCGTTCGCCATGAGCTATGCTTCCGGGGCGAATGATACCGGCGCTATATACACGCTTACGAAGAACCTTGCCGCCGGGGATTACAGTTATTCCTTCGAGGCACTGGACCTTTACTCCGGCGCCGCGACCGGAGCGCCGACCGTCGAGAGGTCCGGGCTTGTGGTGATCGGCGACGCCGCCGCGCCTCCGGCGCAGGAGGTCAAGGTTTATCACGGGGTGTTCAAGCCGGGGCAAAGCGAGAGGGCCAGCGTGGCGTTCAACACCCCGGCGGCCGTCGCGATCACCGTCACCGCTTATAACAGCCTGGGAGGAAAAGTTAAGGAGCTTTACCGCGGCACTTCTTCCCCTGGTTTGAATTCGGTCCAATGGGACGGCCGCGACGAAAGCGGCCAGCGCGTCTCCAGCGGCGTCTACACCATCAAGATCGAAGGCGGCGGCATAAACCAAAGCAAACGCGTGGTGGTGGTGAGGTAAAGGCGGATGAAACGTGAGTTCGCATTGTCCGCGCTCGCCTTCGCCCTGGCGCATACGGTCCATGCCGCCGGGCAGCCGACGGCGCTGTTCCTGCTGGACGCGCAGCCCAATGTCCGCGCCTATTCGATGGGAGGGGCTTTCTCCTCGCTGGCGCGGGCCGACGCCGCCTACGATCCCTGGGGGCTCGGCTACGCCGTCAGCCCTTCCGTCTCGCTGGCTCATTGGCCCGGCTCCGTGCTGGACAGCAATTATAATTTCGTCTCGCTCGTCGCCCCGCACGACAAACTGGGGGCCTTCAGTCTCTCCTATCTGAGCTACACCACCGGTTCCGAGACCATCGAGGAGTTGGACGGCACCGCGCGCAGCATAACGCTTGAGGACAATAAGCTCATCTCGCTGGGCTACGGCCGCGGCCTTACCCGGAACCTTTTCGCCGGCGCGGCCGTTAAGAGCCTGACCAGCGCGCTGGCCGACGATTACAAGGCCAGCGCCATGCTGCTGGACCTCGGCCTGGTATACCGCACTTTGGACGACAGGCACAGTCTCGGCGCGGCTATGACTAATCTCGGCGGCGGTCTTAAATATTATGAGACGGAGGAGCCGCTCCCGACCGAGGTGAAGTTCGGCTATACCCGCGAAACCCGTCCCTGGGCCGGGCAGAAGGTGGTCTGGGGCCTGGGCTATTCCCGGTCCGAGGTCTCAAGCGGCTACTCCCTGGGCGCGGAGTACTTCCCCGGCATTCCCTTCGTTTCGCTGCGCGCCGGCGTCAACAGGGGCGGCGAGCGGACAAGGCTTATGGCCGGGCTGGGGCTCAATTACAGCGCTTTCGACCTGGACTTCGGCTACGACCTTTCCGCGGATAATGTCGAGGAGGACCGGAGCCCGCTGCGCTTCGCCCTCACCTGGACCTTCGGCGAGCGCGGGGCCTACTTCGCCGGGGAAAAATATATGGCCCGCGGCATGAAAGAGAGGGGCGTGGCGGTATGGGAGGGGATCGGGCCGGGGGAGCCGGACCATGCCCGGGCGCGGGAGGCCATCCGGCAGTACGCGAACCCGCCGCGGCTGCTGGCCGGCGCGGTCCTGGAGGACGCCAATGGCGACGGCGTGCTGTCGCCGGGAGAGGCGGGAAGTCTTGTGGTGACGCTGACCAACGGCGGGCGAGGCCGCGCTCTGCTGCCGCGCGTGACGGTGGAGCCGGCGGACCGGGGCGTGGCGATGCGAAATATAGAAACGGGGCTTTACGACGGCCTTGTGCAGGAACTGGAGCCCGGGCGGAGCGCTTCTTTCAGGGTGCCGGTCAAGGCGCTGGAAGAGTCCGAACGGACCGGCGTCGCTTTCAATGTGAGCGTCAAAGAAGCCCGGGGTTTCAACCCCGAGCCGGTCTTGTTCACGCTGCCGCTTAAAGGCTTTTCGCCTCCGCGGCTCGCCCTGGCGCGCTATACTTTCCGCGAGGATAATACGGGCAATTCCTCCGGCAACGGCAACGGGATAATAGAGAAGGGCGAGCAGGTGGAGCTGACCGGCTACCTGGTGAACGCCGGCCTTACCGAGGCGCGCGGGGTTAAATTCGAGGCCGTCTCCGGCGATCCGCGCCTGGCGCTTATCGGTCAGCCTTCCGCCGACATCGGTACGCTGAAGCCCGGAGAACACCGGAAGGTCCTGCTGGCCTTCCGGGTGGCGGCGGATTATTCCGGCCCGGCGCAACTGCCGCTGGTCTTCAGGATGACAGAAGCCCGGCCGCGCTTTTCAAGGGAGCAGCCGGCGCGCCTGGCGCTGGGCGGCTTCTACAAGGACCCTGTCGAACCGGTCTTCGGCGATCTCGACGCCTCGGCGGCGCTGGCTTCGGTGCCTGCGCTGGCCGGTCCCATTTCCGACTCGCGCGCGGCCGAGGTGGTGACGCTTATCGCCGGCGCGCCGCCCGTCCTGGAGTTCGACGTGACCCGCCTGCCGGACGACAACGGCAACGGCGTCTATGAGCCGGGCGAGACGCTGCGCTTCAAGGTGGGCATACGCAACACAGGCGGCAAGACGGCGCGTGGGGTAGTGGTGGCGCTGGACGGCGATAGCATGGTGAAGACCCTGCTGGAGGACCGCCGCGTGGGGGATATAGCGCCCGGCAGATACCAGCCGGTGCTGCTGGAGGCGCGCATTCCCGAGACCGTGCCGCGTAAAGAGGCGTCGTTCAGGATCAGAGTGACGGAAAGCAGCGGCTTCGGCGCCAGCAAGATAGAGGAGGCCCGCGCGGCCTTCCAGGCGAAAGAGGTCAAAGTCGTCAGGCAGCTCGCCAGCCTCATGCCCGTGCCCGGGACGCGGCCCGGCTGGCGCGGCCGTTCAGGCGCTATCGTGGTGGGGATCGGGGCCTATGGCCCGGCGGTCGGCGCGCTGAAATACGCCGCGCGCGACGCCGAGCTGGCCGCTAAATATTTCAGCGGCGCGCTGGGCGTCCCCGAGGGCAACATAAAGGTCGTTCTCGACGGTAAAGCCACCAAGTCCCGCATAGAGGCGGAAGTCGCCAGTATGGCCGACAAGGGGCTGGACTTCGTCGCCCTGTATTACTCCGGCCACGGCGTGCCGGACCCGGACAACCCGCGCACCGGCGACCCCTACATCGTGCCGGTGGACGCGGACCTGGAACTGGGCGGCCGCATGCTGATACGGCTCAACGAGATCGTCACCGCGCTCGAGCGCGGGACAAAGGACGTCGTGGTGCTGCTGGACGCCTGCTTTTCCGGCAATATCGAGAGCGCGCCCAGGGTTTATGCATCGGCGCAGAAGGGCCTGGGTATAGCGCCGCGCTTCGCGCAGGAGAAAGCCGTGGTGATGACCGGCTCCAGCGCCGCGCAGCCCAGCCTGGAATACGACAGGGCCGGGCACGGCTATTTCAGCTATTATTTCATGCTCGGTCTTAAGGGCGAGGCTGACAAGGATAATGACGGCGTCGTGACCGAATCGGAACTTTGCCGATACACCGCCGCCGCCATGGCCGCCGACGAGAGCCTCAACGGGCGCCAGACCCCGCAGTGTTCCAACGCCGGCGACAGAGTGCTCGGCCGGTACAGGTAAGCGGGGACGTTGTTAAGTTCTTAAGTTTTACGCCGCGGGGGCGCCGGCGGCGGCGACTGGCGGTGCCGCGTGCGGCTGCCCGGCCCTCAGGAACTTCCGCGAGAGTATCAGCGTGGCGGCCGAGTAGCAGACGATGGTGCAGAGAAAGGGCATGTTCCAGCCGAACTCCATCTGCATGGTGCCGCTCAGGCGGGCCCCCAGCGACCAGAGCAGGTTCCAGGCCGAGGCGTAGAGCGCGCTGACCAGGGCGTGATGGCGCTTCTCAAAATGGCCCAGCATGAAGACCGGGTAGATGGGCCAGCTGGCGTTCATCAGCAGCGTGCGCGCGAAGGCGGCGGCCACCGTGGCCCAGAGCACGCCGGAGAACCCGACGGTGGCCAGGAACGGGATGGACAGGGCCTGGAACATTATCATCGCCCTAACCTGCCCGAGCCGCCTGACCGCGCCCGGCCCCAGCATGCCGCCGAAGGCCATGGAGAGCGGCATCAGCGCCATGATGAGGCCCAGCCGCGAGATGTCCATCGGGAATTCGTTCTTGAAGAAGATGTTCAGGTAGGGTATGACCATCCCGGCTCCCAGCCCTATCGTGACCTGCGGGGCCAGTACCCAGCCGAGCTTCCTGAGGTCCAGGCCGGCCAGGTCGGCCCGCTGTCGCCCCTTGGTTTCCGCCTGGGCGCCGATGCCGGACAGTGGTATGAAGGTCAGCGCCATCAGCGCCGCGCCGGCCAGCAGCGTGACCCGGTAGGCGCCGGCCGTCTCCGCTCCGCCGTAGAGCAGGGCGGCGGCCAGGCGGGTCAGCTGGCCGCCCAGCAGGCTGCCGCCGAAAGAGGCCAGCATGGAGGCGCTGAACTGGAAGGAGAAGAGCCGGTTGCGCTCTTCGCCGGGGCCGGAGCAGGCCGCCATCAGCGGCAGGGCCGCCGTGGAGTAGAGAGCTGTGGCCACGCCGCCGACGAACTTGAAGAAGATCAGCGCGGGCTTGACCGGCATAAGGACGGCGCCGAAGGCGGCCGCCGTGCCCAGCGCGGCCGAGGCCAGCAGCGTGCGCCGCGCGGGGGCGCCGGACCAGAGCAGCGCCAGCGGCACGGCCAGGGCCGCGGTCACGAAGGCGGGGATGGATTCCAGCGTGCCTACGAACTCGCGCGTGTAGCCGAGCTCGAGCACGAAGAGGTTGAAGACCAGGCCGTAAATGCCGCCGGCGAAGGTGGATATCAGCGTGTAGGACAGGAAGCGCCGGGCGTCCG
Organism: Elusimicrobiota bacterium; assembly: GCA_019135865.1. Taxonomy (GTDB): domain Bacteria; phylum Elusimicrobiota; class Elusimicrobia; order Elusimicrobiales; family UBA9959; genus UBA2231. The sequence goes on from JAGVVD010000052.1 coordinate 240,208, forward strand.
GCTGGAAGCCGGCGAACTGGCCGAAGTATCCTGAGACCAGGCGGCGCATCCGTGCGGCGGCCGTTGCCGCTCAGTTCCCCGCGGCCGACGGCGCCGCGGAGCTGACCGGCACGGCGGGGGAGGGCTCCGGCTTTTTCTCGTGGGTCACGAACCAGACCAGGTCGGCCAGCGGCCGGGGGTCCTTCATGAACTCTTCGGCCGCGTCGGAATCCTCGGTGTAGACCGAAAGATGCTTTAACCCCTTCGTCCTGGCCCTTACCGACCAGGGAATGCCGGCGTTGTGCTGGACGTGCCCGTTGCCGGCGATGACAAGCACGGCGTGGCCCTTGTTCTTTTTGAGCGCCTTCACCGCCGCGTCGGCCATGCCCTCGTTCCAGGCCGCCATGGAGAGCAGGTAATTGTCCCAGGTTATCAGCTTCGCCATCGGGTTGTCCCCGTGGCCGCCGTAGGTGGAGCGCAGGTAGGCGAGATAGAGCGGGTCCCGGTTGACCTCCACCTTCTCCGGCAGGAACTTCCTCTCCTCCGGGGAAAGCGCGGCCATCCCCCCGCGGGCGATCTTCTTTATCGTCGCGCGAGGGACATTCAGCGCCGCCGCCTTTAATTTATTATTCCTTATATAATCGAACAGCGGTTTGTAGAGGCCGAAGTCGAAGCCCCATTCCTTCTCCCAGCCGGCGGCGGCGAGGAATTCCTCCTCCGTCGTTTCCCCGGCGGCGTAACGGTCCAGGACCGGCTGCAGCCCGGAGTTGAGCATCTCGAAACCCACTATCACTTTGTTCTTTTTCGCGGAGGCGAGTATTTTCAGCGCCTCCAGCTGCGCCAGGTGCGCGAATTCCTGGTCGTGGGATTCGCCGACGTAGACCGCGTCGCTTCCCGCGATCCTGCCGGCGAAGACCTCGGGCTTCAGCCGCGCGCGCGAGGCGGGGTCCATGACGAGGAAGCCCGGACCCTCGTCGGAGGCCGCCGGCCCGTCCGGCGAAAAATGGCCGGCTCCCAGGGCGCCCGGCGGCGCCGCGGCGAGGAATAAAGAGAGGAAAAACGCGGAGTTCGTGGTCATTTAAGGATTATATAAAATGCTTCCCCGAAAAATATTTTCCGGAATTCGCCGAAAAGGTATTGCATTTTCCATTTCCATCATCTACAATCTATGCGAGCCCTGACGGGCCAAGGAGACAACTGAACAATGCCTAAAAAGAAGAAGGCCAAGAAAGTGGCCAAGAAGAAGACCGCGAAGAAGGTCGCCAAGAAAAAGGCGAAGAAAGGGAAGCGGAAGTAATTTCCGGTCCCGGAAAAATCAGTAAGACGGCGCCCGTGAGGGCGCCGTCCTTGTTTTATCCGTCGTTTTGCCCGCCGCTTTACCTGTGATTCCCCATATACTATAATCTCGGTTAACATAATATTTCAAGGGGGGTGCGACACTACGTTGTCGCACCGGTCCCGTAGGATATTCATGACGGTAAACAAGGTTCAACGGAGGTAACATGGTAAAGGAAGACAAGGCGAGGGCCCTCGAAGCGGCGCTCTCTCAGATAGAGAAGAGTTTCGGCAAGGAAGCGATCATGAAGCTGGGCGAGCGCTCCGCCAGGATGAAGGTGGAGACGCTGCCGACCGGCGCGCTCTCCCTGGACCTGGCGCTGGGCGTGGGCGGACTGCCCCGCGGCCGCGTCATAGAGATCTACGGGCCCGAGGCTTCCGGCAAGACCACGCTGACGCTGCACATACTGGCCGAGGCGCAGAAGAAGGGCGGCGCCGCCGCGTTCATAGACGCCGAGCACGCCCTGGACCCGCTCTACGCCAAGAAGATAGGCGTCGATATAGATAATCTCCTTATATCCCAGCCCGACTCGGGCGAGCAGGCGCTGGAGATAACCGAGAAGCTGGTGCGCTCGGGCGCGCTGGACATGATCGTCATCGACTCCGTGGCCGCGCTGGTGCCCAAGGCCGAGATAGAGGGCGAGATGGGCGACTCCCACGTCGGCCTGCAGGCGCGGCTCATGAGCCAGGCGCTGCGCAAGCTGACCTCGATAGTCGCCTCCACCAAGACGACGGTCATCTTCATCAACCAGATACGCCACAAGATCGGCGTGATGTTCGGCAGCCCCGAGACCACCACCGGCGGCCTGGCGCTGAAGTTCTATTCCTCCGTGCGCATGGACATACGCAAGATAGAGACGCTCAAGCAGGGCGACGTGGTCACCGGCGCGCGTATACGCGTGAAAGTCGTCAAGAACAAGGTCGCCCCGCCTTACCGGCAGGCCGAGTTCGAGATGGTCAACGGCGAGGGCATCTCCACCGAGGGCTGCCTGCTGGACATGGGCGTCGAGACCGGCCTCGTCGAGAAGAGCGGGACCTGGTTCGAGTACGCGGGCACGCGCATCGGCCAGGGCCGCGAGAACGCCAAGGCCTGGCTCAGGCAGAACAAGGACAAGGCCGGGGAACTGGAGGCCGCCCTGCGCGGGCGCTTCCTGACCGGGACCGGGCAGATGGAGAAGTCCGCCGCCGGCGCCGAGCCGACGGCGAAAAAAGAGAAAGCTTCAGCCCGTAAGTAATGGCGAAGCGCCACCCGCTGGCCGCCTCCTTCTTCCGCCATCTTTCGGCGGAGAGGGGGCTGGCCGGCAACACCTGCAAGTCCTACGCCGGCGACGTATCGGCCTGGCTGGCCTGGCTGGAGGGCCGCAAGGCCGACCCGCTGTCCGCCGGCGCCGACGCCGTGGAGGCGTACCTCTGGCGTCTTAAGTCCCGGCTGGGGCTGAAGGCTTCCAGCATATTCCGCAAGACCGAGGCCATCAGGTCCTTCTACCGCTTCCTGCTGCTCGAGGGCAGGATAAAGAAGGACCCGACGGCCAATTTCCGCTCGCCGCGCATAGAGCGGCGCATCCCCCCGTCGGTGAGCCGCGAGGACATGGAGAGGCTTCTTGAATATCCCCCGGGAGAGGATTTCGCGCTCAACCGCGCGCTGGCCGCGACGGAGCTGCTCTACGCCTGCGGGCTGCGCGTCTCCGAGCTGCTGTCGCTGCGTCTGGAGTCGGTCAACCTCGACCAGGGCTGGGTGCGCGTCTTCGGCAAGGGCGGCAAAGAGCGCATAGTCCCGGTTCACGCGCGGGCGCTGGACGCGCTGCGCTCCTACATGGAGCTGCGCCAGCTCAAGTTCGGCGGCCTTTCTCCGGCGGGAGAGCTGTTCCTCAACAAGTCGGGGGGAAAGCTGAGCCGGGTGCAGATGTGGAAGGACCTGCTGGCTCTGGGCCGCAGGGCCGGGGTGGAGGCCCCGCTGCACCCGCACCTGCTGCGTCATACCTTCGCCTCGCACCTGCTGCAATCGGGCGCCGACCTGCGCTCGATACAGGAGATGCTGGGGCACGCCAGCCTGAACACCACGCAGATCTACACGCACATAGAACGCTCGGGGCTGAAGAAGGCGCATAAGCGCTTCCATCCCGAGGGATAAACTTGATAATAAATAGGTAAAATATAGCACTGGACGGGAAATGATAGAGGATTCCGACGATATATTCGACGCCAGCGTAAAGTTCCACGACCGGCACCGGTTCGAGATAAAGCTGGACATGGACCTGGCCGATACCTCCAGGGCCGAGTTCGACATGGAGGCCTATTTTTTCGTACCCAAGGCCCTCAACATATCCCCCCAGACGTATTCCAAGGAACAGTTCTACGGCGACCTGCAGCGCTACGTGCGTTTCCGGATACCGCGCATGTCGCTGGCCAAGATCGCGGACAATTCCAACACGCTCTCCCCGCTCTACCGCATAAGGGCCGCCCTTTCCCGGCTGCGGGCGGGGGAGCGCGGCCAGGGGCTGGTCGCGCTGATCTACGATGAATTCAAACTGCTCGGCTGCATAATACGCGGCGAGCTGCGCGACGGGGCCAGGCTCTTCATCTCCGTGCTGGGCAGGGGGGAGAACCCGCGGCCCGGCGTTTTCCTCGCCGAAGGCCTGGAGAGTTTCGTCGTCGACCTGAGCGCGCTCTCCTCTTCCCTCGCCTCCCTTAAGCGCGAGGTGACGGACTCGTCGGTGCCGGCCAGTATACGCGAAACGGCCTCGTATTTCGACGAGTACCGCAGCCTTATGCTGGAAGAGTACCTGACGGCGCTGGTCTCCGCGCTGCGCGGGGCCGGCGTGGGCGGGCCGTCGGGGGACCCGCGGCTGGCCGCCGCGGAGAAGAAGCTTTCCGGGCTGGCTTCCGAGCAGGAAGGTTACCGCCGGGCTATGGGATACCCTTCGGTCTATAACAAGGAGGACGGCGGAGAGGCGCTGATCTACCGCCGCGGCGTGCTCAAGAAGTTCATCTCCAGCGCGCTGTACCTGAAGGCCGAGGTGGAGGAATGGACCACGATGGCCCAGCTCGCGCCCGGTATAGCGGCCGGCGTCGCCATGCTCTTCGCGGTGGCCGCCACCATCTACGCGCAGAGCCGCTACGCGCTCAACAGCGCCGCCTTCGTCATGATCGTGGTGGTCAGCTACATCTTTAAGGACCGCATCAAGGACTGGCTGAAGGTCTTCTTCTCGCGCAGCATGGCCAAGTGGCTTTACGACCGCAGCAGCGAGATCCTGACCCCGCGCGACGATATCAGGATAGGCGAGATGCGCGAGGCTTTCACTTTCCTCAAGCCGGGCGGCGTGCCGGCGGACATACTGGACCTGCGCAACATCGACAATATCACCTCCATCGACGAGGACGGCAAGCCGGAGAGGGTGTTCAAATACAAGAAGGAGATGATCCTCCGGCCCAGGCTGATCAACAGGCTGCACGACCGCCGCAAGGACCTCAACGACATCATACGGTTCAGCGTGGCCGATTTCATCAGGCAGGCCGACGACCCCCGCGCGGATTATGTCCGCGTGGACCGGGAGGGGCGCATCGTCTCCTCCTCGTGCCCGCGGGTGTACCGCCTGAACCTGGTCCTGCGCTACTCCTATAAGGGCCGGGACGGCGCGCCGCGGGTCAACAGGGAGCGGATACGGGTGGTCCTGAACAAGGAAGGCATAGTGCGGATGGAGGAAGTGCGGGCGCTCTGACCGGCGTCCGCGGTTCGTATGGAGATAAAAGCGGTGGGGATCATGGGGGCCGACAGGACCGGCGCGGAAGCGGCCGAGCTGCTGGCGCTGGCGGGCCTGCAGGTGAGGCTTTACGACGATTTCAAGGACGCGCTGGAGCAGGCCATGGCCAGGATAGCGTGGTCCCTGGCCGGAGCCGGGCGCTCCGATGCGCTGGCCGGCATAGAGGCCGTGCAGGACTATTCCATGTTCAAGGGCGCCGACCTGGTGATAGAGGGGCCCGACCGGGACATGGAGTACCGCAGGACCGCTTTCGCCCGGCTGCTCAAGGAAGCGGGACCGCCGCGGCTGACGGCCGTCCACACCTCGGTCTCCACCATAAAGGAACTCCTGGCCGGGGTCGGGCTGCCGCCCTCCTCCGTGGTGGGGCTCCGCCTGGGCCGGCCGGTGCGCGAGAACCTGCTGGCCGAGGTCGTGCGCGGCGAGGCGACGTCCGACGAGTCCGTAGAGGCCTGCGCGGCGCTGCTGCGCAGGCTGGGCCGCACGCCGGTGATAATGAAGGACAATCCCGGGCAGATACTGGAGCGCCTTTGGCGCCCTTTCGTGCTGGCCGCGCTCGGCGCGCTGGAAAAAGGCAAAGGCCGTCCGTACGAGCTGGACGCCGCTTTTCGCGGGGTTTCCGGCGCTCCCCGGGGGCCGTTCGAGTCGCTGGACGCCAGGGGACTCGACGTCGACCTGCGCTCCGCCCACGCCGTTTACGAGGCGCTTGGCAGGCCTCTTCGCCTGGTTCCCTCCACCGTGGAGACGCGCCTGGTGCAGTACGGCCAGCTCGGCCGCAAGTCCACCATCGGCTTCTACATTTACGATGACGGCGTCATAGCCGGAGAGAATCCTATATTCGGGAACATCCTGAAATACCTCGGCCTGCGGAAAGTGGAGAAGGGGGAGATATTCAGGGAGCTCATGTCCCCGGTGATAGAGGAGGCCAGGCTGCTGGCGTCCGAGATCATGGCTTCCGAATACGACATAGAGACGGTCGTAAAGCTGGGATTGGGCTGGCCCAAGGGGCCTTTCGGTTATCTGCGCGACATGCCGGACCTTTTCGTCAGAAAAGAGGGTTCCGAATTCGACCGCCTCGACACTTTTTGACGGCGGCCTTCGGCCGCTCACAGGGGAAAAAATGCCTACCGATATCGAGATAGCCAGGAAGATAAACCTCAGGCACATACGCGAGATAGCCGCCGGACTGGGCGTGCCGGAGGACGACCTTTACTATTACGGCAAGTACAAGGCCAAGCTGCCGCTGAAGCTCATCGACCGGGAAAAAGCGAAAAGCAGCAGGCTGATACTGGTCTCGGCCATCTCGCCCACGCCCGCGGGCGAAGGCAAGACCACGGTGTCCATCGGTCTCTCGCTGGGACTCAACAGGATAGGCAGGAAGACGACCGTGGTGCTGCGCGAACCTTCGCTGGGCCCCGTCTTCGGCGTGAAGGGCGGCGCCACCGGCGGCGGCTGGTCTCAGGTGCTGCCGATGGAGGACATCAACCTGCACTTCACCGGCGATTTCGCCGCCATAGAGAAGGCCCACAACCTGCTCGCGGCGATGATCGACAACAATATCCAGAACAAGAAGGAAAATCTCGGCATCGATCCGCGCACGGTGGCCTGGCGGCGGGTGATGGACATGAACGACAGGTCGCTGCGCAAGATCATCGTCGGCCTGGGCGGCACGATGAGCGGGGTGCCGCGCGAGACCGGCTTCGACATCGTGGCCGCGTCGGAAGTGATGGCGATACTCTGCCTCTCGGAGAACTTCACCCACCTCAAGGAGAAGCTGGGCAACATCTTCGTGGGCTACACCTACGGCCGCAAGCCGGTCTACGCCCGCGATCTCAAGGCCAGCGGCGCCATGGCCGCGCTGCTCAAGGACGCGCTGAGGCCCAACCTGGTGCAGACCAGCGAGGGCACCCCGGCCATCATACACGGCGGACCTTTCGCCAATATCGCCCACGGCTGCAATTCCATCGTAGCCACGCGCATGGGGATGAGCCTTTCCGATTACGTCGTGACCGAGGCCGGCTTCGCCTTCGAACTGGGGGCCGAGAAGTTCCTCGACATCAAATGCCGCTACGCCGGCATAGCCCCGTCCGCGGCGGTGCTGGTGGCCACGGTGCGCGCGCTGAAGTATCACGGCGGCGCCGACCTGAAGGAGATAAAGAAGCCGGACCCCGCGCGGGTGGCCAAAGGCCTGGAGAACCTGGAGAAGCACGTCGAGAACATGAAGCAGTTCAAGGTCTCGCCGGTCGTGGCCGTAAATAAGTTCGCGGACGATACCGACGAGGAGATAGCGGTCATCCGGGACCGCTGCGCGGCGCTGGGCGTGCCCGTCGCGGTGGCCGACGTCTGGGAGCAGGGCGGCCGCGGCGCCGAGGACCTGGCGCGGATAGTGGTAAAGGCCGCCGACTGCTGCCCAGGTTTCGAGCCCATCTACGACTGGAACTGGCCGGTGGAAAGGAAGATAGAGGCTATAGCCGGCAAGATGTACGGCGCGAAGCACATAGATTACACCCCGCGCGCGAAGAAGGACCTGGAGAAGATCGCGGGCCTGGGACTGGACAAGCTACCGGTCTGCATAGCCAAGACGCAGAAGTCGCTTTCCGACAACCCGGAGCTCATAGGGCGGCCCAAGGACTTCGTGGTGACGGTGCGCGAGATAGAGGTGGCGGCGGGCGCCGGCTTCCTCATCCCGATAACCGGCGACATCATGCGGATGCCCGGCCTGCCGGAGCATCCGGCGTCGGAGAGGATGGACATAGACGCCGAGGGCAACGTCACGGGGTTGTTCTGACAGGAGAACCATTTCGGGCGCTGGCGGGGCATCACTACGCAAAGACGCGCTCGTACACCGTACTCGCGCTCCGACCTCGGCCCTCGCGCTCGTATGCGCCTCCGCTCCGCGGGAAGCCAAGCACCGTCAGCTGCGGCGCATACTCCGTAAGCTCGGGCCTTCGGACGGCTTTGCTTAAGTGATGCCCCGCCGGCACCCGGCTGTCTCCTTGTTAGAAGATTTTTTATGACCGGCGAAGCTATATTCGGCGAATACCTGAAGATACGGGACGGGGTGCGGTACCTGTCGGGAGGGCGGGAGTATTCGTACGCGGAGGCGGAGGAACTGCTCCGTTCCCCGGACCCTTTCGAGCGGGTGCGCGCCTGGGATATGATCCGCGGCGGCTGGGAGGGTCTGGAAGGCGCGCTGGCCGGGCTGCTCGGCCGCGCTTTGGCCGCCAAAGCCCGCGCCGCAGCGGAAGCGTCCGGCGAAGGCAGCGGCCCCCTCCTGGCGGCGGCCGCCTCCCTGCGGGCGCCGCTGATGCGGGCCCTGGAAGCCAAGGCGGGCCGGGTCGGAGCCTCCGGTTTCAGCTGCCGCGATCTCTGGGCGCGGCTGCCGGCTCCCGCCGACGCGCAGATGCCGCTGGCCGAGGGTCTGCGCCGGCTGGGCCGGATCTTCGACGGGGCCGTGGAGGGCGGGCGCGGCCTGATAATGGAGTTCTTTCCCGGGAACCGGCTGCTGCTGGAGGGGGACCGTCCCCGCTGCCTGCGCCTCGATCCCTCCTCTCCGGCCGTGGTCCGTCTGCCGGAGACTTTCAGGGGCGTCTATCCGTCGGACCTGCCGGTGATAGCGCGCGAGCTCGGCCGCGCCGTACATTCCGATATCGCGTCCCGGCTCGGCGCCGGCGCGGAGCCCCGCCCGGTCTTCGCCGGGCTGCTCGGCCATTTTTTCGAGGAACTGGCCTGGTCCGGCCTCAGGGCGGAGGCCGGGCCCCATACCGCGGCCGAACTGGCCTTCAACAGGCTGCCCCAGCTGACGGCCGATTTCCTGCTCGTCCCGGCGACGCTCGAATTCGAGGAGGCGGCCGCCGCGGCGGCCGCGGGAGGGACGCTTACCGCCGACGCCGTGAGGGACATGGAGAAAAGGATATTCACCGTGTGGCTGGGCGCGGAGGCGGAGGGGGCCGGGTTCTGGATGCGGTCCGGTACGCTTTTCAGGCCGGAGCCCGCCGGCTGTTCCGCCCGGCTGGCGGGGCGTTTCCTGTCGCTGGGCCTGGCCCGCGGCGGGCGTCTGGCGGCGGCGGACCTGGAGAAGGCGGTCGCGGACGCGGCGGCGCTGGACCTCGGCGCCTGGCTGGCCGGGCGCGTCCCCGGAGGCTGGCCGGCCCTGTCGGCCGGAGCCCTGGATACTTTGTCCGGCCTGGAATGAGCCCCGCCCGCGCTTATTCCGTTCCGGGGAGCGGCTTCATCGCTTCCACCCGGCGGAAGTAGTTTTCCCTTGAAACTTTCTTCAGCTCTTCCCTGACCAGCATGGGCCTGTCCGGCCGGTCTAATTTCTTTTCCGTGAGCAGGGCGCCGTCCCGTATTTCTCCTGCGCCGGTGAGATAGCCGCCGCCTTCCGGGCGGAGGTCGTACTTCCACTTGTCCAGGGCCCGGCCGGAAAAGGTCACCGTGCCGCTCAGCGCGCTCCCGTACCCGGATACGCTGTAGGAGAGGGAGCGGCCGATCCGCGTGAGGGTGGTTATGCGTTCCTCGGGCGGCATGCCGGGCGAAACGCCGGGCTGGGTGAAGGTCTCTATTATCATCCCGCCGCCGTCCAGTACCTCCCTTTTGAGCGCGGAATCCGCGCCGCCGTAAGGCAGGCGTCCGTCCGGCGAGAAGAAGCGGGTCTCCCCGTGGTAATACTCGATCCCCGCCGCGTTCTTGATGAAGGCGGGCGCGGCGCAGGCGGAGAGAAGGGCGGCGGCGCAGGCCAGGGCCAGCGCGCGGGCCGGGCTCACTTCCGCCGGCCTCCGGCGGAAAGGTAGCCCATGAGGCGGTAGGCCAGTTTGGCCGCGTTGAACTCGGTGACGGCGTCGGCCTTGCGCGGCGCCACCTCGACTATGTCCGCCCCCACGATCCTCTTGCGCGAGCAGACGGCGCGGAACAGTTCCAGCGCCTCGTACCAGCCGAAGCCGCCGGGCTGGGGGGTCCCCGTCGCCGGCATGACGTGCGGGTCGAAGCCGTCCACGTCTATGGTCATATAGACCGTGTCCGTCAGCGAAGCCAGGACCTTGCGTATGAGCGCCCGGTTGTCGCGGTGCGCGTGCGCCAGGAAGGTCCTGACCTTGCCGGCGTTCATGTATTCCTTCTCGTCGTGCGAGACGCTGCGTATGCCGACCTGCACGGTCGGCGTGGCGCGGGAGGCGGGGTAAAGCGCGGAGGCGTGGCTGCGCGGGTTGCCCTCGTATTCGGGGCGCAGATCGGCGTGGGCGTCGAAATGCAGTATCGAAAGGTCCTTGTGACGCCGCTGGAAAGGGGGCAGCAGCCCCTGCGTGACGCTGTGCTCGCCCCCGATGAAGAAAGGCACCGCCCGGGTACTCCGCAGCAGCCGTTCCGTGTAGTCCTCGAGATAGGGGAAGAACTTCTTTTCGCTCAGCGAACAGTCGACCGGCGCCGCGGTGAAGATGCCTTCCTTCCAGGTCTCCGTTCCCGTCTCCTCGTCCCAGAACTCCAGCTGCCAGGACGCGTCTATGACGGCGGCCGGGCCTTTGGACGTGCCGTGGCCGTAGGAAGTGGTCTTTTCCCACGGGACGGGGATCACGGCGAAGCGGGCCTTCTCCAGCGGCGCGCTGTCCGAAGTTACGAACTGCACTTTATTGGGTCTGATTTTCATCTCGGCTCCGTTCATCCCCGGTCGTTCCGGGGCCGTAAAAAGGGGGAGGCCGCGGGACCGCGGCCGGTCGCCCGTCAGAACAGGAAAACGGCCGCCGCCACCGTGGTGGTCCAGACGTCTTCCAGGCCTATGGCGGACTGGGTGATGTTGGTGGTCTTGACTATCTTGCCGCTGAGCTTCCAGATCTCTTCCTTCTGGTTCCAGGTCGTCTCGCTGCCGAACTCTATGCCCTGTATGGTGGAGAGCATGAGCGCCGCCAGGTCCTCGGCGTATTCCCCGCTCTGTTCGTCGGTCTCCCCGAACGAATGATGCTCCGAGATATAGCCGTAATGGGCCCGGTCCTTGGGCAGCGCCAGGCCGATGGAAGCGGAGAGCAGCCTGTGGTTCTCGTTCACCGTATTGCGGCTCAGCACGCAGTGCAGTATCTGGCCGGGCTTGAGCTTCTCGATCCCCTTGTGCCGGGGAACGATCCTGCATTGGGGGGGGAAGATGCTGGAGACGTGCACAAGATTGTACTTGGCTATCCTGGCGTCCCGGAGGGCCTCCTCGAAACTGGCGAGCTTCTCTTTGTGGCGGCCCAGGCCTTTGGTGAGGAACACTTCTTTGGGGACCAGCGTCGACATGGGGACATTATTTGAAATTTAACATGGGGAGTCAAGGAACCGCCCGCCTTCGCGGCCGGCTTACGCGCCGTCCCCGCTCTTTCCGCCGGACCTTCCCCGGTATTCCTTTTCGAGCCGTTCGCGGGTCTCGCGGAACCGCCTGGCCAGTTCCTCCTCCTTCCTGGCGTAGGAATCCTGCAGCGACACTTCCCTCTTCTGCAGGTCGGCCACTATCTGGCGCTCCTGCTCCAGCAGCGCCTTGAGCTTGGCCCTGTCGTTCTCCAGCTGGGAGGCCTTCAGCCGCAGGGAGGTCTCGAGGTCCTTTTCCTTTTCGGCGAAGGCCGCTTCCAGGCGTCCGGTCAGGGCCCGGAGCTTGTCGTCCTGCGCGCTTATCTTCCCGGCCAGTTCGCGGTTCTTTTCCTCCAGTTCGGCCTGCAGCCTGGCGACGTTCTCGGCCGCCTCGCGGTCTTTCTCTATCTCGGTAAGGTTGCCGGACATGAGGGACTGGTAACTGCGTTCCAGCTGCTCGTAGCGCGCTCTCAGCGCTTTCTCCTTGAGGGTGAAAGTCTCCTCCAGGGAGGCCGTAAGTTTCTTCTCGCGCTCGAGATAGGCCTTCTCCAGCCCGGCGGCCTGTTCCTGGTAGCGGGCCGCCAGTTCCCCGCGTATGAAATCCATTTTACTGAAGAACTCCTCCTGCCTGGACCTTTCCGTCATCCCGGAATTCTTCGCCATTTCCGCCATCTGCCCGAGGTAGTTCCGTTCCACTTTTTCGAGCTTCTCCAGATAGTCCTTTTCCATGACCTGGCGGAGATCGCGGGACTTGTTTATGTTCTCCTGGATCAGCAGCTGTTTCTCGTGCTCCAGCTCTTCGAGGCGCACGTTCACGGCCTCCAGTTCCTGTTTGGCGGAATTGGCCTCCTGGAGGGCCTGTTCGCGGCCCTTCGAGGCGAGGCGGACCTGCTCTTCCAGCGCTTTGACCCGGTAAAGGGCTTCTTCGATCCTGGCGCCCATGGCGCCCTGCATCGTCTGGGCCTCTATCGCGTGGCGCTCCGCGGCGCGCTTCTCCGCCTCTTCCCTGGACCGCCGTATCGCGGCGGCCTGGGCGGCGGCCCTTTCCTCCAGCAGCGACTCGTAACGGGCGCGCAGCGTTTCCAGTTCGGCCCTGGCCGCGGCGCGTTCGGCGGCCAGCGCGCGGTCGGCCGCTTCCGCGCTTTCCCGGAGCTTGCGGTTGAGGTCCTCCAGCGCTCCTTTGAAGCCGGCCTCGATCCTGGCTTCGCGCTCCTTGAGCTCGTCCATGAACCGCTTCTCGTAGCCGGCTTCGCGCGCCAGCAGTTCCTCCTGGCGGGCCCGGAAAGCCTGTTCGCGCGCGAGGTCCCGGGCCTCTAAACGGGCCAGTTCCGCCGCCAGTCTGCGGGCCGCTTCCTCTTCCAGCGTCCTCTCCCTGGCGGCGAAAGCCGTCTCCAGTTCGGCGGCCCGGGCCTTGTGGGCGGCCTCCAGTTTTTTCCCGGCCTCTTCCAGCCTCGCCTTCTCGGCGGCGGCGAAGGACCCGAAAGCTTTTTCCCGTTCGGCGGCCTGCGCCGAAAGGAAGAGGTTATCGCCGCGCAGTTTCTCGTTCTCGGCCAGGCGTTCCTCGAGCTCCTTCCTGACGGAGGAGCTCCTTTTCTCTATCTCGGCGTATTTCGCGGCCAGGGCTTTTTCCTTTATCGCCAGGCCCTCCTCCATGGAGGCCTTGTGAAGGGCCAGCTGCTCTTCGAAGGCCGCCGCGAGTTCCGCTTCCCGCCTGCGCAGCTGGGAGGCCAGGTCCTCGCGGTGCGACTGCAGACGGGCCTGCTCGGCGGCCAGTTCGCGCTTCCTTTCGGCGGCTTCGGCCTCGGCCCTGGCCGTTTCACCGCGCAGTTCCTCGCGGCGGGCCTCTATGTTCCTGTAAAGCCGTTTCTCCTTGGCCTCCAGCTCGGCGCGGGCCGCCGCGATCTCCCGCCTGGCCTGTTCTTCCAGCCCGGCCGCTTTCCCGGCGGCGGCCGCTTCGGCGGCGCGCGCCTCCTCTTCCAGTTCTTTCCGGCGGGCGAGAAGTTCCGCTTCCCGCTCTTCCAGGCGCCGCCTGAGCTGTTCCTTCTCGGAGGCCCACTCCTGCTGTCTGCGGGCGAGTTCCCCGGCCGCTTCGGCCAGCCTCTCCTCCATCTTCGACAGCCGGGCCGAAAAATCGGCCGCGGTCTGTGCGAGACGCTCTGCCAGCGTCTTCTCGGAAAGTTTCCTGTTCTCTTCCAGCCAGTCCGAATAGGTGGCGTAGAGTCGCTTCTCCCTTTCGGCGGTTTCGGCGGACATTTTTTCGGAGAGTTCCCTGATCTCCGCGAGGCGCTTCTCCTCCAGTCCCCTGGCCGCCGTCTCCAGTTCCAGCCGGTGCCTCGCGTCGCGCTCCTCCACGGCCTGCCGGAGACGCTGTTCCCAGATCGCCTCCATCTTCTTCAGCTGCCCGGCGGCCTCCTTCCTGGCCAGTTCCCTGCCGAGCTTCATCTGCTCTACGAAGGTCTCCCTCTCGGTCTTGAACTCGCTTTCGCGCTCCTCCTGCCACTGCCTGAAGATCTGTTCCATTTCGGAGCGCAGGCGCCGCTTCTGTTCCGAGATCTCCTCTTCCTTGCGGGCGATCTCCGCCTTGAGACGCTCGCGCTCCTCTTCCAGTTCCCCGCGGTGCAGCGCCACGGCCTCGTCGAGCATTTTCTGGTATTTCTGCCAGAGCGCCGATTCCTTCTCGACCAGCAGCTGCGCGACCTCCTGCTCCCGTTTCTTGATGCGCTCCTCGTGGCCGCGCAGCAGGGCCTCGTACTCGGCGTCCTTGGCCTTGTTGCTGCGCTGGATCTCCTCGAAAGAACGGGCGCGGAGCGTGGAAAGCTCCGCCTCCTTCTCCCTGAGCTCGGAGGTCAGGCTGAGGATCATCTTGGCCGAGTCGAGCTCGGTCTCTTTCAGGATATCCTCGTAATCTCCGCCGGTCATGCGCAACGGGTCCTATTTCCCGTCCTCCGTTCCACCGAGCCGATTTCCGTAGCGCTCCTCGAGCTCTTTCTGTTTCTTTCCCCAGAAGGCCATCAGCTCTTCTTCCTTTTTCTGGTAACGGTCGAGGTATTCCTCTTCCTTCTGGCAGGTCAGCAGGGTCAGGCGGTTCCTCTCTTCCTCCGCTTCCCTGAGCCGGGCCCGCAGGGAGTCCTCGAGTTCCTTGCGCAGCTTGTCCATGGCGGCGCGGGTCTTCTCCAGTTCCGAATGATAGTGCCGCTCCAGTTCGTCCTTGCGCTTGGAGAAGTCCTCCTCCAGTTTGAGGCGCGCCTGCTTGGAACGGGAGAGTTCCTCGTCGAGCCGCTGGCCGAAGAGGGCCTCCTTCTTCTCGAATTCCGCGCGCAGCGCCTGACGTTCCCGGTTCAGGACCTCCGATTTCTGGGCCTCCCAGGCGGTCCGGGCCTTCTCCCCGTCCTCCGATATCTTTCTGGCCAGTTCCAGGTGGCGGCGTTCCAGGTCCAGCTCCTTCTGCCTCGCCCCGGCCTCCAGCTCCTCCCGCCTGCGGTCGAGCGCCTCCTCCTGGGCCGCCAGGTGTTCCCTGGTCCTGGCGTCCAGCGCGGATTCCAGCCGGGCCGCCCTGTCGGCGAACTCGGTCTCCAGTTTCTTGAGCCTCTCCTGGTAGGCCCCCTCGAGCCCGGCCCGGCGGGCCTCGTCGTCCAGCAGGGACCTTTCCCGTTCCTCCTCGCGCTGCCGTCTGGCGTCGGCGGCCAGTTCCGCGGCCTTTTCCTCGAAATGCTTCTGCAGCGCCGCTTCCTTGCCGCGCAGTTCCTCGAGCCGCTTGTCGTGCTCCTGCTCCAGGGCCGCGCGGTGCGCGTCGAGGGCGCGGTACATCTCCTCGCGGGCCCGCGCGAGCTTCTCGAAATTCTCGTGGTCCTTGCCCTGGGCGTCCTGCAGCAGCCTGATCCTGGTCTCTCCCAGTTCCTGCTCCAGGCGGGCTTTCGCCGCGTCTATCTCCGCTTCCCGGCCCTTGACGGCCAGTTCGCGGGCCTTGAGGGCGTCCTCGAAGCGGCGTTTCTCTTCGGCCAGGCGTAGGGAGTATTCCTCCCTGGTCTGCTCCAGGCGGGTCTCCAGGTCCTTCTCCCGGCCGGCCAGCTCGCGCAGCAGGGAGGCTTTCTCGTCCTCCAGCCTGGCGGCCTTGTCGGAGTGCTCGTTCCGGAGCAGTTCCTCGCGCTGCCGCAGTTTTTCGTCGAGCAGCGCGGCCTGCTCCTCCTTCCAGGTCCGCAGCTTCTCCGCGGCGGCCTTCTCGGCGGCCAGCAGTTCCTGGTGATGTGTGCGGCGCACCTCTTTGAGGGTCTCTTCCAGTCTGGCCTCGCGGTCCCGCAGGGCCTGGCGCTGGGCCTCCAGTTCGGCCTTTATCTTGTCGTGCTCCTGCCGGGCCTGCGCTTCCAGCGCGGCCGACTTGGCGGCGAGCTGCTCCTTGAGCACGGCCGCGGCTTCCAGTTCCTGCTGGGCGTATTTGAGGCGCAGCTCGTCCTCGAAATGGGAGTATTTCTTCTTGAGGACCTCGCGGTATTTGCGGAACTCCTCCTTGAGGCGCTCCTTTTCGGAGAGCCCGGCGCGTTCCTTCTCCAGGATCCATTCCTCTTCGCGGGCCTGCCAGGCCGCCGAGGTCCGGCGGGCTTCGGCCGCGGCGCGCTCTTCGAGGGCCTTTTCCTTGGCTTTATAGGAGTCCTCCAGGGAACGGCGCGCGGCCTGGAGCCGCTCCTCGTAATGCAGTTCCAGCTCGCGGCGCGAATCCTCCTGGACCTGCGCCTGCTGCTGCAGCCAGTCGTTCTGTTCGCGAAGGAGCGACGCTCGCAGGGATTCCTCCTTGAGCCTGTTCTCCTGCCGCAGCTTGTCGGCCTCGGCCCTGAGCCTGGCCTCGGCGGCCTCTTCCACGGCCTTCTCGCGTTTGCGCCAGTCCGTCTCCCAGCGGCGGTTGTTCTCCTCGACGGCTTCCTCCAGTTCCTTGCGCTGGGCCAGGGCCGTCTCGCGCCACTTCTCCCGGCTTTCCTCCACGGCCTTCTCGTAGGCGGCGTTGGTCTCCTCGTCGTGCTTCTTGACGAGCTCCACCACCTGCCGCTCCATCTCGAGCCGCATCTCCACGTATTCCTGCTCGCGCTGGCGGATATACCCCTGCAGGCGGTCGCGGATCTCGGAGAGTTCGCGCTGATGGGCGGCCTTCATCGCCTCCATCTCGGCTTCCTTCTCCAGCTTCAGGTCCGTTTCGCGCTCTTCCAGCCGCTTCAGCGCTTCCCCGTGGCGGCCGGCGAAGAGGTCCTCGATCTTCTTCAGGCGGGCGTCGTGGTCCTTCTCGAGCTCGCCGAGGAGGCGGGTCCGCTCTTCTTCCAGTTTGAGCCGGGACTCCCGCCCCGCGACGGCCTCCCGCTCCGACAGCTCGGCCATCTTCGCCAGGTGCTCGTCCTCCAGCTGACGTCGGAACTTCTCGAGCTGCTCCTCCTTGGCCGTGTGCAGCGCGGAAAGTTCGCGCTCGCGCAGTTCCAGGCGCCCGCGCGCCTCCAGGTCGTTCCGCTCGGCCTCTATCCTGGACTTCTCCACCAGCTCTTTTTCCAGCGCCTCGTACTTGAGACGCAGGGCGTTCTCGCGCTCGGCGAAATTGTCCTCGTGGCGTTTAAGGAGGGCTTCCAGCTCCTCCTGCTTGAGCTCCTGCGTCCTGCGGGCTTCGTCGATCGCGGAGAGCTTTATCCGGCCTATCTCGGCCTCTTTCCCCGCGAGCTCCTGCTTGAGGGCCTGGATCTCCTTCTCCAGCTGCGCCCGGGCCTGCCGCCAGTTGGCGGTCTCCTCGTTGAGCAGCTGCTCGCGGATCTTGGCCTTGAGGTCGGCCTCCATGGCCGTCTGGGTCTTCCAGTTCTCTTCCCAGGTGCGTATGGTGCCCTGCCACTTCCTGAGCACCTCCTCTTTCTGTTCTATCCGGGAGGTCAGGGAGCGGACGGCGGAGGTCTTGTTCTTCGCGTCCTCTTTAAGGCGGGAATTGTCGTCCTGGAGGGAGTGGATCTTCTCCACCGCCCAGCGCAGTGCCAGTTTGGCGGTCTCGATGTCGTTTATCGCCGCCGGGTCGAGCTTAGGCTCCTGTTCCATTTTTTAGCGTCCTCCGCTGACTTTGAAAACGAACGATAGGGCCCCTGGGGGCTCCAACGGATAAAATAGCAGACTGCGCCGCCGGTTTCAAGGATAATTATACAGGCGGCGTATTGAGGAAATATTAAATAGTTGTTAATTAGGGGGCGGGGCGGAAAGGCGAAAAAAAAGCCGGCCTCGCGGCCGGCTTCGGCGCCAGGGGGCGCGGGGGGCTTTTCAGCGGGCCGGTCTTACCGCGCGGCCGCTCTTTATGCAGGTCGTGCAGACGTACGCCGACCTGGGAGAGCCTTTTACCATGATCTTCTGTTTCTGAAGATTGGGCTTGAAAAGCCTCTTGGTCGCCACATGGGAGTGGCTGTAGGAATTGCCGGACTTAGGGGCTTTACCGCAGATCTCGCATTTGAATGCCATAGTGCTCCTATTATAGCAAAAACCCCCGCCTCTTTGTAAAATGGAAGCATGAGATCCCATACCGCCCACCTGTGGATGAATACCTCCGAACGCCGCGCCATGGTCGACATTACCGGCGAAGTCGAGGACGAACTGGCCAGGAGCGGCATAAAAGAGGGCCTGTGCCTGGTCAACGCCATGCATATCACCTCCAGCGTCTTCATAAACGACGCCGAGAGCGGACTGCACCGCGACTTCCTGGAATGGCTGGAGCGCCTGGCCCCGTATTCGAAGGAAGGATATGCCCATAACCGCACCGGCGAGGACAACGGCGACGCGCATCTCAAGCGCACCGTCATGGGGCGCGAGGTGGTGGTCGCCGTCACGAAAGGACGCCTGGATTTCGGCCCCTGGGAGCGGATCTTCTACGGCGAGTTCGACGGCCGCCGGAAGAAGCGGGTCATGGTCAAGATAATAGGGGAATGAGCATGAAAAGACGCGTTTACTATCACGATACGGACTGCGCCGGCGTCGTCTATTACGGCAACTATCTTAAATTCCTGGAGGAGGCCCGCACCGAGTACATGGAGGAGCGCGGCCTGTCGGTCAAGGCGCTGCTGGACGCGGGCTTCGGCTTCGTGGTCAAGCGGCAGGAGATCGACTACAAGTACCCCGCCCGCTACGGGGACACGGTGGAGATAGACACCCGCGTGACGGAGGTCACCCCGTTCCGGGCGCGCTTCGAGTACGACCTGAAGAACCAGGAAGGCCGCATGCTGGCCAGGGCCGTGACCGATATGGTGTGCGTAGGGCCGGACCTCAGGATGAAGGAGATGGCCCCGGACCTGTCCGGCCGGCTGCGCTGAGAGGCCGTGAGGGGCGGAGGCCCGCTCCTCAGTCCTCTTTCAGCTCGGTCACCGGGCCGAACTCCGACAGCGGCCGGTCGAACTTCGACTTGTCGCCGATGACGAAGATCACGGCCTTCGAGGGGTCGAAATACTTTTTTCCCGCCTTCAGCGCGTCCGCCGCGGAGACGGCCGAGACGTCAGCCACGAAAGAGTCCAGATAGCCGGGTTTAAAGCCGTAAAGCTCCTCCAGCGCGCGCTCGGAGACCAGCTTGTGCGGGGTGGCGAACTTGAAGACGAAGGGGTTGACTATCGAGCCCTTGCTGCGCGACACTTCGTCCGCGGCCGGCGCCGCCGAGCCGGCCAGCTCCAGCTGCCGCAGCATCTCCGAGAGCGCCTGCGAATAGGTCTCGGGCTTGGTGCCGCAGTAGCTGAACAGGAAGCCGCCGTTCCTGCGGCGGGCATTGGCCGAATACACCGAGTAGGCCAGGCCGCGGGCGGTCCGCACTTCCCTGAAAAGCCGCGACTGGAAGCCGCCGCCCAGTATGTCCGTCATGACGGCGAGGGGATAATTGTCCGGGTCCAGGTAATCCGTGCCTTTCTGCATGACCACGAGGAAGGCCTGCGGCACCTTCTTGTCGATAAAGTACACCCTGCGGTCGGAGAGCTCCGGCGCCGGGGGGATGACGGCCGCGGCGATCTCCGCCTTTTTCCAGCCGCCGAACTTTTCCCGCAGCGTATCGAGCGTCTTCTCATCGGAAGGGAGATCCCCGCTCACCGCCAGTATCGCGTTGTTGGGGCGGTAGAAAGCGCCGTGAAAGGCCAGCAGGTCCGCGCGTGTTATCGAGCCCACGGTCTCCAGCTCCGTGCGGGTCCCGTAAGGGTGGGAGGGGCCGTAGAACACCCGCTTGGCCTCCCGCACCGCGCTCTCGTCGGGCTTGTCGTTGCGGCGCCGTATCACCTCCAGCTCCGAGTCGCGCGCGACCTTGACCTTTTCCTCCTCGAAGGCCGGGGAGATGAGCACGTCGGCGTAGATGTCCAGCACCTTGCCGAGGTCTTTCCTGAGCGCCGTCATGTCCAGGCGGGTCTCCTCGGAGAAGGCGTCGCCCGAGATGGAGGCTCCGAGGTATTCGAGGGTCCTGTCTATTTCGTCAGCCTTGTAGCGGGCGCTGCCGCCGTCCTTGACCAGGTAGGAGGTCATCTGCGCTATGCCGGCCTTGCCCGGCAGGTCGGCGGCGTTGCCGGCCCTGATGAAGGCCGAGATATGCACGACGGGAAGGGTATTGTCCCGCAGCATATAGACGGTCAAGCCGTTCTCCAGGACGTAGCGTTCCGGCTTGCCGGGCCTGAAATCCAGCGGGCCGAACCTGGACAGCACGGGGTGATCGGCGAAAGAGAGGGCTGCGGTAGTCATAAGGGCTCCTGAAAGCAGGATCGTGGAAATGGTTTTTTTCATTCGCCCGCCTTTCCGCCGGCCGGGGAGGGAGAGGCATGCGGCGCGCCGTCCCCGGCCGCCGCCGGGGCGAGCGACACTATCGTGTAGTTGGAGCGCGTCAGGTACTTCCCGGCGGCCGCCGAAACGTCGGCCGGCTTCACGCGTTTGAGGCGCTCCAGCAGCGCCCAGTCGTATTTCCAGTCGCCCATGATCCTGTCGTTGTGGGAGAGGTTCTTGGCGAAATTGAGGTCGTTCTCCAGCCCCCGGACCATCTCGGCTTCATAGTTGTTGATTATCTTCTCCAGCTCCCATTCCGTGGGCGGGGTTTTTTTGACCGCGTCCAGTTCCTCCCAGACGGCGGCCTCCAGGGCGGCGGCTGTATGCGGGGCCCTGGGATAGCCGACCACCAGGAAAAGCGAGGGGTAGCGGCTGCCCGGCAGCGAATGATGCGAGCCGGCGTAGAGAGCGAGGTTCTTGCCTTCGACCAGGTTCCGGTAGAAGCGCCCCGTCTTGCCGTTGGAGAGCACCTCGCTGAGCATGATCAGCGCCGGGGTGTCCGGGTGGGCTTCCCCCGGGTTGTGGAAGCCCATGTAGAAGGCGGGCTGGGCGTCGAAGAAGACGTTCACGCGCCTCTCGGCGTTCTGCTCCGGCTCCACCGTGTAAGCGTCGGAGGGGAGTTCGCCCTTTTTCCAGTCCCCGAAATATTTTTCCGTCATGCGCAGCATCTCGGCGGCGTCCACGTCGCCCACTATGGCCAGCGTCGCGTTATTGGGAACATAGAACCGGGCGTAGAACTCCTCGGCGTCGGTGCGGGTCAGCTTCTTCAGGTCGTCCATCCAGCCTATCGTGGGGTTGTGATAGGGGTGGGCCTTGAAGGCGGCGGCCGAGAGGTTCTCGAAGAGGATATTGCCGGGCTTGCTCTCGCCCATGCGCAGCTCCTCCATTATCACGCTGCGCTCCTTGTAGAACTCTCGCAGTACCGGGTTCTTGAACCGGTCGGATTCCATTATCATCCAGGCCTCGGCCCGGTCGGCCGGCAGCGAGACCTGGTAGACCGTGTAGTCCACGGCGGTGGCCGCGTTCAGGCCGTTGGCGCCCAGTTTCTCGTAAGTGCCGAAGAATTCGCCCGAGACGGAGAGTTCGCCCGCCTCTTTTTCCAGGGCGGTCAGCCGTTTCGTCAGCTCGTCCACCCGGGCCTTGTCCGCCGCGTCGCCCCTGGCTTCCTCGCCTATCAGTTCCCGCGCCGTCCTCTCTATCCTGTCCAGGACCTTCTTCTCTTTGGCGTAGTTCCTGGTGTTCATCGTTTTGGTGCCCTTGAACGCCATGTGCTCGAAGACATGGGCCAGGCCGGTCTTGCCGGAGGGGCAGTCGACATTGCCGACCTTGAAGGTCATGGCGAACGAGACCGTCGGCGCGAACTTTTTTTCCAGGATCAGGACCTTGAGGCCGTTCTTGAGAGTATGAGAGACCACTGGCGGATATTTTGGGTCGGTCTCGACCGTCGCGCCCAGTTTTCCGAGAGCCCCGGCGTCGTGGGCTCCGGCCGACAGCGGCGCGGCCAGGAGCAGCAGCCCGGGCAGGAAGGCTGAAAGATTCATCGTTTCCTCCATAGAAAGGGGGACGGTCCGGTTCCCCGCCGTAATTATACCAAGTTAAATTTATCCGCTATCGGAGAGAAAAGGCCGCGCCGGCGGCGGGATCGTTCCGCCCTTTCAGGCGGAAAGCCGGCCGGGATGGACCGGCGTCCCGGAACTTTTTTCCCGGGGAAGTCAGGCGCCTGACTCCAACTTTTCCAGCGAGGCCGTTATCCCGGCGGCCGCCTGCTTCATCAGAGCCAGCATCTCTTTCTTTTCCGCCGGGGAGCAGTCCTTGTAAAGCTCGGCCGCGCTCCTGAGGCTGGCGCATTTGGAGCGCAGGTCGTGCAGCAGTTTAGAGGATCCCTCATCGGTCATCGTCGCCCCCGTCGTCGTTCTTCTTCAATACGGAATAAAGCATCCTGGTCGATATTTTAAGGCCGGCCAGCGTTTTGGTGCGCTTGCCGCCGTTCTCCGCCAGGTTGCGCAGGATCATCTCTTCGGCCAGCTTGTCCAGCGCGGCCTGCAGGCCGTCCCTGAGCGCCAGCGCGTAGAGTTCGTCGTTCTCGCCTCCGGCCGGCCGCGGCGCGGCGGCCGGGACCGGGGCCTCCGGAGCTCCGGCGGCCGAGAAACCGCGCGGCTTGAGATGCCGCCCGGCGATGACGCCGTCTATCCGTCCCTCGGGACCGCAGCAGACCAGGTCCACGAATTTCTTGACCTCGCGCGCGTTGCCGGGCCATTTATACTCCTCCAGCATGGCCCGGGCCTCGGCCGTGAACGAGAGCCGCCGTCCGCCCCTGGTGAAATGCCGTATCAGCGGGAAAAGGTCGCCGGCCCGCTCGCTCAGCGGCTTGAGTTTGAGCGTATAGCCCTGCACGCGCTGGAAGAGGTCGAAGCGCATCCTGCCGCGCGCGACGAGGTCCTTCGGGTCCTCCAGCGTGGCGCTTATGATCCGGAAATCCGAGGTCTCGGGCCGCTCGGAGCCCAGCGGGTGGAAGGTCTTCTCCTCGATGGCCTTGAGCAGTTTCATCTGCATGTTCGGGCTCATCGTGCCTATCTCGTCGAGGAAAAGCGTGCCCTTATGCGCCTCCAGCAGCCGCCCGCGTCGCGCCTCGCCGGCGCCGGTGAAGGCGCCTTTCTTGTAGCCGAACAGCTCGGCCTCGAGCAGGTCCTCCGTATAGGCCGAGCAGTTTATCGCCACGAAGGCGCCGGGTCGGCCCGAGCGGTCGTGGATAATGCGCGCCAGCGAGGTCTTGCCGGTGCCCGACGGCCCGAGTATCATCACGGGCAGGTCGGTCGGCGCGTAGCGCAGCGCCTCGGTCACCGCCGCGCGCAGTTCCGGGTCTTCCGTCACGAAAGCTGACTCGAAGACGTCGGTGCCTGCGTCGAGCTTGCGGTTCTGCACGAACTTGCGGATGATATCGGCGATATTGGACTCTTCGTTGCCCTTGGCGTAGAAGTCCCTGGCGCCCAGCTCATAGGCCCTGTCGATGATGTCCTCGGAGTCCGAGCTGGAGACCACCACGGCATAAATGCCCTTCTCCGCGGCGGCTTTTATCGCCTTAAGTCCTGAATAGTCGTCGTCCGCGCCGAGCATCAGGTCGAAGAAGCCGATATCGTATTTATCGCGGCCAAGGTACCCGAGAGCGCTTTTCAGGTCCCCGGCCATGTCCAGCTTGTGGCCGGTCAGCTGTGCGGCCATGATCTTCTGGGCCAGTTTATCGTCCTCAAGGACGAGAATATTGAGTTTTTCCATAATTTCTCGTATGAAAATAAATATTTTCTTTTGAAAAGAACCCCCGGATATTATACTTAAAACGCCTGTAAGCGGCATGAAAAATATGAAAAAGAACCTGTTTTAACTAAAGAATGTTGGCATTTAAATTGCTCTATTCGTTTTGAAAGGCTATAATACGGAGGGGACATGCTTATCAATAATTTAACAATGCTGGTATCGTTCTTCGGAAGGTTCTTCAGCTTCGGCGGCTATACCGGTTATTACGGCGGCCGCTGCGTTTAACGGTTGCCTCCGGAGGGGAGCATATGGGAATAAGAGGAATGCGGGCGGGAATGCGCACAGGCGCCAGGACTTCGGCGGCCCTTATGGGGGCGCTGAAACTGGCGCAGCTGGCGGGTCTCAGCGAAGACGATTTCGAGAAACAACTGGCCGCGCTGGAGGGGAACCGCTTCTTCCAGCTGCTCAGGACCTCCGGCGCGCTGCGCGTTTCGGAGTACCCGGCCGCCCGCTATGCCGCCCTTCATAACGCCGGCCGCGGCATGAAGCTCTCCGCTGGGGAACTGCCGGAACTGGCCGACGGCAAAGGCGACCTGGTCGCACTGATACAGGGGATAGGGCAGGAGAACTTCGAGAATTACTTCCTCAAGGACGCCGCGCCGGGCGACGACGAACGCGCCCGCGCCTGCGGCATCAGCCGCGAGGACGCCGCCCGTCTGCGCGATTTCGTCAATCGCGTCTATATGCAGGCCGAATTTGAGGCCCCCGCCGAAGGCCCGGAGTCGGTCGTTTTCAGCGCGGTCGCCGGCATAGACATCGAGGACGGCATCCCGGCGCTGGCCTTCTTCCACCGCGAGATCTGGAAGGGCAGCTATAAAGTGGACAACGACAAGCTGACCGAAATGATGCGCGACCTGCCGCTCTCCGAGCGCGACGGCGTGGAGAAAGTCCTCAAGCGCGTTGAGTTCGCCGAGAAGCGCAAGACCACCCTCTACCGGGCGCTGGAGATACTCATCAGCATCCAGGCCGACTACCTGCGCACCGGCGAGCCCGGCCGCCGCCGCCCGCTCTCCCAGAAGACCCTGGCCAGGAACCTCGAGGTCCATCCCAGCGTGCTCAACCGCCTGGTCTCCAACAAGTCCATCCGCATGCCCTGGGGCCTGGAGGCGCCGATGGTCACGCTGCTGCCCACTTCCAAGCGCGTCAACCTGGAGCGGCTCTGCTCCATCGCCGAAGAGCATCCCGCCTTCAGCGACGAAAAGCTCCGCGCCGAGCTGCGCAGCCGCCACGGCGTGGACCTCTCGCGCCGCTCCATCGCCCAATACCGCAAGGACATGTCTATTGCCTGCTCCGGCGCGCGGTAGGGAATTTTGGATCGAAAAAAATAAGGAGAAATTGAAAATGATAAAGATAGGTCTTTCTGTCATATCCGCCGTCCTGCTGGCCGGCTGCACCGCCGGTCCCGAACACGGTTCGGTAAAGATAGTGTCAATCAAGCCCGCCGAGAACGCGGTCATCCGCGTAGACGACCGGCTGGATGTGGAAGCCGTCGTGGAGTATACTCTCAAGAGCGGCAAGGGGAACATCTCTCTGGTCATACAGAACGAGGACGCCGCGGGAATCGACCGCCATATAGACTCGGAGCGCTACGAACTGTCCGCCGGCAGCGGCACGCTCACGATGAAAAAGAGCCTAATAGTCCCGCAGACGACCAAGATAGGGGTCTTTACCCCCATCTATATCGGCGGCATCTATAAGAAGACCTCGATAGTGGATCATCAGCGCTACAGGGTGGAGCCGAAGAAATAGAGGGATGCCCGTAGGGCCCATGACGGAATGGGCCCCTGGACCCTTTTAAAGACAAGAGTCGCGGACAATACTATATGCGCAGTCTTCCTTGTAATTTGGGGGATCGGCCCCAGAGTATCCACGATCCGGCCGTAACCGGATGTATCCAGGGAAAGCAAAAAGTATTTTGCTTTCCCTTTTTTTATCGGAAATTGACGAAAAGTCTCAAAAATGGCAAAATATTCGAATTAGGGGGAAAAATGGCTAATAATGACAAAATAATAGCGGCGTTTCTGGTTTCTCTCGGAGTTTTCTCCTCCGGCGTGGCGACACAGTATGTGAGTTCCCTCACCCAGGACCAGAAGGTGGTTTTGCTGCAGGCCAGCAATGCCGGCGATCGGACTGTTCCTGTCGACAATACCAACACTCTGCCAATTCCTAAACAGAAATAAATAGTGCCCGATGTCCCGATTGCGAAAATTCAGCGTCGTAGTCGGAACTAAATGTACTTTTGACTGCAGGCATTGCCTGCTGGACAAGCGCACACGCAATAAATCGTTGAAAGAGCGGGAGAAGCGGCTCCTCTGCGAAGTGGTGAGGAGATACGCGCCCGCTTCGTTTTCTTTTACCGGCGGCGAAACTACTCTCTACGTGGACGATATCAACAGGATATCGTCCGCTTTCCCTGAAAGCAGGAAACTGAATCTTGGCATTGTGACGAACGGGAGTTTCGCCTCGAGCGTGGAGGAAGCCCGGAAGGTGCTGTCCTCTATACGCGGCCTAACCTATGTGCAGGTTTCTTACGACAAGTTTCACGCCGAATTTCTGCCCAAGCCGCGGCTCGAGAATCTTTTTAATGCATGCATGGAATCGGGGATAGGTTTCAGGGTCGTAACGACCTTGCAGTCCCCGTTTGACTTGACTGTCGTATCGGAGTTGAAAGCTATAGGTAGGTTCGAGATCGCGGTTCAAAAAATTTGCGATATAGGGGAGGCCAGGAAGAACGGCGTCGCTTTTCGGAACTTCGTTTTCGATAAAAAGGTCCTCGTGCGGATGTGCCCAAATCGCGACCAGTTGGTTTATCATTGCGGGAAAGGTTTTTCTATTTGTTGCGCGAACCTTGTCTATAATGGTTTCGGTAAATACTGTCTGCATAAGACTCCGGAGGCTCATTTTAGCAGCGAGTTCTATGGGGTGATGCGTAATGCCGTTCTCGGAAAGTTGTTTGATAAACATGGGGGAGACCCCGCGTCTCTGCGCCCCGAGCATTCTTCGCCGTGCGCTCTCTGCGAGCATATTTTCAAGACCACGGATATCGTAAAAACATGGATGAAAAGAAAAAGATAGGCAATGTTGTCTCCGGTCTCCAGGTAGAGACCGATCTGGAGGGAAGTTTCCGTTCCTGCGGGCTTGAGGAGAGGATGCGGTATTATCAGACCCCCGGGATCAGCATCACTATAGTGGATGACGGGAGGATTTCCTGGTCCGGCGGATTCGGTTACAGGAATGCTGACACCAGAGAGAAAGTCGAGGGGGATACGATATTCCTGACGGGGTCGATAAGCAAGCCCGTTTTCTCTCTGGCCGTGATCAAACTCGTTGAATCCGGATTGATCGACCTCGACCGTGATGTAAATGGGTACTTGAAAAGGTGGAAACTCCCCTGCAGAGGAGGGTGGCAACCGAAAGTCACGCTACGGCAACTCCTGAGTCATACTGCCGGGACGACGGTGCAAGGGTTTCCCGGGTATAAGCGCTCCGCCCCCATCCCCGGTATAGTGGAAATATTGAAAGGGGGCCCGCCATCCAATACGGACCCGGTTACGGTCAATATCATTCCGGGAACAACGATGCGCTATTCGGGGGGGGGCGTCACCGTTGCGCAACTGGCCATAGAAGATGCTGTAGGAGTTCCATTTGCTCGGTTAATGGAGGATGTCCTTTTCAGGCCTCTTAGCCTAAAGAACAGTTCTTATGATCAGGCTTTTCCGTCAAAACGCAGGAACAAGATCGCTCACGGGCACCCTTACCATGGGGAAGAGTTGAAAGGAGGATATCACATATATCCCGAAATGGCAGCCGCCGGCCTATGGAGTACCGGGCGCGACCTCGCCGTTTTAATGATCGAGGTTCAGAAGGCGCTTGCCGGTAAGTCCTCGTTCTTCGGAAAGAAAAGTATCGGAACCATGCTGACTCCCCAGAAAATAGCGAAGAATATGGGGCTGGGTTTTTTCATCGAAGGAGAAGGTTCCGCGCAGAGGTTCTATCATGGCGGATGGGACGAGGGATTTGTCGCGAAGTTCGTTTTCTATAAGCGCGGAGGAACAGGGGCCGTTCTGTTATTAAATTCCAATTCCGGGGCCCCTATGATTAGCGAAGTTCTGCGATCCATAGCGATCGAGTACGGTTGGACGGATTATATCCAGAGCCGCCCAAAGGCCATGCGTGCCTTTTCAAAGGGGCTGGAAAAGTACTGCGGAGCGTACAGATCCGAAACGGGCCTTCTGTTTGATGTTAAGAGCGTGGGCGCCTATCTACAACTAAGGTTGGAGGGGCAGTCGCCGCTGAAGATCCTTCCGGAATCAGAAAGAAACTTTTTCTCCCCGGACCTTAATCTAAAGGTCAAGTTCGAAGCAAACCGGTCCGGTGGGATATCGTGTCTATCCGTTATTCAGGCTTCAAACTCCATAAAAGCGGAAAAGCAGCGTCGTTAATCCCCGCATGTTCGCATTTAGAAACCAGATCATTACCGAAGAACCTGCTATCGGTTTTTCATTAAAGGTTTTCTTCCATGGTTTCCTCTTTTTTTTGAGTCTGATCTCTGCTGCGCCTCTTTCAGCGGAGGAAAGGACCTGGGATGTTTTGTTTAGAGACATCCCTGTCAGGATAGCTGCCGCGGATGCTGGTCTTACTATGTCGTTCTATGTCTTAAAGCAGACTCATGAGCCTATTCTGCGGACGGACGATGGCGAGAATTATTATTCCAGGATACTCAGTCGATGGGAGCGGGATCTTTTATCCCGTAATTTCGTGCTTTGCCCCGACACCACACTGCAGTTCGAGCCCGGTGAAAAGTTCTCGTATGATTTGTTCCTGTCCCAAATATCCAGCGCTACGCGGACTTTTTCTCCGTACTCCGAAATAATCGGGGACGGCCGCTGCGTCCATGTGCATTTTACGAAACCAATGCGCCGTTATCTGGATTTCCTGACGCTGTACGAGCACGCGCCCACGATAAAAAAAGACGACATTATGGAGATAGGGCTAGGGGAATACCTTCCGGTTTCCGTCCGGCCGGAGGTCGTAATTCTTCGCAGAAAGAAGGAGGTCCCCAACGGGTTTGGTGCAGTAGTGATTCATAAGTACACCGGGCCCGGTGATCCTAACCTGACGAATCGGGGTATTGATGATTTTAACCGGATGCAGATAGCCTCCATTCCGGAGTGGGTTAAGCGGGAGTATGCGTATCTGGATAGCGCGATACTGCAAACGGTCGTGCTGATAGTCAACCATCCGGATAAGGATGTCCGAAGGATAGTTTATAACTGCATGGACGTCGATTCTTTGCGTCACGCTTTATACCCCACATGGAAAGAGTTTGTAGACATCAGAAATGTGCTGCCCGTAGGGGTTCCCGGGGCCGTTCCCGGCAGGCCGACGCAGTATTGCGGGGAAGGCATACGTAAAAAAGTACAGCGCCCTCTCGTCTTTATAAATTTAGGGGGAGATAACGATAAACAGATGGCCGCATTTATGGCCGACTTTGAGAAAAAAACGGGTATCCCGGTCTCCATAAAGAGGCTTCAGGACAAGGATATGTATCGAACCCTTTATCAGTCGCCGAGAAGATACGACCTGGTAATCGTGTCCATGGGCGCCGTTAGACCGGACCATACGGCATTCTTCGATTATCTTGTTAAACCTGACGGCTATTATGATTCCAGGATAAATAGGTTGGGCGTTCTTTACGAGCGCTTGCAGTTAGAAGGGGACCCGGACGAGAGAAATGCCCTGGGCGCGCAAATGGCGGAAATGCTTTCATCGGAGCATGTCCTTCTGCCTTTACTTCAGGTCCACCGCCGGTTCTATTACCCGAGGGAGATAATTAACCTGACGGCGGGCAGGGGATTCCTGGAATATCCGGAGATCGCGGAGTTTAGATGGTAGTAAGTTTTTCGAGGATATTGGCGTACAATTGGCGGCACTACGCGGCGGCGGTGCTGGTGTTCGTCGCTTTCTGGCAGGCTTTTTCCGTGTTTTCCGCGGTGCGCGTGGCGGACGACAAACTGTTGACGGCGATGCGGCAGAACGCGGCGTACTTCGAGAAGGCTTTTCTGGAGGGGGACGTTTTCGAGACGCAGCGCATAATGTGGCGTATCAAGAACGAGGGGATAAAGCGGATCACCTTCCACCCGATACAGTTCGAGGGCAGCCGCTGGATATTTAAAGAGGCGGTGATCGGCAACCTCTACGACCGCCCCCGCGCCCAGCTGTCGCGTGATGTGCCTTTCATCTCAAACGGCGCCGAGCTGGGGCATTTGAAATACGTGATAGACCTGGTGGACGTGAACGCGGCGGTGTTCTCCCAGAACTATATCCTCTTCATCACCGTGGTTTTCTTCTTCCTCGGCCTTCTGGCGGTGTCCAATATGGGAGCCATCCAGACTTTGGTCGCCATCGAGAAGTCCGTCAACGAGATAAACGCCATAACGGCTTCTGGCCAAAGCGATATCATCCGTGATTCTATAAAGAAGAATATCTCCCGCCTGCCTCCGGGTATCATCGGTACCCCTTTCGCGCAGATGACAGAGCGCATGAGCGGGGCTCTCGAACAGGCCGCTAAGCTTGAAAGCGAGTTGGCCGTGAGTAAGGCCGTTTCGGATATGGCCGCGCAGGTGGCGCACGATATACGCTCGCCGCTGGCGGCGCTGGGGGCCTCGGTGAAGGGGCTGAACGTCCCTGAGGAGCAGCGCACGCTGATAGACGGGGCCGTGGGGCGCATGCAGGGCATCGCCGACGACTTGCTGCGCCGTTACCGCGCTCCCGGCGCTGAGATTAAGGCAAAGGCGGAGACCTGCTCCCTGGCCGGTCTTATCGAGCAGGTCGTGGCCGAGAAGCGCATACAGCATAAGGAACGCCCGGGGCTTAATATAAGTTTTCAGAATTCCGCTGATGGGGCCAGGGCCGCGGTCGATCCTAAGGAACTCCAGCGGATAATTTCCAACCTGGTCAATAACGCCGTGGAGGCGCTGGACAGGGCCGGGTCGGTCGCTGTTACGCTGTCCGCTTATGACGGCAATGTGCTGATAAAAGTAGCGGACGACGGCAAAGGCATACCGTCGGAAATACTTTCAAAGCTCGGGCGGAAAGGGGAAACTCACGGGAAATCAGGCGGCACCGGACTTGGTCTGTACCATGCCAGGACTGCGGTCGAGAGCTGGGGCGGCAGTTTGGCTATAGAGTCGGAACCGGGTAGTGGGACCTCGGTCCTGATATCGCTGCCCGCCGCGGCAAAACCTGCCGCCGGTCTGCGCGCGGTTCTGCTGGATGACGATCCGCTGGTGCATATGAATTGGCGGATGGCCGCCAAGGCCGCGGGCGCGGAACTCAAGGCCTATAAAACCCCGCAGGAACTGCTGGCCGCCGCTGAAACCCTGCCGCGCGACATCCCTTTATATATAGATTCAGAACTCGCCGATGGCGCCAAAGGCGAGGACATCGCCGCCGAGCTGCACGACAAGGGGTTCTCCGACATTACCATGGCCACCGGCCATGGCGCCGATAAGTTCTCCCACCTTCCCTGGCTCAAAGTATCCGGCAAAGAGCCGCCTTGGTCTAGATAGCCGGGCGAAAAGCCCGGTTTCACCGCAACAGATTCTCCTCTGAAAATATTTTCACGCATTTTGCCTGCAAAAACGGGTAAAAACCGCTTTTTTTGCTCAAAAAAATGAGTAATTGCCGCCTTTTGCTGGCATTTAAATTGCTCTATGCTCAACGTAGGCTGAAAGGCCAAAACTGAGAAGAAGGGGAAAAGATTATGAAAAAAGGCAATATCCTTATAGCGGTGACAGCGATACTGACGGCGGCTTCAGTCGCCAGAGCCGGTGAGATCGAGTTGGATTTTGACGGAGGCAAAAATTTTGCCGCGCAGTCTCTTCACTCCATCTTTGCGGCTGGACACACTATAATACCGGAGGGGGTATTGGAGAGTGTGATTCCAGTGCCGGAGCCGTTGATCGCGAAGGAGGACCCGACTTTGGGGCTGCTTAACACGGATTGGGCGCATATGCCTTCGCAGGGGCAGATAGAGGTGCTTCCCGGGATTTTCATGGACGTATATTATGCGGGTCAGGCACTGGTCGACCTTGAAAGAAGCCGGGAAGCGCTTGCGAAAATCAATGCCACGATTCAGGAGCCGGCGGTAAAATATCAGACCATGAATACAGGATTCGGAGAGGCTCTCAGCCGCTTGGGTGCGGACAGGGACATAAGAGTTGTATATAATGGGAACAGATTGGGCCTGCAGAGAGTGGGAGTGTCAAAATGGGTGAGCGATGAAGCCCTTGCCGCGCACTCGGATCACTATGAAAGCCATCCGGAAACCCACGGCCACATCGAAGTCGCCTTTCCCGCGCATACTCTGACGAATGGGACAATGGGGGCAGCTTCCGGGACCCTTGCCGGAGCCGTTATGGGCGCGGTATATGGTTTCTTTCAGGACGTGAACGATTACGTGAGCGGCAACGACTAAAGGGGAATATGCAAGTAAAAAAAAGGAACAGGATAATCGGCGGAGTGATAGGGTTTGTTATAGGGACGCTAATGCTGATACAGGGTATAGGCAATAGTTGGATCCGGACGGCTGTTTTTGGGGCGTGTATCCTTCTGTTGCCATACCTGATACAGGCTGTGGAGAACAAGATCCGCCCCAGTCACTAAGCTACAAAAACCGCCCTGCCTTCCAATTCGGGGCGGTTTTTTCAATCACTCTTAGTCTTTCGTAGAAGTCCAAATCCATTTTGCTTCTCAAATTTTAGAGCGATTTCCTGCAGAACAAGACTTTCTATGCATATCAAAAAACTAAAATACGGTCTTTTCGGGGTGATCGCGGGAGCGGTGATAGTTTTGGCAATGCAGTTCTTTGCCCTGGGCTCCTCTTATTTAAGAATGGGAATATTCGTACTTTGCGCCGTGTTGCTTCCATTCCTGATAGCGCAAGTTGAGAATCGGCCGCGGTCCGATCAATAGCGTGGGAAATACGGGGATCCCTCCCGGACTCAGGTCCGAACGGATCCTTTTATCAGGGGCGCATGTCCTGGGGATGTGCGCAGGGAATATGCAAGTAAAAAAAAGAAACAGGATAATCGGCGGAGTAATCGGGTTTGTTATGGGGACATTGATGTAGAATTTCCGCTGGAAATAGACCAGGCATATTTGGACCATGTGAAAAATAACTTAATTGTGTAGAATATCGCGACAACATATAAGGTGGTCGCTAGTTTCTAACGCAACACTTCCTGCTGAAAGACCTCTGCTGGCGTCATATATTCCAGACACCTTCTAGGACGCCCATTTATCTGGTCCTGCGCCTTCCGGATTTCTGACGCCGTCACTTTGCTGAAATCCGTTCCCTTCGGAAAATACTGGCGAACCAGGCCGTTCGTATTCTCGTTTGTCCCACGCTCCCAGGGGCTGGCCGGGTGTGCAAAGTAAACCTGCATCTTCGTCTGCCTGGTAAACTTCAGATGCTCTGCCATCTCGCGCCCTTGGTCGTAGGTCAGCGTTCGCTTTACGCCTGCCGGATACGTCTTGATTGCCCGTCCGAACGCCTTCCGCACCTCTTTTGCCTTCCGGGTCTTTAACCGCACCAGAAGCAAGAACCGCGTCTTCCGCTCTACCAAACTGCCCAAGGCAGACTGCCGATTCTTTCCCAGCAGCAAATCGCCTTCCCAATGCCCCGGTGTTTGGCGTGTTCCCACTTCCGGCGGCCGCTCGTCTATCCCGACCATCGCTTCCATCTCACGTCGGACATGGGCCGCAGGCTGCCCTTTCTTCCTGCGCTTTTTCCGTCCCTGCCTAAGCGCGCGCAAAAGCTCTTTCTTCAGTTCGCCACGGGGCATCACCTGCAGGTAGCAGTATATTGCTTCGGCCGATATCCTCATAACCCTGTTATCAGGATAGTCTTTTCTAATCCGACTAGCAATCTGCCCGGGTGACCAGCGGATCAGAATCTTCTCGCGGACATACTCCCACAACTTCGGATTGGCGTCCAGTTTCAGCTTCCCGCTGCGCCGCTTTGCCGCGTTTCGCCTGGCTCTACGCTGGGAGCGGGCGGCACGGTATGTGTAGCGGTTCATCCATGCGCGGTTGATTTCCCGGCTAATGGTGCTGGGACTCCTTCCCAAGTCGCGGGCTATTTCGCGTATGCCTCGCCATGCTGCCAAAGATCTGCTGATTTCTTCCCGCTCGGCCAAATCAAGCCGCCGGTACGATGCACTTTTTCCCATTTAACGCTCCCTTTGATAACCCCTTTAGAGTATCAAAGTGTTGCGTTAGATTCTTGAGACCGCCTAATTACTGTTTCGGCAGTGTCTCCAACCGGTAACCGTCCGGGTTCTCGTATAAATACCGGATGTATGCCAGGAAGTTTCCGCTTAGCAGCCTGTTACGCCCTGGGTGCAAGTCTTATGGCATATAAATTGCTCCGCGCTGGGCATAGCGGCACAAATAAAAAAGGTTAGGAGAAAAGATCATGAAAAAGACCAGCATACTGATAGCGATGTTCGCGGTGATTCTCTCGACGGCTTCGACCTCTATAGCGGCGGAGCTCGTCGATTTCGATGGCAGCAAGGGGCTGAAGCCTCAGAGTCTGCATGACATCTTCGTGAATGCTCACCCTATGGGTATCATCGAGGCGGATACGATTGCCCCGGTCCCCGTATCAACCGTCTCTAATGAAGTATCCCCGGCAGCATATAATATGCTGGCTGCTTATTATGTTGCCCAGCCCAAAATCAAAACGCTGGTCGCCGGCTATTGTCTCGCCAAAGAAAATTCGGACGCCGTCGACAAGCTTTCAGATAAGTCAACCCGCATTCTTGCGGCCAACGGCAGCGTGGTTATAATCCGTGACGGTCGTCAGGAATGGATAAAAGACGCTGCGCTGGCCGCAAAAGTGGAGTCTGTCGCGTTCCCCATCAGTCAGCAGAAAAACCTGGCGACCATTGTGGTGGTCGGCACGGAACTTCTCAATGCGGCCACGAATAATGCCATCTGGGATGCCGTAGGCGATGCAGTTTCGAATATTTCGGAAGCTATGAATAGCGGTAACTACAACGACCCCAACGACACCAGCGACCATAACTGTGTGTCGCAGGGAACTTGCTGAAAATAATAGTAGGGGAGGGCGCATAAAGCCCTCCCCTAATATAATACAAGTTTTTCGTTTCCTTATATCGAATTGAGACATAACCAGAAGCGGTTGATTGCACACTCGCTCTTGAAGTATGTAAAGTGCCTCTTGGACAATACGGGACGAATAGGATACTTAGAGAACCCAATGACTGAAATTAAGCAAGTTTTTTTGATCTTTATTTTTTATCTGTTTGCGCAGCTGCCGGCTATGGCGGTCTGGCAGACGCAGGTTCTCCCCGAGAAAATAAAGATCCTGCTGGTGGTTGCGCTTATGGGTTTAACGACGATCCTGGTCGGCGAGGATTATAGGCGCAAATTATCCCTGAAGCTGGACGACTTGGGCTTACATCTTCCATCACTGCCGGAGATAAAGAAACATGCAGCGGTAATTCTGGCTTGTTCAGCCGCGGGGCTTGCCTGGTTTTCAATATACTTTGCGGTATATCATGTGCTGTTTCCGGAGGCATACGCTGAGCTGATGAAAGACAGCACCGGAATTGCTTCATCATTGGTGGAATGGCAAAAAAATAGCCCTGTTTCCGGATTCGCGGTTTTGGCGGCCAGCCAGCTCTTTCTTGCTGCTGCCGAGGAGTATCTGTTCAGAGGCGTGATCTACAATTATCTGCTGCGCAGAATGAGCTGGCAAAAGGCTTTGTTGTGGAGTTCCGCCAGCTTTGCGGTTTTTCATCTGAATCTTACCGGTATTCCAATTTATTTTGTAGGTGGAATTATGTACTGCTGGCTCTACCGTAGAACCGGCGGTCTTTTTGCGCCGGTGCTGGCCCATTTCTTTTACAACTTCGGGCTGGTCATGCTTGGAGAGAGTCTGATAATACGGTAACGAGGCGTTTTTGTTCTCGTATTGAACGATATTCGTATGACCGGAGTATTTTTTTATTTTCTATCGTCCCTGGCGGTCTATCCGGCCCTCGCTCTGGATAGTTCACTGGCGACGGAGCAGCGCGAGTTGCTGAGGAGGCATTCCTTCGAACGAGCGAGGGCACTGGCGCTGAAATATCCCGGGGCCGGTCTTGAGCGGGTCCCCGCCCGTATAATAGAGCCGCGGATCTTTCTCGATGCTCCGGGCCGGTATTATGACCTTTCGCCGGATGGGGACACTCTTTCCCTTAAAAGTCTGGACGTCTCCTCCGGATTTCATATCCTGGTCCGTTCGGAGCCCGATAAAAAGGAGCTGTCGGACGCCTTTGCGCGGATAGACGCCGCCCCGTCCCTTTCAGCGGTGTTCATGGCCTGGAGCGCGCTGTTTTCTGGGGCTTATGAATTCGACGCCGTGGCCGACTGGAACGCCCGCCGTTTTCCTGGATTCAGGATGATGCATTCCGAATCTGATTGGCCGGAGATCCCGCGGACCTCCGTGTTGAGCTTCACGTTCATAAGGGACGGCGGACGGGCCTGTCATGTGGAGGGGTGGCGCGGGGAGCTCACCATTGACGCGCTACGCGCGTGCGCGAAGGACGCGGGGCTGTTTTCGCGGAGCGCCAGGCTGGAGACCGCCCTGCGCGTTCTGGCGCTGAGATCGTCGGACCGGGCCCGCTTCGACGAATTCGTTTCGGCCTTCAAGCGCGAATACCTCGGGCTTCGCCGCGATGGAGCCTTCGACAAGGAGAAGCTCACGCGCTACGACACCGGCGAGCTGCTCCGGGCATATGACGCGGCGTATTATTTCACGGCCTTTTCTCCGGTCAAGGACGGGCTTCCCGTCCTGTCCGGTATTTTCCGGGAACTGGAACGGCGCGGCGCCGCGGACGGCGGGGCGGTGCGGCGCTTCTATACGGTGCTCCTTGACGCCAGGGAGTTCCGTAAAGCGCGGAACGTTTTTGAGCGGTATCCTGACGCGGGCTTGGAGGATTTTCCGCCGCTTGTCGGCGATAAGAAGGGGCGCAAGGTCGTGCTGCGCTTAACTGAGGGCGCGGACGGGGTATACGCGGAGAAGCTCTCTTTGAAGGGGAAAAAGGTCGTCGTCGTGGGACAGCCGGGCTGCGCGCCCACTGGCAGAGCGTTCGACTTTATCGAACGGAACGCGGACCTCCTGTCAGTGATGAAAGAACACGCCGAACTGCTGGCCTCCGGCAGCGATTTTAAAGGCGTCGGGGAGTGGAACCGTTCCCACGCGATAAGGTTCGGCCTGGTACGTCCCGCGGGAGACTGGGACGGCATCGACTTCAGCCTCTATCCCGCTTTCTATTTTATTGAGAACGGGAAGGTCGTCCACAGTTTTACCGGATGGGAGGGGGAGGGTTCCGGCGAGCGTCTGTGGGAGGGTTTAGCCCTGCTCGGTCTGGCGGGCGGGTAGCGGCGCTACTTCTTTTCCAGCAGCAGGGAGTGGAAGAACATGCAGTCGCGGGAGGTCTTGAGGACCTTGAAGCCGGCGGCCTCCGCCATCTTTTTGATCTCGGGAAGTCCCGTGGGGAATTCGTTGCGGATATAGCCGGTCACTTCCTTTTTCCTGGTCCGCCAGGCTTCGCCGTAATATTTTTCGGCTTCGGCCATCAGCGCGTCCCAGTTGGCGTCGAGGTCGGCGGCCGGGAAATCAAAGATGGCGTCTTCCAGCAGGAAGAGGCCTCCCGGCTTCATGGCGGAGGAGACTTTTTTCAGGAAGACCGCTTTGTCCGCGTCGCTGATGTGGTGCAGCGCGTCGCGGGTATAGACCTTGGTGAAAGAGCGGCCTTTCGGGTCGAAGTCCTGGAACGAGGACTCCAGTATCTCGACGTGCGGTTCCGCTTTGAAGCGGCGCCGGGCCTCGTCTATCTGATGCGGCGAGGAGTCCACCCCCACGACGCTGCGCACCAGGCGCAGCGCGGAGGCTATGAAGTCGCCCTTGCCGCAGCCCAGGTCCGCGAGATCGTCGTCGGCGTTGAGCTCCAGCAGGTCGGCCGCCGCCAGCAGTTCCTTCTCGCCGGGGGCGTAGATGTCGTTGTAGCGGTCGACGTAATCTTTCTTGTCCCAGACCTCGCTCATTCTATTTCTCCTTGCAGAGCAGCAGCGTGGTGACCGCGAAGACTTTTGCGTCGCCCATCATGTGGTCGATGACGCAGTATTCGTTGGGCATATGCGCGCTCTCGTTGAGGCGCGAGTACACCACCACCGGCAGGTTGAGCCGGCGGAAGAAGGCCGCGACCGTGCCGCCGCCTATGCCGTAGGCCTTGGGTTTCACACCCAGCACTTCCTTGATGGCTTTCTTGAGGGCCAGCACTATCGGCGCTTTCGGGTCCGTCGGGGGCGCCGCCTGCGATTCCTGCTGGGGCTCGAACTCTATCTTCACGCCGTATTTCGCCTCCACCTCGTTCGCCATGCGGCGCATCTCGGCCTTGACCTCGGCGAGCTGGTAGCAGGGCATGACGCGGCAGTCCATGTAGAACACGTCCTCGCCGGGCAGCGTGTTGACGTTGGGGACATTGTTCTCCTTCTTGGTGGGCTCGAAGGTGCTTATAGGGGGCTCGTAGAGGCGGTCCTTCTTGGGGAACTTCCTGTAGAGCTTCTGGAAGCGCGTCACCAGGTCGCTGGCGGCCTTGAAGGCGTTGACGCCCAGCGAAGGGCGGCTGGCGTGGCACTGCTTGCCTTTCGTTACGACCTTCATCCAGAGTATCGATTTCTCGGCCACTTCTATCATCGCGCCGTCCTCGGTACCTGAGTCGGGCACGAAGAAGACATCCTCTTTGCCGAAAATATCCGGGCGCTTCTCGGAGATGTAGTCGGCGCCGAAGCCGGAGCCGGTCTCCTCGTCGGCGCAGAACAGCAGCGCGATGTCGTACTCCGGGCGGTAGTCGAGCTCCATCATGGCCTTGACCACCAGTATGCTGGAGGCTATCGCCTGCTGATTGTCCTCGACGCCGCGGCCGATAAGCCTGCCGTCCTTTACCTCCATCTTGTACGGGTCGGAGTTCCAGAGCTTCATCTCGCCGGGCGGGACTATGTCCAGGTGGCTCATGAACCAGATGGTCCTGGCGGAGCTCCTGCCCTTGTAGCGGGCTATGATATTGGGGCGGATGCCGTTCCTGGCCTCGGGCTGCGGGGCGTTTATCCACTCGATGGAGTCGAACTTCAGTTTTTTGAGCTCGCCTTCGAGCCATTTGGCCTTGTCGTACTCGCCGTCGCCGCCGCTGGAGGGGGCGAGGGCCGGTATCGCGGTCAGGCCGCGCTGCAGCTCCACGGCGTAGTCCTGGTAGGAAGCTATTTTTTCGAGGATCTGTTTCTTCATTGCGGACTCCTCCGGCGGATAGTCTGGATAGTGAAAGTATACTTAATTTATAAACTATAATTTAGTACGGCAGGGAAGACCGCGCGAGGGGAGGCTCCCCGCGCGTAAGGCCGGACACCGGCCGGAGCTTTTTGAAAAAGACCGTTACCCGGAGGTAAAGATGCGCGTTATGAAATTGACCGCGGCGCTGCTCGGCGCCTGTCTTGCGGCGGCGGGGGCCGCCGAGTTTACGCTGGTGCAGAGCGTGCCCGAAGAGACGGTATACGGGTCCGCGCTGGCCGCGAAACCCGTGGAGACCTGGACGGAGATGATGGACGGGGCTTCCGCGACGCTGGACATAGAGCAGTACTATATAGCGCATAAGCCCGGGGAGCCTATGGAGCCGGTGCTGGACGCGGTTAAACGCGCCGCGGCCCGGGGCGTGAAGGTGAGGATAATAGTCGACAAGCTCATGATGGGCGAGAGCGCCGGGCCGCTCAAGGAGCTCGGGGCCCTGGAGAATATCGAGGGGCGGGTGATCGATTACCGCAAGGCTTTCGGCGGGGTGCAGCACGCCAAGTTCTTCATCGTGGACGGCCGCGAGGTCTTCGTGGGCAGCCAGAATTTCGACTGGCGCGCGCTGCGGCACATACACGAGCTCGGCCTGCGCATAAAGAGCGAAAGGGCGGCGAGGACCTTCGCGGCCATATTCGAGGAGGACTGGGCCATAGCCGGCGGCGCCGCTCCGACGAAGCGCTTCCGGAAGCCGGACTTCGCGCCGGTCACCAGGAAAAAGCCGGAGGCCGCCTCTTTCAACGGCGAACCGGTCTCGTATCATCTCTCCTTCAGCCCCGTGAAGTCCCGCCCCGCCTCTTTCGGCGCGGAAATAAAGGAGCTGCTGCGGCTGATAAAGAAAGTGAAAAAGAGCCTCTACGTGCAGGTCATGAGCTACGCCATCAAGGATTACGACGGCACGCTCTGGTTCGAGCTGGACAAGGCCCTGCGCGCCGCGGGCCGCCGCGGCGTGGAAGTGCGGCTCATTTTCGCCGACTGGACGATGGGCAAGAAGGACGATAAGTACATAAAGGAACTGGCGAAGGCTAAGAACGTCAGCGTGAAGATCTCCTCGCTGCCGCAGCACAGCGGCGGCTTCGTGCCTTTCGCCCGCGTGGAGCACTGCAAGTACGCCGTCGCCGACGGGAAGGTCTCCTACCTGAGCACCTCCAACTGGGGCAAGAGCTACTTCTACGGCACGCGCGACGCCGCGGTGATAATGGACGGCGAGTCCATGGCCCGGGCGCTGGGGGATATTTTCGAGACGGCCTGGAACGGCCCTTACGTCGAGCCCGTGGACCAGGACCGGAAGTACAAGGCCGTGAAGCGGGACTGAGAAATGATCTCCCTGAAAGAACTGATGACCAGGCGGGACGCCTTCACCGGCCTCACTATGGGCAATTACGCCCTGGCCAGGGCGATGGCGGAGGCGGGGCTGAAAGTGGCGACCAGCTATCCCGGTTCCCCCACGCCGGAGATAGGCGCGGCCCTGCTCGGCGCGCCGGAAGAGGAACGCCCGTACTATTTCGAGTTCTCGACCAACGAGAAGGTCGCGCTGGAAAAAGCCGCGGGCGCTTCTCTGAACGGGCATCTGTCCGCCTGCTTCTTCAAGTCGGTCGGGCTCAATGTCGCCGCCGATTCCCTGATACAGCTTTCGATGATGGAGCTGATAGGCGGCATGGTGGTGATACTCGGCGACGACCCCGGCGCCAATTCCTCCCAGAACGAGCAGGATAACAGGCATTTCGCCCGCATGTCCTATATCCCCATGCTCGAGCCGGCGACGCCGCGCGAGGCGCGCGGGATGTTCCTGGAGGCCGCCGCCGTCTCGCGGCGGCTCAGGATGCCGGTTTTCCTGCGGCTGACCACGCATGTCTGCCACGCCCGCGAACGTGTGGATTTCGGGCCGCTGCCCGACGGGGCGGCGGGCTGGGAGCCCGGGTTCGACCCTAAGAACGGGCCCTATGTGCCGGTGGCCGCCACCGTT
This sequence comes from Elusimicrobiota bacterium, assembly GCA_019135865.1. Classification (GTDB taxonomy): domain Bacteria; phylum Elusimicrobiota; class Elusimicrobia; order Elusimicrobiales; family UBA9959; genus UBA2231. The sequence continues at coordinate 281,066 of JAGVVD010000052.1, forward strand.
TTCCCCCTGAAGGAGAAGGCCCTGCGCAAGCAGGACGAGTTCGGCCGGCTGATGGACGTTTCGGCCATGAACCGCCTGTTCCCCGCGGCCTCCGGTCCCGCTCGGCTGGGCATAGTTTCCGCCGGCCTGCCGGCGCTCTGCGCCGTAGAGGCCGTCGCCGCCGCCGGTGCTCCCGCCGACGTCCTGAAGCTGGCCTGCACCTGGCCTCTGCCGTCGGAGAAACTCGCCGATTTCCTGGCCTCGCACGAAGAGGTCTTCGTCCTGGAGGACCTCGACCGCGTGCTGGAGACCGAGATAAAGGCCCTGGCCTTCGACCGCGGGCTGAAATGCCGGGTGCATTCCAGGAAGGAGCGGTCCGACCTGATGGGCGAGATGACGCCGCCGCGCGCGGCCGCCATGCTGGCCTCCGCCTGGCCGGAGCATTTCAAGGCGCCGCCGCCGCGCCCCGCCGCGGAGGAGCCCGCCGCGCGCCTGCCGCAGCTCTGCCCCGGCTGCGGCCACCGCTCGGCCTTCCACGCCGTGAAGCGCGCGCTGCCGCCCGGCGCGATAACGGTGGCGGACATAGGCTGCCACTCCATGGGCTTCATGCCGCCTTACGAGATGGGGACGGTGCTGCTGTCCATGGGACACTCCGTCTCCACCGGCGCCGGCCTGGCGCTGGGCAATTCCTCGCGCAAGGTGGTCAGCTTCCTGGGCGACTCCACCTTCTTCCACGCGGCCATGCCGGGCATAGTGAACGCCGTGGTGCAGGACAGCGACATCACGCTGGTGCTGCTCGAGAACGGCACCACCGCGATGACCGGCCATCAGCCGCGCGCGGGCACGGGCGAGATCGGCGACAAGATACCGCTGCCGCGGCTGCTGGAGGCGATGGGCGTCAAATTCCTGCGCGACGTGGAAGCCTATAAGCAGGCGGAATTGGCCGCCGCGCTGAAAGAGGCGATGGACCACAAGGGCTTCGCCGTGGTCATAGCCCGCCACCCCTGTATGCTCAAGTTCATGCGCGAGGCAAAGGCCAGGAACCCAGGTCTGAAACCGTCCAGAGTGGCCGTGGACCAGGCGAAATGCGCCCGGCATTACACCTGCGTCGCCGAGTTCGCCTGCCCGTCCTTCGTGAAGCACGACGCCGGCTCCGTTACGGTGCATCCGGAGCTCTGCATCGGCGACGGCTCCTGCGTGCAGACCTGCCCAGCCGCGGCCATAGTCCGCGAAAAGGGCGGGGAGGGGAAATAAGATGGCTTTCAACGTCTATATTTGCGGAGTGGGAGGCCAGGGGATAGGCGTGCTGGCCGCCGCGCTCTCGACGGCGGCCGAGGCGGCGGGACACGAGGTGCGCGGCTGCGACACCCACGGCCTGGCGCAGCGCCACGGCAGCGTCTCGTCCCACCTGCGGCTGGGCGGGGACGCCCTGACGCCGCGCGTGCCCGAGGGACAGGCCGACATCGTGCTTGCGCTGGAACGGCTCGAAGGCCTGCGCGGCGCGCTGTACGCGCTCAAGCCCGGCGGGACATTGCTGTATTACGACACGGTCTACCAGCCCGTGACGGTGCGCACCGGTCTGCGCGCCTACCCGTCCGCGGAGAAAGTGGAGGCGCAGGTCGCGGAACTGGGCGGGAAAACCGCGCGGGTTTCGGTGGAGGGTATTTCCGATCCCCGGATGCAGAACGCGGCGCTGCTGGGCCGGCTGGCGGCGCTGGGACTGGCGCCGGGATTTACGCGCGAAACGCTCCGGTCCGCGCTGGCCGACACGCTCGGCGGACGCGCCCTGGAAGCGAACCTCGCCGTTTTCGACAAGGCCGCCGGATGAAGAAACTCGAGCTCCTGGCGCCGGCGAAGGACCTGGCCTGCGGCCTGGACGCCGTCAACTGCGGCGCGGACGCCGTCTATATCGGCGCCGAGGCCTTCGGCGCGCGCCGGGCCGCGGCCAACCCGGTCAAGGACGTGGAGAAACTGGCCGCCCACGCCCGCAAGTACGGCGCGCGCGTCTACGCCGCCGTCAACACTCTGCTGACCGACGCCGAGCTGCCGCGCGCCGTAAGGCTGTTGCGCGACCTCTGGAACGCCGGCGCCGACGCCGCGATAATACAGGACATGGGCCTGCTCGAACAGGACCTGCCGCCCATACCTCTTTTCGCCAGCACCCAGTGCGACAACTCCACTCCGGAAAAAGCGCTCTTCCTTGAGAAAGCGGGTTTCCGGCGGGTGATACTGGCGCGGGAGCTTTCCCTCCCCGAGATAAAGAAGATACGCGCCGCGACCTCGGTGGACCTGGAGTTCTTCGTGCACGGCGCGCTCTGCGTTTCCTGCAGCGGCCAGTGCCGTATGAGCTTCTACCTGGGCGGCCGCAGCGGCAACCGCGGCGAATGCGCCCAGCCCTGCCGGCTGAAAATGTCGCTCGAGAACGAAGGCGGCGAGAAACTGGCGGGCCCCGCGCATCTGCTCTCGCTGAAAGACCTGAACCACTCCGCGCAGCTCGGCGCCCTGGCGGCCGCCGGCGTGAGCTCCTTCAAGATAGAGGGACGACTCAAGGACAGGGACTATGTCCGCAACGTCGTCGCCTTCTACCGAAGGAAACTGGACGCCCTGCTGGTCAAAGGCGGCTACGCCCGCGCTTCTTACGGAAAATGCGAGCCCGGTTTCGAACCCGACCCGGCCAAGACCTTCAACCGCGGCTACACCGCCTATTGCCTCAACGGCCCGGATAAGAACATGGGCTCGCCGGCCACGCCCAAGTTCGCGGGCGAGCCGCTGGGCCGGGCCAGGGAGACGCGGAGGGATTCCTTTGTCCTGGACAAGGCCGTGAACTGCGGCGACGGGCTGAGCTTTTTCGACGCGCGGGGGGAGCTCAGCGGTCTGACCGTCAACCGGGTCAGCGGCAGACGAGTCTATTCCGACAAAGCCTCCCTGGTGCGCGAGGGGGACCTGGTAAGCCGCAACCTCGACAGGGAGTTCCTGCGTTCCCTGGAAAAGGCGGTCCCGTCCCGGGAACTGGGCGTCACGCTGACCCTGTCGGAAACCGCCGACGGCCTGGAACTGGCCGCCGCCGACGAGGCCGGCCGGAAGGCCTCGGCCCGCGCGCTCCTGGCGAAAGAACGGGCCAAGGACCCGGCCATGGCCCTGGAGACCATGCGCCGGCAGCTGGGCAAGACCGGCGGTTCGGGCTTTTATCTTCTGGAACTGACCCTGCCCGCGAGAACTTTTTTCGTCCCCGCCTCGGCGCTCAATTCCCTGCGGCGCGAGGTCCTTGAAGAACTGGGAAAGGCCCCGCCGCCCTCTCCCCGCGAGGAAGCGCCCGTCGCCAGGAACGATTTCCCGTATCCGTCGGAAACGCTGGACTACCGCGGCAATGTCCTTAACCGCGCGGCCGCGGATTTCTACCGCCGCCACGGCGTGAAGAAGATATCTTCGGCCGCCGAGGGCGGCGCCGACCTGCGCGGCGCGGAACTTATGACCGTCAAGCATTGCCTGCGCCGGGCGCACGGCGTCTGTCCCGGCAGGGGGAATGCCGGACCGCTGTTCCTGGTCATGGACGGCGGCCGCCGCTTCCGGCTGGAATTCGACTGCGCGCGCTGCGTGATGAAGGTCATGGCCCCCTGACCGGGCCCCTTGTATATGAAGACCGATCCAAAGACCGCGGCCCTCTACGACCTGGGCCTTTTTTATTGCGCGGCCATCTGGGGCTCTACCTTCATCGTCACCAAGTCCGCGCTGGACAATGTCCACCCGATAACCATGGTCGGGATACGCTTCCTGATCTCCGCGCTGGCCATCCTGCCCTGGGCGCTGAGGCGGCCCTCGTTCTCCCGCCACATGAAAGAGGGCTTCGGCCTGGCTTTTTTCCTCTGCCTGCTCTACATGACCCAGACGGCGGGATTGCAGTTCACCACGGCGTCCAATTCCGGCTTCATAACGGGGTTGTTCATCATTTTTATCCCGGTCTTCATGTTCCTCGCGCGCGGCGAAAAGCCGAAACGGATGGAGGTGGTCTCGGCGCTCCTGGCCATAGCCGGCATGTGGCTGCTGACAGGAGGTGTAAGGGGGTTCAATCTCGGCGACGGACTGACGCTGGTGGCCGCCATGGCCTACTCCGGCCACCTCATAATAACCGACCGCTATGTGAAGTCCGACGCCGACCCGCTGCTGCTGGCTTTCCACCAGTTCTGGATAACCGGCGTCGCCGCCATGCTTTTCGCGGCGGTGATGGGCTGGCCGATGACCGTGTCCGGCGCGAAGGGCTGGTGGATAATCGTCTTCCTCGCCCTTTTTCCCACCCTCTCCGCTTTTTACATCCAGATGCTCGCGCAGCGGCGGTCCGACCCTTTCAAGGTCGGCATCATCTTCACGCTCGAACCGGTTTTCGCCGCGGCCTTCGCCTGGACGCTGGGCGGCGAGGAGTTCTTCTGGATCAAGGCCGCCGGCGGCTTCCTGATAGTTTCCGGCATGCTGATAGGGGAGCTCGCCAAGTTCCGCCTGCGCCGCGCCGCGGCTAGGGAAGTCCTGCCGGTCTGACCCCGGCCGCGCCGGGCCGCCGCTTTCTGGCCGAGCCGCGCATTTGCTACCATGAATCCGGCGTTCCCCGGACACCGGGTCCGGCCCGGAACCGCCGTATCTTAGGCGTTCTGGATACCCATGCTGGACATAAAATTCATAAGAGAGAACAAGGACCTCGTGCTCGCCGGCGCTAAGAAGAAGCGCCTGGATTTCGATCCCGCGCCGCTGCTCGCGGCCGACGACCGCAGGAGGGAACTCCTGGCGGTGATAGAAAAAATGCGCGCCGAGCAGAACGAGGTCTCCCTGAGGCTGCCGCAGATAAAGGACAAAGCGGAGAAGGCGGAAGTCATCTCCGGCATGAAAGCGCTGAAGGAACGCCTCCTGAAGGAGGAGGAGAAGCTCAAGGAGACGATGGCCGAATGGCACTCGCTCATGCTCCGCGTTCCCAATGTCCCGGACCTTTCCGTGCCGGAAGGCGCCAGCGACGCGGAGAACGTGCAGCTGCGGACGTGGGGGGAGGTCCCCAGGTTCGATTTCAGGCCCAAGGACCATATCGAGCTGATGGAGAAGCTGGACCTGGCCGATTTCGAGACCGGCGCGAAGGTGGCCGGCTTCCGGGGCTACTTCCTGAAGAACGAAGGGGCCGAACTGGAACTGGCCGTCTGGCAGTTGACGGCCGATCTTTTCAGGGCGCGGCATCCCGACTATTCGATGATGATAGCGCCCTCGCTCGTGCGCCGCGAATCGCTGCTGGGCACCGGCTTCCTGCCGCAGGGAGAGGACGATCTTTACAGGACGCAGGACTCGGACTACCTGGCCGGGACCGCCGAAGTGGCGGCGATGGGCTATTTCGCCGACAAGGTGCTGGCGGCGGAAGACCTGCCTAAAAAGGTGCTGGCTTTCTCCCCGGCGTTCAGGCGCGAGGCCGGCAGTTACAGCAAGGACACCAAGGGGCTGTACCGGGTCCACGAGTTCATGAAGTTCGAGCAGGTCATACTGTGCGAAGCGTCGCACGAGACCAGCGTGAAGCATCACGAGGAACTGCTCTCCAACGCCGAGGAGCTCCTGCGGGAGCTCGGCATCCCTTACCGTGTCGTGGTCAATTGCGGCGGCGACCTGGGGCTGGGCCAGGTCAAGAAATACGATATCGAGGCCTGGATGCCTTCGAAAGGGAAATACGGCGAAACGCATTCCGCTTCCTATTTCCACGATTTCCAGGCCCGGCGCCTCAATATACGCTACAGGGACCGCGACGGGAAGCTTAAGTTCGCGCACTCCCTCAACAATACGGCCATCGCCACCCCGCGGATACTGATACAGCTGCTGGAGAACAATCAGCGGGCCGACGGCAGCGTAGCCGTACCCGAAGCGCTGCGGAAATACATGGGGGGGAAGGCCGTCATTTCCGCCTGACGGTCCGGCGGCCTCCGGGCTTAGAAGCCCGGGTGCTTGCGTACCGCTACGAGGCGGGCGTAGTAGTAGGGGTTCTGTACGGAGTCGATGTGCACGCCGTTGGTGAAAGAGGCGTGGACGAAGAAACCTTTCCCGGCGTATATCCCGACATGGTCCACTTTGGCCGTGCCGGGATTTTTCATGGCGAAGAAAATGATGTCGCCGGGCAGCACGCCGTCCGGGGGGAGCCTGCCGGCCGCTTTGAACTGGTCGCGCGAGACGCGGGGCAGTCCCAGCCCGGCCCGGGCATAGACCAGCTTCACGAAGGCCGAGCAGTCCATGCCGGTGTCCGGGTGCATGCCGCCCCAGAGGTAGGGCGTGTTCAGGTAGACCATCGTCGCGTCCACGACCTCGGCCCGGGCCTGGGCGATGGACTTGGCCGCTGCGGGCGAAGGCAGCGCGCAGGCGGCGGCGAGGAGAAGCGCGAAAGTCCGGCTCATAGGGCTAATATAATATAATTTCTGCCGTGAGAACATCCCCGCTGCTGATCGGCCTGCTGTTCCTGCTTCCCTGCGCGTCGGGAGCGCAGAAACTGCCCGACCTGGGCTCGCAGGCGGCCTGGACCGAGAAAGAGAAGCAGGAATTCCTTAGATATATACGCTCCGACCAGGCGCCCGTGCCGCAGGGACAGGTCAGGACACAGGCCGCCTCCGGCCGCGCGGCGGCGGCCGCGCGGGTCCGCAAGGCGCGTTACGCGGCGCTGGGCTTTTCGGCGGAATCGCTTTCCGCGGACGATTCGGCGGCGAAGATCTCCGACGAGGCTTCCGGGTTCGGCCCGCGGCTGCTGGTCGGAGGCCACCTGTTCTCCTGGGTGAGATATTACGCGGGCGTCAGGTACGGCCGTTATTCGCAGGTCAAACTCGACGGCGCGGGGGCCAGGCTCTCGCACCTGGAGATACCGGCGGGGATAGAGCTGGCGCTGATACCGCTGGGCACTCCCCATACGCGCTATATGCTGGTCAGGGGCGGCGTCTCGCTGCATAATTTCTACGGCGCGCGTAAAGCCGAGTTCGACGAACCCCTGCTGGGCTGGCGCGAAGCCTGGAACCTGGGCCTCGGGTACGAGTGGCAGTTCCCCGATTCGAACTGGCGCGCCAACGTCGTCGCGGAAGGCTACAGGTCCTTCTCCGGCCGGGTCCCGCAGTTCCACGGCCTCGGTCTCAGCGCCTCGATAGTCCGCACTTTCTGAAGTTTACCGGCGAAAAGAAGAAAGCCCGGGACCGGTCCCGGGCTTTCTCTTTCGCGGCTTTCCGCGTTCAATGCACGCCGTGCATCCACTTGCGCAGTTTGGGCGTTATCAGTATCAGCACCAGCGCCGCGCCCGCGGCCGTCGCCGTCGGGATCATGAAGAAACGCACGTGGTCTATTGCGTCGTAATTGCCGGCGAAGGCGCCGCCTACGAAGCCGGCCGCCACGCTGGAGAGGAACCAGACGCCCATCATCAGCGAACCGAACTGCACCGGCGCCAGCTTGGTGACCAGCGACAGGCCGACGGGGGAGAGGCAGAGCTCGCCCAGCGTGTGGAAGAAGTAGGCTCCGACCAGCCAGAACACGCTGACCGGCCCGCTCTGCTGATAGGCCGCCGCGGCCGCTATCAGGATCACGAACCCGAAGGCCAGGAGGCCGAGGCCCATCGCGAACTTGATGGGGCTGGAGGGTTCTTTTCCTTTTTCCGCCAGCTTTATCCACATATTGGAGAAGAAGGGCGCGAGCAGCACTATGAACAGCGGGTTGAGCGACTGGAAATAACCGGCGGGCATTTCCCAGCGCCAGCCGAAGAGCTCTATCCACCTGTTCGTTTCCCGGTCGGCGAACAGCGTCAGCGAGCTGCCGGCCTGCTCGAACGCGGACCAGAAGAAGATGGTGAAGAAAACCATGATGAAGATGACGGCGAGCCGCTGCTTCTCGACATGGGTAAGAGTGGATTTCTCCGGTTTCGAGGCATAGGCGTAGGCCAGGCCTATGGCGACCAGCAGGGCCGCAGTGCCGTATACCCACCGGGGTATCATCCCCTTTATGTCAAGGCCGTTGATCTGGAAGGCGCTGGCGATAAGGAAAAAGACGACCACGCCTACCAGGGTCGCCGGGACCCAGTAATTCTTCTGCGGCGCGGCTGGTTTCATGCACTTATCTCCCAGCAGCGCCTTCTGCCCCCAGAGGTACATCGCCAGGCCTATGACCATGCCTACCCCGGCCGCGCCGAAGCCCCAGTGCCAGCCTATCTTCTCTCCCAGCGTGCTGCAGATCAGAGGAGAGAAAAAGGCGCCGACGTTTATGCCCATGTAAAAAATAGTGAAGCCGCCGTCCCGCCGCGGATCGTTCTCTTCGTAGAGCGAGCCGACGACGGTCGAAATATTGGGCTTGAAGAAGCCGTTGCCCAGTATCAGCAGTATCATCGCGCCGAAAAAGAAAGGTATCGGAGGGAAGGCCATGGCGAAATGGCCGAGGGCCATCAGCGTCCCGCCTATGACTATCGCCTTGCGTTGTCCCATATATCGGTCGGCGATGTAACCGCCCAGCAGCGGGGTAAGGTATACCAGGCCGGTGTACCAGCCGTAGACATGACCGGCCTTTTCGGTGCTGAACTGCAACGCCTTTACCATGTACAGCACCAGCAGCGCGCGCATGCCGTAATAAGAGAATCGCTCCCACATCTCCACGAAGAAGAGGAGGAAAAGTCCCTTTGGCTGGCTCTTATGAATGCTCATATGTCTCCGTAAGGCGGTATAATATAATGGTAGATAATATAAATTTTCAGGCGCTCATGCTAAAAATTCTGTTTACTGCGGCCCTTTTCGTTCTCCCTGCGCGCTCCTTCGCCCAGACCCCGGAGCCGTCGGTAAGGGATCTTTCCTCGCCGGAACTTTTCTCCGCTTTCCTGGGCGAACTGCGCGCGAAGGCCTCGGAGGAGGCCGCCCAAAAAAAGCAGCCTCCGTCCGAGGAAGCGAAGAGTTTCCGCCGCAGGGTGGTGCCCGCTTTCAACAAGGCGACGGGCCGCGATCTTACCTGGACCAGCTTCATGATGCTGCATCCCGACAAAGCCGCCGCCGTCTTCACGGAGGAGATCTCCATCAGCAGTTCTTCGGCCGAGGCCTACCTGAAGCGCGGGACCGCCTACAAGAACATGCGCCGTTACGCCGAGGCGGTCGAGGACCTGACCGTTTCCATAGGACTGGACCGCGGCCTTGAGAAAGGCTACGCGCTTTACCAGAGGGCCCTCGTGCGCCGCCTTCTGGCGCGGCAGGCTTCCGGCTCCGAACGCGACGCCTTCAACGCCGACGCTTTCCTGGATTTCGGGGAGCGCCTGTCGCTGGACCCGGAGGACGCCTATTCCTACCAGGGCCGCGGCGAAATCCGTTCCGAGAGCGGCCAGTTGAAGGAGGCCGCCGCCGATTACGCGAAATTTTTCGAGCTTTGCCCGGACAGAAGCTACGCGGACCTCGTGGCCCGCGGAGATGTCTGCCGCGAGCTGGCCCTGAAGGGCATGGCCCCCAAGGGCTGCAGGCCTAAAAAGTTCTTTGAAAAACTCTCGCAATAATTATATTTATAAATAGTTTGTATTTGTAATATATTAATTATTCCTCAAGAATATTCCGGGGAGAACCGCGACGGGTTCCTGTGCGGGGCTATCGGGCGGTGCCCGGCGGCCGCCCCGCTCCGGTACCGCGTCGTACCGGAACTCCCGGCGCCGCGGCGCCCGGGGACCGGGGAAAAAATTTTCAAGAACGTTTGACAGGAAAAAATTTTTTGCTATAATATCCGTGTTGTCGGAAACCGCAGTACCAGGAACGGGCGGTCTCGATCTTTCAAAACGGCGCAGGAAACGCGCCAGAAAAAAATAAAAAACCTTGAAGCGTCAGCTTCAACAAGACGGTTCCTCCGACGAGAAAAAAAGTAGTTGACAAGATCCGCCCGAGTTTGGTAAGATATAAACACAGTCGCGGTTCACGCTGCGACAAGCCAAATCACCCGTACCTGTGAAGTACGAAAACAGGAAAGGGTTTGTTCTCTGAAAAATTATGTATGAATGGGCACCCTGAAGCGGAGCTTCAGCGGAAAGCCTGACCGCAGAGCGGCGCGAGCCGGTCGGAGGTCGGGCCAGAAACTGAGACTTCGTAGAATGGTGTATTAAAAAAAACCAATGGTGTTAAAACCTTGCACCGTTCGAAAGAACAGTGCAATGAAAGTAAGAGCCAATAGAGCGCTCCGTGAACTGCTAATGGTAAATAGCGATGTTTGCTATGAGCTGTCTGCGGATTTCAATGGAGAGTTTGATCCTGGCTCAGAGTTAACGCTGGCGGCGCGCCTAACACATGCAAGTCGAGCGAGGGTCTGTATGACCTAGCGGCAGACGGGTGAGTAATACGTAGACAATCTGCCCTTGAATGGAAGATAACCCGGCGAAAGTCGAGCTAATATTCCATATAATCCCGAGGAGGCATCTTCTTGGGATGAAAGCAGCAATGCGTTCAAGGAGGAGTCTGCGGCCTATCAGCTAGTTGGCGGGGTAACGGCCCACCAAGGCTTTGACGGGTAGCCGATCTAAAAGGATGACCGGCCACAAGGGCACTGAGACACGGGCCCTACTCCTACGGGAGGCAGCAGTGGGGAATTTTGGACAATGGGGGAAACCCTGATCCAGCGACGCCGCGTGGAGGACGAAGGTCTTCGGATTGTAAACTCCTTTTGCAGGGGACGAAATAAATGACGGTACCCTGCGAATAAGCCACGGCTAACTACGTGCCAGCAGCCGCGGTAATACGTAGGTGGCGAGCGTTACTCGGAATTACTAGGCGTAAAGCGCGTGTAGGCGGGAGCCTAAGTCTGTGGTTAAATTTCGCAGCCCAACTGCGAACTGTCCACGGAAACTGGGTTTCTTGAGTGAGGTAGAGGGAACCGGAATTCCAGGTGTAGCGGTAAAATGCGTAGATATCTGGAAGAACGCCCAAGGCGAAGGCAGGTTCCTGGGCCTTTACTGACGCTGAGACGCGAAAGCTAGGGGAGCAAACAGGATTAGATACCCTGGTAGTCCTAGCCGTAAACGATGTAGACCAGGTGTGGGAGGTATCGACCCCTTCCGTGCCGACGCTTCGACGCTACGCGAAGAACCTTACCTGGGCTCGAACGACTAGTGGTACCCTTTATGAAAGTAGAGGGGACCCGCAAGGGAGCTAGCCGAGGTGCTGCATGGTTGTCGTCAGCTCGTGTCGTGAGATGTTGGGTTAAGTCCCGCAACGAGCGCAACCCCTGTCCTGTGTTGCTACTCCGCAAGGAGAGGACTCTCAGGAGACTGCCGTGGATAACACGGAGGAAGGTGGGGATGACGTCAAATCATCATGGCCTTTATGTCCAGGGCTACACACGTGATACAATGGTACAGACAGAGGGCTGCAAGACCGTAAGGTGGAGCCAATCCCTAAACTGTATCCCAGTTCAGATCGAGGGCTGCAATTCGCCCTCGTGAAGTTGGAATCGCTAGTAATCGCAGATCAGCAGGCTGCGGTGAATACGTTCCCGGGCCTTGTACACACCGCCCGTCACACTACGAAAGTCAGTTGCAACAGAAGTGCCCAGGATACTCTGGGCCCCAAGTTGTGGCTGGTGATTGGAGTGAAGTCGTAACAAGGTAGCCGTACGAGAACGTGCGGCTGGATCACCTCCTTTATTATTCTCTTTCACGAGAGGATATAGGTCGGTGCCGTTCGACTTCCGTGACATAATCATAGAAGACTTCAGGGTGGCCATTCATACATAATTTGGGCTCATAGCTCAGCTGGTTAGAGCGCACGCTTGATAAGCGTGAGGTCGAAGGTTCAATTCCTTCTGGGCCCATTTTAGGGGCTGTAGCTCAACTGGGAGAGCGCCTGCTTTGCAAGCAGGAGGTCGCCGGTTCGATCCCGGTCAGCTCCACAGATTCGCTGACCGACAGCCCGAATTACACTGATTTTCCGTTCTTTGACAATTAAGCGCGATCCGTAAGCCTGGACGCTCCGTAATGCCCCGAAAGGGGTCGAGAGCCGACGGGTGGATCTAAAAGCCAAGCGTCTTATATGAGAACTATAAGACACACAAAGAAGTAGCATATAAAGCATTAGGCGATAAAAATGACCTTATTGGATTGAAAAATAAGGCCAAGCTACAAGGGTGTATAGTGGATGCCTTGGCGCCAGAAGTCTATGAAGGACGTGATAAGCTGCGATAAGCCGCGGGGAGGAGCAAATATCCTTTGATCCGCGGATTTCCGAATCGGGAAACCGTCCGGGGTAAACCCCCGGAATCTTCAGGTAAAGTGGCGGCCGTCAGGCCGCAAGATAGCCTGTTGAAGACAACCCAGGGAAGTGAAACATCTCAGTACCTGGAGGAGAAGAAATCAACGAGATTCCGTCAGTAGTGGCGAGCGAACGCGGAACAGTCTAAACCATTCGGGCTTGCTCGAGTGGGGTTGCAGGGTCCGTCCGGTGCAGAACCGGGAAGTTAAAACCGTAAGCTAGCAGAACGCTCTGGAAAGTGCGGCCATAGCGGGTGACAGCCCCGTATGCGAAAGCGAAGCGGCTTCCGATGGATACCTAAGTACTGCTGGGCACGTGAAATCCGGCAGGAATCCGGGGAGACCACTCTCCAAGACTAAATACTCTCTGGCGACCGATAGTGAACAAGTACCGCGAGGGAAAGGCGAAAAGAACCCGTGACCGGGAGTGAAATAGAACCTGAAACTGTACATCTACAAGCTGTCGAAGAGCTATGCCAGGGCCGCAAGGCCCAGGAATGCTCGACGGCGTGCCTGTTGAAGAATGATCCGGCGAGTTACCGGGACGAGCGAGGTTAAGTCGGAAGTAAACGACGGAGCCGCAGCGAAAGCAAGTCTGAATAGGGCGATTAGTTCGTCGTGGTAGACTCGAAGCCAAGTGATCTTACCCTGACCAGGATGAAGGTGAGGTAAAACTTACTGGAGGTCCGAAGTGTTGAACGTGAAAAGTTCCTACATGAGTTGGGGTAAGGGGTGAAAGGCTAATCGAACTTGGTGATAGCTAGTTCTCCCCGAAATATCTATAGGGATAGCGTCGTGTGTTAACCCGCGGGGGTAGAGCACTGAATGATGTAGGCTGAGCGACCCTCGGTCCGAATTCAATCAAACTCCGAATACCGCGGCGGATTACACGGCAGTCAGTTCGTGAGGGATAAGCTTCACGTGCAAGAGGGGAACAGCCCAGACCGCCGATCTAGGTCCCAAAGTACATGCTAAGTGGCAAAGGATGTGGGTTTACATAAACAGCTAGGAGGTTGGCTTAGAAGCAGCCACCCTTTAAAGAGTGCGTAACAGCTCACTAGTCTAGCGAACCTGCGCCGAAAATGACACGGGGCTAAGCATGTCACCGCAATCGCGGATGTACAAGGACGCGAGTCCTTGTACGTGGTAGGGGAGCGTTCTTGATGCAGCGAAGGCGTACCGTAAGGAGCGCTGGAGCGTCAAGAAGTGAGGATGCCGGAATAAGTAGCGATAAACAAGGTGAGAATCCTTGTCGCCGAAAGCCTAAGGTTTCCTTGAGCAACGTTCGTCGGCTCAGGGTCAGTCGGTCCTAAGTCGAGGCCGAAAGGCGTAGATGAAGGGCATCAGGTTAATATTCCTGAACTATGATAGACGCGTCATCACCCAAGGAGGGACGCAGAAGGGTAAGCCATCCTGGTAATGGTTGTCCAGGTCTAAAGTCGTAGGCGTGGTCCGGCAGGAAAATCCACCGGGCCGTCAAGCCGAAAGCTGAACGCGACCGCGGGTAATACCGCGGGAAGTGGCCCAACCACGCTGCCTAGAAAAACTTCGTGGGGAGTTTCTATCATAACCGTACCGTAATCCGACACAGGTGGGCGAGCTGAATATGCTAAGGCGCGCGAGATAACCTACGTTAAGGAACTAGGCAAACTGGTCCCGTAACTTCGGAAGAAGGGACGCCCCGGTAGCGACGTGAGATTAAAAGCCCACGGCGTGAAAGGGCCGCAGTGAAATGGGCATCGTGACTGTTTAACAAAAACTTAGCTCTCTGCTGAAATCGCAAGATGACGTATAGGGAGTGATGCCTGCCCGGTGCTGGAAGGTCAAGGGGAGGAGTCAGCCGCAAGGCGAAGCTTCGAACTTAAGCCCCAGTAAACGGCGGCGGTAACTATAACCGTCCTAAGGTAGCGAAATTCCTTGTCGGGTAAGTTCCGACCTGCACGAATGGCATAACAAAGATGCCGCTGTCTCAACGTAGGGCTCGGCGAAATTGTGGTGCAAGTGAAGACGCTTGCTGCGCGTATCTAGACGAAAAGACCCCGTGGAGCTTTACTGTATCTTGTCATTGGATTACGGTTTTAAATGCGTAGGATAGGTGGGAGCCGGTGATGTCAGGGTTTTGGCCCTGGCGGAGGCAACGGTGAAATACCACCCTTTTGGAACTGTGATTCTAACTTCGGGCCGTCATCCGGCAGAAGGACATTGGCAGGTGGGCAGTTTGACTGGGGCGGTCGCCTCCTAAAGAGTAACGGAGGCGTACCAAGGTTCCCTCAGGGCGAATAGAAATCGCCTGTCGAGCGCAATGGTAGAAGGGAGCTTGACTGCAAGGCCGACGGGCCGAGCAGGTACGAAAGTAGGTCATAGTGATCCGGTGGTACCTCGTGGGAGGGCCATCGCTCAACGGATAAAAGCTACCCCGGGGATAACAGGCTGATCGGGTCCAAGAGTCCACATCGACGACCCGGTTTGGCACCTCGATGTCGGCTCATCGCATCCTCCCGCTGAAGCAGGTGGGAAGGGTTGGGCTGTTCGCCCATTAAAGCGGTACGTGAGCTGGGTTCAGTACGTCGTGAGACA
>JAGVVD010000003.1 GCA_019135865.1 Elusimicrobiota bacterium
CGCCACCACCGAGGGGAAGAACGACAAGGCGGCGGACTCCAACACGGTCAACGCCGACCGCACCAGCGAGACCCAGGCGGCGGTCTCCACCAGTTCCGGCACGGCGAATACATCGGAGCAGAAGCACGAGGAGGGAGCGGAGAATGCAGATTGACCAGTACGGATTCGAGGCCACCAGCGTCCACTTCAGGAAGACGCGGCTTCAGCCCTACAAGGTGGACGACGCGGGGGACGGCGTGACCTACCTCTGCTTCGGGGACGGCGCGTCCGTCCCGATCCACCGCATCACCGTCTCCGGCACGGTCACGACCGTCGAATGGGCGCTCGGCGCATGGGAAAGCCGGGCGGCCCTCGCATACATCCCAATCAACCAGACGAGGAACGTATGACAATGAAAAGCAAATACGATGCGCTTCTCGGCGAGTTCAGGACCGTCGACGAATCCATCCCGCGGGAGGAAATCGGAGCCGCCGGCGGCATCTGCCCGCTGGGCGCGGACGGGAAAGTCCCCGCGGGAAACCTTCCACCGTCAGGAGACAGCATCGTCTATTATTCCCTGTTCCCGTGCAGGGCATACGCAGACGACACATACGGCTGCGTCGCATGGCTGGACGCGGGGCATTCCATCGAGGCGGCCGGATACTACGGGAATCCCATAGGCAGAATCGAGCTGTTCGTGGTTTCGGCCAACGCCGCGCTGTCCGGCAGCATCGTCCTGGTCATAGGCGGCGTTTCCCATGTCGTCCCCGTGACCGGCACACTGGCGAAAGTCACTGTGACGCTTGCCGCTCCGGTGACGGGAAGAATCGTCATAACGCGCGACACGACTTCCTCCAGCGACACGCTGAAGGAAGACGGCGAGGCGGTCACCGCGCTGGTGGTCGACGGGAGGCTGTCCTGATGGCGGTGATTGACAGAATAAGGATGGCGGCCAGGCGCAGCGACTGCATCGTGGCGGTGTTCCCCGACGACGGAGGCCGCGTGTACTCCCCCCTGACATCCCGCTATCATTCGCTTGGCACCGCCTCGACGGGCGTCCGGGATGTGGACGACGGGCTGATTGCATTTACCAACTGCAGGGTTGAAAACGGGGCTTTCGTCTCGGACGGCGATGTGACAGGAGACCCGAGATGCTGTGTCCAGACAGGCTACGGACTCGCGGGCGAGGAGGCGCACCACACCATGCTGGTCAAGGCGTTCATCCCTTCGGCGCACTTCCGCCAGGCGACCAGCTGGCATTGCGTCAGGCTGATGTGGCAGGGGTCGCGGAATTCGAACTGCACCTGGGGAATCGGGATAAACTACAGCGCCTCAAGCCAGAGCCTCGGCCTTGACAATGCCGTGTTTCTTCAAAGCCCCAGGGAATATTCGCAGGCCGGCTCCGGTTCCACATCCTGCAGTTCATCATTTGCCTTCTCGCTCAATGACATAGCCGACAAATGGATTGTGATGGCCTCGACCATAAACGGCGCGCAGAGCCTGTCCAGGTATTATCTGGACGGTGTCCATATCAAGGACAACGACTTCGGCAGCAGGAGCTTTGACTACGGCAGCCCGAAGCAGCGGCGGACGCTCTTCAGAAATGACGCGTCCGTCACCGAACCTGCCAGGGCGCTGAAGATCGGAGACGGGGAATCCGGTTCATCCACCATATACACCGGCATCCGGTTCGCCTGGGGGCTTGTGTTCAATTCGATTTTGAGTGAAGAGGAAATCAGGGAGCTGTCGGAGTGACTATGGCATACTGCTACATCAAATGGTCGGCGGACCGAAAGCGCTGCGATGTCTGGAACGGCCCGGTTCTCGGGAAAACCGCAATGGCGGCAAGGGGATATGAACGGGTGGAGACGCTTCCGGTCCTGCCCGCCGCCGAACGCCCGCTGGAGTCCATGGAGTTCAGCAAGTACAAGGCCGTGCGGAAGCTGATGGACGCGGGACTCTGGAGGCAGGTCAAGGACGGGCTGACGGAGGAGGAAAGGGATTTCCTCTATCTGGCCCGGTCCTTCAGCCTGGCCGACCCGAATTTCGCGGCCATCTACGCGAAACTGAAACCCGTAGTGCCCCTGCTGGACGAATGGCTGCGGGAATGCGAATGCGACGCATAGGCATCGGAGGAGGCACAATGAAGGCAAGTTTCGTTCAGCTGGGACAGGCCATTGACTTCGTCCCGTCCCGCGATGTCGCCGCAGGGGAAATCCTGGTCTGCAACGGCCTGGCGGGAGCCGTGAAGATTCCCGTCAAGGCGGGTGAGCTGGGGGCGCTCCACCTGACCGGCATCTACGACGTCGAGAAGACCGCCGTGCCGTTCGGCGCGGGCGACAGGGTGTACCTGGACCAGGCCGCCGGGAAGGCCACCGATGCCGCGGCGGGCAACATCTACCTTGGCCGTGGCAAGGGTCATCCTGAATTTCGGGCGCGACGAAGGCACGGGAAGCGGCTCGTCCGAGAACATCGAGTGGCAGACACTCGCATAGCAAACAAGGAGAATCATCATGTCCCAGGTCCTATTCTACACAGGCACGAAGGCGCAGTACGATGCGCTCGCATCCAAGAACGCCAACGCGCTGTATTTCCTTACCGACACCGGACGGCTGTTCAGGGGAAGCACGCCGTATTCCTACCCGGTCAGCGTCGTGACCTCCTTCCCCGCATCGGGCGAGACAGGAGTGATTTACGTCAATTCCGGCACGCACGAGGCGAAGACATGGAACGGCACCGCCTGGACCGTCCTGGCGCTGGCGACCATCACCAGCATCGGAAGCAATCCGACCGACAGCCAGCTCCCAACCGCAAAGGCGGTCAAGAACTATGTGGACGGCCAGATAACGCAGGTCAGTTCCGGCGTGAGCGGCGCGGTCGCCAACGTGTCCTACTCCAACAAGTCCATCAGCGTCCAGAAAGGCTCGGGGACTCCCGTGACCACCGCGCTGACCGGCTTCGTGGACGGCGCGTCCTACAACGGGACAAGCGGCGTCCTGTCCTTCACCACCAACGGCGGAACGCCCATCTCGGTCAATCTGCCGGTCGAGAACTTTCTCTCCGCCGCAAGTTTCGACGGCTCCACCAACGTCCTGACGCTGACCCTGACGGGCGGCGAGACCGTGACCTGCAACCTGGCGGACCTCGTCGACGCCTACACGGGCGGAAGCGGGGCCACGGTGACGGTCTCCGTGTCGGGCGGCGTCATCACGGCGACCGCAAACATATCCAGCGATTCCGGCAACATCCTGCAGGCCAAGAGCAACGGCCTCTATGCCAGCGTCCCCATCGCCGGCGATTCCGGCAACATCCTGCAGGCCAAGTCGGGAGGGCTCTATGCCGCCGTCGAATGGGGCGCGCTGGGAAACTGAAGGAGGGACTCCATGAACTGCGCGTTCAAGCCATACGCGGGGACGCGGGCGCAGATTGACGCGAAGGCGGTGGCGGACGGGCAGTTCCTGGTCGCCACCGACACGGGGGAGGCGTTCGTCGACTTCAACGGGACGCGAATCCGCATCTCCGGGTCATCCGGGGACGGCGGCGAAACGCCCGGGGACGACGATGACGACTCCCTTGCCACATTCTATTCAATCGTGAACGCCGACGTCCGGATGTCCGCCTCCGTCTCCGGGGGAGGCCCGGGGGACGGCGTCCTCAACGTGCCCGAAGTCCTCCTTGAAATGACCGACGAGGACCTGACAACCCTCTATTCCATCGTGGAGGCAACATGATTCTATCGAACATCAACTTCAACGTCCTGTATGTGGACCCCACCATATCCACCGCGGGGAACGGCGCAACGCCGGCGACGGCGCTGAAAAGTCTTCCAGTCGCATCCTCCGGCATAGCCGACGCGACCTGCTACATCATCAGGCGCACCGCCGCGTCCGCCCAGGTCCAGCTGCCGCAGGGCGAGAACTCCTCGCTTGCGTCCCTGGCCATCGTCGGGATGCCGAAAAGCACCGATGAACTCTACACGCTGATGCCGGCCGAGGCGAAGGCCGCCTGGGGGGCGGACACCGCCGACTACGCGAACGTCCTGTCGGTCACCAGCAGCGAACCCTACGGCGGAAGCCCCCAGGGCCTTGTGCTGCCGAACTGCCTGACCTTCTTCCTTCACCGCGTCAACCTCTACCGCAGCGCCCAGAGCGCCTTCGAGGCCTGCATCCAGCTCACCAGCGAGGCGCAGGCCGGCTCCGTCTCCATCGAACGATGCCGTTTCGGGCTGAAGGGATTCGACCTCGACAAAAGCACCCAGACAGCGGCGCCGTCCCACGGGAGCGCCATGTACATCCAGGCGAACAAGCACCAGGTGTTCTCCTTCAGGCACTGCGTCCTCATGACCGTCCCCGACGGCGGCTACTACTACGAGGCGGCGTCCTGGGGCGTGAACGTCCAGTCGGCCCTGTTCGTGGACATGTCCGACGTCGACGTCTGGTGCTCCACCGCCCAGTACGGGGGGGACATGGGGCCGGGCGCGACGGACCCGGCCATCAAGCTCGGCTACTACAGCTCCTACAGCAGCTCCTATTCGCAGATATGCGCAAACTGCAACCTGGAGGGAATCCGTGGGCACTACGTGCTGAACGGGACGTGCGGCTATCTGCCTCCCGTCCTCTACGTCTACAGCAACGAGTTCACGAGCCTGCGGCACATGAGCATCGGAATGGAGGCCAGGACGCTTGGAAGCGGAACGCCGTCCGTCGTCAGCCCCTGCGGCGCCATGGTGACCTGCGACGGCGGGGCCGAATACATCTACGAGCATCTGGCTGTCACGCTGCCGAAGGTGTGGAAGCTCCCGAGCGGGAGCAACATCCTCAAGCTGTGCGGTTCCGCCGCCAGCTCCCTTCCCGGATGCGCCAAGAAGGTGGAGGACATCGCCGTCACCCTGGGGACAAATGCGGGCGTTGACACAGGCGGAGGCGGAAACTACTACTCAAGCTACAAGAGCACGGACACAAGCACCTGGTACGCCAATGCCGCCCTGTACCTGAACATCGGTTCGGGCTACGACGGCCCCGGCGGAGGAGGCGGCGGGAAGGAGCCGGTCATCGCAAGGGACATCGCGGTGACGCACCCCAGGGGAATCGCCCTCTACGTCGCCAACTGCTATCTGAAAAGCACGGTCCTCCAGGGAATGCTCCGGGTGTACAACGCCACCTGCGACGTCGCCAGCCTCTCGACCTGGTATCCCGGCCATGCCATTGCGGCGACCGGCGGAAGCACCGTCCGGGTCGGGACGCTGACGCTCGGCAAAGGCAACATCGCGGGAAGCGACAGCGACCCCGCCATCCTGGGGAATCCCCAGGAAAGCACGTCGTTCATCTTCGTCGGCTCGTCCAACGGTGCGCTGATGAGCGACACCCGCAGCACGTCCACAAGCCATGACAACTGCTACGCGGTGGCCTGCGCCAACGAACAGGACCTGGGGCACTACACGCTGCGGACCGTCAACGGCCTCTGCACCACCTGGGGCGTGGCGAGGTCGGGGAGCGCGGTGACGGCTTCCCTCAAGGTCAGCAACAACACGGCGGACGGCCCCGGCTTCATCTCGCTGGGGCGGCAGCCTTTCGGCGGATTCGCAATCGGCGCGGAAGCCGGGATGAAGACCCTGAAAATCCGCATCGCCACCAAGGGGCTGTCCGAGACCGCCCAGCTTGCCCGGCGCGTCCTGGTGCAGGCCTCCGTCCCGCAGGAGGACGGCTCGTGCGAGATGGTCTTCTCGAACACGCGCGGGCGCTGGTCGCTGGACGACAGCCAGTGGATCGGGGAATCGGGGCTGTCCGGCCATCTGCTGGAGATGCCCCTCTGCATCCCCGGGGACTGCGACGTGGACGTGAAAATCCACATCAGGTGGTTCAGCGCGTCGGGCTACCTCTACATAGACCCCGACATCGTCATCGAATAAGGAGGAACATGAACAGACTCAAGGAAATAAAACTGCTGAAGGAGCTGGCCGAAAAGTACCGGCTGGAGGACAGGGAGATTCTCGGGAAATACCCGATGAACCGGCTGGCGTCCATCTACAACGGCATCGGGCCGGACTCCTTCCCCGAATGGCTGCGGAACTGCATCTCCGGCCTCCATCCGTCCCTCGCCTGCGTGGCGTTCATCCACGACGTGGAGTGGCACGAATCGGACGGCACGGACGAAACCTTCTCCGCCACCAATGCGCGCTTCAAACGAAACGGCTGTCGCGTGGCGAAGGCGGAATACGGCTGGTACGACCCGCGGCGCTACATCGTGATGAACCAGGCGCGCAGGTTCGGCAACTACTGCCAGCTGTTCGGCAAAGGCGGCTGGCTCAAGTGCCATGAGGAAAGGCTGGAGCAGGAAGGCTGACAGGAATGGCGGCGGCCCCGGAGGGATGACTTCCGGGGCTTTTTCGCATCCATGGGGGACTTCCTGCGGCTTGTTTCAGGAATATCTGCAAACAGTTGAAGATAAACGCGCAATGCGACTGGATAAGCGTGTGATGCGCGCCAATGTATGCGCAGTACCGGGTTTGAGAGTTCCAACATAATAAACCACAACGGGTTGCAGAATGGCAAAGTTCACATTCAGAAAATACCAGGTCTCCGGCGCACTGGCGTCCTTTGCGCAGGGAGGCGACATCAAGCTGAAGGGAAAGGTGTGCGGATGCTACCAGAAGGTGCGGCGCGGATGCGAGGTCGCGTGGTGCGTCTGGCTTCAGGTGGAGACACCCGGCGACGGCTGGAGGAACGTGAGACTGAATGCGGAGTTCGGAAGCGAGGAGTCCCTTCGGAAATGGCTTCAGCTGCGCACCGATTCGCTCGTCGGACGCTATCCGCTTCACTTCAGCGAGTAGAAGAGAAGACAAACGCCGGGGAGCGTTCCCCGGCCGCAACACAGGAGACGAAAATGGTGAAGACAAAGAACGGCGCCGCCTTTGTGAACGGCGCGGAAATCAGGGGTTCCGTGGACGAGATGAGCCTCCCGGAGAAGGAACTCATGTTCATGGTGTGCGGGGAACAGCCTGAACTGCCGTATCCCCTGCAGAAATTGGAGATGGCCTGGGGGAAGCCTGAACAGGAATACGTCATCCCCGAAGCCGACAGGCAGAGGGTCTTCGATGAACTCTGCTTCTTCGCGAAGCCCCCGAAGCTCGACGACATCCTGTTCGACCTCCACGAGGGGAAGGCCTTCAGGGTGCGCGACTTCCGCGTCATCCGCTGGCACGGCGCGAACCTGCTGGCCAGCCCGTATTTCCCCCTGTCGGGCGGAATGCTCGTGGACTGGGTTCCGCTTTCGGGGCAGTCGGAGACAACGGTCGCGGACATCGCGGAAAAGGTGGTGCGGAATGGAAAATGAGGTGAAGCTGAAGCAGACGGGAATCCCCGTGATCCTTGTCGGGACCGACGGCAACGCGTTTGCCATATTGGGCAAGGTGCGCCAGGCCTTGCGTAGGGGCGGATACGGGGATGAGTTCATCGAGGCGTTCACGAAGGAGGCCACAAGCGGCGACTACAACCACCTGCTGGCGGTCTGCATGGAAACGGTGGAGGTGCAGTGATGGGCGATGATTTTTTCACGAAGAAGCGGTGCGACCGGTGCGGAGCGAGCCTGGCGGGAGGCAGAATCCTCTCCATGTACAACGAGGACGTCCTCTGCCTTGAATGCAAGCGGAAGGAGGCGGAACGCCCCGACTACCGCGAGGCGGTGGAGGCCGACCACCGGGAAATTCGCAAGGGCAACTACAACTTCAAGGGCATCGGCCTGAAACGTTGAGAAAGGCGTTTCCATCCCCCCGTCGGCGCAATGTCGGCGGGGGCTTTTCATATATGCGGAAAATATCTGGAAATTATTGTGAATAAATGCGATACACGACTGGATATGTGTGCCATGCGCGCCAATGTATGTGACGTGCCGAGGGAAAACGGCACACAACACAAACAACCACAAGGAGATGCAAATATGAACAAGCAAGAGGTCACGCTGAATCACGGGGAAAGGAAGGAAAGCGGCTGGACGCTTGGCACGGCGGCCCTGGACGGGGTCGCCTACGATTTCCAGGTGAAGCACTTCGACGAGCCGAGCGTCTACGGAATCAGGCGGGGGCGCATCAGCAAGCTCTGGCTTCGCCGCCAGGGCGAGGACAAGGCGGTCCTCAGCTACGACAGGGGCTGGGAACGCGGGTGCAGCCCTCGGGGCAAGGACGAGGCGGTTACCGTCATCTACAAGACGCTCATCGCAAAATTCAACTGAAGGACGGAAATGGAGAATACGGACATGGCGAATGAATTCACCAAGAAGGAAAAGGCGCAGCTGCAGGCAAGGTTCGCTGGGCACAACCCGAAGGTCTGGACGCACGGCGACGTGGCGACCGTCAGCATCTTCGGTGGGCACTACTTCATCAGGAAGCGGGAGAACGGCTACGACTGGCGCTGGGCGGATGCCAACCCCTTCAACGACCGGTGGCCGCTGAAGCTCACCCATGTCGCAACGCTTGCGAAAATCTGAAACAGCACAGGAGACGGGAACAATGGACAACTGCAGAAAAAAACTCGATGCCTCCTTCAACGAAAAGCGCGGAAGCGCGGCCAAGACCAAGGCGCACCGCGCCGAACGCGCCATGGCGAAGCGTGACGTGCGCCAGTCCATTGCGCTTGCCCTGGACGAAATGCGAAGGGACGGCGTGGACACTCGCAAATAGTTGAAATAAATCAAGATACCGACTGGCTATGTGTGCCATGCGCGCCAATGTATGAAGCGTACCGAGTACAAAGCCAACCTAAAGCCAACGGAGAAAAGACCATGAAAATCAACTACACAATGTACCACGTCGGAGCCCAGACCGGAATCAACACCACCTTCGAGCAGGGAATCCTGGAGGTTCCGCAGAACGGCCACGGCATCCGCTGCAACCTGCGCCGGATGTTCCCCGGCTACGACTTCAGCAGGATGACGGTCGGCCGGGAAGACTATCGGATGCACAACGCGGACTGGACTTGCGGCATCGCAATCGCCATTGTCCGGTGACGACACCAGGGGGCGGGCGACCGCCCCTTTAACTTAAGGAGAAAAACAACCATGAACCGCAACGTCAGACTTCCCGATGCTATCCTTGAAGAGGCGAAAATTCTTCTCCGCCATGCCGGCCGCGTGTACGTCATCCGCTGGAACCGCCACTACCGTGTGGTGGAGAGCCTCCGCGGCTACGAACACGCCCGCGACGAGGCGCTGGTCGCGGAATTCCGCGACTACGATTTCTACACCGATGAACAGCGGGCCGAAAACTACATCAACGACCGCCGCCAGTACCCCGAATGGTATATGGGCAAAAGGGACTACGACCTCCTGCGCCGCATGGAGGAAGGCGTGGACTTCGACCCGAAGACGGGGACGCTGTCCGTCCCCGTCGGCAGAATCGTGGACGGCGACTTCGTGTGGACGGGTGAACGCGAAGCCTATTCCGAGGGCTGATTCGCATTGGCTTCCAGGCGCTTCAAAAGGAAATCCGGGAAAGATGGCAAAAAATGTGTAAATAATTCAAAATAAATCTCTTATATCTGCGAATACCGACTGGCTATCGTGTGTATCCGCGCCAATGTATGAAGCGTTACGAGATTAACACTTCAACAACCTAACCAACACGGAGGCAACACGATGCAGAACCAGATTGAAACCATGAAGAAACTTACCTACGGCACGGAGCTGGAGCTTGAGGGAATCACCCGCAGACGCGCGGCCGAAGCGGTCCAGAGCGTGGTCGGCGGTGAAATCGCCTACGCCGGCGGCACCTACGACACCTGGACGGTCACAGCCCACGACGGCAGGGTCTGGAAGATGGTCAGCGACGCCAGCCTTTCCAGCCGCGCCAACAGCGCCGAGGTGGTCACCCCGGTTCTCCGGTGGGAGGACATGGACACCCTGCAGGAGGTGGTCAGAGCCCTCCGCCGCGCCGGGGCGCGCGCCGAGCGAACCACCAGCCAGCACATCCACGTCGGAGCCGGGGAAATGACGGTCAAGCAGATAATCAACCTGGTCAAGATGGAATACCGCCAGGAGGAGCTGATAATCAAAAGCCTCGGGACGCACGAAAGCCGCCTCGCAAGCTACTGCCACCGCACGGACGCCGCCTTCATCGAACGCCTGGAACGCCAGAAGCCCGAAACGATGCGGGAGCTAAACGAGGCATGGTACGGGTACTACAACGCGAACCCCACCCACTACGACGGCAGCCGCTACCATTTCCTCAATCTTCACGCCCTCTTCACCAAGGGGACGATTGAATGGCGCGGACAGAACGGAAGCGTGCATGCAGGGGAAATCAAGGCACGGATTTTCCTGGCGCTGGCCTTCACCGCGAAGGCCATCAACGCCAGGTGCGCCTCCTGCAGGACGCGCCGCGAATACAATCCCACGAGTGCCAAGTACGACTTCCGCGTGGAGCTGCTCAGCCTGGGGCTGATTGGCGACGAGTTCAAGAACACGCGGATGCACCTCCTCAAGAACCTGCCCGGCTGCGCGGCCTGGAAGAACGGGCGCCCGGTTGCGGCATAACGGAAACCAAAGCCCCTGCCGGAAGGCGGGGGGCAAAGGAAAAAGACGATGGAAAAGAGATTCTACTATTTCGCCTACGGCTCGAACATGGACTCGGCGAGGATGCTTGCCCGATGCCCGGGCGCGCGGATGGCCGGCGTTGCCAGCCTGAAGGGCTACCGCCTGGCCGAACGCCTCTACGCCGACATTGAAACGGCGGAGGGAGGCGTGGTCGGGGGCGTCCTCTGGAGCGTCACCCTGGCCGACCTGCGCGTCCTCGACCGCTTCGAGGGCGTGGCCGCAGGCGCGTACAGACGGGGCGTGTACGCGTTCAGCACCCCCTGGGGGGACGGACGCGCCTATGCCTACGAGATGACGCCGCAGACGCGGCTGGAACGCACGGGGAAGCCTTTCCCCCGATGGTACAGGGAAATCTGCCAGCGGGGCGCACGCCAGCACGGGATGAGCGGGGCATTCTTCAGCAAAACAACCAAAGGAGCATGACAATGGGTACGAAAATTCACAAGGTCGCCGTCTACGGAACATTGATGACCGGCGAAAGGAACGAGCGCTGGGCGGCCGATGCCCTGGACCGCCGGCCGTGCGTCCTCCGGGGGACGCTCTACGATACGGGCTACGGCTTTCCGGCGTTTGTGCCGGACGAAGCCGGCGGCGAGGTCCAGGCCGAGCTTCTGACCGTCACGCAGGCCACGCTGTCGCGAATGGATCGTCTGGAGGGGCATCCGTCCCTCTACCGCCGGGAACGCGTCACGGCGGCTCTCTCCGGGGGCGGCGTGGCCGAAGCGTGGGTGTACGTGATGAACAGGCTGCCAGCCATGGCGAAGGTCATAGGGAGTGGGGACTGGAGAGAACATCTGTCTTAGAAATAGTCTTATTTCGGTAAAAAGTGGTAAAAAACATGAAAAAGATTTAGAAGTCGTTAAACATTAATGGAATGAAGGAGTAAATTATAGATGGTGTCAGTAATAAGTTCCTTTATGAGGATTGCCTATGTTCAACGATTCAACTACTATTATAAAAGTCAGCGATGTTTGCTCTCTTTTTTCCGTGACAGATGAGACCGTTTATCGCTGGATAAAAAGCCGAAATCTTCCTGCTTATCGCGTTGGAAAAGAATGGTACTTCAAACGTGATGAAATCGAACAATGGCTTGTTATGCAAAATACAAAAAAACAATAAGTTGGAGAATTAAGCAATGCTAATTAATAGCATAGGAAGCATTTGCTCTGGAATCGAAGCAGCCTCGGTAGCTTGGGGGGATTTCGGTTGGAAGTTTAGTTGGTTTTCCGAAATAGCCGATTTTCCTTCCAGGGTTCTTGCTGAAAAATACTCAGAAACGCCCAACCTCGGGGATATGACATTGCTTCCGGACAAAATAAAAAATGGTGAGATTACGCCTCCCGACTTGATTTGTGGGGGGACACCGTGCCAAGCATTTTCATTAGCTGGCTTGCAAAATGGTCTGAATGATAGCAGGGGAAACCTAACCTTAAAGTTTGTGGATATTATCGAAGCAAATGATAAGAAAAGATTACAGATAGGCTTACCACAAAGCCTTGTTTTTTGGGAAAACGTGGAAGGGGTCCTAACAGACAAAACGAATGCCTTTGGTTGTCTCGTTTCTGCCCTTGCTGGCTTAAGCAATGTGATAGAAAACTCAAAATGGCCCAATGCTGGTATCGTACGAGGTCCAAAACGGAATGTAGCCTGGCGTGTTCTGGATGCAAAATTTTTTGGTGTGCCACAACAAAGACGCAGATTATATGTCCTTGCAGGTGGGAAGGATTTTTTCCCTGAAAATGTCTTGTTTGAGTACCATTCAAATATTCTTCCAACATTCCCCAAAAACGAACTTTGCTTTGAGAAAGAAGGACATTCATTTGAGGTCTTTAGAGAATATACTGATTGCCTTTATTCATCTTACGGAACAAAATGGAATGGAAATGCGGCTGCATATAATGGCTCGTTGTTTGTAGTTCAGGATAATAGAATTAGACGGTTAACACCATTGGAATGTGAACGCCTTATGGGGTTCAAAGACAACTATACTAATCTTACAAAGGCAAAAAAAACAAATAGATATCAGGCTACAGGAAATTCTTGGGCTGTTCCAGTCGTTAGATGGATAGGAGAAAAAATAAAAGAATATCAAGGAGACAACTTTAATCTTTGCTTTGAAAAATTGCCCTTATTTTCTCGCTCCACTTTTGTTGAAGAAGGAGTGTATGTGGATTGCGGGAAGGAAATGTTGCAAAATTCTTCAGGAAGTCTAATAAATTGCTCACCAACACCGGAACATTGCGTCTTTGGAAGCCTAAAGAATATTATTGAGGTTAACCAGGACGAAGAGTTGTTCATTTCTCCCGTTGGATGTTATGGAATGGTGCGCCGAAAAAAAGAACGCAATCTGAAAATGAACAAAAGACTTGAGGAGGTGCTTTTGGCCATTTCTTCACAAATGCCATCAGAGGAAATAGAAAAAAAATCAAGAATACAAAAACGAGGGCGTTTCAGCAAAGAGACGTTACAAGAAGTTGAAAACAAGCCAAAAGAGAAACAAAAACAAACGTCAAGAGAAGACAATCAACTTCTGCTTTTCTAAAATATAAAACATAGGCGTATAAAGTCCGAATTTTATACGCCTGTTCACTTGTATTTGATTAATCCATTTAATTTAATCCTGCATTAAGTCTTCTTCTCCATTCTTCCAAATCATACCATGGGCAGCCGATACAGCCTGCTTCCGCTGCGCGACCCTCTCGCGGTATAGTTTCATCCCATTTTTCTGTTCCAGAATAAAAGAAATTGATTCCGTTGTAATTTCCACGGATTCCCGTTTGATAGCAAGTTCGACATACTTCTCGTTTCTGTTGATTTCTTTGATTAGTAAGCAATTGAAATTTTGCTTTTATTTGTTCATTTGTCATATCATTGGGATTTTCACCTAACGTATCTTGACCCCAACGAATTTCTGGAAACTTATGGTCAGGAAGGCAATGACGGCACTGCACAGCTTCAAATGCGTCTATTCCACCTAACACACGAATGATCCTTGCGCGTAGTTCAGGAGACCAGGTTTCATATCCATTTCCTCTACCTCCTCGAGGAAGAGGGAGCAACATTATGTGAGTGCGGTTTCCCCCACAGGTTGGGCAATAGCGATTTGTGTCTGTTGCCAATGTATATCCCATTTCTTTAAGATCCTGAATTCTTCTTGCCCAATTGGGATTTTGTGGAAGTTCGCATCCAACGCATTTCCAGGCAAAATCGTTATTTTCAGCTAATGTATCAAAAAAAGGCTGGGTAACCCCTTTCTTGCCATCTCCCCATACGCATTCTTGGTTTCTGCGCCATGTTATGTAGTTACATGGATTCATGCATATATAGGCGTAGTTCAAATGCTCTTCAATTTCCTCAGGGGTTTCTAAATGCAAACCTGTTCTGCGGTATTCAATTGGAACCCAACCTTCCCACACACACACACCTGGGTAAGTAAAGCGAACTGGTATGTAGACTTCAGAGGCTTTTGAATGTATACGTTTCTCACCTGTAATTTGGATGTTTGGATTAGGCATAATGTCTCCTTTCTTGTAGGCTACCTTGTCAATCGTTTGAAACAGTAAAGTAAGATAATATATTACAAGAAAAGCGAAATAATAGTTTCCGCGGAACGGAAAAACTGGAAGTGCTATGAATATCGCCAACGAATACCCCTTATATTAAGCCCATGCCCAAATCCCCCTTACAGCCATCAGACATCCCATACGACCCAGCCAATCCGCCCAAGGTCGGCATCAACGGGAAACCTCTGCCGAAGAACCACTTCAAACGTCTGGCGCTACACGAGGCTGGACATCTTCTGCTGAATTGGCTTCTCGGCAACCGCCCTTGCGGGGCAATGCTGGCCGCTGATGGTGAGGCGTACACGATGTCGGCCAAAACCGACAACACATTGATTGCCCTCGGTCTGGTGAAAGTGGCAGGCTTTGTGGCTGCTGGAGAAAAGCGGCATCTGCGTTCTCTCCGTGCCAACTGGAACAAACCGCAGAAATTCGCCATTGAAAACGACTGCTTCGGGGTGACAACTGTGGCACAGCACGCTCTGGATGAATTGGCCCCCAATCTCGGATGGCTATTCATCGAGGCGCTGATTCGTACTGCGGAGGAAGTCTGCCAGACGTATAAGCAGGAACTGGGTGAACTGGCTTCAGTTCTTGAAAAGGTCGGCTACATCAAATACCCGGAAACCGAGAGGATATTCGAGGCTATGGACATGAAATACAAGGTAAAATGTCCTGATTGGGTGGTTGACCGCTGTATTGACTATGTGCAGATTGTAGGAGAGGAGCATAGTTCCAAGCGGAAGCAACAAGGCAAAGAGGCAGGGGCGTGACAATCAATGAAAAATATCTTTGCGGCACTCTTCCTTTTATTGGCATTTGTCTGCCTTGCCAGCGATAACTTGGAACTCGGTATTCCAGGCAAGTGCGACCAGGTTGTCGACCGCCAAGGTTATGCCCTTGGCTACTGCGAGGCCTGGGAACTTCCGCGCTGGGTCTCCTACCGTCTTACGGCCAACGAGGTTCTGAACGGCAAAACTAAACGGGTGGACAATTTCCAACCAGATGCTGCCATCAGAACCGGCTCTGCCGAACTTGACGACTATCGTGGAAGCGGGTACGACCGGGGACATATGGCTCCCGCCGGGGACATGAAATGGTCTGCGCAGGCGATGGAGGAAAGTTTCCTTTTAAGCAATATGTGTCCCCAGGACAGAAGCAACAATGCAGGGATATGGAACGAGATTGAGAACACTGTTCGTGGCTTCGCCTGCTCGGAAGGCAGCGTGTTCATCGTGACCGGACCGGTTGTTGGCAAAAATCCAATGACCATTGGTGCAAACCGGGTCGCCGTCCCGGGCGGCTTCTACAAGGTCGTGTACGATGAGACCCCGCCTTGCAAGATGATTGCATTCTACGTCCCCAACCAGAATGTATCCGGGAAACCTGCCGACTACGCCTGCACGGTGGATAAAATCGAAGACATGACCGGGCTGGACTTCTTCTCCAAACTTCCCGTCCAGCGG
>JAGVVD010000050.1 GCA_019135865.1 Elusimicrobiota bacterium
GGTCGGCCTCCATGTCGAGGTCGAGTTCGAGCATGTCCTTGGGATAGCCGGTCTTGGCGGTTATCATGTCGAGGATCTCGGTCCTTACCGAGCCCTCGTCGACGCCGCCGGCGGCCGGCGCCTGGGGCGCGGCTTGCGGCGCCGGAGCGGGCGCTGCGGCCGGGGCCGCGGCGGGCGCCGACTGAACCGGAGCCGCCGCGCCGCCGCCCTTCTCGTTCAGCACGAACTTAATGCAGTGCCTGATGGTCGGGTAGTCCTTGAGCGAGACATCGTCCCTGCGCGGGATGCCGTAATGCTCGCGGATGGCGGCGAAGAGTTCGGCCTGCTTGACGGTGTCTATGCCGAGGTCGGCCTCCATGTCGAGGTCGAGTTCGAGCATGTCCTTGGGATAGCCGGTCTTGGGGCGGCCTGTACGGCAGGAGCGGGCGCCGGTCTGGGCTCGGCGTAATGCTCCGCCGCGGGCGCCGCCGCCGCCACTCCTACGGGTTCGCGGACCGGTCCGGCAGATCGTACTGGGACACCATGCGGCATGGTGTCCCCCGCTGATGCCGGGCGGAAGGGCTCGCCCTTGCCGGCGGCTTTCCTGTCCTTTATCCTCAGGGTATTGAAGACCACCTCGAGCTCGGGCTGCGGGTCGCCGGATACGGCCTCCAGCCAGGCCTTGTAGGTGTTCTCGTTCTCGAAACGGGACTCGCCGGCCGTGTAGGTCTTCTCTATGAAGGACATGCCCATGTGCGAGCCGAAGCCGGCCGCGAAACGCAGCGCGTACTTCAGGTCGTACTTGCCGCCCTTGGAGAGGTTGATGCCGGCCAGCTCCGGATCGGGTTCCTTGTAGTTGGCTATCGGCGGTATCAGGCCGGTGTTCAGCGCGCGCACGGCGACGGCGTCCTCGAGCGAGGCGCCCATCGTGTGGCCGGTGAAGCCCTTCACGTTGCTGACGACCACCTGGTCGGCGGCCGGCCCGAAGGCGCGGCGCAGGGCCTTGACCTCCGCCGAGGCGCTGCCGCCCCTGGCCGGGGTATAGGTCTCGTGCGACATGAAAAGCGTCCTCGGCGCCATCTCGGCGCGGTTCAGGCCGTAGATGCGCTCTATCTTGGAGACGAAGCCGTCCATGACGGAGGCGACATGTTCGGTGTCGAGCCTCGTGACGTGGAAAGCGCTGTTGGCGCTCTCGGTCAGCAGCAGGCGGGCCAGCGGCTTCATGCCGCGGGCCCTGACCAGCGTCTCGTCCTCTATGACCAGCGAGACGGCCGCGGAGCCCACTATCAGGCCGTGGCGCCTGCGGTCGAAGGGCAGGGCCGCCTCGGCGATGTTCTCCTTGGTCGTCGCCGTGCCGGAGGCCAGGAAGCCCGGCATCGTCCACTGCTGTATGGTCTCGTTGGTGATGTCGTCGGCGGCCACCACGACGACGCGCTTGCACTTGCCCGCGCGTATCCAGCTCTCGGCTATGTGCACGGCTTGCGTCGTGGAGGCGCAGGCCGCGCTCATGTGCACGGCCGGGCCCTTGGCCCCGACCCACTGCGCGAACTGGCTGTCGCCTATCGGTATGACCTTCAGGAGGAAGTTCTGGCTGAAGGCGTAGGCCTCGGGCGAGCCCGCGGGCGCGCCGGCCGGGAAGTTCTTCTGCATCCACTCGCGGATCTCGCGCTTGTCCTTGGGATCGCTGAGCCGGCCGACCAGGTTGTCGTAAACGTCCCACATCCGGTCGGGCGAGACGCCGCCGTACTTGGAGTTGAAGTAGGAGGTTATCTCCTCTATCATCTGCTCGGTGACGGGGAAGGCCGAGGCGAACACCACGCCGGTCTCGGACGCCACCGGTTCCGGCAGCGCCCATTTTTCCGGCAGCCAGCCGCCGGTGGTGGTGCGTTTGTAATAATGTATCAGCGGCAGGCCGGCGTCCTTGAGCGCCAGCACGCCGGCGGCCAGCGCCATGCGGAAGACGGACCCCATGGCCTTGGCCATCGTCGGCGGCACGCCGAAGTCCTTCTCGAAGTCGAAGACTCCCTTGCGCGCCGAGAGCTTGATGGCCTGGTCGGCGGAGTCTATCCTCTCTATGCTGCCGGAACCGTCCGCCGCCTTGACGACGCGCAGGATGTTCTTGTCCACCTGCTTCTCCCGCCAGGCCTGCGGGATGGGCTCTATCATATTCCTGCCCTCGAGGATCTCGTCGAGGCTGCGCTCGCGGAAGAGCTGCTCGCGGGTGCCAGGCGAGCCGCCGGCCACGCCGGAGACCGCTATCGGGTTGAAGTTGAAGCCGTACTTCTCGGCGAACGAGGCTTTTTCGGCCGGCAGCGCCGACGGGGCCGACGCGGACTGCGCCGTCACCGGCGCGGGGTTCCCCCCGCCCGAGGTCTGCAGCGCCCAGTTCTGGTAATAAGGATTGAAGAAGGTCCCTCCCCGCGCCGGGGCCTTGCCGTCCCAGTTGACCGGGATGCCGAGCGCGGTCATGTTGGCCAGCAGGTCGTTGAGCTCCGTGATGCCGCCGCGCTTGGGATGGTTGGAGGCCAGCACGGTGACGTCGGGCCTGCCCTTGAGCGTGGAGGTGGCGAAGGCGCTGAGCACGCGCTTGGGGCCGCACTCGATGAAGGTGCGCACGCCCTCGTCGTACATGCGCTCGAGCTGCTTGATGAACTCGACCGGGCTGGTCATCTGCTTGATCAGCATGTCGTAGATGCCCTGCGTGTCCTGCGGGAAGAAGTCCGCGGTCACGTTGGAGAGGATCTTCATGTCGGCCGGCTTTATCGGTATGCTCTCGAGGAACCTGCGGTACGGGCCCATCGCCGACTTGATGATCTCGGAATGGAAGGCGTGGCTGACGGCTATCTCGCCGGCTTCCACCCCCATCGCCTTGAAGTGCGCGACGGCGTCCTCCACGGACTTCGCCTCGCCGGCTATGACGGTCTGCAGCGGGCAGTTCTTGTTGGCGCAGATGACGTAGCCCTTTATCTTTTTCAGTTCCACGTCGACCTTGTCGCAGCCGAGCGCGACCGAGGCCATCTTGCCCGGGTCGGCGACCTTGACGTTGGCCATCTCCTTGGCGCGGTTGGTGACGGCGCGCAGGCCGTTCTCGAAGCTGAAGATGCCGGCGGCGGTGGCGGCGGCGTACTCGCCCAGCGAGTGGCCGATGGCCATGTCCGGCTTTATGCCGAACTCGCGGAACAGGCGGTACATCGCTATGTCGGCCGTCATCATCGACGGCTGTGTGAGCTGGGTCTGCTTGATGGCCGCTTCGCGCTTCGCTAGGTCCTCTTTGGATTCGCCGGGCCTGGACCAGATGGCCTCGGTGAGCCGCACGCCTATCATCTTGTCGAGGATGACGTCGGCCTCGTCGAAGGTCGCCTGCACCACCTGGTACTTGGCGGCGAGGTCGCGCATCATGTCCACGTACTGCGAGCCCTGGCCGGGGAACAGCAGGCCGACCTTGGCCTGGTTCACGCCGGTCCTGAAGGTGTAGACGCCCTTGAGCTTGAAATTGAGCGGCGGCTCGCTCCAGGCCTCGTCCCTGCCGTTCTTGGCCATGAACTCGACCTTGTCGGCAAGGTCCTTGGGCGACTTGGCCACGATGGACACTCCCCACGGACCCCTGGGCTTCGTCATGGACGGCTGCGCGTAAACGGCCAGCGGGTAGTTCTCGGGCCATTTGGAGAGAACGGCGGCGGCCTCCGCCTTCGCGTTCTTTATCACGTCGGCCGGGCTGGAGCCGGTGAAGGTGACGGCTTCGCCCTGCAGGGCGGAGAAGGGCGCCTTGGGGTCCTCTACGACGGGAGCGGAGGACACCGACACCGCGGCGGCGCGGGCGGCGGGGGCTTCGGGCTTCTGGCCGGCGTATTCCTCCATCGCTACGTGGAAGTTGGTGCCGCCGAAGCCGAAGGACGATACTCCGGCGCGGCGGATGCCGTCCTTCTCCCATTTCTCGGGCTTCGTGATGACGCGGAAGAGGTTCAGGTCTATCTTGGGGTTGGGCTTTTCGTAGTTGATCGAGGTCGGCAGCGTCTTGTGGTGCAGCGCCAGGGCGGTCTTGACCAGGCTGACGGCGCCGGCGGCGGCCTTGGAGTGGCCGATCTGGGATTTCACCGAGGTCAGGCCCAGCTTGCGGCCCCGGATGTGCGGCCCGAAGACTTCCTTGAGGGTCTCCACCTCGGCGGCGTCGCCGGCCACGGTGGCGGTGCCGTGGCATTCGACGAAGTCCACGTCCCCCGGGCCGTAGTCGAGTCCCTTGAAAGCGGCCTCGATGGCCAGCTTCTGGCCTTTCGGGTTCGGGGCGGTGATGCCCTTGCCCTTGCCGTCGGAGGAAGCGCCGACGGAATTGATCAGCGCGTAGATCTTGTCGCCGTCGCGCACCGCGTCGGAGAAGCGCTTGAGGAGGTAGACGGCCACGGCCTCGGCCATGACGAAGCCGTTGGCGCGTTCGTCGAAAGCGTAGGACCCGTCGGCCGAGAGCGCTCCTATCTTGCAGAACTTCACGAAAGCGGGCGCGCTCATCATCTCGTCGGCGCCGCCGGCCACGGCCATGTCGAACTTGCCGGAGCGCAGGCCCATGACGGCGTAGTCCAGCGCGGCCATCGAGGAAGCGCAGGCGGCGTCCATCGTCATGTTGGGACCGTTGAGGTTGAAGATATTGGCTATGCGGCCGGCCGTCACGTTGGAAAGTTCGCCGGGCATGGTGTCCTCGGTGATCTTTATGATGCCGTTGTCTATGCCGGCCTCGAACTCGCGGATCATCTCCTCCTGCTTCCCGCTCGGCAGGGACGAGAAGGCGGAGGTCTTCCGGAGGATGTCCTCGTTGTAGAACTTGTAGACGCGCAGGTCGGTGATCTCCTTGCGCATCGCGCCCATCGCGTTGCCCAGCACGGCGGCCGTGCGGGTATTGTCGAAAGGCTTCTTGTCGTAGCCGGCGTCCTCCAGGGCCATGCGGACGGCCTCGACGGTCATCTGCTGCAGGCGGGAGATCTGCGCGGCTATGGTCGGAGGGATCTTGTACTTTATGGGGTCGAACTTGAAGCCTTCTATGAAACCGCCTATCTTGGAATAGGTCTTGTCCGCCGCCTTGCGGTCGGCGTCCCAGTAGAGACGCCAGTCCCAGCGGTCCGCGGGAACTTCGGAGATGCAGTTCCTGCCCTCCAGCACGTTGTTCCAGAACTGTTCCTTGTTCAGGGCCTTGGGGGCTATTATCCCGAGACCTACTATGGCTATTTTTTCGTTGTTCATATCTTGTGTGACGCCTCCGGGCGTGAAAAGCCGTCCGCGCCGGCGGCTCTGCCGGCGCTTTCAGCGGATTGGGCTTATAAGTGTTCGCTCATTTCAAGGGCAAGATCGGTATGGAGCGCGGAGCGGCCGGTCCGGACTCGCTCAGCGGGATCCCCATATATATACTTTATTAAATCCCGGGGTTCCGGTTCAAGTTCCGCCGGGGTCCGCGGCCGGCCCCGCTATTGTAAAGAAGACGGGATTTATATTAATATGGCTTTTTCCGGCTTGCGCTGATATGAAGATCAAATTCTGGGGCGCCCGCGGCAGCATCCCCGTTTCGGGCGAAAAATATCTCAAATACGGCGGCGACACCACCTGCGTCGAGATACGCGCCGCTTCCGGCGAACTCGTGATAGTGGACGCCGGTTCCGGGATACGCCTGCTCGGAAAGGAGCTCGTGAAGGAAGGCCTTTCCCGGTTCGCGATGCTCTTCACCCATTCCCACTGGGACCACGTCCTGGGCTTCCCTTTCTTCGCCCCGATCTACCGCAAGAAGGTCGCGATAACTATGATGGGCTGCTCTTTTTCCGAGGAGGAGCCGCTGCGGGAGATCATCAGCAAGACCATGCGGCCGCCGGGTTTCCCCGTGAAGTTCGAGGAGATCTCCGCCTCCTTCAGTTTCGCCCCCATCTGCCGGAAGGGGTTCGAGGTCGGTTCCATGAAGATAGATCCCATAGAGATCAGCCACCCGAACCAGGGCCTGGGCTACAAGTTCACCGAGGACGGGAAGACCTTCGTTTTTCTTACCGACAACGAACTGGGCTACCGGCACGAGGGCGGGCGCAATTTCGAGGAATACGCGGCCTTCGCGAAAGGGGCCGACGTCCTGGTCCACGACGCGGACTATACCGACGAGGAATATCCCCTCCACCGCACCTGGGGCCATTCGACCTCCGGCCAGGCCCTCGAACTGGCCGTGGCGGCCGGGGTCTCTTCGCTCGGGCTTTTCCATCATAACCAGGAGCGCGGCGACGCGGAACTGGATTCGATCGTGGCCGCCTGCGCCCGCCAGCTCGAAGGAAGGGACGGGGCTCCTTCGTCGGTGTTCGCCGTCCGGCCTGAACAGGAGATCATACTGTGAAATTCAGCGTCTATTCGCTCTGGACCGATCCCTATTTCTACCTCGCGGCCGCGGGACTGGGGTTCGGCCTTTTCCTGCTGATCTATTCGATCCGCCGCTACCTGGAGCTGGCCAACCGCTCCGAGCTGGAGGACGAACCGTCGCCCGTCGCGGAAGAACCAGGCGCGGGCGCGGCCGACGAGCCGCAGGGCGAGCTTTTCCAGGCGCAGCCCGGCGAGCCCGTCGCCCCGGTCTACGGGGAGAGTTCCCCCGAAGGGGCTTACGCGGAAGAACGGGCGGACGCCGGGCAGCAGCCGGGGGAGCCTTCCCCCGCCGAGACCTTCGTAATGGGGATCTACGAATCCCTGAAGTCCCTCGACGCCAGGATGGGAAAGCTGGAAAAGGCCCTGGGCGCCGGACGCATCAGCTCCGAGTTCACCGTCAAGTTCCTGGAAGACATCCTCTCCGATTACGACTCGCTGGACAAGGAAAAGATCAAGGCCAGGCTGGCATACCTGGTCTCCGACCTGAAGGGCAAGTGATCCCGCCTAAGTGAAAACGCGAAGCGGAAGACATCTCCCGGTACTGGCCGCGGCGCTGCTGTCCTGCGCCGCGCCCGCCCGCTCCGGTCTGCTGCCCGAAGGGGCTTTCTCCGACGACGCCCGCGGGACCACCGCGGCCGCTTTCCTGAAAGCCCCTCCGGCCGCCAGGATAGAGGCGCTGGGCGGCGGCGGCCTGGCCGCCCCGGCGCCCGATTCCGTCTTCTTCAATCCCGCCGCGCTGGCCGGCCTGCGCGGCGCCTACGCGGTCTCCGGCTACGAGGCCATGCTCGAATCCGCCTACAGGGCCGCGCTGGCCTTCTCGCTCCCCGGTTCCGGCGGGACCACCTGGTCGGCCGGCGCCGTTTTCGGCTCGGCCGGCAGGCTCGACCTGCTCGACGCCCGCGGCGACCACGGCGGCTCCTTCACCCATTACGACGCCGCGCTTTTCGTCTCCGCCGCCTTCCCCCTGCGCGCCGGCGGCTTCGGGGTTTCCGTAAAAGGGATCAAAAGCGCTATCGGCGACGTTTCGGCCGAAGGAGCCGCGGCGGACCTGGGCTATATAAATTATTCGAAGCGCAGGGGCGGCGCCGACCTGGCGCTGGCCGTGCGCAATCTCGGCACCCCGCTGAAGTACGAGAGCGGGAGCGACCCTCTGCCGCTCGAACTGGCGGCCGGCGCGCTCTGGCGCTATGACGGCGGTTTCCGGCTGATGGCCGACGGGAAGATGCCCGTCGACCATTCCCCTTATCTCGTCGTCTCCGGAGAGTACGGCGTGCCGGTCGGGGAAAAGGCGTCCTTCGCCCTGCGCGCCGGCTTCAGCAGCCGGAACCTGGAGGACCTGGGCGCGGCCGGCGCGGTCAGCGGCGGTTTCGGGCTGGGCCTGGGCGCCGCCGCTTTCGACTACGCTTTCGTGCCCTACGGCGATCTGGGCTCCACCCACCGGGTGACGCTCAGCTGGATGCTCGGCGCTCCGCGTCCGGGGCCGGAGCCCGCGCGCGCCGCTCCGCCGGCGCATCCCGTCAGGACGGTGGTCGCTTCTTTCGCCGGCGGCGGCGCGGGCCTGGTCGTTTCGAAGTACCTGCAGGAGCGGCTGGGGGCCGCCGGCGCCGGGACCGTGCCGCGTTCTTCGCCGGAATTCACGGCCGCCGAGCGCAGGCTGCTGACGGTCCAGGACGCGCCGTCCAACGCGGAACTGGCGGCGCTGGGCCGCGCCGTCGGGGCGGAACGCGTGGTCCACGGTTCGGTCTTTTTCGACGAGAAGGAAGGTTACCGTATCGAGGCGGTCATGGTGGGGTCGGCGTCCGGTTCCGTGCTGTCGTCGGGCGCCGAGACCGCGCGCGACGGCTACGCCCTCGAGGAAGCCGCCGGCCGCCTGGCGGACGCGCTGCTGCGCGGACTGCCCTGAGCCAGCCGTTTTTTTATTATCGCCAGCATCGCCCGGTTCAACCGGCCGTTGGCGGCCAGCGTCTGGGGGCCGAAGTCCGCCGGTTCCCGCCGGCCCTTACCCGAAAAATCGCTGACCTTTCCCCCCGCCTCTTTCACCAGCAGCAGACCGCCGGCCACGTCCCAGGGTTTGAGGTTGAATTCCCAGTAGCCGTCGAGGCGGCCGCAGGCGGTCCAGGCCAGGTCCAGCGCCGCGGAGCCCATTCTGCGTATGTCGTGCGAGATCTTCAGGAAGTCCGAGTAGAAGGAGCAGTAGAACTCCGCCCTCTCGCCGCGGTCATAGGCGAAGCCGGTGGCCAGCAGGGCTTTCGACAGCGAAGGCGTACTGGAAACGCGCATCCTCCTGCCGTTGAGCGAGGCTCCGCGTCCCTTCATGGCGAAGAAGAGCTCCCCGCGGAACGGGTCGAACGTTCCCCCCGCCCGTATCTCCGCGCCGTCGTAGTACGCGGCGGTCACGGCCGCGGCCGGGAAACCGTGGGCGTAATTGGTGGTGCCGTCGAGAGGGTCTATGATCCAGGCCGGGCGGCCGGGACGCAGGGTGTCCACTCCTTCCTCGGCCAGCAGGCCGTGGTCCGGGAAGCGGCGGCGTATGAGGGCGATGGCTTTCTTCTGCGAGGCCAGGTCGGCGGCCGTGAGCAGGTCGGCGCGGCCTTTGAGCGAATAACCGACCTTGCCGAACTTGGACTTCAGTATCTTTCCGCAGGACAGTAGTATCTCTTTGAGCAGTTTTTCAGGCGTCATAAATCGGTCCTTGCTCCCCGCCGGGTATTCCGGGGCGCCACGGTCCGGCTTTTTGAAATGCACCCTGCGCTGCGCTCGGCCGGGCACGAACTCGGCCCGGGCGCATAGCGCCTCGGGCCTCAGACATTCATGCCCGTCCGGCAGTGCCGGTTCCCTCGCTCCGCTTGGGAAAAAGCCTCCATCATGTAGTATGACCGGAGACCTCCCTTCGGCCCCGCTGTTTCCTTATTCCTTTGGACGATCTTAAAGCCTTGAGGGCGCAGAAGAGTTCGGGGGGCAGGGACGGGCGGAGGACTTTTATCTTGCGGCCGAGCCGTTTCTCGAGCGCGCGGACCAGGCCGGCCCGGAACCAGGGGTCGTCCGTGAGGCCGCCCCAGAGCGCGGCCGCCAGCGGGCCGCGCCCGCCCGGCAGGAAGCCGTCGTCCTTCAGTTCGCCGGCCAGTCCGGCCAGCGCGGTCCAGGAGAGTTCCGCCAGCTCCAGCGCGGAAGGGTCCCCTTCCCGGGCCTTTTTGACCGCTTCGGCCGCGAAAGCGGCCGCCTTGCCCGGAGCGCCTTCGCCGGAAGGGACCTTTTTTCTCTTGAGCTTCAGCCAGGCCAGGCCCAGCCAGAACCCGGAGCCCGGGTCGCCGCCTTCCGGGGCGTGACCGCCGGCCTTGATGAACCCTCCGCGCCCGTCCGGCGCCATGGCCACCGAGCCCGTCCCGGCGATGAGAAGAACTCCTTTTA
The DNA here is from genome assembly GCA_019135865.1 of Elusimicrobiota bacterium. Classification (GTDB taxonomy): domain Bacteria; phylum Elusimicrobiota; class Elusimicrobia; order Elusimicrobiales; family UBA9959; genus UBA2231. The sequence continues at coordinate 9,763 of JAGVVD010000050.1, forward strand.
CGCTCCCCAGCGCCGCCCCGTAAGCCGCCTCGGCGTCGGAGATCACTCCCACGGTGTCGGCGCGCCCGGCCAGGGCGGCGGTGATGAATTCTTTTTTCCAGGTCCGGGAGAAGGCTCCCCGCGTGGCCACGAAGAGCGGCACCCCGGCGGGAGCCCCGCAGCGGTCCAGGAAGGTTTTTATCATGGACGGGAAAAGTTTTATTCCCCGGGTCGGCAGGCGGTCCCGCTTCAGGACCCGCCCGCGCCGGTCCACGGCGCAGAACCTGGTCCAGGAGGCGCCCCTGTCGGCGCCGGCCGCTGCCGGTAAGCCCCGGGGTTTGACGGGCGGCATGGACTAATGATAGCATAACTCCGTCGTCGCCTTTATATGATGAAGCAACAGGATTCCGCAACCCTCGCCTCGCTGCTGTCCCCGGACAATATCTTTTACCTGGAAGGGAACTACGACCGGCCCGGCCTGGTCGCCCTCCTGGCCTCCAAACTGCATCCGCGGGTGGCCTCCGTGATCGACGAGAAGGCTCTTGTGGCCCGCCTCAACGAGGTGGAAAAGCTCAATAATGTGCTGGAGACCGGCCTTTACATTCCGCACGCCAAGCTGCCGGACCTCCCCGATTTCCAGGCCGCCATGGCCGTGATCCCCGCCGGCCTCAAAGACCCCGCTTCCCCCTACGCGGTGCGGGCCGCCATACTGCTGCTCTCCCCCGGCAAGCCGGCTTTTTTCCAGCGGCACCTGAACATGCTGGCCTCCATGGCCCGCACCTTCCAGGCCCCGTTCATAGACAAGCTCTGCTCCCTGCGCTCGTCCGCGGAAGCCGCGGCCCTGTTCTCTCCGGACGAACCCTGAGCCCGGGTCTTCCGCGGCGCAGTCCATTAAATATATAATATCACCTGTTATCCGCGCGGGGGCAATTCCCGCCGCCGCGGGTCCTTAAAAATGAACCCTCCCCCTTCTTCCGGCAGGCCTTCGCTCAAAAAAGTCTTCGTCCTCAGCACCGCGATGCTGAGCTTTATCTCCTTCTGGAAGGCCTCCGCCATAGTCCTCTGCGATTTCGGCTCCAGCGCCTATTATTCCGGCGGCATAGCGATGAACGCCTACGGGCCGGCCTTCCCGTGGTTCGTCATGGGCGTCATGCTCTTCGCCGGCGTCATGCTGGCCGTCTATGTGGAATCCTGTTCCATGTTCGTCCGCGGCGGCGTCTACGTGGTGGTGCGCCACGCGATGGGCAAGTTCCTGGCCAAGATAGCCGTCTCCTCGCTCGTTTTCGACTATGTCCTGACCGGCCCCATAAGCGCGATAAGCGCCGGGCTCTACATTTCCTACCTGGCCAAGAGCCTGCTGGGCATGGCCGGCCTCCCGGCCGACTTCTCGCCCAAAATGCTGGCGGTGGTCTTCGGCGTGGCCGTGATCGCCTATTTCTGGAAAGAGAACATAAAGGGCGTCAAGGAATCCGGCGATACCAATGTCCGCATCGTTCTCTTCGTCGCCGTCATAGCGGTAATACTGCTGCTGTGGTCGTTCCTTACCGTTTACGTACGCGGCTTCACGCTGCCGCCGTTCAAACTGGAGTTCAGCGAGGAGGCCCTCGGCTGGTCCAGGCATATCTCCTGGCTTAAGCCGATAGGCTTCATCGGCATATTCATGGCCTTCGGCCACTCTATCCTGGCGCTCAGCGGCCTGGAGAGCATGGCGCAGGTATACCGCGAGATAGAGGACCCCAAGGTCCCCAACCTCAAGCGTACGGCCGTGATAGTCTTCGTCTTCAGCGTGATGTTCACCGGCGTCCTGACCTTCCTCTCCTCCATGATCATCCCCGGCGACCTGATCGCCGGCGAGTACGCGGAGAACCTGCTCAGCGGCCTGGCCCTGCATCTGCACGGCCCCTACTTCGCCCGGCTGGCGCTGCAGGCGCTGGTCGTCATCTCAGGCGGCCTGATACTGATGGGCGCGGTCAACACCTCCTTCGTCGGCGCCAACGGCATACTCAACCGCGTGGCCGAGGATGGCATCCTCCACGACTGGTTCCGCCGCCTGCACCCGAAGTACGGCACCACCTCCCGCATAATCACCATGGTCGCCGTCCTGCAGATCATCATCATCCTGGTTTCGCGCGGCGACATCTTCCTGCTGGGACAGGCTTACGCCTTCGGAGTGCTGTGGAGCCTGGTCTTCGACACGCTCTCCCTGATAGTCCTGCGGTTCAAGGACACGGAGTTCGAGCGCGAATGGCTGTTCCCGTTGAACATAAAAGTGAAGCGTTACCAGGTACCCGTCGGCCTGATGGCGGTCCTCGCCGTGCTGCTGATAACCGGCTGCCTGAACCTGGTCACCAAACCTACCGCTACCGTAGCCGGCGTTATTTTCACCGCGGTCTTCTTCACCCTCTTCCAGGTCTCCGAGAAGATGAACGAGAAGAAGGCCACCCTGCACGTGGAGGACGAGGAGGCGGAGGAGAAGCTTAATCTCAAGAGCGAGCCCGATATCAATACCATACTCCCGGAGCTCGACAAGCCCGACCGCATACTGGTGCCGGCCCGCAATCCCGACAATCTGGTGCATCTCAAGCATATCCTGGAGACGGTGGACGACGAGAAAACGGATATCATCGTGCTTTCGGCGAAGGTAGCCAAGGCGATGGAATTCGGTCGTGAGGAGACTCCCGTCACCGACGAGGACAGGGACCTTTTCCGCAACGTGGTGCTGCTGGCCGAGAAATACGGCAAGACGGTCAAGCCGATGCTGGTCTTCTCCAACGACCCTTTCCTTTCCATCGCCCAGGTCGCGCGCGACGCGCGGGTCTCCGAGATAGTGATGGGCGTCTCCGGCTCCGTCGGCGCCGAGGTGCAACTGGAGAAGCTGGCCATGGCCTGGGGCATGCTGCAGAAAGAGGACGGCCTGCAGGTGACCGCCAGGATCGTCTGGCAGGGCCGCGAGCTGACCTACAAACTTTGAGGTAAATTATGGCGATACGACGCATCTGCAAGTACGGAGAGAAGATACTCTCGAAAAAGACGAAAGCGGTGGATTTCAAGGCGCTCAAGCCGTCGCTCGCGGCGCTGCTGGCCGACATGTTCGATACGATGGACATCGTCGGCGGGGCGGGCCTGGCCGCCAACCAGATCGGCCTGGACCTGCGGCTGGCGGTCATAAAGGTGGCGCGCGAGGAGGACGAGGTTCGCGTCGTCATCATAAACCCCGAGGTCGTTTCCGGGTCGGATCCCGTCGAGGAGGACGAGGGCTGCCTGTCCTTCCCGGGGCTTTTCGCCAGGATAAAGCGCTTCTCCAAAGTTAAGGTGCGCGCGCTCAACGAGAAGGGGATGCCCGTCGAGATAACGGCCGAGGGGCTGCTGGCGAAAGCCTTGCAGCACGAGATAGACCATCTCGACGGGGTGGTCTTCATAGATCACCTGCCCGTGATGACCCGCCTCAAGCTCAAGCCCGTGCTCATGCGCCTCAAGCGCCAGTGGAAGAAGACCGACGAGAGCCGCATGGTCCGGAGGCCCTCGGGCGGGAGAGCGGCGAAATGAGGAGCGTTCCCAGGCTGGCGTTCCTGGGTACTCCCTCCGTCGCCTGTCCCTTCCTGGAAGCGCTGGTCTCGGCCGGTTTCGACCTCGCGGGCGTCATAGCCCAGCCGGACCGGCCCGTCGGGCGCGGCATGAAGCTCTGCTGCCCTCCCGTCAAGGATTCCGCGCTCGCCCACAAGCTCCGCGTCCTCCAGCCCGGCTCCGGCGCGGAGCTGCGCGACGCCGTGGCGGAGCTGAAGCCCGACCTCGGCGTGGCGGTGGCCTACGGCAGGCTGATAAAAAAAGAGGTGCTCTCCCTCCCCCCGCTGGGGTTCATAAATCTGCATTTTTCCCTGCTGCCCAAGTACCGCGGCGCCGCGCCGGTACAGTGGACGCTGATGAACGGCGAAAGGGAGACGGGGGTCACGGTGTTCCGCCTCGACGAGGGGATGGATACCGGCCCCGTCGTCGCCTCCGCGCGCACGCCGGTGGGACCGGACGAGGACGCTCCCGCGCTTTTCGCCAGGCTGACGGAACTGGGCCGGGGCCTGCTGGTCTCCGCCGTCCGCGACATGGCCGAAGGCCGCGCCAGTTTCGTTCCGCAGGCCGGGGAGCCTTCGCAGGCCCCCAAGATAAAGCCCGCGCTCTCTTTCCTGTCCCCTTCCATGACGGCCGCCGAGGCCTTCAACAGGGTGCGGGGCCTGGCCTGCGGGCCCCGCGCCAGGTTCCTGACGCCGGGAGGCCCGGTAGTGCAGGTCATGAAGGCCTCGCTGCCGGCCGGCGCCCCCGCCGGCGGTCCGCCCGGCTCCGTCGTCCGCGTTGAGGCCGGGAAAGGTTTTTTTGTAAGATTCAGCGACGGGAGCCTGTTCTTCGAGGAGCTCAAACCCGAAGGAAGGAAGACCGTCGGAGCGGCGGATTTCCTCAACGGCGCGCGGCTCGGTCCCGGCGACGCCCTGCTGGCCGCGCCGCCGGCCGGGGAAGGTCTGGAAAAATGAAAAAGGTCATCGAGAACATAAAGAGAGTGCAGGAGGACATCCCGATAAACTTCGTCTTCGCGGCGAAGATCGGCTCGCTGGCCCTTTTCGTCTTCCTGCTCACCTATTTCTCCTTCTCCTGGACGATGCGGACCGTCGTCCACCACCGCAAGGAGGTCATCGTTCCCGACATCAAGGGCAGGTCCTCCGTCAGCGCCCTGCAGCTGCTCTCCGAGAGCGACCTGGCGATGCGCATAGGCGGTTACGAGTTCAACGAGGGCGTGCCGATAGCCACCGTGCTGCGCCAGCACCCCACCGCCGGCACCACCGTGCGCGAGGGCAAGATCGTGACCGTGGTCTTCAGCCAGGGCGGCGAGTCCGTCTTCGTGCCCAACCTGGTGGGGCTGCCGCTGCGCAACGCGGAGCTCTTCCTGCGCCAGCGGCAGCTGCTGCTGGGCGAGGTCAGCGAGTCCTACTCGCTCAAGGCCGACAAGGGCACCGTGCTTTCGCAGGACCCCAGGCCGGAGACCAGCGTCGGCAAGAGCAAGATGATCAACGTCGTGGTCTCGGCCGGGAACCCCCCTTCGGGCATCAACCTGATGCCGGACTTCAGGCAGAAGAAGGCGGACGACGCTTACGCCTGGGCCTCGGTCTCCGGCCTCGGCATCAATATCCTCGAGGACGAGACCTCGCTGTTCCCTCGCGGCACCATCATAGACCAGGCCCCGCCGCCGGACACCGTGGTCTCGCAGGAGAGCCGCATCAGCCTCACGGTCAGCGCGCGTTCCGTCTCGGCCGAGCCCGAGCTGGAGTACCATGTCCGCTACGACGCCCCCCAGAGCGGCGTGCAGCGCCACATACGGATAGTTTCCGTCAGCAAGTCGGGCGACAAGGAGATCTTCAACGGCCTGCGCGACCCCGGCTCCAAGATAGACCTCACGATCCCCTTCGGCAGCGCCGACAAGATCCGCATCTTCGTCAACGGCATCCTGGTCGAAGAGCGGCCCGTAAAATGAACTTCCCCCTGCCCGACGGCCGCGTGGCCGTGGTCCCGTCGGTGCTGTCGGCCGACTTCACGCGCCTCGGCGCCGAACTCGCCCGCGTACGGAAGCACTCCGACTGGGTGCAGCTCGACGTCATGGACGGCCGGTTCGTCCCCAATATCAGCTTCGGTCCGCACGTCGGCGCGGCGGTGGCCCGCGCCTCCGGCCTGCCGGTGGACGCCCATCTCATGGTGGAGCGGCCGGCCGGTCTAGTGGAGGCCTTCGCCCGTTCCGGCTGCGGCCTGATAACCGTCCATTACGAGTCGCGCGGGGTTTTGAGCGCGCTCCGGAAGATAAAAGCCCTGGGCCTGAAGGCGGGCCTGGCCGTCAAGCCGGGGACTCCGCTGGCCGGCCCGCTGCGGCTGCTGCCGCTGCTCGACCTCTTTCTCGTCATGACCGTGGAACCCGGTTTCGGCGGACAGAAGTTCATCAAGGCCATGCTCCCGCGGATAAAGGCCGTGCGCGCCGCGATAAAAAGGTCCGGCCGGCCGGTCTGGCTCCAGGTCGACGGCGGAGTCAACGCGGAGACCGCGCCCGGGGCCGTAAGAGCGGGCGCGGATTCGCTGGTCGCCGGCAGCGCTTTGTTTTCCGCCGCCAATCTTGTAGAATTTACCCGCGCGCTCAGGGGGAGCCGCAGGGGTCGGTGAGATGGCCAAGAAGATCCTCATAATCGACGACGAGCCCATGATCGTGAAAGTGCTCGGCCTCCGCTTCGAGCAGTCCGGCTACGAGGTCGTTTCCGCTTTCAACGGCGAGGAAGGGCTCGAGGCCGTCAGGAAAGAGAAGCCGGACCTGATCCTGCTGGACATCGGCATCCCCATTATAGACGGCAACACCCTCTGCGAGCTCATCAAGAACGACAAGGCCCTCGGGCACATCCCTATAATAATGCTGACCGGCAAGAGACTGGTCGGCGACATGGAAGACGCTTTCAAGGCCGGCGCCAACATCTACGTCAACAAGCCCTACGACTGGCACCGCCTGCTGGAGCACGTCAAAAAGCTGGCCGGGCCCGCCTGAAGCCCGGGGCCCTTTCGCTGAATACCCGGAATATAATATAATAACAGGCCGCGGTCCCTGCGGGCCGCGCGTTCTTCACGATTTCTCAAACGCAGACCCAGGAGGAGTATTATGGCAGTAGTTTTAAGGCTTCAGAGGTTCGGCAAGCGGGTGCAGCCCCATTACCGCGTGGTGGTCATCGAGAGCAACCGCGGTCCCCACGGCAGGCCGCTGGAGATCATCGGGCACTACAATCCCAAGGCCGACAAGGACAAGGAGAAGATCACCCTCGATATCTCCAGGACCGACCGCTGGCTCAAGAACGGCGCCAAGCCGTCCCAGACCGTCGGCAGCCTGATCAGCAAGGCCCGCAAGCTCGTCGAGCCCCAGGCCTGATACCCGTAAGGGAGACTGGATATGAAAGAACTGGTCACTTACATGGTGAACGCGCTGGTCGACGACAACCAGGGCGTGAAGCTCTCGATGGCGGAGGACGGCGGCGTGGTGCGTTTCAGGCTCAGCGTTTCCTCGTCCGACAGGGGCAAGGTCATAGGCCGGGAGGGCCGCACCATCAAGGCGATGCGCTCCCTGCTGCAGGCCGCGGCCGAGAAAGAAGGCAAGAAAGTTTTTCTCGACATAGTGTGAACCGATGAGGGTCGACGTGGTCACCCTCTTCCCGGAGCTGGTGGACGGCCCCCTCTCCGGCAGCATAGTCGGCAGGGCCCGCGCCGGCGGGATCCTCGAACTGGGTTTCTCCAACCCGAGGGATTTCGCGGAGGACAGGCACCGCACCGTGGACGACAGGCCTTACGGCGGCGGCCCCGGGATGCTGATGATGGCCGAGCCGCTGTACCAGGCCGTCAAAAAAGTGAAGAAGCGCGGTTCCAGGGTGATCTTTCTCACCCCGCGCGGGCGGAAGTTCGACCAGCGGCTGGCCCGCGAGCTCTCTAAGGAAAAGCGCCTCGTGCTCGTCTGCGGGCACTACGAGGGCGTGGACGAAAGGGCGCATTCGCTGGCCGACGACGAGATATCACTGGGCGACTTCGTCCTGACCGGCGGCGAGCCGGCCGCGGTGGCGGTGATAGACGCGCTGACGCGGCTGCTGCCGGGAACGCTGAAGAAGTCCGACGCGACCGAGAAGGAGTCCTTCACCGGGCCGCTGCTGGAGGCGCCGCAGTACACCAGGCCCGCGGTCTGGCGGGGCAAAAAGGTGCCGGCGGTGCTGACGAGCGGCGACCACGCGGCGATAGAGGCCTGGAGGGCGAAGGAAGCCCTGAGGCTGACGAAGAAGAACAGACCCGATCTACTTTAAACTGGAGGAAGTATGGAACAACTGCAGAAACACCTCGGACTGAAACCCGGCAAGTTCGAGTTCAGGGCCGGCGACACGGTCAAGGTCCACACGAAGGTCGTGGAAGGCGACAGCGAGCGCATCCAGATCTTCGACGGGACCGTGATCTCCCGCCGCGGCAGCGGCATCGCCGAGACCTTCACCGTCCGCAAGGTCTCCTACGGCGTGGGCGTGGAGCGGGTCTTCCCGATACACTCCCCCCGCATCGACAGGATCGAACTGGTCAAGTCGGGCAAGGTCCGCAGGGCCAAGATCTATTACCTGCGCGAACTCTCCGGAAAAGCGGCCAGGCTGGCCGAACTGAAGGACGAGAACGGTCAGGCCGCGGAGACCGCGGCGCCCGCCCCGGCCCCGGCTCCGGCCCCGGCCGCCCAGCCCGAAGCCCAGAAGTAAGCGGCTTCCCCCGTCCCCCCGCGAAACCGGGGGGACGGGCTTTTTTGTCCACTTAACGGAAGGTTGCGTTTGCCACTGGCCGGATTCGACCTCTCCCTCTCCCAAGCCTGCGGCGGCAAGCCCGTCATAGGCGTGGATGAAGCCGGCCGCGGCCCGTTGGCCGGCCCGGTCACCGCCTGCGCCGCCCTGGTCCCCCCCGGCGCCGCCGCCCTTCTCTCCGAAGTCGACGACAGCAAGAAGCTCACTCCCGCCCGCCGTGAAAAGGCCTTTACGCGCATGTCCGGGGCCGGCGTGCTGTTCGGCTTCGGCTACGCGCTGCACTCCGAGATAGACGCCTCCGACATACTTTCGGCGACCTTCCTGGCCATGCGGCGGGCGCTGGAGCGTCTCTCCGCGGCCGCGGGCCGGCCGCTCTCCGATTTCATCGTCGCCGTCGACGGCCCCATGAAGATACGCGGTCTCGACGCCGACCAGCGCGCGGTGATCGGCGGCGACGGCAGGTCGCTGGCCATAGCCTGCGCCAGCGTGCGCGCCAAGGTCCTGCGCGACAGGTGGATGGCCAGTCTCGACGGGCTTTACCCCGGTTACGGTTTCGCCGGCCACAAGGGCTACGGCAGCGCCGCCCACCTGGCCGCCATACGCGAGAAGGGCCCGTCGCCGGTGCACAGGCTGAGCTTCGCCCCGCTCAAGGTCCCCGCGTGAGCAGGGAGGTCGGCTCCCGTTACGAGGAGCTGGCCGCGGCCTGGCTGGCCGCTAAAGGCTACAAGGTGCTGGAGCGCTCCTTCTCCTGCCCGCTGGGCGAGGTGGACATAATCGCGGAGCAGGGCGGCGACCTGGTCTTCGTGGAAGTGAAGGCCCGCCGCGGCGAGGCCTACGGGCGGCCCTTCGAGGCCGTGACTCGCTCCAAGCAGTCGAAGATAATAAAGGCGGCGCTGGTCTATATCAAGTCCAAAGGGCTCAGGCCCGCCGGTATAAGGTTCGACGTGGTCTCGATAAAGATGGGTGCGGAGCCGGAGCTGATAAAGGGCGCTTTCGACGCGCCCGGTTACTACTACTGAAGAAGCAACGGGAGAGTACATGAAAAAGGAAGACAGATTCGCCGCCGTGCAAAGGACCGCCGCCTGGCTGCTGAAGAAGAACGGCGGCTTCCGCCCCGAGACCGCGATAATCGCGGGTTCCGGCCTGGCCAACGCCCTGCCGGACCTGGCCGGGAAGAAGACCGTCCCCTACGGCGAGATCCCCGGTTTCCCCAGGACCACCGTGAAAGGCCACAAGGGCGAGCTGGTGTTCGGCACGCTCGGCGGCAAAAAGGTGGTCATCATGCGCGGCCGCTTCCACTATTACGAGAGCGGCGACATGGCCTTCATCGCCTTCCCCGTGCGCGTGCTGGCCGCGCTGGGGGTCAAGAACCTCCTCGTCACGGCGGCCGTCGGCTCGCTCAGCCGCGACCTCCGCCCCGGCGACATCATGGCCCTGCGCGACCACATAAACCTGATGGGCTCCAACCCGCTCATCGGCAACCACCACGAGGGGTTCGGCGCGATGTTCCCCGACATGAACGATCCCTACGACGCCGCGCTGCGCAAGGTCTCGCTCGGGCTGATGCGCTCGGCCGGCCTGAAACCGCGCGAGGGCGTCTATTTCGCCGTCAGCGGTCCCACCTACGAGACCCCCGCCGAGGTGAAGCTCTACAAGCAGCTCGGCGGCAGCGTGGTCGGCATGTCCGTCGTGCCCGAGGTGATAGCGGCCAGGCAGCTCAAGGTCCGCGTCGCCGGCCTCTGCTGGATCTCCAATTTCGCCAGCGGCATCTCCAAGGAAGTGCTCGACCACGCCGACGTGCTGGCGCTGGGCGAGAAGGTCTCGGTCAAGATGAAGAAGCTGCTGGAAGGGCTCGTGAAGGCGGCCTGAGGGCCGGAAGGAAAAATATATGCGAATGCTGGACCTGATATTCAAGAAGCGCTCCGGCGGAGAACTTACCTCCGCGGAGATAGAGTTCATAGCGATGGGCGCCGCCACCGGCGCCGTGCCGGATTACCAGCTCTCCGCCTGGCTGATGGCCGTCTATTTCAAAGGCCTGACCGGCCGCGAGACCGCCGACCTGACCCGCGCGATGGCGCGCTCCGGCGACAGGCTGGACCTGGGCGCCATAAAGGGCGTGAAGGTCGACAAGCATTCCACCGGCGGCGTGGGCGACGGCGTCTCGCTGGCGCTGGCCCCCGTGGCCGCCGCCTGCGGCGTGGTGGTGCCGATGATGAGCGGCCGCGGCCTGGGCCATACCGGCGGCACGCTCGACAAGCTCGAGGCCGTCAAAGGCTTCAAGGTGCGCCTGCCGCAGCCGCGCATCAAGGCCCAGCTCAAGGCCACCGGCCTGTCCATGTTCGGCCAGACCGACAACCTGGCGCCGAGCGATAAGAAGCTCTACTCGCTGCGCGACGCCACCTGCACGGTGGAGTCCCTGCCCCTCATCGTGGCCAGCATCCTCTCCAAGAAGTACGCCGAGGGCATCAGCGGCCTGGTCATGGACGTGAAATACGGCTCCGGCGCCTTCCTGCGCGACTACAAGCCCAGCCGCGAGCTGGCCGTGGCGCTGATGAAGACCGCCAACCTGCTGGGCATCCGCTGCGTGGCGCTGCTGACCGCCATGGAAGAGCCTCTGGGCCTGGCGATAGGCAACGGCATAGAGATGGAGCAGTCGATAAAGATACTGCAGGGTGAGAAGGGCCCGGAGGATTTCACCGAAGTCCTGGAGGTCCTCGCCGGCTGGATGATAAAGCTGGGCGGCAAGGCCCGCACGCCCGACGAGGGCCGCGAGAAGGCCCGCCGCGCCATCGCCGACGGTACGGCGCTGGAAAAACTGCGGCTGATGGTGAAATGGCAGGGCGGCGACCCGCGCGTGGCCGACGACCCGGTCCGCCACATGCCGCGCGCGAAGTTCTCCGCCGCGGCCAAGGCCCCGGCCTCCGGCTTCCTCTACCGCCTCGACGCCAGGACGATAGGGCACGCCAGCGTGGTGCTGGGCGCAGGCCGCGGCAAGGCCGAGGATAAGGTGGATTTCGGCGCCGGGCTGCTGCTGTCGGCCAAGCTGGGCGACAGGCTGGAAAAGGGCGCGCCGCTGGCGACGATCTACTCCTCGGACAGGAAGAAGCTCTCCGAGGGCGTGAAGATGTTCATGTCCGCCGTCGAGGTGAAGAAGTCGAAACCCTCGAAGCCCAAGCTCATACGGGAGATACTGACCTGATGAAGAACGTATTCGTCTCCAACCACCCGCTCGTGCTGGACAAGGTGGCGCGGCTGCGCGACCGCCGCACCAATGTCGCCGATTTCCGCCGCCTCATGGGCGAGATCTCGATGCTGCTGGGCCACGAGGCGCTGGCCGAAGCGAAGCTCAAAAAGGTCCGCGTGCGCACGCCGCTGGGCGTCTCCGAGTCGCAGGCGCTGGCGCAGGACCTGGTCTTCGTGGCGATACTGCGCGCGGGGCTGGGCCTGCTGGAGGGCCTGACGCGGCTGGCGCCGGAAGCCAGGCTGGCGCATATCGGTCTCTACCGCGACGAAGAGACGCTGCGGCCGGTCAATTACTATGTCCGGTTCCCTAAGGACATCTCGTCGAGCTTCGTGCTGCTGGCCGACCCGATGCTGGCGACCGGCGGCTCCGCCGTCGAGGCGGTGAACATCCTCAAGGCGCGCGGCGCGAAGAAGATCTCTTTCGTCTGCCTGATAGCCTCCAGGGAGGGCCTGCGCAAGCTGGCGACGGCCCATCCGGACGTCCCGATCTACGTTGCCACCGTCGACGAAAAGCTCAACGCCGACGGCTACATCATGCCGGGCCTGGGCGACGCCGGCGACCGCATGTTCGGCACCAACTGACCCTCCGTCGTTCCCCGGCAGGCAAGGAATAACTATTCCGGGTGCCGCCGGGGCATCACTACGCAAAGACGCGCTCGTACACCGTACTCGCGCTCCGACCTCGCCGCTCTCGCTCGTATGCGTCTCCGCTCCGCGGGAAGCAAAGCACCGTCAGCTGCGACGCATACTCCGTAAGCTCGCGGCTTCGGACGGCTTTGCTTAAGTGATACCCCGCCATCCCCCGGCTGTCTCTTCATGGACGCTGAACGGGTAAGGCTCCCGCGCCGTGCCTTCCGAAGCCACATGAGGAGCCGTCGCCCCGAGCGGAGCGCGGGTACCGGCACTGCCGGACGACCGAGAATGTCTGAGCCCGGAGCGCTATGCGCGATCAGCGACGGCGAACCGTGGCGGAGTGAAGGCACGACGCGGGAGACTCGGATAGTAAATAAAAAAGGACGGCGGGGAGGCCGTCCTTTTCATCGCGGGAACGCGGGTCAGTGGGCCTGGTGGGCTATCTTGACCAGCGTGTCCTTGTCGAGGATCCTGAGCGACTTGGTCTCGCGTTTGATGACCTTCTTCTTCTCGAGGTCGGCGAGAATGCGCACGACGGTCTCCAGGGCGAGGCCGGTGATCTCGGCTATCTCGGTGCGCTTGAGCCCGTAGATGGTGGGCACGGCGGTGTTCTTGCTCTTGAACGAGACGTGCTGGAGCAGCGTGGCCGCCACCTTGGCCTTGGCCGGCTTGTAGGCGGTGTCCTTGAGCTTGAACTGGATGCGCTTGATCTCGTTGGCCATCTTCCTGAGCATCAGCGGGTAGGTCCTGGGGAACTTCTCGAGGAAAGCCGTGAAACTGCGTCCGTCGATATGCGACAGCGTGACCGCGTTCATCGCCTCGGCGTTGCAGAAATACTCGGTGCCGGAGAACAGCGCGATGTGGCCGAACAGTTCGCCGGGATGGCGTATCCAGGTTATCATCTGCTGGCCCTTGGCGTCGGTGCTGTACACCTTGGCGCGGCCCCTGCAGACCACGTAGATGCCCGTGGGCTTCTGGGTCTCGGAGTAGATGATCTGGCCGTCCTTGAGCTGAAGGACGCTGCGGCCTTCGTTCCAGGCCTTCTGCGCCGGGGCCTCCAGCGCGTCGAAAATGCAGTTCTGCCTGAACTGGCAGACGTAACAGTTGGTCTTTGTTTTCACGGAGCTTTCCATTTCCCTTTTCCCCCTGCCTGTATTTCATCCTTATTATAGCAAATTTACCCTCCTCCCCCGTCGGGGAGCGGCAAATATGATAAACTTTTCCATCGCCCCATGAAGAAGGACATAGGCAGGCTCGGCGGTGAATCGCTGATATACGGACTTTCGACGGTCGCGGCGCGGCTGCTCAATTTCCTGCTGATGCCGTTCTACACGCATTACCTCCCCCCGTCGGGCTACGGCGTGGTGGCGGCCGTCTTCTCCTACATCGCCTTCCTCAACATAATCTACCACTACGGCCTCGACCAGGCCTATATGCGCCACCGCTCCGAGGACGCCGCCCGCGCCTGGAGCTCCGCGCTGGCCTGCCTCCTGGCCACCACCGCGCTCCTGACGGCCCCTTTCCTGCTGTTCCCGTCCGCGCTGGCGGAGCTGGCCGGCATAGGGCCCGGCGGCGGCCGCCTGATGCTCTATACCGCCGCCATACTGGCCCTGGACACTCTTTCCCTGCTTCCTTTCACGGAGCTGCGCATGCGGCACAAGGCGCTGCGCTTCGCCCTGGTGCGCACCGCCTCCATAGCGCTCAATGTGGCGCTCAATGTCTGGTTCCTGGCCGGGCTGGGGCTGGGCGTGGAGGGAGTCTTCCTGGCCAGCGCGCTGGCGGCGGCGCTGCCGCTGCTGCTGCTGGCCGACCTGCTCTTCTCCGCCAGGCCCTCGTTCGACCGCGGCATGGTCCGGAGCCTGCTTTCCTTCGCGCTGCCCCTGCTGCCGGCGGGCCTGGGCTCCATGGCCGTGCAGGTCATAGACAGGCCGATAATGCTGGCGCTCTCGGGCGCGGCGGCGGTCGGGCTCTACCAGGCCAGCTACCGGCTCGGCATCTTCATGATGCTGATCGTGAGCATGTTCGACGCGGCCTGGCGCCCCTTCTTCCTCGAACGGGCCGGCAAGCCGGAGGCCCCGGCCGTCTTCGCGCGGGTGCTGACCTATTTCACGGCCCTGGGCGCCTGGACGCTGGTGGCGGTCTCGCTGCTCATCGAGGACGCGGTGAAAGCGGACCTCGGCGGTTTCACGCTGATACACCGGGACTACTGGAGCGGGCTGGCGATAGTCCCTGTGGTCCTGCTGGCCTATCTTTTCAACGGCGTCTACGTGAATTTCCTGGCGCCGGTCATAATCGCCAAGCGCACCGGCGAGATACTCAAGGCGACGCTGGCGGGCGCGGCGGCCAACGTGGCGGCCAATTTCCTGCTGATACCGCCTTTCGGCGCTATGGGCGCCGCCCTCGCCACCCTGCTCTCCTATCTCCTGATGGCTGCGCTCGTCTTCCGGGCGGGCCGCGCCGCCGGGCCGGTCCCTTACGAGTGGGACCGCCTCGCGCGCCTGGCGCTGGTGACCGCCGTTTTCCTGGCCGGCCACTACGCCCTGGGTTACGGTTCCTCGGGGCCGGGGCCTTTCGCGCTCAAGTCGGCCGCCGCCCTCCTTTTCCCCGCCGCGCTCTGGCTCTGCGGGTTCTTCCGACCCGGCGAAAAAGCCGAGGCCGCCGCCCTCCTGTCGCGTTTCACGCGCGGAAAGCCGGCGGCCTGAAGCCTCTCCGTAAAAACGTTACTTTTCCTGCTGTATGGCGCCGAAGGCCGCCACGCCCAGCGCCGTGGTGACGGCGCAGAAGGCCAGCAGCGCGGCCAGACTGGCCAGCGGCGGGAAATAGCCGTAGCCTATGAGGATATAGCGTATCAGGTCGACGGCGTAGGTGACCGGGTCGAAGAGCGCTACGACGCGGATGTAGGGCGCCGCCGTCGCCAGGTCGAAGAGCGCCCCGCTGAAGAAGAACATCGGCCAGGTGAGGAAGCTCATGACGAGCCCGAAGCCCTCCATCGACTTCATGCGCGCGCCGATTATCAGCCCGATATTGGTGATCATGTAGGCCGCGGGCACCGAGGCGGCCAGGCAGAGCAGCAGCTTCCAGAGCGGCAGCGGCATCACGAAGACCATGCCGATGGCCAGCAGCAGCAGCGTCTCGATCAGCCCGCCCAGCATCCCCCCCAGCGCCTTGCCCATGAACAGCGTGGTCCGCGAGATGGGCGCGGCCAGCACTTCCTTGAGGAAATCGAGCCGCTTGTCCCAGATGATATAGAGCCCGTAGGTTATCGAGGTGAAGAGTATCACCATCGCCACTATTCCGGGGAAGATGAACTGCTGGTAGGAATAGCCTTCGGCCGGGCTGGAGCCGGTCAGGCCCTTGCCGACGACGAACAGGAAGAGCAGCGGCGAGACAAGGATGGAGGCGATGCGCTCCTTCTCGCGGAAATAGATCAGGGCCTCTCTCATCAGCAGGGCGTAGATGGCGGGGAAGTTGAACATATATCAGCGCCTGGTGCTCTTGCTTACCGCTATGCGCTCGAACATCGAGTGGTTCTCGGCCTCGTCCTTGATCTGGTGGCCGGCGAACTTGAGGAACACGTCGTCGAGCGTGACGCGGCGCACCTCGACCTCCTCCACCTCGCCGGCGGCCCGGAGCAGCGCCGGCAGGTTGCGGCCGGAGTCCTCCAGCGTCAGGCGGACCCGGCCGTCCTCCTCTATCCCCTCGCTTATGAACGGCAGGCCTTTGAGCTTCTCCAGCGTGCCCGGCGCGCAGGTCAGGTAGACTATGTCCTGACCGACCTTGCGCTTGAGCGCCGACGGGGTGTCGAGTTCGATGATATGCCCCTGGTCGATGATGCCGATGCGGTCGGAGAGGCTGTCGGCCTCCTCCATGTAATGGGTGGTCAGGATGATGGTGGTGTCGCCGGCCTCCTTGAGGCCGCGGATATAGGTCCACACGTCCTTGCGGCTGGCCGGGTCCAGGCCCAGCGTCGGCTCGTCGAGGAAAAGCACCTTCGGCCGGTGTATGAGGCCGCGGGCTATCTCCAGCCGCCGCCTCATGCCGCCGGAATAGGTCTTCACGAAACTGTCCGCGCGGGCGGTCAGCCGCACCAGCTCCAGCATCCGCGCTATGCGGCCGTCGATCTCGGCGCGCGGCACGCCGTAGAGCAGCGAATGGAGCTTGAGGTTCTCGCGGCCGGTCAGCAGGTCGTCCACGCTGGGTTCCTGGAAGACTATGCCGATATTGCGGCGCACGGCCAGCGGTTCCCTGTTTATGTCGCGGCCGGCGACGAGAGCCGTGCCGGAGGTGGCCTTGAGCAGCGTGGAGAGCAGGTTGATAAGGGTGGTCTTGCCGGCGCCGTTGGGGCCGAGAAGGCCGAAGACCTCTCCCTCGCGTATCTCCAGGTTAATGGCGTCAACGGCAGTGAGCGCGCCGAAGCGCTTGGTGAGGTCCGTGGTGATTATCGCCGGCGGCATGGGAGATATTCTATCAAAGGTTCGCCCGGAAGAATCCGGCGACGCGTTTCTCGTACTCCCCGCCTGCCGCGCCGGAGGCCTGGCCGTGGTCCGCGCCCGGCACTATCCAGAGTCCCGCGTGCGGGAAAGCTTTCTTCAGTTCTTCGGAATGCGACGGCGGGATGGTGCGGTCCGATGAGCCGTGTATCAGCAGCAGCGGGTCGGCGCCGGGGCCGGCGGCGTGGCGCGCGTCGGCGGCGGAGAGGCCCGCGCCGAAAGCCAGGCGGTACCAGACGCTCATCGTCCATATCAGCGGACGGCGAAGCGGGCCCAGCCCGGCGAAGATGATGTCGAGCATGGCGCGCAGCGAATAATAGGGCGAGTCGCAGACGCGGGCCGCGACGAGCGGGTGATCGGCCAGCAGCGCGGTATTGCCGCCCATCGAGAAGCCGAACAGGCCGATCTTTTCCATCCCCCTGCCGGCCAGCCAGGCCGCGGCGGCCTCCGCGTCGCGGGCCTCCAGCGCGCCGCCGGAGGTCAGCCGCCCCCCGCTCCCGCCCATGGCCCTGTGGTCCGTCAGCAGCACATTGTAGTCCGCCGACAGGAAGGCTGTCATCGAGAGGATATTGCCCTTGTCCATAGGGTAGCCGTGCAGGGCCAGTACGGCCTTCTTCGAGGACTTGTGCGGGATGAACCAGCCGGCCAGGAGAGCGCCGTCGAAGGACTTTATCTCCACGGTCTCATAGGACAGGCCTAGATCGGCGGGGGTGAAAGGACTGACATACCGCCTGGGGCGCGTGTACATCAGGAAGAAGATGACGGAAAAAACGGCCAGCAACAGGCCGGAGTAAAGGAACAGGCGCAGCAGTATCTTTGCGGTCAAGCGTTCTTCCCCGTCAGCAGAGGCACGAAGGCCACGCCCCCGGCGTCCGCCGTCTCAGTAAGCTCTTCGCCCATACGGAAGACTTTGAGCCGCTGGGTGTCTTTGCCGAGCGGCGCCACCAGCAGCCCGCCGGGCCTGAGCTGTTTCTCTATCCCCGGGGGCAGGGTTTCGGGAGCGCAGGTGAAGATGATGCGGTCGTATGGCGCGTGCTCCGGCCAGCCTTTTGAGCCGTCGCCCCGCAGGCGTTTCACTCCGGGCGCGAACTGCGCCAGCGGTTTCGCCCCGAAATTGTAGAGATGCTCGTTTATCTCCACGGTATATACCTCGGCGCCTATGGCGGAGAGCAGCGCGGCGCTGTAGCCGGTGCCCGTGCCTATCTCCAGCGCCTTCTCCCCTCCCTTTATCTCCGCTAGCTGCGCCATCAGTACCGCGATGTAAGGCTGGGAGATGGTCTGGCCGTCGAGCACCTGCAGGGCGCAGTCGTCGTGGCAGCGGCTCCAGAGCTCGACGGGGACGAAGCGGTGACGGGGCAGGGCGACGAAGGCGTCGAGCAGGCGGCGGTCCTTTATCCCGCGCGCTTCGAGTTGCTCCTTCGCCATGTGCCTGCGCAGGTAGGCGAAGTAATGCTCCTGTTTTTCCGCCAGCAGCTTGTGGAACATGATCAGCGGCTTCCCCCCGGCCCTTCCGGGCCGCCGCGGTCCGGCTTTTTGAAATTCACCCGGCGCTGCGCTCGGCCGGGCACGAACTCGGCCCGGGCGCATAGCGCCTCGGGCCTCAGACATTCATGCCCGTCCGGCAGTGCCGAAAAAGCCTCCATCATGCGGCTTGCCGGAAGGGCCGGCGGAAATCCGTTTTGTTCCTACCATACGCCCTTGGCGACCATGAAGCAGGCCGAGGTCGCCTTTATGCCGTATTCCTTCGCTTTGGCCAGCGCGGCGTCCGATTCGGAGCCCGGCTGCATCCAGACGGCCTTTATGCCCAGCCGGTTGCACTCCTCCACGACTTTCTCCGTGATCTCCGGGTGCACCACCGTGATGACCAGTTCCGGCTTCTTCTCCATCTCGGAGAGCGACTTGTGCACCTGTCTGCCCAGGACGAGGCCGCCCTTGGGATTTACTCCTTCGACGGGATAGCCCGCCTTGAGCATATCGCGGAAGATGCGGTGGCCGTACTTGGAGGCGTCGTTTGAGACGCCGACGACCGCGATGAGCGAATATTCCCCGGGGTTCATTTTTTCTTCTCCAGCGCCGCTATGGCCGCCGCGGCGGCCTTTATCATGGGCTCGGGCGATATCGGTCCGCCGACGGCCTGCCGCATCCATTCGCCGGGCGTTATCGAGCCCAGGCGGCACATCCGCTCCATCTCGGCGGCCAGGCCGTGCTTCCTGAGATGTTCCTCCACCTGGAAGGCGATGATGTGGCCCAGCGGGTAATCCGGCAGGTAGAGCCCGGCGTTTATCATGTGCGAGTAGATCGCCAGCAGCGGGCTGCCCGTCGTTCCCAGTACCGGCGCGAAGTAGCGGTCCCAGACGCCCTTGGCTATCTCGGTGACGGCCTCGCGCAGTTCGCCGGGCTCGGCGTCGGCGTTCTTGTACATCCAGCGCCAGGCGTTCATGTCCACCAGCGCCACGCCGGCGATCTCCCGGGTGGCCCAGAAATTGTCCAGCGCCGACAGGTGGGCGGCCAGCGGGTCCTTGTTCTCCATTCCCAGCATTTCCAGATCGCGCGACTGGAAGACGAAGGCGAAACCCTCGGTGAAGGCCGTGTTGGGCACGCCCGAGAGCAGGGTGTGGTCCACCTTGTAGAGAGAGATGACCTGCTCCACGCAATGGCCGAGCTCGTGCATGGCGATATTGAAGCCGAGGTAGTTCATGCCGCCCGCCGGCACGCGCGTGCGCAGGTGCGCTTTCTGCCCCCTCATGCCGGGCCCCCAGGCGTGGCCCGCCCCGCGGGCCGGGTCCACTTCGATCCTGGAGCCGATGAAATCGGCAGTCTCGCCGTCGAAGCCCAGCTTGCGCAGTATCGCGGGGATGTCCTTCTCGAAAGCCGCGGCGTCCGGGTAGAGGCGGGCGGCGGCCTTGTCCAGTTCCTCCTGGGCCATCGACGAGCGCGGTTTGAACCCGTCGTACCAGATGTCGAAGGCTTCCAGGTCCCGGCCCAGCCTGGTCTTTATCAGCGCCCCGGCCGCGGCGCCTTCGGGCGCCGTCAGCAGGCCGGTGAACATCTTCTCCACCTCCGCCTCGGGTATCTCGCGGTCCAGGTGGAAGCGCCTGTCCATCAGCGTCGGCTCCGAAGGGTAGAAAGCGTCCTCCCCGCGGTGGGCGCGGAAGATCTCCAGCATGCGCGCGTAGCGGGCGCCGCCCTCGCCGGGCGCGGGCTTGCCGTCGAGAACGTTGGCGAAAGGCTCCCAGGGGCGGCGGTCGGAATTAACGGCCTTGGCCGGTATCTCCTGCGAGATTATCCGCTCCATTATCCTCTGTATGACGCGCTGGCGGCCGAGGGCGCCTTCTCCGCCGGCGTAGAGCCCCTTGAGCTGGTCGCGCAGGCCCCAGTGGGAGATGAGCCTGAGCCCTTTCGGGAACATGGGCCTGCCGTCGGGGTCGACCACGGCGTTCATGTGGATATTGTAGGAGTAGATGTAGGCGTCCGCCGCCGAGTAGGCCGCTGCTATCCTCTGGTTTATCTCCGGCGGCACCCGGAAGGCGAAGCGCCGCGCCAGGCGGGTGCGCGCCCATTCGTCCCGGTCCCAGCTCTCCCCCTTCTCCAGGCATTCCGCCAGGCGGCGCACCGGGAAGTTCAGCAGGACCATGAACGCCAGTTTAGAGGCGAACAGGTCCTCGGTCAGGTGGGCCGACGGGGAGAGCGCCGCGAAAAGCCGGTCGGCGGGATGCGGCGCGCCCGTGTCCTCGTCCATTTCGCGGCGCAGGTTCAGCGACAGCCCGTTGAAGGCGCCGGAGAAGGCTTCCAGCTTGTCCTCGAACCGGGCCAGCAGCGCCTCCAGGTCCGGCCCCGTCATCATGAAATTGGCGAAGCAGAAGTCCTTGAAAACTTTAGGGCCCCCGTCCTTTTTAGTCCACATGGCGGCGGCCTGGTCCACGCCGGTCCCTATGCGGCCGGCCTCGCCCGGGTACTTCTTCAGCAGCTTTTCCTTGGTCCTGGCTACGGTCTCGGGTTTGAGCATTTCCTCTCCGTGGTTCAGCGGGCGCTCCAGGGCGCGCCTTTCTCGTCGGGATGGGAGCAGTCGATAAGGACCAGGCCCAGGTTATCGGACGCCTGGCCGCTGAAATAGAGCCAGCCGCCGGAATCCGAGACTGCGGCGGCGGGGTCGTCGCCGAGCGGGCCGCCCTCAGCGTATTTTACGGACGACGAAGGCTCGTGGCCCGGCAGGTCCAGGGCGGGTATCGCCGGCAGGTAGTCGGGGACCAGCTCGTCCAGCGCGGCGGGCCAGCGCCCGCCCTTGTCGGCGAAGAAATCCTGCAGCGCGCGCCGCAGGCGGGCGAGGTCGCGCAGCGCCCGGGCCGCCGCGGCTTTTTCCCGCATGAGCGCGAGTTCCTGTTCCAGTTCCCTGGCGGCCTCAGGCGGCAGGGCGCGCTGGGTCCCCGCGGTTATGAAGGCCGCAGCGCTGCTTATCGCCAGCGCCGGTCCTTCGCCGGAGCCGGTCCAGTTCTTCTCCAGGTAGGACAGGCACAGCGCCGCCTCGGCCAGGGCGGCCGGCGGCTCGCCGGAGGCGGTGCGTACGGACGGGGACGCCGCGGCGGTATGGATGGCGGACGGGACGGCGGTCTCCGTCGAGACCACGGGACTGTCGGATGCGGGGGCGGCGGCCGGCTGCGGCTCCTGCGCCGCGAGGGGCAGGGCCAGCAGCAGCGCCGTCAGATATCCCATGTCTCCAGCTCGCTGAGGAATTTGTAGTCGGTCAGGTCGAACTGTATAGGCGTCACCGAGATATGGCGCTTGTCTATGGCCTCCACATCGCTGCCCGGCGCCGCGGAGCAGGTGCGGAACTTGCCGGTCATCCAGTAATAGGTCTGGCCGTGCGGGTCGGTGCGTTTCTGGAACCAGTCGCGGAACAGTTCGTGGCTCTGGCTGGTGAATTTCACGTTCTTGAGGCGGGCCCTCGGGACGGCCGGGACATTGACGTTGAGGAGGGTGCCTTTCGGCAGGCGCTTCTTTTTCAGCGCCTGGGCCAGCCGGGCCGCGAAATCGGCCGCGGCCGAGAAGTCGGGCTTGACGAAGGTGTCGAGCGAGATGGCGAAGGACGGAATGCCGAGCAGCGCGCCCTCGGTGGCGCCCGACACCGTGCCGGAGTAGAGGATGTTCATCCCGGAATTGGCGCCCAGGTTTATGCCCGAGACCACCAGGTCCGGCTTCCCCTTCATTATGGACTTTATCGCCAGTTTCACGCAGTCGGCGGGCGTGCCGCTGGTGGCGTAGCCGAAGAACTTCTTGTTGCGGCGCGCCTCGGTCACCCGCAGCGGGTCGGTCAGCGTTATGGCGTGACCGACCGCGCTGCGCTGGGTGTCCGGGGCGACCACGGTCACCTCGCCGACGCGCTGCAGCGCGCCGGCGAGGGCGTAGATGCCTTCGGCGTAGATGCCGTCGTCGTTGGTGACCAGTATCCTCATCAGAGCAGCGGGTTGGAGACGACGCCGTCGGCCAGCTTGGGTTCGAACCAGGTGGACTTGGGCGGCATGACCTGGTTGTCGTCGGCCACCGAGATCAGCTCCCCGGGCGTGGTCGCGAACAGCGCGAAGGCCGCGGCCATCTCGCCGGAGTTGACCCGCTTCTCGAGTTCCCCCAGCCCGCGTATGCCGCCGATGAAGTCGACGCGGTCGGACTTGCGGAGGTCCTTGATGCCGAGTATCCGGTCGAGGACGAGGTCGCTGAGCACGCTGACGTCCAGCGCCTTCACCGGGTCCTCTTCCTTCGTCGGGGTCTTCACCGAGGGCTTCAGCATGTACCACTTGCCGCCCAGGTACATGCCGAACTCGCGGCGGGCGGCCGGCTTGGCCTGCCCGGAGACCTCTTTTACCTCGAAACTTCCCCGGACCTTCGCCAGGAACTGCTCCGGGCTGAGGCCGTTGAGGTCCCTGACCACGCGGTTATAGTCCCAGATCTTCATCTCGTTGACCGGGAAGGCGGCCGCGAGGTAGACATTGTACGGCTCGTCGCCCTTATGCGCCGCGCCGCGCTGCTGCACCATGAACTTCTTCACGCGGCTGGCGGCCGCGCTGCGGTGATGGCCGTCGGCGATATAGACGGTCTTCTGGCGCTCGGAGGCGTCCGAGATCGCCTCGATGTCCGCGGCGTCGTCGATGAGCCACAGCGTGTGCACCACGCCGCCCTGCCCCGTCGCGGAGAACAGCGGCTCCTTGGCCGTGTTCTTCTTTATTACGGCGTCTATCTCGGGCACCTGCTTGTAGGCGATGATGCCGGGGCCGGTCTGGGCCTTGACGTACTTTATCTGGTTGACGCGGTCGTCCTCTTTGACGGGGCGCGTGAACTCGTGCTTGCGTATGCGGCCGGCGTCGTAGTCATCCACGCAGGCGCCCACCATCAGGCCCGTCTGCACGTGGTCGCCCATCTTGAGCCGGTAGGCGTAGAAGCAGGGCTTCTTTTCGCGCACCAGCAGGCCGGCCTTCATCATGCGCTCGAAGTTCTCGGCGGCCTTCTTGTAGACCGACTCGTCGTGCACGTCGGTGCCCGGGGGCAGGTCTATCTCCGCCTTGGAGACGTGCAGGAAGCTGTTGGGCCTGCCCTTGGCGAGTTCCCTGGCCTCTTCGGAGTCCAGCACGTCGTAGGGCGGGGCTATGATCTCCTGCGCCTTGCCGGGCGCGGGGCGTATGCCGTAGATCGGGGAGAAAAGCGGTAGTTTGGCCATTATTTTATCCTCGGTGTCTTAAAAAGAGGCCCGGGGCCCCCCGCGGGGACCCGGGCCGGGGCGGCAAGGACTATATCTTGTCGCCGTTGACCGCGTGTGTGCGCTTGCCGCAGAGCAGGTAGTCGGCTATCTGCTCCGCCGCCTGCCGCGCCACCGTGACCTGCGCGTCCTTGGTGGAGGCGGCGATATGCGGGGTGCAGATCACCTTTTCCATGCCGAAGAAGATGTGCTTCGTCGCCGGTTCCTCGGCGTAGACGTCCACGGCGAGGCCGGCGATGTGGCCGCTCTCGACCGCCGCCTTCACGTCGGCCTCGACCATGATGCCGCCGCGGGCGCAGTTGATGATGCGCACACCCTTCTTCATCTTGGCGATGGCGTCCTTGTTGAGCATGCCCTTGGTGGCCGGGTTGATGGTCACATGGTAGGTGATGAAGTCGGCCTTGGCGTAGAGCTCGTCGAGCGTGACCATCTTGACGCCCAACTCGCGGGCGCGCTCGGTGGTCATGGACGGCGTGAAGACCAGCACTTGCATCTTGAGGCCGAGGGCCCGGTCGGCTACGACGCCGCCGATATTGCCGCAGCCTATGACGCCGAGCGTCTTGCCGGTGATCTCGACGCCCTCGAACTTGCTCTTCTCCCACTTGCCCGCGTGCGTGGACGCGTGGGCCTGCGGGATGTGGCGCGCCAGGGCGAACATCATCGCGATGGCGTGCTCGCCGGTCGAGACGGTGTTGCCGAACGGCGTGTTCATGACCAGCACCTTCTTCTCGGTGGCGGCCGGTATGTCGATATTGTCGACGCCGGCGCCGGCGCGGGCCACGGCCTTGAGGTTCTTCGCGTTGTCCATGATCTCGCGGGTTATCTTGCTGGCCGAGCGGACGATGATGCCGTCGAAGTCCCTGGCGAACTCCTTGAGCTCCTCCGGCTTCATGCCGGTCTTGACCACGGCCTCTATGCCGCGGTCCTTGAGAGTCTTCTCGCAGAGGGGATCGGCTTTATCGGCTATAAGGACTTTGCTCATTTCACTGTCTCCTTGGAATATTCTTTGGCTACCTGCTCATAAGCCCAGTCGAGCCAGGGTATGAGGGCCTCGATGTCCGAGGTCTCGATGGTGGCGCCGCCCCAGACGCGGATGCCGGCCGGGGCCTTGCCGTAGGAGTTGATGTCGTAGGCGACGCCTTCCTTGCCGAGCATGCCGGTGAGCTTCTTGGCGGCCGCGGCCTTGTCCTCGTCGGACAGCTTAAGGAACCAGTCGGCCTTTATCCTGAAGCAGATCGAGGTGCTGGACCTGGTCTCCTTCTTCTCGGCCAGGAAGTCTATCCAGTCCGACTTCTCCACCCAGCGCTCGAAGGCGGCCAGGTTGGCGGTGGAGCGCTTGATGAGGCCCTGCAGCCCGCCTACGGTCTCGGCCCATTTCAGCGCGTCTATGGCGTCCTCTACGCAGAGCAGCGACGGCGTGTTGATGGTGCTGTACTCCAGCTCGCCGGGCTTGAGTTTCTTCTCGTCGACGAGGCGGAAGATCTTGGGCAGCGGCCAGGCCACCTTGTCGTTCTGCTCCTCCATGCGCTTGACGGCCCTGGGCGAGAGTATTATCACGCCGTGGGCCGCTTCGCCGCCGAGGACCTTCTGCCAGGAGAAGGTGACCACGTCGAGCCTGGTGAAGTCTATGTCCATCGCGAAGACGCCGGAGGTGGCGTCGCAGATCACGATGCCCTCGTGGTCCTTGGGCAGCCAGTCGAGGTTCGGGACCTTCACGCCGGAGGTGGTGCCGTTCCAGGTGAAGACTATGTCGTTGGCCGGGTTCGCCTTGGAGAAGTCCGGCAGCTTGCCGAAGTCGGCCTTGTACTCGTTGACGCTCTTGAGCTTGAGGTACTTCACGGCGTCGGTGATCCAGCCCTTGCTGAAGGCTTCCCAGCCGAAGATGTCCACCGGGCGCGGGCCCAGCAGCGTCCACATCGCCAGTTCGACCGCCCCGGTGTCGGAGCCGGCGACTATGCCTATGCGGTAATCCTGTGGTAAGTTGAGCACCTTCTTCATCCGGTCGGAGACTTCCTGGAGGCGGGCCTTGCCTTCCTTGGAGCGGTGGGAGCGCCCGACCAGGGCGTTCTTCAGGGCTTCTACGGTCCAGCCGGGGCGCTTGGCGCAGGGGCCGGACGAGAAGTTGGGACACTTCGTTTTCACTGTGGGTTTTTCCATGTCTTTCCTCCGTGGGTGCTTTCGTACGAAGCGCGCTCGCGCGCGCGTAAATCAATATATACAAAATAGAATATTTAAATATCCCTGTCCACCCCGCCCCGAAGGGCTCAAATGAAGATAACTATGCCGGGGGAGGCGGTATGGTCTCGCCCCGCTTTTATCGGGAAACAATGGGGGTGGCGGCGGATCCGCGGAGAAAAACCGTCCGGAGCTCCGAGCTTGCGTAAGCGCGAGGAGCGAGAGCCGGAAGCGCGCGCACGGTGTGCGCGACGCTGTTTTTTCGGAGCGGACCGCCGACAGGACCCCGATAGTTGTTTAAAAAGCGGGGGCTGAACCGGTCCCCACCCTCTACATGGTTATTTTCTTCTTTTCCTGACCGTCCAGTGGGGCGGCAGGCCGGGCTTCTCGGCGGGCGAGAGGTCTATCTTCCCGTCGATGGAGTTGATGGACTCTATCTTGACGCGCACGCGGTCGCCCGGCTTGAGCCAGGTCGCCCCGCGCAGCAGCCCGTCGGCGCCGCTCTCGGCCAGCGAGACGAAAGCCCCGCTGCCCGCCGCGGCCGTCACCACGCCATCCATGACCTGGCCTATCATCGTCCGCAGCAGCTCCGCCTTCATCAGGTCGGATATCTTGCGCTCGGCCTCGGTGGCCGCGCGCTCGCGCTCCGAGCAGTGTTCCCCCGCCTTTATCAGCGGCACCTGCGCCGCCTCTTTCTTGCCGGGGAATATCGCGTTGAAAGCCCGTATGATGTGGCCGGGCTTGGGCTTCATGCCGTGCAGCAGCGCCTTGATAGCGCGGTGGGCCATCAGGTCCGGGTAGCGGCGTATCGGAGAGGTGAAATGCGCGTAGTAGCGGGCGGCTATGCCGAAGTGCCCTTTGGATTCGGGCGAGTAGACCGCCTGCCTCATGCTGCGCACTATCAGGGCGTTTATCGTGGCCGAGAGCGGATGCGTGCCCGTCCTGGCCAGTATGTCCTGCAGGCCGCGCCGCGCGTTGGAGCCGCGGATGTGGCCGGCGCTCAGGCCCAGGCTGCCCAGCGTCTCGGAAAGGGCCAGCAGCTTGGCCGGGTCCGGGTCGTCGTGGCGCCGGTGAAGGAACGGCGACTTGGCCTGGCTGAGTTCCATAGCGATGGATTCGTTGGCCAGCAGCATGAACTCCTCCACCAGGCGGTGGCTCTGCAGCCGCGGCCGGCGGGAAACCCTTACCGGCAGGCCGCGCTCGTCGGTCTCCACCTTGTATTCGGGCAGGTCGAAGTCCAGCGCCCCGCGCTTTATGCGTTGGGCGTAGAGCTTGGCGGCCAGCGTACCCATCCTCCTGACGGCGGCATAAGCGGCCGGGGATATAGCGGGGATCCTTTTCCCCTCCAGTATCTCCTGAGCCTCCTCGTAGGTGAGGCGGCGGCAGGACTTGATGACGGTCTCGGCCATGCGGCGCTTGAGCACCTTGCCGGACTGGGCCACGTCCATGAACACCGACAGCGTCAGCCGCTCCTGGTCGGGGACCAGGCTGCAGAGATTGTCCGAGAGAGCGTGAGGCAGCATCGGTATGACGCGGGCGGGGAGGTAGACGCTGGTGGCGCGCGCGTAGGCCTCCAGGTCCAGCGCCGTGCCGGGCTTGACGTAGTTGGCCACGTCGGCGATATGCACGCCCAGCCGCATTTTCCCCCCGCCGATATCTTCAAGCGAGACCGCGTCGTCGAAATCCTTGGCGTCGGCGCCGTCGATGGTCACCACCGGCAGGCCGAAAAGCTGCTCGCGGTCCTTCCAGTGTTTGGGCTCCAGTCTTTCGCCGAAGGAGGCGGCCTCCATCAGCACTTCCGGCGGAAAGGTCTCCCTGATATTGAGCGAGCGCACGATGGCCGTGGTCCTGGCGCGCAGATCGCCCGGGTCGCCGATAAGCTCGGTCACGACGCCCGAGGCTCCCCGGCCCTGCTCGGGCCAGCGCTTTATCTCCAGCGCGGCCAGCTGGCCGCTCTCGGGCCGGATGCCGGCGGCGAAGCCCTCCACGCGGGTGGGCGGCGCGAAACCCTTCTCCTGCTTGAGCACCCAGACGGTACCCTGCACCTGGAGTACGCCCACTATGGAATTGCGCGCCCGCTTGAGGACCTTTATTATCTCGCCGGCCAGTCGGCCGTCGCGCTCCTTGAACGTGCGCGCCTGCACCCTGTCGCCGTCCATGGCGAGGTCCAGCGTGCGCCCGCGCAGGAACACGTCGCCCTGTCCCTCCTTCTCCGAGAGAAGGAAAGCGAAATTGCCGTGATGCTGTATGGTCCCTTCGGCCAGCGGTTCGCCGCGCCCGCCCTGCCGGGCGGCGGACCTTTCCCCGTCTCCCGTCCTGAAACCGCTTTTCCGCCCGCGGTTTTCGCCGCGCCGTTCGCCGCGTTTCTTGTTCTTGCCGCGGCCTTTCTGCCAATGTCTGTTCATTTATTCGTAGTTCTCCATGTATATAAAAACCGGACCCTCGAGGGCCTGGTATCTCGCATGACCTGTAACTTTTGGGCTCGGTGCGGAAGGAACTGATCCGGAACTTTCGCTGCAAAATTCACTTTCGGTATGCCCGCGGCGTTATCGCCGCGATGGATATATTATAACTTAAAATCCCCGCCGCGGCTACAATACTCCGCGCCTTCTCCCTCGCCCCTTCCGTGCCTAACTAGCGCCCCTGAACCCCGCCGCCCGCAGTATGGACGACGGCCTGTGCCCCCTGTAGACTATGCGCCAGATGCAGTCGATGACCGGCGTCTTTATCCCGTGCCTGGCGCAGAGGCCGCGCGCGGTCCTGAGCGCTTCGAAGCCTTCCACGACGGTCCTTATCCGCTTGAGCGCCTCCGCCGGCGCGACGCCCTGGCCTATCTCTTTGCCGAACCTGAAATTGCGCGACTTGGCCGAAGTGGCCGTCAGCAGCAGATCGCCCATGCCGCTCAGTCCCCAGGCCGTGCGGTTCTTGCCGCCCAGCGATTTGATTATGCGGCGCAGTTCGGAGGCGCTCTCGATAAGGAAAGCGGCCTCGCTGTTCTTGGACGCCTTCGACAGGCCGTCGATGATGCCGCTGCCTACGGCGTAAACGTTCTTGAGCGAGCCGCCCAGCTCCGCGCCCAGTCTGTCCTCGCAGGGCTCGAGCTTCAGCGGTCCGCCCTCCATCATTTTTATGGTCTCTTTAACTTCCGCCTGGTCCAGTCCGGCCAGGACCGCCTTGGTCGGCGCCCCGGCGGCCAGTTCCACGGCGAAACTGGGGCCGGTCATGATCATGGTCCCGCGGCGGACCCGCGGTATCTCCTCTTCCATGATCTCGCAGACGGTAAGGAAAGAGCCCGCCTCTATGCCTTTGGAGACCGCCACTATGCGCGGAAGTTCTTTGCCGTCGAGCAGGGGCCTTATGGCGCGGGCCAGCGCGCGCACGTGGCGCGAATCCACCGCCATAAGGATGAGGTCGGGCGAACCTACGGCTTTCTCAAGATCGGTGAATATCCGCACGCCGGCGGGCAGCCGGAACCCCGGCAGCGCGGAATGCGTGCGGTTGTCGCGCAGATGGGCCGCCATGACGCGGTTGTATTCCCAGGCCCGCACTGAATAGCCTTTCTTCGCCAGCAGCGCGGCCAGCGTGCTGCCCCACATGCCGGCGCCTATAACGGAAACTTCTATCTTTTTTTTCATAAAGGGAGAGACCGCAGAAATATATGATAACAAAAAGGCGGTGGGATAGAGGCGCGGGCTCAGTCAGTGACCGTAATTCCGCGTGTCTCGCAGAAATCGCGCAGGTCGGCGGGCAGCGGCGCGGTGAAGACGCGCTTCAGCCCCGCCCCGCGCATGTCTATCTCGGCGCAATGAAGCGCCTGCCGCGGCAGCAGCAGCTTCTCCTCCAGGGCCGGCGTCCAGCCGGCGTCGAGGAAATCCAGGTAGCAGCGGGCGTCCGGCCCGTATACCTTGTCCCCCGCCAGGCTGTGCCCCAGCCATTGCGCGTGCGCCCTGATCTGGTGCATGCGGCCCGTTCCGGTGACGACCCGCGCCAGCGTGAATCCGCCCCCTGTGGCGAGCGGGGTGAAGCGCGTCACCGCGGGCTGGCCGTCCGGCCTTACGCCGGCCTTGCAGTACACCGGGCTCTCTTCGTCGTCGCCCAGGGGCTGGTCCACCGTGACCGGACCGTTGAGTTCCCCAGTCATTATCGCAAGATAAGCTTTGCCCACCTGCCGCCGCTGCATGGCGGTCTGCAGGCGTCCCGCCACCTCGGGATTCTTGGCGAACACCACCACGCCGCTGGTCTCGCGGTCGAGCCGGAAGACCAGGTGCGACGCGGCCAGGCCGAAGCGCTCGCGCACGGCGCCCGCCAGGCTGGACCAGGGCCCGTCCTTGGAAGGATGGCAGACCAGGTTCCCCGGCTTGTTCACGACTATGACCTGGTCGTCATGATGGACGATCCGGCCGTCGAGTTCTTCCGGTGTTATCCGGCGCACATTCACCAGCCTGGGCGGGCGCGGCCAGGGACAGGCCCGGCGCGGGTTGAATGCGGGGCGGTCGGGTGTTTTCATGCGCGGTTGATGACCTTGTGCGCGAGTTTCGGCAAAGATTTGCGCCAATCGGCTTCAAACTGTTTCCGGTCGAGTTTCAGAAATCCCGGGATGTCCCCGGTGTATGATCCCGTCAACACGCGCTTAAGAGCGGCGCGTCCCAGGCATCCGCCGGGTCAGCCGGTCTTTCCATTGCCCGGTGACGTAGACGGCCAGGCCTTCGCTCCACCACTGCGGACTTACCGTTGCTCCCTAGTAAGGTGGGATACTATCCTGTCGTATCCCCGTCTGTATTTCATCAATAATGACAGGAGTTTTGGACAGTATTCGCTTTCTCTATTTGACGACACCTGTTTTCTTTTATGCATGTATTATTAAACCTCAATGTTAGTATAGCAGGCTTCCCGCTGGGCGTCACTAGGCGGGTGACATCTCATCACTCGATGCGTGAGTGCTGGTTGCTCATGGGGACTCATAATCTGGGGTATTTCGACTTCGAGGGAAAAAGATTTGAGCCCATCGGGAATCCCTTTGGGCTCAAAGTGTTACCTATGTATCCGGTATAATGTGTTACCGATGTGTCCGGTATACACCTACACCTTTTAAATTTTGGGGTGAGTTTCAGTACGAAGTAATAACCTTCTTTGCGCAACATCCCGAGGAATCTTTATAACTTCCGCCTGGATCTGCGGTACGGGGAAGCTTATCCGCGAGATGCTTACCCGGCCGCCTGCGGCGGCCGTACAACGCAGAAAATTATTCCCCGCGCGCACTGCAACCGAATTGAACTCATATCTATACAGACTCTGCCCGCGCTCGCCAGTGGCTGCTGCCACTCGCGGCGCGGGCCTGTTCCTGATTTCTATCTTAACTGACATTCCGGTGGCAGCAGATTAATTAAAACACCGCCCCGGCGTCCGCTTCGCGGCCGCCGCGGCGGTCTTTTCTGTAAATTATCGCCGCCACCGGCAGAGGCCGAAACGGACCATAAGGAACGGGCCAGGGCGGTAGCTTCGGCCCCTGCTGGCCTCCGCCCCCGCCCTGGCCCACTTACTACCCTGTTTAGCAGTTTCTTGGTGTAATTAAAAAGTTCCCAATCGGTTAAGTAATTGAGAGGGTAAAATCTTTCTTAGTATAGATTCTGCATATCCATCTTTTGTAACGAACAAAT
This sequence comes from Elusimicrobiota bacterium, assembly GCA_019135865.1. Classification (GTDB taxonomy): domain Bacteria; phylum Elusimicrobiota; class Elusimicrobia; order Elusimicrobiales; family UBA9959; genus UBA2231. Next base: position 41,006 of record JAGVVD010000050.1, read on the forward strand.
TTATATGCGGAATGTAGATAACCTGTCGAGTGTCAAATGCGTCGCCACCTTCTGGTGTCCTATATTGTCCAGCAATACAGTCACGTGCAATCTCAATCAGATAGCGATGTGATAACCAACATCCTGTAGTTCTTAAAGATGTTGCTGGAATGCTTTCTATTTGGTCCGGGGATAAATTCTTGCTTATAAGATAACGATAGGTGGCAATTGTTGCCCATTCATCTTTTAATGAGTCCACCCAAAAAAGGATTGACCTATCTGTCTTGGTCGGGATTTCTGCTAACAGTTGTTGTTCTGAAAAAGGATTTAAGCGTGTCTGGATACTAGTAAAATCAGTTATTGTGGCAGACTTCTTTATCTTTGCTAAATTACTTAGAACTGCAGCAAAAAACAAAATCTCTTTGCGTTGCCCGTCTTTAAAACTCTGAATCGAATCTATCGTTGCCGCCGGAATCGGTTGATCTGCTTTCGTAATAACTTCAAGCCATTCTCTTGTCCAGGGCGAAGTCGGTTTGCATACTAAATCAGAAATAGGTATGGGTGCGGGGGCGATTCCTGCCATAAGGCACTTTATTTCATGTGTCTCAATGTTGTCTGCATCTGTAATGATTCTATCGGCAGCTTTTGAATGTAGGAAAAGTAGGCGATCTTTGCGAGAGAGCACATTTGTCATTAACAACAACTCTTGAAAATTAATGGGAGTGATATGGATGTTTTGCAGTTGCGCTACTATATTGGTAGGCATTTTTGATTCCCGCCACTGATCAATTGCGGAGTTATCTGCAATAGATATTGATACAGTTGCTAGGTTTTGAGGAGTCTGCATATAAGTTGCCTATATTGCCAATATGAATGAATCTTAAATGATCCCAAGTTCTCCTGGACCAAGAAAACGTGATGGGCGATTTCTATAGTCAGAGTAATCTGTAAAATACATCAATATTCGTCGTGGACGTGTGATTGCGACATATAGTAGCCGGCGGCCTTCATCAATTTCGCACTCCGATTTCGCGCTTGAATGCGGAATTCTCCTTTCATGCAAATCAACAATAGCCACGGCATCGAATTCTCGACCTTTGGCTCGGTGCATTGTAAGCAGTTTAATGCTGTTGTCTGGGTTGGCGTAAAGACCTAAGTCATGGGTGGTTAAGTGTAATTGATTCGCTTTTTGCTTCCGTATATCGGCAATCATGTCTTCTGCGGACTGTGATAATATCCCTGCGGAAGATTTATTAAGGAACCCATCTCGGCAAAGTATATCTTCAAACCGTGATGAGGCAGAGCGTAGCCAGCCAATTGCATCCGGATTGGAGCCTTTTATTTCCATCGCAGCATATAGCAGGGAAAGGACAGTAATTCGCCCTTTATATGAAAAGATGTTCTGTTCTCTGCCTGTTATTGAAAGTGTCAGGAAAAATAGTTCTTTCTCTGTTTGTCTGAGTAGTCTGGGTGTAGGGTTTTCGACATATGCGCAAATCTGCTCCGCTAAAAGCGAAAATAGGTGGCTGCGCTTGTAGGGACGTGCTCCAGGCCCGACTACGGGTATACCCAAATCCCTAAGTCCTCTGCTTATCGGTAGAAGAAAAAACCATGCGGGAGCCAGAATCGCTGCTTCTCCATAGGGGATTCCGAGAGCTTTGATTTTGGGAAGGAAGTTGTCAGTCAGTAAAAGGGTCGGGGTTGTCTAGACCAATTCTAGGCCATTGCTAAGGTTAAATCCTCTCCGACTCTGACCGCGTTTTCCGCTCTCTCCGTTTCTCCGAAGTAAACCTGCGCCGGT
>JAGVVD010000041.1 GCA_019135865.1 Elusimicrobiota bacterium
CTCGCGGCTCCGGCTTTCGAATCCCTCCGCGGCCTCCCCTGGAGGCCGCTTCCTCTCCCTGAAACGAAAAAGCCCCTCACGGAGCTTTTCCAAATATTTCGGAGAGGAAGGGATTCGAACCCTTGATACAGGGTTTCCCCCGTATAACGGTTTAGCAAACCGCCGCCTTCAACCACTCGGCCACCTCTCCAGGCTTTCAATTATATAACAAACGGCTCAACCGCCGAAAGTGAGCCGTATGCCTTCTTTCAGCGGGGTCCAGCCTTTCCAGCCGGTGTCCTTCTCCCAGGCCGTCGAGAGACAGGTCCAATTCCCTATCGACCCTTCCCTGGCCTTGTCGCGGTTGAAGACCGGCGGTCTGCCGGCGATGCGCGTGGCTATCTCCGAAAGCCAGCCCGCGGCTATCAGTACCGGGGCCGGCGCGTCTATCATCAGCGGCATCCTGACCTTCATGCCCTCGGCCAGCAGCGTGATGAAGGTCCTCCAGCTGTAGACGGAGTTCTCGCAGATGAAATAGGCCTTGCCGGCCACCGCGGGATGGCGCAGCGCCGTGAAGACGGCTTCGACCAGGTCGTCGAGGTAGACGAAGCTGAAGAGGTTGTTCCGCGAGCCGGCGTTGACCATTATGCCCCTCTTGACGAACCGGGCGATAGTGGAGAGGCCGGAATCTTTTTTGCCGTAGACTATCGGCGGGCGGAGCGTGACCCTTTCCACGGCCGGGTCGAGAGCGGCCAGCGCCTTCTCGCCGCCGAGCTTGGTCAGGCCGTAGAACGAGACAGGGCTTTCCGGCTCTTCCCCGGACCGGGGTTTCGCCGGGTCCGGGGAAGGGCCGGCCGCGGCGAGGCTGGAGATGTAGACGAAGCGTTTCGGCCTGGCGGGCAGTGAGTTGACGGCCGTCACCATGTTGGCCGTGCCGACGGTATTGGCGCGCTCGAACTCTTCCCTGGAGCGGCAGAAGAGGGCGGCCGCCATGTGCACCACCCTGTCGGCCCCTTCCAGCGCCCCGGTCAGCGAGGAGGGGTCGGAGAAATCGACCTGGGAGTATTCGGCGCCGGGCAGCGGGTCCGACGGGACGCCTCGGCCGAGCACCCTTACCCGGAAACCTTCGGCCAGCAGGCGCTTCGAGAGCGCCCGGCCGATGAATCCGGTGCCGCCGGTGACCGCTACGAGTTCGTCCCTGTTCATTTCAGTCTTCCTTCAGCTTGTTGAGGGCCTTGCGGGTCTCCCTCTCCAGCTCCTGCTTAAGCTGCCTGGCCTGGTAACGTATGGTCGGTTCTTTGAGCCCCAGTTTTATCATCCCGGTCTCCAGGTCCTCGCGCGAGGGGTACTTCCCTTCCTGTATCTTCTCGTAGACGGGGACGCGGTCGTGCTGCGGCATGGTGAAGGCCACGGCGGCGCCCATGGCGGCGAAGACCGCGGCGTTGAGTACCAGGCTCAGGATTCCGCTGAAGAACTTCACCAGTCTGAGGTTAAGGTTCATGAACATCACGAAGCCGGACCACAGGAGAATGGAGCCGGCGAGATAGTACATGCCGTGGGGCCCCGTTTCCGGATAGCCCAGGAAGACCGCGAAGTGCAGCAGCGCCACCAGCGCGAGTTTGAATATCAGAAGCGTATCTCCTCCCCGGCCTTTTCCGTTCCCGGCTGCAGAAGCGACGGGACTTTTACGCCGAACCGCGCCAGGCCGGTGTAGACCTGCCTGGCGTCCGGATACTGGCCGCGTATGAGCTTGTACAGGGGCGCCACGCCGTCCTTCTGCGGCATCAGTCCGAGGCCCGCCAGTGCCATGACCAGCAGCGCCGCGACGTCGAAGAACACGGCGTTGGAGCGGCGGAAAGTCCTTGTCGCCTGCCGCATGAACATGAAGAAGCCAGTCCAGAGCAGGGAGGAGATGAAGGCGAAAGGCGTGGACATGGTTCCCCCGTAGGGAAAGAGCACCAGGAGCGCCGCGTGCGCCAGGAAAACGAGGGTGACTGTCGCGGAAAGAGGCATATCCCTTACCTGTCGGTGGATTTGAACTCGACGTGGACCGTGAGCTTGTCTTCGAAGAAATCGTCGGGCAGGACCGGGAAAGGAGCGGCGGCCTCGGCGGCGCCGCGGGCGGCATGGTCGAAGAGCCGGTTCCCCGAAGACCTGCTCACGGAGACTTTCCTGACCGAGCCGTCCCTGGCGATGTCGAAGGAGATCGTGCAGCGCAGGGCCCCGGCGGTGGGCATTCTCTGCGTCCAGGAGTTCCAGAGGGATTCCCTCACCTGCGTTATGTACCAGGGGTACGGGAAATTGGAAAAATCGGCGCTGAGGCCGCTCTCCCCGCCGCCGCCGGCGGCGGGGGGCTCGTCGGGCTTGTCGAAGAGGCTGGGCCCGCCTTCGGCGAGTATGCTGGGCCTGGGCAGGGGTCTGGAAGGGCCTCCCGCCGTCAGTTCGGTCGGCAGCTCGGCTTGGGCCGGCTCTTCTTTCGCCGCGGCCTTCGCGGCGGCCGGCCTGGAGTGGCCTTCCTCTTTTTTCGCCGGGGCGGCCGGAGCCTCCGCTCCGCCGGTCGCCTCCTGCACGGTGACCGCTTTCGAAGCGGGACCGATGAAGTCTATATAGTAGGCGGCGGGCCTTGAAGTGACGGCGGCGTTCCTGGCCAGGAAGAAGATCCCCAGCAGTATCGCGGCGTGCGCGTAGGAGGAATAGAGCAGGTATTGGCGCATCTTCTTACGCCCGGGTTTCGGGCCGCTATCTGGTCCCGTGAACGACGCCTATGCCGACCTTGCCGGCGCCCAGTTTCCTGGCTATGTCCAGAGCCTCGACCACTTTCTCGATGGTGACTTCCTTGTCGGCCTGCACGAGCACGGCTTTTTTGCGGGACTTGCCCAGGCGCAGTATAAGTTCGCGCTCCAGGCCGGACATCTTCACCTTTTTCCCCTCCACAATGGCGCCGCCGGAGCGGGTTATCTGTACGGTTATGGCGTTCTCCTCGGAGGGAGCGCCGGGCGAGGAGGCCTTGGGCAGGCTGACCTGGAGCTGCGACTGCACCAGGAACGGGGTCATGACCATGAAGATGATGAGGAGGATCAGGGCCACGTCGATGAGCGGGATCATGTTCATCTCCGCGATGATCCTGTTCTTCTCGTGGACTTTCAGGGACATTTTCCGGTCCTCAGCGCGCGCCGACGAGCGGGAAGTCGTCGACCTTCTCTATGACCTGCTCGGCCACCCAGTTGACCTCGCTGGCGAACAGCGAAGCCCTGTGGGTGAAGAAATTGTAGGCGACGATGGCGGGCACCGCCACGAAAAGTCCGGCCGCGGTATTGACCAGCGCCTCGGCTATGCCCATCGCGACCACCGACGGGCCGGCCCCGGCGTAGAGGGAGAGGTCCTTGAAGGCGCGGATAACGCCGATCACGGTGCCGAAAAGGCCTATGAAAGGCGCCACGCTGCCGATGGTGGCGATGGCGGCCAGGCTCTTATTGAGGCGCGCCGTGTGCCATTCCAGCGCTTTTTCCACCAGCTCGCGTTTTTCGGCCCGGCTGCCCGAGGCGGTCGCGGCCTTGTGCACGATCTCGGCGGCGGGATGCTTGCTGCGGGCGCAGAGGTCGGCCAGCTGCTGGAGTTCGTTCGTCTTCAGGAGGGCGCGCAGTTTCTGCATAAGCTCCCCGAGTCCGCCGAAGACCCTTTTATACGCCGTCCAGCGTTCCCAGATGAGCGCGATGGAGTATATGGAAAGGGCCGTCAGGACCAGCAGAACGGGGCCGCCGGCGACGATGAGCTGCTTGAACGAGAATGTCATTGTACTGTCTCCGTAACTGTCTTTTCAGGGGTAATTATACAAAGTTTGGCGGCCGGGCCGGAAAAAGGACGGCGCCCGGCCGCGGGGCCGGGCGCCGGTGGGCGCGGCGGGGTCGTTCAGGCCTTGCGGAAAGCGTAGCGGACGCGCGACTCCAGGTTCTCGAAATAGCCGCTGAGAAGCCGTATGCGGGTGCGGATCGCGCCGTAGAGCTCCTCCTGTTCCCGCGAGCGGAGAACGTCGAGAGACTCCATCTCCTTCATCTTGCCCAGGGCCTCGAAGAGGTCGGCGCGCAGCTGGTTGAGCTCCTGTTCCTTGAACTTGACGTCGGTCCGCAGCCGGCCTATCTCGTCGCAGAAGCCTGAGACCTTCTCCTCGTGGTCGCGGCGCTCCTCGAACATGATGCGCTGCAGCTCCTCGCTCCTGGCGGTCAGCGAAGCTATGGTGTCCTGCAGCGTGCGGACGGTGACGTCCTTGTCCTCGGACTGGGACTTGAGTTCGCGGATCTCGCGCGCGAGGACCTCTTCCCGTTCTGCGGCCTCGTCCGAGGCTTTCGCGGCTTCGGCGGAGCGTTCCTGCTCCGCGCTCTGCAGCTTCGCGCGCAGGCGCAGGATCTCCTCGCTGCGCTCGGCCAGGGCCTGCGAGGCCTCGGCCAGCTTTTCGTCGGCGCGTTTCTTGAGGGTCTTGTAGAGGGTCTCCCACGACGGGTGTTCGTTCCTGGCGCGGACGGCGGCTATGTTGCGCTTGAGCTTCTCCGTCAGATCGTTTATCTCGCCGTCCTTCCTTTTGAGGCGCTCCTCGAAGGAGCGCTTCTGCGCGGCGTATTCGCGGCGCAGCGAGCGGACCTCCTCTTCCAGGCGGGCGTTGGCCGTTATCGATCTTTCGAGCAGCGAGCGGGTCGCGCGCTCGTCGGCTTCCCTGTGGGTCGCCGGCGGCGCGGGCGTCTCCCGCTCCTCCGCCGCGGGACCGTCGAGCAGGAGCTGGAAATCCTTTTCCGCGCAGGCCTCCCGCCAGTTGCCCAGCGCGGTCTCGGGGCAGACCAGCGTGTGGCGGTCGAAGCCGGGCGTCCGCGCGATCTCGCGCGGCGGCAGCGGGCCGCGTATGGCCTTCCTGATAAAAGCGTAATAGCGCTGGTTCATATACGGAAATGATACAAGAGGGTTGTTACGGGAAGATTACGGGGCCGGGAAATAAAAAAGGCGCGGGCGGCCTCAGGCCAGGTTGCGGCGCACTCCGGCGGCGCTCACGGGGCTAATTACCCCCCGCTCGGTTATCAGGGCCGTTATGAGGCCGGCCGGGGTCACGTCGAAGGCGGGGTGACGGGCGCGGACCTTCCTGGGGGCGATGCGCCGGCCCTTGACCAGCACCACCTCGTCGCAGGAGCGCTCCTCTATCTCTATTTCACCGCCGGTCGGGACCTTGAGGTCTATCGTCGGGGTCGGGGCCGCGACGTAGAAGGGTACCCCGTGATGCCTGGCGATGATGGCCAGGCCGTAGGTCCCCACCTTGTTGGCGGTGTCGCCGTTGGCCGCTATGCGGTCCGCCCCCACCACTATGGCGTTGACGCCGCAGGTCCTGATGATGTGGGCCGCCATATTGTCGGTGATGAGCTCGGAAGGGACTTTTTCCCTCATCAGCTCCCAGATCGTGAGGCGGGCTCCCTGCAGGTAGGGCCGGGTCTCGCAGGCGTAGGCCCGCCGCACCTTGCCGGCCCTGCGGCCCTCGGTTATCACCCCGACGGCGGTGCCGATGCCCATGGTCGCGAGCGCCCCGGCGTTGCAATGGGTCATTATGACGCAGTTCTTCGGCAGCAGGCGCGCGCCGTGGCGGCCGATGTCGAGGCAGGCCCGTTCGTCCTCGGCGGTTATGAGCCGGGCCTCTTTTTCCAGGAGCGATACGAGGCGCCGCTTTTCCGGCGCGCCGAAAGAGCGGGGCTGTGCGTCCGCGAACTCCAGCGCCCGGGCCAGCATCCTGTCCGCGGCGTAGAAGAGCGCGACGGCCGTGGGGCGCGCGGCCTTGAGCAGCTCCGCCGTGCGGCGGGCGGCGGCGCGCAGCGCGGCCGGCGTACCCGGGCGGAGGCGGCGCAGCTCCAGCGCGAAACCGAAAGCGGCGGCGCAGCCTATGAGCGGGGCGCCGCGCAGCGCCATGTCCCTGGTCGCTTTTGCCACGGCGGCCGCCGTGCGCGCCGGGATATAGACGACGCGGTCCGGCAGGAGTCGCTGGTCCATGATGCGGAGGATGCCGTCGCGGTATATGAGTCTGGGAGGCGTCATATCGAAAAGGCGGCGGCCGGCGCTAAGCTGGAGGCGGGCTCCAATTTAGCGCCGGCCGCTGCGGTTCACGGTATCGAGTCCAGGCAGTTCTTGAGCTCTTCCTCGGTCTTGCCCGTTATCTCCACCGTCTTCTCGCGGCCCTTGGCGCCGCGGATTATGTTCACCATCTTGAGAGGGACTTCGAAGAATTCCGCGAGATAATCCCGCAGAACGGTGTTGACCTTCAGGTCGGCCGCGGCGGCGCAGATCTTGACCCGCAGTACGCTGCCTATGCGCGACACCACTTCGTTGTCCTCGCAGTTGGGTATCACCCTTACTTTTACTATCATTCCCCTACCTCTCTGTTGCCGCGGCCTTTGGCCCGCGCCGCGTCTTCAGGCCCCCGCTGTCTGGGGGCCACGGTAACGGAAACGCTTACTGACCGAAAACCAGGCCGCCCAGCCGCGGCAGGTTGGAACCCGCCTCGACCGCCGCCTCGAAATCGCCGCTCATTCCCAGCGAAAGATAATTGCCCGGGCCCCGGAAATCCCTGTCGTAAGCGGCCTTCGCCTTCAGGAAAACGGCCTTGAGCTCCGACGGGGAGGCGCCTTCCGGGGCTATGCCCATGTAGCCGCGCGGCTCCACGCCGGGCAGTTTAAGGATCCCGGCCAGCAGCGCCGGCGCCGCGTCCGGGGCCACGCCCGACTGCGTCGGGGAATCGTTGAGCCTGAGCTGTAGGAGCACCGGCAGTCTTTTGCCCAGCGCCGCGGCGTGCCTGCTGAGCTCGGCGGCCACCTTGAGGCTGTCGACCGAGTCCACCCAGTCGAATAGCTCGGCCGCGGCTTTGGCTTTGTTGGTCTGGAGGTGGCCGATGAAATGGAGTTCCACGCTTTTCCTCAGTCCGGCGAGCGGGCCCTGTCCGGTCCACCTGGCGCGGGCGTCCTGTACCCGGCTTTCGCCGGCCAGTCCCAGCGCCCCGGCTTCGGCCAGTATGCGCACATCCTCGTCGCCGGCGTATTTGGTGACCACGAGCAATTTTACCGAGGCGGCGTCGCGGCCGGAACGGCGGCAGGCCTCCGCTATCCTGGAGGATACGCCTTTTACATTGGCTAGAAGGACTGTCTTGCGGGTGAGTTCTGCCGTGGGCATCGGGGTCCTTATATTTTAGCAAAAAAACCGCGTTTCCCATAGGGAAAACGCGTTCCCGGCCCCGCAGATTGGTATGATATCCATGAATGGGCCTGACCTCCTCTTTCTGGATACTCACCTGCGCGGAAGGCCTTATGACCGCGGGCTACGCCGTTTCTTTCCCCTTCCTCGCCATATATCTCAACGTCCAGCGAGGCCTGCCGATGTCCTGGGTCGGGCTGTTCCTGGCCTCCTCGATGCTGGTCTCGTCGTCGGTGCAGTTCGTCGGGGGCGAAGTGTCCGACGCGGTGGGCCGGCGCAACGTCATGGTGGGCTCGCTCGCCTTCCGCGCCCTCAACGTGGCGGCGATAGCCTGGGCCATAAACGGCGGCTGGCCGCTGTGGACGCTCTTCGTCCTGCATCCCGTCGGCATGATGGCCGGCGGCTTTTTCCACCCGGCGGCGCGCTCCTGGGTGGCCGACCGCACGCCCCCGGCGGGCCGGCTGAAGGCCTACGGCTTCCTGCGGATGGGCAATAACGCCGGCTGGGCGCTTGGCCCCGCCCTCGGCGGTCTGCTGGCGGCGGGTTCCTATACGCTGATGTTCTTCGTTACGGCGCTGGTGTTCGGTCTCTGCGCGGCCATAGTGGCGGCCGCGGTGCGCGACATGCCGGGCATGGCGACGGGCAGATTCTCCGGCGCCGGGTTGTCGGGTTTCCGCTCGGCGCTTTCGAACCGCGTATTCCTGCGCTTCTGCGCCTTCACCTTCACGATGAGCGCCGTCATGAGCCAGCTCGTGGTATCGACCTCGCTCTATTCGAAGTCCTTCCTGGGTCTTTCCGAGCGCGAGATAGGTCTGCTGTTCTCCATAAACGGTCTGATGGTGGTGCTCTGCCAGTACATCGTTACGCGGGTGCTGGAAGGCCGCAGGATAACCGCCGGGCTGGCGGCCGGCGCGCTGCTCTACTCGGCCGGTTACCTGTTCTTCGGTTACGCCCCGACTTTCTTCTTCGCGGCCGCCGCGATCGTCGTGGTCACCTGCGGCGAGATGGTGGTCTCGCCCGGTCTGCAGGCGCTGGGGGCCAATATGGCGCCGAAAGCGGAGAAGGGCCGTTATCTGGGGGTGCAGGGGGTTTTCCAGCAGGCGGGCAGTTCCACCGGCATCCTGATAGGGTCCAACGCGATAGGCCTGCTCTCGCCGCTTTACCGCGAAGCGCCCTGGTTCATCATCGCGGCGCTGGGACTGGTCTCCGCCGCCGGTTTCGCCGGCCTGGGCCGCCGTCTGCCGGCGGAGAGCGACGGCCTCAGGCCGCGCGATCTCCTCGCCGCGCAAATTCCCGCAGAACCCGTCTGAGCTCGCGGAACAGGCCCGTCTCCGCGGGCGGCGGCTGCAGAGAAGCCGCTTCCCGGAGCGCCCCCATCTTCTCCAGATTCCCCCGCGTGGGTTCCAGCTCGCATACCTTCGCGAACAGCTCCGCGGCGCCCTTGAGATCCCCCCGCCGTTCTCTGGCCCGCGCCAGGCCCGCCCAGGCCGCCGCGTTGAGCGGGTCCCTGGCGGCCGTTTCCCGGACCTGCCTTTCCTCTTCCTCCCGCTGGGCCTCCCAGGCCTTGGCGGCCAGCCGGGCTCCGCGGTAATGCCGGGCGTAAGCGGCTCCGCCGACCGCGGCCGTCAGGGCCGAGAGGACGAACAGCGGCACCGGCGTCCCGGTGAAAGCGAAAACCACCAGTCCCGAGCCCAGCGGGAGGAGGATGCAGGCGGCGGCGATGGACGCGTCGGCCAGGCGGTGCGGCATCTGGTCCCGCCGGTTGGCCCTGACGAGCTGGTCGGCCGCCATGAGCGAGGCCGCCAGGAAGGCCGCTGTCCCGAGCGCGTAGAGGAGCATGATCGTCATGATATAAAAAAACCCCGGCTTTGAGGGCCGGGGCTTTTTTTTGTCGCGTACCCGCGGCTCAGTACATGTCGCCGCCGCCCATGCCGCCCATGCCGCCGGGCATGGCCGGGACCTTGTCCTTCTTTTCGGGCAGGTCCGCGACCAGGCACTCGGTGGTCAGCAGCGTGCTGGCGATGGAGGAGGCGTTCTCGAGGGCCGTGCGGGTGACCTTGCACGGGTCCACGATGCCGGCCTTCATGACGTCGACGTACTCCATGGTCTCGCCGTTGAAGCCGATCTCGGCCGGGGAGCTCTTGACCTTGTCGATCACGATCGAGCCGTCCGTGCCGGCGTTCTCGGCCAGGATGCGCAGCGGGGCGAAGATGGCGCGGCGGATTATGTTCACGCCGGTCTTCTCGTCCTCGTCGGTCGGGTTGATCTTGTCCAGGGCCTTGGAGGCGCGGATCAGGGCCACGCCGCCGCCGGGCAGGATGCCCTCCTGCACGCCGGCCTTGGTGGCGTTCTTGGCGTCCTCGACCTTGGACTTCTTGGCCTTCATCTCGGTCTCGGTGGCCGCGCCGACGCGGATGACCGCGACGCCGCCGGAGAGCTTGGCCAGGCGCTCTTCGAGCTTTTCCTTGTCGTAGTCCGAGGTGGTCTCCTCGATCTGCTTGCGGATCTGCCCGGTGCGCTTCTTGATCGCGGCGTGGTCGCCGGCGCCGTCGACGATGGTGGTGTTCTCCTTGTCGATGACGACGCGCTTGGCCTTGCCCAGCTGCTCCAGGCCGGCCTTGTCGAGCTTCATGCCGCGCTCTTCGCTGATGACCTCGCCGCCGGTCAGGATGGCGATGTCCTCGAGCATCTCCTTGCGCCTGTCGCCGAAGCCGGGGGCCTTCACGGCGCAGCCCTTGAGGGTGCCGCGGAGCTTGTTGACGACCAGGGTCGCCAGGGCCTCGCCCTCGAGGTCCTCGGCTATGATCAGGAACTGCTTGCCGGTCTGCACGATCTTCTCGAGCACGGGCAGCAGGTCGCTCATCGCGGAGATCTTCTTGTCGGTGATGACGACGAAGCAGTCCTCGAGCACGGTCTCCATCCTCTCGGGGTCCGTGATGAAGTAGGGCGAGAGGTAGCCGCGGTCGAACTGCATGCCCTCGACGACGTCGAGCTCGGTCTCGGAGGACTTGCCCTCCTCGACGGTGATGACGCCCTCGTGGCCGACCTTCTCCATGGCCTGGGCGATCAGGTCGCCGATGACGCGGTCGTTGGCGGAGATGGTCGCGATCTGGGCCTTCTCCTCCTTGGTCTTGACCGGCTTGGCCATCTTCTTGAGCTCCTCGACTATGGCGCCGACGGCCTTGTCGATGCCGCGCTTGAGGTGCAGCGGGTTGGCGCCGGCGGTGACGTTGCGCAGGCCCTCGTTGAAGATGGCCTGGGTCAGCACGGTGGCGGTGGTGGTGCCGTCGCCGGCGATATCGTTGGTCCTGGACGCGGCCTCGCGGACCAGCTGCGCGCCCATGTCCTCGAAGTGGTCCTCGAGCTCGATCTCCTTGGCGATGGTCACGCCGTCGTCGATGATGGTCGGGGAACCGAACTTCTTGGCGAGTATGACCGTGCGGCCCTTGGGGCCGAGGGTCACTTTCACCGCGTTGGCCAGCTTGTCGACGCCGGCCTTGAGGCGCATCCTGCCGTCCTCGGAATAGATTATCTGTTTAGCCATATTATTTACGTTCCTCCTTGAAAATATATCCTTACTTCACTATGCCGAGGATGTCCTCTTCCTTCATGATGAGGTATTCCTCGTCGTTTATCTTGATCTCGGTGCCGGAGTATTTGCCGTAGAGGATCTTGTCGCCGACCTTCACTTCCATCGGGACCAGCTTGCCGTCCTCGGTGCGGCCCTTGCCGGCGGCGATGATCTCGCCCTCCTGCGGCTTCTCCTTGGCGGTCTCGGGGATTATGATGCCGCCCTTCTTGACTTCCTTGGGTTCGAGGGGCTTCACCACCACCCTGTCGGCCAGGGGCTGTATCTGGATCTTGGTTTCAGTCGCCATACTTCTGCGTCCTCCTTAATTGTCTTGCGGTAAAACTTATTTGGCAGTCAAACTTCCTTGCTGCTAATTTTAGCAAACGCCGGTTCCGGTGTCAATAGCACTCTTTGGGGCCGACTGCTAAAATAAAGACCCCCGTCGGGGACGGGGGTCTCGGGACGGGGAGCCGGGGGTCAGGCTTTCTTGAAGAAGAACCTGAGCTTGGTCCCGCCGACTTCCACTACGTCGTCGTCCTTGAGCTGCTTTTTCTCGTTGAGGGGGTCGCCGTTGTGCTTGGCGTAGCCTTCCTTTATGGGTGTGATGTAGCAGCCTTCCGGCCTTACGGTGATGACCGCGGCCATGTCCGGGGCCGAGCCGAACAGGCCCGAGCCTTTCACGGGGATGTTGGCCTGGGCGGACTTGCCTATATAGGTCGAAAGCGCGGTGATCTCGTATTCGTTCTTGTCCACGGCGCCTTCGAGCACTTCCAGGAAAGGCCTGGGTTTCGTCCCGGCCTGGCCGGACATGGTCGCGGAGGCCGGCGACGGCGCGGCCGCCGCCTTGGCGGGCGCCTCGGCGGGCGCGGACGCCCCGCCCTCCTCCATGTAGGTCAGCGTGTATTTCACGACCGTTACGACGTCGTTGTGCTTGAGGCCGGCCTTGAGCACCTTCTTGCCGTTGACGAAAGTCCCGTTGGTCGAGCCGGTATCCTCCACGAACCAGGTGCTGCCGGCCGAGTAGAGCTTGCAGTGATGCCCGGAGACCGCGGCGTGGTCGAGGACGATGTCGTTGTCCCCTTTGCGGCCCAGGGTGAAAGAAGGCTTGTCGAGGAGGATCTCCCGTATGGCCGCGGCTTCGAATTTGAGCAGTAGTTTTGGCATATCGGTCTATTTGAGCAGATCGCCGAGGGATTCCTTGAACGTCTTCTTTTTCAGCGTGCCGGCCACCACCGTGATATTGTCCGGTCCCCCGTTGATGTTAGCAGTTTCCACGAGCTTCGCGCAAAGCCGGGCGTCGTCCGGTTCGGCCAGCAGGAGTTCCTTTATCTTTTCCTCGGGCACGGGTTTGAACAGGCCGTCGCTGCAGAGCAGCACCCTGTCCCCCTCCTTGGCCTCCAGTTCCAGCAGGTCGATGACCGGCTGTTTCTGCGTGCCCAGGGCGCGGGTCAGGATGTTCTGCAGCGGGGACTTTTCCGCCTGTTCCTTGGTCATCCTGCCCCTGCGGACGTGGTCCATGACCAGCGAATGGTCCTCGGTGAGCTGGCTGAACTCGCCGTTCCTCAGCAGGTAGACGCGGGAATCGCCTATGTGGGCGACGCAGAGCCTGCCGCGGTTGAGCATCAGGGCGCTCAGCGTGGTGCCCATGCCTTTCTTTTCCGGCGAGGCGTTGCCGGCCTCGTAGACCACCGAGTTGGCCAGCTGCACGGCGAAGCCGAGCTGGTTGGTCTCCGGGGTGTATTTCTCGTCGTAATGGGAGGGCTTCAGTCCGGTGGCGCGCATGGATTCGAACTTTTCCCTGGTGACCTTCACGGCGAGTTCGCTGGCGACCTCGCCGCAGTTGTGGCCTCCCATGCCGTCGGCGACTATGCCGAGGGAGAGCGCCTCGTCTATCAGGGCGTTGTCCTCGTTGTTCTTGCGCACCTTCCCCGGGTCGCTGAGGTAGGCGAAGGTTAGTTTCAGGCTCATTTATTCTCCTCTTCGGGATAGATAAGCGGAAGAGTCTTCTCGAAATCCCCTCCCCGCCCCGGTTCGGGCGCTTCGGGTCTTTTCTCCTGTGAAAGGGTCTCGGAAACGGGCGACTGTACCGCGTCCTTTACGACGGGCTTGTCCTCCGCCGGGGAGGCCGGCGCGGGCGCGGGCTCTTTGACGGTCAGTTCCAGTCCGGCCTGCGGCGCCAGTTCGAGACCGGCGGGCGGGGCCGCGGGCGCCGGTTTCGGAGCGGGAGCGGGAGAAGCGGCGCGGGGGCCGGGCGCCGGAGCGGGGGCCGGCCGGGGCGCGGGCTTGGGGGCCGCCTGGGGCGCGGCGGCGGGTTTGGGTGCCGCCGGGGCCTGCGG
>JAGVVD010000026.1 GCA_019135865.1 Elusimicrobiota bacterium
CATCTGGCCTGTGGGCTCATCATAAATGTCTCCCGAAAGGGCATAGCCCCTTCGGTAACATCTTAGGTGATTTAACGATACCCGCTTCGGTAACATTTTAAGTGATTGAATACGGGGCCTTGCCGAAACGGCGCGGCTCTGCTAGACTATATATACGATAATAGCACTCCCGCTCGCCGAAAGGCCGGGAACGCAAAGCTGCGGGGCTAATGGGACTGTGTCTCGATGCCGGACGAGCTGCCGAAACGGGTCAGTAGTACAGTCTTTACGCCAGTCGAGCTGCCGAAATGAACGCCTGTTCCCTGCGGGGGACCGGACTTTCGGCGGCTTTTGTTTTTGGGGAAAAGATGAAACCCGGACTGGCCAGAACCTTGGAGAGAGCGGCGCTTTACGCGGCCGCCCTGCTCCTGTGCGTGACGCCGCTCGGTGCCCAGTTCATCCCCGCCACCCCTCTTCCCCAGGCGCTGATGTCCCATACCGCCGTAAAGCTTAGCGGCCATATCTACGTGGCGGGCGGCATTTCGGATACGGGCGGCCTCAAAGGGCAGGGAGGCTACCTCAATAACGTCTACTACTGCGCGCAGATGAATCCCGACGGCTCGCTCGGCGCCTGGCAGGTGGCCAGCCCCATGCCGGACCTCCTGGGCCTGGGCATGCACGCCTCGGTGGAGAAGAACGGCGTCATCTACGCTCTCGGCGGGGCCAACCTTTTCGGCGCGCGCGAGACCGTCTACTACTCCCGCGCCAACGAGGACGGCACGCTCGCGGCCTGGAGCACGACGACCCCCATGCCCGCCAAGCTCATGGCCCATGCGGCTGCGGAGTACGGCGGAAGGATCTACGTCATGGGCGGCATAGCCCGCAGCCTCGGGGCACAGTCAGCCGTCTATTCCTCGCCCATAAATGAGGATGGCACGCTTGGCGCGTGGCGCTCCGAACTCCCGCTTCCCGGGACCATGATGGGGCAAAGCGCCCTGGTCAAGGGAAGCCGGATATACCTGCTCGGCGGCTCGTCCGATTCCAATCTCTACACTTCCGAGGGGCAGCCCGCGACGCCGTCCGCCAAGGTCCTCTCGGCCGCCATCAACCCGGACGGCACGCTCGGCGCCTGGCAGGAACTCCCTCCGCTGCCCGAGCCCATGATGCTGCACGCGGCGGCCGCCACGGCCAACAGCGTCTACCTCTTCGGCGGCTTCAACGGCGGCGTCAGCAACGCGGTCTATTTCGCGCCTTTCCTGGAGGACGGCGGCCTGGGCGACTGGCAGGCGCTGCACGCGCTGCCCGAGAACCTGCTCTCGCTGGCCGCCCTGGCCACCGAGGACTATGTCTATACCCTCGGCGGCGCCCTCTCCTACATCGAGGAGCCGCGCGACGCGGTATATTTCCTCAAGGTCAAGTCGGAACTGAAGGCCTTCGTGCGGCTGCTGCCCCGGACCCTGAACGCCAGGTCCCGCGGGAAATGGGTCCACGTCATGCTCGGCTTCGCGGAAGGGGACGCCGGCCTCATAGACCCGGAGAGCGTCAGGATAACCGCCGTGGACGGACGGACCATAACTCCCATTTACGCCGATATACCCAAGCACTTCAAAAAGTTCTTCTGGCGGAACGGCTACGACGACCGCGACGACCATGACGACTGGGACGGCGACGATGATTATGCCGGCGACGACCGGGCCTTCCGTTCGCGCCTGTCCGGGCACAGGCTGGCGGTCTTCAAGTTCGACAGGCGCGACATCCAGAAAGCCATGACCGGCGAAGGCCAGGTGGAGATAAAAGTGGAAGGCAGCCTGACGGACGGCCGCTCCTTCTCCGGCGAGACCGTCGGCCGGGCGCTGAACAAGCGGCCCCGCTTCGTCTACGAAATCCGGAAGCGGATCGGCGAGCGCGTCGGCCCCGGCGGCGTCAAGGTCCATCTCCCCGAAGGCTCGTTCAAGGGCAATCCCGAACTGCTGCTGACGGCCGCGCCGGAGGAAAAAGCCGCCGTCACGAAGACCGAGAAAGAGAAGCGCGATAACGGCATGAAAGCGCGGGGCATGGCCGCCGCCGGTCAGCCCTTCGAGTTCGGCCCGCACGGCATGACCTTCGGGACGCCGGTGAGGATATCGCTGCCTTACGACCGGAGCGCCGTCGTGCCCGGCAAGGCCCTGGCCGTGGGCTACTGGAACGCCGTGAAGTCCGAGTGGGAGCTGCTGGCCTCCACGGTCGACGAGGAGAACGGGCTCGTCTCGGCCGAGACCTCCCACTTCTCCGTCTACCAGGTCATGACCGCCTCGCCGGCCGACGTGCCCGTTCCCGATGCCGCCCTCGCCTTCGGCGAGGTCTACGTCTTCCCCAACCCGGCCGTCAACAGGCGGCCCGTCATACACGCCGAGGTGCCGTCCGGCGACGGCATGACGGTCAAGGTTTATACCGCGTCCGGCAGACTGGCGGACGAAGGCAGGGTGAGCGGGGCTCCCGGGCAGGTGGACGACGGCGCCGGGCCTGAAAGCGCTTACGAGTACGAGGTGCGCGAAAAACTTCAGGCCGGCGTCTATTATTTCACGGCGGAGGTGACGAAAGGAGCGCAGAAGATCTCCAGGTCGGGAAAGTTCGCGGTGCTGAGATGACCTTATGAACAGGGAAGAGGCCGGAAGAACTGACGTCCTCAACAGCCTGATCTGGTGGCTGTCGAGGCCCTATGTCCTGTTCCTGGGCCTGGCCTTCCTGCTGACCCCCTCCTGCACCCTGCTCAACGCCCTGGAGTCCGGCGCGGAGTTCCTCAATATCGACCCCTCGGCCCGCGCGGCGGCCATGGGCAACGCCCAGTCGGCGCTGGCCCTCGGAGCGGAATCCGCCTGGTCCAACCCGGCCGGGCTGCTGGGCCTGCGCGGCCGCGAGCTGGCCTTCATGAAAGCCGAC
The DNA here is from genome assembly GCA_019135865.1 of Elusimicrobiota bacterium. Lineage (GTDB taxonomy): Bacteria > Elusimicrobiota > Elusimicrobia > Elusimicrobiales > UBA9959 > UBA2231. Next base: position 2,899 of record JAGVVD010000026.1, read on the forward strand.
TGGCCCGAGGACGGGACCTACAGCGCCGCCGCTTTCGCCGCCCCGATAAAGGACGGCTGGTCCGGGGCCTTCTCCTACGCCCGGCTGGATTACGGCGGCTTCGAAGGCCGCGACGAGAACAGGGCCGCCACCGGCTCCTTCGAGGCGGCCGACCGGGCCTTCGCGCTCTCCGCCGCCGGGCCGATAGGCGGCGGCTTCGGTCTCGGTGTGACCGCCAGGCATTTCTCCTCCTATATCGCGGGCCGCACGGCCTCGGCCCTCTCGGCCGACGCCGGGCTGACGGCCAGGCTCTCCGCCCCGGTCAGGCTGGGCCTGGCGGTGCGCAACATGGGCGGCGGCATGGACTACGGCTACGGGACCTCCCGCCTGCCTCTTTCGGTCAGCCTGGGCGCGGCGGTGAACCTGCTCCCGGGCATGGCGCTGGCCGCAGACGTAAAGCGCCTGGTCTATGACCGCGAGACCACCGTCAGCGTGGGCACGGAATACATGCTGGGCGGCGCGATGACGATGCGCGGCGGCTACGCGGCGCGGATGGGCGGCGCGGACATGCTGGGCGGCTTCTCCGGCGGCCTCGGCGTAATGATGTCCGGCCTGCGGCTGGATTATTCCTTCACCCCCTTCGCCGGCTTCGGCTCCTCCAAGCGGCTGACCATGGCCCTCGCCTTCTGAACCCTCGCGGATCCCGCCATACCCGGCCCCGGCCGGGTTTTTTATTGCCCATCGGGCCCCTTAGGGCTTAGGTCCATTTACCGGGCCGCGGGGGGCCGCTGGTCCATTGTGCGCGTCCCCGTGGCGGTGTAATATATATACATCGATGCCGTCGTTAAAGCCCATTCTCCAAGGAACTATCGCCGCGGCCCTGCTGGCCCTGTCCGCCGTAGATTCGCGCGCCGGCGGCCTGGAGGACCTCAGGGCCAGGTCCGGTCTTTCTCCCGCGAGCCTGGCGCTGATCTCCGCGCAGGTCGCCCCGGAGGCTGTCCTTCCTTCCGCCCGGAACAAGGAACTTTTCTCCGATTACCGCATCCGCTACATAGTCAGGGGCCGCATTGATTTCAGGACCTCCCCGCCGACGCTCACGGCCGGAACGGGCAAAGTCTTCAACGTCACGAAGTACCCCCTCTGGCTGCGGCTGGCTCAGGGCAGGACGGTCTGCGTCGAGGCCTACGCCCGGCAGCGCGACGATACCGCCGAGCTCGCGATAGAGAAGGTGCTGCCGCCGGACGCGCTGGAAGGCCTGGAACCCTCCGACAAGATACGCGGCCTGCAGCGGGACCCCAGGCTGGCTTCCCGGGAGGGCGGCGTTTTCACGGTGGACAATATCGGCTGGGCGATGGAGCACGACGGCGAAGGCGGCATAGCCCGCGACGCCGACGGCAATTTCATCAGCGTCTGGAGCAGCGGCGTGCGCGTGGACGCCTCGAAACTGCTGAACGCCTATTTCGTCAAGAAGACCGCCCTCAAGCCCGTGCGTTACGGCGACCACGGCATGCTGATGTTCACCTTCGCCCCCGGCGGGGCGGTCACGCCCGATGGTTCGGAGACCAACGCGCTGGTGGTCTCGCTGGACGCCTACTACAACGATCCCGAGAGGATGGTCTATTCCCCGGTGGACGCGCTGCGCGGCAAGTACCAGGTCTATTACAGCATGCAGACCGCCGAGCGCTACAGCGAGCTCAAGTTCAACTACAACGAGTTCGGCATGCCCAACGACCTGGTGCTGGTGCCCTACCGCCTGAACCTCGACCGCTCCGAGCTCGAGCGCCTCCTGGAGAACGCCATAGCCAAGGCCACGGACGACAATAAAGGCGAGATGTATTCTCTCTTCTACAACAGCTGCGCCAACTCGGCCCTTTCGCTGATAAACAGCGCGGTCAACGGGGAGCGCAAGATAAAGGAAGGCTGGCTGCCGGAACTGGTCTACCGCACCCAGGCCACCCTGCCCGATACCATGGCCCGCCTGATGGTAAAGCGCGGCCTCTCGGACGAAGCCCTGCCGGACATCACCAAAGACAATTACCTCTCCTACCTCGAAAGCCTCACCGCGGCGGAGTAGACCGCTTCGATACCGGACAAGGCGGAAGCGGCCCGGGCCCCGTACCCGGGCCGCCGCTTTTCCCGAGCCTCTCGGTGTCCAAATAATTCACAGGCCCCAGGGCCCACCTTGAATATGGACCCAAAGACCCTTCCACACGCAACCCCCGTCAGCTAAACTCTGTTTGTAGTTTCCTTGTAACCGGGAGAATCGGCTCTCGGGCATCCACGGCTCGGCCATAACCGGGCGCAACCCAGGGAAAGCGTGAGCATTACGCTTTCTCTTTTTTCTTGTAAGACCGCACAGAAAATGGCAGAATTAAGAACTCAGGTTCAAGTTAAGGGGGATAAAATGAAAAACACGAAACTCTTTATAACACTGGCCGGCCTATCCGCCATGCTTTTCGGGATTACCGTAAAAAGCGCGGACCCGTTTGCGGCAAAGCTTGAGAAAAGCATTAGGATGAGCACCGAAAAGTATCTGGCCGGGTCGGAGTGTGGCGGCGGGGGCGACAGACCCCCCACACAGAAGACGGCTTAACTCCAACGGCTTGAAGTGCAGGTTAAGGGATTGTGGTTTAAACAGATCTTCCTTACGTTAGCCGAAAATCTTCGCCGGCGAAAAACCACAGTGGTTTTTTTGCCGGCGTTGTTTATTTTATCTATAGTCTTCATCTGGTCCGTAAGACCGAATAGGAGCAATGGGATGTCAACAATACTGCGGGTCGCTTTCCCTGGCAGAGTGTCAGCATCAAAGTATGACCCGGCCAAGATCGAATACGCCATGGAATACACATTCCTGCAGAATATTTACAGCCCCCTGATAGAATACTCTGTTTCCGGGGAACTTGTTTCCGCGATAGCAGAAAGATTTGGGTGGCGCGGCACCAACGCCGTTTTTCAAATACGCAAAGGTCTTAAAACCATAGATGGGGACACGGTTAACGCCTATGATGCCGAGGCTTCATTGAAAAGGCTGTTTGTTATCGGCGGGAACACGCATGGCGACCTAAAAAACCTGTTATGCCCGGGAACCAGGTTGAAAAGCCTGCAATCCGTCTGCGAGGGAATCGCGGTAGAAAATAATGGAACCGACCTTGTTTTAAAGTTTAAGAAAAAAAAGACTTTCCTCTTTCCCATGCTCGCAGCGATGGATTTTGTGGTCATTCCGCGAAAAGCAATAGACCCCGCGACCCTAAAGATAAAAGATTATCGGAATACCACCGGGCCGTACTTCGTTTCCAAGGATGGCGCTGACGGGAATATCACGCTCTCCGTGAACCCAGGCCATTTTCACTGGTCACCGAAGATACCCCAGAAAGTAATAATCATCCCTTCCAAAAAAGGGGATGCGCTCTGGTCCGTCAGGATGTTTTCTGCACGGAAGATCGACCACATTACCAACAAAGATAGTTCTGACTGGGCAAAGATTAATCTGGCTAAAGAGGATACTGAGGCCAGTCTGCATCTGACGTATCCGATTTACCTCCACGCACTTGTATTTACAAAGAAAGGAATGAAGCGGCTATCGGAAAATGAAAGAATCACCATAGCAAGACGGCTAAAGAGTCTCTTCCTTAAGAATTATTTAAAACGTCCGGGGTTCGAGGAAACAAAGCAGGTCATCCCTGTTTTTGGAGAAGGCGGCCTCTCCCGCAAGCAGTTGGCGGATATTGAAAAGAAGTCCGGCGGCGTCGACACAGGCAAGCCATTCGTAAAGGGGTTTATTTGCTGGAACTTTTTTGGAGCCTCAGACCTTGAACTAAAAAAGGAGTTTCCGAATGGTCAGTTCCCGTGGACAGGCGTGATACCTGATTTTGTTAAGGATTTCCGGGAGCACGGCAAAGAACCGGATTGCTATTTGTTCAGGGGCGATACCGGCTTCCAGGAAGATATCGGGTTTATTTATTACTACTCCGGGCTGGATTTCTTCAACATTGGAGAAGCTGATAAAAAGAGGTGGCTGGACAAGTATATCTCCACCAGATCAAAAAGCGAGAGAAGCGGCCTTCTCCGGGCTATCCATTATAAAACACTCTTAGACGTAAAAGTTGTGCCTGTCGCAGTGGCACCCTACAGCGCGGTAGTCCGTAAGCCCTGGCGCATGTCGCTCTCAAAATTTCACGCGAATAATCCAATATGGCGGATACATCGTTAGCAGATTGGGCGCTTAATAACGCCGCCAGGCTAAAACTAGAGGCAATGAAAGTTACCTGGGTGGATGACTGGCTGCCGGGTTATTCCGATTATCAGGTCAAAGTCTTCATTTCCGGATATGCCTATGTCGGGCGTGGAATTGCCGCCGGTTCGGCTCTTGCGTTTACAAAGGCGGTTGCCGAGGCGCTTGAGCGCGCCGCCGTCGCGCAGCTTAACGAACCTTGGGCCACCGCGGCACACCGAACTCTTGCTGAAGCCCAGGAGAACGCCTATTTTGAATTACTAGGGATAGACAGGGTAATCTGCCATCACTACGCGCGCCGCAAACTGCGGGTTCTCCCATTAGAATCGGCGGGCAGAGATTTCCCCAAAAAGCAACTTTCAAGGTTGCTGCATAAGAACGATCTGAAGTTGACTATCGCCGAGTTCCGTTCCGCAGCGGACGCCAGGATAATAGGGGTTTTCGTGAATAGCGTTGGGAAGTCTCCCGTGGAGGGTTTTATCAAAGGCTATGGGGTATCGCCTGAGCTCGAGACTGCCGTCCGCAACGCCATTGTGGAATGCATGCGGAATGTAACGGCGGTGTTCCTCGGCAATATCAAGCCGGAAGATAAAGAACTTGTATGTGGTCCCCATAATCCGCGCTGGCATTTCTGGCGCGCTCAGACAAAAGAAAGCCTAGCCTTCCTGCAACAGATCCTTTTACCACTTCCCGGAGAAGAGCCTGACCAGCCAGCCGAAGCGATATCCATAAAAGACGCCCGCTTTATTGAGATAACAACTTTAAAGGAATCTTTTCCAGATTTACCATTATTCTTCGCGCAAGCCAGATCTACTAACCTTATTCGGCCGCAATTCGGTAGTTTCATCCCGGATAGAAGCGATATGGAACGCCTGGCCAGATTCAACGGCGGACCAGTTGAGATCAGGATAGATGTCCCGCATTTTTACGGATAAGCATGAGCGATAATATCGATAAGACGTTAAATACGCTTACGCGAAAGATAATCCTATTCGACGTGATGATATTTCTTGGTGTAATCGGGCTCTCCATTATTCTAACAGCACATTTCAAACAACGCCTCGCCGTCCAGCTCTCCGAAGCATTTCGCGCCCCAATTATCGCCGGGGACAATCGCCAGATAATGCTGGATATGTCTCGACCGGTCTTTAATGACTTTGCCGGGTTTTCTTGGGAACCTGCTGACGCTCAGAATGGTTTTTCCGTGCCCCAGGATATAACGGATTTAAAGTGCGTATTCTATTCGTCCGTGCTGGTCAAACTCTTCTTTGATGAAACACGTCAAATCAGATTAGGGGAACTTAGATTTTATTACCCCCGATGGACAGGGGTTTCATACGCACTGGGTCTATGGTTTCTCTTAACAGTGATTTCCGTTATCTTCGGATACCGTGAACGGCAAAGGCTATTACGGGAATATGCCCTTGCCGTGGACCTTCAGATTAAGGAGTCTAGAGCCCTTATAGCCGCCCAAGTCGCCCACGACATCCGCTCCCCGTTGGTTGCCCTGGACTCCGCACTCAAACACACGGATCAGCTCCCAGAAAAGCAGCGCGTCATCGTGCGCCACGCCGTCAACAGCATCCGCGATATCGCAAACAGCCTCCTCGAAAAGAACCGCCAGCAGCCGGGGCTTGCGCCCACCACGGCCGCCGCCGGCCAAGCCACCCGCGAGCCCCTGGACGTCAACCTGCTCTCCAGCCTCATAAACCCCGTTATCACAGAAAAACGCCTGGCGTTCGAATCCAAGCCCGGCATCAGTATTGATTTTGAATTATCGCGGGAAGCCTACGGCTTATTCGCTAGGTTGCAACCGGTTGAATTTCGACGCATAATCTCGAACCTGGTCAATAACGCCGTTGAGGCTCTGGGAGAGAAAGGCAAGGTAGATGTGCGGCTGGCCCGCAAGGGCGACGGTGTTCTTCTGACCATTGCCGACGATGGCAAAGGCATTCCGCGGGAAATCCTGGCGAAGCTCGGCCGGCGCGGCGAGACCCACGGCAAGGCCGGCGGCTCCGGCCTCGGCCTCTACCATGCCCGGACCACCACCGAGGGTTGGGGCGGCAGCCTGGGCATTTCTTCCGAACCGGGCAGAGGGACGACGGTCACCATTGAACTGCCGAAAGCCGAGGCCCCGGCCTATTTCGCCGGTGAAATAACGCTTGTGTTCGGCCGACCCGTCGTAGTGCTAGACGACGACCCCGGCATACACGAACTCTGGCGCGGGCGCTTCGAGTCCGCCCGCCTCAAAGACCACGGAATAGAGATTTTTGATTTCAGCGAGCCCGCCGGGCTGCGCGCCTGGGTAAAGGATAACCTGGAGCAAGCAGGCAAGGCGGTTTATCTTTTTGACCACGAACTGGCCGGGCACACCGAAACCGGCTTAAGTCTTGCGGAGGAACTCGGCCTTTGCACCAGGACCATACTGATAACCAGCCACTCTGAAGAGAAACGCATTGTAGAGGCCTGCGCCGCGCTCCGAGTTCGCCTAATCCCTAAAGAGATGGCGGATATAGTGCCGATCTCGGCAGGCGGCGGCCCGTCGCCGGCGCGCGCGGTACTGCTGGACGACAGCACAATAACGCAGATGACCTGGGAAATGGCCGCCGAAGAGGCCGGGGCGGAACTGACAGGCTACACGGAGCCGGCTAAATTTCTGGCGGACCTGGGGAATTTCCCCAAGGACATGCCTATATACATAGATTCCGAGTTAGGCGGGAACGTGAAGGGAGAGAACATCGCCGCCGAGTTGAAAGAGAAAGGTTTTACGAATATCTGCCTCGCCACCGCCCACCCGCCGGAGCGGTTCGCCCATCTGCCCTGGCTCAAGGTCAGAAGCAAGGAAACTCCCTGGGGACAGGGCGGCGGGACAGTTTAGGCCTTCGGTCGCGCTTCCAGTTCCGCAAGCAGCTTTTCCATATCCCGCATAACCTCGCGCATCAACCCGATAAACTTCACCTTCTTATCCGGCGCGCACTTTTCCAGCAGCGCCGCGGCGTCCTTGAGGCTGATGGAGTTGGATTTGAGCCTGTGATATATCTTCTCAGCGTCCGCCATTGTTTTCCTCCGTCTTCTGCGCCCTCTCCAGCGTGGCATACAAAAGGGTCTTGGATATATTGAGCTTGCCCAGCGCCGCGGCCTTCTTGCCGTGGTTCTCGGCGATACAGCGGTTGATAACCCCGGCACTGAACTGGTCCGCCGCGGCGGCGAGGCCATGCTTTAGGGCATAGTCATACTGTGCCTGCGTCACTGGTGCGCCTGTCGTCCGCTCCACCGTCACCACCTGTGTGATGTGCCGCTTTACCGTCTCCAGCTTCACCGTGCCCTGCGCGCCTGCACCTATAAGGTCAACAAAGTGCTTCAGTTCCCTTGCGTTGCCCGGCCAGTTGTGCGCCAGCAGGTATTCTCTGGCCTCCGGCTCGAATGCAAGGCGCTTCTTTCCTTTTGTAAACGCGTGGACCAACGGCATAATGTCGCATTTTCTCTGCGCCAGGGGTCTCAGCGTTAACGTCAAGCCGTGCACGCGCTGGAAGAAGTCAAAGCGCAGTTTATCCTCGGCCAGCAGCTTCTTCACGTCCTCCAAAGTTGCACTTATCACCCTAAAATCAGAATATTCCGGCTTGTCCGCGCCGAGGGGGTAGAAGGACTTTTCCTCTATAGCCTTGAGGAGCTTCACCTGCATGTTCTGGCTCATGGCCCCTATCTCGTCGAGGAAAATGGTTCCATTGTCAGCCTGCGCCAGCTTACCCTTGCGGTTCTCGTGTGCACCGGTAAAAGCTCCGCGCTTGTAGCCGAACAGTTCCGCTTCCAAAAGATCCTCGGTATAAGCGGCGCAGTTTATCGCCACAAAATCGCCGTCCCGTCCGGAATGGGCGTGAAGGAGCTGGGCCAGGGTGGTCTTGCCGGTGCCGGAAGGCCCCAGGAGCATCAGCGGCAGCTCGGTCGGCGCGTATTTTATGGCTTCGGATACCAGCGCGCGCGTTTCGGGGTCATTGGTGACGAAATTCTCGGTGAAGACCGCCTGGGCCTTCTTGCCGCCGTCATCGCGCATATACCGGGCTATGATGGCGGCCACGTTCTGCTGCTCGTTGCCCTTTACATAGAATTCCTTACAGCCAAGTTCATAAGCCCGGCCTATGGTTTCTTCCGTGTCGCAACTGGACATCACCACCGGATAGGCTTTTTTTGAAACGGCCAAAGGAATAAGCTTCAGGCCGGAGTAACCGTCATTGTCGCCCAGATCCAGGTCCAGGAAGCAGATGTCGTATTCACCCGCCTTCAGTTTGCGCTCGGCGGCAGCCCTGTCCGAGGCAAAGTCCACCACTTGTCCTTCCAGGTTGCCCGCCATGATTTCACGCACCAGAGCGTTGTCTTCCACCACAAGGATTTTCAGTTTGGTCATATGCCCCCGATTGGATAAATTGTAGCACAAATCCGGGGAATTGGTCTTATAAAAGAACTGGACAGTCTTACTAAATGCCTGTTTTCTCTAATATCGCAACAAGCCAAGGGATGTCTCCGATTTTCGTCCTCCGACGCCCCCCCCAGATTCTGCGGGGTTATGCACCCCTTATACCACCTTTGGCATAAATATTGCTCTATACAAAGCGTAGGCGACTATAAACACCCGTGTCGCCAGGCAGTAAGAACAAAAAGCGGGAAGGGAGGAAATAGTAAAATGAACAAGGAAAGTGTAATAAAGTCTTTGAATCTGACAACCGGGGAAGTGCTGATCCTGGAAAAGGCCGCGGACCGCATGGAGTTCGAGGCGTTGCCTATAATGAACATCGGAGCGAATAAATGCTTTGTCGATGTTTGCGATGAGGATGACTGCAACTGTAACCACGGCAATTACGAACAGCCCTGCACCAGCTATTGCAGCCCGGACACCTGCTATGTGGACGTGCCGATCATTCCCTGCATTGACGACTGCGACTGCGTAGGCCCGCACGGCTATATAGACTGCCGCCCGTACAAGGGATAGAAGCCGACGGGATAATATCACTCAAGGAGAAACACAATGAAATCACTGTTGATAGCACTGGTCATGGCAAGCCCTTCTTTCGCCACGGACAATAACACCGTCCCGCAGGACCTGGCCGTGCCCATGGAAATAACGGTGGGCAGTTTCGAGGAGGACGCCTGCGGCGTCTGGGAAAAAGTGCGCCGGCTTATAGGCGAGTCCCGCCTGAAACAGTATGGCCGGGCGATCAACCAGGCTATCGCCAGACAGGACCCCGCCACCGCCCAGCAAGCGCTGAATGAAATGCTCCAGAAATACCCGGAAATCAAGAGCAAGGAACCTCATGCCATCGAATACCACCAGGGCAACATCAACTTCTGGAAGAAGGACTTCGAAGGTGCGTACGGGCAGTTTGACGCCATAGTCCGTGGTCTTGAGAAGAAATACCCTGACGGCGTTCCGCCCGGAGGGAAATACTCGGAAAGCAACGCCTACTTCATGTCGGACGTTTACTTCGGGCGTGCCGCCACGCTGCTGCAACTCAAAAAGTACCACGGCGCGGTTGAGGACCTGGACAAAGCCATAGCGGTCACTCCACACAAGCGGGCGGTCCTGTACGTCAACAGGTGCCGTGCCCTGTTCAAACTGAAAGAGTATGCCGCCGCCGCCGAGGCTCTGGACCGGGCCTACCTAGTGACTCCGATGATGGTAGACAACGCGCCGGACAGGAATTATCTCTGCCAGGTCTTCGCCGAGAAGGGCGTACAGGCCAAAGTCTGCGCGAAGAAGTAGCGAAAAAAGAGGACTATCTCCATGGGAAAACATATCAGCCGCTATCTCAACATTGTGGATCTGGAAAACTCGGCGCTGCTATTCAACGGCGTGAACGGCTGCCTCGACGAAGTACCTCAAAAGCTGGCGGAGATACTCAGATCCGGGGACCCGGAGCGCCTGGGCGCTCTGGGCTCCGGGGAGATTGACCTGCTTACCAAAAGGGGACATCTGACCTCCCTGTCACCTGCGGAGGAGCTGGAGAGGTTCAAGGAGTTCTCCGCCGTTCTGCACAAACGCCAGGAGCGCGCCATCCGGACCGGCGGCATAATGCTGCTGATGAGTTATAACTGCAACCTGGCCTGCAAGTACTGCTACCAGCAGGAGCACCGGCCCCATAAGTCGCGGGCAGTAATGACCCCGGAACTCGTTGAGAACATCTTCGAGAAGAACCTCTCCGCCATCATACCCGGCGCGAAACGCAAGGATTTCAGCGTCTCTTTTTACGGCGGCGAACCGTTCCTGCCCGCCAATGAAGCGACGATACGCAAGGCGCTCAGCTACACGAAGAAATACGGCATGAAGTCCAGCGCCATCACGAACGCCACCATGGTGGACAAGATGGCCGATATATTCGGGGAGGGCCCCGGTTTCGTCAACCGCGTACAGATATCGCTGGACGGCTGCAGGGAACTGCATGACCAGTCGCGCATACCGGCGACCGGGGAGGCCACATACGACAAGATAGTGGCGAATATCTCAATGCTGCTCAAGCGCAAGACGCGGGTGAGCGTAAGGCTGAATCTGGACAGGCGCACCATGGCCACGATACCGCAACTGGTCAAAGACCTCAAGGAAAGGGGCATACTCGGCAACAGATACGCCAGTATTTACGCCAGCCCCCTGCACGACAATCTGGCTGCGGTGGACGCTACGAATTTCCTGGACCTGGCCGAACTCTCGTCCCAGGTTTTCGATCTCGGCATCGACCTGGAGCACCCTGTAAGTCTGCGCGCCAATGAAATGAGCTACCTGTTCAGCCTGGAAAAAGGCCTTGGGCTGACCCACACCTGTTTCTGCATGCAAACCATGCAGCGGACGCTGGTGGTTGACCCCTTCGGCGACCTCTATGCCTGTTTCGAGGAGGCGGGCTACCCGCAGTTCCGCGTGGGACACATATCGGAGGCCGGCGTAGAGTTCTTCCTGCTTCACGATACATACAAAACGCGGCATATCGCCAACATGGACGAATGCCTGAAATGCCCTGTCGCGCTGGCCTGCGGCGGGCAGTGCGGCGTCAGGTGCCGGGCCAAGACCGGGGACCTTTTTAAACCATACTGTCAGGACATCAAGCGGGTCATCCTCGACGGGCTGAAGCTGGCCTATCAGAAAAGGCGGGAGCAGAATGCAGACAGTTGCCGACTTCCACAGGTCGAGCCATCTCCCTCAACACACGGATAATTACATGGCGAAACCCGCGATCATCGAATACGAGAACCATCTCAAGAAGGCGTATTCGATAAAAACTGAAGGCAAGGTGCTGGCTATAACGGACACTTCCTGCTATTATCTGGCTGAAGAAACCGCCTGGCTGTCGGCCAATCTGCCGGAAACGGGACATAAGGCCGGATATCTGCGTTCCCTCGAAGAGCTGGGCCTGGATGCCCCCGAGAAGATATTCGACAAGTTGGTCTCGCTCGGAGCTCTGCGCGCGAAGGCGCGGCGCACCTGGAAAAATTTGCTCGGTGTGATACTCACACCCCAAATGCGTTTTATCCCGGCGCAACTGCAGGAAAAGTTTTTCGGAATTCTCACGGACAGGCCAGCAGCGGCGGCCAGAATCGTCCGTATACTCGCCACGCTTTCGGCCGCCGGGCTGCTGTGGGGACTGGCCGCGGCCTGGGGCCACGTAAGCGTGGATGCTATCGGACCAGCGGTGCTCCTGCTGGTCATATCAGGCAGCCTGTTGCACGAACTGGGGCATTCTTTCGCGGCAATGGCGGCCGGCATCGGGTTAAGGCCTATAGGATTTTCGGTTTACCTGATCTACCCGGTTTTTTATACCAATGTGTCCGGCATCGAAAAAGTCCCGCTAGCCGGGCGGATACTCATAGACTGCGGCGGCTATATCTTCCAGGGGGTATTCCTGCTCGCGCTGATGCTGGCCAACTATTTCACAGCCCATCCGGCCTTTGCCGAAGCGGCCCGCTGGATACTCCTGATAATCTTTTTCAACCTGAACCCGCTCTTCAGGACAGACGGGTACTGGCTCTATAAGGACTTATATACTGAGCACAAGTCAAACCGCTGGGCGCGGGCACTGCATTATATTTATCTCGCGGCGTTCGCCGCGTTCTCAGTGTATTTTCTGTGGCGCGTCGGGGGCAGGCTGGGCGATATCTGGCGCGACCTAAACATACTGGCGCGTTCACCCGGATATTTCTTCTCCGGGGGCTACCGGGTGGTGCTGGGGGCTTACTTCGTTTTTGTGGGCCTGGCGGGCGGCCTGCGCCGTTTTAAGGAAGGCCGCCTGGAGTTGAAAGAACTAAGGGAACAGCGGAGGCCGCGGCATGGCGATAAGGCTTGATTCAAGGATCGCCTGGCTCGACGCTCCCACATGGCCCGCGCTCGCGGCGGCGTGGCTGGCCGGCGTAGGCGGGGCGTTCCTCAGCATCGCGGCCGGAAAAAAAATACTTCCCGAGTATCTGGCGCCTTTCGCGCTCCTGTCGATATTTTTGTCTCTTTCTTTCGGTGTGGTGGCGTGGCGGCTGTGGTACCGTGACGAGATAGACGTGTTCTCGCTCAAGGGCTGGCCCGCAGCGCTGGTAATATTCGGCGGACTGTTGCTCAGCGAAATCATCAACGCTTCGGCCCACCTGCGCGGCGACGTGCTGCATCCCAGGACCCTGATCGCGCTCTTCTATTGCGTGGTCCTGGTCGGTCTCCAAGAAGAGCTGTGGTGGCGGGGAATCTGGTTCTCAATGTTCAAAGGGCGGCCCGTCATGTGCATACTTGCCGGAAGTCTGCTGTTCGGGGCCTCGCATTACCAGTTGCACGGCTTCCGAAGCGTGGCTATGGCCTTCTTCGTGGGGCTCGTATTCTCGGCGGCGCGGCATCGTGGGGTTTCCATTGGCGCCCTTTCCCTGGCGCACGGCCTTAACGACTGGATAGCGCAAGGCCACGTCGTCCGCTGGCAGTGGCACGCTTCGCGCAGCAGAATAGACCTTATTCTGTATGGCATTTGCCTGTTGCTTACAGCCTGGCTCTTGTTCAGATGGCGGACGGAGCCAAGGTTCCGGGCATGAAGAAGGGCGGGGGCCTCCAGGCCGCCCGCCCCGTCCTTTTTTCAGGTCCTTACCGGAATTCGCCGGTGTAGGATACCGTGCCGCTGCCGTCCCTGTTTATGGTCCAGTGGTCTATGGTGGTGCCGCCTATGTCCGCCGCGTACTTGGCGGCGTCGGCCTCCAGCGCGCCCCGCGAGACGGGGCAGGTGAAAGCGGCGGGAGCGCCGCGCTTTGCGGCCGATTCCCCCAGGCTCACCCGGAACTTCTCCAGGCCCGATTCGCTGGCGAACTTGGAGCAGTTGTAATTCTCCTGGATGGTGCGGTCCATGTACCTGGAAAGGTCCACCGGCTTAGCCTTTTTCCAGTTCCCCGCCTCGCAGACCACGTAGGGGCCGAGATTGTATTCCCTGCCCAGTATATCGTCGCGCTTCTGCAGTATATGGTTCCAGAACCTCATGCCGTTGAAATTGGCCGAGAGGTCGGCGTAGGAGAACACGCCGGTGGCGGCCAGGTTCCCGCCCAGGTAGGTTTTCTCCGAGGCTGCCCCGAGCCAGAGCACGCGCTCCATGGGCATGTCCTCCAGGTAATGGCGGGTGAAATAGCGCAGGCCATATCCGAACATATGTTCCAGCTTGTCCACGCCTATGACCAGCCCGCCGACCTTGATGTTCGGCGCCAGGGTGAGCTGACTCCTGGCCAGGAAGATGCCGCTGGTTATATCCCAGTCCTTGTAGACCGACTCCTTGAGCGGTATGACGGTGCGGGCCATCCGCCCGTCGAGTATGTCGTCCACCACGACGCTGCGGCCGTGTATGTTGAAGAGGCGCTTGAGGCCGTCGTAGAGCCGCTCCTCGTCCGTGCCGCCGAAGAAGGTCTCCCCTCCGCCGCAGCCGCCGGCGGCGTTGAGCCGGTCCAGCTCGCCGGCGAGCAGGCGGTTGACGTGCTCGTTGAGCTCGACCGTTATGTCGACGATATCCTCGTCCGGGACCGTGTAATGATCGGCCTCGGAAGACCAGGCGGGGACCGCCGAGAATACTATCGCGGTAAAAAGGGCTTTCAGCTTCATGTTCCTCCCGGGCCGGGGTACCGGCCGCGCGTCATTAATATATTAACAGGAGGGGACCGGCGGCGTAAGGGCCATTGGGCGCATCGCCGCGGGCCGATGGACCGGGGCCGGAAGGCCCCCCTGCTTCCCCCCTACCCGCCAATTTGCTATTTTCATTATTAATGGAAGACAAGCTCTATTACCCCGAAGACAGGATCCCCCTTAAAAGACTTATACCGATGGGCATGCAGCATGTCGTGGCGATGTTCGGCGCCACGGTGCTGGCGCCGGTGCTTATGGGCTTCAACCCGCAGACCGCCGTTTTCTTCTCCGGCGTCGGCACGCTCATCTTCATAGCGATAACCCGCTTCAAGGTGCCCAGCTACCTTGGCTCCTCCTTCGCCTTCATCGGTCCCGTGCTGGCCGTGACCGGCGGCCGGCCTGAGGGCATACCGGCGGCCCTCTGCGGCATAGCCGGCGCGGCGCTGCTCTACGCGCTGGCCGCGGCGTACACGATGAAGCGCGGCTCCGGCTGGATAGACCGCCTGATGCCGCCCGTGGTCACCGGCTCGGTGGTGGCGCTCATCGGCCTCAACCTGGCCGGCTCGGCCGTGCAGAACGCGGTCAACGCCGATTTCATACTGGCCGCGCGCCACGATTATATCGTCTTCGGCGCGGCCGCCTTCACCTTCCTCGCCTCGGCCGCGGTCTCCATCTACGCGCGCGGTTTCCTGCGCCTGCTGCCGATACTCACCGGCGTCGTCGCCGGCTGCGTCCTGTCGGCCTGGCTGGGGTTGATAAGCCCGGAGAACTGGGCCGCCGTGGTGAACGCGCCCTGGCTGGGCCTGCCGCCGTTCCAGTCGCCCGTTTTCTCGCTGCCCGCGCTGCTTGTCATAGCCCCCGTCTTCGTGGTGCTGGTCGCCGAGAACAAGGGCCATATCGAGGCCATCGGCGGCTACATGAAGCGGGACCTCAACCCCCATCTCGGCCGGGCCTATATGGGCGACGCCGCCGCCTCCTTCGTCTCGGCGATGGGCGGCGGCACGCCGCAGACCACCTACGCCGAGAACATGGGCGTGATGGCGATAACCCGCGTCTTCAGCGTCTATAACTTCGTGGCCGCGGCCTGCATCGCCGTGCTGCTCGGCCTCTGCCCCAAGTTCGGCGCGCTGATACAGGCCATACCGGCGCCGGTGCTGGGCGGCGTCACGCTGATCCTCTACGGCCTCATCGCGCTGATGGGCGTAAAGATCTGGCTGGACGCCAAAGTCGATTTCTGCTCGCATAAGAACCTGATAATAGCCGGCGCCTCCATCATAGCGGCCACCGGCCTCGGGGTGAAGGGCATCACGGTCGCCGGCGTGAACATAGCCGGCATAGCCTTCGGCACCGTGCTGGCCGTGCTGCTGAACCTGCTGCTGTCCCTGGGCGGCGCGGAGGACCCGCAGGACAGGCGGGCCTGCGAAACGGACATCTAAGGAGCCTCATGCTGGACAAATTCCTCTCGATCTACAGGCCCGCGAAGTTCATCGCTCCGCTGCCTAAGGAAAAGATAGACCCCGAGTATAAAAAACTCCGGTGGCAGGTGATGCTGACCATCTTCTTCGGCTACGCCGGGTTCTACCTGGTGCGCAAGAACTTCTCGCTGGCCAAGCCCTACCTGATAAGCGAGTTCGGCTTCTCCAAGGGCGACGTGGGCCTGATCGCGGCGGCGCTCTCGGTGGCCTACGGCCTGAGCAAGTTCGTGATGGGCAATGTCTCGGACCGCTCCAACCCGCGCTATTTCATGGCCACCGGCCTGATACTCTCGGGGGCGATAAACCTGGTGTTCCCCTCGCTTACCTCCGCGCTCTGGGCGCTGACGGCGCTGTGGTTCGTCAACGGCTGGGTGCAGGGCATGGGCTGGCCGCCCTGCGCGCGCACGCTGACCCACTGGTTCTCGGACGGGGAGCGCGGCACCAAGTTCGCCATCTGGAACCTGGCCCATAACGTGGGCGGCGGCATAGTCGGGCCGATAATCAACTGGGCGATGGCGATAGCGGCGGCGCTGTCGCTGGGCGCGCTGCTGGGCGACCGCCTGCCTTTCTACATCATCTTCTACGTGCCGGCCCTGATGTCGATAGGCATGGGCCTGCTGATAGCCGTCTTCCTGCGCGACACGCCGCAGAGCTGCGGCCTGCCGTCCATCGAGGACCATACCGGCGACCGGCCCGACACCTGCGTGGACGACCCGGAGCGCGAGCTGGGGGCGAAGGAGATCTTCACCCGCTTCGTCTTCAAAAATAAAATGCTCTGGCTCATCGCCGCGGCCAATGTCTTCGTCTATGTCATACGCTACGGCGTGCTCGACTGGGCGCCGACCTACCTCACCCAGGTCAAGCAATGCCCGGCCGACATAGCCCGCTGGCAGTTCTTCATCTACGAATACGCCGGCATCCCCGGCACGCTGCTGGCCGGCTGGGCCTCGGACCGGCTCTTCGGCGGCCGCAGGGGCCCCGTCTCCGTCATCTACATGCTGCTGGTGACCGTCGCGGTCTGGGTGTACTGGAAGAACCCGGCCGGCAATTTCATGGTGGATTCGGCCGCGCTGTTCGTCATCGGCTTCCTCATCTACGGCCCGGTCATGCTGATAGGCGTAAGCGCCGTGGACCTGGTGCCCAAGAAGGCGGCCGGCACGGCGGCGGGCTTCACCGGCCTTTTCGGCTACATGGGCGGAGCGGTCATAGCCGAGCTCGGCATGGGCCGCGTGGTGGACAAATGGGGCTGGGACGGCGGCTTCTGGCTGCTGCTGGTCTCCTGCGCCCTGGCGATAATACTGCTGGCTTTCACCTGGCGCACGCATCACCAGGACTGCAAACTCAGGTAAAGGGGACTTATATGAAGAAGACGGCTCTCGCGCTCATCGCGCTCATGCTGGCGGCCCCGGCCTCCGCGGAAGGGGTACGCCGGGTCTGGGTGGAAGGACACCGCGGCTCGCGCGGCACCCACCCCGAGGACACCATCCCGGCCTTCGACGAGGCCCTCCGGGCCGGCGTCGACGTGCTCGAGTTCGATATGGGGGTGACGAAGGACAATGTCGTGGTAGTCTCGCACGACCCCTACGTCAGCCCCGTCATCTGCCTGGGGCCCGGCGGGGAGAAGATGTCCGCCCCGGTGGCGATACGCTCGCTCACGCTGGCCGAGCTGAAGGGCTACGACTGCGGCACCCTGAAGAACCCGAAATTCCCGGAGCAGACCCCGGTACCGGGCACGCGGATACCGACGCTGGACGAGGTGCTCTCCCACGTGAAGGCCTCCGCTCATCCGGCGGCCGCCAGGGTCCGCTTCAATATCGAGACCAAGCTCTCGCCCGGCGAGCCGGAACTGGCGCCCGCCCCCGCGGAGTTCGCGCGGCTGGCGGCCGCCGTGCTCAGGAAGCACGGCGTGGAGAAGCGCACCGTCGTCCAGTCCTTCGACTACCGCACCCTGGTCGAGATGAAGAAGCTCGCCCCCTCGGTGAAGACCGCCCAGCTCACCACCGACAACCTGCTGGACCCCGATTCGGTGGTCCGCGGCTCGAAAGCCGACATCTGGAGCCCCTACTTCAAATGGATAAACGCGGAGGCCGTGAAAAAGGCGCAGAAGGCCGGGATCCCGGTGGTGCCGTGGACGCTCAACTCCGAAGAGGAATGGGACCGGGCCGTCGCCTACGGCGTGGACGGCATCATCACCGACTACCCGGCGAAACTCATAGAACACCTGAAAAAGAGGAAGCTGCGCTGACCTCAGCGCAGCTTCCCGCGAGCCCCCCGCCGCCAGGCGGGGGATAGTCCCCTTCCGGCGGGCGTTACACGCCCTTGAACGAATCCGCGAGCCGCCTGAACACCGGCAGGTACTTCCCGTAATCGGCCTTGGCGGCCGAGAAATGCAGCACGTGGAAGCCGCCGCCCTTCGCGGCCGGCACCACGTAGAACATCTCCTTCATAACGACGCTTTCTTCCGACCTGCTCTCCGGGTAAAGGAACCGCTTCTCCTCGTTCACCATGGTGAACGCAGCGGCTTTCGCCTTGCCCACGACGGTCTTTTTGACGGGGCCGTAGGTCTCGGTCGGGCTTTTGGTCTCGCCGAGTGCGTTCCTCGAATTGCGCCTGACGAAGTCGTCCTTGTCCTTGAAATCGGCGTTGCCCGGGGCGTAATAGGTGACGTAGATGACGGCCGGGGCCTTGCCGGCCTTGGGCGCGGCCAGCTCTATCCCGTAGATGCCGTCCTCCTCCTGGTAGGCTTCGTCGTGGGTGAACTGCCAGTCCGAAGGGAGTTCGCAGGAAAAATAGTCGCCGGGCATCGTATAAGCCTTGTACTTGGGAGACTGCGGGGCTTCCTTGGCCGCGGCGGGGGCGGCGGCCAGCAGCAGGGCGGCGGCGAGCCGGATCATAAGGCCCCTCCGGGCATCGGCACGGCGGCGCCTTTGCCGGTCCTGGCGGGAGTTCCCTTGACGGAGCGTCCCCATTCGGTCTCTCCCCTGTAATGCGCCGTATAGGTCCGCAGGTCGTTCAGGTCGGCGCGTATCTCCGTGAGCGCCGAAGTTTTCAGGTCGCGGACCGAACCGGCCAGCTCGTCGGCCTGCATCTGCAGCGCGTCGGCCAGCGGCAGGCCCAGCGCGTCCAGTTCGTCCCGCTCCTCCGGCGAAAGGGCCGCCCGGCGGGCCAGTTCGCCGTTGACGGCCGACAGCACCTGGGAAGCGGCCGCGCCCAGCGAGGGCGTGGAGGCGTAGTACATGCTCCGCATCACGCTGCCGAACTTGCGCGAGCCGTTCTTCTCGAAAGTGGTCGCTATGTCCAGGCGCTTCTGGGCGTAGGCGGAGGGACCGCGCAGGTCCGTGAACAGGGTCCGGAAGGCCTCGTCGCCGCGCAGTTTCTCCAGCGTGTAGGTCGCTTCCAGAGTGGAAGCCTCGATCTCGCCCTCCTGGGTATTGGGCAGGTAGAGCCCCCTGTCGGACGCCCACTTGGCCTGCATCTGATGGGAGGATTCGCGGACCACCGCGGGAGCGAGATAGCGGGTCAGTTCCGCCAGCTGGGCGGGCTCGCGCATCAGGGACTCGGCGCTGTAGCCGCGCAGGCGCAGGAACTGCTGCACCGCCTCCGAATCCACCGTGATCGAGCGGGTGGAGGCGTCGTAACGGGAATCGCAGCCGCCGCAGGGGGCCACCACGATATTGAGCCGCGCGTCGCGGGCGTAGAAGGCCGTGACCCGGTCGCCGGCGGCCGTACCCTTCACCTCGCGCAGGACGGAGGTCTCCAGCATGTCCCCCAGCAGCGCGCGCTGCTCGCTGGTCAGCACCTCCGTCGGCAGCGAAGCCCTGGCGGAGTTTATCCTGGCCTGTATGTCGGCCGGCACCGCCGCGCCGCCGTCGAAGAAATTGCCGAGCAGGTAGGCCTGCTCCTGGAGCGACTTGCCGTCGAGCGAGGACAACTGCTCCGGGGTGAGCGCGCCGGAGTCCCGGGCCGCGTCCACCGCGTTCTGCAGGTCCTGCAGCTCCCGGCGGCTCACCCGGGCGTCGTCGTTGAAGGCGAGGAAGGCCGGGTCGCGCGACAGCCGGTCCATGACGGCGTTGCGCTCGCGCAGCGTCCAGCCGCTCCAGTCGTCCCGGTTCACGCCGACCGCGTTATATCTCCCCTGGGAGGGTTTGTCCACCGCCTGCCCCCAGTTCACGCGGATGGAGGTGGTGACGGTGCCGAAGACGACCTCCCATTTGCGTATCGCCTTTTCGACCGTGCGCTCCGTTTCGGGGGTCAGCGTCCGCCTGTAGGTCCGCAGCCAGGGCAGCAGTTTCTCGGGCTCGGGACCGAGCCCCACTTCGCAGAGAGGTTTATTGACGTCGATGCGGATCTCGAGCGACTCGCTGAGCCTGTTGGCGTCGGCCTCCCGCCAGTTCTGGCGGAAGAGCTCGTCCAGGTCCCTGAGCGCCTCCGCGCGGGCGATGAGGGCGGAAGCCCTTTCCATGTCGATGGCGCGTATCTTGTCCAGGAGATGCCCCTCCGCCAGGAAACGGCGCGCGACGGACGGGCTGGCGCTGGAGATGCCCGCCTCGTAGGCGTTCATCCGGGCGGCCTGCGCCTCGGTCAGGCCCTCGGAGCCGGCGCAGACCGCGGGCAGCGCCGCCAGGAGGGCGGCGGTCAGGCCGGGGCGGATGGTCTTCAGGAAGTCCATAGCCGCCTCAGTTCATCCTCCGGCGCATCAGCGCCCGCAGGAAATCGTCCCAGCTGGAGCCGGCGGCGAAAGCCAGCGACTCGTAGGTCTCCGAATCGTATATGCGGAAAGGGATATATACGGCCAGCCCGTGCGTCCGGCCGGTGTACGGCCAGGCCTCCTGGCGGTGCGTCCCGGCTCCCGACGCGGCGGCGACGACAAGGTCCCTCTTTATGTATTCCTTCAGAGCGTCTCCCGCGGCCAGCGCGGGGGAAGTCGCGGGGAGCTTGAACGAAACGG
The DNA here is from genome assembly GCA_019135865.1 of Elusimicrobiota bacterium. Taxonomy (GTDB): domain Bacteria; phylum Elusimicrobiota; class Elusimicrobia; order Elusimicrobiales; family UBA9959; genus UBA2231. Next base: position 23,637 of record JAGVVD010000026.1, read on the forward strand.
CGTCGATATAATCGCAGAGGTCCTTGGAATCCGGCATGCGGAAATAGAAGGTGTCGTTGATCACCTCGTCCGAAGCGGCCGCCGCCATGGCCGTCTCGTCCACCATCAGCGCGGAAGTCCAGGCGTCGAGGCGCCTGACGAAACCGTCCAGGCGCGAGGCGCGCAGGGCCGAAAGAGTGGAACCGGAACGGGGATAGGCGGCGCCGTAGCGGGCGACGAGCGCCCGGCCGGCCTCTTCGGCGTCCATGCCCGGCTCGTCGTTAAGGGCCGCGAGCATGGTATGGTAGGGGTAGCCGGGGCCGGAGATCACCTCTTCGGAACCGACTATCACCGAGGCGTGGTCCTTGAGCTCGTAGGCTACGCCGGCCATCTGCATCAGGCAGGCGTCCGTGGCGAAAACGTCCAGTTTGGCCCCTTTCCTGACCAGTTTTATCTGATTCAGGGCGCGGCCCAGGTCTTTTATCCCTATCTTGGCCCCGCTGACATCGTCGTTGGCGATGCCCAGCGTTCCGGACCCGTGGTTCCAGAGCACCAGCATGACCTTTTTGGCCGGGAACTTCAGTATGGCGCGGCGGGCGAACCTGGCGAGATGACTCCAGCTGCCCATGTCCATGTCCTCGCTGGTGTGTATCTCGGTAGAGTTCACGGTATCGGGATCGTCGTCACGCTCCATCAGCAGCGTTTTGGAGCCGCGCTGGAACTGCAGGTCCCTGTCGGCGCCCTCGACCGAGAGCACGCTGTATTCGGCCACCACCGTCACCTGCCCGGTGGAACCGACCTGCTCCATCTCGTTGAGGTCCTTATGGGCGTAGCCCAGTATCCCCAGATCGTTGACGCCGCTGATGAAGACCAGGACCAGCCATTCCCTCTCCAGGACCGGGGCGGCGGCGGTGAGCGTCGAAACGGGCGCGGGCGCGGTCTCGGGCATGTTCCCGCGGGTCATGATGACCCGCATGCTGTCCTCGAGCACGGTGACGGTATCGAAAGGACTGTCCTGCGCGGCGGCGAAGGCGGGCGCCAGCAGCGACACGATCAAAAGCGTCAGGAACGGCTTCTTCATAACATCCTCTTGCATATATTCTGCCGCGCGGCTTGATTTTAATCAAAGGCCCTAAGTCCTACCTGCGAATAGGACCTAAGCCCCATCAGCCCTAAAAGTATACCAGAGATACCCCGCCTGTCAATAGGGGACGTTGTTGACTTGTTGAGTTGTTGAGTTATTTGACGCATCTGGGGCAGGACCGGCTTTATTAGTGCCCTGTGAGTTTCCATTAAGTTGGGGGAAAAGTCAACAACTCAACAAGTCAACAACGTCCCCTTACCCCTGTGAAACTTTTGAAGGTTATTGGCATCTTAAGGGAGGCGGCGACAAGGCCGCCGGAGGGAAATATGTTCAAAATTTCGATCTTTCCGTATGTGCTGGCCGCGGCCCTGCCCCTGCAGGCGTCCGCCCTGGGTCTGGAAGAGGCCGTCAGGGACGGGCTGCGGGCCAGCAGCGACCTGGAGCTGATGCGGGCCAAGAAGACGGAAGCCGGGGCGCTGCTGGACCAGGCCAAAGGGAACCGCCTGCCGCGGCTGGCCGTGAAGTCGGCCTATACGCGGGGCGACGAGCCGGTCTACGCCTTCGCCTCGGCCATGAAGCAGGGCACTTTCAGCATGGCCTCGATGGCCACGATAAACGACCCGGAGCCGGTCGGCAATTACCAGGCCTCGCTGGAGGCCGGGGTGCCGCTTTTCACCGGGCTGGCGATCTCCAGAGGGATAGAAATGAGGGAGGCAGGAGCGAAGGCGCTCGACGCCGCCTCGGCGCGGGCCGAGGCGGGCGTGCGCTTCTCGCTGGTGCACCAGTGGCTGACCGCGCTGCTGCGCAGGCACCTGCTGGACACCGTGGAGGCGGCCGTGGCCGACTCCGAGAAAGAGCTCAGGACCGCCGACAACCTGCGCGAGAAGGGCATGGTGCTGGGCTCCGATTATTACGCGGCCGAGGCGATACTGGCGGGCCTGAAAGCCTACAGGAGCCAGTGGCGGCGGGCTTATGACCTGGAGCGCGAGCGACTCAATATCATGCTCGGCCGGCCCAAGGATACGGCTTTCGAGCCGGCCGGCAGGCTGGACGAGGCCGATTTCGGCGTGGGCGTCCAGAACGAATACCTGGCCGGCGCCCTGTCGCGCCGCGCGGACCTGAAAGCCGCCGCCGAAGCGGAGAAAGCCGCGGTGGCCTGGGCCTCGCTGCAGAAGAATTCGATACTGCCGGTGGTAGAGGCCTTCGGAGTGCTGGAGTCGAACTCGGCCAGCCTTTCCGGTTTCAAGTCGGCCACCCTCTACGGCCTGCGGCTGACGCTGCCCATAGGCGATCCCGGCTGGTCGGCCCGCTCGCGCGCGGCCAGGGCCGGCCTGCGGGCGCAGGAGGCCGAGACGGCGGGACTCAAGCGCCGCGCCGCGGCGGAGGTGGCCTCCGCCTGGCAGAGCTACATGGGCGCGGTGGAGTCGGCCAGGGACGCGGCGCTCACCCATGAGAAGGCGCGCCAGTCGCTGGAGCTGTTCCGCCCGCTCTACCGCCAGGGCCGGCAGAGCGTGATGGAGGTCCTGCGCGCCGAACAGGCGGTCCTGGAGGCCAAGGCCGCTTATTACGAGAACCTTTTCAAGATAAACCTTTTCTACGCCCAGCTCCGGCTGGCGTCCGAGACGCTCGACGATAAGGCGGTCTCCGAGATAGCCGCGGCCACGGCCGCGAGATAAGGGGCATACCCATGAGCAAGAACATCAAATACGGCATGGCGGGCAATACGGCCCGCGGCTTCATAAACTCCCGGCTCACGCCGATCCTGATACTGAGCTTCATCCTGCTGGGCGTGTTCTCGACGCTCAAGCTCCCCCGCGAGGAGGAGCCGCAGATAAACGTCCCGATGTTCGACGTAATGGTGCCTTTCCACGGCGCCACGCCGGCCGAGATAGAGAAGCAGCTGGTCGAGACCGGCGAGCGCAAGCTCTGGGAGATACCCGGCGTGGAATACATCTACTCCACGGCCTTCCCCAATTTCGCGATGTTCACGGTGCGCTTCGAAGTGGGCACGGACCCCGACCGCGCCTCCAGCCTCATCTACGCCAAGACCTTCGACAACAGCGACCTGGTGCCGAGGGGCGCCTCGCAGCCGCTGATAAAGTACCGCAGCATAGACGACGTGCCGGTGCTGGCGCTCACGCTCTGGGGCGAAGGCAGGGACGGTTATAACCTGCGCCGCGTCGCGGCCCGGATAAGGACCGAGATAAACTCGGTCAACAATGTCTCCGAGACGCGCATAATCGGAGGCCATAAGCGGCAGTTCATAGTCCATTTCGACCCGGCCGCGCTGGCGCGGCACCGCCTCACCCCCCCGCAGCTGGCCGGCATCATCAAGATGTCCAACGCCAAGCTGCCCGCCGGACACTACAATCTCGGCGGCGAGAAACTACTGGCCGAGACCGACGCCTTCATCCGCTCGGCGGAGGACCTGGGCGGCATAGTCATCGGCGTCTACGACGGCAGGCCGGTGAAACTCGACGACGTGGCGAAGATCGTGGACGGCCCGGACGAGGACGAGCGGTCGGTCGCCATGCTGCAGGGCCCCGCCTCGGCCTCGGGCGACAAGACCCTGCGCGAGGCGGTCACCCTCAGCGTGGCCAAGCGCCGCGGCGCCAACGCGACCGCGGTGGCGCGCGAGATACTGGCGAAAGTGGACGGCATGAAGGGCCGCGAGATCCCCGACGGCGTCAACGTGACGGTCACGCGCAATTACGGCGAGACCGCCAAGGCCAAGTCGGACGAGCTGATCTACCACATGCTGCTGGCCACGGTCTCGGTCACCCTGCTCATCGCTTTCACGCTGGGCCTGCGCGAGGCCCTGGTCGTGCTGGTCGCCATCCCCGTCACGCTGGCGCTGACCATGCTGGTCTATTTCCTCTACGGCTACACGCTCAACCGCATCACGCTGTTCGCGCTCATCTTCTCCATCGGCATACTCGTCGACGACGCCATAGTGGTGGTGGAGAACATAAACCGCCACTGCGCGATGAACCGGGACAAATCGCTGCTGCGCAACATAATCGACGCGGTGGACGAGGTGGGCAACCCCACCATACTCGCCACCTGGACCGTCATCGCCTCGATACTGCCGATGGCCTTCGTCAGCGGCCTGATGGGCCCCTATATGCGGCCCATACCTATAGGCGCGTCGGTCGCCATGCTCTTCTCGCTGGGCGTAGCCTTCGCCTTCACGCCCTGGCTCTACGCCCGCATCGTGGAGAAGTGGCCGCTGAAACACCTCGAGCACGACAGGGAAGGCCTGCTGGACCGGCTCTACCGCTCCTTCATGGAGAAGCTGATATACAAGCCGTCGGCGGGCAAGGCCTTCCTGGGCTTCACGGCCCTGCTGCTGGCCGGCACGCTGGCCATGGTCGGCTTCCGCCTGGTCGTCTTCAAGACGCTGCCCTTCGACAACAAGAACGAATTCCAGGTCGTCATCAACATGCCCGAGGACTCTTCGCTCGAACGCACCGGGAAGGCCGCTCGCGAGATGGCGCAGTACCTGGCCGGCGTGCCCGAGGTGCGCGACCTGCAGCTCTACGCCGGCACCTCGGCGCCCTACAACTTCAACGGCCTCGTCCGCCATTACTTCCTGCGCGGCGAGTCGCACCAGGCGGACATACAGGTCAACCTCGCCGACAAGAGCGACCGCAAGCGCCAGAGCCACGACATCGCGCTGGCCGTGCGCGCGCCGCTCAAAGCCATAGCCGACAAGTACGGCGCCCGCCTGCAGGTGGCCGAAGTGCCGCCCGGCCCGCCGGTCATGGCGACCATGCTGATAGAGGTCTTCGACCCCAACCCTAAGAACCAGCTCGCCCTGGCCGAGGACATCAAGACCCTCCTCAAAAAAACGCCAGGCATAGTGGACGTGGACTCCTACATCCCCGGGCCACAGCCGATAACGCGGCTCGTCGTGGACAGGCAGAAGGCCACGCTCAACGGCGTCGCGGCCGCCGACATAGCCCAGACCGCGGCGATGTCGCTATACGGCGCGGACATAGATTCGGCGCATGTCGAGGAGGAGAACGAGGTGGTGGACATACGCCTGCGCCTGCCCCCGGCCAAGCGCCGGGAGCTCGCCACGCTCAAGGACATCAAGTTCTTCTCGCCCAACGGCACGGCCATACCCATGGCCAGCTTCGTGCGCGCGGAGAACGGCCTGGAGAACAGGCCCATCTACCGCAAGAACCTCCAGCGCGTCGCCTATGTCACGGCCGACATAGCCGGCGGCACCGGGAGCCCCGTCTACGCGGTCATCGACCTGCGCAGGGACATAGAGGCGCTGGCCAAAGCCCGCGGCGGCGAGATAAAGCAGTACTTCACCCGCCAGCCGGTCTCATCGTCGGAGACCGCCATAAAGTGGGACGGCGAATGGCATATCACCTATGAGGTGTTCCGCGACCTGGGCCTGGCCTTCGGCCTGGTGCTCATACTGATATACATACTGGTCGTGGCCTGGTTCGAGGACTTCCTGACGCCGCTCATCATCATGGCCGCCATACCGATGGCGCTCATCGGCATCATCCCGGCGCACTGGGGCATGGGCGCGTTCTTCACGGCGACCTCGGCCATCGGCTTCATCGCCTCGGCCGGCATCGTCGTGCGCAACTCCATCATCCTGGTGGACTTCATCAAGCTCAGGCTCCGCGAGGGCGTGCCGCTCGACAAGGCCGTCATCGACGCCGGCGTGGTCCGATTCCGCCCGATGCTGCTGACCGCGCTGGCCGTCATCGTCGGCGCGGGCGTGATACTCTTCGACCCGATCTTCCAGGGCCTGGCCATCTCGCTGATAGCCGGTCAGATCGCGGCGACGCTGCTCAGCCGCGTGGCCGTGCCGGTGCTCTACTACCTGGCCTTCAAGGGGAAGGAGAAGGACCTGATCTCTTACGGCCGTGGCGCGCCGGAGAGCGACGAACTGCCGGGTGCCACCGGAGAATAAAGGAGACCCTGTATGAAAATGGGAGAAGCATTGAGACTGCTGGCGGGGTTCATGGTGCTGCTCAGCGTCGGCCTGGCGGTCTATGCCGACATCCGCTGGCTGTGGCTGACGGCCTTCGTCGGCGCCAACCTGCTGCAGTCGGCCTTCACGAAGTGGTGCCCCGCCATCTGGGTCTTCCGGAAGATCGGCCTCAAGGAATGCTGAAGGGGACGGTCGGCTATTGACGCCTCGGCGAATCAATCAATAGAATCATGGGAGGCGGGCCTCCCCGCCGGGAGGCTCCCATGTTCCGTTCCCGCAACCTCTTCCTTCTCGCGCTGTCGCTGCTGCTGACGGCCGCCGCGCAGGCCAGGACCGACAAGACCGATCTTCCTTTCGCCGACGACCCGGCCGTGATCGGCCGCTGGCTCAGCGTGGCCTATGTCCCCAAGGCGGAAATGTTCTCCCCCTCCGCCCCCGTCCCCGCCGGTCTTTTCTTAAAGGGACTCACCTTTCTGCCCGGCGGCAGGATGGACAAGCCGGGCGTTTCCTGGACGAAAGGGTTCGTGCTGAACCCTCGGTCGGAGACGGCCAGCGCCTACACCTTCAAAAAACTGAAGGGCGTCGAATACCTGTTCTTCGAATGGAAGAGCGGGGATTACACCGTCAGGGACATGGACCCCGGCTATTACGTGCTAGTGCGCGAGCGGGACTACGCCGGGCTGACCGGCGCGAAACGCAAGCCGGCGGACGAGAAGACCTGGGACTGCCTCAACCCGGGGACTTCGGCCGGCATCTGCCGGCGGCCGGAGGCCTGGGCCCGGGAAAGCGCTCCGCTGAGAGCTCTGCCATCCTACGACCCGGACTCGGGAGACCAGTGGCAGATGGACCTGCGCGGGCGGGACCTCTCAGGTCTGGACCTCTCAGGCCGGACCACCGACCTCCTCTACGCCGATTTCGACGGCTCGACCAGATTTCCGGCGGCGCTGCCGGCCGGTTTCGACCCCGCGAAGATAATGGAGCTGGGCAAGGACCCCGGGCTCGGGGTGCGCGCCCTGCACCGGGCGGGACTGACCGGCAAGGGCGTCTCCATAGCGATCATAGACCAGCCCTTGCTGACCACGCACGGCGAATACGCGGACAGACTGCGGTCCTACGAGGAACTGCACATGTTCGACCGGCAAAGCGCGGCGGCCATGCACGGGGCGGCCGTGGCCTCCATAGCGGTCGGCCGGACCTGCGGCGTAGCGCCGGACGCGGAACTTTACTATGTCTCCACGGATTTTTTCGACGGAGACCGGAATATCGATTACCGCTGGCTGGCCAAGGCCATAGACCGCCTGCTGGCGGTAAGCGGCTCCCTGCCGGCCTCGAAGCGCGTGCGGGCGATCTCCATCTCCCGCGGCTTCAGGCCCGGGGAGAACGGGGCGGAGGAACTCCTGGCCGCTATCGGCCGGGCGAAAAAGGCCGGGATGCTGCTCCTTACTACCTCGCCCGAGATTTACTATGACTTCAATTTCAACGGCCTGGGCAGGGAGCCGCTGGCCGACCCGGACAAGCCGGGTTCCTACGGGCCGGGGCTCTTCTGGCGGAAAGGTTTCATGGCCGGGGAAAAATGGACGCAGAAAAGCCTGCTCGTCCCCATGGATTCCAGGACCACCGCATCCCCCGCGGGCGACGACGACTATGTCTTTTACCGCAGCGGCGGCATGAGCTGGTCGGTTCCTTATATAGCGGGGCTCTACGCCCTGGCCTGCCAGGCCGAGCCGGAAATAACCCCGGAGGCTTTCCTGAAAAAAGCGTTCGGCACCGCCAGGCCCGTGAATCTTTCCGGCGGCGGGGCGCAGGTACTGGAGAAAGTCGTAGACCCTGCCCGGCTGCTGGGGAAAGAGGCCGGGGATATAATAGAATGAGACCCGCGCCGACGCGGGCGCGCTGAAAAGTGTTGATAGGGACGATATTTTATTCGGCGGTCTTCGCCGGGCTATGCGCCTGGGCGCGTGAAACCGCGGGCAGAGCTAAAGACAATACTGAAGCGAGGAAGGGCTTTGTCCCGTTCATACCTACAGCATGTCGGAACGGCGGAGGGCTTTTAAGTGTTTGAGGCTCCTGTCCGGGCCGGGCCTTTGGTCCCGGCGGCCCTTTTGGAGCGCCGGTGGCGCAGGTATTCGAAAAGGCCCGGCAGGACGGAAATGACTATTATGGCCATTATCACCGCGGTGAAATTATTCTTTACCGCGGGGATATTGCCGAAGAAGTAGCCCGCCAGGGTTATCGAGAAGATCCAGAGCAGGCCGCCGGCGATATTGTAGAGGATGAACTTACCGTAGGTCATCGCGCCGACGCCGGCCACGAAAGGAGCGAAGGTGCGGACTATCGGCACGAAGCGGGCGATGATGATGGTCTTGCCGCCGTATTTTTCGTAGAACTCGTGCGTCCGCTTCAGGTATTCCTTTTTGAAGATCCGCGAGTCCTTGTAATGGAAGACCTTGGGGCCGATGTAATGACCTATGCCGTAGTTCACGGTATCTCCCAGCACGGCGGCGGCGGTAAGCAGGCCCAGCACGCTGACCAGGTCCAGGTAACCCAGCGCGCAGAAGGTGCCGATGGCGAAAAGCAGCGAATCGCCGGGCAGTATGGGGGTTACCACTAGTCCGGTTTCACAGAAGATTATCAGGAAAAGTATAAGGTAGGTCCAGCCGCCGTAGGACTGTATGAGCTGGCCAAGGTGCCTGTCCAGGTGCAGGAAGAAGTCCACGAAGTGGAGCAGGTAGCGGGTCAGTTCCTGGATGATTTCCATTCTACGGCGCCTTCGATGTCCTGTATTTTATCACTTTGACGTCCTCGAGCGTGATCAGCCCTTCCTTCACGCGCTCGTCCAGGAAAGGCGTCAGTTTGTCCAGGTTCTCTTTAGAGTCAACGATCTCGATAACGACCGGAAGGTCTTCCGAAAGCTCCAGTAATTTGGCCGTATGCATGCGGCTGTCGGCGCCGAACCCCATTATGCCGCGCAGGACCGTGGCGCCCGCCAGGTTCAGTTCGCGGGCTTTCAGGACTATAGCCTCGTAAAGAGGCTTGCCGTCCGCCCTGTCGGATTCCCCTATGAATATCCTCAGCAGTCTGCCATCCTCGGGTAATTTCATGCCGATACCTTCCCCATTATAAAGTTAACGCAGAAGAACCCCGCCAGCACCAGACCCACACCGGCTATATTATTGACCGCTGCGTTCAGCGCGGCGGCCCAGTATTCCCCGTCGCGCATCAGGCTGAAAGTCTCCAGGCCGAAGGTAGAAAAAGTGGTGAAGCCGCCGAGGAAGCCGGTCATCAGGAAAAGCCGCTGCCCGGGCGAGATCAGGGAGCGCTCGAAAAGGGCCCAGAGCGCGCCGATCAGGAAGCAGCCGGCCAGGTTGACGGCCATGGTGCCGGCCGGGAATACCCCGCGCGCGGCCCTGTCGGCCCAGACCGAGACGCCATACCTCGCGAGAGTGCCCGCGGCCCCGCCCGCCGCCAATAAAAAAAGCCTCGACAACACGATACCTCCTTGTTGTAGGAGTCATCAGCCCTGCCGAGGCGGTTATGGCGAACTCCATCGCCGTAGTGGGTAAGTCAAAAAATCTGGTGGGTGGTACAGGATTTGAACCTGTGACATCTGTCGTGTGAGGACAGCGCTCTACCGCTGAGCTAACCACCCGAAGTCATTATTCTACAAAAAATGCCCCCGGTTTAGGCAGTCAGGCCGGCGCGGCAAAAGACCCAGCCCGCCAAGGCCTTATGGCTCATGACCCGGCGGCCCCGGATCTATAGAATATAAAGAATGAACGGTCTCATAGCCCTCTCCGCCCTGCTCGCTTTCGTCTTCCCCTCTCCCGCCCTCTGCGCGGACCTGCCGTCCATGCGCGCCGCCGACATCCCGGCGGACATGAGCGTGCCGCCCGCGCCGGAAGCCGCGCCGCCGGCGGACCGCTATACGAAGGACTGGACCGTCCTCATCTACGTAAGCGCCCGCAACAACCTGGGGATAGAGGCCATAGCCGACGTCAACGAAATGGAAGCCGCCGGCACCACCGGCCGCGTGAACGTCGTCGCGGAGCTGGGCCGCATACCCGGCAAACCCGTCTTCAACCCTTTCGCCAGAGTGCAGGAGGAGCCGCCGCCGCAGAACGACTGGACCGGCTCGCGGCGGTTCCTGATACGGAAGGACTCCGACCCGCTCCTGGTAACGTCCCCCGTTCTTTCCCACGACCCCGACGCCGACCTGGGCGACTGGCGCCGGCTGGCCGACTTCATAAAGTGGGGCAAGTCCAATTTCCCGGCCCGCCGCTACCTGCTGATAGTCGGCGGCCACGGCTCGGGCTGGCGCGGAGTGAAGCCCCCGCCGCGGAACAAGGGCATCTCCTACGACGAGGTCTCCAAGAACCATATCTCCCCCGCCGAGCTGGCGCAGGCCATCAAGGCCGGCGGGGGCGTGGACGTCTACGCCTCCGACGCCTGCCTGATGCAGACCTTCGAGGTCATCTACGACCTGCGCGGCGCCGCGGAATACGTGGTCGGCTCGCAGGAGACCACCCCCGGCACCGGCTACAATTACGAGCTCCTCCTTACGCGCCTCGACGCGAACCCCGGCGACGCCAGGACGGCCGCCGACATAGTAGTGGACGCTTTCGTGGACTACTATCACGGACAGAAGCAGCGGTCCGTGACCATGTCCATAGCCAGGCCGGACCGCGCCGACGCCCTGGCCGCGAAGCTGGACGCTTTCGCCCGGCTGGTCGAGGCCTCCCCGGCGGACCTCAAGCTCTTCAACCAGAAGAAGTTCGGCCTGCGCAACTTCGAGGACGAGGACGCCCGCGACCTCTACCAGTTGATGAAGATGTATTACGAAAATTCCGCCACGCCCGCCGTCGGCGAGGCCGCCCGCGAGGTCATCCTCGCGCTGGCCGAAGGCGTGGTGGTCCGCAACGAGGCGAAAGGCTACAAATCCAAGGAAGCCTGGGGCATGTCCATCCATTTCCCGTACTTCCAAATGAATTACAAGGAAAGGTACGAATACCTGACGCTCTCCCGCGACACCCGCTGGGACGAGATGATCAAAGCTTCGGTCAACGCCCCGAAATAAAGACGTCACGGCCCGGCTGAGGAGAAGGCGCGCTCGCGCGCCTTTTTCATTTTCCGCGGGCTCTCTCCCCGACGATGTTGTATAATCATCGGGTTCCCAAACTTATCGCCGGGGTGGTCCATGCGCTTTTTAACAGTCCTGTTGCTGTCGTCAGTCCTGTTCTCTTTCAGACCTCTTTTCGCCGCTTTACACGCGCCGGACCCTCTTTCCCGCTTCGACGAGGCCGTCAAGGCGGATAAAAGCCTGTCCGGCGGAAAGGAACAATGGGCCGGACTCTCCCGGGAATTCGCCGCCGACCCCCTCTTCGCCGCGCTGGGCCTGGACAAGGCCTCTTTCGCCGGCGGGAATCATCTTACCTACGACAATAAACTGGCTCTGGGGGGTATGGAGTTCGACCTGAAGGGCGATCTCTATTTCGACCCGCAGGCGGCCGAAGACTTCCCCCTGGCCAGCCTGAGAGCGAAAACGCGCCCCGCCTCCGGCGACCTGCTCACCATCGGTGCGCTGCGCGCCCGGGCTGCCACGCTGGACGTCGTCATATATAAGGAAGAGGCCGCCTATAAGGTCCACGCCAGGCTGATACCGAACTGGACCGATCATAACAAGGCTCCCATACCGAGCCTGATGATCTCCAGGTCCGGCGAAACCCTGGACTGGGTCCTGACCGGCGGCGACATAAAACTGGAGGAGATAGTCCCCGCGGCCGCGCACGTGCCTTATTACAAGCAATTTTCCTTCGAAAGCCTCGCGAAGACCGGCGATATGTACGCCATAAGCGGCGCGGTGGGCGGCAAAAAAATAGCGGCGAAGGCCGACGCGGCCGGCAGCACCCTCGAGGTCACCGGCAAAGAGCTGCTGCTCTCCGACTTCATACCCGAGGTCTCGGCCGTGCGCCTGCTCGACGGCTTCGCTTTCACGCGGTTCTATCTCGAAGGCGAGGACATGACGGTCTCGGGGACCATCGGCGCAAAGAAGGCCTCCGCGACCCGCAGGACCGTCGACCGCTCCTTCACTTTCAGCGCCGAGGGACTGACGCTTGCCGACGTGGCTCCGGCGGCCGCCGCGGTGCCGGCGCTCGCCAGGTTCTCGCTGGAGAGCGTGGAATACACGCCCAAATCCCTTTCGGCGAGCGGCAGGATCGGCGGCAAACCCGCCTCGGCGGTATTCTCCGATTCCGGCCGTGCGGTGACCGTCACCGCCGACTCGCTGAAGCTGCAGGACCTGCTGCCGGAGGCCGCCGGGCTGCCCTTCGCGAACGACTTCTCCTTCCGCAGCCTCGACCAGTCCCCCGGCGGGCTCGTGGTGCACGGCTCGCTCAACGGCGTGGACGCCGCCGTCTCCCGTTCCACCGCCGCCGCGACGCTGGCCATCACCGGCGACCACCTCAAACTCTCCGACCTGGTGCCGGCCGCGTCCGGCCTGAAGGCCCTCGACCGCTTCGACTTCGTCTCGGCCGTCAGGACGGCCGCCGGGCTGACCGTCACGGGCCGCCTGAACGGCAAGGATATCTCGGTGAAGGCCGAGACCAGCGGCAGGACCACCGTCACGGGCGAGGGGCTCAAAGCGGCCGACTTCCTGCCCGAAACGGGGGATGTCCCGCTGCTCTCCTCCCTCGAATGCGACAGGGTCTCCTGGTCCGCCGACGGGACCGCTATTTCCGGCCGCCTGCGCGGCAGGGCGATAGCCGTGAACCGCAGCGCCAGGTCGGGCGAGATCTCGGTGACCGGCGACGGCCTCAAAGTCTCCGACTTCGTGCCCGAGGCCGCCGAAGTCGCCTTCCTCGATAATTTCACCCTGGACCGCGTCCGCATGACCGGCGCCGATATAGACGTTTACGGCAAGGTCGACGGCAAGCCCGTCACGGTGGACGACCACCCCGCCAGCAATATCTTCACGGTAACCGGCCAGGACCTGAAGCTTTCCGACTTTTTCCCGGAGGCGAAGAACATCGGGGCGCTGGACAAGTTCGCCTTCGACAGGTTCACCCATACCGCCGACTCCGTGGAGTCGGCCGGTAAGGTCAACGGCAAGTCCGTAAGCGTCGCCCGCAAGACCGGCTCACCGGAACTGGTCGTAAAAGGCGAAAGTCTCAAACTGTCCGATTTCGTGCCGCAGGCCTCCGGCGCGCCCTATCTCGACCGGTTCGCCTTCCTCGACCTGGCCTGGACGCCGGAACTTACCCGCGTCGACGGCAAGGTCAACGGCAGGAACGTCTCGGTGAACCTCGACAACGCGAAGAAGACCTATACGGTCTCCGGCTCGGCCATGAAACTGACGGATTTCGTCCCGCAGGCCGCCCAGGTGCCCTACCTGGAGGAGTTCGACCTGCAATCGGTTCAGAGCTCCCCCTCCGGCGTCATAGTGATGGGTCATGTCAGCGGCAGAAAGACCGAGGTCGACTACGAGAAAGCCTCCGGCGCCTTCAGGATCACCGGCGACGACATAAAGCTCAAGGACCTGGTCCCCGAGGCGGCCGCCGTGTCCTACCTGGATAATTTCGCCTTCGAGAGCTTCAGCTGGTCGGAAGCCCGCTGCGAGGCGGCCGGCAAGGTGAACGGCAGGAAGCTTTCCGTCTCCAAAGAGCGCAACGCGCCCTACTTCTCCGTGAACGGCGACGGCCTGAGACTGGAGGATTTCGTCCCGGCAGTCTCCCAGGTCCCCTGCGTGAACGCCTTCGCGCTCGACACGGTGCGCCGCTCGCCCTCCGAGCTGGCCATAGCCGGCCGGGTGGACGGCAAGCCCGTAGCGGTCTCCGCGTCGTCCGACGGCAAGGTCGCCATGACCGGCGCGGGCCTGAGCCTGCCGGCCTGCATGCCGCTCTCGCTCAATATCCCCTTCCTCAAGTGGTTCAGCTTCGGCGGGCTCTTCCACTGGCCCGACCGGCTGGAGATAGACGGCACGGTCAACGGCAAGGCGGTAAAGGTGGTCTGGATCTTCGCGCCGGACACCGTCACGCTCACCGGCGGCTCCATAAAGCTCGCCGACCTGGTGCCGGCCGCGGCCAAGGTGCCCGAGCTGAACAACTTCGCCTTCCTCTCCATGCTCTACGCCCCCTCCGGGACCACGGTCTCCGGAACTCTCAACGGCAAGACCGTCGGCGTCATCGTCTCGAAGACCGACGGCTCTTTCGAGATAAAGGGCGACAAGCTGACCCTGTCCGACTTCGTACCCGAGGCGGCTTCGGTGCCCTTCCTCGACAACTTCGCCTTCTACGACTTCAAGGAGGACGCGTCCGGCATAACGGTGGAGGGCGCCATACACGGCAGGAAAGTGGCCGTCTCCAAGCCCGCCGGCGCGAGCGGCTCCTTCACCGCGGCCGGCGAAGGCCTGGCGATGAGCGACCTGGTCCCCGAGGCCGGCGCGCTCAAGGCTTTCGACGCCCTGCAGCTGGACAAGGTCTCCGTCTCGCAGGCGGCCGTCGAGGTCGCCGGGCGGCTCAACGGCAAGGCCGTCAAGTTCGTCCGCACGCGCGGCGACAAGCCGGTGGTCACCGTGACCGCCGACGCGCTGACGCTGGGCGACGTCTTCGCCCCGCTGGCCGGCCTGCCGGCCATAAACGCCGTGGGGATAGAGAAGATAGAACTCGACGGCAGGTCCGTCGAGGCCAAGGCTAAGCTCAACGGCGTGACCGTGGACGTGGTCGCGCACGCCAAAGCCGGCTCCGACTTCGCCTATACCGCCATTTTCTTCGACCGGCTGGGCGCGGCCGCCTTCGTGCCCGCCGCCCAGGGCCATGTCGTCAACGACATCGCGCTGGAGAAAGCCCTGTTCGTGGTGCAGCCCGCCGGTTCCCCCGCGCGTACGGTGAGCGCCGCGGAGCTGCCCGGCGACCTGCCGAAACTGGCCGGCTGGTCCGGCGGCGACGCCATGAAACTCTCCGAGGGCGTCAACATGTCCGCCTGGCTCAATGTCGCCGCTTCCGGCGGCCTGGCCCGGGCCTTCAAAACGGCCGGCCTGCCTGCCAATGCGCGCCCGCTGCTGCGCGGCACGCTGCCGCCCGGGGCCTTCAAGGGCATGAGCGCCGGCAAGGCCGCCTCCGCCCTGGCCGACGCCGACAAGCAGTCCATGCTGGCCGGCCTGGAGCTGGAGGTGGACCTGCCGCTGCCTTCGCTGCCCGCCATCGCGGGGCTGGTGACGGTGAAGAGCCCGGTCACGCTGCGCATAGGCGGCGACGCGCGCTCCAAGAGCTCGCTCTGGACCCGCGTGCCGGAGCCGATAGCGGCCTCCCGCCCCGCCGGCGACCTGGACGTCTCCGTGCAGTTCGGCCTGGACATAAAGGGCTCCGGCATAAACGAGAAGATAGACGCGCTGGTGAACCTCGACAAGGGCTCGCGCGCCGGCTATTCGCTGCTGGCCCTCTATGAAGGCGCCTGGAAGGAGCCTTTCGGCATAAAGGGCTTCACTCTCGACAACGGCGGCTTCGAGTTCTCCCTCGAAGGCGACAAGGGCGCGCAGAAGGACGCCGAGTTCGCCTTCTTCGCCACGGCCGACATCGCCTCGAAGAAAGTCTCCGTCACCGCCGACCTCAAGCGGACGGACGGCAAGCTCGCGCTCGAATACTTCGAGCTCGACGGCAAGTTCGGCCTGGGCGACTTCCCGGGCGGGAAGAACATACCGAACGCCGACAAGTTCGAGCTGGACATGGTCAAGCTCTCGCCCAAGGGCGTAGAGGCCGCGGCCATGATAGCCGGGAAGAAGGTCAAGGCGTATCTCTTCGACGCCGGCGCGGCCGGGACGCCCAACTGGATCTTCGCCCTGGAGCAGAAGAACTTCAACATAACCGAGCTCATACCGCCCGCGAAGGACATAAAACCGCTGGCGGCCATGACGCTGCCGCAGGCCGCGCTGATAGTATCGGAAAAGGGCCTCACGGCCCCCGGCCGCAAGGGCCTGGGCGTGATAGCCAGGGACATGCTCGACGGCATCTTCGGCGATACGGACGTGCCGCTCAACATCCCCTCCGGCGTCGCGCTGCTGGCCGCCTTCGACCAGAAGGCGATGGGCGACCTGGGCAAAGGCCTGAGCAAGCTGGGAGTGCACGAGGACGCGATAATAATGGGCGCCGTCACCGGCGTCTTCCAGGGCAATCCCGGCGTAATGCTGTCGCTGGCGATGCAGCAGCCGGGCCAGGCCCGCGGCCTGCCCGGCAAGGTCATGAACTACAAGGACGGCGTGCGGCCCTCCTTCTTCATACAGTGGGCAGGCACGGAATTCGACGCGGGCCTGAAGATACCTATGTTCGTCAAAGCGGGCAAGGACACGCTGGTGCTGGCCTCCTCCGTCGAGCTCGAGTTCACCGTCGAAGGCGTAGGGATAAAGGTGCTCGGCGAAATGGACGGGGTCTGGCGCCAGCCTTTCGGCATCAAGGGCTTCGCCCTGGCCAATGTCAAAATGGACGCCGCCATAAACGATATAGGCGAGGTGCGGTTCGGCGTGGCCGGCGACCAGCAGTACGGCCACTGCGGCGACCCCGGCTCGCCCGATTGCGTGGACGTCGACCTGGCGATGAGCGTCAAGATACTGCTCGAGGACGCCCTCCCCGACGGCGTCGCTTTCGCCGGCAAGGTCAACAAGCTGAGCGCGCCGGCCCTGGTGGAGATAACGGAACACCTGATGGGCCTGCCTCCCGGCAAGCTCGGGAAGCTGCCCTTCCCCTTCTTCCAGATCAACGACGCCCTGCTGGCCTTCGCCACGCCGGGCGCCTCGGACCCGCAGTTGGGACTCGTCAGCGAGGGCTTCGCCTTCGGCGGCGACTTCTTCTTCATGGGCCGTGAGCTGGGCAAGGTGAAAGGCGCGGGCGGACCGCAGGGCCTGACGCTCAAAGGCAAGATCGACGACATCGACCTCGACGTACTGCAGTTCCGCAATAATAACGTCGACATAGCCCTGGGCCTGGACCCTAAATACGTGATCGACTCGGACATAGAGCTGCTCGGCGGCAAGCAGCACGTCAAGCTCGACATCGAGCCGCCGCACATGGAGTTCGACCTGACCGAGAAGCTGGGGGTCTTCGGCGACGCCGCCCTGACCGTCACCATCGAGGGCTTCGACCTCAAGACCGGCGCCTTCGACAAGGCCGCCGACATAAGCATCATCGGCGCCTTCAAATCCACGCTGGTGCCGTGGATGAAGAACGAGATAAAGAAGGGCATCGACGACCTGCGCGCCTCCGCCGGGGCCAAGTTCGACGCCGACCTCAAGGCGCTCAAGTCCGCCGAGAAGAAAGTGGACGAACTGACCGCGAAGATACAGAAGCTCAAGGAGCAGGACCAGAAGGCCAAGGACCGCGCCGAAGAGGTGCTCAACTCCGCCATCCGCCGCGTCAACTCCCTGCGCAGCCAGTACGACCACGAGGACCACCAGGCGCATCACTGCGGCTCCAAGTGGACGCACTGGGCCTGCGCCCCCGGCTGGCGCATAGCCGCCTCCGCCACCTGGACCGTGATGAAGGTGGCCGAAGGCGCGCTGCAGGCGGCCAAGAAGGCCGTCGCCGCCGCGATGGAGCTGGACCCGCGCATAGCGGCCCTGATAGCCGAGCGCGATATAGAGCGCGCGGCCCTGGCCGTGGCCGAAGCCGTGGTGGAGGTCACCAGGGCGGTCGAGGACTTCGTCATGAAGGAGCTCGAAAAGATCCTCGAAGCCACCGTGTCCCGGCTGCCGCTGGAGATAGACGAGACCGTGATCGTCGGCGACCTGCGCGGCATGATACTGCGCAACGAACCGATGGTGCTGGACATGAAGTTCAAGCTGGCCGGGGCCCCGATGCGCGAGTATTTCGCGGTCAAGGTGCCGGACCGGCCGGAGAATCTGGAGTTCGACGCGAAGGCTTTCGCCCTGCTGCCGGTGCTGGCGCTGGACACGCTGACCGAGGCGCCGCTCAAGAAGATCTCGCCGGACGCCGCCAAGTGGGTGCACTCGCACATAGCGACCAAGCTCGCCTCCGCGCAGGAGGAGGTCAGGAAGCAGGTGGAGGAGCAGGAGGCCAGATACAGGAAGGTGCTCGATTCCTTCGAGAACGGAAGCGCCAAGTACCGGAAAGCCTTCGAGGACCAGTCGGAGGAGCACCGCCAGCTGGTCGAGGAAATGGACATCACCGACCTGATGCCCGACAGCCTTCAGTACGCCAACACCTACCTGGCCATCGGCCACAGCAACCTCTGCCTGGCCGTCTCCCGCGACGGCGTCAGCGTGGAGCAGCTGCACTGCAAGGACTCCGACGTGGAACAGTGGCACACGGTCGCCCTCAAGGACGACGACGAGGGTTATGTGGAGCTGCGCAACAAGGGGCTCTGCCTGAAAGCGCGCAAAGGCGACTCCGCGGACAATTACGAGCCGCTGATCCTGGCGGCCTGCGACGCCAAAGACAGGCATCAGCAGTGGAAGATAATCTCGTCCGACGGCTTCTACGACCAGATAGTAAACCGCTTCTCCCAGAAGTGCCTGCACTTCGACAACGAGAGCGCCAACCCGCGGTCGGCCTACGCCGTCTGGACCTCCTGCCTGGGGGCGGACAGCCAGACCTTCCGCGACATACCCGACGCCGAGAAGCCCACCCGGCACGAGGTCAACGCGTTCGTCAAGGCGGAGAACGGTCTCTGCCTGGACGTGCTGGAAGAGACGGAGAACTCGCTCAAGCTGACCGCGCAGAACAAGGAGGCCAAGCTCTACGCCCATCCCTGCGGCGACAAGAGCGAGCGCTTCAACTACATAGAGGAAGTGGACGGCGACATACAGCTGATCCACTCCGAGACCGGCGCCTGCGTCTACCCGGCGGAGAAGTCGACGCACCTCGCGCTGCGCGCCTGCGACCGCGGCCAGGACATGTTCTGGCGCCTCAATGTGGAGGACAAGGACACGCTGCAGTTCTTCAACCCCGCGAGGAATTCTTGTATGATGCTTCCGGCCCCCGACAAGGGCACTTCTAACTATAAGGAGGCCGGGACGGCGCCCTGCAGCAAGACGGACGGCGCCCAGCTCCTGGACCTGGTGAAATGAAAAAGACCCTGAACTGCCTGCTCTGCTTCTCGCTCCTGGCCCCTTCGCTGGCCGGCTGCTCCGCGTCGGCGCGCTCGGCGCGCCGCGTGCCCCTGCACCCTTCGGTGGAGGGCATGCTCGACGAGGCGTCCCGCCGGACCTCGGTCAGCGGCGTCGCCGCGGCCGCCCGCGACGGCATACGCGAACTGCGCCGCGGCCGCTACGCCGCGGCGGGGAAGGAATTCGCCGCGGGCCTGCGGGCGGACCCCGTGAACGCCGACCTGCATTTCCTCAACGCCCTGGCCTATCACCTGGACTCGCGCTCGGGCGACCTGAGCAAGCTCGACCTGGCCGAGGCCGGCTACACGCTGGCGCTGCGCTTCGACCCGGACAATCACTGGGCCTCTTTCTTCCTGGGCCACGTTTATTTCGCCCAGAAGCGCTACAAGGACGCGCAGAACCAGTTCTCCGGCGCCCTGCTCTACTCGCCTGGCGACCCCGAGTTCCTGCGCGCGCTGGCGGTGGCCTCCTACTACGCCCGCGACGCGCGCACCGGCGGCTGGGCGGCCGAGAAGGCCGCGGCCGCGGACCCGGAGAGCCGCTCCGGCTGGCGCATAGCGGCGCTGACCAGGGCGGCCGGCGGCGACCTCAAGGGGGCCGAAGAGGCCTTCCTGCGCTACGAGGGCCTCGCCGGCAAGCCGGGGGCCGGCGGCGAACTGTTCAAGTGGAACGAAGAGCGGCTCCGCGCGCGCCTGGACGACTGGAAGGCCTTCCACGCGGCCGACCCGGCGGCCGTGCCCGCCGGCGTGTTCGGCCGAGGCGCCCAGCCCGAAGGACGCCCGCTCGACCTGGGCGACGAAGGCGACAATTACGAAGAAGGGGCCGCCGCGTCCCCCTCTCACGCCGAAAACGGCGGCCAGCCGGCTCCCGCCGACGACCCGAACGCCCCCAAAATGGCGCTTGTCGACGTGGTCATACTCAGCACCGAAGAGAGCCGCAGCCAGTACAAGGGCATGAACATCCTTTCGGGGCTGAAGGCCACCCTGACCGGGACGCTGTTCCAGTACAAGTGGGCCACCGGCGGCAGCATCATGGGCCAGAGCGGCCACGGCGCCGCGATGTCGCCCACCTTCGCGCTCGAAGGCCTGGAGTACAATCTCAATATCTGGAACGACAGCGTCAACAAGGCCGAGGTGCTGGCCCGCCCCTCGCTGCTGGCGGTGGAGAACCAGACCTCGCAGTTCTACTCCGGGGCCGTGCTGCACGTGCAGCTCAACAGCAACAACTCGGACGGCTCGCTGGTCGACGTCCCCGTGGGCATAAATCTCTCGGTGACGCCGACCTTCCTCGACAAGGACACCGTCAGGGTCAAGGTCCACGCCGACCGCAGTTTCATAGAGAGCCGCAGCGAGAAACTGGGCTTCTCCGCCTTCTCGCAGACCACCAAGACCTCGGTGGACTCGACCGCGATACTGAAATTCGGCGAGACCCTCATACTCAGCGGCCTGACCGAGAACGAGACCACCGTCTCCAAGAGCGGCGTACCGCTGCTGCAGAGCATACCGGTGGTGCAGTGGTTCTTCTCCAACAAGACCCAGGAGGAGACCAAGAAGTCGGTGCTGATACTCCTCTCGCCGCATAAGGCGCGCCGGGCCGCCGAGCACATGACGCCGCGCGAACTGCGCGAGATGAAGCGCGCCGAGCGCCTGGGCAACCAGGCCGGC
Source organism: Elusimicrobiota bacterium (assembly GCA_019135865.1). Classification (GTDB taxonomy): domain Bacteria; phylum Elusimicrobiota; class Elusimicrobia; order Elusimicrobiales; family UBA9959; genus UBA2231. The sequence continues at coordinate 44,432 of JAGVVD010000026.1, forward strand.
GACAAGCTCCAGGCCCTGCGGAAGAAGGAAGGCCTGGACGGCAAGAACAACCTGGACGCGGTCTTCGAGATCATGGACAAGGGCAGGTACTACCGCGAGTTCCGCACCGGCGACCTGCAGCTCGACGAATGGCACAATTCCGACTCGCTCTTCGGCTCGCTCAAGCGGGCGCTGGGCTTCCTCTGGTACTGATGAAATACGCGGTCCTGACGCTCCTGCTCCCGTTCGCGGCCGCCCCGGCGGCCGCCGCGGGAGCGGCGGAGCTCCAGGACGCCTTCGCGGCGGCCGCGGCCAAGGCCGCGCCGGCGGTAGTGGCGGTATCCGGGCCGGGGAACGGCGCGGACGCGCCCTTCGGCGAGCCGGAGGACCTGCTCGGCGGTTTCCTGTCGGCGGCGGAACTCCCCGCCGGGCCGGGCCCGACGCCGCCCGCCTATCCCCGCTCCGGCTCCGGCCTGATCATAGACCCCGCCGGCTACATCCTCACCAATGAACATGTCGTGCGCGGCAGTACGTCCGTCGTCGTATCCCTCGCGGACGGCTCGCGGGCCGAAGCCGCGGTCATCGGCGCTGACCAAGCCGCGGACCTCGCTCTGCTGAAAGCGAAGACCGACGCGCCCCTGCCTTTCCTGGCGCTCTCCGGCGCGGCGCGGCCGCGGGCCGGCGACTGGGCCCTAGCGCTGGGCAACGCGCTCGGCATGGAAGGCTCCGTGACCGTGGGAGTGGTCTCGGCCCCGCTGCGGAAACTGAAAGGGCCGGACGGCGTCCGGCGCGAGGCGATACAGACCGACGCGGCCATCAACCCCGGCAATTCCGGCGGGCCGCTGCTCAATCTGAAAGGCGAAGTGATAGGCATAAACGCGTCGGCCTACGCGCCGTCGGGCGCCTATCCCGGCATAGGGTTCGCGATACCCGCGGCGAAAGCGAAGGATTTCGCGGACGGCCTGCTCGAGCGGGCGAAATAAGAACAGGGGGATTCCATGTCCAGGACCATAAAGACCGACGTGGCGGTCATAGGCGCCGGCACGGCCGGGCTTTTCGCGATCCATCACGCCATGAAAGAAGGCGCCCGGGCCCTGATCTTCGACCCGGGACCGCTGGGCACCACCTGCGCGCGCGTAGGTTGCATGCCCTCCAAACTCCTCATAGCCGCGGCCGAGGCCGCCCACTCGGCGGAGAAGGCGGAGATATTCGGGGTAAAGGCCCGCGCCAGGATCGACGGCGCCAGGGTAATGTCCCGCGTCAGGGCCTGGCGCGACCGTTTCGTCGGCGGGATGATGGAAGATTACGATGAACTGTTAAAAAAGAAGCTCCTCGTAAAAGCTAAAGCCCGGTTCACCGGGCCGAATACGCTGGAAGCGGGAGGCCGGACCTATGAATTCAGGACGGCCGTCATAGCCACCGGCAGCGTCACCGTCGTCCCCCCGCCCTACCGGGAGCACGCCCGTTTCCTGCTCACCCGCGAGGAGATCTTCGAGCAGCGCCGCCTGCCGGCGAGCCTGCTGGTGGTCGGCGGCGGTCTGATAGGCCTGGAACTGGGCCAGGCGCTCGCCCGCCTGGGCGTGCGCGTCACGCTGCTCGGCCTGGACCGGCTCGTCGGCCCGTTGTCCGACCCCGGCCTCCGCGCGCGGGCCGCTGAAATATTCTCGGAAGAGTTCGATCTGCATCCGCATCACGAACTGCTGGGACTTAAACCCGCCGGGAAAACGATCAAGGTCTCGTTCCGCGGCGCGGACGGCAAAAAGAGTGCGGCGTCTTTCGAAAAGATACTTATAGCCGCCGGCCAGCGCCCGGACTTCGACGGCCTGGGCCTGGAGAACACCGGCGTCCCGCTCGACGACAGGGGCCGCCCGTCCGCCGACCCGCGGACCATGCGGATAGGACGCTCTCATTTCTTCCTGGCCGGCGACGCCGACCCTTTCAGGCCCTCGCTGCACGAGGCCGGCTTCGAGGGACGGCTGGCCGGCGCCAACGCCGCCCGCTTCCCGAAAGTCGGGCGGGAAACCCGGAGCTGCGCCCTGGCCGTGGCTTTCACCGACCCGCAGATGGCCGTCATCGGCGCGGGGCCGTCGGAGCTGGAAAAGGGATCGTTCTGCTGCGGGGAACTGGACTTCTCGGAGCAGGGGCGCGCGCTGATCATGAACGCCGGCCGGGGGAAGCTGCGCCTCTACGCCGACAGGGCCTCCGGGCGGCTGCTGGGCGCGGAAATGCTGGGCCCCCGGGCCGAGCACCTGGCGCATCTCATCGCCTGGGCGATAGAAAAGAAGATGACGGTCAAGGCGCTGCGCGCCATGCCTTTCTATCACCCCGTGATCGAGGAAGGCCTGAAGCGGGCGCTCGAGGACGTTTCCGCGAGGCTGAAGGGCCGCAAACCCTGCGTCTGCGAGGATAAAAGGCCGGGGGACTGAAGCTGCCGGTTGCCAATGAAAAAGGCGCGGACTTCCGCGCCTTTTTCATTTCAGAACGGCTGCGGGATCACTTCCAGCCGGTCTCCAGCATAGGGGCCACGCGGCCGAAAGTATCGTCCGCCTTGTGGAGATGCGCCTCGGGCGCGCCGTAACCGTCCTTGCCGGCCTTGGGCCAGTAGGCGATGGTGCTCATACCGAAATAAGACTTGCCCGCGACCTCCGAATAGGCGATGCGGAAGAAGCCGTCCTCGCCCCAGCCCTTGTCCCAGCTGTTCTTGACGATGAAATACCCCTCCTCGTCATTGTAGCCGACCAGGAGCACCGCGTGGCCGCCGAGCCGCTTGCCCTCCACATAGGAATAGACTCCGGACTTGTAGTGCATGAAGTCCTCGTACACGTACATCGCGGTGGGCAGCGGGCCGTACTTGAGCAGCGCGGCCTTCATCTTGTCGATGCTCCGGGTCACGGAGCCCCAGCCGCCTATCTTCTGCGCGCCGGCCTGCCAGCCTTCGCCGGCCGCGGAGCAGGAGCCGTCGGTCGCGGTATAGGGATAGACCTCCTCGCCCGGAAGGCCGGTGCGCTGGAGATAGGTCGCGGTAAGCCTGCCGCCGTTGCACGAGCCCGCCCCGCTGCACGAGAGCATCACCTGCTCGGACAGGTCCAGGTCGACGCCGGGCGTCCCTTTCTGGAGGAGGCCGTAGGATTCCAGCGCGCCGGTCATGGCGAAGGCCCAGCAGGAACCGCACTTCTTCTGGTTGCGCGCCGGGGTGACGAAATTGCCCTCATTGTCGCGCCAGTCGAACGAGACCGGGACTTCGGTCATGGAGAACTCCGGCAGCGGCGGGGCGTCCACCGGCTCGAAATTGAGGCCGACCAGGTATTTCCAGTCCTTTTCCGAAAGGCCGGAAATATCCGTTTCGCCCGCGATCCAGGCCGCTCCTTTCCCGTCGATGGCCTCCTGAAGGGCCGCGATGCGCTCTTTCAGTTCGGCGGAGCTCATCTGCGCCGCGGCCGGCGAATAAGCCGACGCGGCCAGCAGCGCGCCTAAAAACAGTTTTATCGTTCTTTTCGTCATAGTCCTCCCCTTTCGCGGGACCGCTATATATGGATTCTACTATATCAGGGCTTTCTTTTGGCCGGAAAGGAACTTTATCGCCTCGTTGGCTATGGCCAGGCCGAAGATGCCTGTCAGCGTGGGCAGGCTGCCCAGCGCGGCGCGCTTGCGTCCGCGCTCGTAGAAATCGGGCCCGGGTTCCATCAGGCGCGCGCCGGTGCGGAGCTTTCCCAGCGGCTCGATGGAATAGGCGCAGGCGAAATCGCCGGGATGGCCGTGGCGGCGCAGCAGCCGGCGCACGCGCGCGGCCAGCGGGCAGCCGGAGGCTTTTGAAAAGGGCCCCACGCGCACGGCCGTTATGTCGGTGCGCAGCGCGGCGCCCATCGATGAAATAAGAGGTATCCCGGCTTTCAGCGTTTCCGAGATGAGCCCGACCTTGGGGCCCAGCGCGTCTATCGCGTCCACCACCAGGTCCGGCGGCCCGGCCAGGATCTCCGCGAAGGTCTCCGGGGCGGCGAAAGTCTTCAGTGCTTCCACGCGGCAATGAGGATTGATATCCAGCACCCGCTCCGCGGCGAGGTCCGCCTTGCGGCGGCCGATGGTGGAGCCCAGCGCGTAGAGCTGCCGGTTTATATTGCTGGCGCGCACCTCGTCGAAATCGACCAGCCGCAGCCGGCCGACGCCCGAGCGCGCCAGACCTTCCACCACGTAACTCCCGACCGCGCCGAGGCCGACCACGGTCACGGACGACTTTTTCAGGCGGGAAAGCCCCTCCTCCCCGAGCATGAGCTTTATCCGGGCCAGCCGCTCGTCGCTCATCGCCCCTCCGCCAGCGCTCCCAGGAATTCCGCGCCGTTGCGCGCGGAGAGTTCCGCGGCCGAGCCCGCCGGCAGGCCGAGCAGCCCCTCCGCCCCGGCGTGCACCCGCGCCAGGATTTCGGCGGGGGCGCCGTTCGCCTGCGGTGCCTCGCTCTCGAAAAGCAGCCTCTCGCGCGGGACTTCGGCCAGCGCCGCGCGCGCCTTGACGCGGCGCTCGTCGAGTATGGCGGGACCGAAGGAGAAATAACCTCCCAGTGCCGCCAATTCCCGTGTGACTTCCGCCGGACCGGAATAGGAATGGACCAGGAAACGCAGCGGGCGGGAAGCGCGCAGGATGTCCAGCAGCGGCCCCCAGGCCTTCACGCAGTGCAGCGAGACCGGCCTGTCCAGCAGTACTGCCAGCTCCAACTGGCGCTTGAGGACTTCCGCCTGCTCCGCCAGGGACGGGGGCTTGAGCGCGTCGAGACCGCATTCCCCCACCCCCGAGCGCGTATCGCGCAGCAGCTGGCCGAGCGGCGCCAGCCAGTCCCCGCCCGCTTCCGGTATAAGCCAGGGATGCAGGCCGAAGAAAGGCACTACGGACGGCGAGCCCTCCGAAAGCTTCCGCACCGCCTCCCAGTCGGAGGGCCCGGTGGAACAGCAGACTGCCGGGCGCAACCCCGCGGCCGCGTCGGCCGGGTCCGGGAATTCCTGGAAATGGTTGTGCGCGTCGAAGAGCCGGGGCATCGCGGAAAGTTTACACGATAATCCCCCGCCCCGGCAATCGGTCGTATTCAATCACTTAAAATGTTACCGAAGCGGGTATCGTTAAATCACCTAAGATGTTACCGAAGGGGCTATGCCCTTTCGGGAGACATTTATGATGAGCCCACAGGCCAGAT
>JAGVVD010000015.1 GCA_019135865.1 Elusimicrobiota bacterium
ACCGGCGCAGGTTTACTTCGGAGAAACGGAGAGAGCGGAAAACGCGGTCAGAGTCGGAGAGGATTTAACCTTAGCAATGGCCTAGAATTGGTCTAGACAACCCCGACCCTTTTAAGATATCACCGCACTGCGTCATACTAGACTTCCACCTCCCTGACGGAGACGCCGTCTCCTTTTGCGCAGGCATCGGGAAGACGAAGGAGGAGGATAGCCCGCCGGTGATAGTCTTCAGCGGGGACCAGGAACTGGACCATAACGCGTTAAAAGCATGCGGAGTGGACAGGATCGTCTTCAAAGATTTCAAAGCGCTGTCCGCGCTCCTGGAGACCATAGCGGAAATACTGGATGGCTAGTGCGGCATTCGGGCGGGCGGCGTCCCTCCCCAGCAACTACCTCGACCCGCCCGCCCACCCGCTCTGTGCAGCGAAATACATCTTGAATCCTGCGACAAGTGCAGTCCATGAAAAGAAAAAATAACTATATCCCCGGACTCGAGCTGATAAAAGGGGCAACACTCACCGCAGGGGCCTGCGACACGCACCAAAAAGCAGTGGTTATAGATAACCGCGTCACAGTTGCCGGCAAATCCGGCATCATTGGGATATCCGGCACAGCGGCCGGGCGGAGGCGGAATGGGAAACCCTCCTCCGCAGGTTTGGCTCTTTCCTCCTTTACTTTTACCCGTCCCGACGGCAGCGTCCGCCATATCCGCCGCATGGGACTCGATATACGACTTAAAGCCGGGCAGTCGGCCGGCGAAACGGCTGAAATGCTCAGCCAGATGATAAATTCAGGCCTTCTTCCGTATAAAGCGGCCGCTTCCGAAAACCAGGACTCAGCGGAGGTCGTAATAATTTTTACCGGCGACACAAAAACCTGAAGGAGAACGGGAATGGCAGAATTTCACAGGAAACCAGCAAAGGGGACAGTCCGGACGGCAGGCCGCAAAACAGCATTTCTGCTTTGCGCCATCGGGTTGGGGATCGGCATCCCCTTCGCCAATGGGAACGAGACGGCAACTGGCCCGGCCACCTCGGCGGTGCGGGACCTGGTGTCCTCCGCCCGGCATTATCTGCGTGAGGACGAGCCGGGGCTATCCCCTGAGGAAACACAGCGGCGGACGGTCATAAAGGAAAGAATAAGCGGGATACTGGACCTGCATGAAATGGCGAGGCTGATACTCGCCCGCAACTGGGAGAAGCTCAAACCGGCCGAGCGCGAAAAGTACGCCGCTCTTCTGACCGCCTTGGTGGAAAAGATCGGATATCCGCAGATCGAGAAGCTCTTTAACGACAAAATAGAGATCGACTACACCGGGGAAAAAGCGATAAGCGATACGGATGTATCTGTCTTTACCAGGATCATGTACACCGAGGAGGACTTAAAGTTCGACACGGAGTTCCGACTGCATAACACGGAAAAAGGCTGGCGCATCTATGACGTAATTACCAACAGGGAAAGCCTGCTGCTCATCTATCGCAACCAGCACGCGGAAATCATAAAAGACAAAGGGTTTCCGCGCCTGATAAAGCTGATGGAAAAGAAGCTCAATGAGACCACATAGCATTCCCGCCGCTTTAGTGTTCGCGCTGGCACTGCCATGTACGGCGGCGGCCGAGCTTTACACTTTGCGCCAGTGCGCCGATTATGCCGCGGATAACAACCCGGAGATACGGGAAACAGCTTTAGGTGAAAAGAATTATCTCGGCGGCGCCGCCGAAGCCCGGGCCGCCCGACGGCCCAAGGCGAGTTTCCTGACATACGCCGCCCCCGCCTACAAGGTTACAGGCGACGCCGGCCATTACAACAACGATTACGGCACATGGGGGCCGTACTACCATGCCAAGCTGGAGGTCCGGATGCCGCTCTGGACCTGGGGAAAGATCGACGGCTACATTGCCGCCGCGGAAAGCGGCGCGCGCGCGGCCGCGGCGGAAACCGCCCTGAAGCGCGCAGAAGTCGTTTACGACGTGAAGAAGTATTACAACTCGCTCCTGCTGGCGCGGCGGCTCAAGCGCACCGTGGACGATGTCATTGACACTCTCGCCGAAGCCGTGAAAAAAGCCGAAGAACTCTACCAGGCCGGCGAAGGCGAGGTTAAGAAGGGCGACCTTGAAATGTTGAAGATATACATGGCCGAGGCGCAGAAAAGCCGTCGCGTGGCCGCTAAAGGCATCATCCTGGCCCGCCTGGCCCTGATGCAGAAGATGGGGATGGAGGACTCCCCGGATTTTGACATAGCCGATACAAAGCTCGCCCCCGAGGAAGTGACGCTGCAGTCCGTGGACTACTATACAGCCAAAGCCTTCGAGAACCGGCCGGAGTGGCGAATGCTTAAGAACGGCTTGGAGGCCAGGCGCCAGCTGCTCAGAGCTGAAAAGGCCGACCGCTATCCCTTGATATTCCTGGCCGGGGAAGCGGCCTATAACCACGCCTCGGTGCGCGACGACCAGCATAATCCATGGCTTTACGACCCTTACAACGGGAGCAGCGGCGGAATAGCGGTGGGCGCCAAGTTCGATTTCGCGCCGGCCGCGCTGAGCGCGCGCATCGCCTCCAAGCAGGCCGACCTGGACAAGCTTAAAGAGAAGGAAAAATTCGCGCGCTCCGGCATAACGCTGCAGGTGCGCAACGCCTGGGAGACCGCGACCGCCGCGCGCGCCGACATAGACAGCGCAAGGGACGGCCTGGACGCGGCGCAGCGCTGGGTAACGGCAGCGGGCCTCGTCTACGCGTTTGGCACAGCCGGAGCGGAAGACGCCTTGAAGGGCCTTGCCGCCAGGGTAAAGGCGGAGAAGGACTATTACCAGGCTATTTTCGACTATAACATGGCGCTGGCCGACCTCATCAGGATGTGCGGTATTGAAACATCAACGGAGGAGCGGGACTGATGCCACGGCTGACGCATAGGCCCATAAGGTTCATCACCGAACGCTTCCTGGGCATAACAATTGCCTTTGCCGCTCTGGCGGCCGCGTCATGGCACTACGCCGGGAAGCTCTATTTCCAATCCGACTTCGAAGCGTTGCTGCCGCGCAGCTTTGAGAGCGTCAAATCCCTAGACGAGATAACCAGCGAATTCGGCGGCACCGGCTATCTGGTGCTGGTAGTAAAATCAGACGATCTGCCGAAGTCAAAAGAGTTCTCGGCCGCGCTGGCGAGAGAGTTGGAGAAACTCCCGGAAATTAAGTACGTCAACTGGCGCCAGCCCAGGAAATACTTCGAGGAACGGCGCCTTCTTTACATGGACCTGGCGGACATACACACGGTGCGCGACCGGGTTAAAAAAAAGATAGACCTGGAAAAGCGCAAGGCGAATCCTCTCTTCATAGACCTGCTGGACGAAAATTACACGCTGGACTTTTCCGACCTGGAAAGGAAGTACGCCGATAGAGAAGTCTTCCGTGATTATTACTTAAGTACCGACGGCAAGGAACTTGTACTGCTGGTCAAGCCCGCCGGCCTGGCCGGCGACCTTGAGTTTTCCAGGAAACTGGTGGCGGAAGCCGAAGCGGCGGTGGCACGAGTCGATCCGGCCGCCTATCACCCGTCCATACAAGTCTCGTACACCGGCAGATTCAAGAAACAAATCGATCTTAACGACCAGCTGCGGCGCGACCTGGTCCTGACCGGCGGCGGCTCGCTGGCGCTGGTGATACTGCTGCTGGTGCTTTATTTCAGGCAGGTACGGCCGCTGCTCCTCATATTATTGCCTCTTTCCGCAGGACTGCTGATAACTTTCGCCGCGGCATACTTTACGGTCGGATATGTCAACATCATCAGCGCTTTCCTGATATCCATACTGATGGGGATCTCAGCGGATTACGGGATAGTTCTTTACAGCCGCTATTTAGAAGAACGCCACCGAGGACAAAGCGCCGGCGGAGCGGTGGCCGCCATGTTGAGACATACCTGCGAGCCAATTTTTATCAGCGGACTGACCACAGGCTTGGTCTTCCTGAGCCTGACATTGGCCGAGTTCAAGGGGTTCTCACAGTTCGGGCTGATCGCGGGCCTAGGCGTATTCCTGAACATGCTGGTGTTCTTCACCTTGTTCCCGGCGCTTATACTGCTGCTCGAAAAAATCAGTCCGGCGTCTATACGCCCGCCGTCCCGCTTCGCTTTCAAACCGGCGCGCGGGGCCTTTTACATCCCGGTCTTGGCCGCGGCCGCGGTTATGACGGTGTACGGAGCCTTTCAGATAAAGAACGCCTCGTTCGAGTACAACTTCAGCAAGATACAGGGCTCCGATATACCGTCCTTCATACTGGACGAGCGGGTCAACAAGATAATCGGGACCTCGCTGACCCCGGACCTCGCTCTTATAGAGACCCTGGAGGAGGCACGCCAACTCTCAAAGGTTCTTGAGGAAAAAGAGAAGGTCCCGGACACCACCATAGCCGGCCACGCCTCGCTCCTGACCTTCCTGCCCGAGCAGGAAAGAGAGAAGCGCGCCGCGTTGATGGATATACGCGAACTGCTTGATTCCAGCCCCCTTGGGCTGGACACGGAGCAGAAGCGCAAGCTGGAGGACATCAAGCGCCTGTTGTCCCCGCCGCCGGTCACCCGAGACAATCTCCCGTCCGAGATCACCCGCCTGTTCCAGGGGGAGAGCGGGCGCCCCGCCATGCTAATTTTTCCCAAGATCGACCTGGCGGACGCCGAGCTTGTGCGCAAGTCGTCCGACGAGATCCGCGCCCTGGAGATACCAGGGCGCACGGTGCACCCTTGCAGCGAGTCCATCATATTCTCCGACATACTGGAGATGGTGGAACGCGACGGAAGAAAACTGCTGCCATTAGCCCTGCTGCTTACAGCAATACCGGTCACTCTTGCCTATCGCAGGCCCAAACCGGTGCTCCTGGTACTGATCCCCTTGTGCGCCGGATTCCTATGGATCTTCGGCGTGATGGCTCTGGCCGGGATGAAGTTCAATTTTTTCAGCGTCGTCATGCTGCCTCTGATATTCGGGCTGGGAGACGACTATGCCGAGATAATTTACAGCCGGTACAAGGAAAAAGGAGCCGGCTCGACCCATTTCGTGCTCACGCACACCGGGCCGGCCGTGGCGATGTCGGCGCTGACCACTTTTATAGGTTTCGGCGCGCTTCTGTTCGCCTCCCATAACGGGCTTAAGAGCATCGGGATAATGGCGGCCGTCGGAATAGCCTGCGTCTTCGGAGCCGCCGTCATGCTGCTCCCGTCGCTGATCGTACTGGCGGAAAAACTGGAAAAAAGGGAAAAAAATGGCCGGCAGGAGACTTGACCCGATAATAACCCGTATTTTCGCCCCCATGGGGCCGCCGCTAACCCGCGCGGGCATTACGCCGAACCACCTCACCATGCTCGGCGTGGTTCTGTCCTTCGCGGGGGCGGCCATACTGGCGGCCGGGCATCCTCGCGCAGGAATGCTGACACTGTCGTTCACATGGTTATTCGACGTCATGGACGGAGCTCTGGCGAAATACTCCGGCCAGGCCAGCCGGTTCGGCGGCTTTTTGGACTCGGTGATGGACCGATATACGGAAGGGGCGGTCTTCGTTGCTTTCGCCTATTATTACGCGGCCGAGGGGAACCCTATGATGGCCGGGCTTACCGTTTTCGCGCTGATAGGCGCCGCAGCCGTCTCCTACGCCAGGGCACGGGCCGAAAATGAAATAGGCCGCAAATGTGACGTGGGGGCGGGGTCCCGCTTTCCCCGACTGCTTATCCTCGCCGTAACCACGCTGGCCGGGGCGGCAGAAGCGGGCATAATCACCGTCGCGGCGCTCGCCCACTATACGGTTTTTCAACGCGTAACGTACACCCGCAGGATACTGCGGACGGAAGAACCAGGAGGAAAGGAAAATGACAAGGACTGATATAGCTCCGGCAAAAGGCAAACTTGGGGTATTGATACCCGGATTCTGCGGCGCGATATCCACCACGCTGATAGGCGGAGTCGAGGCGGTAAAGGCCGGCGAGGGGAGGCCGATAGGCTCACTTACGCAGATGGGGCGGATCCGCCTTGGGAAACGAACCGAGCGGAAGAACCCGTTTATAAGGGATTTCATCCCTCTCGCCGACCTTAAAGACCTTGTCTTCGGCGGCTGGGACATCTTCGACGAGAACCTGCACGAAGCGGCGTTGAAGGCCGCTGTACTGGATCCGGCACAGATAGAGAGCGTCCGCGGCCGTCTTGAACAACTCCGTCCGATGAAAGCGGCTTTTGACCGCAAATACGTCAAGAACCTGCAAGGCCCCCACGTGAAAAAGGGGAAGAACAAGTACGATTTCGCGATGCAGCTCATCTCTGACATCGAAGCCTTCAGGAAAAAGAACCGCCTGGACCGCGCGGTAATGATCTGGTGCGCATCCACAGAAACCTATATTAAAGAGCAGAACGTTCACTCCACTCTGGCGAAGTTCGAAGCAGGCATGAAGGCCGACCACCCGGCTATAGCCCCGTCCATGCTTTATCTCTACGCCGCCCTGAAATGCGGCGTCCCGTTCATCAACGGGGCCCCCAATCTTGGCGTAAGCATCCCCGCTATGGTGGAACTTGCGCGAAAGCGCGGCGTCCCTATTGCGGGCTCTGATTTCAAGACAGGCCAGACGCTGATGAAGACCATACTGGCGCCGGGGCTCAAGAGCAGAATGCTGGGCATCCGCGGCTGGTTCTCGACCAACATCCTGGGGAACCGGGACGGCGAGGTGCTTGACGACCCCGCATCTTTCAAGACCAAGGAGGTGAGCAAGCTGTCCGTACTGGAAAGCATCCTCCAGCCGGAGATGAACCCCGAGTTATATCAGGACCTCTACCATAAGGTGACCATAAATTATTACCCGCCGCGAGGCGACAACAAAGAGGGGTGGGACAATATAGATCTCTTCGGATGGCTGGATTACCCGATGCAGGTCAAGGTGGATTTTCTGTGCCGGGATTCCATACTGGCGGCGCCGCTGGCTCTGGACCTGGTGCTGTTCATGGACCTCGCCAAACGCGCCGGCTTGGGCGGCATACAGGAGTGGCTGTCGTTTTACTTCAAGAGCCCGATCCACGCGCCGGAGGTTTACCCGGAGAACGACCTGTTCGTACAGCTTGAGAAACTTGAAAACAACCTGCGCCACCTCATGGGAAAGGGACTTATCACCCATCTGGGCACAGAGTATTACAAGTAGGGAGAGTCCTATGCCTCCCCACATGCGACGGCGGATAGGGCTCCTCCTCATCGGGGGGATAATGTTCGCCGCCGCGGCGGCGCGGGGACAAAACCCGCCAGAAACAGCGGCGTCATTCCCGAACGGCTTCGAGGAAAGAGCGAAGCAGGAGACAGGGGCGAAGAGTTCTCTTTTCGCTATCCTGGCGCATAAACCGAACTACCTCCTGCCGGCGACTTACGCATCTTCCATCGGGAACCCGGCATATTCCGCTCTGCCGGATATCGGGAACAAACTGCACAACACCGAAGTGAAGTTCCAGATAAGCTTCAAGATCCCGGTCTGGGAAGGTCTACTCGGCGGAAAAGCGGATATTTATGCCGCATACACACAGCTTGCACTCTGGCAGGCATATAACGCCAGAATTTCCGCTCCGTTCAGGGAGATAAATTATGAGCCGGAAGCGTTCCTGCGATATCGGACAAGCATCGAGGAGGGGAAATTCCGCCTGAACTATGTTGCTTTCGGGTTCAATCACCAGTCCAATGGACAGATAGAGCCGGTGTCACGCAGTTGGAACCGTCTTATTACTGCCGCGGCCTTTCAGCACGGGCACGATCATTTCATATTGCGCCATTGGGTGCGCCTTCCGGAAAAGGCCAAAGATGACGACAACCCCGGGATCAGCAGTAGAATGGGGCACGGAGACCTGCTGTACACACGCGGCCACAAAAAGCATTCCTTCAGTTTGCTGGTGCGAAACAATCTGCGCACGCGCGGCAACAAAGGGGCGTTCCAGGCCGACTGGGTCTTCCCGCTCCACAAACACATGAAAGGATATGTGCAGTTCTTCACGGGTTATGGCGAATCGTTGATCGGTTATGACAAGCCGGTGACGCGCGGCGGGGTGGGGATATCACTGACCGGTTGGATATGAAACTAGCCGGGGATCAACAGGGATACAGCGCGCAAAAGCAGATTAGCGGCCGCGCCTGCGAGCACGTCGTCGAGCACTACGCCAAAACCGCCTCCGACCTTTTTGTCGGCGAGGCATATAGGCCAGGGTTTAAGCCCGTCGAAACCGCGAAAAAGGCCGAAGGCGAGGGCCAGAGTGAGAAAATCACGAGGCAGCCAGGCGGCGGCTATCCAGTACCCCACGGTCTCGTCTACTATGACTCGCTGATCGTCATGCTTTCCGGAATCAGAGCAGAATTTATGGGCGGCCATCGAAGTAATGGCGATAGCGGCCGCGAGGAAAACCGCGTAACCGCCATGCCCGGCAGGCAGCAATGGCAGGAGGACAAATCCGACCATGGTTCCGATAGTGCCGCCGCCCCCGCCGCGTTCCCGTCCGGTAAGGCGGGAAGGGAGATAGCCGAGTCCGGCGCATGTGGCTATAAAAGCGGAGATTATCGACGTAAAGGGCCTTGCCATTCATCCAATTTTAACAGATTTTCAGCAGGCGCATAGCATGAAAAAGGCGCTGTCCTTTTTCATCGGGGCCGCGGTAAGCGCCGCGTTGCTTTGGCTGGCATTCCGAACGGCCGACATCGCGGCCGTCGTAACCCTTCTAGGCGGGCTAAAGGCAGAGCATATCATGCTGGTCGGCGTGACCGTTATGGGTGAACTGGCGATAAGAGGATTAAAGTGGGCCGTACTGCTGAGGCGGACGGATCCCGCCGACTTATGGCCCGCCACGCGGCTGACGGCCTCCGGGCTTGCCTTGAACAACATTCTTCCGTTCAGATTCGGCGAGATAGTGCGGGTAACCCTGTCGGCCAGCCGCTTCCACATAAATATCGTCAGCCTGGCCGCCGCCGCCCTCGCTGAAAAAATGCTGGACACAGCGGCCCTGGCGGGGCTTTGCCTTTGCGTGATATGGGCCGGCGGGGCGACGCCCGCCGGCTTTGCGGCAAGACTCATCCCCAAAAACCCATTAATAACGGCCTTGACCGCAACAGCAGTCGCCGCGATCCTGATATTCGCGATACGCTTCCCGGGCTTCAGGAGCATAAGGAAAAGTTTTACCTCCGGCCTGCGGGCACTCCGGTCACCGGCCGCGGGAGCGGCGCTCTTAGCGATGGCCGGCTTTCAATGGTTCCTTAACTCTCTCAATTACTACTGGCTTTCATCCGCCTTCGGCGCCGCCCAGGTCATTGACCTCCACAAAAGCGTACTTTTGTCCGCCACAGGGGCCGCGGCCTCTTCCGTACCAGGAATGCCGGGATACTTCGGCAGTTTTGAACTGGCCGTAAGCAATGTACTCAAGAACTGGGGGATCGCACCGATACCCGCGCTTTCCTACGCCGCGGCGGCGCATCTGCTGCCGTACCTGATAATAACCATAGCCGGACTGTTATTACTCTGGCGACTGGATTACCCCTTAAGGCATCTATTTACACATATCAACAAGACGGAGGTCATAAGCCATCATGAGCGGACTTGAGAATTCAACTTCCGGGAATCCGACAATATTAATAGCGACAGCCGACATTGATCTCCGGAAGATACTTCATTACTTAGTGAAGAAACAGTCTTTCGCGAGCGAGGATGCAGATTGCATGGAAGAAACCCTGAAAAAGGCCCGCATGCTGAGGCCAAGCATCATTCTGCTGGATTTTTCCCTTAAGGGGAGCGAGGGATTTGAAGCGCTTATAGGACTGCAGGAAGAAGACGAGACAAGGAGTATCCCGGTGGTCCTCTTATACGACAAGGATCCCGGGAATTTTCAAAAAGAAATAATCTCCCATGAAACCAACGTGAAAGCAGCCCTGGAAAAACCAGTCTATCCGGATGACTTAACAAAAGCGCTCCTCGACATAATGAAAGAAAGAGCCTGAAATGAGCCAGAAAAAGATATCGCTCAGCATCATAACACCGGAGCGGGTAGTTCTTCCCGAAACCCACGTCAATTGCGTTTCACTGCCGGCCTTCGGCGGCGAAATGGGTATACTCCCAGGGCACGCGTCCTTTGTCGTACAGCTCAAAGAAGGGGTATTGCGCTACCATGACGGCATCAAAGCGGAGATATTCTCGGTGCTGTCCGGGTATGCCGAGATACACCGGGACAAGGTCACCGTTCTGGCTGAGGCGGCGGAACTGGCAGAAGAGATCAATGAGGAGCGGGCACGGCAGTCGGAAACGCAGGCAAAGGAAAAACTCCTGGGACGGGATAAAGACCTTGACCTTGATGAGGCGACAGCCGCCTTAAGGCGCGCCGGAGCAAGAATGAAAGCGGCCAGACTACACTCAAAAGACAAGCGCCATACACCGGGGCCAGGCCGCTTGCCCGGAGGATGAAGTTATCGCCGGGCGGTTCACCCTTAAGGCCTCCTGACGCGAACCGCCCACCGACCATTTTAAGATTATTATGATATAGGGCAGGATTTTGTTAAACACCTGGCAAATCATACGAGGAACATTCCTAGGGGGTAGAGATGAAAAAACCGAAAAAAGGCAAATACGACGCAGCAATTGAATTGGAGAAAGGAGCCGCTCTGGATTCGGCTTCCTACGACAAAACACAAACCATAAAGGTTCTGGATGCCAAGGTGACAGTGGGGGGGAAGGCCGGCATCGCGGAGATCCGTGGTAAAGCCACCGGGCGCACAGACACCAGTATAAATGGCACGATAGGGATCTGGCTTTCTATCTTCCGGTATATGCGTCCGGATGGAACGATAAACCATGTGTCCGGCTGGAACATTATGCTGCCGCTGACGCCAGGGCAAAGCGCTGCGGCCACTGCCAAGGCTTTTGCGGAGAAGATCAACTCCGCCGCGACCAGACCATACAGGGCCGCCAGCGCGGGCGGAAAACTCAGAATCATCTACCTCGAGAAATGACCATGAGAAGAACTACCGCATTCCTAATATTTGCGCTGAGTTTGAGCCCCACGGCATTCGCCGCCACAAGCAAACCCGTTTATCAGTGGGTATCCGCCAGCGAGTATTACATGATCCTGCCCGCGGCACAGGATTTACGTATCTCGGGAGCGGGACAGATAGTGTTAAGCCCTGGGGATTGGGATTTCGGGCCGTAGGCCACGAGACTTTCGCCAAAGTCGGCGGCTTACAACTCCTGAACGTGAAGCTAAATAATCCGGCCACCGGGAATAGCTCGTTCTATATGCTGGAACTCCTGGCCGGCATGCAATATACGAGTCCTAAGAAGTCGGGGAAGCCTCTGCGCTTTACCGCTTCCGGCCTTGGCGAGTTCGGGTTGTCCGACACGACGCTGTATATGGCCCCTATGCTGACCGCAGGACTGCTCTATACGACAGATGAGACCTCCCTGACCCCAACCGGCTTTACTTTTGATATTTACTATCGCCTTACCGACATTGACCTGGACAATGTCGGTGGGGGGAGAGCCGGAACCTTAAAATCCGCGATCGGATTCAAGGTCGGGTATATTTTCGAGGGGTTCTGGAGGACGAAAGAAGGAGCGAAATGAGAAACACTTCGCCCATGCCTGTATAATATAGATATTTTGTATACTTGATTCAATAAGTTGCCAAATTTACTGGGTCGGTTTACGCATAGATGGCCAAACAATTAGAGTTTTTGCTTGTGGAACCCACAGCAAAAACCCCATATCCGCCTTTAGGGTTAATGAAAATTTCCTCTATGCTAAGAGCCAAGCATAAGGGGTGCGTTATTCACTCGCAAACAGGTGCGATATCCCCTATCAATGTTCGACACCCCAGAACAATATATGTAACGACACTTTTCACTTGGGATATCGAAAAAGACATTGCCATAATCAAAGAGCTACAAAAACGATTCCCAAAATCCGAAATAAAAGTTGGAGGGATTTCGGCGTCATTGATGCCGAACCACATCCAAACAAAAACAGGGATCTCCCCGCACATCGGGTTGCTTCCCACCGCTGAAAACCACAAACCCGATTATACTCTGACTTTTGGCAGACACCTGTCAAGCTCCATAACCTCCACAACTCGTGGCTGCATTCGCAAATGCAAATTCTGCGCTGTTACAGCGATTGAGCCAATCTACCAAGTCAGGAACCATTGGCAAAACGACATATCCGACCAGCTTCCAGATATAACTTTTTGGGACAACAATTGGCTGGCGTCCCCGAAACTCGAAAGAGACTGCAAGGCACTCTCAAAACTCAACAAGAAAGTAGATTTCAATCAGGGACTAGATGCACGTCTATACGATTCAGACAGAGCAAAGCTTCTTTCATCAGTACACATATCTCCGATGCGCTTCGCATTTGATTCAATAGGGCAGGAAAAAGCTGTTCTAAGGGCAATACGTCTCGCAAAGAATTATTCACTGAATGACATTCGTACATATGTCCTTTATAATTTCACAGACACCCCAGAGGATTTTTATACCAGGATAGATGTTACGTCCCAGCTACCCGAGACCGCAAAACAGGCAGTAATTCCCACCTAACCGAGACCACATTGACTGGTTCCATTCCCAGTTAGCCGAGACCACTTTTGCCGGGGCCAT
>JAGVVD010000034.1 GCA_019135865.1 Elusimicrobiota bacterium
CTCTTGTCCAGGTCGATGCTCACGGTCGGGTCGTCGGGAAGCAGCCGGGAGAGGTAGTCGCAGAAGACGGCCTCCTCGCGCAGCTCGCGGTCGAACATCCGTGTGACCTGGTCGATGAAGCGCTCCCACTTGACGAAGGCGCGGATGGTGCGCCGGAAGAGCGAGCGCTCCTTCTGGGCAAGGCCGTTGTATGCGTCCACCACGGGCTTGAGGGCGCTGGAAATCCGCCCCTGCCGCGTCTTCTCCGTCCCGCGTTTTTCAGTGTAGATGGCGCAGACCGCCTTGATGTCGCCGTCGCCATAGACGTGGAAGTCGCGGAGTTCCTTCCGCTTCGAGTAGATGCGGTTGACGTCAAGCTCCTCCTCCAGCCCCGTCTCCTGGTAGTACGGCTGAAAGGCCTCCTTAATCTCCTCGTCGGTGTTCACGAAATCGAGGATGAAGGTGTCCTCCTTGCCTGGATAGGTGCGGTTGAGGCGGCTCAGCGTCTGCACGGCCTTGACGTCGCGCAGCTTCTTGTCAACCACCATGGTATGGAGCAGCGGCTCGTCGAAGCCGGTCTGGTATTTCTCGGCGACCACGAGGATGCTGCCCTCGTCGTGGAACACCGCCTTGGTCTGGCTCTCCGAGACGCGGTTGCCCTTCGAGTCTCGGTTCATGCCGCTTTCGGTGTACTCCGGCCCCTGCGGGTCGGCGGGGTCCTTGATTGCGCCGGAGAAGGCTATCATCACGGCGATGTCGTTGTATCCCTGCGCCTTGAGGTAGTCATTGATGGCGCGGTAGTAGCGCACCGCAGCCAGCCGGGATGCGGTCACCACCATCATCTTGCCCTTGCCGCCGATGGCCGGACGTGTCTTCTCGCGGAAGGTCTCCACGATGAGCTGCGCCTTCTCCTGCAGGTTGTAGGGGTGGAGTTCCTCGAAGCGCCGCGCCGCCTTCATCGCCGGGGTGGTCGGCATCTCGGGATTGTCGGGAACGCTCTTGGCCAGGCGGTAGTAGTTGCGATAGGTGGTGTAGTTCAGGAGCACGTCCAGAATGAAGCCTTCCTCGATGGCCTGTCGCATGGAGTAGATGTGGAACGGGCAGACCCTGCCGTCGGGCAGTTTCTCGCCGAAAAGCTGCAGGGTCTTGGCCTTCGGCGTGGCGGTGAAGGCGAAGAAGGAGAGGTTCTTGTGCTGACCGTGGTTCAGCATTTCCCTGACGATGCGGTCCTCGGAGTCGCCGATTTCCTCCTCGCTCTTGCCTTCGAGCTCGGCATATTCGCGCAGGGCATCGGAGGTGTCCGCCAGTGCGATTTTCAGTTTCATCGCGCTGTCGCCCGTCTGGCTGGAATGCGCCTCGTCCACGATGACCGCGAAGTTCTTCTTCTTGCTCTTGTCCACTTCCTCGAAGATGATGGGGAACTTCTGGAGGGTGGTGACGATGATGCGGAAGCCGTCGTTGATGGCGTCCCGCAGGTCTTTGGACGTCTTCTTGTCGTCGATGAGCTTGACCAGGCCCTCCTTGTGCTCGAAGCCGTAGATGGTGGCCTGCAGCTGGGCGTCAAGCACCCTGCGGTCGGTCACCACGACGACGGAGCTGAAGACCGGGCTGTTCCCTGCGTCGTGGAGTCCTGCCAGGCGGTATGCCGTCCAGGCGATGGAGTTGGACTTGCCGCTCCCCGCGCTGTGCTGGATGAGGTAGTTCTTGCCCGCACCCCTGCCGCGCACGTCGGCGATGAGCTTGCGCACCACGTCGAGCTGGTGGTAGCGGGGGAAGATTATTTTGCGTTTCTTGACTTCCTTGACCTCCCCGTTGGCCTGACGGACGTTCTCCTTCTCCTCCGTGTCGCTGATGAATTTCTGAAGGATGTCAAGGAGGCTGTCTCTCTGCAGGACGTTCTTCCAGGCATAGCTGGTGACGTAGTCGGCGTTTTCGTCCACGGGTGGATTGCCCTTGCCGCCGTCGCGCCCTGCGCCGTTGGAGCCCTGGTTGAATGGCAGGAAGTAGGTCTTCTTGCCGTCCAGTTTCGTGGTCATGGCGCAGTCGTAGAGGTCCATGGCCAGGAAGACCTGGACGCGGTGCCGGAAGCGGAAGCACTCCTCCCTCGGGTCGCGGTCGGTCTTCCATTGGATGATGCCGTTGCGGATGTCCTGCCCGCGAAGCTGGTTCTTGAGTTCGATGGCCACGACGGGGATTCCGTTGACGGCCAGCATCATGTCCACGCTATTGCCATTCTGCGCCGTGTAGTGCCATTGGCGGATGCATTGGCATGTGTTCGCCTCATACTTTCTCGTCAGGTCATCATTGAGGGTGGATTCGGGCTTGAAATAGCAGACGCTGAAATCGATGCCCCTGTCCTTGAAGCCATGG
>JAGVVD010000010.1 GCA_019135865.1 Elusimicrobiota bacterium
GTTCGGCAACTATGTCGCCAATTACACCACGGTCCTCATGGGCGGGACGACATGCCCGCTTACCCTGTGGACCGACGGCCAAATAAAGGGTACGGTGCCCGGCGGGCTGGCTACGGGCCAGTATCCGGTGCTGGTGGAGCGGCGGACCACCGACGGCGGCGTTATGCGCAGTCCGGAGATGTCCTTCACCGTGCTGGCGGTGGATGCGGCCAGCATGACGCCGGTGGCGGGACCGATAGGCCTGCCGTTCACGATACACGGCACAGGCTTCGGCAATTATTCGGCCGGTTGGACGCGGGTGCTTATAGGCGGGACCACGGCCCCGCTGACCTTGTGGAGCGATACTCAGATAAAGGGCACGGTGCCGGGTGTTCTGGCCGCGGGTACGCATGAGGTCATCGTCGAGCGCGAACTCAACGGCGGGCTGATACGCTCTTCGGCGCTTAACTTCGAGCTCATCGTCCCGTCCGCGCAGCTCATAACCCCGTCGTCGGGGCCTATAGGCCTGCCGTTCGTGCTGGACGGGACCGGGTTCGGCAATTATGTCGCCAACTACACGCGGGTGCTCATAGGCGGGACCACCTGTCCGCTTACCCTGTGGAACGACACTCAGATAAAAGGCACCATCCCCGGAACTATAGCGGCCGGCGCGCATGAAGTCGTAGTAGAACGTCAGCTTAATGGCGGGCTGGTGTCTTCGCAAGCGCTCGCCTTCACGCTGACCGTGCCGGACCTGGCCGCCATCGCCACGCTGACCGGCTCCGGCTTCGGCAACTATGCCGCCAATAACGCGAAGGTGCTTATCGGCGGGACCACGGCCCCGCTTACACTGTGGACGGACGGGCAGATAAAGGGCACTGTGCCCGGCACAATAGCCCCCGGTGTGCATGAGGTAGTGGTGGAGCGCGCCTTCAATGGCGGCGTCGCGCATTCGCAGGCGCTGGCCTTCGACCTGGCCGACCCGGTGCTCGAGTCGGTATCGCCGTCGTCGGCGGCGGTGCTCTCGCCGTTCACGCTGACCGGCTACAACTTCGGCAACTATGCGGCGGGCAAATCCGAGACGCTCATCGGCGGCGCGACGGCGCAGCTCACGCTCTGGACGGACACGCAGATAAAGGGCAAACTGCCGGCGCTGGGCGAAGGCGACTATCCCGTGCTGGTGCGGCGCAGCTTCAACGGCGGCGTGTCGCAGTCGGCGGCCTCCACCATGACGCTGGTGGAACCGTCGGTATCGAGCATGACGCCGGTATCCGGCCAGCCCGGCGGAAGTTTCAGCGTCTTCGGCGCCTTCTTCGGGCCTTATGACGCGGCCATAGCGCGCGTGTTCATCGGCGGTCTGCCTTCCTCTTTAAGCCTGTGGAATGACGGGCGGATAAACGGCGTAGTTCCGGCCGAGCTGGGCGTGGGCACGCATACGGTGATAGTGTCGCGCGGCCAGTATCAGGCCGACCCGCTGGAGTTCTACGTGCCCGAAGGCGGCGGGTACAGTCCCTCGTTCATGGCCCCGCTGTCGCCGTCGGCGGCGTTCCGGCTGGGCGAGGTGTACGTCTATCCCAATCCGGCCAAGGGCGGTGTGGTCCCCGTGTTCCACCTGGAATTCGGCCTGGCCGACAAAGTGGAGCTGAAAGTCTACAGCGTGGCCGGCACGCTGGTGCATGAGCGCGCGCTTACCGGTCCGCCGCAGGTTACAAGCCCGGTCTACGCCTATGAATACGCCTGGGAAGGGCATATAGCGAGCGGGGTGTACTACTTCACCGTCGAGGCGGAGCGCGCGGGCTCTAAACTCAAGTCCCGCGGCAAATTCGCGGTGGTACGGTAAGGGGGGGCCATGAAGAAAGTAATACTGACGGTTTCACTGCTCCTCCCGGCCTGCGGCGCTTACGCCGCGTCCAGCGGGGCGCAGTTCCTTAACATAGACGTATCCGCCAGGGCGGTGGGTATGGGTTCGGCCTATACTGCGGCGTCCGACGGGGCGGGCTCTATCGGCTATAACCCGGCGGGCCTGCTGGGCGGCGGCGGCGTGGAGGCGGCTTTAAGCCATACGCGGTGGCTGATGGAGTCGTCGCATGACTTCGCGGCCGCGGCCTTCCCGCTCAAGGGACTGCGCGCTGGCGTGGGCTACAGCCGCTTCGCCGCCGGCGAGATGACGGCGCGCGACGCCTCCGGCGCGGCGGTCGGCAGCTTTTCCAACACCGACCAGGCGGTATCGTTCAACCTGGCGGGGCGGGTGAAAGGGCTGGGGCTGGGCGCGGGCGTTAAGTATATCACCAGTTCGCTGGGCGGCGAGAACGCCTCCACTTTCGCGGCCGACCTGGGCGTATCCGCCGGGCTGGGGCGTGTTACGGTGGGTCTGGCGGCGCGCAATATCGGGCCAGGGCTCAAATACCTGGACCAGTCGGACCCGCTGCCGCTGGCGGTATCGGCCGGCGCGCTGGCGCATATCATCCCCGGCTTCGGCGTGAGCGCGGATGTCACGCGGCTGGCGCACGAAGACCGGACGGTGGTCAGCGTGGGCAGCGAATACGCGCTGCTGCCGGCGCTGTCGCTGCGGGCGGGCTACCTGGCCGGGCGCACCACGGCGGAGGACGACAACCGCGGCTTCTCGGCCGGAGCGGGCGTGAACCTGGCGGGGGCTTCGCTGGACTACGCGCTGACGCCCTACGGCGAGCTGGGCAGCGCGCAGAGGATAACGCTGAGGAAGAGATTTTAGATATACTCTTAGTTAATGAAGCGCGTCCTGCTCGTTAACTTCGCCGAATGCCCCGAGAACCTGCACCTGGAGCAGGCTTTTATAGCCTCCGCGGGCCGCTCGCGCGGGGTGCGGCTGGACGTCCTGCATGACCAGGATTTCCACTACTCCTTCATTCCGCAGCCGGCTAACCGCCGCGGTTTCCGCAGGCGCTTCCAGGGGGACGCCGGGTCGAAGCCGCTGCTGCGGGCGCGCTACGACGCGCTGATAGCGCTGGATTTCCCCAAGCGCCGCCGCTGCGCGCCTTTTTTCTGCCGTCTTTTCGCGGAGGGAGCGGCGAAAAGCAAGTTCTTCCTGGCCAACCACCTGGCCCCCTCGCCGGGCCATAATTTCACCGCCGACCTGTTCCGCCGGGCGAAACTGCTGTCGCGCGCCGCGACCACCTGGATACTGGAATATGACGATCCGCCGCTCTGGGGGGAACTGGGGGCGGCCCAGGAGGCCATAGTTCGCCGGCCTTACTGCGTGGATACCGGCTACTATACGCCCGCGCCGCGCGGCCCGCGGGGCGGTTATATATTCTCGGGCGGCAGCGCCGGACGCGAGTTCGCCGCTCTTTCCGCGGCGGCCGCCGCCCGCGGACTGCCGCTGAAGGTCAGGTCGGATATGCCCGCGCCGCCGGGCCCCGCGCTCTCCGGCGCCGCCTGGGAGCCCTTCTCCCCCAATCTGAACACGCTGGTGGAGACCCTGCGCGGCTGCGCGCTGGCCGCCCTGCCGGTGTCGGACGGTTTTATCAACGAAGCCGCGGGCAATTCCATAGCTTTTATGGCCATGTCCTGCGGCCGCCCGGTACTGGTCCGCGACACGCCGTACATGCGGCGTTATATAAAGGACGGGGTCAACGGTTTTCTCTACGGCGGACTGGAAGCCGGCGTCCTCGCCGCTGATATCGGGAGGATAATGGCGCTCTCTCCCGCCCGCCTGCGCGCGCTTTGCCGCAGGGCCCGGGAGACCATGCTGAAGCGAGCGTCCCTGTCCGTGCTGGCCGCTTCCGTGCTCTCGGCCGTAAAGGGGAAGGCTCCCCGCTCCGCGCCGGCCGGGTTTTAAAAGCCCTCCCAGTTTGTTAGAATTTCCGCGTCGTACTCCCGCTCTTTGACCCCTTCCAGGCAAGATCAAACTGACCCTTAACGTCCCTTCGGTTAATCGTTAGCTTGCAGGTATTTATGGACCAGCTACTCATTTTGGATTTCGGCAGCCAGTACACGCAGCTCATCGCCCGCAGGCTCCGCAGCCTGCGCATTTACTGCGAAATACTCCCCTTCGGCGCCAGCGCGGAAGAGATACTCTCCCGCTCGCCGCGGGGGATAATTCTTTCCGGGGGGCCTTCCAGCGTCTACGACCCGAAAGCGCCGCGCCCGGCGATGGATATCTTCAACCTGGGCGTGCCGGTGCTTGGCATCTGCTACGGCATGCAGCTGATGGCCAGGGAGCTGGGCGGCGGGGTGCATAAGGCGCATAAGCGCGAATACGGCTTCAGCAGGATAAAGATAAAGGCCGGCTCGCGGCTTTTCAAAGGCATAGCCGGCTCGCCGCAGGTCTGGATGAGCCACGGCGACGAGGTGAAGAAGGCCCCGCCCGGCTTCAAGGTCACCGCGACCAGCGCCGACATGGGGCTCTCCGCGATGGAGAACCCGGCCCGCGGCCTCTACGCCCTGCAGTTCCACCCCGAAGTGCATCATACCGAAAAAGGCATGAAGATCATAGAGAATTTCGCCCGCGGCGTCTGCGGCTATAAAGGCCGCTGGTCGCCCGCTTCGCTCGTAAAAGAGACCATAAAGGAGATACGCTCGCAGGTCGGTTCCGGCTCGGCCATCTGCGCGCTGTCGGGCGGCGTGGATTCCTCCGTCGCCGCCGTCCTGGCCCACCGGGCGCTGGGCAGAAAGCTCCACTGCATCTTCGTCGATACCGGCCTCGTGCGCGAGGGCGACCGCGAGCGGATGGAACAGGTGTTCAAAAAGAAGTTCCATTTCAACCTGCGCATAGCCGATGCCTCCGGGATATTCCTCAGGAAACTCGCCGGCGTGAGCGATCCCGAGCGCAAGCGGAAGATCATAGGCCATACCTTCATCGAAGTCTTCGATAAAGAGGCGCGCAAGATAAAGGGCGCGCGCTGGCTGGTGCAGGGCACGCTCTACCCCGATGTCATCGAATCCGTCTCGGTCAAAGGCCCGTCGGTAGTCATCAAGAGCCATCACAATGTGGGCGGCCTGCCCGAGAAGATGAAGATGGGCCTGCTCGAGCCGCTCAAGTTCCTCTTTAAGGACGAAGTGCGCGAGCTCGGCCGCGGTCTCGGCATACCGGAAAGCATACTCATGCAGCATCCCTTCCCCGGCCCGGGCCTGGCCATAAGGATAATAGGCGCGGTGACCCCGGAGCGCCTGGCCGTACTCAAGAAAGCCGACCTTATCATGCGCGAGGAGATAATAAAGGCCGGCTGGTACGACAGGATCTGGCAGGCCTTCTGCGTCCTGCTGCCTGTCAGATCCGTAGGCGTCATGGGCGACGAGCGCTCCTACGAGAATACGCTGGCGCTGCGCTGCGTCGGATCGGTCGACGGCATGACCGCCGACTGGTCGCGGCTTCCCCACGACCTGCTGCGCAAAATTTCGTCCCGGGTGGTCAGCGAGGTCCGCGGCATCAACCGCGTCGTCTACGACGTCACCTCCAAACCCCCGGCCACCATCGAGTGGGAGTAGGCGATATGCAGACAAAACTGGATGAATTCAATTCATGGCTTTCCAAACCGGAAGGGCTGCACTTGGAATTCAAGGCGGCCCGAAGTTCCTTCAGCCAGAATAGAGACCTGCCTGATTACTGCGCCGCCTTGGCAAATGAAGGAGGGGGAAAACTGGTCTTAGGCGTAGAAGATCAGACCAGAATTGTAGTGGGCACGAACGCTTTTAAAGGGACCCATCAGCGCTTGTCTAATGATTTGCTTAACAGCCTCCATATCCGGGTCGATATCGAGGAGTTGGCGCACCCTGATGGGAGGGTCCTTATTTTTCATGTTCCCGGACGTCCTGCGGGCCAACTGATCAAGTCCAGCGGGAATTATCGGTATCCGATGCGAGCCGGAGAATCCCTTGTGGAAATGGACCAGGAGACGATGAGGCGTATCCTGCTGGAAAGGGAGCCGGATTTCTCTTCGAAAATAGCTCCTGGGGTCATGATTTCGGACCTGGACCCGGTCGCCCTGGATAATTTCAAGAAAAAATGGGTGCAAAAATCAGGGCGTCCTGAATTCCTTGATTATTCCGCTGAGAAAACTCTGGCCGCATTGGGAGCTTTTTGCGACGAAGGCGTATCCTATGCGGGGCTGATACTTTTTGGAAAAAAAGAAAAAATAGACCGCGTTTTGCCCTGTAGTGAGATCGTTTTTGAATGGAGAAACGATTCGCGGAAGGTCCCTCATGATTTTCGCATTTCATGGCGTGAGCCTTTTTTTCGTATTTACGACGTTATATGGGAAACAATAAACGCGAGAAACATCCGATTCCCTTTTCAGGACGGTTTCATCCAAAGGGAAATTCTTGCCTTCAATGAGAAATGCGTTAGGGAGGCCCTTCTTAATGCGGTGGCGCACAGGGATTACACGATAAACTCCGAATCAATCTTTATATCGGCCAACCCCGAGGCTTGTGTCGTAGAAAGCCCCGGAGGCCTGCCGGCGGGAATAACTCTGGAAAATATCCTGGTACGGCGCCAATGGCGTAATCGGGCGATCGTGGAGATCCTGGAAAAAGCGGGACTGGTCGAGCGTTCCGGCCAAGGCATGGACGATATTTTTGGATATACGATACGGGAGGGGAAGGGAGTGCCGGACCTGTCCTCTACCACCGCCCAATCCGTTGTTCTGAGTATCCCTGCCGCGGTTAAAGACAAGACTTTTATCCTGTTCCTGGAAAAGATCATGGAGGAAAAGCAAACCTCGTTTTCTTTCGAGGAGATATACGATTTGGAGCAGGTCCGGGAGCAGAAGTACAAGGAATTACTCCGCAAGGACAGGCTTTTATCGCTTGGAGTGATCGAAAAAGTCGGCCGCGGCCGCGGGACAAAGTATATCCTGGCTCATGGGTATTATAAAAATATCGGGAAAGCGGGGGTTCATACCAAGCTTAAAGGTCTTACCCGGGAACAGAAAAAGCAACTGATCGTGAATCACTTAGAACATAATAAAAGAGGCTATTCTCACGAATTTGTTGATGCTCTGGGATTAAAGCGCAGTGATGTTAGCAATTTGCTCACAGAGTTGAGGCGTATTAAAGTGATCCGATTTGTAGGCCACAAGAAAAACGGATATTGGGAATTGGTTGGAGTAGATCAGGACGGAACTAAGCAGAATTAAGCAGAACTAAGCAGAATTAAGCAGAATCAAGCAGAATTAGACAGAATTGACAATTCTAGGCTGTCCATGTACTAAAAGGGATTTTGGTTCTCAGTGCGTGTGTAGCCGCGAGTCTAATCCTTTAGCGGGCGCCGTAATGAGAACTTTCCCCAGATGGACTACTAGTAAATAAAGGAGGACGATGACTAGAGAAGCCATTCAAAAACCCCTCTGCGCCTACACCCGCGGCTTTTGGCCCTCTCCTTCGTCGCTCGTCCTCTGCGTACGCAAAGGTACGCCTTCGTCCCCGCTCCTCGCATCCATCTCAAAATCCGCGGTTTCGCGTAACAAAGGGGTTTTCTGAATGGCTTCTATTAAGCCGTTCCACAGGGGCAAAGTAAGGGACCTTTACGCGGTAGGGGAGGACAAACTCCTCATCATCGCCTCCGACCGCATCTCCGCTTTCGATTTCGTCCTGCCCACCCCCATCCCGGGCAAAGGCGAACTCCTTAATAAAATAAGCGTTTTCTGGTTCTCGAAGACCGGCCACATAATAAAGAACCATCTCATAACCGCCGCCCCCGCCGAAATAGAAAGACAGCTGCCCGCCGGCCACGGCATACCGCTCACCGGCGGAGCCGTCCTGGTAAAACGAGCCAAGCGCGTTGACTTCGAATGCATAGTCCGCGGCTATATCACCGGCTCCGGCTGGAAGGAATACCTGAAAAGCGGCGCCATCTGCGGCATAAAACTGCCGGCCGGACTCAAAGAAGCCCAGAAACTCCCCGAGCCCATCTTCACTCCCACCAGCAAGGCCGACCAGGGCCACGACGAGAACGTCACTTTCGAGGAGATGTCCGCTTCGCTGGGCCGGGAAAAAGCGGAGTTCATAAAGAACAAAAGCCTCGAGCTTTACAAATTCGCCTCGGCTCACGCCGAGAAACGGGGGATAATACTGGCCGACACCAAGTTCGAGTTCGGCGAGCTGGACGGCGGGATCATCCTCATCGACGAGGCGCTGACCCCCGATTCGTCGCGCTTCTGGGACGCCGCGCATTACGCCGTCGGCTCCAGCCCGGCGAGCTTCGACAAGCAGTTCGTCCGCGACTGGCTGGAGAAAGAGTCCGGCTGGGACAAGAAGTCGGCCCCGCCCGCGCTGCCCGAAAAAGTTGTGGCCGGCACCTTAGCCCGCTACCGCGAAGCCCTCGATAAGCTCGCCAAAGGATGATATGGTCATAGAGATACGCACCAAGCCGAAATACGCCGCCGCCGAAGACGCCGCGCTGCTGGCCCGTATGCGGGCGGCGGGCCTGCCATTCAAGGCCGCCTCGTCCGCCCGTCTTTACCGGGTAGACGCCGACTGGCCGTCCGCCGCTTACAAAAAAGCGGCGGCCGACCTGCTGGCCGACCCGCTGACCGAATCCTGGTCGGTGGGGGGAGGCCGGGCGCCCGCCGGATACTGGAGGGCCGAGATCTGGCTCAAGAATTCCGTTACCGACGTGGTCGGCGAGAGCGTGTCGGAGGCCGCCGCTGGTTTTCTGGGCGTTAAGGCCCCGAAAGTGCGTTTCGGCCACGCCTTCTATTTCAAAAGCGCCGCCGGCCCAAAGGCGGAGAAGGCCGCGGCAAAGGCGCTGTCGAACCCGCTCATACATTCATTCAAGGTCGTGAAAAAATGAACGACGCCATAGCGAATTTCAATTCCCTCAGGCCCGCGCAATTGGCCGCGCTGGACAAAGAAGCCGGCTGGTCGCTCAACACCGCCGAACTGGCCGCCGCCCAGCGGCACTTCCGGAAACTGGGCCGTCCTCCGACGCGCGGCGAGCTCGAGACCATAGCCCAGACCTGGTCCGAGCATTGCAAGCACAAGACCTTCTCGGGCCCGGTGCGCTTCGAGCGCGGCGGCAAGGTGAAGCGCTATAAGAACCTTTTCAAAGAGACCATAGTCGCCGCCACTAAGACGCTGAACAGGCCCTGGTGCCTGTCGGTGTTCAAGGACAACGCGGGCGTAGTCGAATTCGGGCGGGGTAAGAAATGGGGTCTGGCCTTCAAGGCCGAGACCCACAACCATCCCTGCGCGCTGGAGCCTTACGGCGGCGCCGAGACCGGCGTCGGCGGCGTGGTGCGCGACATACTCGGCGTCGGGCTGGGGGCCAAACCCGTCCTCAATACCGATTTCTTCTGCTTCGGCCGGCAGGATTCGCGGATGAAGCTGCCGCCCGGCGCGCTCGGCGCTCCTCGGATAATGGAAGGCGTGGTGGAGGGCGTGCGCGACTACGGCAACCGCATGGGCATACCGACGGCGGCCGGCGGCGTCGTCTTCGACGACGGCTATATGCTCAACCCGCTGGTCTTCGTCGGCTGCGCCGGGCTCATCCCGCGCGACAAGATAGACAAGAAGGTGCGCCCGGGCGACCTGATAGTCTCCGTGGGCGGCCGCACCGGCCGCGACGGCATACACGGCGCGACCTTCTCCTCGGCCGATATCGGAGAGGACTCGCCGTCGTCCGCCGTGCAGATAGGCCACGCGATAAACGAGAAGAAAATACTCGACGCCCTGCTGCGCGCGCGCGACAAAGGGCTCTATTCCGCCGTGACCGACTGCGGCGCCGGCGGCTTCTCGTCCGCGATAGGCGAGCTGGCCTCCGACTGCGGCGCGGTGGTGGACCTGGACAAAGCCCCGCTCAAGGACGTCTCGCTGGAACCGTGGGAGATATGGGTCTCCGAGTCGCAGGAGCGGATGGTCATGTCAGTGCCGGAGAAGAACCTGCCGGCGCTCAAGAAGATATTCGCCCGCGAGGAATGCGAGCTGGCCGTGCTCGGCCGCTTCAATAATTCCGGCCGGCTGCTCGTGCGTTTCAAGGGCGAGGCCGTGGTGGACCTGCGCAACGATTTCCTGCACGGCGGCGTGCCGAACTTTGAGAAGCGGGCCGTTCACAGGCCGGTCCCGGTCGGCGCCCGGCCGCCGGCAAAACCCAGCCGGCCGCCGGGGCGCCTGCTGAGGGAAATACTGGCTCACCCCAATGTCCGGTCGCGGGCGCCGATAGTGCGGCAGTACGACCACGAGGTGCAGGGCGGGACGGTAGTTAAGCCCTTCACCGGCCCCGCCGGCTACGGGCCCTCCGACGGCGCGGTCATCTGGCCGCAGGCCGCAACCCGGGACCTGAACGACTTCGCCGGTTTCGCCGCGGCGCACGGCATCTGCCCTTCGGTGGGACGGATAGACCCGTGCCAGATGGCGCTCAACGCCTGCGACGAGGCGATGCGCAACCTGCTCTGCTGCGGCGCCGACATCACGAAGGCCGCCTTCCTCGACAACTTCTGCGCGGCCTCGCCGGCCGATCCGAAGGTGCTGGGCGACCTGGTGCTGGCGGCCGAGGGCTGCAAGGAAGCCGCGCTGGGCTTCGGCGCGCCGTTCATCTCCGGCAAGGACAGCTTCTACAACCAGTCCTCCGACGCGAAGGGAAAACCTTACCCGATACCGCTGACGCTGCTGATATCGGCGGTGGCGCCGGTGGACGATGTGCGCGCGGCGGTAACGACCAGCTTCAAGCGGGCCGGCAACCCGGTGTACCTCGCCGGCGTGACCTGGCGCGGGCTGGGCGGCTCGATCTACAACGAGCTGGAGAAGTCGGGCAATAACGCGCTGGGCGTCATCTCGATAGAAGAGAGCGCCAAGCTTTACCGCGGTCTGCTGCCGGCCTTCAGGGCCGGCCTGGTCATGGCGGCCCACGATATCTCCGACGGCGGTTTCGCGGCCGCGGCGGCCGAGATGGCCTTCGGCGGCAGCCTGGGCGCCGACCTCTGCCCCGAGACCGGCTACGCGCAGGATGGGATAAGCCAGGCCGAGCTGCTCTTCGGCGAATCGCCGTCGCGCATACTCCTCGAAGTGGACAGGGACAATGAGCTGGCGTTCCGCTCACTGGTCGCCGGGCTGCCGGTCGAGCGCGTTGGTTTCGTAAGCTCCGGCCACGACCTGACGCTGCTCGACAGCGCGGGCCGCGAGCTGCTGCGGGAGGATATCGCCGTGCTTCTGGAATCCTGGAGCGGGGGTGAGGCATGAAACGTCCTAAGGTGCTGGTGTTGCGCGGCGCGGGCACCAACTGCGATATAGAGACCTGCAATGCCTTCGCGGCGGCCGGCGGCGAGCCGGAGCTGGTCCACGCCGGCGAACTGGTGGAGGGCGCTAAGAAGTTCGCCGATTACGCGATACTGGCGCTGCCCGGCGGTTTCTCGTACGGCGACGATATCTCGGCCGGCAAGATCATGGCCGTGAAGCTGCGCACGCTCAAGGCCGACCTCGGCAAATTCATAGCTTCCAGGCGGCCGGTCATAGGCATCTGCAACGGCTTCCAGGTGCTGGTGAAGACCGGCTTCCTGCCGCATGAAAAGAGCGGCCGCCAGTTGGCCACGCTGGCCGCCAACGACTGCGGACATTTCATAGCGAAGTGGGAACGATTGAAGGTTAACAAGCTGAGCCCCTGCATATTCACCAAAGGCCTGCCCGACGAGATAGAGCTGCCTATAGCGCACGGCGAGGGCAAGTTCATCTCGTCTCCGGCGGAGATGGCGAAGATAAAGCGCGGGGAGCTCTGCGCTCTCTCTTATGTGGCCAATCCGAACGGCTCGATGGCGGACCTGGCGGGGCTGACTAACGCGGAGGGCACGGTGCTGGGGCTGATGCCCCACCCCGAGCGCTTCTTCTTCCCCTGGCAGGCGCAGAGCAGGCGCCCCGGCGCCGACTTCCTGCCGCCCGGCTACCTCTTCTTCAAGAACGCCGTCGACTATGCGAGATAAGTAATGACGCCTCCCATGACCTCGTCGCGCTCGTCACGGTTCGCTTTTTCCGGGGAGGCACCTCGCTGCGTTCGGCCGACCAAGAACTCAGCCCGGGCGCATAGCGCCTCGGGCCTCAGACATTCTTGGTCGTCCGGCAGTGCCGGTGCCCTCACTACGCTCGGGGAAAAAGCTTGTATAACCAGGTTTTATTATACTCACTGTTACAGAGGTCTGACAGGCCATCACCGGATAGGCCGACAAAAACGAGGTACGCCAAGACCGTTGAGGA
>JAGVVD010000025.1 GCA_019135865.1 Elusimicrobiota bacterium
CGGAAGAAGGCGCTATCCAGTCAGCCTCCATATTTCGCAGGTCAAAGGACACCGGCGCGGATTGGACCAATCCGCCGTTAAGCTCACGCTCGACCAGCACTTCATGCATCCCTGACGCGATGGTGCCGGGAATGGTGCCCTTGATCTGCGTATCGGTCCACAAGGTAAGCGGGCAGGTAGTACCAACTATGAGCACCCGCGTGTAATTGGCGACGTAATTGCCGAAGCCCGACCCAGTCAGCGTGAACGGCAAACCGATAGGCCCCGAAGAGGGCGCTATATCAGCCAGGGCTGGTAGGACGACGGTGAAGGAAGATGTCTCGGCCAAGAGTTCGCTCCCGCGCATTACGACGACCGGGTATTCCCCCGCCACCAGCGAACCGGGTACAGTTCCTTTTATCTGCGTATCCGTCCACAGTGTCAGCGGAGCCGTGGCCCCGCCTATCAGCACGGTGGTCAGTCCGGCCGAATAAGTCCCGAACCCTTCGCCCATTATAATGAAAGGCAGCCCTATCGGACCCGAAGAAGGCGTGATGGAAGCCTCCGCCGCACCCGATGAAGGTGCGACCGTGAAGTAGGCCGTCCTCACCGCCGAAGTATTCCCCACCATGTCATGAGCCAAGTAATAGACGGTATGAGTGCCGGGGGTGAGCGTGAACGGGCCTTCATAGCCCGAATAGCCGCAGGTGCCGCGCGGACCGTCCTCTTCTTCGTCCTCGCCGTCCTCACCTTCCTCGCCGTCGCCTTCACCCTCGCCGCCCTCCTCGCCGTCGCCGCCTTCCTCCTCCGGCGGGCAGCTGTCGAAGGTTACGTCTATAAGATACTCCGCCTCGTCGATACCGGCGGCGAAGCCGTCGGAAAGAGGGTCGAAAGCCGTCAGTGTTACGGAATCCCCTGCCGCCAGGAACGCCGCGCCCCCGTCGGACACTTCCACACCGTCCGCGTAGAGCGTCACTTCCGGCGCTACGCCGTCCACGAACGCCGAAGTGGAGTTCGGACTCTCGAAGTTGCCGGCCTTGTCCACGCTGAAGTAGTAGAGCGTGTGAGGACCGGCGGGCAGGGCGAACTGCTCGGTATAGACCGGATTGAGGCAGGTGCCGAACAGGGCCTGCGGATCGGTCTCGTCGAAGCCGCCGCATTCCTCCGGGGAAACGTCGATGAGCAGGGCGCTGAATTCCACGCTGGAGGAGACCCCCCCGGATACCGGGTCAGTCGCGTTCAGGCCCAGATCGTCGGACAGGCCAAGGCACGGCGTATCGCCGCAGTATATCACCTCCTCGCCGAGGTTCCAGAAAAACTCCGTGCGCGGCGGCGTGCCGTCGGAGAGCAGCCCGCGGGATCTGAATTCCTCGCGGTTGCCCCAGTGGTCGTAACTGGCGTAATAGACCGTATGCGCGCCTTCGGGCAGCGGGAAAATGCCGCCATAACGCGGATTGGCGCAGGTCCCGGCCGGTGCGGCGGGGTCGTAAGGCGCGGCCAGGCATTGCGTGGTGGGCTCGTGGTCCACCAGGGCGTAAGTGCCCGCCACGCCGCTCACGTCGCCGATATTGGCCAGGTCGGCGGCCGTCAGGTCGACATAGGTCTCGGGCGTGACCAGGAACTGGTTTTCGGAATATTGCCGTTCGCCTATAAGAGCGAACTCCGTGCGCGGCGGGGTCACGTCGTCGAGCGGCACCATTATGCCGAAAGGCGAGAGGCTCGTCAACTCGGCCGAGGCCGTGAATCCGTCGGAGTCCGTCTCCAGCTTTTCGCAGGCGTCCGGCCCGGCGGGGCAGTGCATTATCACCGGCCGCGAGCTCTGCTCGACGGTATGCGACGGGTGGTTGACGCCCATGAACAGCGTTATAGGGCCGGTGAACTCAGCGTCGGTCTTGATCTCGTAGACGATGTCCTCGCCGGCCATCTTGTAGCCCGGCTGCGACAGGGTGCGCCGCGCGGTGTCCACGGTAATGACGCCCGGCTTCGTCACGCCGCGGATGTCGAGCGACACCAGTCCGGTTTCCAGGCGCTGTATGTCGCCGGCCGGGATCCACTGGTAGAAATGGGCCATGCCGCCCAGACTCTGGGCGGAAGCGGCAGCCCAGCCGTCGGCTTCCAGATGGAAAGTGCCGGCGCCGTATTCACCCCGTACCCATTCCATGTCACCGTCGCTGTCGCTGTCGATGTATACTTCGTATAAACCGGTATTGGTGTTGCCGTAGGATTCCAGACACAGCTTCAGGGATTCTTTCATCGGGAGAT
>JAGVVD010000006.1 GCA_019135865.1 Elusimicrobiota bacterium
CTCCTCGAAGCCATTCAGCCTCTCGGCGTAGTAGCATTGCCCGTCCCAGAGGGCGCACTTGTAGGCGGGTGTCCCGTTGTCCGCCAGCGCCATGAGTTCGCCCATTTCGGGGACATACGACCAGGCGAAGATGTCGCCATTGTGCGTCTCGCCCGATATGAGAAGCCTGTTCGGCCTCTGCGGGTCGTAGGAGAGGCGATAGAGGAACATTGCCTCTGGAATCTCCAGGGTGATTGTCCTCGCCGCGTCCCTGATGACAATCGGCCCGCGCCGCCCGGTCATCGCCACGGTGTCCTTGTGGACGAAGCCGACGTCGGCGAAGCCCTGCGCCATCGGTTTGGAATCGAGTCCGTACATCCTGTAGAGGCGGAAGCGGCGGTCGCCATTCCAGCCCCCGGCAATGAAGGAAATCTTCCACATCCCGTCCTCCCATTCGGCGGTCGGGCCGCACTCGGTGGCGTCCTCTGGCAGCCCAGTCGGAATCCGCTCCCATTTCCCGTTCTTCAGCCAGTGGAGCTTCCAGAGGCTGTCCAGGTTGATGCAGCAGAATTCCTGCGGATTGCCGTCACCGTCGTATGCCACGAAGGGCATGTGCGTGTATCTTGTGTCGTCTGCGTTGAAATCAAACATGTGTTCCTCCTCATCCGTTGGGGCATGGCCATTTTATCGAGCCGTTTGGCATCACGCATCCCTGCTGAAGTTCCATGTAGCCGTTGTACCGGTAGCCCGATACGAATTTCTCGGGAAGTCCCACGAGCCTGCCCTTGGAGTCTATCCTCCCGTTGTTGTAGATTGAGCCGCTGCATCCAGCGGACGGGTCGCGGTAGTGCGCCTCTCCCACGTCGCGGATTCGCCAACGCCCGCCAGGGAAGCCTATGCGCTCCCCCTGGTAGGCCGTCAGCCACCATGTCTTGGTCTCCTCGCTGCTGGCGTTGGTGATGTGCCTGGCGATGACTTTAGGATGGCAGCAGGCGCAGGTCCAGCACTGGATGAGCTTCCGGGACGTCCTGCCGATGACCAGTTCCTTCCCCTTTCCGTTGCGCCAGAGCGTCAGCGGGTATTTCTCGTTGTCGTCTTCCGCCATCAGTCGTTCTCCTCGTCGCAGTCCTTCACCGCCAGGATGACGGCTACGGGGACGCGGTAGCTGCACACCGCGACGGACATCTTGTCGCCTTCACCGTCCTTTTTCACATGGCCAATGGGATAGCAGAACTGCGAGGGCGTCGCGAACAGTATTTCGGGTTCGCTCCATTCCCCATCTGCCAGTTCCGTCTTCACGCACACCGTGCCTGTCTCCGGGGCGAGTTCCGCCTCTGCCACGGAAAGGAACTCGCCGTTGCGCGTGAGATATCCCGCCTTGATTTTCAGCATCTTCGTCTCCGCGTCATACGAGAGGGCGAAGGGGCCGTCGTAGTTTTCGGACGTCCCAGCACCGAGGTTTATCACTCCTCTGCCGCCGTTGGCGTAAAGGACGGGCGCTCCCTCCGCCCCCCTTGTGAACACGGAGGGGCTGCCAGCCGTCGGCTGTGCGTAGTCGCCCGAGCCGGATAGGGAGACCGTGACAGGGCCGCTGATGAAGCAGTCGCCGATTTCTCCTTCCCCAAGTTTCTGGGTAACCACGCCCCATGGTTTCTTCGGGTCGGAGAATGACTTCATTGGAACGGCGTCGCCCGACATCTTCTTCGATTCGTCGAAGTTGACCGCCGTCCCCGCCTTGACCTCGCCGCCCGTGGCGTTGTAGGCCTGTATCCTCACCGTGCCAGCGCCGTTCGCACCGAACGGATTGCCGCCGAAGCCGTTCAAGCCGTTCAGGAAATGCCGTATGTCGTTGGAGAGCGCCGCGCTCGGCCTAAACGCCTCGCCCGGCGCCACGTCGCCGTAGAATGCCATGCCAGCCTCCTATAGTCCAAGGGTCGAGAAACTGTCGTAGCGGCAGACCTGGTCCACGTAGATTGCCTCCACGTCGGCCTTGGGCGTCCCGTTGTCATCGATGGTCTTGGAGAGCGCCCAGGCGTATTCAAAGCCCTTCTTCTCGACCTTGTGCCCTGCGATGGTGACGTTCTCGTTGGGCTGCACCGCGAAGTTGAAGGAAACCAGCACCTTCGTCGATTTCTTCGCGGGGCAGGAGTAGCTCATGCCGAGGAACATCACCTCGCCCTTGCTCCAGCCCTTGAACGAGCCGGAGTTGACCTTGCCCACCAGCTTCCGCCCTTGCTCCAGCCCTTGAACGAGCCGGAGTTGACCTTGCCGACCAGCTTCGCCACCTTCCGCTTGAAGGAGGTGGTTATCCGGGAGAGGCGCATGACCTTGGTGTAGGTCTCGCGGAGCTGCGCCGTCGGCACGTCCACGCCCGATATGGCCATTTCCGCGCCGGTCTTGCCGTTCCAGCCGATTGCGCCGCCGGCCTTCTTCGTGCCGTAGGCGATGCGCTGGCCGTGGCTGTGCGTGAGGTGCATCGTCCCGCCGCCGCAGTCGAAGGAGACCGTCGCCTCCTCCTCGTTCCTCTCCTTAGAAGAGGAAGTGGAGGAGGACTTGTGCTTGTACTTGACCTCCACCGTGAAGATGTCGTCCGCGTCGCGGGAGGAAATCTCCAGCGACTCCATCGGGAGTTCGTCCCACTCCTCCGGGGCCGCCTCCCTGACCGCTTTCAGAGCCTCCGCCTCGTCCCCGACCTCGGACACGAGGAACTGGACGCCGATTTCGGTGAATTCGCCGTCCGCGTCCATCGCCATCGCCCTAGCATCGTATCTTTGCTCCACTTTCGCCATCTTCCTATCCTCCGTATGTGAGCGTCTGCGTGCTCATCTTCTTCAAGTACCTGTTCGTCTCCTGCTGCAGGCGCACCGTG
>JAGVVD010000043.1 GCA_019135865.1 Elusimicrobiota bacterium
ATCTCCCGATGAAAGAATCCCTGAAGCTGTGTCTGGAATCCTACGGCAACACCAATACCGGTTTATACGAAGTATACATCGACAGCGACAGCGACGGTGACATGGAATGGGTACAGGGTGAATACGGCACCGCCACTTTCCATCTGGAAGCCGAAGGCTGGGCTACCGCTTCCGCCCAGAACCTGAGCGGCATGCGCCATTTCTACCAGTGGATCCCGGCCGGCGACATCCAGCGCCTGGAAACCGGACTGGTGTCGCTCGACATCCGCGGCGTGACGCAGCCGGGCGTCATTACCGTCGACACCGCGCGGCGCACCCTGTCGCAGCCTGACTATAAGATGGCCGGAGAGGATAGAGTCTACGAGATCAAGACCGACGCGGAGTTCACCGGCCCCATGACGCTGTACATGGGCGTCAACCACCCGTCGCATACCGTCAGGCAGAGCACGTCGCCGGTGATAATGCATTGCCCCGCCGGGCCTGACGCCTGCGAGCGGCTGGCGACTACCTCCGACGGGTTCACGGCCAAGGCCGTGCTGCCCAGCCTTTCGCCTTTCGGCATAATGGTGCCGCTGGACGATGTGACCGCGCCGCGGACCGAATTCGCTCTTATAGGCGAAATGCAATATTCCGAAAACCAGTTCCTGGTCACGCCCGAGACCTATGTCGACCTGACGGCCGACGACCGGGCCAATATCGGCGACGTGAGCGGCGTGGCGGGCACTTACGCCCTGCTGGACCACGAGCCCACCCCGGAATGTCTGGCCGCGCCTTACGACCCCACCGCCCCGGCCGGGACCTGCGCCAATCCGCGTTACGGCGGCATTTTCCCGGTGCCCGAGGGCGCGCATACGGTCTATTACGCCAGTTACGACCACTGGGGCAACCGCGAGGAATTCAGGTCCCGCGCGCTGCTCTCCGACGGCACGCCGCCGCGCACGGAGCTTCTCTGGAACCTCGGGGACGAGGTGGTATATTGCGGCGATACGCCGTGCCTGGGCCCGTCCGACACGCTGGTCCTGGGCGCTTCGGACCAGGTCTCCGGCGGGGTTTCCTCCGGAGTGGATTTCATCGCTCTGCTCATCGACGTCTCCCCGGAGGAATGCGGCGGATTCGAAGTACTAGATCCGCAGGCCCCGCTGGGCACCTGCCTCAATCCGGTCTATACCGGGCCGTTCAGCATGCCCGCCGGACCTCACACGCTGTACTATTTCAGCGTGGACAATGCCGGCAACTTCGAGCTCGCGAACTCCACCCCGGTCTTCGTGGACGACATACCGCCGGTAGTGACGCTCTACGCGGACGGCGTGGAAGTGCCCGACGGGGGCGAGTCGTTCCTGGTGGCGGGGGCTTCCATAACGCTGGAGGCTTTCGATCCTGTTGACGACGGCTTCTCCACCGGTATCTATGAAACGGAATTTCTTATAGACGTCGCGTTCGACAGCTGCCCGCCGGAGGAGGAAGGCGGCGACGGCGAGGGAGAAGGCGGTGAAGGCGACGGCGAAGAAGGGGAGGGCGAGGATGAGGAAGATGACGGCCCGCGCGGCACCTGCGGCAATTCGGGCTATGAAGGCCCGTTCA
This sequence comes from Elusimicrobiota bacterium, assembly GCA_019135865.1. Taxonomy (GTDB): domain Bacteria; phylum Elusimicrobiota; class Elusimicrobia; order Elusimicrobiales; family UBA9959; genus UBA2231. The sequence continues at coordinate 1,582 of JAGVVD010000043.1, forward strand.
CGCTCACCCCCGGCACGCATACCGTCTATTACCTGGCCCATGACATGGTGGGGAATACTTCGGCGGTTAGGACTGCCTACTTCACGGTCGCGCCTTCGTCGGGCGAGGCGGAGGCTTCCATCACGCCCTCTTCCGGCCCGATAGGGCTGCCGTTTACAATAATGGGCTCCGGGTTCGGGAGTTACTCGGCGGGCACTACGCTGGCGCTGATAGGCGGCGCCACCGCGCCGCTGACACTATGGACCGACACGCAGATAAAAGGGACTGTGCCGGGCTCGCTGGCGGCGGGGGAATACCCGGTCCTGGTGATGCGCGGGACTGGCTTGCTGGCCGAGACCTCTTCGTTCACTGTCGTCGTACCGGCCCTGGCCGATATAACGCCCTCGTCCGGCCCTATCGGCCTGCCTTTCACGCTGACGGGGTCCGGCTTCGGCAATTACGTGGCCAACTATACCCGTGTGCTTATCGGTGGTACCACCTGCCCGCTTACCCTGTGGACCGACAGGCAGATCAAAGGGACCATTCCCGGCACAATAGCGCCCGGTATGCATGAAGTGCTGGTCGAACGCGCGCTCAACGGCGGGCTGGTGCGGTCGGCGACCGTAATGTTCGACCTGCGGAACATGGAGGCGGACTGGATAGCGCCGTCGTCGGGGCCGATAGGAATGCCCTTTACGATAGCCGGCTCCGGTTTCGGTAACTATGTGGCTAATTACACTACGGTGCTCATGGGCGGGACGACATGCCCGCTTACCCTGTGGACAGACGGCCAGATAAAAGGGACGGTGCCCGGCGGGCTGGCTACCGGGCAGTACCCGGTGCTGGTGGAGCGTCGGACGGCCGACGGCGGCGTGATGCACAGCCCGGCGATGTCCTTTACCGTGCTGGCGGTGGACGCGGCCAGCATGACGCCGGTGGCGGGACCCATAGGTATTCCTTTTACTATCTATGGCGCGGGCTTCGGCAATTATTCAGCCGGTTGGACGCGCGTGCTTATAGGCGGGACCACGGCCCCGTTGACCTTATGGAGCGACACGCAGATAAAGGGCACGGTGCCGGGCGTCCTGGCAGCGGGCCCGCACGAGGTCATAGTCGAACGCGAACTCAACGGCGGATTAATACGCTCTTCGGCGCTGGACTTCGACGTGGTCGCACCGTCGGCGCAGCTGATAACCCCGGCGTCGGGTCCAATAGGCCTGCCATTCGTGCTGGACGGGACGGGCTTCGGCAACTATGTGGCCAATTATACCCGTGTACTTATAGGTGGAACCACCTGCCCGCTTACACTGTGGACCGATACGCAGATCAAAGGTACGGTGCCGGGGACCATAGAGCCAGGCGCGCGTGAAGTGATAGTACAGCGCCAGCTCAATGGCGGGCTGGCGGCTTCGCAGCCTTTGCCCTTCACACTGACCGTGCCGGCCCTGGCGGCGATAATCCCTTCGTCGGGGCCTATCGGCCTGCCGTTCACGCTGACGGGCTCGGGGTTTGGCAACTATGTGGCCAATAACGCGAAGGTGCTTATAGGCGGGACTACCTGCCCGCTGACGCTATGGACCGACGGCCAGATAAAGGGCACGGTGCCCGGCACAATAGAGCCCGGCACGCATGAAGTGCTGGTCGAGCGCGCCTTTAATGGCGGCGTCGCGCATTCGCAGGCGCTGTCCTTCGAACTGGCCGGTCCGGTGCTTGAGGCGGTATCGCCGTCGCCGGCGGCGGTGCTCGCGCCGTTCACGCTGACGGGTTATAACTTCGGCAACTATGCGGCGGGCAAATCCGAGACGCTCATTGGCGGCACAACTGCGCAGCTTACCCTCTGGACGGACACGCAGATAAAGGGCAAGCTGCCGGCGCTGGGCGAGGGCGACTATCCCGTGCTGGTGCGGCGCAGCTTCAACGGCGGGATGTCGCAGTCGGCGGCCTCCACCATGACGATAGTGGAGCCGTCGGTATCGAGCATGACGCCGACGGCGGGGACCGGCGGCGAGGTGTTCAATATCTATGGCTCGTTCTTCGGGCCTTATGACGCGGCCATAGCGCGCGTGCTGATAGGCGGTCTGCCTTCCTCTTTAAGCCTGTGGAACGACGGGCGGATAAACGGGATCATCCCGGCCGAGCTGGGCGTGGGTACGCATACGGTGATAGTGTCGCGCGGCCAGTATCAGGCCGACCCGCTGGAATTCTACGTGCCCGAAGGCGGAGGCTATAGTCCTTCCTCGTTCATGGCCCCGCTGTCGCCGGCGGCGGCGTTCCGGCTGGGCGAGGTGTATGTCTATCCCAATCCGGCCAAGGGCGGCGTTGTCCCCGTGTTCCACCTGGAGTTCGGCCTGGCCGACAAGGTGGAGCTGAAAGTATACAGCGTGGCGGGCACGCTGGTACATGAACGTACGCTTACCGGTCCGCCGCAGATGACCAGTCCGGTCTACGCCTATGAATACGCCTGGGAAGGGCATATAGCGAGCGGGGTGTATTACTTCACCGTCGAGGCGGAGCGCGCGGGCTCTAAACTCAAGTCCCGCGGCAAATTCGCGGTGGTGAGGTGATCGCCATGAAAAAGACCATACTGACCATAGCGATGCTCCTCCCGGCCGGCGGCGCTTATGCCGGTTCCAGCGGGGCGCAGTTCCTCAACATAGACGTATCGGCCAGGGCGGTGGGCATGGGTTCGGCCTATACGGCCGCGTCCGACGGCGCCGGCTCCATCGGCTATAACCCGGCGGGCCTGCTGGGCGGCGGAGGCGTGGAGGCGGCCCTGAGCCATACGCGCTGGCTTATGGAATCGTCGCATGACTTCGCGGCCGCGGCCTTCCCGCTCAAGGGACTGCGCGCGGGCGTGGGTTACAGCCGCTTCGCCGCCGGCGAGATGACCGCGCGGGATGCCAGCGGCGCGGCGGTCGGCAGCTTTTCGAACACCGACCAGGCGGTATCGTTCAACCTGGCGGGGCGGGTGAAAGGACTGGGGCTGGGCGCGGGCGTTAAGTACATAACCAGTTCGCTGGGCGGCGAGAAAGCCTCCACTTTCGCGGCCGACCTGGGCGTGTCGGCGGGGCTGGGCCGTGTGACTTTAGGTCTGGCGGCGCGCAATATCGGGCCGGGGCTCAAGTACCTGGAGCAGTCGGACCCGCTGCCGCTGGCCGTATCGGCCGGCGCGCTGGCGCATATCATACCGGGCTTCGGCGTGAGCGCGGACATCACGCGGCTGGCGCACGAAGACCGGACGGTGGTGAGCGTAGGCAGCGAGTACGCGCTGCTGCCCGCGTTGTCGCTGCGGGCGGGTTACCTGGCCGGGCGCACCACGGCGGAGGACGACAACCGCGGCTTTTCGGCCGGGGCTGGCGTGAACCTGGCCGGAGCCTCGCTCGATTACGCGCTGACGCCCTACGGCGAGCTGGGCAGCGCGCAAAGGATAACGCTGAGGAAGCGTTTCTAGCGCCCCACGTCATCCACCGTTCGATTATACCGTCCGCCCGGGCGTCCGTCCGGCACGGTTCAAACGGCGGACATCTTTTTAGTATCATACATACGATAGGCGGCCCGGGAAACTCCGCGGAGTTACCCGGGCTTTATCTCCCGGCCGACCGGCACGCCCCGCGGCCAAGACAAGGAGCCCCCGAAATGGATTATTTCCTCAATGAACAGCAGGTAATGGTGCGCGACCTCGCCCGCAGGATAGCCCGCGAGAAAATAGCCCCCGTCGCGGCCCAGTACGACGAAAGCGAGGAATTCGCCTGGCCGATCATGAAAGTGCTGGCCGAGAGCGACCTTTTCGGCATCTATATCCCGGAGCAGTACGGCGGTCTGGGCGGCGGAATCCTGGACATGTGCGTCGTGACAGAGGAGCTCTCCCGCGCCTGCGGCGCCATAGCCCTGGGCTACGCCAGCTCAGCCCTCGGCGCCCTCCCGATACTGCTGACCGGCTCCGAGGAGCAGAAGAAGAAATACCTGCCCGAGATAGCCGGCGGCCGCAAACTGGCCGCCTTCTGCCTGACCGAGGCCGGCGCCGGCTCCGACGCCACCGCCATACAGACCACGGCGCGCAAGGAGGGGGATAAGTACATCCTCAACGGTACCAAGCAGTGGATCACCAACGCAGGCGAGGCCGAGATCTACACCGTCATCGCGATGACCGACAGGAAGAAGGGCGTGCGCGGCGCCAGCGCCTTCATAGTGGAGAAGGGGACCAAGGGCATGGAGTTCGGCAAGAAGGAGAAGAAGATGGGCATACGCGCCTCGGCCACGCGCGAGGTCATCTTCACCGACTGCGAAGTGCCCGCCGCCAACCTCCTCTCCCGCGAGGGGATGGGCTTCATAGCCGCGCTCAAGACGCTCGACACCTCCCGCCCCGGCGTGGCCGCCCAGGCCGTCGGCATGGCGCAGGGCGCCTTCGACCACGCGCTCGAGTACGCCCGCACCCGCGTGCAGTTCGGCCAGCCGGTGACCGGTTTCCAGGCCGTGCAGCACATGATAGCCGACATGGGCACGCAGATAGAGGCCGCCCGCGCGCTGACCTACGCCGTCGCCCGCATGGTGGATTCCGGCGCCAAGTCCATCTCCCGCGAGTCGGCCATGTCGAAACTCTTCGCCAGCGACATGGCGATGAAGGTCACCACCGACGCCGTGCAGCTCATGGGCGGCTACGGCTACATGCGCGACTACCCCGTCGAGAAGTTCATGCGCGACGCCAAGATAACCCAGATCTACGAGGGCACCAACCAGATACAGCGCAATGTCATAGCGGCGAACCTGATAAAGGAGTCCCTGCAGAAGGATTGAGATGAACATCATAGTCTGCATCAAGCAGGTCCCCAACACCACCGACGTCAAGATAGACCCGGCGACCAATACGCTGGTACGCGACGGAGTGGAGAGCGTCATCAATCCCTTCGACGCCTACGCCATAGAGGAGGCGGTACGGCTGAAGGAAAAGGTGGGCGGCAAGGTCACGGCCGTCACGATGGGCCCGCCGCAGGCCGAGAAGGCCCTGCGCGACGCCATCGCGCTGGGCTGCGACGAAGGCGTGCTGGTCAGCGACCGCAAGTTCGCCGGCTCCGACACCTGGGCGACCAGCTACACGCTCTCGGCCGCCATAGAGAAGATAGGCGACTACGGCGTCATCGTCTGCGGCAAGCAGGCTTCCGACGGCGACACCGCGCAGGTGGGGCCCGGCATCTCCGCCCACCTCGACATACCCCAGGTCACCTATGTGCGGAAGATACGCGAGATAAACGAGAAGACCGCAGTGGTGGAGCGCATGACCGAAGAGGGCTTCGACGTGGTCGAGACCCCGCTGCCCTGCCTTTTCACCGTCGTAAAGGAGATAAACACCCCGCGCATGCCGTCCATCAAGGGCATGATGCGCGCCAAATCCGCGAAGATATCGAAGTGGACGGCCGCCGACATCGACGCCGACCCGGCCGCGCTGGGCCTGGACGGCTCGCCGACGCGCGTCGTCAAGATATTCACGCCCGAGCCGCGCAAGGGCGGAGAGATGATCTCCGGCTCCGCGGGCGACGTCGCCAAGGAACTGGCGGAACTTCTCAAAGGGGAGGTCGTCTGATGGCCTCCATAAAAGTCCACCTCGAGAAATGCACGGGCTGCACGCTCTGCGTCAAAGCCTGCCCCTTCGGCGCCATACATATGTCGGAGAAAAAAGCCGTCATAGACATGGCCCTCTGCACGCTCTGCGGCTCCTGCGTGGCCGCCTGCCGCTTCTCCGCCATAGAGATGGAAAAGGCGGGGGGGGCGAAGAAGGACCTCAGCGCCTACAAGGACGTCTGGGTCTTCTGCGAGCAGAAGAAAGGCGTGGTACAGTCCATCTCATACGAACTGCTGGGCGAGGGCCGCAAGCTGGCCGACAAGCTGGGCGTAAAGCTAGCCGCGGTGCTGCTGGGCGAGGGCCTGGACGCCGTCGCGGAGTCGCTGGGCGAGCGCGGCGCGGACAAGGTCTACTATGTCGGCCACCCGTCGCTCAAGGCCTACCAGGACGAGCCCTATTCCGAGGTGCTCTCGCGCCTCGTCGAGGAATACAAGCCCGAAGTCCTGCTCTGCGGCGCCACCACCATAGGCCGCAGCCTCATCTCGCGCGTAGCCATCAAGGCCGACGCCGGCCTGACGGCCGACTGCACGGCGCTGGACATAGACGCCAAGGAGCGGCTGTTGCTGCAGACCCGCCCCGCCTTCGGCGGCAATATCATGGCCACCATTACCGCCCCTAACCACAGGCCGCAGATGGCCACGGTGCGCCACAAGGTCATGCGGGAAGCGCCCGTCGAAAAAGGACGCAAGACCGAGGTCATAAAGAAGGATTACCCGGCGGAGGCCTACGCTTCGCGCACAAAGCTGCTTGAGATGGTCGAAGAGCTCGGCGCCACCGTGAACCTCTCCGAAGCCGACATAATCGTGGCCGGCGGGCGCGGTATGGGTGGGAAGGAAGGCTTCGCCCTGCTCGAGGACCTGGCCAAAGTCCTGGGCGGCGCGGTCGGCGCCAGCCGCAGCGCCGTGGACGCGGACTGGATCTCCTACGCGCACCAGGTGGGCCAGACCGGCAAGACCGTCGTGCCCAAGATCTACTTCGCCTGCGGCATCTCGGGCCAGATACAGCACCTTATCGGGATGCAGTCGTCGAAGATCATCGTGGCCGTCAACAAGGACCCCGAAGCCCCCATCTTCAAGGTAGCGACCTACGGGATAGTGGGCGACGTGAACGAGGTCGTGCCGGCCATCACCCGCGAGTTCAAGCGGGTCCTAAACAAATAAAGGAAGAACATCATGACCGGTGAGAAGACGCCGCTTAAGAGCCTGACCCAGTGGCAGGCCCTGGAGAAGCATTACGCCAAGATGAGCAAGGTCCACCTGCGGGACCTCTTCGCCAACGATCCGAAGCGGGGGGAGAACCTCTCGCTCGAGGCCGCCGGCATCTATTTCGACTATTCCAAACACCGCGTCACCGTCGAGACCATAAAACTGCTCTCGGCGCTGGCCCGGGCCTCCGGCCTGCGCGACTCCATCGAGGCCATGTTCAACGGCGGCAAGATAAACGTCACCGAGGGCCGCGCGGTGCTGCACACAGCCCTGCGCGCCCCCAAGGGCGCGGTCGTCGCCGTCGACGGCGAGAACGTGATCCCCCAGGTGCACGAGGTGCTGGAAAAGATGGAATCCTTCGCGGCCAAGGTGCGCGGCGGCAAATGGAAGGGCCATACCGGCAGGAAGATAAAGAACATCGTGAACATCGGCATCGGCGGCTCCGACCTGGGCCCCGTCATGGCCTACGAGGCGCTCAAGGACTATTCTCAGCGCGGCCTGACCTTCCGCTTCGTCTCCAACATAGACGGCACGGATTTCGCCGAGGCCGTCGTCGACCTCGACCCCGCCGAGACGCTCTTCATAGTGGCCTCCAAGACCTTCACCACGCAGGAGACCATGACCAACGCCGGGACGGCCCGGGACTGGGCGCTGGCCAGACTCAAGGACAAGGCGGCCATCGCGAAGCACTTCGTCGCGGTCTCGACCAACGCCGCGAAGGTCAAAGAGTTCGGCATCGATACGAAGAACATGTTCGGCTTCTGGGACTGGGTGGGCGGCCGCTATTCCATGTTCTCGGCCATAGGGTTGTCGACGATGATCGCGATAGGGCCGAAGCATTTCCGCGCGATGCTGGAAGGCGCGCGCGAGATGGACGAACATTACCGCACCGAGCCTTTCGACCGCAATATGCCGGTGCTGATGGGGATGCTCGGCGTGTGGTACAACAACTTCTTCGGCGCGCAGAGCATAGCGGTGCTGCCCTATGAGCAGTATCTCAAGCGCTTCCCGGCTTACCTGCAGCAGCTGACCATGGAGAGCACCGGCAAGGGCGTCACGCTCGACGGCCGCCCGGTGGACTACCAGACCGGCCAGATCTACTGGGGCGAGCCCGGCACCAACGGCCAACACTCCTTCTACCAGCTCATACACCAGGGCACCAAGCTGATACCCTGCGACTTCATCGCCTTCTCCAAGCCCGTCCACAAGCTAGGCCGCCACCACGACCTGCTGATGGCGAACGTCTTAGCGCAGGCGGAGGCGCTGGCCTTCGGCAAGACGGCGGAGGAGCTGAAGAAAGAGGGCGTTAAGGAATGGCTGATACCGCACAAGACTTTCGAAGGCAACCGCCCGTCGACGACCATGCTGCTCGACGAACTGACGCCGGCCGCGTTGGGGAAGCTCGTGGCTCTCTACGAGCACTGCGTGTTCACGCAGGGCGCGATCTGGCAGGTGGGGCCTTTCGACCAGTGGGGGGTGGAGCTGGGCAAGGTGCTGGCGGGCCGCATAGCCCCGGAGCTCGAAGCCAAGACCGAGCCGGAGCTCGCCCACGACTCCTCCACCAACGCCCTCATCCGCCGCTACCGCGCCTCGAAGGGGTAATTAAGGAAAACTATTCGGGGGCATGGCAGGGGGCCGGCACGCAAAACACGGGCTCTCGCGCATAGCGCTCGGCCCTCCTCACTCGGCCTCCGCGCTTACGATGCTCCGGCCTCCGTGAAGGTTTTGCCGCGCCGGCCCCCTGCCTCCCCCGGCTGTCTCCTTAGCCGAACACAAAAATGCTAAAGTAAAGAATTCCAAAACACCATCTTAGTTGCGTGAGAGGGATTTGTTGCAGGCACAGGAGTATTAAACCCATGAAAGCTGCCGATATTCCACTTTGGGTTGTAGGCGTATCTTTGAAGTACTTGTTTTACATTTTAGGCCTAATATCTGCGGGGGCCTTAATCCTGACATTCAATCAAGTCAATGGAGAAGTTCTAAAACTTGTTATTGCATTTCCTTATTGCTTGGCTAACCTTCTACTCGATGCTTAAAATCGCAAAGCATAACAGTCCAGGAATCGGGGCATTTTTTTTAGTATCGCTTGCGGCAATCTTCCGTTTTGTAAAACTACTAGCCAAGTAGGCATTAGGAGCCGAAAAACGCTCCGGGGTTTCATTTTCACACCACAAGATGAGAAGGGTTGTGGAACTCTTTTCCTCTTATCTAGTGTATCCACGCAAGAAAACCAACTACCGAGATATGATCAGTTGTTTTCTACTATTGAGGCCCATCGGGTCGACTTTCTTTCTCAACAAGGAGAGCTCTATCTACCCAACAAATGATAAACTGCATTTCGGGGCATAATTAGCCCGGAGGCGAGCAATGTCTGAATCGCTACTAGGCGTCCTTATTGGAGCACTGATTTCCCTGTGCGGCATATGGTTTTCGAATTATCTTCAGTACAAGCAGGCCATTGAAAAAGAAATACGAAAGAAGCGAGAAGATGCCTATAGAGAAGTAATACTTACCCTTAACTACTTCCGATTCGGAGTCGAATCAAAAGAAGTCACAGATAGCGGGGGCATTAATAGTCTTGCACAGAAGAACAGTACAAATCTCGTCATGTATGGGTCCCCAGAAACCATCAAACTCTATAACGAGACAGTTCGTCAGATAAAGAACCTTTCAGTCAATCACACCCTCATAAATTTTGACGCTTTACATAATCAAATTAGACGAGAACTAGGAATCCAGGGAAAACTCTAGCCAATATCGCTGATATGCCGCGTTTCTAGTCTCAATAGCAAAACTTCTTTGATGAATCAGTAGCAACTAGGGGATGACGGGAGCGGTTAGCGGTAAGGCTTTCCGGGCGGGGATGCGGCGAGGAACATGCGGAGCTTTTTCCCGAGCGGAATGAGGGTACCGGCACTGCCGGACGACCAAGAATGTCTGAGGCCCGAGGCGCTATGCGCCCGGGCCGAGTTCTTGGTCGGCCGAATGAAGCGAAGGTGTATCCCGGAAAAAGCGAACCGTGACGAGCGCATCCCCGCCCGGGAAGCCACGTCTATCAAATAACCATCGCTAGAAAAAAGAGCCCGGGTCTCCCCCGGGCTCTTTTGTTCGGGAGGGGGGAAGGCTACGGCAGCTTGACGATGCCGGCCTTCTGGCGCACTTCCACGTCCTTCTGGGCGCGGTGAACGAAGAACTCGGCGCTGGCGCGCAGTTCCGCCTCGGTCAGAGGCTTGCGGGCGATGCCCTGCTCGATGGCCTTCAGGCCCACGGCGACGGCCTCGTCGATGAAGACCTCGGGCTCGTCCATGTGCGGCAGCAGGTAATCCTCGCTCATCTTGCCCTTCTTGACCACGTAGCCGGCCAGCGCCTCGGCGGCTGCCACGCACATCTCGTCGGTGATGGTCTTGGCCTGCACGTCCAGGGCGCCGCGGAAGATACCGGGGAAGCCCAGCGAGTTGTTGACCTGGTTGGGGAAGTCCGAGCGGCCGGTGCCGACCACCTTCGCTCCGGCCTCCTTGGCGTCCCAGGGCCACATCTCGGGGATCGGGTTGGCAGTCAGGAAGCAGATCGCGTCCTTGTTCATCGTCGCCACCCATTCCTTCTTTATGACGTCGGGGCCGGGGGTCGAGGCGGCGCTGAGCACGTCGGCGCCCTTGAGCGCGTCGTTTATTTTGCCGACGAGCTGACCGCCGTTGGTCACCTGGCACATATGCCATTTCTCGCGGTGATTCTGCAGGTCCGTGCGGCCCTTGTGCAGCGTGCCCTTGGAATCGACGTAGACGAGATTCTCGGGCTTGGCGCCATAATGCATATACAGCGTACCGATGCGGATATTGGCCGCGCCCGCGCCGAAAAGAACTATCTTCACGTCCTTGATGTCCTTCTTGACTATCTTGAGGGCGTTTATCAGGCCGGCCAGGCAGACCGTGGCCGTGCCCTGCTGGTCGTCGTGCCAGACCGGGATCTTCATGGTCGCGCGCAGTTCGTCTAGGATATCGAAGCACTTGGGCTGGGCTATATCCTCGAGGTTGATGCCGCCGAAGGAGGGGGCCAGCAGCTGCACGGTGCGGATTATCTCTTTTGGGTCCTTAGTGTCGAGGCAGATGGGGAAAGCGTCCACGCCGCCGAGGTACTTGAACAGCAGGCCCTTGCCCTCCATGACCGGCAGGCCGGCCTCGGGGCCGATATCGCCCAGGCCCAGCACGCGGGTGCCGTCAGAGACCACGGCCACCATATTGCCCTTATTGGTGTGCTCGTAGACCTTCTCGGGGTTCTTGTGTATATCCTTGCACACCGCGGCCACGCCGGGGGTGTACCAGATGGCGAAATCGTCTATGTTCCGGACGCAGGACTTGGGCGTGACCTCCACCTTGCCCTTGTAGAAGGGATGGAGCTTCATCGATTCTTCGGCCGGCTTATTGGCCTTGGCCAGGAGCTCTTCCTTGGTAAGTTTCTTGGTTTCGTTAGCCATTGTTAAACCCCTTTAAGGCTGTTCTTGAGACCCGTCACGGAATTCTAATAAATAGGGCCGCGGTAGGCAATAGCGGCGGCCTGGGCGGCGGCCTGGGGGCGTGAAATTGTCAGCGAACCGGCCATTTTGCTATACTTTCCCCGTTCCACCCGAAGGCGACTTCCCGTCAGTACGGGGAAGCCGCCCCCGGTGGTGAAACCTGCCCGCCATTACGGATTTAGTGGCACCGTAGCTCAGGGGTTAGAGCGGGCGTTTCATAAGCGCTAGGTCAGTGGTTCGATTCCACTCGGTGCCACGATATTATTTCCCCGCTCGCCGTCCAGTGCCCGCGCCAGGCAGTACCGGCCGCACGGACCAGAGCGGGGAATTTTTCAGGGGGAGAGATGTCGGACATTTACCTGTCAAAAGACGGCTACGAGAAACTGCGCGGGGAGATCGCGCGTCTCAACGCCGAGAAGAACGAACTTTCCAGGGAAATAGGCGAGACCCGCGAGCAGGGCGATCTCAAGGAGAACGCCGGCTACATCTACGCCAAGGAGAAGCAGGCCCTGGTCCTGCAGCGCATAGCCGAACTCGAAGCCAGGCTGCGCAAGGCCAGGATCACCGACGACCTCGCCGTCAACAAGGACGAGGTCCGCATAGGCGCCACCGTAAAGGTGCGCGACGAGAAGTCGGGCGCGGAGAAGAGCTACACCCTGGCGGGCACCGACGAGGCCGACCCGGCCTCGGGCAAGATCTCGGTCGCCTCGCCGCTGGCGCAGGGCTTCCTCGGCTCCAAGGCGGGGGACAGGCTCAGGGTCCGCCTCCCGTCCGGCGAGAAGGAATTCACCATCCTCGCGGTCGAATACAAGTGAACCGCTTTTAGTATAATTTGAAAAGTACTGGCGGGGACAAGAGCGGGTTATCGGAGGATACAATGGCATTCTGGGGACAGAACAAGGATTCCGAAGGACAGCAGCCGACGGCCCAGCGGCCCGGCGCCGCGCCCTCCGGCACCCTGGAAGAGGGCTATAACGACCTCGTAAGATCGAAAGGGCGGGCCCCCGGCATAGACCTGGCCATCAAGCTCAGCGACCTGATACTGGAGCACGCGGTGGCCGAGCGCTCCAGCGACGTGCATATAGAGACGCAGGCGGCGAACCTGCGCGTCCGCTTCCGCGTGGACGGCATTCTGCAGGACATGCTCAGCGCCCCCAAGAACGCCGACATCCCGCTGACCCAGCGCATCCGCGTGCTCGCCGGCTTCGACCCGGAACCGCCGGCCTCTTTCCGCACCGAGGAGGGCCGCTTCCAGAAGATAATCGCCGGACGGCCCATACAGGTCCGCGTCTCCTCCTTTCCCACGGTCAACGGCGAGAAGCTGGTGCTGCGCATACTGGACCGCCAGCAGCTGGGCCTGGACCTGGAACAGACAGGCATGGACCAGGAGTCGCTGACGATCATAAAGAAGCTCATCCGCAACCCCTACGGCATCTTCTTCATCACCGGCTCCACCGGCTCCGGCAAGACGACCTCCCTCTACGCGATGCTCAAGAACATCAACACGCCGATGATAAACATCATCACGCTGGAGGACCCCGTCGAGTACCGCCTCGAGGGGATCAACCAGGCCCAGATCAACAACAAGAGCGGCTTCACCTGGGCCGAGGGCCTGCGCACGGTACTGCGCCAGGACCCGGACGTCATCATGGTCGGCGAGATACGCGACTACGAGACGGCGGAGATAAGCCTGCGCTCGGCGCTGACGGGCCACCTGCTCTTCACGACCATCCACACGATAAACGCCCCCAGCATCATCGAACGCCTCTTCGAGATGGGCGTGCCGCCGTTCCTGATCGCCTCCTCCATGCTGGGCGCGATGAGCCAGCGCCTGGTCCGCAAGGTCTGCCCCCAGTGCGCGCAGAAGGCCGCCCCGCCGTCGGAGTCCGTCGTCAACGAGTTCGTCAAGAACATGGACGAGCACGAGGGGAAGATAGTGAAGGAGCTCATACTCCGCCCGGACGCGGACTACAAGGTGGAGAAAGGCTGCCCGCACTGCCGCAATACCGGCTACCTGGGCCGCACCGGCATCTTCGAGCTCATGCTGATGAGCGAGGAGGTGCGCAAACAGGTGCTCGACCACGCGCCGACGGACCTGATCAAGCGCACGGCCCTCCAGTCGGGCAAGATGCGCACGCTGCTGATGGACGGCATCACCAAGGCCAGGGCCGGCGTGACCACGCTCTCGGAAGTCATACGCGTCACCGCCACGATGGTGTGAACCCCGGCGCCCCGTTTCTCGCGCGACGGAACCCATGAGAACGATAGTGATGAAGTTCGGAGGGACCTCCCTGGCCGACGCGGGGAAGCTGCGCTTCGCGGCCGGGCGGATAAAGGCGGCCCGGAGAAAGGGCCGCGCGGTGGCCGCCGTGGTCTCGGCGCCGGGGGAGACCACCGACGAACTGCTGGCCCTGGCCGGGCGGGTCTCGCCGCGGCCGCCGGCCCGCGAGACCGACGCCCTCCTCTCCTGCGGCGAGCTCATCAGCGCGTCGCTGCTGGCCATGGCCCTCGACGCCCTCGGCGTGCCGGCCGTCTCCCTGACCGGGGCCCAGGCCGGCTTCCTCACGGATACCTCTTTCGGCGCCGCGGGAATAAAAGAACTGTCCCCGGCCCGGGTGATGAAAGAACTGCGCGCCGGCAGGGTGGCGGTGGTATGCGGCTTCCAGGGGGCCGACGGCAGGGGGGACCTGACCACGCTGGGCCGCGGCGGCTCGGACCTTACCGCGGTGGAGCTGGCCCACGCCCTGAAAGCCGGATGCTGCGAACTGCTCACCGACGTGAAAGGGGTGTATTCCGCCAACCCTTCGCTGGTCCCCGAGGCGCGCAAGGTCCCGGCCATGACCTACGGCGAACTCGAGACGCTGGCGCTTTTCGGCACCGAGGTGCGCCAACTGCGCGCGCTGCGCCGCGCCGCGGCGCTGGGCGTCAGGCTCCATCTGCGCTCGGCTTTCCATCCCGGAGAAGGCACGCTCATCTCCTCCCGCGCCCCCGGGCGCAGGGCTTTCCTTTCCCTGCACGAGGGGCCGGCCGGCGCGGAGGCCGCCGTCATCGGCGGCCCGGAGCCGGCGGAGCTGGCGGAGGCCGGCCGCCGGGCCGGCGCCGCGGCCTTCCGCAGGGAAAAAGGGGCCGTTCTTTTCAGCCCCGGCGGACGCGGCGCCGCCGACCTGCTCAGGAAGCTCCACGCGGAGCTGTCGGCCGCGGGCTTCATGACCTGGAAGTCGCGCGATTGACACCGGGACCCAAATCTATTAAATTTATCGTATGAGAGGCGCGGCAAGGACCCTGTTCGGATTTTTCTGGGCCGTTTCCACCGCCTTCCTGGCCTACCTCGCTTATATCGTCATACAGGCCGAGCACGACCCGACGGTGATCTGGGGCTGGCTGACGCTCTGCGGTCTCACCTTCCTCGGGGCCACCCTGCTCGCCTCGACGGCCTTCCTGGCGGCCCCGCCGCGGAGAGAATAAATGCAGCCCGCGCCGCTGCTGATACGCGGCGGTTCCGTCCTGCGCGGCGGCTCGGCCGCCCGCGCCGACATACTCTGCCGCGGCGGCAGGATAGCCGCGATCGGCCCCCGCCTGAAAGCGCCGGAGGGCGCGCGGGTCCTGGAGGCGGCGGGCCTCCTGGTGCTGCCCGGCGCGATCGACGCCCACGTCCACTACCGCCTTAAACTGGGCCCCCGCAGCTGGAACGACGATACTTTCTCCACTGGCTCCGCCGCGGCCCTCCTGGGCGGCGTCACTACCGTCATAGATTATACGGGCCAGGGCCGCGGCGTCCCGCTGCGCAAGGGACTCGACGACCGGCTGGCCGAGGCGGAAGGACGCATGCACTGCGATTACGCCTTCCATTGCGTGGTGCCGTCATGGAGCGCCCTCAGGGACCCGGCCGGACAGATCGCGCGGCTGGTGAAGGACGGCGCCCCGACCTTCAAGTTCTTCTCCGCCTACGCCTCCCGCGGCCTTATGGCGGAGGGAGGGGAACTGCGCGAGGCCCTGGAGGCCTCCCGCCGCACCGGAGCGCTTATCTGTCTGCACGCGGAGAACGGCCCCGCCATAGACCTGCTCTCGGCGAGGCCGCCGCGCGCCGGGGCCCATGCCCTGGCCCTTACCAGGCCTCCGGCCACGGAATGGTCGGCCGCAGCGGCCGCGGCCGGCTGGGCCGCCCGGACGGGCGGGGAACTCTACCTAGTGCACGTCTCCCACGCTTTCACCGCCGCGATAGCGGCGCGCGCCCGCAGGGACGGGGCCAGGATATACGTCGAGACCTGCCCCCAGTACATGGCGCTCGACGAGAGCGCGCTGAAACGGCGCGACGGGCACCTGTATTCGTGCTGCCCCCCGCTGCGGGACAAAAAGTCCGCCGCCGGGCTGTGGAAGGCCGCCGCCGGGGGAGGAGTGGACGTCGTAGCGACCGACAGCTGCGCTTTCACCAGGGCCCGCAAGGACGCCTGGGGAGGGGACCTGCGGAAACTGCCCATGGGACTGCCCGGCACGGCCACCCTGCTGCCGCTGGTCTATACCCTGGGCGTAAAAGCGGGGAAGTTGTCGCTGGCCCGCATGGCGGAGCTTTTATGCGAAAATCCCGCCAGGATAGCCGGGCTCTACCCGCGCAAAGGCGTCATCCGCCCGGGCTCCGACGCCGACTTCGCCCTCATAGCGCCGGAACACCGCCGGACCGTCGACTGGCGGGACCTCGGCCACGCTTCGGACTATTCGCCCTACCAGGGCATGAAGTTATACGGTTTCCCGCGGCACACGGTGCTGCGCGGCAGGGTCGTCATGTCGGAGGGGGAACTCGCCGCGCCGGCCCGGCCGGGCGGCGAATACGTCGGACGGCGCAGGGGCTGAGTTCAGGCCGCGGCGCGCCGGCGGCGGCCGAAATAGGAACGGGCGGCCGCTATGTCGCGGCCGATGGCGCGCACCAGTTCCTCTTTGGAGGGGAAACGCTCCTCGGCGCGCAGCCTCTTCAGGAATTCCACTTCCGCGGTCTCGCCGTATATCTGGCCCGAGAAATCGAGTATATGCGCTTCCAGCAGCATCCTGCCGCCCAGGGTGTTCACCGTAGGCCTGCGCCCGGAATTAGCCACGCAGGGGAACTCCCGGCCTTCCAGGCGGCAGAGGGCCGCGAAGATGCCGGGGGGGAGGATCTTGAGCGGATCGGCCCCGATATTGGCCGTCGGGTACCCCAGCTTCGCGCCCAGTCCCGCGCCGCGTATTACCGGGCCCGATACCCTGTAATTGCGCCCCATGCAGTCGGCGGCGGCCGTCACGCGCCCCTCCCAGAGCAGTTCCCTGACCAGCGTGGAGGAGATCTTCCTGCCTCCGCGCGAAACGAAGGGCACGGAGCGGAACAGCACTCCCTCGCGGCGGCAGGCCGCGCGCAGGAAAGCCGCGCCGCCGGAGCGGCCGCGGCCGAAGGCGAAGTCGGCGCCCACGCAGAGGCCGTCGGCGCGGAAGCGGCCGCGCACTATCTCGGCGAAGAAAGCCTCCGCGTCCATGGAGGCTATCTCGTCGGTGAAAGGCACGGGGGTGATGGAATCCAGTCCGAGCCCCCGGAGAGCCGCCTCCCTTTCGGAAGGCAGCGTTATCAGGCAGTTCTCGTGAACGCCGGAGAACACGAACTTGGGAGGCAGGGGGAAATAGACGAGCGAGTTCTTCCAGCCTCTCGAGCGGCCCTGGGCCACGACCGTCCTTATAAGCCGGGCGTGGCCCAGGTGCACCCCGTCGAAGGCGCCGATGGTCAGGCACGTCGCATAGCTCCGCGCACCTGTGGCCGCAGTGCGGCTGTTCCGGCAGGAGCGTTTCACGCGGCGGTCTCCGCCGGCAGCAGGCGGGCCAGGACGGCCTCGCGCGGGGCCGAACGCAGGAAATCGGCCGTGACGGCGGCCTCCACCCTCCAGCCGGCCACGCGCGTCCTGCGCAGCGCGGCCAGGTGGCCGCCGCAGCCCAGCGCGGCGCCCAGCTCGTGCGCCACGGACCTGATATAGGTGCCGCCGGCGCATTCTATGACGAAATCCACGAAAGGCGGGAGCCAGTCCCAGGAGAGCCAGCGGAGCTCCACTTCCCGCTTCACCACGGGCGTCTCCTCTTTCCTGCGCGCCATCCTGTAAAGCTGCCGGCCTCCGACCTTCACGGCGGAATAAGGCGGGACCTGCTGTATTATCCTGCCCGTGAAGGCGGGGATGGCGGCGGCGACGGCCTCCCTCGTGACGCCGTCCGCGGCGGCGGAGGCCAGCACTTCGCCCGCGGCGTCCCAGGTGTCGGTGGTCTCGCCCAGCTTGATGCGCCCCGCATATGTCTTGGAACAGCCCTGCAGGCCGGCCTGCAGCCTGGTCGCGGCCCCCGAGAGCATAACGAGCAGCCCCGTCGCCATCGGGTCCAGCGTGCCGGTATGGCCTATCCGCCTGTGTCCCAGCGCGCGGCGCAGCAGGCCCACGGCGTCGTGCGAGGTTATGCCGGCGGGTTTGTCGAAGAGGAAGATGCCCGAGGGAATGGGCTGCATAAAGACGCTTCAGGAAGGCTTGAGCATGGGCAGGGCGGCTTCCAGCACCTTTTCCCTGGCCTCGGCCAGCGTGGCCTTCATACGGCAGCCGGCCGCGTTGCGGTGGCCGCCGCCGCCGAACTGGCGGGCGAGGTGGCTGACGTCGGCGTGGCCGCGCGAACGGAAAGTGATGTTGACCCGCTCAGGGTCCTCGCGGAACAGTATGGACATCCTGACCCCGGGGATCATGGTGCCGTAGTTGATGACGTTCTCGCTGTGCTCGACCCGGGCGCCGAAGGCCTCGAAATCGGAGTGCTTCAGCGTCATGACCGCCAGACGCCCGCCGTTGAGCAGTTCGAGGCTCTCCAGGGCCCGGCCGAGTATCCTGAGCGACTCGAAGGCCTTGGTGGCGTAGAGCAGGTCGTTGATGCGCGAGAACTTGAAGCCGGTCTGCATCAGGCGCGCGGCCACGTCGAGGGTCCGGGGACTGGTGGCGGGGAAATGGAAACGGCCGGTGTCGGTGACTATGCCCGTGTAAAGCGCCGTCGCCTCGGTCTTATTGAGCTCCACCTTCATGTCGTAGAGCAGACGGTAGATGATCTCGGCCGTGGAGGAGGCGTGCATATCCAGGACGTTGACGCCGCCGTAGGCGACCGAGGTCTTGTGATGGTCGATATTTACGACGGTCCCGACGCGCTTGAGCACGTCCTTGATGTCGCCGCCGCCCCGCTCGGGCGTGGAGCATTCCATCAGGATGGCCGCGTCGAAGGAGCCCTTGGGCGGGCGGGCTATCTTTATGGACTTGACGTGGCGCAGGAAGCCGAGATTGTCCGGCACCGGGTCGCGGGAATAGAGGTAGACCTTCTTGCCCAGGCGCTTGAGCACGGAGCCCAGCGCCAGCATGCAGCCGATCGTGTCGCCGTCGGGGTTGACGTGACCCGCGAGGAAGAAGGTCCGGCTCGCCTCTATGACCTTCTCGAGCTTGTTGAGCTCCTCCTCGAAGTTGAGCTCCGCCGGCTTTTTCCCCATCGTCCTTATCCTCGCCCCGCGGGGGGGGCATCCCCGCCTTGCGGTGGCTTGTCCCCGTCCTGCGGGGGCTTGTCCTCGCCTTGCGGGGGCTTCTCCGAATCCAGCCTGCGGAAGAGTTTCTCCAGCTTGGCCGCTTCCGCCGGCGTGGAGTCGTAGCGGAACATGAGGTTCGGGATGTACTTCAGCCGCAGCCGCTTGCGCATGCTCTCGCGCACCTCGCGTATGGCGCCCTGCAGTATGATCCCGGTCCGCTCCCGGTCCTGGGGGGAACCCAGGACCGAGTAGTAGACCGCCAGGTCCTTGCCGTCCGGCGAGATCTTAACGCCCGTTATCGTGACCATCCCGCTGGAGTTGAGGCCGTTGACGTCCCTGAGCGCGAAGTTGACCTCCGCCAGGAACAGTTCGTTGAGCCTCTCCGAGCGCTTAAACATTGGGCGTTATGCGCCTCACGCGCTCTTCCTTGGTGATGGCCTCCAGGACGTCGCCGGCCTGGAAGTCCTTCACGCCCTCGAGCAGGATGCCGCACTCCAGGCCCTTGTCCACCTCGCGCACGTCGTCCTTGACGCGCTTGAGGCCGGAGATCTTGCCTGTGCCGATCACCTCTCCGCCGCGCACCACGCGCACGGCCTGGTTGCGGACGACCTTGCCCTCCTTGACCTGCGAGCCGGCGACCCGGCCGGAACTCAGGTCGAAGATCTTGAGGATCTCCGCCCTGCCGGTCACGGTCTCGACGATCTCGGGCTCGAGCATGCCGCTCATGGCGGCCCTGATGTCCTCGAACAGGTCGTAGATGACCTTGTACGACCTGACCTCGACCCCGGCGAGTTTCGCGGCCTCCGACACCTTGGGGTCGGCGGAGGCGTTGAAGCCGAAGATGATCGCGTTCGAGGCCGTGGCCAGCTGGACATCCGACTCGGTCACGTTGCCCACGCCGGAGTGGAGTATGTGTATCGCCACCTCCTGCGTGCCCATCTTCTCGAGGGAGTCCTTTATGGCCTGCAGCGAGCCGAAGACGTCGGTCTTGAGGACCACGTTGAGCGTCTTGAGCAGTTTCTGCTCGACCTGGGACTTGAGCGAGAGCAGCGTGACGTGCTTCTGGTGTATCAGCGCGTCCTGCTTCTTGTGCATCTTGCGGGTCTCGGCCACGTGGCGGGCTTCCTTGTCCGATTCGTAGACGCGGAAGACGTCGCCCGCGGAGGGGACGTCGCCGGCTACGCCCAGGAGCTCTCCCGGCATGCCGGGCGTGAGCGTCTCGAGGCGGCGGCCCCGGTCGTCGACTATCGCCCGCACCTTGCCGCTGGCGGTCCCGACCACGAACGGCTGGCCGACCTTTATGGTGCCGCCGGTGCAGACGATGGTGCAGACTATGCCGCGCTTGGAGTGCAGGCTGGCCTCCACGACTATGGCCTGGCCGGCCTTGTCGGGGTTGGCCTTGAGCTCCATGAGCTCGGCCTGTATGCTGACCATCTCCATCAGCTTGTCGATGTTGGTCCGCTTGCGGGCGGAGATCTCCACCATCACGGTCTTGCCGCCCCATTCCTCGGGGTTGAGGCCGTGGCCGGAGAGCTGCTGCTTGATGCTCTGCGGATTGGCCGTCGGGAGGTCCATCTTGTTGATGGCCACCACTATCGGCACGTTCGCCGCCTTGGCGTGGTTGATGGCCTCCAGCGTCTGCGGCATGACGCCGTCGACGGCGGAGACCACCAGCACCACCAGGTCGGTGACCTTCACGCCGTGCGCGCGCATGGCGGTGAAGGCCTCGTGACCGGGGGTGTCCAGCACCGTGATAAGGCCCTTGGAGGTCTTAACGGTGTAGGCGCCGATGTGCTGGGTTATCTGTCCGGCCTCGCTGTCGACCACGTTGGACTCGCGCAGCGCGTCGAGCAGCGTGGTCTTGCCGTGGTCGACGTGGCCCATGATCGTGATGATCGGGGGACGGGGCTTGAGCGTGGCGGGGTCGTCCTTCTCGGCCTCCTCCGACGCCTTGGTCTCGTCCCCGTACATGGGCACGATGTCGATATTGAAGCCGTAGTCGGCCGCAACCAGCTCGGCCACGTCGGGTTCGAGGCGCTGGGTGATGGTGGCGAAAACGCCCATGCCCATCAGTTTCTTGATGAGGTCGACGGGCTTTATCTCCATCTTCTCCGCCAGCTCGCGAACGGTTATCTGCGTCGAGACCTTGAGCGTCTTGAGCGTGTTGATCTCCACGTTCACCGGCGGTTCGGCCGGCTTGGGCGGCTCCGGCCTGGGCGGAGGAGGGGGCGTCGGCGCCGGCCTGGCCGCAGGGGCCTGGCGCGAGGGCGCGTAGCGCTGGTGCGGCCTGTGGGACGGCCCGGGGGGACGCGGCGCCTGGTAACCGGGGCCCGGCGTCCTGGGCAGCGTTATTTCCGACTTGAAGTTTATGGTCGGCATTTTGGGCCGCGGCGGCTCGGCCGGGACGGCCGGCTGGGACGGCTTGGCCTGCGGCGCGGCGGCCGGCTTTTCCGCTTCCGGGGACGGAGGGGGCGGTACGGGCTTCTCGGGCTCGACGGCCGGCTTCTCGGGCTCCGGCGGGGGCGGAGGCGGCGGGGGCGGAGGAGGGGTCGGCCGCGGGCCGACGGTCCTCCTGGCGGAGGCCTGGCGTATGGGTTTCAGGGAGAAAGCCGAAATGGGACCGGGGCGGGGGGAGAGATCCTCCTCCTCTTCCTTGTCGTCCTTTTTGGCCTTGGGCTTAGCGGCCTTGGCCTTCCTGGGGGCGGCGGGAGCGTCGCCCTCTTTGGCCGTTTTCGTTTTCTTGACGGCCGGCTTTTTGGCCTTGGGCTCGCCCTTGGCCGCCGTTTTCTTGGTCTTGGGCCTGGACTCTTCCGCGGCGGCGTCTTCCTTCAGTTCGTCACTCTTTGTTTTTTTCTGGGTCATTCGACGCCTCCGTTGATCCATCGTTACCGGCGGGCTTCTCCGCCTGGGGCGCGGGCTGTTCCGCCGCGGGAGCCTCTTCGGCGGGCTTCTCCGCCGGGGCGGCCGGTCCGGCCGCGGGAGCGTCCCCGGCGGGCTTTTCCGCGGGGGCGGCGGCCGCTTCGGCCGGCTTGGACGTGCCGTCGTAGCCGGGGTTGTCTTCCAGGAACTTCTTCGCCCCGTCTATCATTTTCTGGGCCGTCTTGGGCCCTATGCCCTGGAAGGACGAAAGCTGGTCCGCCGTGAGGCCGGAAAGCTTCTGTATGCTGTCTATGCCCATCGCGATGAGCGTCTCGGCGACCTTGTTGCCGACGCCGTCGATCTTGAGCAGCTCGTTGGCGGCCAGCTCGGTGGTCTTGCGGGTCTCCTCGACCTTCTGGCCCTCGGACTTGACCTCGAGCTCCCAGCCGGTGAGGCGGGAAACGAGCCTGATGTTCTGGCCCTCGCGGCCGATGGCGATGGCGAGCTGGTCGTCGGGAACGATGACCAGCGCGCGGCGGTTCTCCTTGTCGAGCACCTTGACCGAGGTCGGGGTGGCGGGGGAGAAGGCCTTGGCGATGAAATACAGCGTCTCCTCGTTGTAGGGGATAAGGTCGATCTTCTCGCCGGCGAGCTCGCTCATGATGACGCGGATGCGGGAACCGCGGATGCCCACGCAGGCGCCGACCGGGTCGACCTTGGTCGAGTTGCTGCGCACCACGACCTTGGCGCGGAAGCCGGGCTCACGGGCGACGTTGACGATCTCGATGACCTTCTCGGCTATCTCGGGCACCTCCGCCTCGAACAGCGACTTGAGGAAGGAGTTGGAGGCGCGGGAGAGGACGATCTGCAGGCCCTTGTTCTCCTTGTCGACGCGGTGGATGATGGCGCGGATGCGCTGGTTGACCGTGTAGTGCTCGCGGCGGATCTGCTCGGAGAACGGCAGGATGGCCTCGGTCTTGCCGAGGTCGACGAAAATGTCGCGGCCGGCGACGTGGTGGACCAGGCCGGTCACGACCTCGCCCTCGCGGGGCTTGAACTCCTCGAAGATCTTGACCTTCTCGATCTCGCGTATCTTCTGGACCAGCACCTGTTTGGCGGTCTGCGCCGCGATGCGGGAGAAGTCCTTGATATCGACGGGGATGCGCAGATCCTCGCCCATCTTGGCCTCGGGCGCGAACATCTGCGCCTCTTCGAGCGTGATCTCGATGTCGGGGGTGTAGACCTCCTCGACGACCTTCTTGATCAGGAAGCCGCGCATCTCGGCCGTGTCGGGATCTATCGTGGCCTCGAGCTGGGCGGTCTTGCCGAAATATTTACGCAGGGCGGAGACGAGCGAGTCGGTGATCGTCTTGAAGACGTCGTCCCGCTTTATGTTCTTTTCCCGTTCGAGCTGGTCCAGGACCAGCGCCAGTTCGGTCTTTTGTTTTTCCATTTTTTCCTCTTATTTATGCTTTTTGAGTATTTCGTCGTAATCGGGCTCTATCCTCGCCTCGTCTATGTCCTCGAGGGGAAAGGAGAGTCCGTCCGAAAGCAGGACCTTGCCGTCCGCGAAGCCCTTGAGCTCCGCGTGGAAGTTGCGGGAGTCGTTGACCGGGCGCTTCAGGCGCACGTGCACCCGGCTGCCAGCGAACCGCGTGAAATCCTTCTCCCGCCTGAGCGCGCGGTCGACGCCGGGGGAGGAGACCTCCAGTATGTAGCCGCCGGTCACTATCTCCGTCAGGTCCAGGTGTGCGCCGATCCTGTCGCTCCAGGCGCCGCAGTCGTCCAGCGTGACGCCGCCGGGGTCCTTGTCCATGAAGACCTGTATCAGCGGCTTGCCGCCGGGCTGGCGCAGCACCCTGAGGTCCGAAAGTTCCAGGCCCTCCGCCGAGAGAAGCGAGTCTATTTCCTGAAAAAGCCTATCCTTGTCCATAATCCTTTCCATCCACCGATGTCTTCCGGTTTGGCGGGGCCTGGCGGCCGCCGCGGGACTGCTGCGGGGAATTTGCAGGGTCCTATGAAAACGGCGGCCCCGAACATCAAGCCACCGCATAATTATAATAGCATTATAGGGGTTTCGGGGCAAGGGGCTCAGGCTCCCCGGGGCGCTTATGGAGAACCCTTCCGGGTGCTGGGGGCGGCTGTCCCCCTATGGGGACGCTTGATAGGCAGGGCTCCCTCGGCGGGCCTTCCGGAGCCACATGAGGAGCCGTCGCCCCGAGCGGAGCGCGGGCACCGGCACTGCCGGACGACCGAGAATGTCTGAGCCCGGAGCGCTATGCGCGATGGGCGAGTTCTCGGTCGGCCGCGCGCAGCAAAGGGTGGGTTCAGCGACGGCGAACCGTGGCGGAGCGAAGGCACGGCGAGGGAGCCCCTGCGGGTCCCCGGAATATTTCTCCTTACACCCCTTTTGCGAAGGCCTCGAAGGCCTTGCGGAAGGGCTCGGCGGGGGCGCTGAGCACGCCGGCGCCCACCTGTCCCACGCCGGGGTCCTTGTGCGCCACCCCGGTGTCGATGAAAGGCAGTATGCCCGTCTTCGCCACCTTGACGACGTCTATCCCCGTCGGGGTCCCGCGGAAGTTCAGGTAGGGGATTTTGTAGATATTGTTCTCTCCTGCGGTGATGCCGTACATCGCCATCGTGTAGTTGACCGCGTCGGCGGCGCTGCCCCCGACGAACTGCACTATCGCGGGCGCAGCCGCTATCGCGAAACCGCCGAGCCCGTTGGTCTCGGTTATCGCGGAATCGCCGATGTCCGGGTTGGCGTCCGCCTTGGTATAGCCGGGGAAGTACAGCGCGTCCGGGACCTCGGCCGGGCCGGTGAACCACCGGCCGCCGGTGCCCGAGAGCTGCACGCCGAAATCCGTGCCGTTGCGCGCCATCACAACGACGACGCTGGAATCCTTCACGCCGCGCCCGGCGTCGAGCGAGGCCTTGGAGAGCGCCATCGAGAGATTGAGGAAGAAATGGTCGTTGCCGTTGACGAACTCCAGCACCTTCGCCGCGCGCTCCGGGTCCGGACAGGTCTTGATAACGGCCGGGGCGATGGCGCGGTAGAGCAGCGAGGTGCCGGCGCGGTTGCGGTTGTGCACCTCGTCGCCCATGTGCAGCGCCTGCGCCACCATCGATTTGAGGTCCACCCGGCCCAGCGACTCTATCGCCGCCTTCAGCGTCGGATAGAGGACTTTCTCCATCCATTTAAGGCGTTCTATGACTTCCGGCGAATAGGCGCCGTAGCGCAGGACCTTGCCCAGGCCCTCGTTCTGCGTGGCGTAGGCGCAGTTGGAGCCCGCCTCGTTCTTCACTATGAACACGGGCATGGAAGCGGAGATGATACCGGCCATCGGACCCACGGCGCCGTGCTCGTGGCAGGGCGCGTACCTTATCTTTCCCGACGCGGCCAGGCGCCCGGCCTCCTCAGGGGTTTTGGCCATGCCCTCGTACATCAGGGCCGCCATGATGCCGCCGCGCATGGGCCCGCACATGCGTTCCCAGGTCACCGGCGGGCCGGCGTGGAGTATGAGGTCCCGCTTCATGCCTGGTATCACGTCGATGGCGACGCCCATGCCGACCAGCGCCGGCTTGGCGTTGAGTATGCGCTCCAGCGCCTTGCGGTTGGCCTTGTCTATCCGGGCCGACGCTTTGGCGGCCTTCGTGAAAAGAGCGGTCTCCGTCGAGAGCGGCGGCTTGAACTGCGCCTGCACGCTCTTCACACCGGAGTCGGAGAGTCCCTGCCTGAAGGATTCCAGACCGATATTGACGACTTTGAGTTCGGAATCGAAAAGTCCCATTTCTCTCACCTCTTGTTGGAAAGCCTGATTATCTCGCCGGCCAGCCGGCAGGCTCCGGCGTTGGACGGCATGACCAGCACTCCGGCCGCTTCGAGCGCGCGGACCACCTTCGAGCGCACCTGCGGATCGGCCTCGGTACCGGTGACGGAAGCGACAATGGACAGTTCACGGTTGCCCCTGAAAGCCTCGGCCAGCGGGGGGAGAATGTCGTCGAGCGGTTTGAGGTTGGCGCCGTAGCCGAGCACCAGGTCCAGCAGCAGGACCGAGACCTCCGGCTTCTTCGCTTCCAAAACTATCATTTTGTTGCGCAGCGAAAAGTCTATCATCGGATGCGGGCGCCCCACGGTGAACTCGTCCTCGCCGAGATCTATCACCGCGTGGCCGCTGAGCTTCACGGAATCTTTCAGCTTGTATTTCCTGTCGAGCGGCGCGTTGGAGAGGACGGGACCGGTGAACTCGGGCAGTACCACCTGCGCCTCTCCGACGAAGGTCCCGCCGGTGAAAAGCCCGCGCAGGAAGCGGCTCTTTTTCTTCCTCGCCGCTTCTTTTTTGGCCAGTTCCCCGACGCGGAGATTCGTGTCGTATATCAGTTCCCTCGCCTTCGCGGCCTTGAGCCCCTTGCCCAGGCAGGCGGCCTTGTAGGCGGCCTCCTCCAGAGTGCGCGCCGGATAAAAATCTTCCTTGACCTTTTCCCTTACCTCGCCGCCCAGCAGAACGGCCACGACCGGCTTCTTTATCCGCTTCACGGCCGCCGTTATCCTCTTCATCACCGACGGGTGCGGCGGCTTGGAGACCAGCAGTATCACCTGCGTGGCCTCGTCCTTCGCGAGCATGTCCAGGGCCTGCAGGAAAGTAAGACCGCCGACCTCCTCCTTCACGTCCCGTCCTCCCGTGCCTATGCACTGGGAGATGCCGGTTCCTTCGTTGGAGATCAGCGCGGTCACTTCCTGCGCGCCGGTCCCCGAGGCCGCGACCACGCCGATATTGCCGCGCCTGACCGAATTAGCGAAGGCGATGGGAGCGCCGTTTATGATGGCGGTGCCGCAGTCGGGACCCATGACCAGCAGTCCTTTCTTCACCGCCTCTTTTTTCAGCGCGACCTCGGTCCCGACGGGGACATTGTCGGAGAAGAGCATGACGTTGAGTCCCTTGCCCAGGCAGTCCGCCGCCAGCGTCCCGGCGAAGCGGCCGGCCACGCTGATGACGGCCAGGTTGGCCCCGTCGAGCGCCGCCACGGCGTCGTCGAGTCCCGCGGCTTTGCGGTCCGCGCTCCCGGCGGCCGCGGCGGGCTTCCTGTTAAGGAGTTCCCCGGCGGCCTTGAAGGCGGCCTCGGCGGCTTCGGCGGTCCGCGCGCTTACGGCGATGGCGAGGTCGTTCTCTCCGGCCTTCTCCACTTCCGCGGTAAGGAGCCCGGAGGCCTTTATGAGGCTCTTGTTCTCTTTCGTGGCCATGACGACGGCGGAATCGACGACGCCGGGCACGGAATTGAGCTTTTTCGCCACCTGCATCAGCGCCACGGAGTCGTAATAGGCGCCTTTCTTTATGGTCGTTTTTATCGGCATATGCTCTCCTAAATATTCATCACGCCGTAGAAACCGTAGAGGAAACCGGCCGCGATGTCGCCGCCCGAGGTATGGCCCACGGCCAGCAGTTCTTCGGCGGCTTTTTCGGTGGTGCGCCCGGAGGGGGAGAAAAGCGCCTTTATGACGGCGTTGACGCGCTCGTCGGCCCGGCCTTTGAAGGAAGCCGTCAGGAAGGCGTTTGAGACCAGGTTGGAACCGAGGGACGCCGTATATACCCGCTCCTTCACGAGCCCCAGGTTTTTGCCGGAGTACATCTCCGCCGCGTTTATGCCCAGCAGGTAGCCGCCCAGGAAATCGTCGCCCGACGGCGTCATGCCGAAACCCAGGCCTTTCATGCCGCCCGCGCCGGCCTCGTAGGCGCCCATGGCCAGGCTGACCGCGGCTTCTTTCATCCGGGAAACGAAGCGGCGTTCGAAACCGCTCTTGAAACGGCTTTCCCTCGCCGCGTCCAGCAGAAAGACCGCGCTCTTGGGCGGGGCCGAGGCGCAGATGAGCTTGCGCAGATGCTGCAGGTTGGCGGTGAGCCTGGCGGCCTGGATCTTCGCCACGGCGAGCCGGGAATCGTATTTCGCGCCGCGGGGCACCCCGACCTTGTCCCCGTTCAC
The DNA here is from genome assembly GCA_019135865.1 of Elusimicrobiota bacterium. GTDB lineage: Bacteria > Elusimicrobiota > Elusimicrobia > Elusimicrobiales > UBA9959 > UBA2231. Next base: position 29,274 of record JAGVVD010000043.1, read on the forward strand.
GCGGAGGACTTTGCCGTCGAAAGAGGCTTTGGAGATCTTTTCCGGCAATTCCTCCAGGACGACGTTGAAAGGCCCGGCGGGACGGCCGGCCGGGAGTATGGTCAGGAGCGCCTGGCCTTTGCGCAGGTTGACGGCGCGTTCGAAGCGGTAATGGAGCTTGTATTCGCCTTTCTCTATAAGGTCGCCGTACGAGAGCAGTTTCACGGGAGCGGATATACGGGGCATTTAGACTTTAGCCTCCTGCCAGGGGAAAGACTTGCGCTCCCCGATGAAAGGGAAGCGCTCCCTGGTCTTGACCACCAGACCCTTGTCCAGCGGGACCTCGGAAATGAAGATACCCTCGGCCGTGCCGGAATCGATCACGACCTTGCCCAGCGGGTCGAAGCACATGGAATTGCCGGAATACTCCAGCTTGCCCTCCACGCCTATGCGGTCCACGCCGGCGCAGTAAGCCTGGTTCTCGACGGCGCGGGCGCGCAGCAGCGTCGTCCAGTGCTCGGCGCGGCGGGCCGGCCAGGCGGCTATCGCTATGTAGATGTCCACCTCGGGGGCCTTGTTCCAGAACAGGTAGGGGAAGCGCAGGTCGAAGCAGACGGCCGGCATCACGCGCAGCCCTTCGAGTTCGAAAACGACCTGTTTGTCTCCGGCCTTGTAATGCTTGTCCTCGCCGCCGAAGGCGTAGAGGTGTATCTTGGAATACTCGTTGACCCTGTCGCCGTGGCGGTTGAGGGTTATGAGCTTGTTATAGCCGCCCTCCACACCTCCGTAGGAGACATTGATATTGTTCCGCTGCGCCAGGTCCGTGAAGAACTGCCGGTCGGAGTCGTCCAGCTCGGCCGCCGCCGTGTTCATCGTGAACCCGGACAGGGTCATCTCCGAGAATATGATCCAGTCTATCTCCGATCTGCGCGGATGGTTCTCCAGCAGTTCCGCTATCCGATTCTTGTTCGCCGCTTTGTCTTCCCATTTGATGTCGTACTGGCACAGGGCGAGTTTCATTTACTTTTGCCTCCGGCGGCCGCGAGCGCGACCTTTTCCTTGGTGACTGGCATCGACTTGATGCGCACGCCCAGTGCGTCCGCGACGGCGTTGGCTATCAGCGGCGCGCAGGGGATCATGGTGTGCTCGCCCACGCCGCGCGCGCCGAAAGGCCCGTCCGGCTGGGGGACTTCCACGATGATGGGGACTATCTGCTCCGGCATGTCCTTGGCCGTAGGCAGCTTGTAGTCCGAGAAGTTGGGATTGAGCAGCCGGCCCTTATCGTCGTAGCGCATGTCCTCGTAGAGCACGGTGGCGAAGCCCTGCAGCAGGCCGCCGACTATCTGACCTTTGACGAGGTCGGGGTTTATCGCCTTGCCGCAGTCCACGGCCAGCGCGACCTTCTTGATCTTCATCTTGCCGGTCTCGCGGTCCACTTCCAGTATCACGCCGGCGGCGCCGGTGGTGTAGTGGACATTGGGATGGCCGCCCTGGCCGGTCTCGGGGTCGCTGATGGCCGAGGCGAACTCGGGCATGAAAACGCCGGAGCCCATGATGGGACCGCCCTTGAAGGTGTGGTCGTCGGCCTGTATGCCGTTTATGACGAAGTCCCTGTAGGGCAGGCGGAAATGCGGCTTGGTGCGGCAGCGCACGCACTCGTCCTCGAGGTAGAGCGTGCTCTTGTCGAGGCAGTGCACGCGCTGCACCAGGTCGAAGATGCGCTCCCGCGCCTCCATAGCCGCGCGCTTGACGGCGTTGCCGCAGCCCCAGGTCACGTGCGAGCCGACGGTCTGCCACTCATAGGGGTTTCGGTCGGTGTCGGGAGTCTCGACGCGTATGCGGGTGACCGGCATCGCCAGCACTTCGCCGGCGACCTGCGCCATGACGGTCAGCAGGCCCTGGCCCATGTCCATGCCCGAGACCAGTATGTTGACGCTGCCGTCCTCGTTGAACTTGAGGAACGCGCTGGAACTGGCGTTGGGCGGCATGGCGGGGGCTTTCCAGAAGCAGACCAGCGATTTGCCGACGGCCTTGCGCGGATCCTTCGACTTCTCCTTCACGCCCCACCGTATCTCTTTTTCGACCTTCTCTATGGCCTCGCGTATGCCGGTCGGGTTCATGTGCGCGCCGTAGGGCAGGGTCTCGCCCTCCTTGATGGCGTTGAGCTTGCGGAACTCGACGGGGTCGACGCCCAGCTTCTCCGCCATGCGCGTGATATGCGATTCCAGTCCGAAGAGGAACTCGGAATAGCCGAAGCCGCGGTAGGCGCCGCCGGGGGGGAGGTTGGTGTAGGTGCAGACCGAGTCTATGCTGATATTGTCGACGCGGTAGGGGCCGCTGGCGGAGAGGCCGGCGGCGTTGACGACGTTGGCGCCGTATTCGACGTAGGCGCCGGCGTCCCAGTAAAGCCTGTAGTCGAGCGCGGTTATCTTGCCGTTCTTCGTCACGCCCAGCTTTATCTTCGTCGTGACGCCCAGGCGCTGGTAGGTGTTGTAGAACTCCTGCGCGCGGCTCCAGAGCAGCTTGACCGGGCGGCCGGGCACGGCCACGGCCAGCGCGGCGGCGATGATCTCCATCGTGACTCCGGCCTTCCCGCCGAAGCCGCCGCCGATATAGGTGCTCACCACGCGCACGTCCTTGTGCGCTATGCCGAAGGCCTTGAGGGTCTCGGCGAAGACGTGGCGCTGGGTGAACGGCGACTGGGACGAGGTCCACATGGTCAGGCGGCCCGAGGCGTCGTAGAGGCCGATGGCCGAGTGGTTCTCTATGGCGCAATGCGCGTAGCGGGGAACCGTGTAGGTATCCTCCATGACGAGGTCGGCCTGACGGAAGCCTTTCTCCGGGTCGCCCTTGCGTATCTTGCGCCAGTGCGCGATATTGGTGCCCGGCTTGGGAAAGAACCACGGGACATGGGTGTAGCTCTTGAGGTCGGGGTGGACGAGGGGGGCGCCCTTCTCGAGGGCTTTGACCGGGTCCAGGACGGCCGGCAGGTCCTCGTACTCGACTTTCACCAGCGCGGCGCCGCGCAGGGCGGTCTTGGCGTCGGTGGCGACGACGGCGGCGACCTGCTCGCCGACGAAACGGACGCGGTCGTTGGCGAAGATGTAGCGGTCGTTCATGTAGAGGCCGAACTTGTGGACGAAGTTGCGGCCGGTGACGACTTTCACGACGCCTCGCAGTTTCTCTGCGGCGGAGGTGTCTATGGACTTTATCCTGGCGTGGGCGCGGGGGCTTTCGACCAGCGCCGCGTAGAGGAGGCCGGGGCCGAACTCCAGGTCGTCGGTGTACTTGGCGGCGCCGCGTATCTTCTCCCAGCCGTCTATACGCTGCACGCTCTTGCCGACGACCCGCAGTCCGTCGTCCTGCGTGCTCACCTTCGCCTTAACGCCCTTCTTCGGTTTGGAGATAATCTTGTCCATGTCCATATTTCGCCTCACTCGCTTACTTTAAATCGTCCCTGCCCGCGATGTCAAGAACTATTCGGGGCCAGCGGCGGTCGCCACGAAAAAACGCGCTCGACACACCGTGCTCGCGCTCCTTCCTCGGCCCTCGCGCTCGTATGCGCCTCCGCATCCTCGGGATGCGATTCCACCGGCTAGCTTCGGCGCATACTCCGTAAGCTCAGGCCTTCGGACGGTTTTTCTTAGGCGACCCGCCGCCGCCCCCGACTGTCTCCTCCGTATTACAAATCCAGCACTACTCTATTCCCTCAAGGTTGAGCGGGATATTCTCTACTCTTGTTGGATGAATATCCACTAAAATCCCTTTGGCAATTGTCTGGACCCGAGGATTACGATATGAGTCGGAGGGGGTATAGGAAGCACTCACTTCCCTTACTCTGGCGAGAACCGCAATTTCTGAATTTACGGATTTCTCCATCACAACCCCGGATTCCTTAAGCAATTTACGAAGCTTTTCCTTTGGATATTGAAGCTCAAAATAAAACCTGTCAGAATAAATCTGACTGCGCCATTCTTTCGCATCGCCACCGCGCAATACAACCAAGCAATGGGTTTCGCTGTGAATCGATATATCAGCGATTTTGCCAATTATCAGAATAGGGGACTCCGACAGCAACACCCTTTCCAGTTCAATGGTCGGGGGGGTCCGACCTAGTCCATCTAACCAGTTCAGCCTGGCACCTGCTCGTGAAGCCCAATCTATCACCAACTTCTGAGACAATTTTTCTATCTCCCTCGCCTCAAGTGCCGTTTGTTTGCCTTTCAGAGAAAGAACATACCACTCTCTCCCCAAAAAGGCCACAATTCCAAGAATAATGACCACCCAAATAACCTTACTTGCCTTCATTTGATACATCCGTATTCCTTACCCACTTATTCCATGAGCTCAATCTCTAAAAAAGGGATTTCTAGTCTCACACACTTATAGTCGCGTCCACCATTTATATTCCGCAACGTATATTTTTCTCGTTTTGGGAGCCACTGTTTGGCATTTGCTTTGCAAAAAATCATCTCATACGCCGCACCTGACATTAGGACTTGATTCTGCGGGCGCGTTACGTTATGCTTAACCAGTTCCTGCAAACGACAGGCAATATTTATTGGTCTTCCCACAAACTCGACTCGCCCCATCATCACAATCTTACGGAGAAATCCAGAGTCAACACCACAGGTGATTCCTAGGACCGCTGGTTGACTTTCCAACGACGGAAGGACCTTAATTTTAAGGGTTTCATCAACAAATTCAGCAAGTTTTGGAATAAATCCCCTAAGCTCTGCGCCAGCATCCGCAGCAAATAGCAGGATCCACCCGTCTCCCAAAAACTTGTACGTCTCGAACCTATACCCCGCTGAAGACTCCAGCAGAAAGTTCTTAATCCGAATGAGAAAGTTATAGTATTGAGCCAACGAGTCGTTCAGCTTCATGCCCTCCAAAATATTAGAAGAGGAGCATATGTCAAATACCACGACTATCTTTCTCGCCACCTTTTGCTCTGGACGACGCTGGATTTTCATAGAGATTAAACCTTACGCTTTAAGATTCCCTCATCTTCCAATCGCAGCTTAGCTACAACATGCTGCTTTAACAATTGCAGAACAAGTCCAACCCCAAGAAAGAGCAAAACCCCTCCAGTTAGGACGGCCCACAATATGAGTGGGGAGAATATCACCCATTCATTGCCTTTGGTTAACCGTTCAAACCAAGGCTTCTCTCCCAAGTACAGAACAAGTGGAATCATTGGAACCATCTGCAAGAACGCAAAATGAGTTATAAAATCAACAACCTTCTCATGCCTTTTACCAAAAGCGTAATATTTATCTGCCAATGTAACAATCAGTCGCACAATATCCCCTTAATACCCACCAGCCCCGCGATGCCATGACGCATCGTATCGTCAGGATTAGAGATGCCAATTCCACATCTCCATTTGCCGCCTAGCCTTTCGCGTCGAGCAGGTAATTGTTGTTGCGGTTGGCGGCGACGAGTTCGCGGACCTCGTAGTCCTCGAAGCCGTCGGCGATGAAGGGGTCCTGCTTCGCCATGCCCTCTGCTTCTTCCTGCGACTGGGCGCGCAGGACCACCATGCCGCCTTTGCCGTCCTTGAAAGGGCCGCAGACCACCAGCCGGCCGTTATCATCGAGCGACCGCAGGTGCTCCACGTGCCGCTGTATCACCGACGGATCGAACTTTTTGCCTTCCTTCATCTTCATCGTTATCACGTATACCATGTCCCCGTCCCCCTTGCGCTCAGTCTGCCGAAACTATCTTTTTAAAATCGCCGTTCTCATCGAGGTAATAGACAATAGCGGCTTTCCCCCAAATTACCACCTCAAAACCGTCGTTCTTCAACTCGACTTCCTCCAGTTCCGACTCCTCGTTCGGGACCTGGAAACGGCCCTTTTTGCGCAATTGCAGATAAGACCATGTACCGATACGCTTGGACTCCGCTTCGGATAACGGAATCCTGGAAAACACCCTGACAGCGTACGAAAGGCCGCGATTCTTGGGATCATAACTGGAAAGTAGAATGAGTGTCATCGAAAAGTTGCCGTCATCACCTATTAAAACGGAATCCGTCATCCCGTCCCCGTTAAAATCGCCAAATACGGCGGCAGGGGATTGATATGTCGTGTAAGGATAATAGCGCCTGATCTCTTCCGGATAGTAAACGGCGGGACGCAATTCAAAATTCTTAGAGTAGGCATGGACAGCCTCATGCATCTTCGGAGACAGAAACACGGTATGGGTTGAAAATTCTATCCGGCTCCCTTTATCCGGATAAGGGTTTTTCTGAAGCGTTTCTCCGGCAACCGCCAGTGGGACACAAAAAAACCACATTACCCCCGCAGCGAAGAACATGCTGTGCTGTTTGACAACGCACAATCTGACCATTCCCACTCGCATCATTTTCCTTTCACGGTTTCGACAATGTCTTCCATTATAACTCACAGTCCCTTCGGCGGCAGTAATTCGAATTCTTCCCGCAGGTCCAGCGCCGCGGCCCATTTACGCATATAGTCAAAATCGAGTTTGTCGCCGCTCAGCACGATTATACCCCGGCAGTCGCGCAGTTGCCGCTCGGAGCCGCCCGCCGACTTCATCCAGCGGAGCTTGGAAAGGACGAGATCCTCCGGGGCTATCACCCAGACCGGGCCACCGGCAAGCTCCAGCTTTCTGCGGCGGGAAAATTTTTCCTGTTCATATCGGTCTCCGGCATCCAGAACGGCAAAATCCACCTTAAAAGACGTGGCGTTAAAAATCACGTTGAACATACGTTTTCTGGATACGGCTTCGCGCACGTCATCCTCATCTATATGCGCCTCGTCCTTGAGAGAGGAAACGAGGCTCTGAATATCAGAGGGGGCTATCTGCACTACGACATCGATATCCGCCGTAGTACGTACCTCGCCCCAGAATGCCACGGCTGAACCGCCGGTCACCATGTACGGCAGCCCCGACCTTTCCAGCTTGGCGGTGATCCAGCTCAGTGTTTCAGCGAATAGCTTTTGCGTAACCTTTCCTTGACCAGTTCATCCAGTTCCGCCTCGGTAGCGGCGGGGTTATAGTATTTTATGCCGGCGCGCATGGATTCGAACTGCGCGTCCATAAGGTCGGACATCATGGCGAAACGCTGCTCCGGGGTCTTTCCCCTGAGCAGTTCCAATTGTTTCGCCGAGGCCTTGTCCATGACGATTACTTCCCTTTTACCGTCTCTTCGATGGCTTCCACGATGGGCTCGTAACCTGTGCAGCGGCAGAGATTGCCGGCTATGGCTTCCTTGATCTCGTGCTTGCCCGCCTTCGGGTTCTTCTCGAGCAACTCGGTGGCCGAAAGTATGATGCCGGGCGCGCAGAAGCCGCACTGGAAGGCGTTCTTCCGGTGGAACTTCTCCTGGAGCTTCCGGGTCCACTTGCGGCTGGTATTGGCGCCCTCTAGCGTGACCAGTTCCGCGCCATCGGCCTCGACGGCCAGCGCCAGGCAGGAGCGCACGGTGCGGCCGTCCATGATGATGGTGCAGGTGCCGCAGTCGCCGCGGTCACAGCCGACCTTGGGGCTCTTGATGCCGAGCCGGTCGCGCAGCACGTCGATGAGGACGTCGCTGGGCTCCACCTCTATGGAGACCCGCTCGCCGTTGAGTTTGAAACTTATCGGGTGTTTTTTCATAAGGACCTCAGCAAATATTGCCTTCGCCGTACTTAGGGCCCCGGCCCGAGAGCCGCGAGACCGCGGTCTCCAGCGCGCGGCCCAGCATGATCCGCGCCATGTGGGTGCGGTATTCCCTGGACGAGCGGATATCGGTGATGGGGGAGATCTCGCCGGCCAGCAGCTCGCCGGCCTGCTTAACGGTCTGTTCCGTCACCTTCTTGCCTTTCAGGTACGATTCGGTCTTGAGGGCGCGCGCCGGCACCGGGCCCAGCGCACAGAAAGCGACGCGGTAGTTGTGGTCGGTGAATACCGCCGCCTCCACGCCGCCCTGCGCCAGATCCTCGCCGTCGTAGCGGGAAAGTTTCATATAGCAGGCGCCGAACTTCTTCTCCGGCACGGCCATCTCCACCGAGACGACCAGTTCGTCCGGGCCCAGGGCGGTGCGCTTGGGGCCGGTGAACCACTCGTGTATCGAGACCAGGCGCTCGCCGGCCTGGGAGCGCAACCGCACCACGGCGTCGTGCGCCAGCAGCGGCGGGGCGGAATCCGCCGACGGGACGGCGGAGCAGATATTGCCGGCCAGCGTGGCGCGGTTGCGTACGCCGGTAGAGGCGACCGTACCGGCGGCCTCCCAGAGGTCGGGGAAGTTCTTCTTCACGGCCGCGGACTCGAGGAGCTCCGCGAAGGTGACCAGCGCGCCGACGCGCAGGACGCCGTTCTTCAGTGAAAGGCCGGAAAGCTCTTTCAGCGCCTTCACGTCCAGCACGATCTCGGGCTTGGCGAAGCCTTCCTTGAGATGCACTATCAGGTCGGTCCCGCCGGCCAGCGGCCTGGCCTTCTCCTTGTACATGGCCAGGACCTGCAGGGCCTCGTCCATGTCGGCCGGCTTCACGTATTCGAACTGCGTCGCTATCGGCATATCCGCTCCTTTATCCGGTACGGCTCAGGCGGTCCAGGCCACCACGCGGCCCATGGCCGATTCCATCTCCAGCCCGTTGAGGGGGAAGAAGCCCAGCCAGCAGCGCTTGTTGGACAGCTTGTCTATCTCGCCGCCGAGGTTCTCGGCGTGGACCAGCTTCCTGGGGAAGAGCTTGAGGTGCATGACCTGGTAGAAGGTCTCCGGCGGGAACATCTCGTCCCATTTCTTGCCGTAGGTCTCGACCAGCTTGTTCTCGGCCTCTACGAAGAGCTTGGGATGCCAGTTGCGGATGATAGTGTTCATCGGGTGGTCGGCCGAGCCGCAGTCAACGCCTATCCACTTGAACTTCATGTCCAGCGCCCACTTGTGGAAGCGCGGCCCCGGGCCGGGGTGCTTGCAGAAGTAGCGCACCTCGTCGCAGGTCCCCTTCTCGTACCAGGCGTACTTATGGTAGCCGGTGTTGATGATCAGGATGTCGCCCTTGCGGATGTCGGCGCGCTTCAGAAGCAGCTCGGGCTCATAGAGGTCGTAGTCGCCCACATCCTTGGAGATGTCCACGACCACGGCGTTGCCTATCCACTCGTTCATAGGAACTTCGCCGATGGTGCGGCCGGCGCTGTAGAAGTGTATCTCGCCGTCCATGTGGGTGCCGACGTGGCTGGAGGTGGTCATGATCTGGCCGTTGGCGCCCTGGCCCATGTGCGCGCCGGCGATGCGCTTGAAGTACTGGAGCTGCAGCGGCATGTAGCTGGGCCACGGGGGGGTGTGGACGCTCAGCGGCTGGGTAAGGTCGTACATCTTGGCTTTCTGCATGAGTTTCATGAAGTCTTTGTTGTTCATTTTATCCTCCGTAAAATCCGTCGCCCGGGAAGCCGTCCGGCCGCCCGCCATTGATATCTTATTAATAGAAATTCTAACAAATGACCGCACCTAAATAAAGCCGTTACAGGCCGTCAAGCAGGAATAACTATTCCGGGGGCATGGCGTGCCCTCACCTCGCAAAAACAGGGTCGCGCACACCGTGCGCGCCCTTCCCGTTCTCGCCGCTCGCGCTCGTCCGCGTCTCCGGCCCCGCAGGATAGTGATTCCACCGGCTACCTCCGACGCGGACTCCGTAAGCGAGCGGCTCCGAAGGGTTTTGCTCCGGTGAGGGCACGCCTCCCCCGGTTGTCTCCTTATGGGACGCTTAACGGGCAAGGCTTCATCGCCGGGCCTTCCGAAGCCACATCGGAGGCTTTCCCCAAGCGGAGCGAGGGAACCGGCACTGCCGGACGGGCATGAATGTCTGAGGCCCGAGGCGCTATGCGCCCGGGCCGAGTTCGGCCGAACCCGTGGCGGAGCGAAGGCCCGGCGAGGGAGCCTGAGGCGTTTTTTGTGTGAGCATCTGCCATGCCCCCGGCATAAGTATTCCGATCTAGTCCGAGTTGGCGGGGTAGTGCTTTTTGAGGCAGTCGGGACAGAGGCCGTGCGAGAGCGGGGAGCCGGGGAGGCGGCTTTTGATGTAGGTCTCCACGGGCTCCCAGCCGCCCTGTTCGTTGCGTATCTTCTTGCACGACGAGCAGATCGGCACCACGGAACGCAGCTCCGCCAGCTCGGAGATGTCCTCCAGGACCACGAGCGCGTAGAGAACGCCGTCCATGCCGAACACCGAGGCGGAAATGAGCGCCGGCAGGACCAGTTCGCGGCCCTTGGCCGAAACGCGCACCTCCGTCGGGGCGCGCAGGACGGCCTTCCCTGAAAACGCGCTGTTGACCGAACCGCGCAGCACGCAGTCCGCGCAATGCGGTCCGGTGCCGCAGCCGCCGGGCGCGTCGGCGCTGTGCATGCAGTGCATGACGTCGCCGGCGCGGCGGCTGTAGATCTTCTCGCCTTTAAGGAGCTCCCTGGCGGCCTTGTTGCGGTAGAGGACCCTGACGTCCTCGTCCACGACCATGATTATCGAAGGCACCGCGTCCAGCGCATGTCTCATGAAAGCGGCTTTCTCGAATATGGCGTCCATGTTCTCTCCCCGTTACCTGTAAGTCCTGAACCGCCAGCCGGCGGCGAAGCCGAAGCGCAGTTCGTCGAGTTCCCGGCCCATGTCGCGGGCCCTGCGCCCGCCCGAGAGGAACCAGAGGCGGGTATAGGTCAGATACAAGTCCAGCGTCAGTCCCGCGCCCGGCACCGCTCCGGGCGCCACGCCGGCGTAGAGGCCGGGCGCTATACCGATCCCGAAAGCTTCACCGTCCTCGCGGAGACGGCTCCCGTCGTCCAGGCCGGCGTCCAGGTCATAGGCGACCCGGGCCAGCGGGAGGCCAAGCATCGCTCCCAGCCTGAAATTGCGGCCCTCTTTGAAAGGCGCCGAGACCGACGGGACCAGCATGACGGTGAGCGTATCGAACCGGTTTATCCGGTCGGTGGTATAGGTGGTGGAGGCGTCGGCCACCTGGTTGTACACCGTCGTGTAAACGCGCTTTACCGGCACGCCGAGCCCGCGGAGAAAGGCGTAGTCGTCGTCGGGATCGGGGATACCGGAGGCGTAGAGCAGCAGGCCCTTGTCCAGCGCCGCGCCGCCGCGCCAGAGCTCCAGCGCCGGCAGCGGGCCGGAGGCGTCGGAGAAAAAGACGAGCCCGGCCTTCCAGTCGTAGCCGCCGTAACCCCGGTCGAAGTCCGCCGTCCGCGGCGGGCGGAGGGGGTAAGGGAGGGGGGAGGGGATCTCCGCCGGAGGGGCGGCCGGGGAGGGTACTGGGGCACCATGCCGCATGGTGTCCCCCACTGATGCCGCCGCGAAAAGAAAGGCCGGCGCCGTCAGAAGGAGACAGGCGCCGGTCAGTTTACGCATAAGGCATCCGCCGCGGGCCGCGCGGTCAGTAGGATTTGGACATCAGGACGCGCAGCCTTGAAGGCTTGCCGGTCAGTATGCACTTGCCCTCGCCGCGGGCTTCCGCCGGTATCTGGTCCTCGAACGGGATGCAGCGCACGCTGGTCTCGAAGCGTTTGGCCATCTCGTCCTCCTGCTCCGCCGTGCCCGCCCAGTGGACCCAGGCGAAGCCGCCGCCTTCCTCTTTGAAGAACTTCTCGTAGGCTTCCAGTGTGTCGATGACGCGGGTGCGCGAGGCGCGGAAGGCGCGGGCTTTTTCAAGCAGTTCTTTCTGCATGGCTTCGAGCGTCGGCTTTATCGAGGCGACAGCCTCGGCGCGCGGCAGGAAGGACTTGCGGCGCTTGCGCTGCTGCTCGGGAGTCTCGCCGGGGACGTCGGAGAGGAAGCGGCGCGCGATGCAGAGCGAACCTTTCTCCAGGTCCTTGGGGCCGACCTCTATGCGCAGCGGCACGCCTTTGCCCTCCCACTCGTAATACTTGGCTCCCGGCATTATGCCCTCGCGCTCGTCCACGCGCACGGCCACGCCCTGCGCTTTGAGCTCGGCGGCTACTTTGCGGGCCTCTTCGGTGGTCCTGGCCATTTCCTCGCCGGTCTTGTAGATAGGCACGATTACGACCTGTATGGGGGCGAGCCTGGGAGGAAGGACCAGCCCGGCGTCGTCGGAATGGGTCATGATCAGCGCCCCGATCAGGCGCGTGCTGACGCCCCAGCTGGTGGCGTAGACGTACTCGAGCCGGCCTTCCTTGTTCTGGAACTTGACGTCGGCGCTCTTCGAGAAGTTCTGGCCCAGGTAATGGCTGGTACCCATCTGCAGCGCCTTGCCGTCCTGCATCATGCCCTCGATGCAGACGGTGTCCAGGGCGCCGGCGAAGCGCTCGCCCTCGGTCTTGGTCCCCTTGACGACGGGCACGGCCATGACGTTCTCGGCGAAATCGGCGTAGACGTCGAGCATGCGCGAGACCTCCTCGCGGGCCTCCTTCTCGGTGGCGTGCGCGGTATGGCCCTCCTGCCAGAGGAATTCTGCGGTGCGCAGGAACAGGCGCGTGCGCATCTCCCAGCGCACTACGTTGGCCCACTGGTTTATCAGCAGCGGCAGGTCGCGGTAGCTCTGTATCCAGCCCTTGTACTGCGCCCAGATTATCGTCTCGCTGGTCGGGCGGACGACGAGCGGCTCCTCGAGCTTCGACTCGGGGTCCGGGACGATCGCGCCGTCGATGGACTTCAGGCGGTGATGGGTGATGACGGCGCACTCCTTGGCGAAGCCGCTGGCGTGTTTCTCCTCCTGCGCCAGGTAGGAGAGCGGGATGAAGAGGGGGAAGTAGGCGTTCTCGTGCCCGGTGGCCTTGAACCTGTCGTCGAGCTCGCGCTGCATCTTCTCCCAGATGGCGTAGCCGTGCGGGCGGATGACCATGCAGCCGCGCACCGGGCTGTGCTCGGCCAGTTTCGCGCCGGCTATCACGTCGAGATACCACTGCGCGTAGTCCTGCGCGCGCGGGGTGACCGCGGAGGGGCCTTTCTTCTGCTGATCGACGGGTTTGTTCATAGTCGCTCCACCTTATCTCGGGCTGCGTATCTTCCTGATTATTTCGCGGACCCACTCGCTCTCTTTCACCACTTTGATCTGTTTTCCTTTCTCTATCCAGACGCCGCGGCCCTTGCCGCCGGCCACTCCGAAATCCGCCTCTCTGGCCTCTCCCGGGCCGTTGACGACGCAGCCCATGACGGCGATCTTCATGCCTTCGGAACGGCGCAGCAGGTCCGGACTGGAATAGACGGCGTCCTCCACCTGCCTGACCGTTCTACCCACGTCCACCTGACAGCGGCCGCAGGTGGGGCAGGAGACCAGGTCGGGACCGTATTCGCGCAGGCCGAAAGTCTTGAGTATCTCGTAAGCGGCGCGCACCTGCAGCGCGGGATCCTCGGTAAGGGAAACCCGCACGGTATCGCCGATGCCGTCGGCCAGCAGCAGCGAGAGCGCGGCCGAGGATTTGACCGTGCCGGCCAGCGAAGTGCCGGCCTCGGTCACGCCCAGGTGCAGCGGGATATCGCAGCGGCGGGCGAAAAGCCGGTTGGCCAGCACGGTGCGGTCCAGGTCGTCGGCCTTCAGCGAGACCGCGATGTCGCGGAAACCGAGGCGTTCCAGGACGCGGACCTCGTCGAGCGCCTCCTTCACCATCACGGAAGCCCATTCGGCCGCGGTCCAGCGCGGCCGGGGGGAATTGCGTATGGCCTTGAGCGAGCCGGCGTTGACGCCGATGCGTATCGGCACGCCGGCGGCCTTGCAGGCGCGGGCGACCTCGGCGACCCTGGCCTTGTCCCCGATATTGCCGGGGTTTATGCGCACCTTATCGACGCCCTGGCGGACGGCCTCCAGGGCGAGGGTATAGTCGAAATGGATATCGGCCACCAGCGGGACGCGCAGCGCCGCCTTTATCCGCCCCAGCTTGCGGGCGGCGGCCATGTCGGGAACGGCCACACGGATCAGTTCGCAGCCGGCCGCCTCCAGCCTGCGGCACTGGTCGACGGTGGCGCGCGCGTCCTCCGTGCGGGTATTGCACATCGACTGCACGCTGACCGGCGCGGCGCCCCCTATTTTCAGGGAGCCGGCCTTTATCTGGCGGGTCTTCCGGCGACGGCCTATGAGGGCCGAGGGCATCAGGGTTCGACCTCTTCCTGCTGAACGGGCTGTTCGGCTTTCTTGGGGCCGCGCAGGCGCATTATGTCGTTGTAGGTGGCGAAAAGCAGTATGCCCAGCAGCATGGCTATGCCGACGCTGTTGACGGCTCGCAGCAGCCCGACGGTCAGCTTGCGGCGGGAGAGCCCTTCCCATACGTAGAGCACGGCGTGCCCGCCGTCGAGCAGCGGGATAGGGAGCAGGTTGAAGAAGCCGACCGCCACCGAGATGAGGCCGATGAGGAAGACGAAGTCGGCCATGCCCGTGTGGGCCGCCTTGCTGACTATGCCGACGATGCCTATCGGCCCGGCGAGGTCCGGCTTCTCGCGGCGGTAGATGTTCTGCGCCAGGGTCTTCACGGTGAAGGCGGTCCAGTACCAGCACTGCCCCAGGCCCATCTCCGCGGCCTTGAGCGCCGGGACCTTCCTGTAGCCGATGCCGGGGGCTATGCCGATGAGGCCTATCTTGCCGCTGGGGTCGCTCCGCGGGGTTATGCTCAGCTCTTTCTTCGCCCCTTCCCGCTCATAGACCAGCGCCACGCCGCGCTCCGGGCTGGAGCGGATTATCGCCGCCATCTCCTGCCAGGTGGCTACGGGCTTGCCGTCGACCGATACGATCCTGTCGCCGGGCAGTATGCCCGCCCGCTCGGCCGGGTAGCCGGCGTTAAGTTCCGCTATCACCGGCTCGTCGGACGGCACGGGCTCGCCCACGACCAGGATGACGCCGGCGAAAAGGCAGAAGGCGAGGATATAGTTCATCGTAGGTCCGGCGAAGACCACGGCCAGCCGCGTGTACCAGGGCTTGGAGAAATACTCGTCGGGGTGGCCGGTGACCTCCTCGATGTTCTCGCCGGCCGGCTTTACGTAGCCGCCCAGGGGAATGGCGCGTATCGAGTAGCGGGTGGGCCCGCTGGTGCGGCCCCAGAGCTCGGGGCCGAAACCGAAGGAGAAGGCCTCCACCTTGATGCCCGCCGCGCGGCAGACCAGGAAGTGTCCCAGTTCGTGGAGGAATATCACCAGCCCGAAAGTGACGAGAACGGCTATTATCGAAGTTATCATGTTTTACCTCTTGACCTTTCCGGCGCGCCTGCCGGCGGCTATCTCCGCCGCCCTGGTACGCGCCCATTCGTCGGCCTCTATGACCTCCGAGAAATTAGGCGGATGGGGGGAAGGCCGCCACTTGCCGGCGGACAGCGCGCCCTCCACCACCCTGGGTATCGAAGTGAAGGGTATCGCCCCGGCGAGGAAACGCTCCACGGCCACCTCGTTGGCGGCGTTGAGCACCGCCGGGTAGAGCCCGCCCTTCTTCGCGGCTTCGAAGGCCAGCGCCAGACATTCGAAGCGCCTGAAATCCGGCTTGAAGAAATCGAGCTTGCTTATCTCGCAGAGGTCGAGCGGCTTCACCGGGCACTTGAGCCGGTCGGGCCAGGTCAGCGCGTACTGTATGGGCAGCTTCATGTCGGGCAGCGACATCTGCGCCAGCACCGAGCCGTCCTTGAGCTCCACGGCCGAATGGACTATTGACTGCGGGTGTATCAGCACCTCTATCGTCTTGAACGGCAGCGAGAAGAAGTTCTTTATCTCTATGGCCTCGAGGCCCTTGTTCATCAGCGTGGCCGAGTCCACCGTGATCTTGGGACCCATTTTCCAGCGCGGATGCCGCAGCGCCTGGGCGGGCTTCACGGAGGCGAGGCTGCCCTTCGTCTTATAGAAAGGCCCTCCGGAGGCCGTCAGGAAAACGCGTGAAATTACGGACGAGTAGTCCCTGGTCCTGAGGCCTTCCAGGCACTGGAAGATGGCCGAGGGTTCGGAATCCACGGGCAGCAGCCTGGCCTTCCAGCGCCAGACCTCGCGCATGATGGTCTCGCCGGCCATGACCATGGGTTCCTTGTTGGCCAGCGCGATATGCTTCGACGCGCGGATGGAAGCTATGAGCGGCGCGAAGCCGACCGAGCCCGACACCGCGTTGAGCACCACGTCGGCTTCGCCGAGGGAGGCCATCTCGGTCAGCCCCTCCACGCCGGGAGGGAGCAGTTTCACGCCGCGCGGCATGATGTCGCGCGCGGCCTTGTGGGCCTCGTGGGCGAAGATCGCGGCGTACCTGGGCCTGAAATCGTAGACCTGCTGCAGCAGTTCCTTGACGTTGGAATTGGCCGCCACCGCCACGACCTGGAATTCTTCCGGGTGGGCGCGCACGACGGCCAGGGCGTTGCGCCCTATGGAGCCGGTGGAGCCCAGGATCGCTACTCTTTTCATCCTACCTCGCGATCACCACGATATAATAGATGAGCGGCGCCACGAAGATGTAGGAGTCGAACCTGTCGAGCACCCCGCCGTGGCCGGGCAGCAGCGAGGAGGAATCCTTGGCGCCGACGGCGCGCTTGATCATGGACTCGGCCAGGTCCGAGAGCTGGCCGCCCACGCCGATGGCCGCGGCCAGCCAGACGGCCGGCGTCACCGGCAGGGTGTCCTCCATGAAGGACCGTATCGCGAAGACGGCGATGAAGGCGCCGGCGAAACCGGCTATGGCGCCTTCCCAGGTCTTCTTGGGGCTTATCGAGGAAAGCCGGCGCGTGCCGAAAGCGCGGCCGGCCGCGTAGGCGGCGGTGTCCATGAACCAGACCGTCAGCAGCATCAGGAAGGTCAGGCCCTTGCCGTCGGGCCGCAGCTCGCGCAGGGCGGCCATGTGCCAGAGCGGCCAGGCCAGGCCGTAGACGCCCATCAGCGTGAAAGCGATGCGTTCGAGGTACTTCTGTTTATAGAAGAACTCCGCGGTGAAGGCCGCCAGCGCCGGCAGGACCAGGAAAAGGCCCGCGTAATTGTCGCCGCCTTCGCGGTAGACGCCGAAATGGCCCAGCGACATGGCGGCCGGCAGCAGGAGCCCGAAGACCATCAGGACGGGGACCTGCACGGGGCGCGAACCCATGCGCAGCAGGGTCGCGTACTCGTAGAGCGAAAGCGCGATTATCGCCAGGATGAATATCGAATAAGGGATGCCTCCCAGGTTGACCAGGTAGACCACGAGGGGGATGCCTATGACGGCGGTGAGTATGCGGGGAAGCAGCATCGCGACTCCTTAGGTTCCTTTCCTTCTGTCCCTGCGCTGGTAGTCCAGCAGGGCTTTGCGTAACTCCGGCCCCTTGAAATCGGGCCAGAGCGTGTCCGTGACGTAGAATTCCGAATAAGCGGTCTGCCAGAGCAGGAAATTGGAGATGCGCATCTCGCCGGAGGTGCGTATCAGCAGGTCCGGGTCCGGCAGCGGCCAGGTGTAGAGCCGGCTGGAGATATCCCGCTCGGTCACCGGCCCTTTCTTATCGGCGGACAGGGCGTTCACGGCGTCCACTATCTCCCGGCGGCCGCCGTAGTTGAGGGCGATATTGAGCGTGATGTCGCGTCCGCCCTCGAGCAGGCGCATGGTCTCCTCCGCCTGCTTCCTGACGGCGGCGGGCATCTCGTCGAGCCGCCCGCTGAACATCAGGCGCACGCCCTTCTCCTTCATCTCTTTGGCGTACTCGCGCAGGGCGCGGCAGAGCAGCGTCATGATGGCGCGCACCTCGAACTTGGGCCGGGCCCAGTTCTCGGTGGAGAAGGCGTAGACGGTAAGGACCTTCACGCCCGCGTCGCGCGCCGCGGCGACGACGGCCTTGAGCGAACGCGCGCCCTCGGCGTGGCCCGCGGCGGCGGGCAGACCTTTAGCCCGGGCCCAGCGCCTGTTGCCGTCCATGATGACGGCCACATGCGCGGGGGCCCGGGCTGGGTCCAGTTCTTCCTTTTCGCGGGCTTTGGACATCCGGTTCAGACGGTCAGCAGTTCCTTTTCCTTGGAGCCCGCCACGTCGTCTATCATCTTCACGTAGGAGTCGGTCAGCTTCTGCACGGTCTGCTCGTGACGCTTGGTATCGTCCTCGGAGATCTCCTTGGCCTTTTCGGCCTTCTTGATCTTCTCCATCGCGTCGCGGCGTTCGTTGCGGATCGCGACGCGGGCGTCCTCGCCCATGGAGTGGACGACCTTGACCATCTTCCTGCGCTGGTCCTCGGTCATCGGGGGGAGATTGATGCGGATGACGTCGCCCTGGCGGGCGGGGGAGGTGCCGAGGTCCATCTTGCGCAGTTCGGACTCGACGGCGTCCACGGCGCCCTTGTCCCAGACGCGCACTTCCAGCGTGCGGGCTTCGGGGATGGAAACGGCCGCGACCTGCTTGAGCGGCACGCGGGACCCGTAATACTCGACGTAGAGCGAGTCGAGGAGCTGGGGATTGGCGCGCCCCGTGCGCAGCGAGGTCAGTTCGCGCTTGAACTTGTCCACCTTCTCCTTCATGGCCCCTTCGGCCGCCGCAATAACGGAATTAACCCCTTCCATATGCACGCTCCTTGAGAACGGGAATGCGGCGCGGCCAGGGCCGCGCCTTGATATCAATTATATTAAAAATGGGGGGGCAGGTCTTTACTTTCGACCCCGTCAGAGGGTCTCTTCCACCAGCGCGCAGAAACAGTGCATGGCCAGGCCGTGCATCTCCTGCACGCGGGGAGTGTCCTTGGAGGGGACGGAGAGAGCGAGATCGCAGAGGGGCGCCAGCTTGCCGCCGCCGCAGCCGAGGAAGCCCAGGACTTTCATCCCCCGGGCTCTCGCCTTGACGGCGGCCTTTATGACGTTGGCGCTGTTGCCGGAGGTCGAAATACCCAGCAGGACGTCGCCGGGCCGGCCGTAGGCCTCCACCTGGCGCTCGAAGACGGTGTCGAAACCGTAGTCGTTGCCCAGGCAGGTGAGGATGGAAGTGTCCGAGCTCAGCGCGATGGCGGCCGCGGCGCGGCGTTCGCGCTTGAAGCGGCCGACGAACTCGCCGGCTATATGCTGGCTGTCCGCGGCGCTGCCGCCGTTGCCGCAGATGAGCAGCCTGCCGCCGCCCGCGAAGGCGGCGGAGACCGCGGCGGCCATCTCGGCCAGGAGGGGAGCGGAACCTTCGAACCAGCCGAGCAGTTCCCGGTGGTCCTTCACGGCGGCGAGGATCTTTTCCTTCTCAGTCATTGACGATGAGTGTGCCGACGCGCTCCCCGCCCACGGCCCGCTTGATATTGCCGGGCTTGTGGAGGTCGAAGACCAGGATCGGGATATTGTTCTCCATGCAGAGGCTCAGCGCGCTGGTGTCCATGAAACGCAGCCTGCGCTCTATGGCCTGCATGTAGGTTATGTCCTTTATCAGTTTCGCCTTCGGGTCCTTCTTGGGGTCGCCGGTGTAGACGCCGTCCACCTGCGTGGCCTTGAAGATGACGTCGGCGCCGATCTCGGCGGCGCGCAGCGCGGCGGCCGAGTCGGTGGTGAAATAGGGGTTGCCGGTGCCGCCGGCGAAGATGACGACGCGGCCCTTCTCGAGGTGGCGTATGGCGCGGCGGCGTATGAAGGGCTCGGCGAGGCGCGATATCTCAATGGCGGTCTGCACGCGCGTGGCGACGCCGCGGTGCTCGAGCGCGGACTGCAGCGCCATCGCGTTTATGACGGTGGCGAGCATACCCATATTGTCGGAGGTGACGCGGTCTATCATGCCCAGGCCGTCCTTGGCGCCGCGCCAGATATTGCCGCCGCCTATCACGATGGCCAGCTGCAGGTCCCTGCGCACCGCCTTGGCTATCTCGCCGGCGATGAAGGTGAGGGACTCGGGGGAAACGGAGTGGCCCCCGCCCCTGAGGGCGAGGGCTTCCCCGGACAGCTTGAGGAGTATCCTCCTGTACTTCATTCGACTCCCACGAGGTAGCAGTCGAAGCGCTTCACCGTGATGGCGCCGCCGAGGGTCCCCTCGGAGTCCTTGACGAACTGCGTCACCGTCTTCTTGGAGTCGCGTATCGAAACCTGCTCGAGGAGGCAGATCTCCTGGTAGAACTTGTTGACGCGGCCCTCCAGCATTTTCTCCAGGGCTTCCGGCGGCTTGGGCCTGTAAGGCTTGCCGGTCTCGGCGGCCCGCGCCTTGGCTGCCTCTTCGTCCTGGACGGTCTTGGCCTTGTAGATCTCCCGCTCCTTCGCCACCACCTCGGCCGGAACGTCCTCGCGGCGCAGGTACTTCGGGCTCATGGCCACGGCCTGCATCGCCACTTCCTTGGCGAGCGCGGCCAGCCCCTCGCGGGCCTTGGCCAGGTCGCCGGCGAAGCCGAGTTCGACCAGGCATGCCTTGCGGGAATCGGAGTGCAGATAATAATTGGCGACGGTCCCGGCGGAGCCGTAGACGACGCCGCGGCGTATCGCCATGTTCTCGCCGGACTTCATCGCGACGGCCTGGAGGCGCTCCCTGGCGTCGGCGTTATCGGCGGGGTTGCCGTAGTCCGGCTTCTCCAGCATCGCGGAGCAGAGACCGTCCGCCAGAGCGAGCACGTCCTGGTTCTTGGCGACGAAGTCGGTCTCGCAGTTGATCTCGACCATCGCGATCCTGGCGCCGTCGGCGGAGGTCTTGACGGCGACGAGGCCTTCCTTCATCTGGCGGCCGGCGCGCTTGGCCAGGCCGGCGAGGCCTTTCTTGCGGAGCAGCTCTACGGCCTTCTCCAGGTCGCCCTGCGCCTCGTTAAGCGCGGACTTGCAGTCCATGATGCCCGCTCCGGTCCTGGAACGAAGGGTCATGACCTGCTCGCTCTTGATAACAACGCTCATGATGTTCTCTCCTTAGATAGATCTACTGCGCGTCCCCCGCGCGCGCCGGGCGCGCGGCGGGAGAGGGGGAAGGGCGGTCACTCTTCGGTGCGGACCGGTTCCTCGGCGGGCAGCTCGACGGCGGCGTCGGCCGGCTGGGTATAGGCCTGGTCGACCTGCTGCTGCATCTGCTCGGCCTCGGTCTGGGCGGCCCGCTCCTGCGCCTGCTGATGGGCTATCAGCCTGGCCTCTTCGGCCTCCTTGCGGCCCTCGATGATGGCGTCGGCTATAGCGCCGCAGAAAAGACGGATCGAGCGGGCGGCGTCGTCGTTGCCGGGCACGGCCCAGTCTATCAGGTCGGGATCGCAGTTGGTATCGCAGACCGCGACTATCGGGATCTTGAGTTTGCGGGCCTCGCGTATCGCGCCCATCTCCTCGACGGGATCGATCACGAACATGTAGTCGGGCAGGGCCTTCATGTCGCGGATGCCGGAGAGCAGTTTGACCAGGCGCTCCTTCTCCTTGCTCAGGCGGGAGACCTCTTTCTTGGACATGACCTTGAAGAGACCGTCGTTCTCGAGCTTCTCGAGCTCCTCGAGACGCTTGATCGAACGCTTGATCGTGTCGAAGTTGGTGAGCGTGCCGCCCAGCCATTTCTCGTAGACGCAGGCGACTTCGGCGCGCTGGGCCTCCTCGCGGATAATGTCCTTGGCCTGCTTCTTGGTGCCCACGAAAAGGAACCTGGCCCCGGCTTTGGCGGCGTCCTTCACGTTGCCGTAGGTCTTCTTGAGTTCCTTGACCGTCTTCTGAAGGTCGAGGATATGGATCCCGTTGCGCTCGCCGAATATGTAGCGGGCCATTTTGGGGTTCCACCTGTAGGTCTGGTGGCCGAAATGAACGCCGGCCTCCAGCATGGTCTTCATCGAGATGTTGAGCATCGAACTTCCTCCTGGGTATGCGCTTCTAAATCGCGTTTTTGAACTATTAGGACAAAAAGGCGTCGGGAAATATTAGCATATGTTTCCGTTATTTTTCAACCGCTCCGAAAAAAAAGTTTGACCTGCGTCAACCTCCGCGCGCGGGCGCGTTTTTGTGCCGGGGGGCCTCTTTTCCTATAATAAGGGCCATGAGAACGGCCGTGGCGCAGATGAACCCGGTGGTGGGGGACGTAAAAGGCAACGTTTCCATGGCGCTGGATTTCCTGAGCCGGGCCGAGACCGCCGGGGCCGACCTGGTCCTGTTCCCGGAACTGGCCCTGACCGGCTACCCGCCGCTGGACCTGCTGGAGCGCGACGAGTTCGTCAAGGAGAACCTGCTGGCGCTTTCGGCGCTCGCGGGCCGCACGCGGCGCGCGGCCTGCCTGATAGGTTACGCCGATTTCAATCCCTCGGCCCGCGGGCGGAGGCTGCGCAACGGCGCCGCGCTGCTGCACGGTGGGAAGATAGCGGCCCGGCGCTTCAAGTCGCTGCTGCCCACTTACGACATCTTCGACGAGTCGCGCTATTTCGAGCCGGCCGCCTCCAACGACCCGGTCGTCTTCCGGGGCCGCCGGCTGGGCGTCACCGTCTGCGAGGACATCTGGGCGGGGACCAGCCTGCTGCCCAGGCGGGAACTTTACGGCTCCAGCCCGCTGGCAGCCCTGAAGAAGAAAGGCGCGGACCTTTACCTCAACCTATCCGCCTCTCCTTATTATTGCGGCAAGCCGGCCGAGCGGCTCCCGGTACTCGCGAAGGTCGCCCGCGGCCTCGGCAGGCCGCTGGTCTACGCCAACCAGTGCGGCGCCAACGACGAACTGATATTCGACGGCAACAGCCTGGCGTTCGACGGCGCGGGCCGGGTCGCCGCCGCCGCCAGGCCTTTCGCCGAGGACCTGATCCTTTTCGACGCCGACAGGCCCGCCCCGGGCGCGCGCCCCTCCATGCCGGGGGAGGCCGCGGAGCTGCGCGCGGCCCTGAAACTGGGCATCTCCGATTATTTCCGCAAGACCGGCTTCTCCCGGGCGGTGCTGGGCCTGAGCGGCGGCATAGACTCGGCGCTGGTCGCCTGCCTGGCGGCCGACGCGCTGGGCCCCGGCAACGTCACGGCCCTGCTGATGCCCTCCCGGTTCACGGAAAAACGCAGCGTCGACGACGCGCTGAGGCTGGCCCGCGCGCTGGGGCTGCGTCACGAGACGATAGCCATAGATCCCGTCTACAGGGCGCTCGCCGCCGCGCTGGGCAGGCGCGACCCTTATTCCGGGATCGACCTGACGCTGCAGAACCTGCAGTCGCGGGCGCGCGGGACCATACTGATGGCGCGCGCCAACGAGAACGGCGCGCTGGCGCTGGCCACCGGCAACAAGTCCGAGATAGCGATGGGCTACTGCACTCTCTACGGCGACACCGCCGGGGCGCTGGCCCCGCTGGCCGACCTGGTGAAAAGCCGCGTCTACGCCATCGCGGCGCTGTACCCGGAGATCCCGCCCTCCATAATGACGAGACCCCCTACCGCGGAGCTCAAGCCCGGGCAGAAGGACCAGGACGACCTGCCTCCTTACGACAAGCTGGACCGTCTGGTATCGCTGCTCGTGGAGAAAGGCCTGCCGCCGGAGAAAGCGGCGCGGCGCGCCAGCCTGCCGGCCGGGGAAGCGGCGCGCCTGGCCGGGAAGATGGCCGCCAGCGAATACAAGCGCCGCCAGCTTGCCATAGGGCTCAAGGTGACGCGCAAGGCTTTCGGCCAGGGCCGAAAGATGCCCGTCGCCAAGCGCCTTTCCGCGGGGCCGGGACCCGGATGCTGAAAAGGGCCGTCCTTTTCGCCGCCTCTTTCCTGCTGGCGGCCGCGGCCTGGGCGCAGCCCGGTCCGCGCAGCGGCCGCCAGCGCCCGCTCGACAAACCGCCGCCTCCTCCCTCCAGGACGGAGATCGTGAAACCGCTCAAAGAGCCGGCCACGGGCTACGCTCCGGACCTCTTCAACCGCGTGCTCGACGCCCTGGTCATAGACCTGGAGAAAGGGCCGATACTGCCGCTCCCCATAGCCGAGGCTAGCAAGGACCTGGGGCTCAACGTCGGCGTGATGCCGGTCTGGGCGGTCTGGAACGCGCAGCGCACCGGCGTGGACTACGTCATGGCCCCGTCGGTGAGCTATAACGAGAACCTCGGCGCCACCTTCGGCTACAAACAGTATTTCTTCCCCGACGAGAAGAGCATAATCATGTTCCGGGGTTCGGTCTCCCGCCGCGTGGAGAACGAGGCTTACTTTTATTTCTACAGGCCCGGGGTCCTGGGCACGGACGCGCGCTTCAGCCTGGACGTGGTGCACCGCGTCACCGGCAAGCCTTCGTTCTACGGCTACGGCAACGGCTCTTTCGAGGCGGACAAGGCCAATTACGCCATCCTCAAGGAAGGCGAGGAGTTCACGGCCTCGCTGCCCGTGATAAAGCATCTCTTCGTGGAACTCAACCACTCGCTCTACAGGCAGCAGGCGCAGGAAGGGCCGGTGCTCGGCGTGCCGCAGGTCAGCGCGCTCTACCCGGCCGACTACGCCGCGGCCGAAAAGGCGCGCCTCTTCCACGCCAACCGCCTCTCCATCCTCTACGACGACACGGACCATCCGTTCCTGCCCAAGATAGGTACGATGGCCTCGTTCTCCATACTCTACTCGGCCAAGGCCTTCGGTTCGGACTACAATTACCGGACCTACAACGCCGAGCTCAAGCATTACTACAACTACAAGGGGGAGGGGCGCTTCGTCACCGCGCTGCGCTACCAGCTGCAGTTCCAGCGGGGCGACGAACTGCCTTTCTACGCGCAGGTGCAGCTGGGGGAGACCTCCGGCCTGCGCATGGCCGGCGACGGCAGGTTCACCGACCGGGGGAAAGTCGTCATAAATCTGGAGGAGAGGATAACGCTCTCGCGCGTCCCCTACCTGAAATTCCTGAGGGAGGTGGAACTCGCGCCCTTCCTGGACGCGGGGGCCGTCTTCTCCGATCCTTCGCAATTCTCCACCGGGCACCTCCGCTACGGCCCGGGGCTTTCGCTGCGGCTGCTGCTGCGGCCCCAGGTGGTGGCGACGGCCGACCTGGCCTTCGGCTCCGAAGGCACCAACACCATACTGCGCGTCGGCTACCCTTTCTGAGATGATAACTCGCGACAAAAAAGTCCGTCTCTCGGCCAAGGCCCTCGTCGTACGGGACGGCCGCCTGCTGCTGATGCGCGCCAGGGACCGCTGGGGCACCTACTACCTCCTGCCCGGCGGGGGGCAGAGGAACGGCGAGACGCTCGCCGACGCGCTGAAGCGGGAATGCCTGGAAGAGACTGGGGTACTGGCCGAACCGCTGCGGCCGCGCTACATCCGCGACTATATCGGGGCCAGGCACGAGTTCTCGAAATGGGACAAGGGCTTCCACCAGGTCGAGATAATGTTCGTCTGCCGCTACGAGGGGAAAAAGCGGACCGCCCGCGTGCCGGACCTCCGGCAGACCGGGGCGGTCTGGATGCCGCTGGCGCGGCTGGAAAAGATACGGCTCTATCCTTCGGTCCTCAAGTCGCTCGTCCTTCCCACCGGGCGCTTCCGCGGCCCCGTATACCTGGGGGACGTCAACTGAGAAGGTCCCCGGACATGACCGGCAAATGAGCAGATACATACTGGGAATATCCGCTTTCTATCACGACTCGGCGGCGGCCCTCCTGAAGGACGGGAAGGTCGTCTTTGCCGCCCAGGAAGAGCGTTTTAACAGGGTAAAGAACTTCCCGGGATTCCCGGCCCGAGCCGTAAGGGCGGCCCTGGACTGGGCGGAGAAGCGTGAAGGCAAGGGCCCGGGACTGGCCGGCGTCGAAGCCGTCGCTTTTTACGACAAGCCTCTCCTTAAGTTCGAGCGCCTGATAGAGACTTACTACGCTTATGCGCCGCGCGGGTTCGCGCAGTTCCTCTCCGCCGCCCCGGTCTGGGTCGGGGAGAAGATGCTGCTCAAGAGAACGTTGAGGAAAGAACTGGCGAAGATCGACCCCTCCGCCGCCGGAATAAAACTCCTTTTCCCGGAGCATCACCTCTCTCACGCCGCCAGCGCTTTCTATCCCTCCCCGTTCGGGGAGGCGGCGGTCCTTACCGTGGACGGGGTCGGCGAATGGGCCACGGCGTCGATATGCGCCGGCCGCGGGAAGGACCTGACGATATTGAAAGAACTCCGTTTCCCTCACTCGCTCGGGCTGCTCTACTCGGCCTTCACGGCCTATACCGGCTTCAAGGTCAACTCCGGGGAGTACAAGCTGATGGGCCTGGCCCCTTACGGGGACCCCGCCTCCTCCAGGACCGCGGCCTTCATCCGCAAGATAAAGGACGTCCTTGCCGACCTGAAGGACGACGGCTCCGTCCGGCTCGACCAGGACTACTTCGATTACACGACGGGGCTCAAGATGACGAAGGACGACAGGTGGGAGGCGCTTTTCGGGCTGCCTCCCCGCCGGCCCGGGTCCGCCCTCAAGCAGGAATACTGCGACATGGCCCTGGCGGCCCAGGAGTTCACCGGGGAGGCGCTCTGCAGGATTGCCGCCCATGCCGTCGCGCTGACGGGCAGCAGGGACCTGTGCCTGGCCGGCGGAGTCGCCCTGAACTGCGTGGCCAACGGAAGGATACTGAAGGCCGGCATCTGCGACCGAATCTGGATACAGCCGGCGGCGGGCGACGCGGGGGGAGCGCTCGGGGCGGCGCTGGCCGCCTGGCATATATATTCGGGGGAACCCCGCGTCCCGGAGGTCCCGGACGGCATGGGCGGAGCCCTCCTCGGACCGGACTATACCGGGGAGGAAGCGGAGACCTTCGCCCGCTCCGCGGGCGCGGTCTACGAAAAGCTCGGGTACGGGGAACTCTGCGCCAGGACCGCGAAGCTGCTGGCTTCGGGAGCGGTGGTCGGCTGGTTCCAGGGCCGCATGGAATGGGGCCCCAGGGCCCTGGGCAACAGGAGCATCCTGGCGGACGCGAGGGACCCGGAGATGCGCAAGAAGCTCAACCTCAAGATAAAGCACCGGGAGGGATTCAGGCCCTTCGCCCCGTCCGTCAGGGAAGAGGACGCGGGGGAATTCTTCGAGGACGGCTTCGCCAGCCCGTACATGCTGCTCATAGACCATGTAAGCCGGCCGAGGCGTATCCCGGGGCCGGCGCACGGCGCCGCGCCGGACCTGGAGGAGAAGTTGTCCCGCCCGAACTCCGACATCCCCGCCGTGACCCATCTGGACCACTCTTCCCGGGTACAGACGGTGAGCGGGAGGACCAATCCGCGATATCACGCGCTGCTGACCGCCTTTAAAGAACTCACCGGCTGCGGACTGCTGGTGAACACCAGTTTCAACGTGCGGGAGGAGCCGATAGTGTGTTCGCCGGCCGACGCCTACGCGTGCTTCATGCGGACGGACCTCGACCACCTCGTGATGGGGGATCTTCTTTTCGACAAAGCCCGGCAGCCGCGAAGAACTGCCGCGGAGGACGGAGGAGGCGACTATGCGGACGATTGACGGCGCCGGGCGGACGGCCGCGGCGGGGTGCGGGAAGACATGTTAGAATTCCTCGGGGACTTCTGGAAATTCCTGAAAGCCCGCCGGAAATGGTGGCTGGTCCCGGTCGTCCTGGCGCTCCTGCTCTTCGGGGCCCTCTTCCTGCTTTCAGGCGGCAGCGCGGTATCGCCTTTCATCTACACCCTGTTCTGATGAACGACGCGGAAAGGAAAAAAGAACTGGGAACGGTATGCCTGCTCGCCGCCGCGGCGGCGGCTCCGGGCTTTTTCTTCAAGATCGCCGGGCTTCAATGGCTGGCGCTGATACTTCTGACCGTGGGGCTGTGCTGGAAAAGCGCGGCCGCGGGGATATCCCGGGCCTGGCTCGCTTTCGCCGGGGTCCTGGGGCGCATAAATTCCGGGATACTTCTTTCGGTAATATTCTTTCTGGTCATAACCCCGGCCGCTTTCCTGTTCAGGCTTTTCAACAAGGACCACCTGGGACTGCGAAAGCGTCCGGGAGCGCCCTCCTATTTCCGGGACAGGGCGCATCTTTTCTCCAGGGAAGACCTGGAAAACCCCTGGTGACCGCGGCCGGGCGCCGCCCGGCTAAAAAAGCCGCGTCACTGCAGCTGCGACAGATCGGCGACGCCCTCGACCAGGCTGACCAGCGACTTTATCAGGTTGAGCCTGTTGTCGCGCACCTTCGGGTCCTCGGCCATGACCATGACCTTGTCGAAGAAGTTGTCCAGGCTGGGTTTTATGGCCAGCAGCTCGGACAGCCCCTTCGCGTAATCGCGCGCCGCGACGTGCTCCCTCAGCCTGCCGCCCATCGCCTTGATA
Organism: Elusimicrobiota bacterium; assembly: GCA_019135865.1. Classification (GTDB taxonomy): domain Bacteria; phylum Elusimicrobiota; class Elusimicrobia; order Elusimicrobiales; family UBA9959; genus UBA2231. The sequence continues at coordinate 57,231 of JAGVVD010000043.1, forward strand.
TCCCCGTGGAGAGCCCTCTCCTCGTCCTTCTCGAAAGCGCCCTCGTCGGGCGAGCCGCTCAGGGGGGACTTCGACTGCTTCAGTATGTTCTTGGCGCGCTTGAAGGCCGCCGCGATGCCCGAGAAATCCGGGTTGGAACGCAGCGAGTTTATGTCCTTCACGCGGGCGCGGCAGTCGAGCAGGTCGCCGCCGTCCATGAAGAACTCGCGCACGGCCTTTATCTCGTCGAAGCGCAGGCCCTGCTCGGAGAAGACCGCCTCGGCGCGCTGCCAGACGAAATCCAGCAGGGCCTCGCGGCGCGCCGGCAGGTCCTTGCGCGCGTCCGGCAGCATACCGGCGAAAGGCTCCAGCGCCGCGTCCAGCGCGTCGCAGAGGTTCAGCCTGAGCTCTTTCTCCAGCACGATGCGCACCGCGCCCAGCGCCTGGCGGCGCAGGCCGTGGGGGTCCGCGCTGCCAGTGGGGATCTGGCCGGTATAGAAATCGGCGGCCAGCGTGTCGAGCTTGCCCGCCAGCGACACGACGGCCCCCTCGACGGAGGCCGGTATCGGCGAGGCGGCCGACGCGGGCCAGTAGAATTCCCCGACGGCCCGCGCCGCGTTCTCCCTCAGGCCGGCGTTGGCGGCGTAATAGCCGCCCATCGTGCCCTGCAGTTCGGGGAACTCGCCGACGAGCCCGCTGACCAGGTCGGAATAGACGTACTTGGAAGCCGCGGCGATGTCCTCCGCGCAGGCCTCTTTGGAGGCCCCGCAGAGGCGGGCGGCCAGCGCTTCCACCCGGGCGGCCTTGTCGGCCATCGTGCCCAGCTTCGCCTGGAAAGTGACGCTGGCGAGCTTTTTGTTGAAATCGGCCAGCGGCACGGCGAGGTCGCGGGTATAGAAGAAGATGGCGTCGCGGAAGCGGGCCTCGAGCACGTTGCGGAAGCCCTCCTCCACGTTGCGCTGCCCGCGCGAGACGCCGTCGCGTATGCCGACGAACCAGGGCTGCAGGCGCCCCTTGGCGTCCGCGACCGTGAAGAACTTCAGCTGCTTCTTCATGACCAGGTGGACCAGCTCGGGGGGGAGCTTGAGGAAATCCTGCGAATACGACGAGACCACGCAGACCGGGTACTCCACGAGATAGAGGTTCTCGGTCAACAGCTCCTCGTCTATCTCGACCTCCAGTTTCATGCGTTTGCACACGGCGGCCAGCTCGCGGCGCAGCGCCGCCAGCCTGTCGGCGTCCTTCACCACCACGCCGGCGTGCTCGAGGGTCTTGAAGTATTTCTCGGCCGAGGCGATCTTGAGAGGTCTGGAACCCTTGGCGCTGATACCGGCGGTGACCCGGCCGGACTTTATCCCGGCGACGGAGAAAACCACGGGTTTATCGCCGTGCAGGGCCAGCAGGCTGCGTATGGGCCGCGCGAAGCGGAACCGGGTCTTCTCCCAGACCATGTTCTTGGGGAACTGCAGCTTCGCTATGACGGCGGGGAAGAGCTCGGCCAGCGCCTTGGACGCGGCGCGGCCGGGGACGCGGGTCTCGAAGACCAGCACTTCGCCTTTGTTGGGCACGGTCTCCACGCCCAGCTTGTCCGGCGTGGTGCCGCGCGAGCGGGCGAAACCGGCCGCCTGCGGCGTAAAATTACCGTCGGGGCCGCGCAGCAGCTTCGCCGAGGGGCCGTAATGCTTCTGGACCTTCTCCTCGGTCTTGGCCGGCACGCCCGCCAGGTGCAGGACCAGGCGCTTGTAGGTGCCGTAAGCGGCGATGGAATCGTAAGGCAGGCTGGCCTCTTTGAGCGCCTCGGAGGCGTACCTGACCAGCTGTTCCCCGGCGGAGGTGACGAAGCGCGCCGGGATGTTCTCCATGCGTATCTCGAGGACCACTTCCCTCTTAGCGGACATCGGCGGCCTCCTTTTTATCCCCGCCTTGCGGGGACTTCGGCGAAGGCTCGTTGGCCTCCACGTGGGCGACCGCGCAGGCCTTGGCGATGTCGCGTATGCGCTTTATCATCACGGCGCGCTCGGAGACCGAGATGGCCCCGCGCGCGTCGAGCAGGTTGAAGTTCTGCGAGCATTTCATGACCAGGTCGAAGGCCGGCAGGTAGTAGCCTTTCGCCGCCAGGCGGGGAACTTCCTGCTCCCATTTCCCGAAGTTGAACCGCAGGTTCTCCGTGTCCGCCTCCTCGAAGTTGTAATGCGAGAACTGCTCCTCCTGCCCCTTGTGCACCTCGCCGTAGGTCAGCCGGTCGGTCCACATGATGTCGAAGATGCTCTTCTTCTTCTGGGCGAACATGGCCAGGCGCTCCAGGCCGTAGGTGATCTCCACGGTTATCGGGTCGAGCTCGTACGAGGCCATCTGCTGGAAATAGGTGAACTGCGTGATCTCCATCCCGTCCAGCCAGACCTCCCAGCCCACGCCCGAGGCGCCCAGCGTCGGCGATTCCCAGTCGTCCTCGATCCAGCGGATATCGTGCTCGGAATGGTCCACGCCGATGGCCTTGAGCGAGGCCAGGTAGACCTGCTGAATATCGGCCATCGGCGGCTTGATGATGACCTGGTACTGGTAGTACTTGCCCAGGCGGTTGGGATTGGCGCCGAAGCGGCCGTCGCCGGGGCGGCGGCAGGGCTCGACGTAGGCCACGCTGTTGGGCTTCGAGGTGAGCGAGCCGAAGAAAGTGGCCGGGTTGAAAGTGCCCGCGCCCTTCTCCAGGTCGTAGGGCTGTATTATCGCGCAGCCCTGCCTGGCCCAGTACTGGTCGAGCCTGAGTATGATCTCCTGGAAGTTCATATTGTCTCCTAAGTTCAGACGAAAGCGGCGGTCTTGAAGGTCAGCCCGAGATTGCCGGCGAAACATTTTTCGAGGGTGGTGTCCACGCGCCGGAGCAGGTCGTCGTCGGCCGGCGCGGCGTCCACGCCGTCCCAGCTGCCCGAGTGAAGGGTCTCCCAGAGGCCGTGGTCCAGCCCCACGCTGGTCTCCGCGAAACCCACGCCGACCAGCTCGGCCAGGCGCAGCGAGAAGGCCCGGCGGGTCCAAGGGGTGAAACCCCTGGAGTCGAGGCGCTCCAGCGCCGAGAGCAGCAGGTCGTACTTCTCCGGGTTGGGGTGCGCGTACGGCGTCAGGGCCATCACCAGTTCGCAGAAATGCGAGGCCAGGAAGAGCCGCTCGGCGGCGGCCCTTATCCCGGGAAAGGCGCGCAGCGAAGTCCCGCCGGTGCAGACGGGAAAATTGGAACCGGGCCGCTGGTGGAGGCGGTAATCCCCGACGGTGAGCGGCTCGCTGAGCGCCTTGAGCTTGCCGGCCGCCCGCGCCACGCCCTTGAAGTTGACCTCCAGCTTGCCGTATTCCCGGGTATAGAGGGTGACGATGCGGCCGTTCTCCTGGAGCGGCCGCCGCCGCAGCACTATCGCCCTGTCGCAGAAATTCATGGGGGAATATTTTATCAAAGAACAGGTCCGGCAACTATACCGGCGCCAGCGCTGACTACCGCAGTTTTGCGTAAGGGCGCCGAATTATTTATAATATACGCACATATGCTCCCTACATACAGACCTAACAAAAGACGCAGAAAGAAATCCATCGGTTTCCGCGCGCGCATGAAGACCAAGGGCGGCCGCAAAGTGCTGTCCGCCAGGCGCCGGAAGGGCCGCTGGAGCATCATCCCCGAATAAGGGGAGCGCCCCTCCGCTCCGGCGGCAGGGGCGATCTGGATTCAGTGAAGAAATTCCCTCTTTCCCGCGCCATGAGGCTCAAGGGCCGCAAGAACTTCTCCCGCGTCTTCGAGACGGGGGGGAAGGCGGCGACGAAAAGCCTGGTGATGTGGAACGCGGCGCCCCCGGAAGGAAATGTTCTCCCGGCGGACCGGCGCATGGGCCTGGCGGTGAGCCGCAAGGCCGGCGGCGCGGTGAGGCGCAACAGGATAAAGAGGATATTGAGAGAAGCTTACAGGCTCAACAGGTTTCGACTGAAGGATGGGGCCTGGTTCATAGTTTACCCGAAGGCCGGCTGCGGGCTCGACTCGCTGGCCGGGGCGAAAAAGGAGCTGCTGCAGGCCTGGGAACGGGCCGGGCTGCTCGCGGACCCCGGGGCGGAGCCCGGCCGGAACGGAAGAAAGGCATGACGGCTTTCATAAAGGCATTCTACGCCTCGCTGCGGCCCATACTGGGTCCGCGCGCCTGCCGCTTCCACCCGACATGCTCGGCATACGCCTTCGAGGCGCTGAAAAAGCACGGCCCGGTGAAAGGGCTCGCGCTCGGCGCACGCCGTATATTGAACTGCCATCCTTTCAACCCGGGCGGCTACGACCCGGTGCCCTGAAACCTGCGCGGCCGGCCTTCAGGAGGCCACGATGCAGAAGAATCTGGTATTAGCGGTAGTCCTTTCCGCGGTAGTGTATATCGGCTGGTATTCCATGGTGGCGCCCCCGCCGCCCCGCCAGGTCCCCGTCCAAGGGGAACAGAAGGCCGGAGTCACTACCGCCGCCGCCGTATCCGCGGCGGCCGCCGGCGCGGACGCCAGGCCCCTCAAGTTCTCCGAAGAAGCCTCGGCGCGCTCCTACGAACCCGTAAAGATAAAGGTCGCCAAAGCCGAGTACCGGCTGGACCCGCTCACCGCCTCGCTCACCGGCGCGGCCTATGACGGCCCGGTCGAGCAGGTGGAACTGGTCCCCGAGGGCTCGGCCTATTTCTCGGCTTTCGAAGGCCTGCGCTTCTCGCCCGCCGGTTCCCGCCGCTATTCCGCCTCTTTCGAGGCCAGGCCCGAGCGCGGGATACTGATCTCCAAGACCTTCGATTTCGACCCGGACAACCGCATCAACACCCTCACGATAAAAGTGTCCAACCAGGGCCCCGCCGCGAGGCAGCTGCAGCCCTGGTCGCTCAAGATCGGCCCCGGCATCTCCACCGTAAAGAGCGAACTGAAGGAGAACCCGAAGATCTGGCGCGCGCTTTACACCGTGCAGCAGAAAGGGAAGAAGAACCCGACGCCGGTCGAACTGGAGAAGGACTCGGGCGAGAAGGACTGGCTCTGGGCCGGGGTGGACAACCGGTATTTCCTGGCCGCCGTGATCGGCGAGGGACTGGACAGGACGGGCCTGAAGTTCGCCGAGGAGAAATCGGGAGAGGAAAAGGAAGCGCCGTCGCTGCTGATACCTTTCGCCGCCGAGGTGCTGGCTCCCGGCGCCTCGAAGACCTGGAAGATGGATTTTTACCTCGGCCCCAAGCACCTGCCTCTTCTGAAACAGCTCGGGCACGGACTGGACCGCTCGGTGGACTTCGGCTTCTTCTCGCCGCTGGCCAAACTGGCCGAAAAGGCCCTCGGCTTCTTCCACGACATGACCGGCAACTACGGGGCCGCCATACTCATGCTCAGCGTCGTGCTGCAGATCTTCGTGATGCCGCTGAGCTTCAAGTCCTATAAGGCGATGACGCTGATGAAGAAGCTCCAGCCCGAGATGCAGCGCATCCAGGCCAAATACAAGGACAACCCGCAGCGCATGAACCAGGAGATCATGGACATGTACAAAAAGCACGGCGCCAACCCGCTGGGCGGCTGCCTGCCGATGCTGCTGCAGATACCCATCTTCTTCGCGCTGTTCACGGCGCTGCGCAATTCCTGGAGCCTCCACGGCGCGCCCTTCGCGCTCTGGATCACCGACCTGTCGTCGAAGGACCCGTACTACGTGCTCCCGCTGACGATGGGCGCGGTCATGGTGCTGCAGCAGCACTTCAGCCCGCAGGCCGGCGACCCGGCGCAGGTCAAGATCATGAAGTGGATGCCCGTCATCTTCACCTTCATGTTCCTGACCTTCCCGGCGGGCCTGGTGATGTACTGGCTGGTCAACAGCCTGTTCGGCTTCGCGCAGAGCATGTACATGCAGAAGAAGTTCGCGTGATATTTTTACGGGGAGCCCCAGGGCTTCCCGCGGAGGTAAAGCAAGATGAAAGAGCTGAAAATTGAGGCCAAGACCATCCAGGACGCGGTGGAAAAAGGCCTCGGAGAAATGTCCCTGAGAAGGGACCAGGTGGAGGTCGTGGTGGTATCCGAGGGCAAGAAAGGCCTTTTCGGGTTAGGCGCCAGACCCGCCTGCGTGGTGCTGCGCGAGAAGCGCTGGGGCGGTGCCGACGAGGACCGCGGCCGCGGGCGCGGGCGCGGCGACAGGCATGAACGGGGGGAGGAGCGGGGACGCGGCGGCGAGCGCGGCGAACGCGGCGGCAGAGGCCGCCGGGACCGCGGCGACCGCGGCGGCGAGCGCGGCGACAGAGGGGACCGCGGCGGCAGGGGCGACAGGCCCCGGCGCGACAGGTCCGAAGGCCGCCCGCCCAGGCAGGAGATACGCAGGCCCGAAGGCCCGCCGCCGGAGCTGGAACCCGCGGCGATGGAGATAGCCAGGCCGGAGGACACCGCCGAGCACGCGAAACAGGCGGTCTCCAAGATAATGGAGTACATGGGCCTGCCCTGCGAGATACAGGAAGTGAAGACCCTCGAAGACGGCAAGATACTGGTGAAGTTCGAATCCGCCGAGAGCGCCATGCTGCTCGAGGATAACGCCAGGCCGATGCAGGCCATGCAGTACCTGGTGAGCTCGATAGTCAACAAGGGCCGCTCCGGCAAGCTGGCGGTGCAGCTCGACACGGGCGGGTACTGGGAGCGCAAGGAGAAAGAACTGGACCGCAAGGTGGAGTTCGCCGTGAAGACGGTGAAGGCCACCGGCAGGCTGTTCCGCCTGGAGGCCATGCCGGCCCCGATGCGCAAGTACGTGCACAACCTGGTCAAGACCTCCTATCCCGAAGTCGAGACCGTCTCGGAAGGCGAAGGGAAATGGCGCAAGGTAGTGCTGCGCCCCGCCGCCGGCAGGCCCGCCGAGGCGCCGGCCGCCAGGCCCGAAGCCAGGACCGAGGCCCCGGCCCCGGCCGTAACGACCCCGGCTCCGCAGCCGGAAGTTCAGGCCCCGGCCGCTCCGGAGCCCGAGGCCAAGTCCCCGGAAGCGGAGACCGGCAACGAGGCCGCCCCCGTCAACGGGGAGAACGAGAGCCGCTGATCCCCTTCGGGTTCGGCGGACGAAGACCGGGCGGGCGCCTTTCAGAAAGGCCCCGCCCGCGTCCATAAGAGGAGAAGGAATGCGGGCTCCCGACACGACCGACACGATAGTGGCGCCTTCCACGGCGCCGGGCGGCGCGGCCATAGCCGTGCTGCGCGTGTCGGGCCCGCGCGCCTTCGCCGTCTGCTCTAATTTTCTGCACCCCAACAAGGCGCTCGCCGACCCGAAACCGCGCCTGACCCACCTGCTCAGGATAAAGGACGGCGAAGAGGTGGTGGACCGCGCCGTCGCCGTCTTCTACCGCGCGCCGGCCAGCTATACCGGCGACGACACGGTGGAGCTTTTCTGCCATGGCTCTCCCTATATACTGCGCTCCGCGCTCACGCTGGCCATACGCCACGGCGCCCGCGAGGCGGAGCCCGGCGAGTTCACGCTGCGCGCCTTCCTCAACGGCAAGCTGGACCTGGCGGAGGCCGAGGCCGTCGGCGACCTCATCGCCTCCTCCACCCGGGCCGAGCACGCCGCCGCCATGCGCCAGGTCGAAGGGGAGCTCTCGGAGAGGATAAAGGGATTCAAGGCCCCGCTGGTGTCGGCGCTGGCCGAGCTGGAGGCGCGGCTCGACGACGCCGATTCGGAGATACCGCCGGAGGACGCCGCGGCCCTGTCGGGAGAAACGCTCTCCGCGCGGGCGAAGATAGCCGAAGCCGCGGAAAGTTTCAGGCGCGGGCGCTTCGTGCGCGAGGGCATAAAGGTGGCGATAGCCGGCGCCCCCAATTCGGGGAAGTCCTCGCTGCTCAACGCGCTCTCCGGCGCCTCCCGCGCCATAGTCTCGCGCGAGCCGGGCACCACCCGCGACTGCGTGGAGACGCCCGTCGAACTGGGCGGCCACCGGGTCGTCTTCACGGACACGGCCGGTTTCAACCCGGCGCCCGGCGGGGAAATAGAGGCGGAGGGTCTCAGGCGGGCGGCCGCGGCCGTCGCCTCCGCCGACCTCGTCCTTCTGGTGGCGGACGGCTCCGCGGCGGAGTCGGAAGGCGACCGCCTGGCGGCGGGCACCGTAGCCGACCGGCTGTCCCCGGGCGCGCGCGTCATCAAGGTCCTCAACAAATCCGACCTGCCGCCGGCGCGCGAGGACTCCGGCGCCGTGAAGGTCTCCGCCCTCACGGGCGCGGGGCTGGACCGGCTGCGCGCCGCGCTGCTCGAGGGGGAGACGGCCGCCATAGAGGAAGGCGGCCTCGGCGGAGCCGTGACCTCGGCGCGCCATTTCCAGGCGCTCTCCCGCGCCGCGGAGGAACTCGTCCCCGCGGCCGAAAGGATAAAGGCCGGGGAACCCGAGCTGGCGGCCGAACACCTGCGCGCGGCGCTTTCCTCGCTGGGGGAGATCCTCGGGGAAACCACGCCCGAAGACATACTCTCGGAAATATTCGGGAAATTCTGCGTCGGTAAATAAAGAGGGGACGACGATGTTAAAGAGAACGGCTCTGCTTTTCACGGACCTGGTAGCGAGACCGGGGCCGGCCATCGCGGCCCTCCTCGCCGGGGACGCGCGGTTCGGGCCTGTCCTTCTGCTCTTCGCCGCCTACGCGGCCGTCTCCGCCCTGGTCTCCTGGCTTATGCCGGCGGGGTTCGTACCCGAACTGCCTCCGGAAACTTTCGGCCGCCCGTACGCGCTCTATCTCTCCGTCTCCCTTTCCGCGGGGCTGCTGCTGAACGTTCTGGCGGCGGCGGCCCTTCCCTGGGCCTCCTCCTTCTTCTCCGCCGGCCGGATCGGCCCGCGGGTCCTGTTCTCCATAGCGGGGCTCGGCGTTTATTTCCTTTCTTTCGCGGCGGCGGCCGGCAGACCCGCGGCGGCCGCGCTCCTGGCGGCGGCCCCGGCGGCCGTCTTCCTGGCCCTGCTCGTCCGAAGGCCCGGATTTCCGGCCTGCTTCAGGATCACGCTGGCTCTTTCCGCGCCGGGGCTGGCGCTGGCCCCCGTCGAGTTCCTGGGCATAGCCGCCGGCGTAAGGCCGGTCTACGAGGCGGCCATGCTGGCTTCCTCTCTCTGGTCGCTGTGGCTGCTGGCGCGGGCGCTCAAGGCGCGCGGCTCCCCCGGCACCGCCCGCGCGGCGGCGGCGGCGGTCTCGGTGATACTGCTTTTCGGCGGGATGTTCTACGGGCTTTCCCTGCTGCTGCCGGCCGGTATCGGCCCGCTGCTGATGCTGGTCTGAGGAAAACGAAGGAAAAATGTTCGAGTACCCGCGGGATTTCGACGTGATAGTGATAGGCGGCGGCCACGCCGGCTGCGAGGCCGCGCTGGCCCCGGCGCGCATGGGCCTGCGCGTCCTGCTGCTGACGCAGGACCTCGACGCCGTCGCGCAGATGTCGTGCAACCCGTCGATAGGCGGCGTGGCCAAGGGGCAGGTCGTGCGCGAGATAGACGCGCTGGGCGGAGAGATGGGCCGCAACGCCGACCGCGCGGCGCTGTCCTACCAGCAGCTCAACGCCTCGCGCGGGGCGGCGGTGCGTTCGCCCCGGGCGCAATGCGACAAGAAGCTCTACCAGTTCTCCATGAAGCGCGTCCTCGAGGGACAGGCGGGGCTGGAGCTCATGCAGGACGAGGCCGCCCGGCTGGCCTTCGAGGGCTCGCGGCTCTCCGGCGTGATCACCGCGCGCGGCACGCTTTACAGGGGCAGAACGGTGATCCTCTCGGCGGGGACCTTCCTCAAAGGGCTCATCCACGTCGGCGCGCATACGGCGCGGGGGGGGAGGCTCAACCATTTCCCCAGCGACGCGCTGTCCGACGACCTGCGCGCCCTTGGCTTCCGGCTGGGCCGGCTCAAGACCGGCACGCCCATGCGCCTCAACGGTCGGACCATCGACTTCTCCGCCTGCGAGGAGCAGAAGCCGGACGACCCGCCGCGGACCTTCTCCCATTTCGGCGCGCCGCCCTCCCGTCCGTGGCTGTCCTGCTGGATAACCCGCACCGGCCCGGAGCTGCTGAAGGTCGTAAACGCCAACCTCCACCGCTCGCCCCTCTACTCCGGCCGCATCAGCGGCACCGGGCCGCGCTACTGCCCGTCGATAGAGGACAAGGCCGTCAAGTTCCCGCACCGGGAGTCCCACCAGGTCTTCCTGGAGCCGGAGGGCTACGACACGCTGGAATACTACGCCAACGGCCTCTCGACCAGCCTGCCCGAGGACGTGCAGAGGGACATGCTGCGCACGGTGCCGGGCCTGGAGAAAGCGGAACTGGTAAGGCCCGGCTACGCGATAGAATACGATTACTCCAGCCCGCTCCAGCTCAAGCCGACGCTGGAGACCAAGTCCGTGCCGGGCCTCTACTTCGCGGGCCAGGTGAACGGCACCACGGGCTACGAGGAGGCCGCCGCGCAGGGGCTGGTCGCCGGCGTCAATGCGGCCTGCGCGCTGAAAGGCATGGAGCCGCTGATACTCTCCCGCGACCGCTCCTATATCGGCGTGATGATCGACGACCTAACCGCCAAAGACGTGGACGAACCGTACAGGCTTTTCACCTCGCGCGCGGAATACCGGCTGCTGCTGCGCCAGGACAACGCCGACATGCGGCTGATAGAGGAAGGCTTCCGCCTCGGCCTGGTGGACGCCGCGCACAGGCCGGCCTGGGAGCGCTACCGGGCGGCGGTGGCGAAATTCTCGGCCGACCCCGCCGCCGGGCCCGCCGGCGGCGGCCCGCTGCTCCCCTGGTCCGAAGCGCGCGCCGCCGAGCACGCCGGCATCGAGCGCCGCTACGCCGGCTACATAGCCCGCAACCTGCGCGAGGCGGAGAAGATGCGGCGGCTGGAGGGCTTCCCGCTGCCGCAGGATCTGGACTACGCCGGCCTGCGGGGCCTGCTGACGGAATCCCGGCAGAAACTCTCCGCCGTGCGCCCGCTCACGCTGGGCCAGGCCTCCCGCATACCGGGCGTCACCCCGTCCGACGTGCAGCTGCTCTGGGCCGCCGCGGAAAAGCTCAGGAGGTCCGCGCATGGCCGCTGAATTCCCGGCGCCGCCGCCCGAATGGGGACTGCGCCTCTCCCCGGAGCAGCTGGAAAAACTGGCTCTCTACGCCGCCGGCCTGCGCGAGATGAGCGGCAGGCTCAACCTGGTCTCGCCCGCCGACCTGGCCGTCATCGAGACGCGCCACATAACCGATTCGCTGGCCGGCGCCGTCCCGCTGCGCCGCCTCCTTCCCGGCGGGGGAACGGTGCTGGACGCCGGCTCGGGCGCGGGCTTCCCGGGCGTGCCGCTCGCCATCGCCCTGCCGGAGCTGGAGTTCACCTTCTGCGATTCCAGCCTGCGCCGTTTCCAGTTCCTGACCTGGATAACTTCCCGGCTGGGCCTGCGCAACGCGCGGGCCCTTCACGCGCGACTCGGCCAATGGAAAGGGCCTCTTTATTCCGCCGTGGTGCAGCGGGCGATGGGCCAACTTGAAAACATACTGCCTCAATGCTTAAATATAGCGGCGCGGGGAGGGTATTTCCTCGCCTGGCAGACGGCGGCCCAGGTCGCGGCGGACCGGCCCGCGGCGGCCGCGGCGCTGGCGGCCGCCGGCGGCGAACTGAAGGAGGACCTCGGTTATCCGCTGCCGGGGGAGAAAGAGGAGCGTCACATTTTGGTCTTCGCCAGAAAAGGATAAGTTCCCTATTATGCACATACTGAATCATTTCTTCATCCCGTTCGCGCTGATACTCATCGGCTTCGCGATCTACTTCTCCGAACCGGAAACGGCCGTCACCCGCCTCTCTTTCGCCGTCCTGCTGGCCGCCTTCGCCCTCAACGTCCTGATAAACCGCAACACCTACCGCTTCATGCGCTGGATACGCGCGCTGCGCGTCGGCCTCGTCTGGCTCAACCTGCTCACCGCGGCGGTACTGTTCTACCTGCTCGGCGGCTACTGGGCGCCCATGTGGCTGCTCTTCACCATGCCTTCCGCGGCCGGCGCTATGTTCATGGGCAGGGCCGGGGCCGGACTCACCGCGGCCGCGGCCGCCGCGCTCATGATGGCCATCTACCTTTTCCGCGGCGCGCGCTTCGCCCTGATAGCGGACCCCGGGATAACCACCTACGCCGAAGCGCTGCGCCAGGTGCTGGCCACGGGCCAGGTCTGGGGCCAGGCGGCCATACACGCTCTCTTCATAGTGGTTTTCGCCCTGTTCGTGCAGGCGATGTCGGAGATGGTGGTTAAGATGCGCGACTCGATGCGGTGATCGTCCCGGCCGGAAGGCGGGAACGCGACAAATGGACATATTAGCGCGGTTAAGACTCCTCTTCTGGTCGCTGGTGCTCGTCATCTGGGGCCTGTTCATGTACCAGTACATGAACGAGGACATCTCGGCCCTGCCGCAGATGCGCTTCTCCAAGAACCCTTTCAGCAAGCCCGCCGCGCCCTACAAGATAGCCCGTCACACCTCCAGGCCGGGCGTGTACGTTCCGCCCGCCGCGCCGGCCATGAACACCGTCGGGCGCTCCACCCGGACCGCCGCCGGCACCCACTCGCTGGTCGTGGGGAACCTCCCGGCCGCGCCGGACCTGATACCCGGCCACGCCCAGGAGGAGAAGGTCTCCATCCACCAGGCCATAGAGGACGCCGAAAAAGCCTCCTACCCGCCGCTGCCGGACGGCTTCGCGGCTGCGGAGACCCGGCATTTCCTGGTCTACGAGGAGGGGGCTTCGGTCTCGGAGGAACTGACCGCGCAGCTGGAGAACCTGCACGGCAATATAATGCTCGACCTGGTCGCCTTCTCGCCCTGGACGCGCGAGAAGAAGGTTTTCATCTATTACTGCCACAACCAGCAGACCTACCAGCGTCTCACGGGCAGACCGGCCTGGTCCGGCGGCGCGGCCAGCCTGAGCGAGCGCAAGATCTACCTCTACCACAGCTCCGAGGCCTTCGGCATACTCGCCCATGAGCTGACGCACATCTATTTCGACAGTTTCTTCACCGCCGAAAATCCGAGCCCGCTCTGGCTCAGCGAAGGCGTCGCGACGTTCATTCAGTCCGAACGCGGCCTCTCCACGCCGCTCTGGCTCACGCAGAACCTGCGCATACTCTCCGGAGGGGGAGGATTCAAGCTCGAGGACCTGGTGCGCATCGACGACATGGCCGACGCCGAGGAGGACAGCGTGCGGCTCTGGTACGCCCAGTCCTACAGCGTGACGCGTTTCCTGATGCGCGCCAAGACCGGCGACGCTTTCTACATGTTCTGCCGCAACCTGCGCGACGGGCACCCCGTGGCGCAGGCCATGTACCGGGCCTACGGCATGCCCTACAACAGGATGTCCTCGCTGGAATACGCCTGGCGTTACGACCTCAAGACCGGCAAGATCTCGGGCATACAGTAGGGGACGCTGATTCCTAAATGCCTAATTACGACGATTCCCTCCAAGTCCGTTTCCAGCTATTTTTTAAATTAGGCATTTAGGAATCAGCGTCCCCTTCCTTATATAAGGCCGCTGTTGATATGTATCAATCGCGGCCTGTTTTTTTGACATCCCTAAAACAATAAAAAATACTTGTAAATCAAGACTTTTTACATGTCCCTATTGACAATAATAGGTTCATTGTCTATACTTTGGTTCCGGTGGTGGAAAGTGGTGTGAAGTGTTTTAAGAGTGGGTTAAAAGGGTTCACAGTAGAGCACAACTAAAATGGGCGCCCTGTACGGAGAATACGACCACGTAATAGATCCGAAAAGCCGGATCTTCATTCCGTCCCGTTTCCGCCAGGAACTGCAGAAGGAAGACAAGTCCCATTTCATGCTCACCGTCGGTTTCGACCGCTCGCTCAGCCTCTTCCTGCCCTCGAAGTGGGACGAACTGATCTCCAACAACATGGAGATCTTCAAGTACGAGAACAAGGAAGAGGAACGCGCTTTCAAGCGGTACTTCTTCGGCAACGCGGTGGACGCGGCGCTGGACGAGCAGGGCAGGATCCTGCTGCCGGCCAAGCTCAAGGCTTTCGCGGGACTCAAAAAAGAGATAGTGATACGCGGCGTAGGCAACAAGGCGGAAATATGGGATGCGCAGTGCTGGCTGGAATACAAAAAACTGAAAGTCGACCCCTCGCTGGAAAAATTCAGCAAGATCTTCGACTTATGAGCGAGTGCTACGGGCACGAGCCCGTCATGGCCGTCCAGGTGGCCGACCTCATGGTCACCGACAGGGAGGGGGTATACCTCGACGCCACCCTCGGCATGGGCGGGCACGCCCGCGCCGTGCTGGAGCGCCTCGGCCCCAAGGGCCGCCTGGTCGGCCTGGACTGGGACCCCGAGATGGCCGCGCACGCGCGCCGCAACCTGGCCGACTTCGGCTCCCGCGTCACCGTCATAGAGTCCAATTTCGCCAACCTCGACGAGGCCCTGCGCCGCGAGGGGATAGAGTCGGTCTCCGGCGCGCTCTTCGACCTGGGCGTCTCCTCGCTGCATTTCGACAAGCCCTCGCGCGGCTTCAGCATCCGCCACGACGGTCCCCTCGACATGCGCATCAACCCGTCCAATCCCCTGACGGCCGCGGCCATAATCAACCAGTGGCCCTACGAGCAGATAGAGCACCTGATACGCGTGGTCGGCGAACGCTGGTCCACCCGGATCAGCCGCGCCATCGTGCAGAAGCGGGAAAAGAAGCCGATAGAGACCACCGGCGAGCTGGCCCGCATCATCGAGAACGCCGTGCCCGTGCGCGGTCTCAAGACCCACCCGGCTACCAGGACCTTCCTGGCCGTGCGCGTCGCCGTGAACTACGAGTTCGACAACCTGACCCGCGGCATGCAGAAGGTCTCCTCCTTCATCAGGCCCGGGGGCAGGATGGGCGTCATCACTTTCCACTCCCTTGAAGACCGCATCGTCAAAGAGACCTTCCGGCTGAAGATAAAGCTGGGGGACTGGAACCCGGTGACGCGCAAGCCGGCCGTGCCCTCCGACGAGGAGACCGCGGCCAACAGGCGCGCCCGGAGCGCGAAGCTGAGAGTGATAGAAAAAGTAGAGGAGGGAAAATGAACCCCAAGAACATGTTCAGGGCCGGAAGGAAACTCAACCGCCTGCTGACGGGCAAGGGCCGCGGTCCCGCGCTGCCCGAGCTGGGCCAGCTGGAGCCGACCAGGATATTCTACCTCTGGGAAAAGCACTCTCTGCGCCGCATCGAGCTTTTCAGCATGGAGTAAGGCCGACATGCAGAGGCGCGCGAGAAATTCGGCTTTGAAGGTCCTGCTGGCGGCGGGAGCCCTGTGCTTCCTCTACGCCTGGCAGGGCGTCGAAGCCACGCGCACCGGCTACGAGATAGAGAAGCTGCGCAGGGAGGCGAGGGAGGTTGAACACTCCAACGACTACCTGCGCAAGGACATAAGCATCGCGCTCTCGCCGGCCTCGCTGGAGGCGAAAGCGCAGAAGCTCGGCATGGCCTACCCGGAGCCCGACCGCGTCGTGCAGCTCGGCCCGCAGCGGGACGAGACCGGCCAGTCCTTCTGGCTGGCGCGATTCTTCAAGCGGGGGAACGGGAGGTCCATGTAAGGGCTTTCTCCGGCCGTCCGTCGACGACGGACAAGGAGCGGTCTTGCATGCCCCTCACTCCAGGCTTGAAAGAGAGACTGGCCGCGACGGCCTTCGGCGGCGGCGCCTTCAGCCGCGCTTTCGACAGACATGAGCGTTCCCACACTCAGGCAGCGCATAAAATTCTGCGCGATAATATGTTCGCTGGCCCCGGTCATCGTATCTCTGCGTTTGTTCTACCTGCAGACGATAAAGCACGAAAATCTTTCGCGGACTGCCTCAAAGTCGTTCGACCGTCTCGTTTCTGAGACCGGCCCGCGCGGCCGCATTTTCGACGCGCAGGGCAACCTGCTCGCCGAATCCATAGTCACCTGGGACTGCGGGCTCATGAAGAAGGAGCTCGCCAGTCCGTCCCGGGACCTCGACGTCCTCGCCTCCGTCCTGAAGGTATCCCGCCGCACGCTGGAGCGGCGCTACGCGCGCGCGCGCAGCTATATGCCGGTCAAGAAAGGCCTCGACCGCGCCGAATACGAAAAATTGAAGGAGCTGAACCTGCGCGGAGTGACCCTGGACGCCAGGCAGTCCCGCTATTACCCGTCGGGAAGCCTCGCGCGCGGCCTGCTGGGCGTGGCGGGGGAGAAAGGGGGCCTGAGCGGCCTGGAACTGCTCTACGACAAGGTGCTGACCGGCACCGTCAGCAAGCGCGAGGTCGTGCGCGACGCCGCCGGCAGGATCATCTACGGCGACACGCTGCAGGAAGGCGGGCTGCCGATGGACCTGCACCTGACGCTGGACAAGCGCATACAGTTCTTCGCGCAGGAAGCCGTGAAGAAGTACGCGGAATCCACGCGGGCCAAACAGGGCATAGTGATAGTGCAGGACCCGCGCAACGGCAATATCCTGGCGATGGCCTCCTGGCCCGAGAACCTCAACCAGGTGGTGCCGGTCGAGTGGGTATACGAGCCCGGCTCCACTTTCAAGTCCATCACCTTCGCCGCCGCGCTGGACACGCGCAAGACCTCCCCGTCGGAGACCTTCTTCTGCGAGAACGGGAAATGGCAGTTCGCGCCGCGCGTCGCCATCGGCGACCACGAGCCGGAGGGGACGCTGACGCTTTCGCAGGTACTGGAAAGGTCCTCCAATATCGGCACGGCCAAACTGGGCATGAAGCTGGGCCTGCAGGATTTCTACCGCTACGCCAAGGCCTTCGGCTACGGCACGCGCACCGGCCTGGGCTTCTTCGGCGAATCGGCGGGCATCATGCGCCCGGCCTCCAGATACAAGCCGGTGGACCTGGCCGTCGGCTCCTACGGCCACGGCCTGGCCGCCACGCCGATACAGGTCATCAATTCATATTCGGCCATCGCCAACGGCGGACTGCTGATGGAACCGCGGCTGGTGGCGAAAGTGGCCGACCCCGCGCGCGGCAAGGCCAGGGAGGAGAAACCCTCGGTGATACGCCGCGTCGCGGAAGAAGGCACCATACGGACGCTCAAGAAGATGCTGCGCGCCGTGGTGACCAGGGGGACCGGCAAGACGGCCGACGTGCCGGGCTACTCGGTCGCCGGCAAGACCGGCACCTCCAAGACCATAGACGAGTACGGCAAATACGTCAGCGGCAAGAACGTGGCCTCCTTCGCCGGCTTCTTCCCGCTGGAAGACCCGCTTTACACGATCCTGGTGATAATCGACCAGCCCAGGGCCTTCAATTACGGCAGCGAGACCGCCGCCCCCGCTTTCCGCGAAATAGCCTCCCGGATCATCACGGCGACGGGCCTGCCGCCCGACGTTAAGACCGGCGGGCCCAATAATTAAATTTGTTATTATATAGCGGATGCGACTCGGAGACCTCATTCTTCCGGGCGACCGGCTGGAAGCCGGCGGCCCGGACCTGCCCGTAAGCGGCATTTTCTACGACTCGCGCAAAGACCTGCGCGGCGGCGTTTTTTTCGCGCTGCCGGGCGCCCGCACCGACGGGGACCTGCACGCGGCCGAAGCGCTGCGCAAAGGCGCGGCGGCCGTGGTCTCCCGCTCGCCGGCGCCGGCCGGACTACCGCCGGGCGCGGCCTGGGTGCGCGCCGCCGATATCACCGCCACTTTCTCGCGCGCGGCCGCCGAATTCCACGGACGGCCGTCGGAGAGACTCAAGGTCGTCGGGATCACGGGCACCAACGGCAAGACCACGATAACTTACATGCTGGAAGCGGTCCTCTCCCGCCTCGGCATGAAGCCCGGGGTGATAGGCACGGTGAACTACCGCATCGACGGGCGCGTCGTCTCCGCCGCGCCCAATACCACGCCGATGGCGCCCGACCTGCACGCCCTCCTGGCCGGCATGGTCTCGGCCGGCTCCCGCGCCGCCGTCATGGAAGTATCCTCCCACTCGCTGGCGCTGGGACGGGCCGACTCGGTGAAGTTCGACTGCGCCGTCTTCACCAATCTCCAGAGCGACCATCTCGATTTCCACAAGGACAGGGGGAATTACCTGCGCGCCAAGCTCAAGCTCTTCGCCCTGACGGCGGCTTCCGGCAAGGAGGGCAGGTCCGCCGTCGTAAACGCCGACGAGCCCGCGGCGGCGGAAGTGGCGCGCGCGGCCGCCGGGGCCAGGGTGCTGACCTACGCCCTGGACAAACCCGCGGATATCGCCGCGGCGGGCCCGGAATACGCCCCGGACGGCGTCGCCTTCACGCTGCGCACCCCCGCCGGGGAAGCCCCGGTGAGGCTGCGCCTCCCCGGCCGTCACAATCTCTATAACGCCCTGGCCGCGGCCGGCGCCGCCCACGCGCTGGGCGTACCGCCCGCCGACATAGCGGCGGGGCTGGAGACCCTTGAAAAAGTGCCGGGCCGGCTGGAGCCGGTGCGGGCCGGTCAGGACTTCTCCATCTTCGTCGATTACGCGCATACCGCCGACGCGCTGGAAAGCGTGCTTAAAAGCCTGCGCGGTGCGCGGGGAAAAAAGCTGCTGACCGTCTTCGGCTGCGGCGGCGACCGCGACCGCACCAAGCGCGCGCCTATGGGCCGCGCGGCCTGCTCGCTGAGCGACCGGGTCTTCATCACCAGCGACAATCCGCGCACCGAGGACCCGGCCGCGATAATCGCGGAAATAGAGGCCGGCGTGAAAAAGGATTTCTCCAACTACGAAGTGATCCCGGACCGGCGCGCGGCCATACGCGCCGCCGTAGCCGCCGCTGGACCAGACGACATCGTCCTTATAGCGGGCAAAGGCCACGAGGATTACCAGGTCATCGGCCGCGATACCGTCCATTTCAGTGACTGCGAAGAGGCCGCCCTCGCCGTAAGATCAGGGAATAGAGCGGCGTAAAAACATCCCGCTCAAGCCGGCGTTGAAAACGCTGCCGGTATTTAATACGATGTCCCTGCTGATATGAGGAGTTTCAGACCCCTTCCCCTGATCTTCATCCTGGCGGCCCTTTTAGCCGCCGCGCCCCTTTCCGCCGCCCCGGACAAAAAACTCCTCGCCGCCCGCGAAACCCTGCTTTCTCCCGCGGCCGCGCCCCTGGACGCCCTCGACAAATACCTGTCCGCAGCCCGGACGGCCGCCGATGCCGCCGTCATGGGCGAATACGCCTATGCGCTGGCCTACGCGGGGCTGGCCGAGGCCGCTTTCTACAACATCGACCGAGCGCTGATAACGGAACACCTGGACCCGGAGGTCCGGTTCTACCTGGCAGAACTGCTCAACGCCGCGGGCCTGGAGGACGCTTCCGCCGAGCAGGGCGCCCCGACGCCCGCCTGGCTCGGCGTCCCGCTGAAGCTCCCGGCCCTGGACCTGCCGGTCCCGGACGGCGATTTCGACGAGGCCTCGGCCGCGATAAATCTCCTGATGGCGCAGAAGCGTTACGCCGCGGCGGCCGTGCTTTACGACAGGCTCTGCAAAAAAATGCCGGACATAGCGCGCTGCCGCGCCGGCCGCGCCATAACGCTGGAAAAGCTCGGCGCTTACCGTTCCGCGGCGGCCGCGGCGAAGGAAGAACTCGCGCTCACGACTTCGCCGGAGCGCAGCATTGTGATAAAGGCTTACATCTCCGACCTGGAAAACCGTCCTCCGCTGAAATACGGCCCGCAAAAACCCGTTCTGAAAGGCCGCTACCTGGCCTATCTCGGCGGCGCCGTCAACCGCTCGGGCGGGGGGACCATAACATCACTGCGCGGCCGGCTGGGGCGTTTCCTCACCGAAAGGGTGGACGTCTCGGCGAACATAGGCTTTACCGGCGGCAATGACAACGACGATTACAACGGCCTGACCGCCGGCCTGGGGGGACGCTATAACCGTCCGCTCGGCCGCCTGCCGCTGCACGCCACGGCGGCCGCGCGGCTGGAACGCGCGCCGTCTCCAGACGATGAATTCACCGCCCTTCTGTCGCCGGGGCTCAGCTATTTCACGCCCTCCGGCTCGCTGGACCTCTATCTCGACTTCGCGCTGACCGGCCCCTATGGCGGCGGCACAACCCTTTCCCTGGGTTACACCGTCTATTTCGGAGGAGGAAAATGAGGCCGCTCGCCGCCCTCCTTCCGCTGCTGCTCTGCCTGCCGCCGCTCGCCGCGCAGGAAATATCCTCGCCCGCGTTCTCCGGGGCGCGGATGTCGCCGGGCGGTCTGCTGCGCCTCGCGCCGGCCGGGCCCTACCTCGGCCTGAAGGAAAAAGAGCGCAGGGCCGCCGTCGAAAACGCGGCGGCCGCCTATCCCGCCGCCGCTTTCGCCGTCGTGGAGCATAACGGCAACGGCGAGCTGTGGACCATCTCTCAAAGCAGC
Organism: Elusimicrobiota bacterium; assembly: GCA_019135865.1. Classification (GTDB taxonomy): domain Bacteria; phylum Elusimicrobiota; class Elusimicrobia; order Elusimicrobiales; family UBA9959; genus UBA2231. The sequence continues at coordinate 77,496 of JAGVVD010000043.1, forward strand.
GCCGCGCTGGCCGACGCCTGGTCGCGCAGGGAACTGCGGTTCACCCGCCACTCCCGCACGGCGGGCCGCTGGTTCGGCCACATAAGCGGGCAGTTCGCGCGCGGCGGGGATTACCCGTCAAACGGCTGGACCGCCCGCCTGGGCACGACGCTTTACAATAACCGCTACGACGCCGCCGTCAGCCTCTCGCGCAACACCTTCACCGATGTGGAAGGCTCGGACGTAACCACCTTCGGCCTGACCGGGCGGGCGCTTTACCCCTACACCCGCCACGCGGGACTCAACCTTGGCCTGCAGCTCGACCGGGTGAGCGCGTCCGGCTACAGCGGCTTCTCGCCTGCGGTGACCGGCGGCGTAAATGTCTACCTGCCGGGCGGCAGCTTCGACATGAGCCTGACGTTCGGGGAGGAGGGCCGGATCTCGCTCCTGGCGGGCTACACGGTCTATATAGGGAAATGAGCGTGAAACTTAAACTTTCTCTCCTTCTTCTCGCCGGCCTGGCCGCCCCGGCCGGCGCGGCCACCCTTTCCGGGACCTGCAGAGTGAGCGGTGTCACCTTTTCCGGAGGCGCTCCCTGCGAGGTCACTTTCTCCTTCACGAGCGCCGAGCTTTCCTACTCGGACTGCCAGCTCTACAAATCGCAACTCGACGGAGAGGACTGCCGCGCGATAGCGCCCGGCACCGGGTGCAACTACACATCGGGACAGGTGCTCTCCGCCACATGCGGCGGGGGCGGGGATTCCTGGTTCGGCGGCTCCTGGTTCGACGGCGCCGGGCTGCCGTCGGCGCGCTCGGCCGTACTGGACCCGTTCGGCGCCGAGAACGGAGCCGCCTTCTTCTCTCCGCATTACGGTTCGGGGTTCGAGGACTGGCGCGATGACGCCGCCGAGCGCTGGCGCTCCTATCTCGCGCGCAACGCCATAGGTAAAGCCACCGGCATAGCGGTCTGGCCCGGCGACCCGCTGGCGCGCGGGCTCGAATGGTTCTACGCCAGGCTCTCGGGCGGCAAGGAACGGGAAAAAGTACCGGCCTCCCCGTTCCGGGATTACGATCACGCGCCCGTCGGCAAGGCGCAGGCCGATTACGAGCGCGGACTGGTGGACCATGAAATGCTCAAGCGCGACGACCCGGTCATGGGACCTCCCTCCGGCGCCGCGCCAGAGCCGCCGGGCAATATGCGCGAGCAGGCCGCCTGCGCCGCCCAGAGCAAAGGGTCCATAGCGCCAGTCTTCGGCGTGGCCTATAACTCCATGTACGGCGGCCGCTCCGAGACGGCGGGCATGAAGGTGGAACTCTTTCCCGACGGGCGGGCGGTATATACCGACGACTCCGCCACCCGCTGGACCTTCCGCCCCTACGGCGCGACGCTCCCGGGCAAAGGCGACGCGCATTACCGCGCGCCGCCCGGCTTCGCCGGCAGGCTGGTCTACGGCGATATCAGGGGCGGCCGCGGCTGGCGCGTGGAGAAGCCGGACGGCGACGTGCTGGAATTCTCCGCCGCGCCCTCCACCGCCTCCTGGCGCCCCAGCCGCTATAACGCCGCCGACGGCAGTTGGCTGGATTACGCCTACGCCCGGGAGGCCGGCGCCGACGGCGGCCCCTCGCGCATAACCGACATGCACGGCCGCTACTTCGAGATAGAGCGCGACGCGCGCGGCCTGCCGCTCAAAGTGACCGACCAGAACGGCCGCTCCACTACTTTCACCTACGACGCCGCCGGCCGCGTGATCCGCACGACCTCGCCCGACGGACGGGAGAAACGCTTCGGCTACGACGCCGCCGGCTTCATGAACTCGGTCAGGGACGGTTCGCTGGCGGAGGAACGCTACACCTATGACCGCGCCGGCCGCGTGCTCGCCGCTGAGCTCGACGGCGGGGTGAACCGCCTGGAGCATTACTACGACGACCCCTCCTCCCGCACCGTAGTTACCGACGCCCTGGGAGCGCGGACCGTCTACCGCCGCGTGAGCGCGGGCGGGCGGGAACTTGTCGCGGCCGTCACCGACGCGCTGGGCGGCACTCTCTCCCTGGAATACGACGCGAACCACTACCCCGCCGCCGTTACGGACCAGTCCGGCCGCGTCACCCGCTACGCGCGCAACCACAACGGCGACCCGGAAATAATAACCGACGCGCTCGGCGCCTCTTCCACCATCGAATACCAGGTCAAAATGCGCTACCGCGACGCCGCCGGCGACCACACGGACTATTATTCCCGGCCGGTGCGCGTGACCGACGCGCTGGGGCGCGCCACCGGCATGGATTACGACAAGCGCGGCAATCTCGCCCGCCTTACCGACGCGCTGGGCAATAAGACCGCCATGTCCTACGACAAGGCCGGCCACCTGCTTAAATTGCGCGACGCCCTCGGCGCGGTCTATGAGTATGAATACGGCCCCGGCCTGTCCAAGGCCATCGACCCCCTGGGCCGCGTGACGCGCTATGAACGCGACGAGGACCTGCGCGTCACCAGGCTTATAGACCCGATGGGGCGCGGGACATCCTTTACCTACGACCTCGCCGGCAATGTCACCCAGGCGCGCAACCCGGCCGGCTTCATCACCAGGTTCGCCTACGGCAACGGGTCCTGCGCTTCCTGCGCCGGCGGGCAGCTCGCCTCGCTCACCGACCCCAAGGGCAATACCTGGGCCTTCAATTACGACAAGTACGGCCGCCTGTCCGATACCGCCAACCCGCTGGGCCAGCGCAAGAACTACGGATACGACAGGATGTCGCGTCTCACGGGACTGGAAGACCCCGCCGGGAACAGGACCGTCTACACCTACGACGCGCTCGGCCGTGCGGTCGGCAAAGAGGTGAGCGCGCCGTCCGGTGACGCCGCGCTCACCAGTTACACCTACGATCCCGTGGGAAATATGCTCTCCGCCTCCAGTAACGGGAGCACGGTCAGGTTCGCCTACGACGCGCTCAACCGCCCGGTAAAGGCCGAGCAGACCTTCGGCGGCGGAAGCCACGTCATAACCTATACTTACGACGCCGTCGGCAACCGCACCGCCATGAGCACGCCGTGGGGGGAATACAATTACACCTACGACGCGCTCAACCGCCTGACCTCGATAGTCAACCCGCAGGGGATAAATATAACCTTCGCTTACGACGCCGTCGGAAGGCGCACCAGGAAAACCGTTTTCAGGGCGCTGCCCGAAACGCTGGCCGAAACCGATTACTCCTACGACAAGGCCGGCCAGCTGCTTTCGATAGTGAACAAGGCCGGCGGCGAGATCATTTCTTTCGCCAGGTACCGATACGACGCGGCCGGCAACCGGATCGCCCGGGAGGACCGGGACGGCGTGACCACCTATTCCTATGATCTCGCCAACAGGCTCATCCTGGCCTCGGGCACGGCCACCGTCGAGACCTTCGCCTACGACGATAACGGCAACCGCCTCGCCGACAAAAAAGCGAACGACTACGCCTATGACGCGGCCAACCGCATACAGGCAAACAGCCTTTACACCTTTGAGCATGACCTGAACGGCAATCTGATAGGCCGGACCGCTAAGAACGACAACACGGCCATTACCTACGCCTACAACCCCGGGCAGCAACTTTCCGAAGTCGTAACCCCGGAACACAAGGTCCAGTACAAATACGACCCTCTGGGCCGGAGGATCGAGAAAACCGTCGACGGCCTTACCCGGCGTTATGTCTACGACAATGAGGACATAATCGCCGTGCTGGGCGCGGACGGCAATCCGCTCCACACCTTCACCCACGGCCCAGGCATAGACGAGCCGCTGATAATGACCAGGGCCGACGGCGCAAACTATTTCTACCACGCCGATGGATTGGGTTCCATAACGGCGCTCACCGACGACAGGAAAGAAATCGTGGAGACCTACACCTACAAAGCCTACGGCGAGCCGACGATAAGGGATAGCACCGGCGCAGTCCTTTCAGAATCCGCCGTCGGCAACCCTTACCTGTTCACGTCCCGCGAGCTCGACAGTGAGTCCGGGCTCTATTATTATAGGGCTAGGTATTATTTCCATCAGATTGGCCAATTTATACAACCGGATAAAGCGGAGCGGCGGAGTATCATTTTGCCAGAAGAGACATCGTACAATTATGCCGCTAATGATCCGGTGCGGCGCATCGACTCTATGGGGCTGTGGTCAATGGAATTTAGCTTTTACGCTGGCTGGGGTGGAGGCATAATTCTTGGGCAAAATCCAGAGGGCGGCGGATTTGCAACTTTCCGTTTAGGTATTGGATTGGGAGGAGGCGTAAGCTTTAGCCCGGCAGGAAGAAGCCCGGGATGGAATCCCTGCCAGTATCACTCACAAAGTCCTACCATTGCGGTTGGCCTTTATAACGGAGCACGTTTAGCCGCTGGGCCCGGGTATATTGGAGTTAACACTAAAGTCGGCGTCAACGACATATTATTGGGTGCCCCCACAGGGGCTTCGCCAAAATCATATACGGAGAAGCGTGGAATAGAATATGGAGTTGATTATGGATGGGGGCTTAGAGGAGAAATTGCTGCGGGGGGAGAAATCTCGCTTTATTAAAAGATTCTGGAGAATACCATGATACGTCCCAAAACACTAAAGAAGATTTTATTACTAGTTTTTGCAGCGACATTTCTCTTCAATCTTGCCCTCTATATTGCAGGAATGAGAAGCAAAGGCTATATCTTTGCTATTCAAAGCTTGAAGCATAACCCTGATTTGATTCATGCTGTTGGCCAAATAGAGAAGCACAGACTGTCGTTTACAGGATACTCTGTCAAAACTGTAGGCCCTAATACTGATGCAAACTATACAATTTGTATTACGGGTAAAAAGGCCAAGGCGGTTGTGCATATTAACGTCCGCAAACGTCTTGGCAATTGGGAAATAGTTGACGGCAACTTTGCCGTAAAGGGAAATGCTGGAAGCGACCTAACCGCACTAACCGCAACACAAAGGGATTAAATGCCAACTCAATCCACAGAAACAGGGCAATCCTAAAGAGCAAAAATCAGTTAACTCCATTTCTGGAGACCTGTATGGGTGCGATTGAGAATACGCGTAAATTTTACTTTTCCCTATTCGTCCGGGCAGCAATTATTCATGGCGTCCTTATAGCTGTGGTCGCTTTCATTTTTATCAGGTACTTGTCTTTTTAGGGTTTGGTGATGCAAAACGCACTATTGCCATGTGGGCATTGGTTTTAATCCTTGCAATAAATATCTTGGCCTATGCCGTAAAACTTTACAAAGAATACAAATCGGTTTTAAAGAAGTAATGCGGCTATTGAGTAAATTGACGCCTACTACGAACAAATTGGCCTCTTGCCAAAAAGGAGCAAAATGATGGAGGCCGTAGGATTTCTTGTTTTATGTGCGTTTGCCGGCATTGTTTTTGTCTTAATTCAGGAATTCAGATGGAAATCTAAGGCTGATGCCAATGTCCGCGGACATGAGGAGAACCAAATAGGGGTCTTCTCCAAAGTGAGTGGGTAAAATAGCAGGGGTTGGAGCGGTCGCATCCGTCGGGTAGCTGGTCTTTTCGCTCTTTGAAAATCTTGTCATAATCTTGAGATGCGTAAAAAGCTCAAGTTAGAGGACACTTATCGCTTCCCAGGTTTCAGGCCCGCGGCCATGGTCCACGGCGTCTTTGGAGACCAGAAGGCGCGCGTGGTTGCGCTGAAAAGGACTGGCACCAGGATGGTCTGTGGCGGCTGCGGCGCTGTGAATCACGCAGTCTACGACAGCAAGGTCCGCAAGGTCCGGGAC
>JAGVVD010000005.1 GCA_019135865.1 Elusimicrobiota bacterium
TGCGAGCGTCAGCGAGCCTCTTCATCGGGAAAGATTCCCGTCGCCCGCTGCCGCGCCCCGCCGTCCCCGGAAAAACACCGGGGGACCGAAATATAAAGATCCGCTAGCGGGCGATGGGAATCGAACCCACGTGATCTGCTTGGAAGGCAGACGTTCTACCATTGAACTACGCCCGCAACAGGATAATTATATTTGTTATGGGCTTCCCAGTCAACGGCCGGTCGCAGAGCTCCCGGCACCGACCGCGGACATTGCCGCCCTGTTCCGGCCGGCGGGGTCCGACACCACGTTGTCGCACCCCTATTTTACCACATAGCGTCCCGGTAATATAAGGAGGGAACGTGAAAAGGAACAGGTTGCGCAGGTGCTGGAAGATAGGACTGGGCGGGCTTTTCGCCGCGCGGGCGCTGCTGGCCGAAACGGCCGGAGGCCATTTCTGCCTGCTCTTTTCCTTCGAATTCTAGGACGGGCGAAGGGGCGGGGGCCGGAAGGCGGCGGCCGGGGCCGGAAAAGTATTGAAAGGGGCCGGTTTTTGTAGTAGGATTCCCATATGAGGCCGTGGCCCTTACTGTTGACATTGGTCATGCCCGCCGCCGGGTCGGATTGGCCGCCCGCGCTGCGGCTCGAAGGGGCGGAGGAGCCCCCGGCCGCGCTGGCCGCCGAGCCGCTGGAAGCCTGCCCCAAGTTCCGCCTTTTCTCGGAGAGCGAGTCCTATCCCGACGAGGCGCCGGCCATCAAGGACGTCTCGCCCTTCCCCCCCGCCGACCTGCCGGCTTTCGCCGACGACCTGGACAGGCCGGGACTGCTGAAAGCGCTGGAGACCAACCTCGCCTACTGGAAAGCCAGGCCCGACTCGTACCGGATAACGGTCGGGAAGGACTCGTTCGCCGCGCCCGCCATGCGCGCCGCCTCGGCCAGGCTGCTCGGGATATTCTCCTCGGGACTGACGCCCGCGCGCGAGCGGGAACTGCTGGCCGCGGAGTTCCGGGCCTACCGGGCCGTGGCAGACGACGGATCAGGGCGGCATTCGCCGCAGTCGGTGCCGGGAGCACTGCGACCGGCCGGCTCCGGCGCCGTCACCTTCACCGGCTATTACGAGGCCGAGATCCCGGCGACGCGGGCACCGACGTCCGAGTCCCGCTACCCGCTCAACCTGCGCCCGGCCGACCTGGTCAAGACCACGCCCGCCATGGGCGTGGACTTCGACTACGGGCATTACGTCGACGGCGCGATGACCCGCCACCTCTCGTCCGGCGAGATCTACGCCGGCGGGCTCTCGGGGCAGGGGCTGGAGGCGGCCTGGTCGGCGCACCCGGCGCATATCATGCTGGCGCAGATACAGGGCTCCGGGGTGCTGCGTTTTCCCGACGGCGATCACCTCAAGATCGGCTTCGACGGCGCCAACGGTCATTCTTTCAAGAGCGTGCAGCGCCTGCTGATGGACTGCGGCGAGGTCCCGTCGATGAACTTCCAGGATTTCATCGTCTACCTCTCCCGGCAGGAGAACGGCCGCGAGGAGCGGCTGGTGTCGCTCAACCCGCGCTACATCTTCTTCCGCGTGAAGGACAAGGAAGCCCAGCCGCAGGGAGCCATAGGCATGCCTCTTATCCCCGGCCGTTCCATAGCCGTGGACCCCAAACCGGTCCCCTACGGGCTGCCCGTCGTCATAAAGACGCGGCGGCCGGTGGCCCAGCCGGGCGGAGGGCTCTCTTTCAGGGATTTCACGCGGATGGCCGCGACGCACGACACCGGCTCGGCGATACGCGGGCCGGGGCGCGTGGACATCTTCTGGGGCGGCGGTCCCATCGCCGAGCGGGAGGCCAGTTCGATGAAGGCCTCCGGCGAGCTTTACCTCATACTTCCCAAATAACCCCTCAAATAGAAGAAGCGGGGCCGTACCTGTTAATATAGGCGCCCCGCTTCAAAAATAGTATAGCAGACGGCCCGGGAGTGTCAAGGCCTGAAAAAGTCCTATTTCCCTCCCGCGGACCGGAGCTTTTTCGAGACCTCGTAGAAGGCCACGGCCGCCGCGGCCGAGGCGTTGAGGCTCTCCACGCCGCCGAGCTGCGGGATGGAGATCAGGCGGTCGCAGTGTTCCTTCGTCTTGAGGTGCAGGCCCTCGCCCTCCGAGCCGACCAGTATCAGACCGGGGAAGGCGTAGTCGACCTTGTCCAGCGGTTCCCCCTCCATGTCCAGGCCGTAGACCCAGACGCCGCGCTCCTTGAGGTCTATTATCGTCGAGTTAAGATTGCCGACCGGCACGATATTAAGCTTCTCCAGCGCGCCGGACGAGGTCTTCTGCACGGCGGGGGTGATCCCGACGGTGCGCCGTTCCGGCAGCAGCACCGACGAGACGCCGAAACAGGCCGCGCTGCGCAGTATCGCGCCCAGGTTCATCGGGTCGGTGATGCCGTCCACCCCCGCCCAGAGGAATCTTTTGGGGTCCTTCTCGAGGGCCAGGGCGTCGGGGACGGAATAATGGCGCAGAGGCTCCACCTCGAGGACTATGCCCTGGTGATTGGCGCCCGGCGCGTACTTCTCCAGCACCCGGTTGTCCACGAATTCCACGCGTATCCCCTTGCGCCGGGCCAGGTCGGCCGCGGCCGCTCCCTTGCCCTGGCCGCGCGCGGCCGGAACAGGGCGGCCATGTCCGCGGTCGGTGTCGCGAGCGCTGCGAGCGACCATGACGCGGAAGATCCTGCGGCGCCCGCCGTTTATGACCTCCTCGGCCGTGTTCGCCCCGTAAAGATACTCGCTCATGAGCAGACCTTCCTCAGCAGCCGGGCGGCGATATCGGCCCGGCCGAACGACGTGCCGACGCCCAGCGCGGCCCTGACCTCGCACGAGCCCGGCGACACCCGCTTGAGCTTCCCGACGGCGGCGGAGAGCGGCACGCTGACGAACTCGGGACCGCGCACCGCGACCATCCGGCCGAACCGGCCGGCGGCGATCAGCTCGGCCGCGCCCGCGCCGAAGCCGGTGGCCAGCCACCTGTCAAAAGGCGTCGGCTCGCCGCCGCGCTGCAGATGGCCCAGCACCACGACCCGGCTCTCTATGCCGGTGCCCTTCTCGATCATCTCCGCCACGCGGTAGGAGACCCCGCCCAGGCGCACCGGGTCGGTGGAACCCTCGACGGTCTTCATGACCGTCATGCCCCCGCCCTCGGGGGCCGCGCCTTCGCTGACCACGACGATGCTGAAATTCTTGCCGCGGCGCCGGCGGTCCCTTATCGCCGCCGTCACGTCGGCGGGACGGTACTTGAGCTCGGGCAGCAGTATCACGTCGCCGCCGCCGGCTATGCCCGCGCGCAGCGCTATCCAGCCGGCGTAACGGCCCATCGTCTCCACTATCAGCACCCGGTCGTGCGCGTCGGCCGTGGTGTGCAGCCGGTCCACCGCCTCGGTCGCCACTTTGAGCGCGGTGTCGAAACCGAAGGTGAAGTCCGTGGCGGAGAGATCGTTGTCGATGGTCTTGGGCACGCCGACGACCGGCAGGCCGAGCTTGTGGAAGCGCAGCGACATGCTCTGCGTGCCGTCGCCGCCGATGGCGACCAGCGCGCCGAGCCCCAGCTTCCTGAAATTGCGGATCGAGCGCTCCGTCATGTCCGCCGGCGCCCCCGGCGAGCCGTAAGGGGAGAGCGTGTAGGAGAAAGGGTTGGCGATATTGCTGGTGCCCAGTATGGTGCCGCCGCGTATGATGATGCCGGAGACGTCCCTGTCGGTCAGCCGGCGGCGCCTGTCCTCGACCAGGCCCTTGAAACCGTCGAGGTAGCCGTAGACCTCCCAGCCGCGCCGCAGCGCGGACTTGGTCACGGCGCGGATGACGGCGTTGAGGCCCGGGCAGTCGCCGCCGCCGGTGAGTATGCCTATCTTCATCGGGTCACCCCCGTTCTAGAATATGGTCGGATAGACGTGCTCGCGCTCCCGCGAGACGATGAACAGCACGGCCGCCATGATATGGGCGGGGTGGGCCAGCCGCGAGTAATTGTATTCCAGGTGGATCTGGAACCTGTCGGGAGAAGAAGGGTCGAGGAAGACGTATCCGGCGCGGCGCTCGTCGGCGAAAATGCCGTAGCGCCGCCGCAGCCGCCCGCCCTGCGAGCCGAAGAAACGGCAGGCCAGGCTTATACCCGGCGCGTCGTCGCGCACGTTGAAGACCACCTGGTTGTCGGTGTCGACGAACTGCCACATGCGCCCGGTCTTGCCGTCCTTGAGATGGAGGCGCGCGACCTCCTTGCCGTTGCCGTCGCGCAGCAGACCGTAGCCCAGCTCGGGCCTGACCTCGAAGATCCTGTTCGACTGGTGATCGTACACCTCGAGCACGCCCTTGCGCGTGGCCAGCTTGTAGAGCCCGAAGGCCAGGGGCAGCGCGAAGAAAAGGTCGGGCACGGAGGCTATCAGGCGGCCGCCCGGCAGCCCCAGCAGGAAATGCGTCAGCGGGTTCTCGCCCGGGAGCAGGCCGGCGAAAGCCCAGACGAGATGGAACAGGACGAACCCGTAGAGACCCGCCGCCAGCCACATGTCCTGCGGGAAATCGTAATAGGCGGCCAGGCTCTGCTTCTGCCTGGTCAGGATGCGGTACTCCACTTCCTTCGACGAGAAATATCTGGATACGATGAAAGGGAAGAAGAAGTCCGGCGGGATCTCCGCCGGCGGCGGCGCCAGGCGCGGATTCTGGTACTTGGCGGCGCTCGAGCGGACCATGGCCGCGCCGATCAGCCAGGCGCCCACGAGGAGTCCCGCCAGCCAGGCCGGAACGGGGGAACGCTTTATGTAGGGCGGCTCTTTGGAGGAGGCCGCTTCCGAAATTTTGGACATCATGTCCGCGGCTTTCTCCCCCACGCCGGGGCCGGAAGGCGCCGCTTCCGGGGTCTCCGCTCCGGCCTGCGCCGCGTCCACCGCGGCCGCGCTGGAAACCGCCACCACCGTGCCGGTGGAATCCGGGGACCCGGCGACGGTTCCCGACGGCACTTCCGCGGGCGCCCTCACTACGGGAACGCGGACGGCCTTCTTGGGCTTGGGCGGCGCCTTGATGACCTCGCCCGGCTTGCGGAAACGGCCCAGCATATTGCGGAAGTCGCTCTCGTCGAGGCCGTGGGCGGAGACGGCGTAGGATTTCTCGTCGTAGGTCAGGAAGGAGATGTAGGCCGGGGAGCCCATCGTGTCGTAACGGACATAATAGGCGGTGGTGACGCCGCGGATCGAGACCGGCTTCACCTCGCCGGAGATGGTGTTGCCCTTGGAGCGCAGCGAATCCACCTGCTCCTTCACGCGGGCCTTGAGGTAATAATCGCTCAGCTCGGATTCGAGCTTGGTGAACTCGGCGAAAGAATCCTGCCGGCCCAGGCGCAGGATGACGGCCGGGTCGTTGCTCTTTTCGACGGCCCAGCCGGCGGGGAAATCTATCTCGAAATTGGAACCGGAATCCCTGAAAACCTCGGCGCACAGGGTACCGGGAAAGCCGCAAACGAGGAAAAAAAGCGTGGCGATGGCTTTCGTCATGTTTTTACATTATAACAATTTTACCTTACGCGCCAAGGCCCCCCGCGCGGCCCGTTTTTTATTAACGGGGCTCCGGTTGACAACCAAAATTTAGGTTTGTAATATAAATTCACGGTCATTTACCGGTTTCGTTTCGAACGGGGCCAGGTCCCCCCTACAATAAACTAAGGAAGGAAATCATGTCCAAAACAGCTGTGGCTGAGAAAAGCGGTACCTCAGTGCAGAAGTATATCGACGGCGTCCTGCAGGGCGTCGTAGCCAAGAATCCCGGCGAGAAGGAATTCCACCAGGCGGTGAAGGAAGTCCTCGAGACCCTCGCCCCCGTGCTGGAGAAGAACCCCCAGTACATGAAGGCCAGGATCCTGGAGCGCATCGTCGAGCCCGAGCGCACCATCACCTTCCGCGTGCCGTGGCAGGACGACAAGGGCGAGTTCCACGTCAACCGCGGCTACCGCGTGGAATACAACAGCGCCATCGGCCCGTACAAGGGCGGCCTGCGCTTCCACCCCTCGGTCAACCTCTCCATCCTCAAGTTCCTGGGCTTCGAGCAGATCTTCAAGAACTCCCTGACCACGCTGCCCATGGGCGGCGGCAAGGGCGGTTCCGACTTCGATCCCAAGGGCAAGAGCGACGCCGAAGTCATGCGCTTCTGCCAGAGCTTCATGACCGAGCTGTTCCGCCACATCGGCCCCGACACCGACGTGCCGGCCGGCGACATCGGCGTGGGCGGCCGCGAGATCGGCTACATGTACGGCCAGTACAAGCGCCTCAAGAACGAGTTCACCGGCGTGCTGACCGGCAAGGGCATCACCTGGGGCGGCTCGCTGATACGGCCCGAGGCCACCGGCTTCGGCGTGGTCTATTTCTGCGAAGAGCAGCTCAAGACCAGGGGCACCAGCCTCAAGGGCAAGACCGTCGCGATCTCCGGCTTCGGCAACGTGGCCTGGGGCGCCGTCAAGAAGGTCGGAGACCTCGGCGGCAAGGTGGTCACCATCTCCGGTCCCGACGGCTACATCCACGATCCCGAGGGCATCTCCGGCGAGAAGTGGGAGTACATGCTGCAGCTGCGCTCCAGCGGCCAGGACATCGTGGCCCCGTACGCGGACAAGTTCAAGGGATCCAAGTTCCACGCCGGCAAACGGCCATGGGAGGTCAAGGTCGACGTCGCGATCCCCTGCGCCACCCAGAACGAGCTCAACGAGAAGGACGCGCAGAACCTGCTCAAGAACGGCGTGATGTGCGTGACCGAAGGCGCCAACATGCCCTGCGTGCCCGAGGCCGTCGAGGCCTTCCAGAAGGCGAAGATACTCTTCGCCCCCGGCAAGGCGTCCAACGCCGGCGGCGTGGCCACCTCCGGCCTGGAGATGACCCAGAACAGCATGCGCATGAGCTGGAGCCGCGAGGAAGTGGACAAGCACCTGCACGGCATCATGGTCAGCATCCACAACGCCTGCGTGACCGCCGCCAACGAGGCCGGCCAGCCCGGCAACTACGTGCTCGGCGCCAACTGCGCTGGCTTCAAGAAGGTCGCCGAGGCCATGATGGCCCAAGGCCTGGTCTAAGAACCCTTAGACCCTTACGAAAGAAGGCGGAGCCGCAAGCTCCGCCTTCTTTATTTTTACGGGCGGCGCCGTTTTGATAACATATAGCCGGGGGGAGAGCGGAGGGCAAGATGAACGGATTCGAACTATACCTCATAGCCGGTTTCGCGGGCGGCGTAGTGCGCGGCCTGTCCGGCTTCCTCAAGAACCTGAAAAAGGAAAAACGTCCACGGTTCGACTGGGCCTATTTCGGCTCCACCGTGTTCGTTTCCGGCCTCATCGGCGGCGCGGCCGGCGCCTTCATGGAAGGCAACTGGAAGACGGCCTTTTTGGCCGGCTACGCGGGGATCGATTTCCTGGAGAACGCGTACAAGTCGAGCCCGCTGGCCGGGCTGGCCAAACGCTCCTGAGCCGCCGCGCAGAGCGGCGCGCCCCCTTTATTTTCCGGGGTTAATTTATTAAAGTTATCTCCGTAAGGAGAAAGACATGTCCAGAATACTTGTGGTCGACGATATACCGGCGATAACCGATTTTTCCAAGGAGTTCTTCGAGGACTTCGGCCACGAAGTGCGCACGGCCGACACGGCCACCGGCGCCATAGAAGTGCAGCGCCAGTTCAAGGCCGAGGTGATACTCCAGGACCTCAACGTGCCCGGCGGCGGCGGCCTGCACGTCTACGAGACGCTGCGGGGCGAAGGCGACATGGTCCCGATAATCTTCTCCACCGGCAAGCCCGAGACCCTGGGCGACCTCAACGCCATGAAGAACGTCTCCGCCCTGCGCAAGCCTACCAATCCCGACGTGCTGCTGGCCGAGGTGCAGAAATGGCTGGCGGCCACCGCCGGCCAGGCGCCGGCCGCGCCCGCCCAGCAACCCGCCGCCCAGACCGCTCCTCCACCTCCTCCGCCGCCCGCGCAGGCGGCCCCCAGGCCGGAGCAGGACGAGCGGCCCATGAACCCCAACCCGCCCCCTCCGCCCAAGTTCCCGAGGTAGATCCGTGCTGAAGAAGGTGCTGATAGCGCTGGGAGCGGGACTCGTCCTGCTCCTGGCGGCGGCCTTCTACCTGGTCAACCATAAGGTCCGCCACGAAGCCTTCTCCACCGAGTACATCTCCGCGCCGATCCCGGAGGGTTTTTTGCCCATAAGCGAGAACAAGCCCTACTTCCGGGCTTTCATGACCAAAGCCAAGGCGCCCAAAGAAGCGATGGAAATGATCCTGGCCAGCCCGCCCGGCACCTACTTCAACCCCGGCAGCATGGTAATGCTCAACTTCTCCGCCGTGCCGTCCAAGGTCCCCTGCGACCAGCTCTACCAGTTCGTCTCCGCCCAGGCGCCCGACAAGGCCTCCGCCCGCGTCGATATAGCCGGCAGGACCTGGCTGCGCAATTACCACAAGAACCAGAACACCCTCGAATACTTCGACTGCTCCGGCGGCGTCGCCCGCACCCTGATCTACTCCGACCCCGCCCGCAGCATAGCCGACCTCCCCGCCTTCTCCACCTCCCACCTCGCCACCATCACCTTCCCCTGACCCACACCCAAAATAAAGAGGGCAGAGCTTATCCAGCTCCGCCCTTCTCTACATCATTAATTACGCTTCACTCCCGCGCGCGAAGTGAGACTTTGGTTATTTCATTTTTCGTTTAGGCGTAGAACTTTTCAATCGCAGAACTTTATCCTTGAATGACATGGACTGAAGCAAATTCTCAACAATATCAAAAACCGCATTCACATTGTCAGAAGATGGACAATATGCTCTATGTGCCGCGGCATGCCCCGCATCTAATGCTGCCGCAATAACGTCTTTGTTTATTCCACTTAAATAACCTTTATCGACAAGTCTTTGCATCTTGATTTTAAAGTTCCCACTATCCCCAACCGTAGCATTCATAAAAAGATCGATTAGTGTTCGCGCGCCCATAAGCGCCAATCTCAAACTGCCAGCTTGAAGCGCCGTATAAACTTCATCAATTAGCGGGACGAATTCTTTAGGCAAATCTGATATCCACACGGGCTTTCTTCTCGAAATACGAGGCGGGTAGTAATTAACATCATCGGTTCCCGTGTCATCCGACTGCAATCTATGACGTAAAACAACAGAATCGCAACCCCGACATCTAAATAACGTAGAAGTGGTAACCCATGTAAGAACAGGCCCCTCCGGCTCAAGCTCATCATCTTCGCTAGTCACATCTTTTATTAACACATCATGCTTCGTTAACCGTAAACATTGGTTACAATGAACCCATTCAAATTTTGCTGGCATAATTTATCCCCCAATTGGAAGGATCCCCTTGAAAACTCCCGTCTTACTCATTTCGCGGCGAAGCTCGAACTGGGCCAGTGCTTCTACGATATCGAGCGCGCCCAGGTTGGCGAAATTGATTTTGCTCCATGCGGAGCGTTCGACCTTTACCGAGTAGAGATACTGGTTTTCAACCTGACCGGTTGCTTTATTAGGACGTTGGGAGTACGCTGAGAGAATAACGGTGTTGGTTTTTGGGGAGGCCGAGAAGGCTTCCCCGATTATACGGAAGCCCACCCCGTGAACATGGCGCATGTAAAGTTTTTGCACTTGAGTAGGGCCCATTTCCTTGATGGACAGCCTCATCCCCCGTTGAGGAACACTCGCGGTTTTTGTCGGCATTTCCTCTATTTCAGGCAAATCCACTTCAAACACCAGGGCGTCGTCATCGTGCATCTCAAAAGACACTTTGGTCTCTCGCGGCCACACAATATCATTCAAGACGGTCTCGAGGTACTGTTGCACCCCTTCCGGATCCCCGGACATTATACGACCTATCTGCTCCCGCTGAGTCTTTTGCATCTCTTCGAACTGAGCCTTCGATTTATCCCAATCAAGCATTGCCGCCTCATATGCCTCTATCCGCGCCTGATTTTCACGCTCAACGCTTTCCCGCCAAGGCTTTATCAACTTGCTGAAGAGACCGGGAACCTTTAATGCAGGTTGCTCCGGCTTAGGGATATCGAAAGAACTCAGTGTAAATTTAGGCAGCATTGGGGGAGGCGTATTTAGATGAATCTGACCTAAACCGTCTATCTGGGCATTTATCTCATCGCACTTCTTCTGAATGTGTGTCCGTATAAGGTCGCCTTTTTGTTTTTTCGCAGCAGCAACTACTGATTCTGGCAAAGGATTCCCCTGCGCATCGACGAAAACCAATGTCCCATCGTCTTTTACGGTGATAGAAACTCTCATCAAAGAAAATCCAGACTCGTCTTTGGCCACAGGAGATGCCGTATCAATACGGCTACGAGTATAGATCCCGGTTCCCGGGAGCCCCGCATTACCATAAACGCCGCGACGGCCAATATTAACAGACCCGCCCCTGGGCCCTACGGTAAGACTGGCCCCGCTGGCCGTCAAATTTATCCTAACCCCGGGAGCCAGACTTATGTATTTACGAAAGCGTATCCCCATTTCCCCTCCAGGGTCTTCTCCGTTTTGAGTGGGTCTTTTCTGCCTAATTTCATATAGCTTCCAGCGTACAGGTCAGCACTTTAAGCCGCAGATACTCTTCATCCCGTAGCCCATAACTGCGCCGCTGGATTACCCGGATCTTGTTATTCAGGCCTTCCACAAACCCTAGCGACACCTTGTTTTCCGGCCGGCAGTAGGCCGCTATCCCGTCCCAGTGCTTGTCTATCATC
>JAGVVD010000014.1 GCA_019135865.1 Elusimicrobiota bacterium
AAAACCGGCCTCGAACTTCTTTCGCATCATACGGCCTCCCTACAGGTGTTATTGTACTGACTTTTTCACCTTAGGTCAGCCTAAATTGTGGTCCAGTTTTTCCCGACCATTATATCTGTCGATATTGCCGCAGCCCCTCCGCGCACGAAACCGCGGTATAAACCGAATATCCGTCGGCTTCAAGGCGCTGGCGCAGAAGTTTGTGCCAGATAAGGGTGTCCTCGACCACCAGGATCTTTTTGCCTCGCATAAACAACCCCCTTGCACCGTATTCACATTGTCAATCCCAAAGTATCTCCTCAATCCTTCTTTTCTGCGATAAATTTCCGGATGCTGAAATGTGACCCATCCGTTGTAACTAACCGGATCGTGATCGTGTGCGCCCCGGCACTGAGGTCGTGCAGATGGAGCCACCAGTATCCGGCGGAATTATGGCATGGCTGATATGGTCCGCCGTCCAATGAGCCTTCTATGTCCCCTGTCTTTTCCGCTGTGCTTACCCGTACCGCGTAATGCCTGCGGTCAACCGGTTCACCCGTTTTAGGGTAATCTATGACGATAGGGTTCTTGCTTTGTCTGGCTTTGTGCTTCATGGGATTCCTTGCTCCTTCTTGGTTTTTACGGCAGCATGATTTCAGGGCCGCCGAAATCAGGTGATGTTATCCCCGTGCCGCCTGTTTTTTCGCAATTTCATTGTTCCGATGAACCCAAGCGGGTATATAAGGGTCAGAAATAAAGGGAAAAATCCGAATGCGGACATCGCTCCGGTGGGGTTGTTCTGCGCGACTGCGAGGGTGCCGATAGATAGGACCATCTGCGCTGCAGCACCCCAAGGCTGGCGCTTGAGCGTCTGCCAGGCAAATAGGGTGACTAGTACGCCGGTCGTGGAATCGAGCGCGGTCAGCCCGCTGATCTCGGACATGGAGAACATCCAGAGCAACGGGCCAAAACTTAATCCGGCCGCCCCGGAAATGCGTATAAAAGAGGTTGCGGTCCCGATATCGAATAGATTAGGGTTCTTATCCCCGTGTGACAACTTTTTTTGACGCTGAAGTTCGAAAACGCCGATAAGCCCAACCCCGATCCCCATAAAAATGAACGCGTCCAATGGCCAGGAAAAGACGCTCCCCGCTCCTGCATCCCACAGCCGCGTTGAGATGATAAACGCGGAAATGACAACGGCCACAGTCCGGTTGGCGGTTATAAAGCCTGCTGCTCCGAGTATCAACGCGATCACTTGTGGCAGAACGGCTGTCCAATCTCCGGTCCGGGTAAATAGTCCATGTGCCAATGGGGCAGCGCAGGCCGCCGTGCCCAACGCCCCTCCATATGAGAAAACTTTCGCCGCTTTCTTTCCAGGCATCTTTTCCCGCTTATCTGGACTCTTTAAAGCTTCTGCTTCATGGCATTGAGCAAGGCGGAAACGCCGTTTTCTTTTATTATCGTTTTGTGCATCTCGCGGTATATCAGGAACAGGCTTTCTCCGTCCGAGCGGATGTCGTATATCACCCAGCCCGTATTTGTCCGTCGCAGGTACAGCTCCGGGGAAACCGATATCCCGGCGTTCTTATGGATGACCCTGGTCCTTACCGCCGTGCCGGCACTTTTCAATCCCCTTTCCCCCAGGATCTTGATGTCGAGAGCTCCGTTCAGGTTCTCGCTCATCTGGGGATAACGGTACTTCCTGATCATGGACGGCAGCAATGCGAGATATTCCTTTCGTTCGGCCGGTTTCATGGTCTTCCAATGTCCCCCGAGTATAGCGCGCGCCATAGCGCGATAATCCCAGGCCGCGGACAGCCTGTCGCCCGCGGCTTTCCTGCTCGCCCTTTCCTCCGGGGTTATTCCCGCAGCGTATTCATCCTTATAGCGCGCCGCGGCGTCTAGCATAGAGCGAACCGCCTGCGATGCCGACCCTTCCGGGATAGGGGGCGGATGGCGATAACTTTTTTCTGTCATCCCGGCTGTTCCTGAAGAACCGGTCTCGCGCGGCGGTGGAAGGGGCGCAGCGCTGTAGGGGATCTTTACGCAAAGAGCTTTTGAATATTGGACGCGTTCAGTCTGGATAGTGCGTTTTGACAGGCACTGGTAGGACTCGCAGTTCCCGGTGTCCGGGTCCGTTTCAACGCAGGGACGCCATGTGCATTCCTCGCTGGATTCGGTTTCCGGCTCATCTGGCGGGCCAGCAAGAAAATAGGCGTTTTTGCCGCAATTCACCGTTCTATTGCAGCCGGTGCGTGCGGAATCGACAGTTTTGCTGCGTAGCGTGTTTTTGCATTCGTTCAATCTGCACGTCCCATTGGGGGACCTCTCCAGGCACTCCAAGCTCTGGCAGCTTTCGGACTCCACCGTGACGGTGGAATATTCTATGCAGCCGAGGCTGGAGAACGTCTCCCCGGCGAAGGCTGGAGGTTGTGACGGCAGAATGTTGAGCAATAGAGTGAGCCCGATGCCGCTCATATCGGTTCTCCCTTTAATTGAGTCTTCTCTTTTATGCGGCCGCGGAAAATAAGGTAATACGCAGCGGGGATCAGCACCAGCGTTATCACCGTGGAAACCAGCAGGCCTCCGATGATCGCCAGCGACAGCGGCTGCCAGAACTCGGAGCCCTGTTTTGTGGATATAGCCATCGGCACGAAGCCCAGCACCATGGCGCTGACGGTCATGAGGATGGGGCGCAGACGCACGCGGCCGGCCTCCTTAAGGGCTTCCTTGATATCCCAGTCGTTGTCGTCTATGAGCTGCAGCGCGTAGTCCAGGTACACTATGGCCTGCTTCACCACCAGGCCCACCATCATGATGAGGCCGATGAACGTTGTCACGTTGAGGCTGAAGCCGGTCAGCGCGAATACCCAGATGGCGCCCGCGAAACCGAACGGCAGCGAGAACATGATGATGAGCGGGATGATGAGGGACTCGAACTGGGACGCCATTATCATATAGGTGAGCATGATGCCCAGCGCCATAGCGACGGCCAGCGAAACAAACGATTCTTTCTGTTCCTTGACCGAGCCGCCGTAAGCCCAGGAGACGCCCGCGGGCATGGGTATTCCGCCCAATAGCTGCTCCAGCCTGGTAGTGGCCTTGCCCAGGTCGTTGCCCGTGATATTGGCTTCCACCTTAACTATGCGCTGCTGGTCCTCGCGGTCTATCTGCAGCGGGCCCGGCTTTTTTACAAAGGTCGCCAGGTTTGAAAGGCGCACCGGTTCGCCATTGGAGGCCCGCACAAAAAGGCTCTCCAGGTCCGGCTCCGCCCGGCGGTCCTCGTCTCGCAGGCGGACTACGATGTCATACTCGTCGCCCAGTTCGCGGTAGACGGCGTTCTTCTTCTGGCCGAAGGCAAGGTTCACCGTGTCGGCTATGGTTTGCACCGGTATGCCCATCGAACCGGCCTTGCGCCGGTCTATTACCACGTGATACTCGGGGCGGGTCATATCCAGGGAGACGGTCACGTCCTTAAAGCTGCCATCGTTTATCATGAGCTGCTTGAGTTTTTCGGCCAGGGCGTTGGTTACCTCCAGTTCGTGGCCGTAGATGTTAACGCTCATGGGCTTGCCGGAGCCGGTCAGTTTGGAGGTGACGCTGCCGCCCGAGAAGGCAAGGCGAGTTATGCCGGGGATCTTGGTGATCTCCTGGCGCAGCTTCTCGTTAATTTCAGTCACGCTCAGTGACCGCTTGTTCTTGGCGTTCAGCGAACCCATAAAACTCCCGATCGAGGAGCCGCTTTTGCCGCTCATCCCGCCGCTGGAGTTCTTGGTGTTCTCGCCGTCGCTCCACAGGTAGCCGGTGGTTACCCATTCCTGCGGCACAACTTTTTTGAATGCCGCCTCCACCTGTTCCATAACCTTGTGCGTGGCTTCCACCCTTGTGCCTACGGGCAGTTCCACGTCTATCTGCATCTGCCCGGTGTCCTGTTCTGCCATGAACTCGGTGGGGATGAAGGGGATCAGCAGCAGACTGACCAAGAGCAGGGAGGTAGAGCCGATCACCACCTTCCAGGGGTGTTCCAGCGTCCAGCCTATCAGGTCCTTATATGAATTATCCACGCGCTCCAGCGCCCGTTCGAAGGCTTTGTAGAGTTTGTTGAAACTGCCGGCCTTAGAGGGTTTCTCGGGGCGCAGGATCAGCGACGACATCATGGGGCTGAGCGTCAGCGAGGCCAGCAAAGAGGCCAGCAGCGTGGCGCACATCACCACCGACAGCGGGCGGAACATGACGCCGGCCATACCGGTGGCGAACATCATGGGCAGGAACACCACGCAAGAGGCCAGCGTCGCCATGGTGACAGCGCGGCCCACCTCGGAGGTGGAGTTGATGGCGGCGGTCCTGGGGTCTTCCCCCAATTCTTCCTGGCGGCGGATCTGGTTCTCCATCACCACCAGCGCGTCGTCCACCACCAGGCCTATGGCGATGGTAATGGCCAGCATGGAAACCAGGTTAATGGTGTAGCCTAACATGAACTGTACCAGGAAAGACAGCAGCAGCGAGACCGGGATGGAGGTGAACACTATCACCGCCGGCCGCAAGCGCCGCAGGAAGAACAGGATGACGGCAAGTATCAGGAAGGCCGCCACGTACAGGGTTTCCGTCAGGTTGCCCAGCGTATTCTTAATATCGCTGGAGGTGTCTATCAGGGGCTTTATCTCTATGTCGGCTGGGATGCGCTTATGTATGTCGGGCAGGGCCTTGCGCACTTCTTCGGCCACGGCTATGGCGTTAGCCTCGCTGCGTTTCTGCACCATCAGGATGGCGCCGGTGCGGCCGTTGGCCATCACCTTCTCGCTCTCATAGGGGTGGCTGTCGTTTATCTGCGCCACATCACCGATCTTTATGGCCTGGCCGCGGAACACGCCCACGGTGGCTCCCGCTATCTCCTGGGGAGAACTGAACTCGCCGGGCACGCGCAGCATGTAGTCGGTCTGGCCTATCTGCATATTGCCGGCGGGCTGCATCAGGTTGTTGGCCTGCACCGCGCGCTTTACGTCGCTAAGGGTAAGGCCGTAGGCTTCCAGGCGGCGGCGGTCCACGTCCACGTTTATCTGGCGGCTTTGGCCGCCGCGTATTATGACGTTGCCCACTCCGGGAATGCGTTTAAGCATGTTGGAAACGTCGTTGTCCAGGATGTTATAAATTCTGGGGTAGGATTCCCCGGCATTCACGGCCATGATCAGGATCGGGATGTCCTTTAAGTCTATGCGCATGACCATGGGGTCGTCGGCGCCGTCGGGCAGAAGTTTATTAAGCATGCCCAGCTTGTCGCGCACGTCGTTGGCGGAACTGTCCAGGTCGGAACCCCATTCGAATTTCAGGGTGACTACCGAAAGGCCTTCCTTGGAGGTCGAGTTGAGGTCCTTAAGGCCGCGCACGGTGGAGGTCTGCGCCTCTACTTTGCGCGTAACCTTGGCCTCCACTTCCTCCGCGCTCGCGCCTTCATAGGTCGTTATTACGCTGACCACCGGATAGCTGACGTCGGGGAACATGTCCAGCCCCATGCGCGAGAACCCGGCCAGCGACAGCACCAGCAGGCCGGTGTAGATCATCGCGATCGCCACCGGGTGCTCCACCGAGAACTTCGGCAGGGCCAGTACCTTTACAATCTTGTTTTTGATCTCTTTCATTAGTGGGTCACCGTTACGGTAGCGCCGTTGCTGAGGTTATGCCAGCCCATCGTCACCACCTGCTCTCCCGCGCTCAGGCCGCTGAGCACCTCGGCGAAAGTTTCTTTAATTTCGCCTATCTTCACCGGGCGCTCCTCGGCCAGGCCCGCCGGGCTTACTACGAACACGCGGGTGGTATTGCCGGTGGCGGCCAGGGAGTCGCGGGAGATGGTCAGCGCGCCGGGGCGGGAGGCCGCTATCAGGCTCACGCGGGCGAACATGCCGGGCTTAAGCTTGTTGCCCGGGTTCTCGGCGGTTATTTCCACATCGGCGGAACGGGTGGCGTCGTCCATGGCGTTGGCCATCTTCATCACCCGTCCGTGAAAGACCAGGCCCGGGTAGGGGTCGGCGCTGAATCTGGCAGGCATGCCTATCCTTAGCTTGGGGAAGTCGCGCTCGGTCACGCGCACCACAAGTTTTACCGGCGACACTTCGGCCACTTCGCAGACCGGGGTGGCCGGGGTAACGTTCTGGCCGAGGTCCAGGAAATAGCGCGTAAGTACGCCGTCGAGCGGGGCCGTCACTTCTGCGGCGGCGAATTTCAGCGCCGGTTCGTCGCGGTCTATCAGCGCCACGACTTCGCCTTTTTTCACGGTGTCGCCCGCGTCCTTGACCTTGCGCAGCAGGCGGCCGGGAACTTTGGGATAGATCCTGGCCTCGTTCATGCCGCGCACGTCCCCGGTGAGTTCAAGAGTCTCCTCCACCAGTCTGCGCTGTACCGGTTCGGCCGTTACCGGGACTTTTATCACACCCATGGCTTCGGCCTTGTGAAAGAAGCGGGAGCCGCCTTTTGCCAGAAGTACCAGGACCATAAAGGTGGCGATCGCTATAAATATCTTTTTTTTAGAACTCATTTTATTGCTCCTTATCACTGATTCCATAACACTCCCCCTCAATTCGCCGCCGCTGGCAGCCCTACGGCTCTCTCCAGCGACGTGCGCGCGACGTTGTAATCGTAAAGCGTCTTGATCTGCTGTGTGCGGGCGTCTATAATGGACAACTCCGCATCCTTGAGGTCCAGCAGCGACAGCAGGCCCATCTTATAGCGCTCCTGGGCTATACGCAGGTTCTCGGCGGCGGTTTCCACGTTCTCTTTCTGCGCGCCCAGGCTTTCTTTTGAGTTGGCCAGCGCATAGTAGTGCTGGCGCACTTCCATCACCACGCCGTCGGCCGCGGCCCGGCTCTGTTCCTTGGCCTGCGCCACGCCGGCTTTCTGGGCCTTGTACCGCCCTATGGAGAACATGCCGTCGAAGAGCGGGATGGAGACGCCGGCTTTGGCGGTCCAGTATTTGTAGTCCCCGGAACGGCTCCCCGGGGCGAATTCCCTGCCCTCCCAGCTATAGCTGAAGCCGGCGAAGACGGTGGGCAGGAAGCCAGCGCGGGCCAGTTCCCGGGCGGAGATCTGCAGCTCTTCGGCCGCCTTGGCCAGGTGAACCTCCGGCCTGCGGGCCAGGGCGGAGTTGAGCTGTTCCTGGAGCGGGGTTTCGAGGGGCTCTTCGGGGAACTCCCCCTCTATCTCCATGGTCTCGCCGGGCTCCAGGCTGAGCAGCAGCCGGAGGTTCTCCAGCGCCACGGTCTGCGTGTTGCGCGCGGAGATGGTGCTGGTCCTGGCGTTCACGTAACGCACGCTGGCGCGGGAAACATCGAAAGTGGAAACTTTTCCCTCTTTATATAGAGCCTGGGATGTTTCCAGGTTTTCCTTTGCTACGGCCTCGGCGGCCTGTGAGATGGTAAGCAGCTGCTTGGCGTAGAGCGAGGTGAAGAAGGCTTTCTTCACGTTCAGCGTCAGGTCGTTCTGCGCGCCGGCCAGCTTCAGCGCGGCCACCTTGGTGTTGGCCTTCATGGTGCGGCGCAACGGCGCCATGCGCCAGGAGAACACGTTGAGATCCGCCGAGAGCGTGGACAGATAGAAGGCGTCGTCGCCATAGGACGCCCTGGAGGCGCCCGGCGAGGGAACGTAGCTGTTATCGATGTACACGCTGTTCCAGTTCACTCTCGGTACGAACTCGGAGATAGCCATAAGGTTCTGGCCCTTGGCCGCTATGACGCCTTCCCGGGCGGCCTGTATGGACGGGTTGATCTCCATGGCGCGGGTGAGGCAGCGTTCCAGGGTCCACGGCTCAGCGCCCGCTGCTTGCTCCTGCGCGGCTGCCGGCGCCGCCAGCAGCATGACCGGTACCAGCAATGCGCACGCCCCTTTGCAGATCAGGGCCGCCAGTCTGCCGGGAGCCGCCGCCCTCGGGCGTTCTGTCTTCTTTGAGTTGAACATATAGTTGGTGAATATCCCGTCCATGAGCTCCAGAATCGCTTCGGCGCGGCCGGGTTTCAGTTCTCCTTTTCTTTCGTGTTCTTTGAGCATGCGCAGTATTGCCTCGCGATGTTCGGTTTCAGCGGCGTCCGCCGCCGCCGCGAACTCCTTGCGGTGCTGCGGCGACATGAACCCCTGTAATATGAACCGGGCCGTGCCCGGGTGAGAAGCGAAGAAATCCCTGTAAAAAGTGAAGAGCGCTTCCATTTTTGAATCCAGGGGCTCCGCGGTTTTTAGCACCTCCCCCACTCCTGAGCTCACTTCCAGGAGCAGGTCCCGGAAAAGGCACAGGCAAAGCGCGTCCTTGCTGCCGAAGTAATAGTAGAGCATCGGCTGCGTGGTGCCGGCCTCGCGTACTATGTCTCGGACGGCCACGTTCTCCATGCCGCGTTCGGCGAATAGCTTTATGGCCGCCCGGCGTATGTCGTCTTTCAGCGAGCGCTCCGTTTTTGAACCGGGTTTTCTCATAATTTTAATTACCCGAATATTCAGACTAGAAATGTATTGTGGTCGAATAAAGAGCAAAAAAAATTGCTATTTCAATCCGCGTATGAATATATCGCTCATGGTCTCCATCTTATCGCAATCGGGAATGGTCTTGCCGTCCAGCAGCAAGTCCAGGTCCATGCCGTGCAGCGCGGCTACGGCGGTGACGGCTATCGCGCCGCAGTCGGTTTTCTTTATAGCTCCGAAATCCCCAGATGCCACGCCTTCTTCAAGGATGCGCTTTAGGAGGTTCACTTCTTCCGTGTTGTTCTCGCGGCGCATTTTCCCGAAGAATTCCAGGTGCTTCGTGGTTTCCTTGAAGATCAGCGGGTAAAGCTTCGCCTTGGTGCCGATGATCTTGCGGCGGACGCTAAAAATCGCGCGCATGCGGTCCGGGGCGTTCTTGCAGGCGTTAACGGCTTTTTCTATCTCCTGGAACGCGCTCTCGCGCTCCTTGCTGGCCACGGCGTAGAAGACATCTTCTTTTGTCTTGAAGTAGTAATAAAGGGTGCTCTTGCCCTTGCCTGCCGCTTCCGCGATATCTTCCATCGTGGTCTTGTCCAGGCCATAGGTCCGGAAAAGCCCCATGGCCGCGCGCAGTATCTCGTCGCGGACGATGTTGGATTTGATAGGATCGGGAGTTCTCATAAGTAGACTATTGGACTTCCAGCGTATTATAGTCTAGCAGAAATGTCCTGTAATGTCAAGAGGCCTCTCCGAGGATATTATAACAAAGCTCTCGCTGGCTGTACATTATGGTTGCGGATGGAATGGGGTTTGCGTAAGGATAAGGCGGGCCAGGGCCAGGGGCGGCATCCATCTCGAGGAAAGCCGCTACTGGCCCTGGCCTCTCCTTATTTCTTTGCAGTTTTCCCCTTTCCGCACGGGGGGGCTACATGATAATAACAGAAAAGCCCGCCAGGGCGAGCGAACAGCGAGCCTGGGCGGGTTTTTAATAAACCAAGGTGCCCCCGTTTAAATTCTTTCCCCCGGTGGCCATAATTTAAAAATAAGAAAAAAATTAAATTCTGCGCTGTACGGCCTGCCCGGCAGGCCGGGAGCGGCCCGGCCAAGGCCCACGTTTATTGGGCCGGCTGGCCGCGCATTAGGAGGTTGTTATAAGGCGCAGTCTACCGGCGGAGCAAGAGCGAAGGCGCGTAGTGCCGAGCCTTGCGAACCCGCTTCTCGCGGCAAGGAGCAGTGCGGGGCCGCGCTGCGTGGCCACGCCTGCGACGACATCTCGCGGATAAGCTCGGCCTACCGCTTCCAAAGACGACGGGGGAGCCGCATAGTGGCCGGCGAGCGGCCACCCTGCGGCGAGCGAGCGGAGCGAAGGCGCGTAGTGCCGCGTGGAGCGTAGCGACACTTTCTTGCCCGCGAGCGGCTTCTCGCGGGTAAGATCAGCAATACAATGTTTTCAGGACCGGATGAACTGTACGATGTAGGCGGAGTAAGAGTTCAGCCGAAGGTAATAATACAGACCCGCTTTGCGGGGCCGCCCGGAACGGGCGGCAACGCTGGTTTTTGCTTGTTGGAAGGTTTATCGTTCATGTTAAATTGCTATGGAAATAGTGGGGGCTATCTACTATACTGTCCATGAAACCTGTATCCGAACTGTCACCTTAAGGTGCGCGTGCCCAAGAGGGCTAGGATACGGGTTTCATTTTTGAACTGCCGAGGATTCCTCGGTAACTGCCAGTCTCCTTCATTTGCTTATATCCCAGGCAAGAATTGCTCGCCCTCGGTTACAACAGTATAGCCAAGCATTTTATACGTCTTCAGGCGTTTGCGGTGCATGTTCCCCAGAACAGGGACGCTGGAATCTACATAATCGTAGATCACTACATTCGTTTTATCGGCGTGCCGTCTGTGCAGGCGTCCGGCATACTGGACTATTCTTCCCTTAAACGATGCCGGCATGGTCAGAAACAGCGTGTCGAGGCGCGGCTCGTCGAACCCCTCTCCGATATATGAGCCTGTGGCGAGTATCGCCTTGCGGCAATTATCCGGAAAGCTCTTCAGTTCTTCGAATACTTCGCGGCGTCTTTTCTGGCGCATACCGCCGTATAGAACGGCGAGGTGGTCTAACTTGTCTTTCAAAAGGCCCTCAAAAACAGCCAGATGTTCTCGTCGTTCCGTCAGTATCAGCGGGAAGCGTCCGGAGTCCAGAGCGTCGCATATATCTTTCAGTATCAATGCGTTGCGGCGCTCGTCGGCGGTAACTTTGGGCCAAAGCTCGTAGATTTTGGAGTTGTCGTTCCATTCCGCGGTAAAGTCCGTGTGCCGGGCGATTACCTTAGAGTTAGGCGCGCAGGCGAGCGAATCCTTGTCCTTTACTCGGTGGACAATTGGACCGCATTGCATGTGAACGATGGGTTGGTGGCCGTCACGCCTGTAGGGAGTGGCGGTCAGCCCGAGGATGTACTTCGCCTTGGCTTGGTTTAGCACTTTTTCAAAAGAGACCGCCGCGGCGTGGTGGCATTCGTCCATTATCACTAACCCGTATTCCGCCACGCGGTCGTCGGCCCCTTCTTCGCGTTCCAGACTGGAGACCATGGCGATGTCTATGCGCCCGGTCGCTTTGTCTTTCCCACCGCCTATAAGGCCGATCTCTTTCTTGTCGATGTCGAGCAGAGAGGAAAGCTGTAAACGCCATTGTTGCATCAGCGGCTTGCGGTGTACGATTATGAGGGTGCTCCGCTTTCTGGCGGCCAACGCCGCTATAGCCATAACCGTCTTGCCGGAGCCAGGCGGCGCGGAGAGTATGCCGAGGTCTGCGGCCAGGATATCTTTGAGGGCCGTCTGCTGTACCGGGTTCAGAGTGCCGAGAAAACTTATATTCAATTCCGTGCCGGGGAACCGCTTTTCCGCTAGGGTGAGTTTTACTCCGTAGTCTGCCAGCGTGGATCTAATATCCTCCAGGCAGCCGCGCGGCAGGGAAAGCCAGCCGGCGTCCAGTTCGGCGCAGCAGATTATGCGCGGGGTGGCGTGCGTGGAGAAGCGTTGCTTTTGCTTCTTGTAGAAATCCGGATTGTGGAACGCCGCCAGGTGCTTTAACTGGTTTATCAGCGCCGACGGAAGGTTCGCTGTTTTTATATACACCCGGTTTGAAAGCACGGCCTCTACGGAGCCCGGCAGGTCTTCCGGATTTACATTAAACCTCTTTTTGCCGGACGGTGGACGGGACCAGGGTTCGTCATCTTCTTCAAGCGGAGTCCACCTGGCGGGAATCTTCCCCCCGGTGCTCTCAAGTTCTCCCACGAGGGCTTCCGTTTCGCCGCGGGAGAGCTTCTTTACCGATGCCAGGTACGACCACTGATCGGTATAGGGCGAGCCGGCTTCATCGATGAAAACGCTGTTTCCGGACTGCTTGGCGGCCTTTTGCTGCGGCAGGGCTATCAGGTTGCCAAAGCCGCCCTGCGGCATGGTGTCCTGGTTCGGAAAAAGCCGGTCATAGCTTTTAACTTCCAACTGACAGTATCTCGTCATGGTCTTGGAGATAAGACCGGTTCCGAGCCGCCGGGCGAGCGAGGCTGGTACTTCTTCGCTGAAAAATATCCAGACATGCCCGCCGTTGCCGGAGCGCGAACGCTCTACCGCAGCCGGGACTTTCTCCAGGGCGCAGGTCTCCCGGACGGCCGCGATATCCTTTGTCCAACTGTCGCCGTCGAAGTCCATCGCCAGAAAGAAGCAGGCGTCGTTCCCGAGCAGGGGGTATATGCCGGCCGTAATCTGTCCATCCAGGTGGCGGCTTACTGTGGTTTCGTCGAGGCGGAGCAGTTCCCTGTTCCCGCATTCCGAGCATTTTATTCCCGGCTTGCGGCAGAACGCTCTGTCCCACTCATGTTTGCAGGCGGGGCTGTAGCCACTTTTTCCCGCGCGGTTTTCCCAGCGGCGGGCATAAACGTCCTCGCGGCCGCGGAAATAACTGCGGAACAGCGCGATTTTATCCTCAGGCGTAAGGGGTGTTCTATTCGCGGCAAATCCGACTGGTACAGCAGTAGAAAGTTTTGCAAGATACTGCCTCTTAAGCTCAGCCAAGGCAGCAATATGGGAATCGATCTTGGCGACCTCTTCCGTAAGCTTTTCTCTGTCGGACGATTCTTGCATGCTTGTTTTCTGTTGTGCCGGAACCAGGTCTAACGATTGTCTTAAAACCAATGAACAGCCGGCGTTGAGAGGAACTCCTCAAGCGGGATGCCCTGGCCGCCCACCAGTAGTTTCTTGTACGGATGGAATTCCTTGGTAAACTGGTTCATGCCGGGGATCGAGTCTTTACGCTTGGAACTGGTAACTTCCATGGCGATAAGGCGTTCATGGCGCTTCAGGACAAAATCTACTTCCATGCTGCTTTCGCGCCAATACATAAGCTCCGTGCCGCTGCCAGCCAGGCCGTTGAACAGGTGAGCGCCTATGGCCGACTCCACAAGCCTTCCCCATACCTCGTGGTTCTCGCGGGCTGTCTGAAAAGTCTGTGTACCCCCGCTGGTCATGAGCCCTGTGTTAAGCACGAGCAGTTTGGGGCTCGAGCCTCGCTGTCGCAGCCTGCTGCCGGAGTATTTCTGGAGCCCGGTCACCATTCCAACTCCGGATAGAAGTTCCAGGTAATGCGCCAGCGTGACGGTATGGCCATGTCCCTGCAGTTGGCCTGTCATCTTCTGGTAGGACAGGATCTGGCCGGAATAGTCGCAGGCCAGGCGGAACAATTGACGTAGTAGCGCCGGCTTGTCTACCCGCGTCTGCAACAGAATGTCGCGCGAAAGTGTGGTCTCTACCAGGGAGTCCTGCATGTAGGTTCGCCAGCGCTCCTCGTCCCGTATAAGTTCCGCGCAGCCGGGGTAGCCGCCGAAATACAGGTACTTGGCAAGGTTCCAGCCGAACGCTTCCTTCATCTCCGCAAAAGACCAATGCGGGACCCGGATCAGTTCGAACCTGCCTGCCAGGCTTTCGGTGAGGCCCTTTTGTATCAGCAGGGGCGAGGAACCGAGGAGGGCGACTTTGAGGCCGTATCCGGAGGCCGTATCCTCGTCCCATAGTCTTTTGACCATTTCGGACCAATTGGGGACTTTATGTGCCTCATCTAAAATGAGGAGCGCGCCGCGTTTTCCAGCTTTCTTCGCGGCAAGGCGGCCGATCTCCCATTGGGTCTCTATCCAGGAGGTGTCCCGCAGGGAAGGTTCGTCGGCCGAGGCGTAGTGGTGCGGCATGGCTGTGCCTGCCATGAATTGCCTTATCAGGGTAGTCTTTCCGACTTGCCTGGGGCCGGATAGTACCTGTATAAATCTACGCCTTTCCCCCAGGCGGGAGTGGATGGTTTTCAGGATGGGGCGTTGGAATTTAGGGGTGGTCATATATTTAACTCATTATACTGAGTAAATTAACTCACTGTCCAGAGATAAATGCGTGATAAATGCGTGGCGGCTGTGTTGTGGCCTGGTTGACGTCAGTTCGCAAGGATTTCTTGACAACTCAATCTCCCTACAGATTACTCAATAGATTGAGTGATTTGTGAACGAGGCAATTTCAGGCTCTAATTCTCCCCCTTCCTACGGGGGCTACATGATAATAACAGAAAAGCCCGCCAGGGCCGAGCGAATGCGAGGCCGGGGCGGGTTTTTAATGAATCAAGGTGCCCCCGTTTAAATTCCCTTCCCCCCGGTGGCCATAATTTAAAAATGAGAAAAAAATTAAATTCTGCGCTGGCCGTCTGAGGCGCATAGCGCTTGATACGGCACAGCCATAGGCTAGTACGGGCCGCGAAGCGGCCCGGGAGCGGCCCGCCAAGGCCCCCGGTTTTGGGGGCCGGCTGGGGCCGCGCATAGGAGGTGTTCATAAGTTGCAGTCTACCGGCGGAGCAAGTGCGAAGGCGCAACGTGCCGAGCCTTGCGAACCCGCTTCCTTGCGGCAAGGAGCAGTGCGGGGCCGCGTAGTGGCCACGCCTGCGACGACATCTCGCGGATCGGCCGTATAGTGGCCGGCAAGCGGCCACCCTACGGCCTGGGCGCTAGAAGCTGTAAAGGGTTCTCAACAGTCTGTGGACGGTAGAATGAAAGCGGCCCCACAGCTCAGCCGAAAGTAATGATGCAGACTTTTCGTCCTGGGCCCTTTTCCTGGCCCTGGCCGCGGCCGGGCTTTCCCGACGGGGAACCGGTTGATTCTCCGCCGCCGCGTGTCGACAACTCCCTATGAGGTTCCCGCATTTATGCTCGCTTTCTCCGGTCAGGGCCTTTGCTATCGCTTCGATATTATATCTATTCCGTCGGAGAAACGGGATGGCGTCCTTGTGCGGTAGGTGGCTCAAGATTATCCGCATGCCGGCTTTATCGGCGCAGTCGGTAAGGTAGTATTTCCCGTCTTTGGCCTTTAAACGCAGTTGTCGACAAAGTGTCGACAACTTAAAGTCATGCTCGTTCATCGGTCTGTTTTTTATGTGATACCAGTAGTCGCGCGGGTTCTTGGTGTCTACGGTTCCCGCTATCGCGTCCACTACCGAGTAGTAGCGCACCCCGTTGCGTACGGTGTCGCGTATCCAGCTGCTTACAAGTGATTTTTCTTTCATGGAACCTCCTTAAAATAACCGCAGGTTCCATGGTATCATGCCAGGCGAGGCAGTGTGTTATATGGGCCAGATACCTTCTTCTCCGTAGCCCCGCAGGAAGCGGGCACGCGGGTCTTCAAAGATTACATCCGCGGGGTTGAATTTCTCTGGCTGCCAGTCCCCAAGCCATTCCAGCAGCTCCGCGGTCTTTTTAGTGGGCTTTCCGCCGCCGGCGGCCTTTACGCAGTCCTGGTAGCCGAACGGGCCGCCGCAGTCTTCCGGCGGGCAGGCTCTTTTGCCATCCAGGCAAACAGGATAAGCCACGCCGGGATCTTTGGGCAATATCTGCTCAAGCAGGACCTCGTGCCGCCAGCCGTCGCCGAAGTCGTAGTCGTAAAGCGCTCTGTCGCCCTCTTGTCGTAGCAGTGTCGAGACTTTGGCCTCTGTGGAGAATGCGTCCGGAGCTTCATCCAATTCATCCGGGTCGCAGGGGGCATCTATCCGCATGGGAGGCTGCCCAGGGATCTCGTAGGCGTGCAGGTGGGTGTCGGTCCAGCCCATGGCGTCCTGTATGGCCACGTGCAGGTCGTAGAAGGTGTATGAGTCGGGCACCTGTATTCTCCGCCATATTGGCGGTTTTATTCCGAGCAGCGTTATTTTGAACTGGAAGACCTTTTTGAAAGGCTTTTTGCGCGGAATAGTCGGGGTGAATTCCTCGGCATCTTTCATGTTATTTCCCTCCTGCGGCTTCGGTGATATCCCGCCAGGGCAGTAGTAGTATGTCTTTCCCCGCCTGCTCCCTCTTCCCTGCCAGACTGACCAGGAATCCTTTCGAAGCTTTTAGCTCCGCCCCGAGTTTCCTGATATTTCCAAGATGTTCGGGGCGTGGCGTGGCTGTAGCTTTGAATTCTATCATCGTCCGGCTTATCCCGAAGTCCAGCAGGAGGTCTATCTCGTTGGCGTTAGAGTCGCGGTAGAAGTACAGTTCGTAGTTGCGGTTGTGATTGAGCCTGTATTTCAGCAGTTCCGCGATCATGAAGTTCTCAAAAAGTGCCCCGGCCTGGGGGCCGCCGCGCAGTACCGAGGCGTTGGGGTAGCGCAGCAGGTAGGCCAGAAGACCGGTGTCCGTAAAATAGACTTTAGGGCTTTTTACCACGCGCTTGGAAATGTTGCGGTGATAGGGGCGCAGCAGGTAGACCAGGCGCGTGGTTTCCAGCAGCGATAGCCAGCGCCGGGCGGTGGTGAAACTGGTGCCGCACTCTTTTGCGATTTCGTTGAGGTTGAGGAGCGCGCCCGCGCGGGCGGCCAGCAACTCCAGGAAATTCTGGAAGATGCGGAGGTCCTGTACGGACGCTATCTGTCTTATGTCGCGCTCCAGATAGGTCTGCAGGTACGACGCGTAAAAACGGTTGCGGTCAGTTCCCCCAGCGACTACCTCTGGGTAGGAACCGGTGAAGAGCAGTTTGAACGGGTCCTCGGCTTTGGCTGGCTTTTTCTCCTCGGTGGAAAAGCCGAGCAGCTCATAAAGCGCCGCCCGTCCGGCCAGGGACTCTCCGAGCCCGGCCATCAGCGGGAAGTACTGGGACCCGGTAAGCAGGAACCTGCCCTTTGAGGCGCGGTTCTGGTCGGCGCTTATCTTGATGTAGGGAAGTATTTCCGGGAGATACTGTATCTCGTCGATTATCATGCGCGGCGCCCTGGCCAGGAAGGCCTTGGGGTCTTCGGCGGCCAGTTTCCTGGTGACGGGGTCGTCAAAGGTGACGTATTCGTGGCCCGGAAAGGTCTTTTGCAACAGCGTGGATTTGCCGGTCTGGCGGGGGCCTGTAAGGACCACTACCGGGAATTCCCTGGCCGCGGCTTTCAATTCGCGCTCTATTGCGCGGTGGATATAGCGTTTCATAGGTATAGGATAGCAGAGAAGTTATGCAAAATCAATATCTAAAAGTTAAAATGCATAAAATGGCGTTTTGAGCATTCTGCGGAAGGGAGGGTTTTTAATCGGCCGGGGTTCCCCCACATTCCAACTCCCCTCCCCCGGCGGCAAGGTCACATCCTTACGACGTAATGCCATATCGGATGCAGTAGGGCCGCCCACAAAACATAAATGTAGCTGTTGAGATAGAGGGCTAATCCGATGTTGAATATCTACAGGAATGCGGCATAAAGAGGATGACGGACATACTTGAATGCCCCGGTGGTGCAGAGCTTATTCCCTCTGTCGGCCGCAGGCAGCGATCTGACGCTCCAGATAATAATGATCAGCGTGATCGAACAGGAAATAAGAAAAAAGGACCTCAATAAAACCGTGTTGTCGGATATAGGGGGAAGAGCGATCCGCTCATTCCGGCTTGCCGGAGAGGAACTCCCGCAGCACGACGGCGTTGTTTCGCAGCGGGTTCTTGGCGGCGTAGAGCAGCGTGATGGTCTTTTTGCCGGCGAGTTCCCGCCGGTGCGCGGCGGCGGCGGGGTTGGCGCGCAGCTCCGCCAGGTATTTCCTGCGGAAGCCCTCCCAGCGCGCTTCGTCGTGGCCGAACCATTTGCGGGTTTCGTCGGACGGCGCTATTTCCTTGAGCCAGAGGTCCAGCCTGGCCGCGGCCTTCGACACGCCGCGCGGCCAGAGCCGGTCCGTCAGCACGCGGTACCCGTCGGCCGCGGCGGGCGCATCGTAGATCCTTTTAATTCTTATCATTCAGTCCTCCCCCGGCGGCCAGCCCCAGCGCGCCCAGCCGCTCCCGGAATTGTTCCGCCCAGCCCCTGTTGGCGGCGGGGCTGGCCGGGCTGGGGTGCAGTACCGAAGCCGTTTCTATCGGCAGGCCGGCGAGCGCCGCGGCCGCCCTGGCCTCGGCGAACCTGCCTATCCCCACCACCAGCCGCGGCTCCAGCAGCCGCACGGCGGCCCGCAGGTACTCGTCGCAGAGCGCGTAGAGCGGCTCGCGTTCGCGCGCCGGCAGTTTGTCCGGCGTGACGTTGCGGCCGCCCGCCTCCATGAACACCAGCGGGCAGTAATTGGCCACGAAGAAGTCCGCGAAGAAGTTCGCCGGCGCGCCGTAGAGCCCGGCGATGGCGCCCCACAGCCTGGCGCCGCTGACCTCGCTGCGCGGGCAGGCGAAGCCCAGCACCGGGCGCTTCGGGTTCTCGACGGGCGGCCTGCCCACCGGCGCGCTGATGCCCAGCCAGCCGCGCACGGCGGCGACCTCGCCGAAGGGCACGCCCGTCTGCGCCATGCCGAAAGGCCCCGGGTTCATGCCCAGGAAGACGGCCCGCTTGGGGCCGGCCGCGTAGCGGCGCAGGTACAGCTCGTGCGGAGCCCAGGCGTAATCGAGCGGGTTGTAGACGTGCGCGACGGGGCCGCCGAAGCGCAGCCGCCCGGCGTCGCGGGCGAAGCGCCGCGTGAGTTCTACAAGTTCGTTCTCTCCGGTCATGATAAGAGCGAGACGGGGAGGTCTCCCCGTCCCTTTGTCCGCCCGGTCCCCGGTATCAGGGCCGCACTAGTCGTAAGATCTCTTCCGGCAGTTTCATGACGCCGGTGCCGAAGCTGTCCTGGCTCTCCCGCATAAGCCGGCCTTTATGGAAGACGCTGTTGCCCGCGAGATTGGTGACCATCCAGAACGTGAACGACCTTTTCTGGAACTTGGCGCCTTTGGGGAGCGTGACAAGGTATTTCCCCTCGTCGAGTATGGAGATGGACGCGCCGTTCTCGCGCAGCGTGGTCAGGACATTGAAACTTTCCCCGGAGCCGAAGATCGCCGTCCCCAGTTCGGGCCTTACGTTTATAGCGTCGTCCGGTCCCGAGAACTCGGCTATGAAGCTGAAATCCTTGTTCAATTCGAAGGAGTAGTCGGGCCCTGTGGAGGTTATGACTATCCCGATTATCCTGCCGGTGACGGAATCGAAAGCCGGGCCGCCGGAATTGCCGCCAAAAACATCCAGGTTCGTCTGGAAGACGTTCTTCGACACCGTATAGACCTGCGCGTGGTCCGGGTCGTTGATCTTTACGGCCAGGCCGAGCGGATAGCCTATCGTGAAGACCTTTTGTCCGACCCTGGGCTGCCGGGAATCTTCAAGGATAAGGGGCTGCCGGCCGGCCGGTTCCCGGTCCATTGAAACGAGCGCGAAATCCCGCTTGATGTCTTCGTTCCCGCTCTCAAGCGCGCGCACACTGATGGCTTTTATCGAGTATACCGAGTCGGCGGGGAAATCCGGAACTATATTCCCTTCTTTCTCGTATTTCCAGCCGAAGACCATGAACATATCGCCGAAATAGCTGCTGTTCTTGGGGTCGTCGGAAACGCAGTGGCCGGCGGTCACGACCAGGCCTTTCCCGACATATGCCCCGGAGCAATTGGCTAGTTTGCCCTGGGAGGCGAAATCCTCGCTTTCGTCGAGATTCGCGATCTCGGACAATTTCCCCGTGTTCTTCACCGTGAAAACCCTCTTTACGGGATCGAAATACAGATTGTCCTTCTTTACCAGGGCGACGGTGGAGTCCGCCATCTTTTTCAGTTTTTCCGGCGCCTGGTAGTACTCCTGCATCGAGTTCTCGCCGTAAATACTTTTGGCCTCCGAAAGGGCCGGAGAGGGTATCGCCGGGGGCGTGTTCTCCGCGCCCATGAGCTGCCTGTAAGCGGGACCGCCCGCGAAAGCGAAGTTCCCCGCCATGAGCGCGGGACCAAGGATAGCGACCGTCAGATATCCCGTATTTTTCATGCTTATAATATAACTGTTAAGGGAACGTGACGACAGGGCACTTCGGCCCTGATCCGCGTGGGGCCAAAGACTTATATGGCTTCTGAGCGGGACGCGGCCCCGGCCTCTACCGGCGACGGGGCCGCTGTACCGTTCCGGCTGTTTATTCCTTGACCTGGGTGGTCAGGAAGATCGGCAGCGTCATCTGCGAGACCTGGTCCTGCAGCTCCTCTATCTCGTCGATATGGGCGTCCTCGTCGTTGAGGATCTGCTGCAGGAAGTCGCGCGTGGCGTTGTCGCCCACTTCGGCGGCCAGCTTCACGGCCTCGTTGTAGGCCTTGATGGCGCCGGCTTCGGCGGCGCGGTCGGCGGCGAGCTGCTTGGGGACGTCGGCGCCGATGGTGATCTTATTGAGCTTGGTGACGGTGGGCAGGCCTTCCAGGAACAGGATGCGGCCTATGAGCTTCTCGGCGTGCTTCATCTCCACGATGGCGCGCTTCTCGAACTGCTTATGCAGTTTCTCGTAGCCCCAGTCGTCGCACATCTCGGAATGCACCATGTACTGGTTTATGGCCGTGAGTTCGTCGGCCAGCAGGTCGTTGAGCGTTTTTACTAGTTTTTCATTCCCTTTCATTTTTTCCCTCCGTTTCGGATCGCGGCCGTGCCGCGTTATTGTTATAACACTTTTTTCGGGGCCCTATGAGGATTATGTGGGCCGTGACCGCCGCGCCTATGGCGGCCAGCAGGGCGGTCAGCCAGGGCCGCCCGGGCCAGGCCCAGGCGGCGGAGGCGCCGAGGGTGAGCCAGAGCAGCGAGATGGAGAAGACCTTGGCGCGCAGGGGGATGCCCTCGCCCGATCTGTAGCGGCGCAGGTATTCTCCGAAGAGACGATTTTCGTGGAGCCGGTCGTGCAGGTCGTCCGAACTGCGGGCGAAGCACCAGGCGGCCAGCAGCAGGAAAGGAGTCGTGGGCAGGACGGGCAGGACGGCGCCCAGCGCGCCCAGCGCGACGAAAAATATGCCCAGCGCCGCCAGCAAGGCCCTGGCCGGCCGGCCCCCCCTCGTCGGGGAGGCCGGCGGCGCCGCGGCCGCGCCGGGGGAAGCCGGGGCTTCCTCCGGGCGCGCGGCCGGCTTTTCAGGGCAGAGGAGCGGCATTACCTGGCCGCCGCCTCCTTTACTTTAAGGCCCAGCGCTTTGGCCACGCCTTCGCCGTAGGCGGGGTCGGCCTTATGGCAGTTGCCGATATGGCGCAGTTTTATCTCCTTCGGGGCGTCGCCCATGGCGCGGGCGGTGTTCTCGAAGAGGACTTTCTGCTGGGGCGGGGTCATCAGGCGGAACAGCTTGCCGGGCTGGGTGAAGTTATCGTCATCCTGCGCCCAGTGGTCGGCCGCGCCTTCGAGCTTGAGCGGCGGCTCGGCGTAGCCGGGCTGCTGCACCCACTCGCCGTAGCTGTTGGGCTCGTAGCCCAGCGTGCCGCCGTGGTTGCCGTCGGTGCGCATCTGGCCGTCGCGGTGGTACGAGTTGAACGGGCAACGCGGCTTGTTGACCGGGATCTGGTGGTGGTTGACCCCCAGGCGGTAGCGCTGCGCGTCGCCGTAGGAGAAGAGCCGTCCCTGCAGCATCTTGTCCGGCGAGAAGCCTATGCCGGGCACTACGCTGGCCGGGTTGAAGGCGGCCTGCTCCACGTCGGAGAAGTAGTTCTCCGGGTTGCGGTTGAGCTCCATCACGCCCACTTCGATGAGCGGCGCGTCCTTGTGGTACCAGACGCGGGTGAGGTCGAACGGGTTGTAGGGCAGTCTGGCCGCCTTCTCCTCGGTCATGACCTGTATGTACATGGTCCACTTCGGGAAGTCGCCCTTCTCGATGGCGCCGAAGAGGTCGCGCTGGTGGCTCTCGCGGCACTTGCCTATCAGCTCGGTGGCCTCGGCGTCGGTGAGGTTCTTTATCCCCTGCCGGGTGAGCATGTGGAACTTGACCCACACGCGCTCGTTCTTCGAGTTGTACATGCTGAAGGTGTGGCTGCCGAAGCCGTGCATGTGGCGGTAGCTGGCCGGTATCCCGCGGTCGCTCATGGTGATGGTCACCTGGTGCAGCGCCTCGGGCAGCGAGGTCCAGAAGTCCCAGTTGTTGCGGGCGCTGCGCAGGTTGGTCTTCGGGTCGCGCTTGACGGCGTGGTTGAGGTCCGGGAACTTGAGCGGGTCGCGCAGGAAGAACACCGGAGTGTTGTTCCCGACGAGGTCCCAGTTGCCTTCTTCCGTGTAGAACTTCATGGCGAAGCCGCGGATGTCGCGCTCCGCGTCGGCCGCGCCGCGTTCGCCGGCCACGGTGGAGAAGCGCACGAAGCACTCCGTCTTCTTGCCCACCCTGGAGAACATGGCGGCTTTCGTGTACTTCGTTATGTCCCTGGTCACCGTGAAGGTGCCGAAGGCGCCGGAGCCCTTGGCGTGCATGCGCCGTTCGGGTATCACTTCGCGGTCGAAGTGCGCCAGCTTCTCCAGGTACCACACGTCCTGCAGCAGCATGGGGCCGCGCGGGCCGGCCGTCAGGCTGTTCTGGTTGTCGACCACCGGAGCGCCGGTCACCGAGGTCAGCTTACTCTCTTTCTGCTTTTTCATTCACCCTCCCCTTATTTCCTCTTCTTACCCTTTATTACCAAATGGAAATCCTCCACCTTGAACCCGGGCAGTTCCAGTTTTTCCGGCAGGCGCACGGCCTCCCACGGGATGTCGTAGACCCTGCCGGTCCGGGCGTCCACCAGGTGGTGGTGGCGCTCCGGGACGGGGTCGTAGACGGCGTGCCCGCCGCCGAGATCCCTGCGGCTCAACAGGCCTTTCTTCACGAAAAGGTCGAGGGTATTATAAACGGTGGCGCGGGAGACGGCCGGGTATTCCCCGCGGACCAGCGCCCAGACGGTGTCCGCCGACGGGTGGCTGAAGTTCGAGAGCGCGGCTTTAGCCACCGCCAGGCGCGGTAAGGTCGGTCTTATGCCGGCGCGTTGGAGTACCTGCGAAACTTTGAGCATAGGTAAATACTAGGTATTAATTTAGACAATGTCAAGAAAGTCGCGGCGCGTCCGTTCATTTGGCCGGCGGCGGCAGCAGGCGGACTATCAGGAATACCAGCAGCCCGGCCACGGCGATGAGCGCCGCCCAGAAGAGCGCCTTAGCGGCGGGGCCGCCCAGCTTCAGGCCGGCCAGGCCGGCCCCGCCGGAGGCTTCGCCTTCCAGGCGGGCGGCGTGCTTGTCGCCTTCGAGGAGTTCGCCGGCCACCAGCGCTATGTCGTAGCGCGGCGGGGCGGCCGAGTCGTTCCCGTAGAGCAGGTAGGGCCCGTCGCCGCCTTTCCACTTGAAGAGGAGGCGCGACACCGGGTACTGAAAGCTGAAGCTGGAGAGTTCCAGCGGCTTGTTGTCGCCGTTGTCCACTTCCAGTTCCAGCCGGTCGCCCTTCACCCGCCAGGGGCCGTACAGGGGGCAGGAGACCGGCGAGCCGCGTCCCCCCGCGCCGCCGCAGACGGCCGAGGCCAGCAGGCGGCGGGCGGAGGCGCCGCGCCCGTCGGAGGGCGTTTCGTAAAGCCGCACGGTGCGGCGGAAGACCATGTCCGGCGCCGAGGCGGTGAGGCGGTCCAGCGTCAGGCCCCCGGCGGGCAGCCTGAACTTCCACAGCGCGGGGCCGGCTTTTTCCACCGCGGCTTCGAGGTCCTTCTTCGTATAGTTCCTGTCCAGGATATACGGCACCTGGCGGCCGCCGCTGGCCAGGCGCAGGTCGTGCAGGTCCGGCGCGGCGCGCGTCAGGGCGGGGAGGTCCAGGTCCAGCGCCTGTACGCCGGCGGCGCCGGGCAGCACGCGCACCCGGTAGCGCCAGGCCCCCTCGTCGAGTTCGGCGCCCAGGGCCTCCAGGTCCGGCAGCGCCTCCGGCGCGGCGTAGTCGCGGTTCTCCGCCGGGGCCGCGGCCTCCGGCGCCGGGAAGGTCCTGCCGGTGAGCTCGCCGGCGAGCCCGCCGAGGTCGTAGGTCCTGGCGCGGGCCTGACGGTTGCCGAAGGCCAGGCGGTAGGACCCGGCGGCGCGCGCCCGGAACACGGCCTGCACCGGCGCGTACTCGATCTTCACCTCTTTCACGTCGAGCGCCGGGCTGCCTCCGTTCTCTATCTCGAGCTGCAGCTCGGCGGTGCCGTCCAGGCGGGCGTAGACCGGTATCCGGTCGCGGCTGGCCGCGGCGCCGGCCGCGACGGTGGCGAAGATGACGCCGGCGCCGAGCGGGCGGGGGTCCAGCCGGCCGTCGGAGTAAGCGCGCGCGGAAACCGAAACTTCGCGCGAGAAGAGCGCGTCCCCCGTCTTCACGAGCACGGCGAAGATGTAAAGGTTCCTGGCGGGAAGCTTCACGGTCAGCCGGGTGGAGGACGAAAGCTCCTCCCTGGAGACTATTTCCGCGGCCGCCGTCGCGGTGACGGCGGGCCTGGCCGGCAGTACCGCCGCTTTCAGGGCGGTGAAAGGCACGGCTTCGGAGCGGGAGTCGTCGATGATAACCTTTACATAGCGCCCGGCGGCCGGCGGGAACTCGAGGCGCAGGTTCTCCCCGCCCTGGTGGCCGCGGTACACCGGTACGCCGGCGGCCGTCCTTGTCCACTGTTTTCCGTCGGCGGAAAGGTAGGCGGCGGCCGGCTTGATGAAGCCGCCGGCCGGGGTCTCCAGCGTGACGGCCTCTATGAAGCCCGGCGAGCCGGCGCGGGCGGTCAGCACCGTCGTCCTCCCCTCCAGCCGGGCCTTGAAGTCCGTCAGCAGCTCCGCCGCGGGCCGCGCCAGGCGCACCGTCTCCAGCAGGTAGGGCACTTCGGCGCCGCCGGCGTCGTAGAGCCGCAGGTCGGCCAGGTCCGGCCGCGACGCGTCCAGCGCCGCGGGCGGCAGCGTGTGCCGGTATACGCCGGCGGCCGGGACCTTGAGTTCCTGGAAGAATTTCCAGGCGTTCGCGTCCTCCCCCGCCCCGGCGTTACCGGCGGCGAGCAGCAGCGTCAGAGCCAGCGTTCTTTTCATATCTTCTCCCTGGAGGCGGAAAGTTTCTTCTGGTAGAGGAACGATACGGCTATAAGGATGACGGCCGTCGTCATGAAGGCGGCCACGCGGTAGAGCTGGCTGAGGCTCCAGACGTCGTGGAGGAATAGTTTGGCCAGCGCCAGCGCGAAAATGCCGACGGCGGCCTTGCGCGCCGCGGGCAGTTCCCGGCGCAGCCCGGTAACGAACAACGCCGCCCCGAAGAGCGACCAGCCCAGCGTGTAGGTCATGTCGCGGGCCACGTTGCCCGAGAACTGGAAGGTCAGCGTCGAGCCGGCGCTGAAGTAATCGGCTATCTCGATGTTGAGCAGCAGGAAGAGCAGGGCCGTGGCCGCCCCCGACAGCAGCCCCCGGACCGGGACTTTCCCCAGTTTCCCGTCCGCCGGCCGCCACCACCGGGCCGCGGCGAAGAGCGCCGCCGCGGCGGTGAGGTAGGCGTAGAGGTACCAGTTCAGGATGGGCAGCTCCTGCCGCGGGTGGTAGGAGAAGACCGCCGTGTTGAAGGTGAGCCGCAGGAAGGCGGCGGCCAGCAGGCAGAAGCCCCATTTCTTGAGGCCCGCGTGCGGTACGCGGGTGAACAGCCATACGAGCGCCGCGCCCTCGAGCGCCCAGCCCAGCGTCAGCCACTGCTTGTCGAACTGCAGCGGGAAGATCAGCGTGACGAAGAACAGCGTGACGCCGCCGGTAAGCGAGAGTTTGTAATTCTGGACCGCTTCGTCGCTCTCCGGGTTGCGCAGCACGAAGAACAGCAGCCCCAGGTAAAGCGCCGCGAAGGCCGCCGGCAGCAGGCCGATGAGGTCCTTGCCCATGGCGTCGGAGACGGCCGCGTAGACCGGCATGAAGAACAGCGGTCCGGCCGCGGCCGACGCCGCCCAGGCGGTCTTGCAGCGGGCGAAGCGCTCGCGGAACGCCGCCGGGAAAGCGGCGAACAGCGCGAAGAAGGCCGCGTACCAGGCCAGCGGGCCGGCGGCGCGCTCCGGCGCGAAGGCCGAAGCGTGCCAGGCCGCGGCCAGCAGGAAGCTGCCGGCCAGCGCGGGCAGCGTCAGCGGCCCCATATCGTAGAGCCGCGCCACGGCCAGCAGGACGCCGGAGAGGAGCATGGCGAAGCCGAAGAGCATGCCGGGATCGTCCGGCCGCAGTTTCAGCGCGGCGAGGAAGACCAGGAGGTAAGGCGCGGCCGCCGCCAGGTACGGCAGCCAGCGCGCCGCTTCCAGGTTAGCCTCGGTCTCGGCCGTGGTCTTCGCCCGGCGCAGCAGGTACACGGCCAGCGCCAGGAAGCCCAGGGCGAAAGCGCCGAACACGGCGAGGAAGCCGCCCAGCGCCGCCGGCTGGCTTATCGTGGACAGCCAGATCAGGCCGCCCGCCAGCGTAAGCGCCAGCGCCGCGGCCGGCACCCAGAGCAGCGAGACCAGCAGTCCTCCCGCCACGGCCAGCGCGTCGAGCAGCAGCATCACCGGCCAGAAGAAGAAGGTGACGCTTTCCTGGCGGAGCATGGCCAGCATGACCAGCGCCAGGCCCAGCAGCGGGTAGAGACCGGCGAAGAAGAGTTCCCCCCGCTTTTCGCCGCGCAGTTTCCAGGCCGCCAGCGGCAGCGCCGCGTTGAGCGCCGCGAAGACCAGGTAGGCGGCGAACGCATGCCCCAGCAGCTCCGGTTTCAGCTTGTCGAGCGTCCACCAGGACAGGGTGATGAAGGCCAGCGCGGAGGCCCAGCCCTGCCAGAAGGTGAAATTCTCGTCGGCGTAGGCGCGCCAGGCCGCGAGCGCGTTGACGCCCAGCAGCACCGCGAAAGGCAGCGCCGGCCGGGAGCCCAGGTCGCCGATGTCCAGCATGTAGGTCGCCAGGCCCAGCGAGAAGAGCAGGAAGAGGCCGCACGGCGCGGTCACTTTGCCGCCCGGCAGGGAACGGCGCCGGGCCAGTTCCAGGAAAACCGCGGCGAAGACCGCGAAGACGGACGCTATGGCCGCGCCGGTCCCGGCCCGGTCCGCGTCGAAGCGGCCGGCGAACCAGGAGAACTCCATGATGCCCGTGCCCGCGAGGCAGAGCGGCAGCAGCATGGTCCAGCCGGTGCGCAGCACGGTCGCCGCCACGCCCGCGTCGAGGAGCAGGATATAGGTGAACAGCGTGCCGGGCCGGTCCTCGCCCGTGGAGAGCAGGGGCGGCGTCAGGAAACCGCCGATGAGGCCGAGCAGGGCGATGTACTTCGCGTCCATGCGCACCGCCAGCAGGAAAGAGGCCGCGGTGACCAGCGACATCATGACGAAAGCCGTACCCGGGCTTATGAAGTGGTAGATGGAGCCGGCCGCGAAGACCGCGGCGTAGAGCATGGCTATGCCCGCCGCGGCCAGCGTCTGCGCGGTCACCGCGTAATTTTCGTCGCGCCGCAGATAGAGCCCGCCCGCCACGCAGCCGCCGCCGAGCAGGAAGCTCAGCGTCACGCGCACCAGCGGGCTCACCAGCCCGTGGTCGAAGGAGTATTTCACGAAGAAAGCCGCGCCGAGGAACAGCGCGAAGCCGCCCGCCCAGGCGAAGAGGTTCACGCCGGTGAAGCGCTCCCAGTCTATGGGGCTGTGCCGCGGTCCCGGTTCCGGGGCTTCGGCGGCGGCCGCGTATTCCGGTTCCGGCGTCCCTTCTTCCTCCAATGGCCGGTTGATGCCGGTGAGCCCGGGCCCGTCCGGGCCTTCGTCCGGGCGCGTCTCCGCCGCCATCAGCGGGGCGGCCGCTTCGGGCCGGGGTTCCGGCGCGGGCCGCGCGGCTTCAGGGGCTTCCTCCCCGCCGTCTTCCTCCGCGTCTTCCCCGGCGCGCCCGGCAAGCCGGGCTTTAATTCCGGGCAGTTCCTTTTCGAGCGCCTCCAGCCTGTCGCCCAGTTTAGAGAGCCGGAAGGCCGCCCAGACGCAGAAGCAGAAGAGAATGAATGTCATCGTTTTTACCTCTCAAGCCGCGCTTTTTCCGTGAAAAACGCGCGGTAGACCGCCCGCGCGGCCGCCAGCGGGGCGAAGATCATGCCCCAGACCCCGGCGAAGAAAACGAGGTTCCCCAGCGTTACCGCCTGGCGGAGCAGCCCCAGCCGCCCCAGCATGTAATTCCAGTCGTGCATGCCGCTTTCGCGGCCGGTCGCGCCGGTGATGAGGATGAGGCCCTGTAGCTCCGCGTCGGCCATGTAGAAGGAGATGTTGGCCAGGCTGTAGCCTATCCAGAAGACCGCGAAGAGGCAGCCGGCTTCTTCGCCGCGCTTGAGGAAATGGAAAAGCACGGCGGCCGGGAAAGCCAGCTGGAACAGCGTGCCGCCGGCGGTCATCAGGAATTCGCCGCCGAAAAAGCCCAGCAGCGGGTGGCCCGCCTCGTGGATGGCCAGCGTGACGTAGGCGAGCGGGAAAATGAGTTTTTCCACCAGGGCCCAGCCCTCGGTGACGGGCA
Source organism: Elusimicrobiota bacterium (assembly GCA_019135865.1). Classification (GTDB taxonomy): domain Bacteria; phylum Elusimicrobiota; class Elusimicrobia; order Elusimicrobiales; family UBA9959; genus UBA2231. Next base: position 28,134 of record JAGVVD010000014.1, read on the forward strand.
GGAAGCCCCTGAAGTTGACGGAGTAGACGAGCGCGCCAAGGGCGGCTCCGGCCGCGGGGTAGCGGTAGGCGCCGAGGCGGGAACCGGCGTCCCGCGCGGTCCCCGCGTCCGGGGCGGTCCGGACGGCCTGCGCCGCCGCGGCGGCCGCGCGCCTGAGCCATTTCTCGTAGATGACCCCGCAGGCGGGACAATCCGCCGCGCCGGCGGCGCGAGGGGCCCCGCAATTCGGGCATCCGGTCCTTTCGCCGCCGCTTCCGCCGTCCGGAGCGTTATTGTCGTCGATCATATCCCCCTGCGCGCCGTCGCGTCCGCGCTTCCGTCCCCGGTTCCCGCTCGCGGCTCCCGTTCCCTGGCGCGGCTGATATTCTACATAAAGTCGGCCCCGCGCACCTCACGCCGTCGTTCTGACGGCGCTTCTCGGGGCCCCGCCGGGGTCCCGTCGTGGCGGTTGCAAAAAAACGGGGAATGTGTTTGAATGTCCGTAGTGAGTTCGGTTGAATATGTTCTCGGAGAGAATGATATGATCACGCGTTTGACCGGGCTTGCCCGCCAGGGCAAAGAGAAGACTCCCGTCTAATTCCCTTTTAATACCGGCCTAAGGCTCCGTTCCGGGCGCTCCGCGCGTCCGGCCCGCCGGCGCCTTGTCCCCCGTCGTTACGGGGCTGCGGCCGGCACAGTAGAAGGTCCCGCCGGGCCCGGGCCCGGAAAGGAGGAGAGAGCGATGCACATGAACGAACTTTACATTACGAAACAGGACCATGACAGGCTGCGCGAATACCTGGACGGCGCCGCTCCCTCCGTGAATGCGGACGCCGACGAATTGAGGAAATTCGCCGCGGAACTGGACGGGCGGCGCGTCGTGGACGGGAGGGAGATCGCCCCGGCCGTGGTGACCATGCATTCCCGCGTCAGGCTGATGGACATAAACACGATGGAAAGCCTCGTCGTGACGCTGGTCTATCCCGAAGAGGCCGACCTGGACCAGGGGAAATTGTCGGTGCTGAGCACCGCGGGGAGAGCCCTGCTCGGGCGGTCCGTCGGGGACGTTTTCGAATGGCGGTCGCCGGTGCGGCTGCGCCGCCTCCTGGTGAAAGAGCTTTTTTACCAGCCGGAGGCCGCGGGGAATTACGAGCAGTGAGATTACCCGGCGGGCCTCCCGGGCCGCGCCGCGTCCTGGAGGAGAAGGTGAACTTATGACCGAGATCGACAAAATACGTTCCGTGATAGCCGGGGTGGAGCTTTTCAGGGGGCTGGAGGCGGGGGAGCTGGACCTGCTGGCGGAGCGGATGAAGGTGGTCCATTTCGCCGCCGGGGAGGTGCTGTTCAGGGAGAATTCCCCCCGCGAGGCGCTTTTCGTGATCGCCGAGGGCTGCGTCGAGCTCGCCAAGACCGACGCCTACGGCGCCCGGGTGAAAGTGGCCTCTTTCGGGGCCGGCGACTTCCTGGGCGAGGGCTCCTGGGAGCGGGGCTCCCTGCATTCCACCACCGCCGTGGTGACGGTGCCGGCCGAGGTGCTCCGCCTGGGGCGGGACTTCTTCACCCGGGACGCCGCGCTCTCGCTGAAGATCCTTTCCAACATCATGCGGGTGATCTCGCGCCGCATGCGCAACGCCAACGCCATGAGGCTCTCGCCGGCGGCGCAGTACGAATCGGGCCGCACGCGCCTGGAGCACGACCTGCTGGGCGAGCGCCCGGTGCCCTACGAGGCCTACTACGGCGTGCAGACGCTGCGCGCCATGGAGAACTTCGACATCAGCGGCGTCACGCTGAACTTCTTCCCCGTGCTGATAGAGTCGCTGGCCCTGGTGAAGAAAGCGGCCGCGCTGGCCAACCGCGACCTGGGCCTGCTGGAGGACGGCGTCGCCGGGGCCGTCATCGCCGCCTGCGACGACCTGGCCATGGGCAAGCTGCACAACCACTTCACGGTGGACATGATCCAGGGCGGGGCCGGCACCTCCACCAACATGAACGCCAACGAGGTGATAGCCAACCGCGCGCTGGAACTGCTGGGGCGCGAGAAGGGCGACTACGCCGCCTGCCACCCCAACAACCACGTCAACCTGTCGCAGTCCACCAACGACGCCTATCCCACCGCCGTGAAGATAGCCCTGATAAAGAGCAACGCCCGGCTGGTGGAAACGCTGGAGACGCTGGTGGCCTCCTTCGAGGCGAAGTCCCGGGAGTTCTCGCGCGTCATAAAGATGGGGCGCACGCAGCTGCAGGACGCCGTGCCGATGACGCTGGGGCAGGAGTTCGGGGCCTACGCGGCCACGCTGCGTGAGGAGGCCGAGCGCCTGCAGCAGAACGCGAGGCTCTTCCTGGAAGTCAACATGGGGGCCACCGCGATAGGCACCGGGATCAACTCCGACCCGGATTATCCCCCGAAGGTGATCGCGCGCCTGCGCGAAGTGACCGGCCTGGACATGGCGAACTCGGCCGACCTGGTGGAGGCCACGCAGGACACGGGGGCCTTCGTGATGTACTCCGCCGCGGTGAAGCGGCTGGCGGTGAAGCTCAGCAAGATCTGCAACGACCTGAGGCTGCTCTCGTCCGGCCCGCGCGCCGGCATCAACGAGATCAACCTGCCGCCGATGCAGCCGGGCTCGTCGATAATGCCCGGCAAGGTCAACCCGGTCATCCCCGAGGTGGTCAGCCAGATAGCCTTCAAGGTGATAGGCAACGACCTCACGGTCACGCTGGCCGCCGAGGCGGGACAGCTGGAACTCAACGTGATGGAGCCGGTGATCGTCTACAGCCTGTTCGAATCGATAGAGATGCTGCGCAACGGCATGGCCACGCTGCAGAGGCGCTGCGTGGACGGCATCACCGCCAACGAGGAGCGCTGCCTGGCGCTGGTGCGCGGCAGCATAGGGCTGGTGACCGCGCTGAACCCGCTGCTGGGCTACGAGGCCAGCAGCGCGGTGGCCAGGGAGGCGCTGGAGACCGGCGCGAGCGTCTATGACCTGGTGCTTTCGAAGGGGCTCATGTCCAGGGAGGCGCTCGACAGCGCGCTGGCCCCGGAGAACATGATAGCCCCGCGCAAGATGCCGGCGCGCAAGGAGTAGCCGGCGCCTTTTACTCGGAATCCAGCGCGGAGACGCCGGGCAGCGTGAGGCGCTCGAGGAATTCCAGGCTGGCGCCGCCGCCGGTGGAGACGTGGGTCATCTTGTCCGCCACGCCGGCGATGCGCACGGCCGAGGCCGAGTCGCCGCCGCCTATGATGACGGTCTTGCCCCTCTCCGCCATCGCGGCCAGCTCGCGGGCCAGCCGCAGCGTGCCCTCCGACCCTTCCTTTATCTCGAAAGCGCCTATCGGCCCGTTCCACAGGACGGTGCCGGCCTCCGAGAGCAGTTTCACGGCGTGGTCCAGCGACTCCCTGCCGAGGTCGAAGGATTCCCACCCTTCGGGTATCGTCTTCACGTCGCGGCGCAGTTCCCCCACCTTCTGGGCGGCGAAGTCGAACTTGTCGGTGACGACGAAGTCGCGCGGCAGGACTATCTTGTCGCCGTGCTTCTGCAGCAGCTTCCTGGCGGTGTCGAGCATGGACTCCTCGACCAGCGACTTCTGCACGTCGAAGCCTTTGGCCTTGAGCAGGGTGTAGCCGATGCCGCCGCCCACTATCAGCGTGTCTATCTTCTGCAGCAGCGATTCTATGACGCCCAGCTTGCTCGAGATCTTGGAGCCGCCGGTGATGCCGACGAAGGGACGCCTGGGCTCGCTGACCGCGCCGCCCAGGTAGCGGAGCTCCTTCTCTATCAGCAGGCCGGCCAGCCGGTGCTCGACGTGCCTGGTCACGCCGGTGATGGAGGCGTGGCGGCGGTGGCAGGTGCCGAAGGCGTCGTTGACGTAGACGCCGTCGGAGAGGGCCGCCAGGCCGCGCGCGAAGACCGAGTCGTTCTCCTTCTCTCCTATGGCGAAGCGGAGGTTCTCGAGCATGTTCGGCTTTCCCTTCACGATGGCCGACCTGGCGACCAGCACGCCCGAGGAGGCGATGCTGCCCTCGTGGAAGACCAGGTCCGGCAGGTGGCGGGCGCGCATGTAGTCGGCCACGGGTCTGAGGCTGTGCTTGGCATAGACCTCCTCGCGGGATTTGCCCTTCTTCTCCTGCTTGTCGGGCTCGCCGAAATGCGAGCAGAGTATCGGGGTGGCGCCGGCTTCCAGCAGGTACTTCACCGTCGGCAGCGCCGCCTCTATGCGCGCGGCGTCGGCCACCTCCCCGCCGGAGAACGGCACGTTGAGGTCCAGCCGCACCAGCACGTTCTTCCCGGCGAAGAGCGACCTGTCGGCGCCGGCTATGTTCTTCTTGCGTATGCCGGTCTCGCGCGTCATGATGTCGATGCGCTCGCGCAGGATGCGCTCCACCTCGGCGGCGGCCGACTCCGGCGACATGGCGTGGGTCAGGGTCTCGAGGATATTGTGCGTCTTGATGAAGCTGTCGGAGAGCGGCACCGCGCCGCGGTAGACGTAGCCGCCGTTGGCGTCGACGGTGACCAGTTCGCCTTCCTTCAGCGTCACGTCGGGATCGCCCTTGAAGGTGACGGTGCCCTGCTCCGTGTTTATCGAGGCGTTGGCGCAGCCGACGACGCAGGGCTTGTTGAGCGTGATTGAGGTGATGGCGGCGTGCGAGGTGCGGCCGGGGAAGACGGTCACGACGCCCTGGGAGTTGTTTATGAAGTTGAAGTCCGAGGGTTTGGTGGTCTCGGCCAGGTAGATGATGTTCTCGCGGCCGGCGCGGAACTCCTCGAACCTCGCCGGCGTCAGGGCCAGGCGGCCCCAGGCGATGCCGTGGTTTATCGGCACGCCGGTGCCCACCGGCGGCTTCCACTCGCGGGCGCCGCTGTCGTTGCGCGGCACCGAGACGTAGGCGTTGCCGGCGCAGAGGCGGTCTATGCGGCCGCGGTACTCGTGCACGGAGATGAAGCCCTTCTTCATCAGGTCCGTGTCTATGACCAGCCGGGCGTAGGTGCTCACCGTGGCGCGCCTGGCCTGCAGCAGCCAGAGCTCGTCGTCCTCGACGGTGAACTCCAGGTCCAGCTCGTGCTTGAGCCGGCGCTCCAGGAGGGCCTTATACTTCTCCAGGCCCGCGCGTATCCTGGGCGGGATGGAGGCGACGCTGCGCGTGACGACATTGCCCATCACGACGTCCTCGCCCTGCGTCATTTCGCGGTACTCGCCGAACAGCTCGTCGCTGCCGTTGATGGGGTTGCGGGTGAAGATGACGCCGCTCATCGAGCTGGCGCTCTTGTTGCCGAAGACCATCTGCTGCACGGTGACGGCCGTGCCGAAGTTGACCTCGATGGAGAGCTCCTTGAGGTATTCCCGGACATTGTGCGAGCGGCTGGAGGCGAAGACCAGGTCTATGCATTTGATGAGCTGCTCGAAGGGGTCCTCCAGGAAAGCGGCGCCCAGCCGCTCCTTCACCAGCCGCTCCGCCAGGTCCGCGCCGGGTTCCGGCCGGCCCGGAGCGGCCGGCTCGTCGGCTTCCAGCGCGGCCAGGACATTGCGCAGGAAGCGCAGGTAGACGGCCGAGGCGAAGGCCTCGCCGTGCCCGCGCGCGAGGCCGGCCCGTATCGCCGGGGTCAGGCCGGCGTTGAGGATGGTGCACATGGAGCCGGGCAGCGAGATGGTGGTCCCCGAGCGCACCGAGACCAGCAGCGGGTTCTCCGGCGAGCCCAGCCGGCGGCCGGTCTTTTCTTCCAGCTGGCCCAGCCAGCGGCCGACGGCCTCCCGGAAGCTCTGCCGGTCGGCGTTCTCCCTGAAAAGTTCCGCGCAGATCGGCAGGCCCAGGATGAAGGCGGGCGGCACTTTCACGCCGAGCGAGGCCATGTCGATGATGCCGTTGCCCTTGCCGCCCAGGAACGGGCGCAGGCGGTCCTCGGTATGGGTCCAGGTGGAGGCGATGAAGGCGTCGTAGTTCCCCTCCACCGGCGGCAGGCTGGCCATCTTGTAGCGGCCGTAGAGGCTGTTCTCGGCGCCGCGGGCCGCCAGCTCCCGGTTGAGGAAGGTTATGGTCTTCTCTATGAACTCGTCGACGGCGTGGAACTCGGTGGTGCGGAAGAAATTATTGAAGAAGCGGTCCTTGATGGGCGCCGCGCTGGCCGTGGGGATCTTGTAGACCTCGAGCACGTTGTTGAGCATGGTGCTGAGCCGCTTGAAGATATTGCTGCGCATGAACTGCTGCAGTTCCATGGAGACGCCCTGCAGCACGCGCTTGGTCTTTATGATGTCGACGGTCTCCATCTCGTAGAGGGCGGTGAGCTCGGCGCAGAACTCGTCGGCCTTGCCCGGCAGCATGCCCTTGAGCGCCAGCAGCGAGACCAGCTCGCGGACCAGCATCACGCAGTCCTTGAGGTTGGCGTAGCCCACCGTCTCGTAGCGGCTGTTGGTGAGGTCGTTGGTGAAGATGAAGACCAGCCGTCCGAGGTAGAGGTCCAGGTCGAGGAAATGGTAGAGGCCGATGCGCCCCTCGAAATACGACTTCTTGACCAGCGTCTTGAAGCTGCGCAGGCGGCGCAGGCAGTCGATTAGGTTGTCGGTGTCGGAGATGTGCTCGTGGTCGCAGATGGAGAGGAAGGTCTCCATCTCCTTGCGCAGGAAGCATTTCTCGAAGAGGTCCAGGTTGCGGCGGAGGTTCTCCTTGACCGCGGCGATGTCGCCGGTCTGGTAGTCCCAGAGGTAGGAGAGCTTCTCCCTCATCTCTTCGGCCAGCTCGATGAAGCGCGGGTCCTCGGAGGAGGGATCGAAGGTGGTGGCCAGGGCCATGTAGCCGGCCTTGAAGAGCGGGTCGGGGTCGCGGTCGCGTATCAGCGCCAGGTAGGGCTCTACGTAGCGGGTCAGTATGCGCGGCGACAGCTTGCGGTGCACTTCCTTGCGCAGGTCGCCGGCGAAGGAGAGCAGCGGGTCGGCCCCGTCGCGCCCCTCCTCGAAATACTCGGCCGCGCTCCGGATATCGTCTATCAGGGCGCCGTCGCCGCCGCGCACGGGCAGTTTCTTGAGCAGTTCGCGCGCGTAGTAGATGTAGGCGTCGGACGGGCCGCGCATGGCGTCGAGCGTGCGCACCGTCTCCTCCAGCAGGGCGGCCTGCAGCGAGTCGATGTCCTTCTTGACGTCGCGCGCGTCGGGGATGCGCTCTTCCTTGTCGAGGAGGCGGATATTGACCAGCAGCTCCACCAGCAGGTCTATCTTCTTTTCCTGGTCGGGTTCTTCGCGGGAGGCGGCGAGCTGGGCGGTTATCCTTTCCCAGGTGTTGAGCGGGATCATCCTGGCGGCTGCGGAAGGTACTGTCTTCGGCATGGCGGCTCCTGGCTCGGCTAAGGTGGCGCTAGGGTTAGTATATCCGTGCCCCCGCGGGCTGTCAACCCGCGGGGCGGGGCCGCGCTTGACCGGGACGCGCTATTCTTTCGGCCAGGGGCCGGTGCGCGTCTTGGGGCCGGCCGGCTCGGCCCATTCGCGGCGGCCGTCCTCGGCGACGGTCGGGAACAGGTCGGCGGTTATCTCCTCCGGCCCGAACCAGAGCTTGATCTCGCGCTCGCCCTCGATGGCGTCGGACGAGACGTGCACGACGTTCTCGAAGACGCCCTTGGTGGTGACGCGGCCGAAGCTGCCGCGTATGGAGCGGTAGTCGGCCTCCTCCGGATTGGTGGCGCCGGCGATGGCCCGGGCCTTGCGGACGGCGTCCTCGCCGGTGTAGGCGAAGGCCAGCACGGTGTTCTGGCCGCCGTTGAGCTCGCCCATGATGAAGCGTATGAGCTCGTCGAAGAAGGGCTTCTCCCGGAGATGGTGGTAATGGGTCGAGGCCAGTTCCCTGGTCACTTTGGCCAGCCGCGCGCCGACGAGTTTAAGGTCGGTCTCCTCGAAACGCCTGAGGATGTGCCCGGCCAGTCCCTTGACCATCCCGTCGGGCTTGACTATCAGCAGTATGGATTCCTTCATTATGGTTCTCCTCGGCGCCGCGCGGCACGGCCGCGGCGGAAATAGCGGACGGGGCGGAACCTGCCGCCCCGGGCGTGGAAGGTCTTCAGGGCCACGACTTTACTCCCGAGACCCGCGCGGAAAAGGAACAGTCCTTTCCGGGAGAGGTCCTGGCCCGGCTGCCGTCCGGCGAAAGCAGGAGCCCGCCGGAACCGTCGGTGAGGAGCTTCCCCCCCTCCTTGAGCCTTATGACGTACTGCAGCGGGAAGGTGCCGTCGAAGGCCGGGGCGCCCGGCAGCAGTCCTATCGTCAGGGACCTGACGACGTCCTCGCGCGGCTCTTCGTAGAGAGTGACGGTGTACTGCTCGTTCGCGAGATACGAAAAGGAGGCGGAGTAGGAGAGCCTCCCGCATTTGAGCCGCGCGTCGAGCGTGCCGGGCCGTTTCCCGTCGGGGATACCGCCGCAGGCGCCCTCGTCCTCCAGTTTGAGATAGTATTTCCACCCGCCGGCCGAGGCGGCCAGCAGCTGCCTGCCGGGGCGCAGCAGGGCTTTGCCCTGGACCTGGAAAGGCGGGCGTATGCCCTTCTCGCCGGCCACCTCGACCTGGTAGTCGAGCCTGAAGCCGCCTTCGCCGGGTTCGTTGAGCAGGGCGTTGAAGCCGATATCGCGCAGCGGGCCGCGGCCGCGTTTTCCGGAAGGACCGCGGTACGAGGCCCTTCCGCTCGGCGCTATCTCCAGCTCGTGCGAGTAGGAGACGCCCCCGTTGACGGCCATCATCCGCAGCGCGCACGTCCCCTCTCCCGCCGCGGCGGGCGCGGGCTGGGCCAGGAGGATGGCGGCGGCCAGGAATGCGCTCATAGGATATGCCATGCTAATGCCCGTGCCTGTGATGCAGGTCCGGCCAGTGCGGGTGCTCGTGCCCGACCGGTTCGTGGCTGTGAAAATGGGAATGCTCCCCCTCCGCCGGTCCGTCGTGGGAGTGGCCGTGGTGCAGATCGTCGTGCGTGTGGGCGTGAGAATGCTCCATCGCCGCGTGCGCGTGGGCGTGGGCGTGCTTCTCCGACAGCATGAGCAGCACCGAGCCGAAGAGCAGCGCTCCCGCTGCCAGCTGCACGGCCGAGAGCCTTTCGCCCAGCAGGAACACCGACAGGACCACGCCGAATACCGGGGCGGTGGAGAAGGCCAGCTGGCCGCGGACGGCGCCCAGCCGCTGGGCCGAGGCGATGTAGAGCGTTATGCTGAGGCCGTAGCCGGCGAAGCCGACGAGCAGGGCCTTGAGCGCCGGGGCCGCGGGCGGCGGCGTCCAGCCGGCCAGCGCCAGGCCGATGAGCAGGTTGACCGAGCCGGCGGCCAGGCCTTTTATCATGGTGCTGCGCGACGGGGAGAGGTCGTCGATGAGCGCGGTGAAATGATTGTCGAAGGCCCAGCAGAGGCAGGCCAGCGCGGTCAGGCCGCCGGCCGCCAGCCCAGCCGCGCCGCCGTCGTAGGAGAGGGCGAGGCCCGCCGCCAGCGTTATCGCCGCGCTCAGCCAGCCGCGCGCGTGCAGGTGGTCCTTGAAGAAGAGCCAGCCCAGCAGGGCGGTGGCGACGAGCTCCATGTTGAGCCAGATGGCGACCGAGGCGGCGGGCGCGCGCTTGACGGCCAGCATCAGGAATACCGGGCCCAGCAGGCCGCCGCAGACGATCATCCCCGCCACGTAGCGGTAGTCGGGCCGGCGTCCGGCCGGGGCGCCCTCGGACCGCCGGAACGGCGCCAGGGCGGCCAGCCCCAGCCCCGCGCCGAGATAGAGCAGCCCGGCCAGCGTGAAGGCGTCCAGCGACGAGGTCAGCGGCTTGCTCAGCGGCGTCGAGACGCCGAAGAACAGGGCCGCCAGCAGCGCGCCCGCCGCCGGGAATATGCCGGTTTTCGCGTTTCCGGAGGGCATCTTTCAGGCTCATTCTACCATTTAGCCCCTGCGGCCGGGAAAGCAAATAAGTTAAAATCCATGCATGCAGGAAATGAACGCGCTGCTGGAAAAGGCCGGTTCGCTGGTCTGGGGTCCGCCGCTGATAATACTTCTCTTCGGGACGCACCTGTTCCTGACCTTCAGGCTCGGCTTCGTGCAGCGCTGGCTGCCCAAGGCGATAAAACTCTCTTTTAAGCGTTCGGCCGAAGGGGAGGGCGAGATCTCCCACTTCGGGGCGCTGACGACGGCGCTGGCCGCCACCATCGGCACCGGCAATATAGTCGGAGTGGCGACGGCGGTGGCCGCCGGCGGGCCCGGCGCGGTGCTGTGGATGTGGCTGACCGGCGTCTTCGGCATAGCGACCAAGTACGCCGAAGCGCTGCTCTCGGTCAAGTACAGGGTCATAGCCCCGGACGGCGAAGTGTCCGGCGGACCGATGTACGTCCTGGAGCGCGGGCTCGGCGCGCGCTGGCTGGGACTGCTGTTCGCCCTTTTCACGGCCCTGGCCGCTTTCGGCATCGGCAATATGGTGCAGGCCAATTCCATCTCCGACATGATGACGGAGTCCTTCGGCCTGCCGGCCTGGGTCACGGGAGCGGCGCTGGCGGCGCTGACCGGCTTCGTCATACTGGGCGGGATCAAGTCGATAGCCCGCTTCTGCGAGAGGCTGGTCCCTTTCATGGCCGTGTTCTACGTGCTCGGCTGCCTCCTGATACTGGCCGTGAACTTCGAGCGGGTGCCCGCCGCCGTCGAGCTCATCCTTTCCTCCGCTTTCAGCGGCCACGCCGCGGTCGGCGGTTTTCTCGGCGCCGGGATGCGCGAGACCATGCGCTTCGGCATCGCGCGCGGTCTTTTCTCCAACGAGTCGGGGCTCGGCTCGGCGCCGATAGTGGCCGCCGCCGCGCAGACGACCAACCCGGTGCGCCAGGCGCTGGTCTCCTCTACCGGAACTTTCTGGGATACCGTGGTCGTCTGTCTTGTCACGGGGCTGGTGATAGTCAGCTCCGGCGACTGGCAGGCCGGGCTTACGGGCGCGGCGCTTACCAAGAGCGCTTTCGCGCATATCCCGCACGTCGGCCCGGCCGTGCTTACCTTCGGCCTGCTGACCTTCGTTTTCTCCACGATACTGGGCTGGGAGTATTACGGCGAGAAGGCCGCCGAATACCTGCTCGGGCGGCGGGCGGTGAAGCCCTACCGCTGGCTGTGGATAGCGGCCGTCATGGCCGGGTCGGTGGCGGCCCTGCCGGCGGTGTGGAATTTCGCGGACATTTTCAACGGCCTGATGGCCGTTCCCAACCTGGTCTCGCTGCTGCTGCTGGCGCCCGTCATAGCCGCCGAGACCCGCAAACACGTCGGCGAGCCCCTGGACTGACCCTTATTTCAGGTCGGAGGCGCAATGGGCGCACTTCACGGCCTTTATCGGTATGACGGAGAGGCAGAGCGGGCATTCCCTGGTGACCGGTTCCGCCGCCGGGGCGGGCTTGTCGAAGCGCGCCTTGAGGCGGTTGAGCTGGCTGATCATCAGGAAGATGGCGCCCGCCACTATCAGGAAGTTGATGACGGTGTTGACGAACATCCCGTAATTGATGGTGGCGGCGCCCGCTTTCTGCGCCTCGGCCAGCGTCGCGTAGGAGGCGCCGGAGAGGTCGATGAACAGGTTGGAGAAGTCCACTCCCCCGGTCAGTTTGCCTATGGGCGGCATGATGACGTCGTTGACCAGCGAGGTCACGATCTTGCCGAAGGCGCCGCCTATGATGACGCCGACGGCCATATCCACCACGTTGCCGCGCATTATGAATTCCTTGAAGTCCTTGAGCATATTACCCCTCCAGCGTTAAGATACGAATGAGTGCGGGCGGTCAGCGCGCGGCGCCCCAGAGCTCCAGGGCGGCCTTTTCCTCTTCGGGAGACGAGACTTTCTTGAATCTGGCGCCGGGCACGCCGTGGACGCGGGCCTTGCACGCCTCCCAGTCGGCGTCGCGGTGCACGGCGCCGCCCGCGAAAGAGAGGTAGTAGCCGCCTTTTTTGGGCTTAGGTTTCGAAGACTTACCGGCGGAGGCTTTCCCCCCGGCGGCGTGCAGATGTTCCTCGCCGGGCGGGAGCAGCGAATAGCCGCAGCCTACGGCGGGACCTTCATAGAGCTTCGGCCGCTGGCCTTTGGAGAAGGCGACGGCTATGGCGTCGCAGCGTTCGTTGACCTCGTGGCCGGCGTGGCCTTTCATGTGCACCCAGTGCAGGCGCCCTTTGCGCGCCGCGGTCAGGGCGTCCAGGCGCTCCCAGAGATCGCGGTTGGACACCGGCTGGCCGCCGGCCGTCAGCCAGTCCTTCTTTTTCCAGGCGTGTATCCAGGCCTTGATGCCGTTGACCAGCAGGCCGGAGTCGGTGTGAAGTCTTGCGGGTTCCGAGTGTTCCTGCACGGCCGCCAGCGCGGCTATGGCGGCGGCCATTTCCATGCGGTTGTTGGTGGTCTCGCGCTCGCCGCCGCCGAGCTCGAGCAGCCGGCCGCCGGGGAAGATCAGCACGGCCGCCCAGCCGCCGGGACCGGGATTGCCCGAGCAGGCGCCGTCGGTGTAGATGTGGATGGTCTGGTCCTGCATCGGGGTTATTGTATTAATTTTGCGGCCGGCCGGGACGTCCGGGCGGGCCGCCGGGGCCGCCGCCGGCGCCGAAGGACCGTTTCAGGGAGAGGCCGGCGTACGCGCCGCCGTCCACGTCCGTTTTAAGGCCCAGGTCGTTGTAATCCCTGCCGGTGTAGTAGCGGCCGTCGAAATGCCAGCCGGCCTCCGCCGTCAGCGTGAAGCGGCCGGGCAGGCGCGCCGACGGGCGGAGGACGAGGTAGGGCGTCTCCAGGTAGAGCGAATCGCCGGTGTCGGGCCTGTCCGCGAGCAGGAACTGCTCCAGGCCGACGCCGCCCTCCAGCTCGGCCCCGAAAATTCCCGGCGGGCGCCAGGCCGCGGCCAGGCTGAAGTGCCTGACCGGCTTCCAGCGGAAGGAGTAGTGCATGTCGCCGCCCGGCCGCCACTGCACCATGAAGGGCGCGAAGAAGGTCCACTTATCGGAGATGTAGCGGTAGGAAAGGAAAGGGATCGGCAGGCCGCGCAGGAAACTGCGCCGGCTGGAATAATTGAGTCCCGCCAGCCAGACGCCGCGCGCGCCGTTGGCGCCCAGTTCTTTGGTGAAATTGAAGCCGAGGTCGGTCTCCGACGAGGAGTTGTAGGGCCGGTCGGAGTCCGACCGCGCGCCGAGGGAGAAGCTCACGCCGCCGTTGACGGCCGAGAGGCCGAGCGAGGCCTTGTAGAGCTCGCCGGGGAAATAGCCGGCGCCCGAGGTGTTGATATGCTCCAGGCCGCCGGAGAGGTGGAAGGTGTAGCCGCCGGACTTGCCGAGCCGGACGCCGGTCCCCAGGCCGCTCCTGCGGGGATGCAGGTCCCCGCCGGCCAGGCTGAAGGAGGGCTCGACGAAAGTCCCGGCGGGCGGCGCGCCCCACTGGGCGGCCGCGGCCGGGGTCAGAAAGGCGGTCAGGAACGCCGCGCGGACCGCTTTTTCGGCGAGGTGCTTGTGACGCATAGTTCTTTTTCGCGGGCTTCGGTGTATTTGATTATCTCGTTCATCATCCGGACGGCGCGGTCCGGGTACTTGCCGGCCGCGGTCTCGCCGGAGAGCATGACATAGTCGGTGCCGTCGAGGATGGCGTTGGCCACGTCGGAGGCTTCGGCGCGGGTGGGCAGGGGGTTCTCCGTCATGGATTCGAGCATCTGGGTGGCCGTGATGACGGGCTTGCGGGCCGCGTTGGCCTTGCGGATGAGGAGCTTCTGCATGACCGGCACCTTCCAGACCGGCATGGTGATGCCCAGGTCGCCGCGCGCGACCATGATGCCGTCGGAGGCTTCCAGTATGGAGTCTATGTTCTTCACGGCGTCGGGATGCTCTATCTTGGCGAAGACGCGGCACTTGGGCAGGCGCGGCTTTATCAGCGCCCTGACCGCGTCCACCTGCTCCGCCGAAAGCACGAAGGACTGGGCGACGGCGTCGAAGCCGCAGGAGGCGCCGAACTGTATGTCGCGGCGGTCCTCGTCGCTGAGCAGCGGGAATTCCAGCCGGGCTTCCGGGATATTGACGCCCTTGCGGGGTTTGAGGAGCCCGTCTTCGGTCACGACGGCGCGTATCTCCCCCCGGCCCGCGCTTTCCACGCGCAGTGCCAGGCGGGCGTCGTCGATATAGATGAAATGGCCTTTCCTGACCGGTTTGAGCGGGCCCGGGTAGTCGAAGGGGAAGTGCCGGGAGTCGCCGCGGCCCTGGCCCTGGAAGAGGACAACGGTCTGGCGCTTTTTAAGCTCCACGGGCGCTTTGAGGTCCCCTATCCTTATGCGGTTGCCCTGCAGGTCCTGCAGCGCTTTTACGGCGCGGCGTTCTTTTTTATTGAGCGAGCGCAGCAGTTCCAGCGCGCGCAGGTGGTCGGCGCGGGTGCCGTGCGAGAAGTTGAAGCGGGCCATGTCCAGGCCGGCCCGCATCATTTTCCTGAGCGCGGCGGGGCGGGCGCTGGCCGGCCCCAGCGTGGCTATTATTTTGGTGCGCGGCATATGACGGCGGTCAGCCTCCATTTTACAAATTAAACCGCCCGCGGGCTTGTCCTCTCGGACGCCCGTGGGCGGCGCAATTTTCAGCCGTTCAGTTCAGCTGACCTTGCAGCGGCGGCGCTTGGAGAGCACGTAATCGCCGTTGCTCTTGTGCATCCGGGCCACCAGCTGGTGGGTGCCGGGGGCGAAGTTGTTCCAGTCGAACCACCAGTAGCCGACGGCCCAGCGGCAGGGCTGCCAGGGCTGGTCGTCGATGGAGATGTCCATCCCGACGCAGTCGCAGGAGCCGATGCGCACGGCGTAGTTCCTCGAGGTGATGTTCTCGAGGTTCTTCGGATAGTCCAGCACGACGTACTCGGTCGCCGGGTTGGGGGTCGTCTTGGTCCTGGCCGCGGGCTTGGGCGCGGTCTTGCGGTTGGCTAACTTCAGCATCTTTTTTTCCTCCGGGGAGTTACTGCCGCTTCCCGCCGCGTTCATCGGCCGGTTCATGTCCGTTTTTCCGGATATTTTCGGTTTTTCCATATGTCCGCCTGTTCAAGAGCGCCCGGGCGCCGGTACTGTCCGGCCGCCGGGCTCTTCCGTATCGCAGGAAGTCGTATTTTCCCCTATGAAGAGTATAACTTTTCCCGCCCCCCGCTGTCAAACGCCCGCATCAACTCATCTAAAATGTTCCCCAACCGGGGCTCGTCAACTCATCTAAAATGTTCCCGAACGGTTTTTGGTCAAAAAAGCCAGTTTGGGAGCCCTTATGATGAGCCCGTC
>JAGVVD010000017.1 GCA_019135865.1 Elusimicrobiota bacterium
CTCCGGGATTGCCAGGGTGACAATCCGCTCCGAATCCCTGATGACAATCGGCCCGCGCCGCCCGGCCATCGCCACGGCGTCCTTTCGGACGAAGCCGACGTCGGCGAAGCCCTGCGCCATCGGTTCGGAATCGAGACCGTACATCCTGTAGAGGCGGAACCGGCGGTCCCCCTTCCATCCGCCCGCGACGAAGGACACCTTCCACATCCCGTCCTCCCATTCGGCGGTCGGGCCGCATTCCGTGGCGTCATCTGGCAGCCCCGTATGGATTCTCCTCCATTTGCCTCCCCTGCGCCAGTGGAGCTTCCAGAGACCGTCCACGTTGATGCAGCAGAATTCCTGCGGATTGCCGTCGCCGCCGTATGCCGCGAAGGGCATGTGCGTGTACCTCCTGTCGTTTTCATTGAAGTCGAACATCCTGGCCTCCTCATCCGTTGGGGCACGGCCACCATATCGAGCCGTCCTTCCTGACGCATCCCTGCTGAAGTTCCATGTATCCGTTGTAGCTGTAGTTGGAGACGAACTTCTCGGGCAGGCCCACAAGCCTGCCCTTGCCGTCTATCGTCCCGTTGTTGTAGATTGTGCCGCTGCATCCCGCGGATTTGTCGCGGTGGTGCGTCTCGCCGACGTCGCGGATTCGCCACCTCCCGCCGGGGAATCCGATGTAGTCCCCCTGCCAGTCGGTCAGCCACCATGTCTTTGTCTCTTCATTCAAGCCATTGGTGATGCGGCTTGCGATGACCCTTGGGCGGCAGCACGGGCAGGTCCAGCAAAGGATGAGCATCCCCGTGTTCCTGCCGATGACAAGCTCCCTTCCTTTCGCATGGAGCCACGCCGTCACGGGCGGTCTTCCGTCCTCGTGTTCCTCCGCCATCAGTCCTCCTCGTCGCTGCAGATTCTCGCCGCCAGGACGACGGCGACCGGGACGCGGTAGCTGCACACCGACACGCTTGTTTCCTCCCCGCTCCCCTGCGTCTTCACATGGCCTATCGGATAGCAGAACTGCGAAGGCATCGCGAACAGTATTTCGGGGTTGCCCCATTCGCCGTCCGCCAGCTCCGTCTTCACGCAGACCGTGCCCGTCTCCGGGTCGAGCTCTGCCTCCGGGACGGAAATGAACTCGCCGTTCCTTGTCAGGTATCCAGCCTTGACCTTGAGCTTCTTCGCCTCCGCATCGTAGGTGATTGCGAAGGGGCCGTCGTAGTTCTCGGGCGTCCCCGCGCCGAGATTTATCACCCCTTTGCCGCCATTGGCGTAGAGCACGGGCGCTCCCTCCGCGCCCCTCGTGAACACCGAGGGGCTGCCCGCCGTCGGCTGGGCGTAGTCGCCCGAGCCGAAGAGGGACACGGTGACGGGGCCGCTGATGAAGCAGTCGCCCACCTCGTTGTCAAGCAGTCTCTGGGTCACCACGCCCCAAGGTTTCCTCGGGTCGGAGAACGCCTTCATCGGGACCGCGTCGCCCGACATCTTCTTCGATTCGTCGAAGTTGACCGCCGTCCCCGCCTTGATTTCGCCGCCCGTGGCATTGTAGGCCTGTATCCTCACCGTCCCCGCGCCGTTCGCCCCGAAGGGGTTGCCGCCGAAGCCGTTGAGGCCGTTCAGGAAATGCCGTATGTCGTTGGACAACGCCGCGCTCGGCCTGAACTCCTCGCCCGGCGTCACGTCGCCGTAGAATGCCATTGAAACCTCCTATAGGCCAAGCGTTGAGAACGAATCGTACCGGCAGACCTGGTCGACGTAGATAGCCTCCACGTCGGCCTTGGGCGTCCCATTGTCGTCGATGGTCTTGGAAAGCGCCCACGCGTACTCGAAGCCCTTCTTCTCGACCTTGTGGCCCGCGATGGTGACGCTCTCGTTTGGCTGCACCGCGAAGTTGAAGGAGACCAGCACCTTCGTTGATTTCTTCGCGGGGCAGGAGTAGCTCATGCCGAGGAACATCACCTCGCCCTTGCTCCAGCCCTTGAACGAGCCGGAGTTGACCTTGCCCACCAGCTTCGCCACCTTCCGCTTG
>JAGVVD010000027.1 GCA_019135865.1 Elusimicrobiota bacterium
AAAGATGGTTCGCCGTGAGACAGCGCTACAGACTTGGTAACATCAAAACTGAATCAAAGGAGGCCTGGCCTGCGGGCTACCCCTTGGGTAACATTCTTAATTGATTTGACAGGTATCTCGCATTGCGGATGAGCTGTTGGCTGATACGCGGGGGTACACGTCCAGCGAATGGAAGCATTTTATTTATGTGGTTTATGAGACCCACCGGTTTAAGTCTGAAAAAGAGTGGAGGCAGTTCTTTATAAAATCAGGTATTGCCGATAATAGTGAGGTTATTGTGATTAGCGGTGAGCCGCCCAGGTCAAAACACAGGCGAAAAGCTCTAGTCCGCCGGAAAGCAAAGACTGCTAATTGAGCTTTTGCCGTTTTCTCGAGGATTATCAAATGAAAAAAGTATTCGTTAGTCATGCGGTAAGTGATAAAGCCTTGGTTGATGGTTTTATTGATTTGCTGGATACCGGGACGGCTTTAAACCAAACAGACATGTTTTGTTCGTCGGTAAGCGGGCTAGGTGTTCCAAATTATAGAGAGTTCGTCGGGGACATAAAGCACCGCCTAGAAGAGGCCCAACTCGTTGTAATGGTCCTGTCCCCGGCTTTCCTTAAAAGCAGCTTTTGCAATTGCGAGTTGGGGGCCGCTTGGTTTGCAAATAAAGAGTGCTTCATCTTGCTTGTCCCGCCACTGAAATTGGAGGATGCTAAAGGCGTTTTGACTGGCATGCATGTCGGAATGATTACGGACGCCGCCATACTGGATGAACTCAAAGATTATTTGTGCTCGGTCCTTTCCGTGGACGCGGCAACAGCGCGCTGGAACGAAAAGAAATCGGAGTTTCTATCATCAATTCCCAGGCTTTATGCTGTCTGTCGGGAATCGATGGGGGTATCTCTGGTTGATTGTGCCGAGGCAGACTCTGGTATGGCACATGCTCGCTCGAAGCTAGACCACACAGGTGGTGCGATCGATTTCATCGATCTGAATCACTCGTTTTTGCAGCTTTTTCCGATATTATATTGGCTCGATCGAATTGTCCCTGCGAAATATGCGGGAGTATATTTTGACAGGATGCAGCGCGCATTTAATCGGAGTAATAGTGTTTTTAATGGGACAAATGACAGCTTGGTGTTTGCTATAGACAATATCCTTCGCTGCTTGTCCCAAGTGCAGATTTCCGAAGGGTATTGCTACGGCAAAATGCGAGCGGCATATAACTATCTGGAAGGATACTTCGCTGCATCCGGCGAGTCGGCCTCCGCTTTTCATGATGGGGATATACGCGATATTGTGCTTGAAACGCGAAGTATGGTTTCGCTGTATTTAAATAAGAAAAAGCGATCGGGGGAAATGGATGTTCTGGCTATGCGACTTGTGGTAGCACTGCTGTCGTATTACGACAGTATCGTTCGGGATGGTTTCTATAAAGACATCGGGCGCGATGTGCAGCATTCCCTCCGGCTATATTTAGAAAGGGGGCTTTTGACTAATCACACTCTTTCACTGCCTGAAATATCCCAGATAGATGATGTTGAGCGGCTTAAAGTGTTATGTGAGTTTAAGTGGGCGAATAGCGTGGAAAGTCGTAAGAAGGAGGGCTTCAAGGACAAGTATGCAATAGCCCGTGCGTAGAGAGTTCTCACTGTAATCTACTCAAGGAGACAGTCTTATGTCGAATAATAGGTTTAGTCCAGAGAAATTTCATCAGTTCCGCATTGTGAATGAAAGGGATCAGGTCGTTGGACATATTCGCGTGAAGCCAAGCGGCATTCACTGGGCTCCCAAAAACGCGAAGGTGTGGTATGGGGTTTCTCTTGATAAATTTGCGTCATTTATGGAAGAGCATGGGGGCAGAAAGACGAAATAGGAGAAATGATATGGCAAAAGCAAAACAGACGGATAGAATTACGGGGCCTAAAGGCGAGCGACTCGTTATAGCTTGGATGGATGATGGTCGCATTAGGATCAAGCTGCATGGGGAGATAGCTATTTCAGCGTTTTTTCCGGGAAAATCTACGCGCCCTGAGGCTAAGATAGTGATTCAACCTCTTTGAACTGTACTGTTTGCTGATTAACCTGAGGATGGCCGGACCCCTTCCCCGCCGCGGAGAACCGGAAGCATGTGGTCGAGCAGCTATGAACAGAAGTCCCCGAGAGGTTTGATAGATATGGCCACAATAATCCCGGAATCCGCGCTCGGCGACCGCGCCTACGGCATCAACGCCGGTGAGAAATACCTCCTCAACAAGCTAAAGGAGGCGCTGCCGGACGATGCTTATGTCTGGCACAATCTCGACCTGCCCAATCACTATCAGCCGGACGTGACGGCGTATATCCCGCGCCTCGGGATAGTCATCTTCGAGGTCAAGGATTGGAAGAAAGAGACGATAGTCGGCATAAGCCCGGATTTCTGGACCATAGTCTGCGACGGGCAGCGGAAGCAGGTGCGCTCGCCGCTGGAGCAGGTGCGCAGTTATTATTTTGAGCTGGCCGGGCTGTTCCGGAGCAAGCGGGTACTCCTGCGGGAGGACGGCAACTATAAGGGGACCTTCAGGCTCCCCATCGCGCATGTGGTGGCTTTCACCAATATCCGCAGGAAGGACGTCCCCGCGGAGATGTCCGCCCACCTGGACGGGTCCAAGTTTTTGTTCCGGGACGAGCTGGAGCCGTTGGGCAATTCCGTCAAAGGCAAAGAGCTCGAAAGGGTCCTGCGGAATCTCTTTGCGCAGGCTTTCTGGCCCAACGAGCCCCTGACCGAGGACGAGCTGACGGTCATGCGCGGCGCGCTTTACCCGGAGATCACCCTCACCAAGCAGGACAAGGGCGGCCCCAAGCGCATCATTCTGGACATAACCCAGGAGCAGATGGCTAAAAAAGTGGACTCCGGGCATACCATCGTGCGCGGCATCGCCGGCAGCGGTAAATCACTGGTCCTTTGCGCCAAAGCCAAAATAATCGCGGAAACCCATCCCGACTGGCGAACGCTGATCGTCTGCTTTAACAACAGCCTGCGGAGCCAGCTGGACCATTACCTGAAGAACCTCAACGATATCTTCATCACAAAGCCCGCCAAGCCCAACTGGGAGATCGCCTCGTTCCACAGTTTTGTCTATAAACTGGGCCGGCAACTCGGTTACAAGGACCTGCCTGCAAATCTCTTCGGTCATGACGGCGCGGCCTGTGATGAGGAAGAGAGCTGCACCGTTCTGGGGCGCCATCTTGAGAAGATAGCCGCCCTGCCGGGCGCGCCGCGCTACGACGCCATACTGATAGATGAAAGCCAGGACTTTCATCATGCCTGGCTCAAAGGGCTGCTTTGCCTGATGAATCCGGCCACGAATTTCCTCATCCTGGCGGAGGACCCCAATCAGAAGATCTATTCGCGCAATTTCACCTATAAGGAGGCCGGCATAAATATCGTCGGCAAAGTGCGCAAGCTGCCTGTTGCCTACCGCAGCACCAGGGAGATAATCTTCCCGGCGACCTTATTGGTTCAGAACAGTGACCACGACGAATTCTTCAAGCAGTACGTCGGGGAGGATAATTTTAACACGCTGTTCAAAGAGGCCGGCGGTAATCCTCCGGAGGTCGTCATTGTGCCGCACGCGCTGGCGGGGCGGTTCATCGCCGAATCCATCACGGAGGATATCAAGAAGGGGCTGGCATATTCTGATATCGCGATAATCTGCCCGCAGAAACAGCATACGCAGAAGTTCCACGAGATCCTGGAGCGTTATAAGATCCCGTCGTACTGGCTGGTCCGCGATAACGAGGCCAAGCGCAATTTCGACGCCTCCGCCGATACCGTGGTGGTGACCACCGTGCATTCCGCGAAGGGGCTGGAATTCGAGAAGGTCTACTTCATGGACGTGGATTCCCTGCCCATGAAGTATCTCAACGAGCGGGAGAACGCCTCCATAGTCTATGTGGCCATGACGCGGGCGAAGAGGGCGCTGACCATCGTAGGCGGCTCCAAGACGGAGACCGTTTCCCGCATCAGCGAGACGATAAAGAAATACTGCGCGGAGTGCGATTAGGATAATGGGCCGCGGGAGCTTTTGGAGGGACTTATGACCGCAACCGAAAAGATCGTCAGGGAGTTCTGGCGGCTGATGGGGACGAACGATTTTTATTCGGCTTCGGCGGTGCTGGCTCCCGATTTTGTGCTGGACTGGCCGCAGTCGGGGGAGCGCATACGCGGCCCTGAGAATTTCGCCGCCGTCAACTCCGAGTATCCGGCGCACGGGCCGTGGAAGTTCAGGATAAACTCGCTGGTGGCCGGCCCGGACAGCGCGGTGACCGACGTAAACGTTACTGATGGCGCCATACGCGCGCGTGCCATCACGTTCTTTACGGTGGCGAACGGTAAAATCACCCGGATCACAGAGTTCTGGCCGGACCCTTACCCCGCCGCGGAGAACCGGAAGCACCTGGTCGAGCGGATAAAGTAGCGGTTTACTCGCGGATGAAGACGCTCTACGACATCGAGATGGCCGAGGCGGAAAGTTAAGTCCCTCATCGCGGGTTAATTCCTTAGATCCTTGCTCGCGGGGGTCGACACCACGTTGTCGCACCCCCTGTCTATCCTATTGGCATGGGCGCTTCCATCGTCATCGGGGTTATCGTCGTGGTGTTCATCGGCCTTATCGTGGTGAACGTCCAGCTGTCGTTATGGCTGAGGGGATTCCGCCGCGGGGCGCCGGCCGAGGCGGTCGTCGTGCTGGGACGGGGGAAGCCCTGGTCGCGGCTTATCGCCGATTATGATAAGAGCGACCTTGAGGCGATAGTGCGGTTCCTGGAGCGGCGCGGGAAGGACTTTTCGTTCTATGTGCATCCGGACGGGGCCCAGGTCCGGCGTATCATGGCGGACAGGCGCGTCAGGGAGGTCTTTTTTGTGGGGCATGGCGGTCCGCATTTTTTCAGGCTGGGGCGCGGGGAGATATTGTATTACTGCGCTTTCGCCGACGCCGGCCTGTACGGGAAGGAGCTTGTCCACCAGGTGCATTGCGGCGGTCCGGGCGGAATAAGCCTGATAGAGCGGGTGGTGCCGGTGGAGAACCGGCATAGGTGTTTTTATTTAGGCAGGGAGATCAGGAGCCGGGATATTGAGGCGGGTTTTGAGCGGCTTGCGGGGTTTTGGGGGGACTATGCCGGGGATGCCTGTTAAAAGCTATGGCGCGCTGCTGGCGGCGGATCTGCGGCAAGCCGCTGAGCGGCGAGGTGGTGGGGGATGCGGGATTCGGGTGGTGGACGGATTTTGTAAACTATCGAGGTGATGGAAGCGCGCCCGGGTGGATTCGGAGGCGGATTATGACTGAAAAAATGCCGGATAAAGCCGTTAAGGTTTCGGAAATAGTGTTCTATCGCACCGACGACGGCTGCACCAGGATAGAATGCCGGTTCGGCGATAAAACGTTCTGGCTGACGCAGGCTTTGATCGCCGAGCTTTTCCAGGTCACTCCCCAGAATGTCACGCTTCATCTGAAATCTATTTACGCCGAAGGCGAAGTGGATGAAAAAGCAACTTGTAAGGAATTCTTACAGGTTCGTACCGAAGGCGGGAGGCGGGTGGAGCGCCGGCTCCGCTATTACAGTCTCCCGGCCATACTTGCCGTGGGGTACAGGGTTAACTCGGACCGGGGCACGCAGTTCCGCCAGTGGGCCACCGAAAGGCTGCACGAGTACCTGGTGAAAGGCTTTGTAATGGACGACGAGCGGCTTAAGAATCCGCCCGGCCCCGGAGTCCCCGACTACTTCGATGAGCTGCTGGAGCGCATCCGCGACATCCGCGCCAGCGAACGGCGCATGTACCTGCGCGTCCGGGAGATACTGGCCCTGGCGGCGGATTATAAGCCGTCCGACGCGGAGACGCAGGTCTTCTTCCAGACCGTGCAGAATAAATTGCATTTCGCCGTTACAGGCAAGACCGCCCCTGAGCTCATAGCCGGGCGCGCCGACGCCGCCCGGCCGAACATGGGGCTGACCGCCTGGAAGGGCGGGGCCGTGCGCAAGACCGATGTGGGCATAGCCAAGAATTATCTGCGCGAGTCCGAAATTTCGGAACTCAACCGGATAGTTTCCATGTTCCTGGACTACGCCGACGACCAGGCCAGGCGGCGCAAGCAGGTCTTTATGGCGGACTGGAAGGCCAAACTGGACGATTTTCTGCGCTTTAACCAGCGCGAGGTCCTTCCGGATTCCGGCAAGGTTTCGCATAAAGCGGCCCAGGCCAGGGCGGAGCGCGAATACGAGGCTTTCAGCGCCAGGCGCCGCGCCGCGCTTGAAGCGCAGGCGGAGCAGGAAATACTGCACAACCTCGAGCGGACCGCCAAAAACCTGCCGAAACGGTCAAAGAAACACGGAAAAAAGACATAGAGGGGATCAGCCGCCTGGCGGCTGTACCGGTATTTTGTAAACTTACCTATATGTCCGGCGGAATGAAACAGGTCACGGCGGCGGTCATAGAGCGGGACGGGAAGGTCCTGATAGCCCAGCGCAGGGCGGGCGACGCTTTGGCGGGGAAGTGGGAGTTCCCGGGCGGCAAGCTGGAGGCCGGGGAGACGCCCGAGGCCTGTCTGCGGCGGGAGCTGCGCGAGGAGTTCGGCGTCGATACCGAGATAGGCGCTTTCATCTGCTCCAGCCGCTTCGAGTACAAGCATTTCCACATAGAGCTGCTGGTCTATCGCGCCAGGCATATAGCGGGCGAGTTCCAACTGCACGACCACGCGGCCATCGCGTGGGTGGCGCCCGCCGACCTGCGCAAGTACGACCTCGCCAGCGCGGACCTGCCGGTCATAGAACACCTGTCAGCCGGATAAACGATATTTCTTCCCGCATCCGGGGGGCGACGCTACGCTTCAGTTGTTGCAAAATCTGCAACAAGTGATAGCACGATGACGTCTTTGTTCCTATGGGCGGGGCGTAGCGGAATCAAAAACTGCAACCGATGGTTGCAGAAATGGCCTTGGTCCGCAATTCTCGCACCATCGGTGCGAGAAATCGCCGGGGGGCCGACACTACGTTGTCGCGCGGGTGTTTTACACTAAATGAAGGAAGAGCGCGCCTTGCAGGTTAAACGTCCGGGTTATGGCCCACCATACGGAGGGGAACGCCTGGAACAGCCTGCATCGGACTTACCGCTCTTCACTGATATTTTACAGGCCGGGCGCGATTTCGTCAATGGGGGGTGCCTGGGTCTTGCGTATACAGTATTTGTACTGTATACTGCTTTTAAGGATCGGTGATATTTATGAAGAGAAAAAAAGTGGTTTTCAACGACTGGCTCAAGCGCGAGATGAAGGACAAGGCCTTCAGGAAAGCTTTCGACGCCGAGGATATCCGTGTCAGGATGGCGCTGCTCATAGCCGAGCGGAGGCGCAAGGCGGGGGTAAGCCAGGCGGAGCTGGCGCGCAGGCTCCATACCAAGCAGCAGGTGGTCTCGGACATCGAGACGCTGCGGCACCCCAACATCACCATACTTAAGCTCGACAAGATCGCCAGGGCGCTCAATAGCCGGCTGAATATATCGTTCCGCTAGGCGGACGCCGGGCGGCCGTTCCGCCGGGGGTATATGAAATACGGGAGGGGTTATGGGAACCGATGGGCCTGTGATAAAGATGAAGAAAGGCGTGTTCATGGCGCGCGGGGAGCGGGTGGTGGCGGCCGCGGACGCGGCGGCTTTTTACGAGGTTACTCCCCGGGCGCTGCTTTGCGCCGTTGCCCGCAACCGGCGCAGGTTCACGGAACAGTTCATGTTCCGGCTCGCGCGCAATAAGAGGTCCCCGCTGGTTTTTACCGAGGCCGGAGTCGCCATGCTCTCGGCCGTACTGAATAGTCCCAAGGCCGCGCGCATCAACGTAGAGATAGTGCGCGAGGCGACGCGCAAAATGAAAGAGGCCGGCCTGAGCGTCTGGGATATGCTGAAAGCCTGACAGCGGTATGTATCAATTTTTTGGAAATTGATACTTTTTGATATCTGGGGTAAGTCTTGACAGGGGTATAAGCGTGTGGTAGGCTATAGTATAATACCCTTAATAATTAAGGGTTTTGTATATGTCTAAGGACTACCGGAGTCATAAAGAAGCTTCAGCCCGCCTCTACGGTATCGCGGAGGGGCAGGGCGGTTATTTCACCACCCGGCAGGCCGAGGCGGCCGGCTTCAGCCAGAAGAACCACGCTTATCATCTCCGCGCCGGCAACTGGGTGCGCGAGCGCCGCGGGATATATCACCTGTCGCGGTTCCCGCTGCCCGAGCGGCCGGACCTGATGTTCTGGTGGCTCTGGTCGCGCAACCGCAAGGATGAGCCGCAGGGGGTTTTCTCGCATGAAACGGCGCTGAGTCTTTACGACCTTTCGGATATCAACCCGGCCAGGCTGCACATGACCGTGCCGCGCGCTTTCCAGAGGCGGGGCAAGGGCCCCCGCCCGGCGCTCCATCGCGCGGAGCTCCACGCCGACGATATCGGCTCCATGTCCGGCGTTAAAGTGACTAAGCCGCTGAAAACTATCGCAGACCTGCTCGCGGCCGGCACCGTGCAGATGGATCATATGCGGCAGGCCGTGCGCCAGGCTTTTGCCCGGGGGCTTATAACCCAGTCCGAACTGGAAAGCGCGGAGCGCATCCCCAACGCCATAAAAAAGAAGATAGAGCGGCTCCGGGAGGGCGGCGATGAGTAAGCCGAAGCTCTACGCGACGCCCGCCGCCTTCAGGCGGGCCCTCGAGGACCGTCTCAAGCTAAGATCGAGGGCGGAGGGCACGGACTTTCAGCGCCTCATGCGGGAAGTCGCTTTCGACCGGCTGCTGTGCCGGCTCTTCGCCGCGCAGGACGCGCCCTGGGTCCTTAAAGGCGGCTACGCCCTGGAATTGCGCATGAAGGAAGCCCGCGCGACGAAAGACATAGACCTGACACTAAGCCGCGCTATGGATCCGAAAGATACTCCGCTTAAAAGTGCCGTACATCAAAAGCTCGCCCGGGAGGCCGGCCGGGACCTGGGTGACTTTTTTTCTTTCACGGTGGGTGAGGCTATGGCGGACCTGGACGCCGCGCCCTACGGCGGCGCGCGTTACCCCGTGGAGGCGCGGCTCGACGGGCGCACTTTCGTGAAGTTTCACGTGGATGTGGGCGCCGGCGACGCGGTGCTGGCGCCGTTCGATACGGCCCGATCGCATGACTGGCTGGATTTCGCGGGAGTTCCCGCCGGCGAGTTTCCCGCGATCTCGCTGGCGCAGCACTTCGCGGAAAAAATTCACGCTTATACGCTCCAGCGGCGTAACCCCAATTCCCGCGTCAGGGACCTGGTCGATATGCTGCTGCTTATCCGCTCCGGCGGGATGCGCCGCGCGGAGATCTTGCGCGCCCTCGACGCGACCTTTGAGCGGCGCAACACTCACCCCTTGCCGGCGGCCCTCTTGCCGCCTCCACCCGTGTGGACAAAAACTTTCGCCGCTTTGGCTGGCGCGAGCGGTCTGCCCGTCGACATGTCGGAAGCTTTCGAGGTTCTGGATTCGTTCTACGCCGGGCTGAGACAATAACCCGCCAAAGCGGGGGGGATGGACTGGAAATGAAGGAAGAGCGCGCCGGACAGGCTCACCGGCCGGGCTCTTAGCCCTTATGGGGGGAAACACCCGGCCAACCTGAAACGGACTTACCGCTCTTCATGGATATTATATAGGCCGGATGCGATTTCGTCAATGGGCGATGGGTGCGGGAAATAGTCCGGTTTTGTGATGAATAATATGCCAAGTTACTTGGCATTTAATGTACGCCTAAAAACAAGGCGGCTGAGCCGCTACACGGCGGCTTTAGAATAGTTCCCAGGGCACCTTGGACCTTTAGACCGCGCGCATCAGGTAGCCAAATCTCTAACCATTGGTTGGAGAAACTGCCACCATTGGTGGCAGAAATAGGCTGCCGCAATTCTCTCACCAGCGGTGAGAGAAATAAGTCCGGCCCGCAATTATTGCACCAACGGTGCAAGAAATTGCCGGGGGCGGTGTAGGAGGTTTGAAATCACAATTTGTGACTTCAAGATCGGGCCGTCTAAGGTCACAGGCTGTGACCTTAGACTCTGCGGGCGCGGCGTGATTTTGTAGACTATCGCCTATGAAGAAGATAGAACGTTGTTCTTGGGCTTATGGTTCGAGCCCGCACTATATCCCCTACCACGATAAGGAATGGGGCGTGCCGGTGCGTGACGACCGGGTGCAGTTCGAGTTCCTGGCGCTGGAGGGCGCGCAGGCGGGGCTTAGCTGGAGCACGATACTCAACAAGCGCGAGGGTTACCGCCGGGCTTTCGCGGGGTTCGACCCGGTGAAGGTGGCGCGGTTCACGCCGCGCAGGATTGAGGCTATCCTCAAGGACCCGGGGATAGTGCGCAACCGGCTGAAGGTGCTGGCGACGGTGAACAATGCCCGGCGTTTTCTGGAAGTCCAGAAAGAGTTCGGCAGCTTTTCGAAATATATCTGGGGTTTCGTGGGCGGGCGGCAGAAGGTGAACCGCTGGAAGTCGCTCAAGGATATTCCGGCCACCAGCCCGGAGTCCGACGCTCTTAGCGCGGACTTAAAGCGCCGGGGTTTTAAGTTCGTGGGCAGCACCATCGTCTACGCGCATATGCAGGCCACCGGCCTGGTGAACGACCATCTCGTGAGCTGTTTCCGCTATAAGGCCTGCCTGCGAGCCGGGCGGATGGCCCGGCCGGCCGCGCATCCGTCCAAATAAAAATATATACTTGGTGTTCCGGCGGTGCGGAGCCTCCCGCCGGCCGGCTTAATGTTCAAAAGACTTTTCTTCATTCCGGTTGTTCTTGTCTGCGCGCTGGCGTCGCCGCAGGCGGGTCTTTGCGCCTGGGAGAGCATACGCCATTCCGACGCGCCGCTGGCCGTGGTCCGCGTGACGACCGGCGCCTACGAGCTGGCCTATACGGTGGGCGAGCCCTGCGCCAGCCAGGATGAGCTGTCCGACGGTTCCTTCGGCCTGTGGTCCGGCTATCTTTCGCTGGTACCGGCCGAGGTGGTGAGCCGGGGGCTGGCTTCGCTGACCTCCACCGCCGCCGTGCCCATGGACGGGGGCCTGTGGGGCATGACCCAGGGCGAGAACCTGGACCTCAATTTTTACGACGAGCTGGACCCGGACCTGCCGGCCGCGGCCGTCAGCGTTACCCGGCTTTACGACAATACCGGCGCCCTTTCCAGCGTCAGCTGGCCGGTGGCCCTGAGCGTCTCCGGCCAGAAGCTGGTGATAGTCCCTTCGGCTTCCTGGCCCAAGGGCAGCGTCTTCGCCGTGTATTTTTCCACTTCCCTGGTCGATATAAACGGCTCGCCGCTGGCCGAGCCTACGACGGTCTATTTTTCGGTGATCATGGACCACCAGGCGGATAATACCGTGGCGGCTTTTTCCGACCGGCGCATCCGGGTGGACATCCCGGCCAACGCCTATTCGCAGGATTTCTTCGTGGCGCTGTCCACGGACGCCTCCGCCGGGCCGGTGGCCGAGGCCAACCGCCGCCTGCCCTCGATGCCCGGCTCCCCGCAGTTGGTAAGCAAGGTCAGTATCAGTCCCTACGACGCGTCCGGCAATCCCGCGCAGCCCGCTTCCGCCTGCCTCGTCACGCTGCCCTACCCGGACGCCGACGGCGACGGCGTCCTGGACGGGACGGCCAGGCTCAAGGCCTCTTCGCTCTCGGTCTGGCGGCTCGACGAGACGGCGGGGCTCTGGTCCAGGGAGACCGGGTCCTACATCGACACCGCCGCCCGTACCGTTTCCCATCCGGTCCCGCATTTCTCCAGTTACGCCCTCCTGGCCGCGGTCAATACCGACCTGAGCCCGGTCTATGTCTCGCCCGTGCCCTTCCGGCCCAACGCCGGCGATCCCGACAGGTACGGCAACTGGACCGACCTGATAAAGTTCCGCAACCTGCCCGCCAGCGGGAGGATACGGATCTACACCATTACCGGCGCGCTGGTGCGGGAGCTGCCGGTAAGCGGCGCCGTTACGCAGTGGGACGCGCGGAATTCGGCCGGCCAGGTGGTGGCCAGCGGGGTCTACCTCTGGGAGGTCGTCTCGGGACCCGACCGCAAGACCGGCAAGCTCATAGTGATAAAGTGAACGGATGAAGAAACGCCTTATCTGCACGCTTTCCTTCTGCGCGCTCGCCGCGGCCGGCCGCGCGGCGTACGCCGCCCCCGGTGAAGCGGGGGGCGAGTTCCTGCGCATCCTGCAGAGCCCGCGGGCCGTGGCGATGGGCGAGTCCGGCGCGGGCGCCTACGGCGACCTGCTGGGAGCGCTGTCGCTGAACCCGGCGGCCCTCGGCCGCAACGCCTACAAGGAAGCGGCTTTCACCTATAATTCCTGGCTGGAGGGGATCACCTCGCAGCAGGCCGCTTATTCGCAGCCGCTGGGCAGGGGCGTCGCCGCGGTGTCGGTGCTGGCGCTCAGCGTGCCTTCCATCGACGGCTATAATAACGCCGGCCTTCCCGCCGGCTCGGTGGAGGCGGGGGACATGGCGGGGGGCGTAAGCTACGCCGCGAGGCTCGCCGGCCCCTACAAGGACAAACTTTCCGGCCTCTTTGGCGGCGGCACGCTCAAGTACGCCAGCCGGAAACTCGGGGACGCCTCGGCTTCGGCGCCTCTGCTCGACGCCGGGCTGCTCTGGATCTCCCGCTCTCCCGACGCCACCGTAGCCCTGGGGCTTTCGGCGCAGTCGCTGGGCGGCGGGTTCAAGTTCGATTCCGTAACGGACCCCGCGCCCTCGGTTTACAGGCTCGGCGCCTCCTACATAATACTGGCCGCCGGCGACCCGATAACCTTTTCCGCCGACCTGAAAAAGCCCTCCGATTCGGACCAGGTACTCTGCGTCGGGGCGGAGTACCAGGTCTGGCGCACCATATCGGTGCGCGGCGGCTACGCTTCCGGAGAGGACCTGGGCGACGGGCTGCGCATGGGGGGCGGCGTGACTTTCAAGCTGCTGCAGCTGGATTATTCGCTTTCGCCCTACGGCAAGTTCGGCCAGGTCCACAGGTTCGCGCTCTCCTACAAGTTCGACAGGCGGGTAAAGAACACCGAACACCTCACCTTCGAGCAGGAAGAGTCCCGGGTAAAGACCGGCCGCGCCAGGGCGCTTCTCAACGAGAGACGCTATTACGAGGCGGTCCTGGAGCTGAACTCCGCCCTCGCCCTGGACCCGGGCAACAGGGAAGCTATCGAACTCATGAGGCGGGCCAAGGCCCTGCTGGAGGAGAGCCGTTGACCGCGGGCCGGCCCGCGATCGCCGCGCTGGCGGCGCTGTTCTCCGCGGCCCTGTCCGCGGCCGTCTTCGGCGCGCCGGGCGAGGGGGGGAAGGCCGAGATCCTGGAATTGATGGACAGGGTGCTGGAATCCCCCTCGGACGGAGCCGCCCGCGCCAGGCTGGACGCCGTCGCCGGCCGCGCGGTGGACGAGGAGAAAGCCGCGGCGGAAAAAGAGCGGCGCGTCCTCATGAAGGAGGCCGAAGCCGCGCACCGGCGCAAGCTCGAACTGGCCGCGGCCAAAAAAAAACGCATCTCCGCCTGGAAGAAAAGTTTTTCAAAGGCCTGTTCGCTCGCTTCGGACGCGGATACGGCGGCGGAGGCGGTGGCGCTTTACGAGGAGCTCCTGGGAAGTTTCCCCGTATATTCCGGCAACAGGGCCATGCTGCGTTCTTCGGACGAGAAAATAATGGGCGTATTTCTTAAGACCGTCAGGAAGTCCTACCCGTACCTGGCGGCGGGCCGTTCCCGCGCCGACGAGCTGATGCTGGCGGCGCTGAATTTTTCCCGGGGTTCCGAGCGGCAGTCCCTCTACGGCGAGAGGGCTTCGGACGGTATAGCCGAGGCCCAGCTGAAAAAGGCGGAAAGGCTGCGCGGGCTGAAGACCTACCTCGGCAAACTGCATGGGGATATGGACGAGGGCGTGTCTTTTTTTACCAGGGGCCGCTGGGCCGACGCCGCGGACAATTTCGGGAAGGTGCTCGGTTTCGACCCGCGCAACGAGGAAGCGCTTTATTATCATTCGCTGGCCGAGGCCAAGATGGCGGCCTCTCCCGGTACGAGGTAAATTCATGAGGAAATCTATCGTAACGGCGGCCGCGCTGGCCGTGATCCTTACCGCGGCGGCGGCCGCTTTCGCGGCCGCCCCGGGACGGATAACCTACCAGGGCACGCTCAGGAAGGACGGCCGCCTTTTCAGCGGGACCGCGGCCATGGTTTTCCGGATAACCGACGCTTCGCTTTCCGCCGAGTACTGGACTTCGGGCTCCACGGACGTTTTCGTGTCGACCGGCCTTTTCCGCTATCCCCTCGGCACGCCCAACGAGGCCGCCTTCGACGCCATACCCTGGAAGGACATAACGCCCTACGTGCAGGTCTCGCTCGAGGGCGGCTGGCTGCCGGCCGAACCCCTCTATTCCTCCGTCTATTCTTTCCATTCGGTCACTTCCGAGTCCTCGACGGGGACTTTTACCGTCAACGGCGGCGACCTGGTCATAGACGGCGCCGGTACCCACGGGATAATTTTTAGCGACGGCACTTCGCAGTACGCGGCTCCCGGCTGGAAGGCCGCGGTGAGCGGAACCCAGACCTCCTTCGGCGGCAGCGCCGCCCTGGGCCGCTCCTCCGCGGGGACCCGGCTGGACGTGCAGGGCGCGGCGTCCGACGACTATGTCCAGATCTGGCGCGATTCCTCCGGCCTCATAACCTCTTCCATGACGGCCTCCGGCGTGATTTACGCGGACGCTTCCCGGATGCGCAACATGCCCTCCGGCGCGGACGGCCTGGGCGGCCACACGGCCTCGCAGGCGCTGGACATGGCCGGGTTCCCGATAAACGCCGCCGGCGGCGTGACCTCTTCGGGCCAGATAACAACCGCCTCCAGCGTGACGGTGGTCTCCCCTCTCGGTCTTGTTTCGCACAGGGTGGGGCTGGCCCCGGGGGTGGAGGTCTCTTCCGAAACTTCTTCCGCGCTCGGCGGCGGGGTCAGGGTCTCCAGCAATGTTTACATCGTCGGTTTCAGCTCCGCGGCCAGGTATTACGGCGACGGTTCGCAGCTTACCGGCATCACGGCCGGGATGACGGGTATAGAGTCCGACCCCGGCCAGTTCTCCGGCGACGGCGCGGGCGTCGGCACCAGGCTCGCGCTCAGGTCCTCCAGCGTGACGCTGCGGGGGAACGCCTTCAACGCGGCCAACCAGCTGGTGCTGCTCGACGGGGCCGGCTCCCTGGCGGTCGGTTCGGGCGCGTCGGTGTCCACGCTGAGCGCCGCCGGGTTCCTGGGGCTGGCCACCCTGACCGGCCAGCCCAGCGGGGCCGGGGCGGGCGCGCTCTATTACAATTCCCAGGCCTTCGACGGGGAGGGCGCGCTGTACGTCAACCTGAACGGCGCTTTCGTCCCCCTGGCCACCGGGACGGTGGCGGGCGGCGGCGGTTTCAGCGGCGTCATATCCGATGGCGACCAGTTCGACGGCGACGGCGCGGGCGTCTTAAGTAAACTCGCGCTCAAGTCCTCCAGCGTGACGCTGCAGGGGAATACCTTCAACGCGGCCAACCGGCTGGTGCTGCTGGACGGGGACGGCAAACTGCCGGGGCTGGACGGCTCCGCGCTTGTAAATATGGCCGGGGACGACCTGGGCGACCATACGGCGACGCAGGACCTGGACCTGGCCTCGTACGGAATAACGGGAGTCTCTACGATAACCGCTAGCGGCATAACCATAAGCAGTTATGGCCTTATCCAGACCGCCGGGCCGGGTCTGGGCGGAGTCGTCGGCGACGCCCGCGGCCTGGGCGCTGTGGACCTGCAGGCTTACCGGGATGACGCCGCGCAGGTGGCCAGCGGCGAAGGCGCCGTCATATCCGGCGGCACCAGCAACACGGCCGCCGGACCTACCGCCACGGTCGGCGGCGGGCGCGAAAATGTTTCCAGTACCCTGGACGCCACGATTTCCGGCGGTTACGGGAACCTGGCCGCCGGCGCAACTTCGGTGGTGGGTGGAGGTTCCGTGAATACGGCCAGCGGAGCGGCGTCGGTAGTCGGGGGTGGGGTGCTTAATATCGCCGGCGGGCAGGCGGCGGTGGTCCCCGGCGGTTACGGGAATTCCGCGCTGGGGGAATACTCTTTCGCCGCCGGCTATGCCTCCTCGTCCACCGCGTCCGGCGCTTTCACCTGGTCCGACAGCGAGGGGGCGGAGGTCCGCAATACCATACTCGACCGCACGGTGTTCAAGAACCGCGGCGGGTTCATGGTTACGCCGCTGTCCGGTGTTCTGGACGCCAACCTCGCCATGCTCGATGTCGTCAGCACCGGTACGGCGGCCGATGTCTACGCGCAGGTCTGGCGCGATTCCGACGGCGTGGTCAAGGCCTCCATGACCGCGGACGGGAAATTCTACGCCGATATAAGCGGCGCCACGGGCTTTCCTTCCGGCGACGACCTGGGCGACCACAACGCCACGCAGAGGCTGAACCTGGCCGGCAACGCCATAGTGGCCGTTTCCAGCATTACGGTCAGCAGCATCACCGGCGAAGGCGGCCTGGTGTATATCGCCAAGCCCGTGTCGGTCAACGGCGGGGCGGTCTTGTCCGGGGATGTGGCCGTGGGCGCCGGCGCGTCGGTGTCCACGCTGAGCGCCGCCGGGTTCCTGGGGCTGGCCACCCTGACCGGCCAGCCCAGCGGGGCCGGGGCTGGCGCGCTCTATTATAATTCCCAGGCCTTCGACGGGGAGGGCGCGCTGTACGTCAACCTGAACGGCGCTTTCGTCCCCCTGGCCACCGGTACGGTGGCGGGCGGCGGCAGTTTCAGCGGCGTCATATCCGATGGCGACCAGTTCAACGGCGACGGCGCCGGCGTCGGCACCAAGCTCGCGCTTAAGCCTTCCAGCGTGACGCTGCAGGGTAACGCCTTCAACGCGGCCAACCAGCTGGTGCTGCTCGACGGGGACGGCTCCCTGGCGGTCGGCTCGGGCGCGTCGGTGTCCACGCTGAGCGCCGCCGGATTCCTGGGGCTGGCCAGTCTTACCGGTCAGCCCGGCGGGGCCGGGGCGGGCGCGCTCTATTATAATTCCCAGGCTTTCGACGGGGCGGGCGCGCTGTACATCCGCCTGAACAGCGATTTCGTCCCCATAGCCACCGGTACGGTGGCGGGCGGGGGAGGCAGTTTCAGCGGCGTCATATCCGATGACGCCCAGTTCTCCGGCGACGGGGCCGGCACCAGCCTGACGCTGAGATCCTCCAGCGTGACGCTGCAGGGGAATACCTTCAACGTGGCGAACCGGCTGGTGCTGCTGGACGGGAACGGCAAACTGCCGGCCATCGACGGGTCGCAGCTTACCGGTATCGAAGGCGGCGGTGGCGGGTCCGGTACCTGCGCCAACCCCGGCAACCCCGACGATATCATGGTCCAGGTGGGGGATTACTGCGTGGACAAGTACGAGGCCACCGTCTGGTCCTCCGTCCTGGCCGACGGTACGCAATACGGCGCCTCCGCGGACGACTATCCCTGCTCCGACGACGGGTCCAGTTGTCTGCCGGCGGGGACCCCCATTTACGCGCTAAGCCTCCCCGGTTTCGCCCCTTCGGCGTCGATAACCTGGTTCCAGGCCAGCGCAGCCTGCGCCAATTCCGGCAAGCACCTGATAAGCAACGCGGAATGGCAGGCGGCGGTGGCGGGCACCCCGACCGGCGGTTACGGTTCGCCTCCGAACTGCAATGTCGGTCTGGAAGCTCCCACCACTACGGGCGGCGGGACCAGTTGTCTCTCCGCCTGGGGGGTGGAGAACATGGTGGGCTCCCTCTGGGAAATGGTGGCCGAATGGGAGGATGGGGATACGGAAACGGTGATGCGGGTGCGCGGAGGCTCTTTCAATAGCCCCGGCGAGGCCGGACCGACGGTAATGGCGGCCGATAACACCCCGACGGACTTCGACTCCGCGATCGGTTTCCGCTGCGCGATGAACCTGCGTTAGCGCGGAGAACGGGATCGCCGTATGCCGGCATCGGGATATTTCATAATAGCCGCGAACCTGCTGCCGCTGGGGCTTGTGCTGACGGGCGACTGGGGGCTGCGCGAGATACTGCCGCTCTACTGGGTGGAGTCGGCGATAATCGGGTTCTTCACCATCCTCAAGATGCTGCTGGCGGGCGGCCCCATCGCCAAATTGCGCGGCGGCGGCGCGGCCCCCGCCGGGATCTACCCGGCGCTGGTGATCGGCGCCAAGCTCTTCATGTCCGCGTTCTTCACGATACATTTCGGGCTGTTCATGTTCGTGCACGGGGTGTTCCTGTTCGGCTTCGTGCTGCAGGGGGCGCAGCTCGGGCCGGCCAAGGTGAACCCGATGGACGGCGCCCTCTGGATCGAATACCTGGCGGCGGTGAAATGGGGGATAGCCGCGCTCTTCGGCGGCCACGCGGTCTCTTTCTTCCTTAATTATGTCGCGGGCGGGGAATACCGCCACACCGGCCCGGGCGAGTGCATGGCGAGCCCTTATCCCCGGATAGTCGTGATGCACCTGACGATACTGCTGGGCGCTTTCGCCTCCATCGCCCTGCCCGGCGCCGGGACCATAATGGTGATCTTCGTGGCCGCCAAGATAGCGGCCGATGTGGCGGCGCATAAGAAAGAGCACGCGAAGGCGGCGGCGCGGGCGGCCGCGGCGGCGGGGCCGGCATGAAGCGGGTGACGGCGGCGGTCATCGAGAAGGACGGCAAGGTCCTTATCGCCCAGCGCAAGGCCGGCGACGCGCTGGCGGGCAAGTGGGAGTTTCCCGGCGGCAAGCTGGAGCCGGGCGAGACGCCCGAGGCCTGCCTGAAGCGGGAGCTCGAAGAGGAGTTCGGCGTCGGGACGGAGATAGGCGATTTCATCTGCTCGAGCGAATTCGAGTACAAGCATTTCCACATAGAGCTGCTGGTCTACCGCGCCAGGCATATTTCGGGCGAGTTCGAGCTGCGCGATCACGCGGCCATCGCCTGGGTGCGGCCGTCGGACCTCCACAAATACGACCTCGCCGGCGCGGACATCCCGGTGGTGGAAAAGCTGCTCCCGGCGCCGCAAAAAAGACCGTTGCGGCGGGCGGTCCGGGCCGCGCTCTTGCTCTTGCCGGCGGTTTTCGCCGCGGGGCTGGGCTGGTGGCTTAGTCTGAAGCCGTCCAGTGACCGCGACTGGCAGCCGGACGCGGCGCGCACGGCCTGGGCGGAGGTCGACGGGAACGCGGTGACGGTGCATAATGTGCGCAATTTCGATTACCGCACGGAAACGGACTATGTGCAGCGCTGGGAGACGCGCTCTTACGACCTCTCGAAGATAAAGGGCGCGGACCTGATGCTGACCTACTGGGACTCGCCGAGGATAGCGCATGTGGTGGTCAGCTTCCCGTTCGGCGGGGGTGAGTACCTGGCTTTTTCGATAGAGACGCGCCGCGAGCGGGGGGAGGAGTATTCCAATTTCCGCGGCTTCTTCAGGCAGTACGAGCTGATGTGCGTGGCCGCGGACGAGCGCGACGCGGTGCGGCTGCGCACCAATTACCGCAGGGGCGAGGAGACCTACCTCTACCGCACCGCGGCGACGCCGGACTACGCCCGCGCCCTCTTCCTGGGCTACATAGAGCGGCTCAACCGCTTGCACGAAAAGCCGCAGTGGTACGGCACGCTGACGAACAACTGCACCAACAATGTCGCCGCTATCGCGGGCGAGCCGCGCTGGGACTGGCGGGTGGTGTTCAGCGGGCTGGCCGACCGGATGCTCTACGGCCAGGGCAAGCTGGAGACCGGCGGCCTCTCCTTCGAGGAGCTCAGGGCGCAGGCGCATATAAACGCCGCCGCCCGTGCCGCCGACAAGGCGGCCGATTTCTCCGCCCGCATCCGGGCCGGCCGCGCCGGCTTCCGGCCCGCGGCGGCGGGCCTTTAGTACCAGCCGGGCATAGGCATAAAAACGGGGAGGGGATAGGACCTGCGCCTCTATTTGGGGGCGCGGGTCATTTTATTCAATTTCCTTACATGGGGCCGATGCCGCAATGTCGAGCAACGAGCGGCCCCGGAGGAATGAAATGAACAAACCAGCAGCGATACTTTTCGCGGCGCTCCTTTCGATAGGCGCGTCCGCGCGGGCCGCGGAAGTGAGTTTCGACGGCCTGGATACGAACGGGTCCCTGGAGGAGATGCTCCTGGACCTGGAGGACAAAGGGCATAAGCCGCCTCCGCCGCAGCATCACCCGGCCAATCCGCCCGGCCATAACAACTATACGCCCGGGCACAACAACCACAACCATCCCAAGCCGCCCTATAATCCGCCGCATCACCCGCCGGTGCCGCCGCCCCACCATCCGCCGGTGCCGCCGCCTTACCATCCGCCGTCCCCGCCCCCGCCCCAGTACCACTTCGGCGGCTACGAGCGCAGCTGCCAGACCCTGACCTTCACCTCGCAGAGCCCGCTGAGCGTGACCAGGGAAATGACGATGCGCGAGTACGGCGAGGAGTGCCAGTCCTTCTCCCACGGCGGGTACAGCTACGGCGGGCACGGCTACTGCCGGCCCACGAGCAGGTATCATTCCCGCAAGGTTACCGTCAACATCGGCCCCCGCCAGCTGGAGTCCTGGGAGACCGAGCGCCTGGAGGTCTGCATGGTAGCGCCCAAGAGCGTGACCGTGGACACCGCGGGCATGCTCTACCACTACTCGGTGGACACGAAGAACGAAGAGGGCTTCCTGGGCTTCAACCGCAGGACCACCATCACGATGACGCCCCACGCCAAGAAGCCTTCGCAGCCCGATTCGAAGGAACTTTCCGTGGCCTGGGCCGGCGCGGCCGCCCACGGCGGCGCGCTGATCATGATCAACGACCGCCGCGCGGATTATTTCCGCGGCGAGAGGATCACGATAACCGCCGAGGGCATGCGCCTGCCCGGCAACGTGGACAATATGCCGGTTCAGGACCTGCTGGACTCGTTCCAGAAGTTCACGGTCACCAATACCTTCGACGTGGGTAGCTCCTACGAGCTCAGGGTGCTGGAGCCGCTCAAGCCGGGCAGGTACATGCTGACGCTCAGGTTCTACCGCTCCGGGCCCCTGTCGTC
This sequence comes from Elusimicrobiota bacterium, assembly GCA_019135865.1. Lineage (GTDB taxonomy): Bacteria > Elusimicrobiota > Elusimicrobia > Elusimicrobiales > UBA9959 > UBA2231. The sequence continues at coordinate 21,066 of JAGVVD010000027.1, forward strand.
CGGCGCCGCGGCCACCTCGACGGAGATGATCGAGATCCGCTGAGCCGCTCCGCGTAAGGAAGGCCCCGCGCCGCTGTCAGGCGCGGGGTTTTTCTTTGGCGGCCGCCGGCCCCCGGATTTTGTAAACTGTACCCGTGACCGAACCCGTACAGCCCGATCTTTTCGCCGACGCGCCCGCGCCCCCGGCTTTCCTGTTCTTCGACACGGAGACGACGGGGCTGCCCCGGAGCTGGAACGCGCCGGTCACCGACCTGGCCAACTGGCCGCGGCTGGTGCAGCTGGCGTACATGGCCTACGACGCGGACGGGAACCTGCTCGCGTCGGCGGACACGCTGATAAAGCCTGCGGGTTTCGTCATCCCCGAGGAATCCTCCAGGATACACGGCATCACCACGGAGCGCGCGCTCAAAGAGGGGCGCGACCTCGGGGAGGTGCTGGCGGAGTTCCGCGCGCTGCTGGACAGGACCAGGTTCCTCGTCGCGCACAATATCTCTTTCGACGAGAAGATCATCGGCGCGGAATTCCTGCGCGCCGGCATGCCGGACATCCCGGCTTCCGTCATAAAGATCTGCACGATGCACAGCACCACGGAATACTGCGAGATCCCCGGCGCCCGCGGCTATAAATGGCCCAGGCTGGCGGAGCTGCACCGCAAGCTCTTCGAGGCCGACTTCGAGGGGGCGCATAACGCGGCTTCCGACGTGGCGGCGACGGTGAAATGCTTCTGGGAGCTGCGCCGCCGCGGCATAATCCGGGTCTGACCATGGCGCGGAGTTTCCTGATAAGTTTCCTGGCCTTCCCTTTCTCGGTCCTGGTCTTCCTCATCGGCTGGGCGGGCTGGGAATTCCGGACGGGCGCGCTGGCGGCGGCCGTGGCCTTTACGATGTTCTTCCTCGCGGCGGCGATAAATCTCTTCTTCGTGCGGCGGTTCACCTATCTCGACGCGGCCCTGCCGGTGGTCTTCGCGCTACTGTGGTCGCTGGCGCTGGCGCCGTTCAGCCTGGGGGCCAGCCTGTTCTCGGCGCCGTTCTTCATCGCCGCGTCCGTCCTGCTGGGCGTCTGCATCGCGGTGACGGCGCGCTGGGACGCGCCCAAGGGCTGGCTGGTCCTGCCGGCGCTGGTCTTCCTCTACGAGATGCTGCCGCTGAACGTCCCCGGCCCGGTGGACGACACTTTCTCGCTGACGGCCTCGCTGGGCGCGGTGGCGGCTCTTTTCTTCAAGCGCGTCCTGCCTGCGGTGCTCGGCTCCAGGCCGGGAGTTCATCCCGGCCGGAAATAGCCTTTTCGGACCATATCCTCGTTTTTTGCCCCCGACACTACCCTGTCGCGGGGGTGCTTTACACTATTTGCGGGGGAGATATGGAAAAATTATTCGCCCGTGATAAAAATTATAGCTCCTGGCTGGCCGGGCTGAAGGAGCGGATACGCGCCGCGCAATTGAAGGCCGCCCTGACGGTCAACAGGCAGCTGCTGGAGTTCTATTGGTCGCTCGGCTCCGATATCGTGGAAAAGCAATCCCGCGCGAATTGGGGGGACAAACTGATAGAACGGCTGAGCCGGGATCTTTTGCGGGAATTCCCTGGAATCAAGGGATTCTCCCGCAGTAATTTGATGTACGTTAAGAAGTGGTACTTATTTTATGCGGAGAGCGGGGCAATTGTCCAACAAGTTGTTGGACAATTTAAAGAAGGGGCCTCCAGGAGGAGGGCAATTGGTCGACAGCCTGTTGATCAATTGGGATACTCCCGCGGTAATGACGAATTAGCGCAACGGCCTGTTGCACCAATATTCAATATCCCATGGGGACATAATATCGCCATAATTTCAAAGTGCGGGGACGTAGAAGAAGCGCTTTATTACGCGCGCTGCGCGGCCGGGAACAACTGGAGCCGCAGCGTCCTGGTCCATCGGATCGAAACCGGCGCTTACAGGCGCAGGAGAGCTCCGGCCAATAATTTTTCCTCGACGCTGCCGGCGCCGCAATCGGACCTGGCGCGCCAGGCGCTAAAAGACCCCTATGTCTTCGATTTTCTGGAGCTGGGCGAAGAGCACACCGAGCGCGAATTGGAGACCGGACTGGTATCGCATTTTGCCAGGCTTCTCCTTGAGCTGGGGGCGGGGTTTTCCTATCTCGGCAGGCAGGTCCCCGTCAGGGTGGGTTGCCGGGATTTTTTTATGGATCTCCTGTTTTATCACGTGAAACTGCATTGCTATGTGGTGGTCGAGCTTAAGGCCGTCGATTTCGAGCCGGAACATGCGGGGAAACTGAATTTTTACCTGAAGGCCGTGGATGAGAAATTCCGGACCGAAGGGGACAATCCCGCCATCGGGATATTGATATGCAAGAACAAGGACAAAGTAGTGGTTGAGTACGCTCTGGCCGATATAAGAAAGCCTATCGGGGTGGCGGATTATCGGCTGGCGCATACTCTGCCGAAAAAGTTGCGGTCGGGGCTGCCAAGCGCGGCTGAGATGGAGAGACGGCTGCGGCGCGGAGAGAAGGGCTGATAGATATGAGGAGGCTTAAGATGGGCCCGTTGGCTGCGCCTGCCGCGGGTGTCCGCAGGGGGGCGTTCCTTAGTGATATAATAGTGCCGGTATGACGGAAGGGGCCGGGATAAACACTTATTTCATAGGCGACGCCTGCCTCTGCTGGCAGCTGGGCGACAGGATCGACCGGCTGACCTCGCTGCGGGTGCTCTGGGCCTACCGCAGGCTGCGCAGGGACCCGGAACTGCGGCGGCTGGGCGTGCGCGACGTGGTGCCGTCCTACACGGCGCTGGCGGCGCACGCGCAGCCGCTCTGCGACTGGGAGGCGGTGCGCGCCGCGGTGGACGCTTGCCTGGCGGGCGCGCCGTCCGACGAGGCGGCGCTGGCGGTGCAGGGCGCCCGGCGCTACGCGCTGCCGGTGGTCTATAACGGCGAGGACCTGGCCCGCGTGGCGGAACTGGCCGGGCTGTCCGCCGAAGAGGTCGTAAAGCGCCACACCGCGCCGGAATACCTGGTGGCGATGATCGGTTTCCGTCCCCATTTCCCCTACCTGCTGGGCCTGGATAAAGGCCTGGTCGCGCCGCGGCTGGATTCGCCGCGCCTGGCCGTGCCGGCCGGCGCCGTCGGCGTGGCCGGCGAGCAGACCGGCATCTACCCGGAGACCTCGCCCGGAGGCTGGAACATCCTGGGCATGACGCGGCCGGAGCTGCTCTACGATATCGAGCCCGGCGACACGGTGGTCTTCGAGAGGGCCGGATGAAGGTGCGGATTAACTGCGACATAGGCGAGCGCGGCCCGCTGCACGGCGACGACCGGCTGCTGATGGAGCTGGTGCAGATAGCCAATATCGCCTGCGACGGCCACGCGGGCGACAGCGAGAGCGTGGAGGCCTTCCGCGCGCTGGCCGTGAAGCACGGCGTGGAGGTGTCGGCGCACCTCTCGTATCCCGACAAACCCAATTTCGGCCGCGAGAGCATGCGGCTGCCGGGAGCGGAGCTGCTGGCCTCGCTGGACGCGCAGTTCTCGCTGCTGCCCGGCGCGAAGCTGGTGAAGTTCCACGGCGCGCTTTACAACGACGCCTGCCGCGACGCGGCGCTGGCGGGTACGCTGGCCGCCTGGCTGAAGGCCAAGGGTATAGCCGCGCTGCTGGCGCCCAACGATTCCGAGATAGCGTCCGCGGCGCGCCGGCAGGGCGTGGCCGTGCTGCGCGAGGCCTTCGTCGACCGGCGCTACGGCTGGGACGACAAGGCCGGCAGCCTGTGCCTGCTGCCGCGCAAGGCCGGCGGCGTGATAAAGGACCCGGCCGAGGCGCTGGCGCAGGCGACGGAGATAGTCGCCCGCGGCCGCGTGAACGTCAGCGGCGACCCGGCCCGCCCGTCCTGGAAGGAGATCAAGGCCGACACGCTCTGCATCCATTCCGATTCGCCGATAGCGCTGGAACTGGCCGGCCGGCTGGGCGAGACCATCGACAAGGCGCTCAAGGCCGCGGCCGCCTCCGGCGTGCGCGGCAATATCCGGCTGGTGCGGCCCGGTTTCTGCGGCACGGCCGGCCTGCCGGTGTACGGCCGGCAGGACATAGGCATCTCGCCGGCCGGGGCGATGGACCGCTTCGCGCTGCGGCGCGGCAACCTGATGCTGGGCAACCCCGAGGGCGCGCCGGCGCTGGAGATAGTGGGCCCGCCGGAGATAGAGCTGCTCACGCCGGGGCGTTTCGCGCTGACCGGCGGCGCGGTGGACGCCGCGCTCAAGCGCCCCGACGGCACGGAGATGCCGGTGGACCACAGCCGCGTTTACGAGGCCGCGGCCGGCGACAGGCTCGTTTTCGGCAACCGCCGCTACGGCACCTACACCTATTTCTCGTTCAGGGGACGCGCCGGCGGCGGCCCTCCTCCCGGCGAGGCCGTGCCTTTCGTCGCGGTCGGCGGCTGGACGGACCCGCAGGGCCGCATCCGCGTGCTGCCGGGCCCCGAATACAAGTGCATGCGCCAGCCCGGCCAGTTCTTCATCACGCAGTGGCGCACCACGGTCAAGATGGACCGGATGGGCATGCGGCTTTCGGGCGATCCGGGCGTGGACTGCGATATGCGCAACATGATCTCCGGCGCGGTGGCCGACGGCACGGTGCAGCTGACGCCCGACGGCCCCATCATCCTGCTGCGCCACCGCCAGACCACCGGCGGCTACCCGCGGATCTTCAACGTGATCTCCGCGGACATGGACCTGCTCTGCCAGTACGGGCCGGGCCAGTCCATACACTTCCTGCAGGTGACGCTGGACGAGGCGCGCGAGGCCGCGCGCCTGAAGGAAGAGGCGCTGGACAGGCTGCGCTGAGCCGCGCGCCCCGCCCGTTACCCGCCGACCCTCCGGTATTTACTAGAATAGAGCGCTATGGCTTTGATGTTCAAGTCCTTCCTGTCGGGCAGCGGCGGCAACGCGGCCCTGCTCTGGAGCGAGAGCGGCGGGCTCCTGGTCGATTTCGGGCCGGGTTCGCAGCGCGATTCCCGCGCGGTCATAGCCGAGGCGAGGAAGCTCTGCGGCGAGCTGCTGGGCGCGGTCATAACGCACGCGCACGGCGATCATATCAACAGGAACTCCCTCAAGGCGCTGGCCGAAGCCGGCCTCAAAGCCTACTGCCACCCGTTAACGGCGGAGCAGATCGAAGCGCGCTGCGGACGCGGGTGCGCCGGCGTCGTCACGCCCTTCGACGGCGCGCTGGCGCTGGGCGATTTCACCGTGACGCAGGCCGAGGTGCCGCACGCGCCCGGCTATCACACCTGCGCGCTGGACGTGACCTGGGGGCGCGGCCTGGCCCGCCGCCGCGCGGCCGTTTTCACCGATTTCCACGCTTTCAGCGAAATGCACGTGGCCTTCGCCGCGGGCGCCGACCTGCTGCTGCTGGAGGCCAACCACGACCCGGAACTGAGGCGGCTCAACCCGCACCCGGGCTCGGAGTACCATCTTTCCAATCCGCTGGCGGCCGATTTCCTCCGCCGGGTCTGCGAGGCCGACGGTCCGCCGCAGGCCGTGGTGCTGGCCCACCTGAGCGCGGACTGCAACCGCCCCGACCTGCCCGAGCGCGAGGTGCGCAGTTATTTCAGAAAGAAGAGGAAGCCGCTGAAGTTCCGGCTGCATACCGCCCCGCGCGACGCCGCCGGCGAGGTCCTGGAGATAAACTGATGACCGGGAAGGCCGGCGGGCTCTGCCGCGAGATCGACCGTTTTCTCAAGGGGCTTTCGAAGGACCTGCCGGGGCTTTTCACCGTACCGCGTCCTCCGCGTCCCGCCCGCCGCGCGTACCGGCGGCCGCGCCGCGCGCGCCGTCCCGCGCTCCCCCGCGCCGCCGCGCCCGATATCGCCCGCGCGCGCGTGCTGGTCACCGCCCGCGCCGACCGCTGGTCCGACGAGCTGGGCATCCCCTACAAGCGTATCTCCATCCGTTCGCAGCGCACGCGCTGGGGCAGCTGTTCGGCGAAAGGGAACCTCAATTTCAACTGGCGGCTGGCCGCCGCGCCCCCGGCCGTGCTGGACTACGTGATCATCCACGAGCTCTGCCACCTGCGCGAGCTCAATCACTCGCGCGATTTCTGGGCGCACGTGCGCGCCGCCTGCCCGGATTACAAGGCGCATCGCCGCTGGCTGCGCGACAATACCGCCGCGCTGATGAGCGTCGTCTCGCTTTAGCCCGCCGCCCGCCCCCGGAAATGAGAACCCCCGCCGCATGGCGGGGGTTCCGTTTTACGGCGGGGGCGGGGGGATCAGAATTCGTTGAAGTAGGAGACCTTCTCGTTGCCGTCGCGGTTGACTATCCAGTGGTCGATGGTGGTGCCGCCGTTGACCGGGACCCTGTACTTGGCCGCGGCCTCTTCGAGCAGGCCGGGATCGGCGGGGCAGGCGAAGCCGCCGCGGGTCTTGCCGTGCTTGGCTTCCAGGCGGCCCAGCGATTCCTTGAACTTCTCCACGCCCTTCTGGGTGGCGAACTTGGAGCAGTTGTAGTTCTCCTGGTAGGTGCGGTCCACGTAGCGGGAGAAGTCGATGGTGTTGGCCTTCTTCCACTGGCCGGCGTCGCAGGTGACGTAGGGGCCGTAATTATGCTCCTTGCCCAGTACGTCGTCGTCCTTCTGCAGCATGTGGTTCCAGAAGCGCATGCCGTTGAAGTTGGCGGAGAGGTCGGCGTAGGTGAACACGCCGGTGGCCAGGAAGTTGCCGCCCAGGTAGGTCTTCTCGGCGATGACGCCCAGCTTGAGCACGCGGCGCATCTTCATGCCCTTGATGTGGTGGCGCTTGAAGTAGGCGTAGCCCATGCCGAACATGTGCTCGAGCTTGTCCACGCCTATCACGTGGCCGTTGATCTTGATGAGGGGGGAGAGCGCCAGCGGGCTCTTGGCGGCGCCGCTGCGGCCCAGCAGGAAGCCGTTGCCGACGGACCATTCGCCGTAGACGGATTCCTTGAGCGGGATGACGGTGCGGGCCAGGCGGCCGTCGAGGATGTCGTTGATCATCCGGCTCTTGCCGTGGTTGGCGAAGACGGTGCGCAGTTCGGCGTAGAGCTTCTCCTCGGGGGTCTTGGCCGGCGGCTCATTGTCGAAGTCGTCGTTCATGAAGGGGTCGTGCGCGGGTTTCTGATCGGCGGGAGCGGAGCAGCCGCCGTCCTGGTTGAGGCGCTCGAGCACCTGGCCGAGGGCGTAGTTGGAGTAATCGTTGAGCTCCTGCGTGATGTCGGCGATCTCGTAGTCGCCGAGGGTGTAATGGTCGGCTTCGGCCGCGAAGGCCGCTACCGGGGCCATGACGAGGGAGAAGATGAGCGCTTTCCTGATCATTTTGTCTCCTTGTTCCGCGCCGGGCCGGGCCCGGCTTTACGGCTGCAAGGTAATTATGGAATTTTAAAGGGCTTCCGCTGATGAGGCTAAGGACCCGGTACGCGGCAGTTATTGGGCCCCCCGGAATCGGGCCCAATGACCTAGGGGACGTTGTTGACTTGTTGAGTTGTTGACTTATTCAGCCGGTCAGATCTTGACGCCTATACGCCTGGCTTCCGCCATGTAGAGCGCGTAATTGCCCTGGTCCTGCCGGCCACGCTCGTTCTCTACGAGGGCGGTCATGAACTCGCGCGGGTAATTGGCCTTGAGCCAGGCCTGGCGGTAGGCCAGCAGCGCCTGCGGGACCGCGTGCGCCTTGCAGACGGCGTGGCCGGCCGCGCGGGACAGGACGTCGAAGATGGCGCCGGCTTCCCTGGGGCCGAGCTTCTTCTTTTTAGCGCCGGCGATGAATTCCTTGCGCAGTTTTTCCGGGGCCTCCCCGGCGCCCCCGGCGAGCGCGCGGCGCAGTCCGGCGGCGCGCGCCGGTGCGAAGCCGCCGACGAGTTCCGCCGCAGCCATGAGCTGCTCCTGGTAGACGAGCGTCCCCCTGGTATCCTTAAGGACCGGCTCCAGCGCGGCATGCGGCGCGGGGGCGCCTTTCCCCGCTTTCGCGGCGATGAAGGCGTCCAGCAGGCCGGCCTGCATGGGGCCGGGGCGGTAGAGCGCGATGAGCGCGGCCAGGTCCTCGAGGCGCGACGGCTGCAGCTGCACCAGGTATTTCTTGATGCCCTCGGTCTCCAGGCCGTGGACGCCGGTGGTGACGCCGTTCGCGATCAGCGTCCAGGTCTTGAGGTCGTCCTCCGCTATGGCGTCCAGGCCGAAGCCGCGCGTCTTTATCCGCTCGAGCGCGGCCTGCTGCGCGTCCAGCGCGCGCTGGCCGGCCAGGTCGAACTGCATGAAGCCCAGCCGCGCCAGATCGCGCTTGCCGTACTGCGCGGCCAGCCCGCCGCGGCGGCCGGCGTTGGAGAGCGGCATGAAGCCCGCGGCCGGTCCGGGCGCGATCACCACGCCGGCATTGTCGGCGCCCGAGCCGTTCTTTATCCCGCAGAGCCGGTCGGTGAAGTCGGCCAGCTTCTCCACGGCGGGGTCGGCCAGCAGGTGCTTCACCTCGACGAGGTCCGATACCTCGCCGCGGTGGTTGAACGGGATCGCGGAGACCAGCCGCTCGACGGCGGCGCGGTCGACGCCCAGGGCTATGCCCAGGTCGCGGGCCAGGTTGCGCGGCTGCTTGACGCTGAAATAGCCCGCGGCCGCGACGGCGTCGCCGCCGTGCTTTTTGGCCAGCAGCTCCAGGAACTTGCCGCGGCGGGTCTCCTGCACCTCGACGGTCAGCGGGGGGAAAGGCGAGCGCGGGGCGTCCAGGAAACGTTCGAAGCTGAGCCCGTACTTCAGCGGGTCGACGGCGGTCAGGCCCAGCGCGAAATTTATCAGCGAGCCGGCGGCCGCGCCGCGGCCGGGGCCGGTCAGCACGCCCTCGGACCGCGCGCGGCGCGCGGCGTCGGCCAGTATCAGGAAATACTCCTCCAGCCCCGCGGCCTTGACGGCCTTGAGTTCGCGGTCCAGCCGCTTCTTCTGTTCGGCGGTCGGCTTGCCCAGGCCCTTGAGGCAGAGTTCCTTCAATTTCGCCGGCGACTTGAAAGGCGGCGTCAGCGGTTCTCCCTCCGGCAGCTTCACGCCGCACTTGGCCGCTATGGCCAGCGTGTTCTTGAGCGCCTCGGGCGTGTGCGAGAAGAGTTTGGCCATCTGCTCCGGCGACTTGAAATAATATTCGCGGCCGCTGAAGCGGAAGCGGTCCGTCGCGCCGACGAGCGAGCGGGTATTGAGGCAGAGCTTCACGTCGTGCGTCTCCCAGTCGGCGGCCTTCCAGTAATGGCAGTCGTTGGTCGCCACGACGGGCAGCCCGGTCTTTTTGGCCGTCGCCAGCAGGCCCTTCATCGCCTCGGCCTGCTCCTTCATCCCGTTGTCCATCAGTTCGATATAGAAGTCGCCCTTGCCGAAGATGCCGGCCAGCCGCCGCGCCGCGCCGGCGGCCCCGACGAGGTCGCCGCCCTGGCAGGCGCGGGCGACGGGGCCCGCTATGCAGCCCGACAGGCAGATCAGCCCCCTGGCGTGCTTCTCCAGCATCTCCAGGTCCACCTTGGGCCCGTGATTGAACCCCTCCAGGTAGCTGCGGGAAACGATGCGGCAGAGATTGGCGTACCCATCGGCGTTCTTCGCCAGCAGCACCAGGTGGTTGGCGCCCTTGTGCGAGCCCTCGCTCTTGTCGGTCACCGGCGTGCGCTGCACGTAGACCTCGCAGCCGATGATGGGCTTGATGCCCAGCTCGCGCGCGGTGAAATAGAACTCGGCGGCGCCGTACATGTTGCCGTGGTCGGTGACGGCCATGGCGGGGTTCTTCTGCTCCGCCAGCCAGCGCATGAACTCCGACGGCCGGCCGTGGCAGTCGGTGAAGCGCAGCATGCCGTCGAAAAGCGAATACTCGGAGTGATTGTGCAGGTGTATGAAAGCGGCTTTAGCCATATAGCCCCCTTGGCGCACGGTTAATTTACCATTTTTACGGACCCGGCCGCCGCCCGGCCCGTTTTGTATAATGGCTTACTGTGATAAGACGCTATCTCTGCGCGGCGCTGCTGGCGGCCGCCGCCCCCGCGGCCGCGGCGCCGTCCTTCACCCTCCAGGACGGGGTCAGGCTCTCTTCCGCCGTCGTGCACGCGGTGACGCCGATGAGCGGCGGCTTCCGCATGTATTTTTCCACCGCCGCGCATTACGGCGTCTTCAGCGCCAGTTCCACCGACGGGCTCGCCTGGACGGTGGAGCCGGACCTGCGGCTTTCCACCGGCGCCGGGGCCTATAACTTCGACGCGGGCTCGATAACCGCGCTGGGCGTATATACCGACGACTCGCTGGCCGGCGGCCCCTGGCGCGCCTACTACGTGGGCGTCAGCACCAACGGCCACGCGCTGCTGAGCGCGTTCTCGGCGGACGGCCTGACCTGGGACCCCGATCCGGACTTCGCCGTGTCCTTCCCGGCCGCGGCGCGCCTCTACGACGTCAAACCCTATTTCGCCGGCGCGGACAAGGTCCAGCTCTACTATGTGCGCGACGGCGGCCCGCCGCACGACGCCTCCGCGCGCCGGGTCTACCTGGCGCGGAGTTCCGACGGCGGCGACACTTTCGCCGGCGAGACGCTGGCCCTGGAGACCACCGGCGCCTGGCGCGTGGCCGTCTCCACGCTGACCAGCGGGACCGTGCGGCTCTACGCCGCCGCCCCGGCCGTCGACGGTTCGACGGTCGCGCGCGTGCTGGCCGCCGACAGCCCGACGGGGCTGTCCTTCCCGTCGGCCCCGGTCCTGGTCTTCTCGACGGCCGCCGCGCGCAACGAGATCGAGGCCTTCGACGTGGCCAGGTCCACCGACGGCTTCCGCTGGCGCCTCTATTTCACCTCCCGGCTGGACCAGGCGGCGACCTCCTACGCTTACAGCGCGCTGACCGCCTCGCCGGAGGTCCGTTCCGTGTCGCCGGCCGCGGTCTTCGACAACGACGCCGCGGTCCCGTTCACGGTGACGGGCGAGATCTTCGACCCGGCCCTCGCGGTCTTCACCTTCACCGGCCCCGCCGCGCTGACGATAAATTCCGTCGTCCGGGTCTCGGACATGGAACTGACGGTCAACGCCACGCCCACCGGCGCGCCGCTGGGCAAGTACACGGCCACGGCGGTCAATCCCGACGGCCGCCAGGGCGCGCTGGCCGACGCGCTGACCGTGGACTACCGTCCCGGCTATGTCGGCCTGACCGACAATCTCTTCCGCCCGCTTTCCGGCGGCCGCGCGCGTGTGGACGTCACCATCTTCACCCCCGGCGTGGTCAGGGCCGACGTCTACACGATAAACGGCGGGCTGGTCAAAAAACTTTACGACGCGCCCGCCGGCGCCGGCACCACCACCTTCTTCTGGAACGGCTCCACCGACGGCGGCAATACCGCCGCCAGCGGGCTGTACCTGCTCCACGTAACGGGCCCCAAGCTCAAGGAGACCACCAAGGTGGTGCTGCTCAAATGAGGAGAACCGCCGCCCCGCTGCTCCTGGCGCTCGCCTGCGCCGCCGGTCCCGCGGCCGCGGAGCCCGGCCGCACGGCCGCGCCTTTCCTCAACGCGGCCCTCGGCGCGCGCTCGGCGGCCATGGGCCAGGCCTTCACGGCCGTCGCCGGCGGCGGGGAGAGCCTCAACTATAATCCCGGCGCGCTGGCCTTCGAGGAGCGGGTCTCCGTCTCGGCCAGCTACCTGCGCGGTTTCGGCGAGGTCTCGCACGGCTTCGCAGCCGTCCCGCTGCCGCTGGGCGCCTTCGTCCTCACGCCCGGCCTCATGTATTTCGACGCGGGCAATATGTACCTCAATCTCTCCAGCGGCTTCAAGGGCGACGTGGACGCGGAGAAGGACCGCGCCCTCTACGCTTCGGCCGCCTGGCGGCCCAGCGGCCGGCTGGGCCTGGGCGCGACGCTCAAGCACGTGCGCGTGGAGCTGGCCGAGACCGCCTCGGCCTCGGAACTGCTCTACGACGCGGGCCTCCTGTTCAGGGCCGGCCGGGGCCTCAGTTTCGGCGCGGCCGTGCTGAACTCCGGCGGCGAGTTCACCTTCGAGAACGACGGCGACCCGGCCCCCAGGGTCGGCCGCCTGGGCGCCGCCTGGCGCGTGGAGTTCACCCCGCCCAACCTGCTGGACAAGGACGCCGACCTGGTCTATTTCGCCACGCTGCTCACGGCCGACTTGGTCAAGCCGCGCGAGGAGGACTCCTATTACCAGGCCGGCCTGGAACTGGACATGGACATGGCCGTCGGGCTGATGATGAGGGTGCGCTTCGGCTATCTTTTCGACAGGCCCGCCGAGGGCCTGGTCTTCGGTCTCGGCTTCGGCGACGGCGGCTGGTCGCTGGACCTCTCCTTCGACACCGGCAAGGAGATGAACGCCCGCCAGCAGGCCACGCTGGGCTACCGTTTCTAAGGAGTCTTTACGATCATATTCCTGAAGAAAATCATCTCCCTTGTCCTGAGCCCCGTCGGGTGGATCTTCCGCAAGATAGCGCCGCTGCACCTGGGGCTTTACTTCCTCTTCGGCCTGATGGTCTTTTTCGGCGGCACCACCGCGTCCTTCTTCGAGAAATATTCCCTGATCGACGTCGACCTGCTCAAGACCGAATGGGCGCGCGTCGCGGGCGCGCGGGAGCGCGGGGAGAAGTTCGAACTCTCGCAGAAAGAGCTGATGCGCATCTTCCGCCCCATCAAGGTGGAGAAGAAGAAGCAGCTGCGCTACGAGAAGGGCGAATGGAAGGAGCGGGAGGTTTACGAGAACAGAGGCACCGGCGCCGGGTTCTACTTCCTGTTCATCCTCGCCTGGCTCTGGCCGCTCTACCGCCGCCATTTCGGCAAGCTGCGGCCGCTCCAGTCCGCGGTGGAGAAGCGGATAGTGAACCTGCCTATCGTCCTTTTCGGCCTGAGCTGGGCCGTCTCCCTCCAGCGCTACTTCATGAGCGTCGCGTCGTACACGGAGAGCTACGGCCCGGTGCCCGACAAGATGAAACTGGTCTTCGCCGTCTCGTCGCTGCTGATGGGCGCCTTCGTCAGCTATCTCAACCTGGAAGTGACCGGCGCCTATATCCGGCGCTATATAGCGCGGCCTTTTTTCCTCGAGACCGACCCGCACGGCCTCAAGCACGGCTTCGCCGTCGGCCTGTCTCTGCGCTACGCGCTCATGCTGTTCTCGCTGGCCGCGGTGCCGCTGGCCCTCTGCGTCTATATCCCCGCCTACGCCAATGTCGACATCTTCATGGACCTGCTCAGGACCGCCCGCGCGTCCGGCAAGGCCCCCGTATTCGGTTACGACACCATACGCGCCCTGGCCCCGCTGTTCGTCATGGGCGTCCTGGTCGCACTGATGCTGCTGTTCCAGGCCGTCTCGCTGCTGTTCTACCGCTGGAACGTGCAGGTCCCGCTCAGCGCGCTGGTGCGGCGCATGAAGGCCGTCGCCGCCGGCGACTTCGACTGCAAGACCTCGGTCTTCTACGCCGACGAGCTGGGCCAGCTCAAGGGTCATTTCAACCTGATGCTCGACGGGCTGGTGGAACGCGACCACATCAAGGACACCTTCGGCCGCTACGTCTCCATCGAGATAGCCGAGAAGATCATGAAGAGCGGCAAGGTCAACCTGGCCGGCGAGGAGATCCAGGCCACGGTGCTGTTCTCCGACATACGCGACTTCACGCCGCTGAGCGAGAAGCTGCCGCCGGCCGAGCTCATCAGGTTCCTCAACGAGTATTTCTCGCACATCACCGCGCCCATCATGGCCAACCGCGGCGTCATTAATAAGTTCATCGGCGACGCCGTCATGGCCGTGTTCTCGCCCGTCTTCGGCGTGGAGGACCACCGCGCGGCCGCGGTCCGGGCGGCGCTGGGCATGCGGGAGGCGCTGGAGCGCTTCAACGCGGGGGGGAAATACCCGCGGGTGGAGTTCGGCGTCGGCCTGCACAGCGGGGGACTGGTGGCCGGCAATGTCGGCACCGAGGCGCGCCTGGAGTACACCGTACTCGGCGACACGGTCAACGTCGCCTCGCGCATCGAGAGCCAGACCCGCCGCTCCGGCGCGCAGATCCTGCTCAGCGAGGCCGTCCTGGCCGGCGTCCGGCCGGAGGACTTCCCCGGCGCGACCTTCATCAAAGGGCAGCCCGTCCTGATGAAGGGCAAATCCGAGCCGATGACCCTCTACAGTATCGGATAGTTCCCTCTCGTCCCGCCGCTGTTGCCCCTATGGCCCGGTCCTCCCAGGGCCGATTTACCGCGCCGCCGGGCCCTTCCGGCCCATGGCCGGCCGCGCGCGCGGTGCTAAACTATCCATATGAAAAACCATAAAGCCCTTTCGGTCGCCGCCATCCTGCTCTGCTCCGCGCCGGCCTTCGCTTATAATACCCCCGAGCATTCCGATTTCATGACCGGCGCCATAGGCGGCATCTGCGCTTCCGGGACCGATACGGCGCTCTGCGCCGAGCTGAGCGCCTACGGCGATTTCCTGCGCTTCGGCTCCGTGATGGAGGACAAGGCCGCCAAGGGCTTTAAGACCGTCTTCAACGGCGTGGAGTTCAGGGACGAGGAGCCGGAGCGTTACGGGCCCTGCAAGTCGAAGCTGCTCTATGGCTCACGGCACATGTACTGCAACCACTATTTTTTCATCGAGAACTTCCTGGCGGGGCGTCCTTCGGCCGCCTGCGGTTCCAACCTGCTGGAGGCCACCACCCCGGAATGCGGCGGCAAGGGCGCGTTCCAGTGGGAGAGCGCCCGCGAGCGCGGCATGCGGCTCTGGGAGGAGAAGGTCGTCCCCAACTACCTTTCCGGTTCCGCCGACGGCAAGGCCCGCGCCTATTACTGGCTGGGCCGCGTCGCCCACCTGCTGGCCGACATGTCCGTGCCCGCGCACGTGACGCCGCATAAGATAAATTTCATGGAGTTCGAGCACCGCGCCTTCGAGTACGAGGCCGGCCGCGGCAAGGTCCCCGGCATAGCGGAAGAGGCGACGCCCGGCGACCTGGGCGGGCTTTTCGTGGAACTGGCCCGCCGCTCGCTGGAGATAGAGGCCTCCGTCCGGCTGGACGCCTGCCGCCGCGAGCCCGGCCTGGACGTCTGCGCCAGTGGCCGCGCCACGCCCACCAAGCCGCTCGAATCGCGCCTGCAGGTGATCAACGCCGTTTTCGTGGACGCCATCATGGCCGCCAAGCCCGACGCCCTCTCCAAGCCGGAGATGGTCGCCGAGCGCGATCTGGCGCGCGCCATGCTGACGGAGATAAAGCCGCTGACCGTCCTCTACACCGTCCGCCTGCTGGAACTCTTCGGCGTGCAGTCCGGCCTCAAGCCCGCCGCCATGGAGATGCCCGATTTCCTGCCCGGCGCCGCGGACCCGGCGGATCAGCCGCTCCTGCGGCTTATGCCCGACTTCGACGGCGCCGCCCGCTGAATGGGGCTCCTACGACGCCTTACGGAGGCCGCGTGCTGCAGTTCTTAGGTGCGCTGGCGGCCGCCGTGCCCGCCCTCCTGATGGCGCATAAGCTCTGGCGCGTCTGGGGCGATCCCCAGGCCGGCGATCACCCGGACTGGGTGCGCTCCGGCATCGCCATCTTCATAATGGAATTCATCGTCATCCATTCCGGCGTCTTTTTCGCGACGACCTTCGGGCCGCGCGCGGAGACGCCGGTGACGGTCATGCTGGGCCTCTGCGCTTTCTACCTGCTCTTCGCCGCCGTCATCGGCTTCGCTTTCAAGGTCCCGGGCCTGACCTCTTCTTTCATAATGCTCATGATAGGCCGCGCCGTTTTCGCCTCGCTGTTCATGACCGCCCACGACTTCAAACTACTGAAGGCGCATAGCGTCACGGGCTTCATACTTTATATGTTCTGCATCTTCCTGGGCCTGATGGTATTGCCCAAGCGCGGCATGAAGACGGAGATAGTCAGGCCGATGGTCGTCGGTTGCGGCACCGGCGCCTGGATAGAGCAGCCGCATACGGCCATAGGCGCCGCGGCCGTCTATTTCGCGCTGCTCGGCCTGGCCGAGCTCGCCGTCTTCACCTGGATAAAGATCTAGCTCCCCGCTCAACCGCCTTCGGGGGCCCGACACCACGCTGTCGCCCCGATTATTTATAATACCTTTATGGCCAAGAATCCCGCCAAAGCCGCCGCCCCGGTCCTGGAGAGCGACAAGAAGCTCGCCTTCCCGCACGCGCTGCTGATCAGCGCCAGCGCCGGCTCGGGCAAGACCTACACCCTCACCCAGCGCTACGTGCAGCTTCTCCTCTCGGAAAAAGTCCCCGACAACGACCTCTCCAGTATCCTGGCCGTCACGTTCACCAACAACGCCGCCAAGGAGATGAAGTCGCGCATCCTGGGCTGGCTCAAGGACCTGGCCCTGGAGCGGGACGAGGAGAAGCTCAAGGAGACCATGGCGCTGGTCTCGCTCTCCCGCGCGGAGATAGTGAAACGCGCCGGCGCGCTGGTGGACCGCGTCATAGACAATTACTCCGATTTCCACATCCAGACCATCGACAGCTTCCTCGCCCGCGTCATGTCGGCCAGCGTGGACGAGCTCAAGCTGCCGCTCAAGGCCGAGATCACCATGGCCTACGACGTCCTCATCGACCTGGCGCTCTACAGCATGTTCTCGCGCATCGGCAAGGACCTGCCCGAGGCCGAGATCGACAGGTTCCTCGCCGTCCTGCCCAAGAGCACGGCCTATCCCTGGAACCCGGTCATGCGCGTCAGGGAGAACTTCGACAGCTTCCTCAGGCAGGAGGGCAAGACGGCCGGCGTCATAGCCCGCGGCGAGGGCGACTACGAGGCCGCCGTCCTCAACAAGTTCAAGACGGTCCTCAAGGAGACCCGCGCGCTGGTCGGCCGCTTCGGTCCCGCGCTGGTCAAGGAGAGCGCCCGCGACGCCATGCACGCCGAAAGCGTCACCGATTTCCTGGCCGCCTGGAGCTTTAAGTTCGGCGTCTTCAACGGCCAGAAGAAGTCCAAGTTCCCCGAGGACTGGGATAAGGACATAGCCCGCCTTAGCGACCTGGTCATAGAGCTCACCGAGCTCAACGCCGCCGCCTATTACCATCCCTATGTCGGCATCTACGACCGGTTCAAGGAGGAGCTGGAGCGGGTCAAGCGCGGCAAGACCGACGTCATCCACATAAACGACATCGCCAAGCGGCTGGCCTCCTACATAAACGCCGACAATGTGCCCGAGGTCTACTTAAAGCTCGGCGAGCGCATCAGCCATTTCCTCATCGACGAGTTCCAGGACACCAACCGCCTGCAGTGGGACGTCATCCGCCCGCTGGTGGAGGAGGGGCTGTCCAAGACCGGCTCGTTGTTCGTCGTGGGCGACATCAAGCAGGCCATCTACATGTTCCGCAACGCCGACTACCGCATCATGCGCGATTTCCTCGATAAAGCCGAGGGCAAGAAGCCGGAGCCCGAGCATATCTCGCTGGCCTCGCTGGGCGGCGAGCTGAAATACTCCGACCTTCCCGTCAATTACCGCTCCGACGGCAATGTGCTGGGCTATGTGGACACGCTTTTCAAGGAGAAGCTCAAGAACTCGCCCGACCTGCTGGGCGAGGATATCACCGAGCTGACCACCTACGACCAGAGCGTCCGGCCCGACCGGGTCAAGGACGGCTATGTCCGCACCGACGTTCTGGAGCTCGACGACCCCGACGACGCCGCGGAGCAGAAGCGTTGGCTGCTGGCTGCGGTCGAGGGCGCGCGCCGGCGATATCCTCTCGGCGAGATCGCCATCCTCGTCGCCAAGAACAAGCGCATAGAGCCGGTAGTCGAATGGCTGACCGAGGCCGGCGTGCCCGTGGCCTCGCTTAGCTCGCTCGATATACGCAAGCGCAAAGTAGTGGCGGAGCTCCTGTCCTGGCTGCGCTTCCTTGAGACCCCGTCGGACGACCTGGCCTTCGCCGATTTCATCACCGGCGATATATTCACCAAGCTCACCGGCCTCTCCGCCGACGATATGCGCGGCTTCATCTTCGAGGCCCGCCAGCAGGACCGCAACGCCCTTTTATACGCCGCCTTCCGCAACCATCCCAGGTACGGCAAATACTGGGAGCGGCACCTGGACGAGTCCTTCCGCAAGGTGGGCTACCTGCCGCTCTATGAGCTGGCCTCGCTGGTATACGCCGCTTTCAAAGTCTTCGACAATTTCCCGTCCGAGCAGGCCTTCCTGGCCCGGCTGCTCGACGCCGTCACCGCCCTGGAGGCCGAGGGCGTCACCAGCCCGCGCGCCTTCATCGAATACGCCTCCGGCGAGGACGAGGATAAGTCCAAGGTCTTCGCCATAGCCCTGCCCGAGTACATAGACGCCGTGCGCGTCATGACCTTCCACAAGTCCAAGGGCCTGGGCTTCTCCGTGGTCATCAACCTGATGTACGAGGAGAAGAGCCAGTCCGACCCGATGTATTTCGAGGAGAAGGACGGCGCCATCCACGTCTATCACATAACCAAGTCCGCGGCCGAGCAGTCCGTAAAACTCCGCCCGGTATACGAGGGCCGCAGGACCGACTCCGCCGTGCAGGACCTCAATGTCCTCTATGTTATTTCCACCCGCGCCCGCCACGAGCTCTACAATTTAGTGGTAAAAAAGAAGCGCAAGACCGAAGCCGGCGAACCCAAGCTGAGCGACCTCTTCACCACCTGCGAGCTGGGCAAGCCCGCTAGTCGCACTCCCGCTGCCCGCAAGCCCAGCGCCCCGGTAGAGATAGCCGCCCCGGTCGCGCGCCCCGAACGCGGCTTTGAGGCAGCCAAGCCCACCTATACCAGCTATTTCGAGACCGCCGAGGGCGACCTGGTCCACGCCATACTGGCCCGGTTCATAGAGCTGCCGGGGGACCTGGAGGGGGAGATCTCCGCCGCCTTCGATGAGCTGTCCCCCAAGTATCCCTTCAAGTTCGACAAGTCCAAGGTGGTCAAAAGCCTGGTCTCTTTCCTCAAGAGCCCTGAGGCCGCGCCCCTGTTCGCCGCCGCCCCCGGCCGCCAGGTCCTTGTAGAGGCCGAGTTCATAGACAAGTCCGGCTCCCTCTTCCGCATGGACCGCGTCCTCATAGACGCCGACTCCGTCACCGTCATCGACTTCAAAACCGGCCAGGAAAACACCGCCAAATACACCCCCCAGATGAAGAACTACCTTGCTATCCTCACCGAGGCCTACTCCAAACCCGCCAATGGCCTCCTCGCCTATGTGGATTTGGGGAAATCACTCTTGATATAGATGTTAAATCGCGGGCATAATATAAGTTCCTGAGAGTACTAGCACTTTCATTAAAAAGCGGTTAGAAAGGAAAACAAGATGATAAGCCGATTTAGTGTCAAAAACTATAAGTCACTAATGGATGTAAATGTTAATTTATTCCCATTGACGGTTGTTTTAGGGCCAAATTCAGCAGGTAAGAGCAACCTTTTTGATGCGTTAAATTTAGTGGCGCGATTGGTTACGAAAAAAAATATCAAAGAGGCTTTCGAGTCACATCGGGGGTTGCCAATCGAATCAATTTCATATTCTGAGGGGGATATCACTGACTTGAAAAACAAAGAAAATCACATTATTTCCTTTGAGATTGATGTGGTGCTAACTGAGCAAGTTGTTTTAGATGTTGAGCAACGTATTCGGGATTTGCGAAAACGCATCGATACTCCGCATTTACCGAATGAGGAGAAGCCGCGTGTTACTGAAAAGTATTTGAGATATCGTATTGAGCTTGATATACAGCCCGAGACGGGCATCGTTCGTGTGATAGACGAAGCGTTGGTCGCCTTAAGGAAAAATGGCGAAGTGAGGTCTAGAAATCCATTTATCTCAAAGAGTGGTGGGAAAATCCGCTTGAGGATGGAGGGGCAGTCTCATCCAACTTTTCATGATGTGGGATTGGACTATACTATCGTTTCCACCCCGCTATATGCACCACATTATCCGCATATTACGGCTTTTCGTGAGGAACTTTCGCGATGCCTGTTTTACTACTTTGAGCCGCGCAAATTGATGCGAGAGAGTAATGCAATTGCAGATGTAACAACCCCCACACCTGAAGGTGGGGAACTTGCTGCTTTCTATCATACCGTCAAGGTTAAAAAACCTAAGCATTTTGAATCTTTAAAGCTTGCAGCCAGGCAAATATTGCCTAGGTTAACAGATCTCGACATTCAGCGGACAGAAAAGGCCGAGTTGTTTCTAAAGATTACAGAGGATTCTGCTTCTTACTCGAATCAGTTGATTTCAGAGGGCACTTTGAGGGTGTTAGGGCTGTTGGCAATTCTGTCGCCTATTACTGGCGCATCTACAGTCGGGTATGAGGAGCCAGAAAATGGGGTTCACCCAAGGAGATTGCAGAATATTGCCGAGTTGTTGAGGAATGCCGCAGATGGTAATAGGCAGATTTTAGTGAACACTCATTCGCCGATACTTCCTACATACTTTAGTGACACGGAGTTGCTTGTCTGCCAAAGACGAGGAAATGGTACGGAGTTCGTTCCATTTAAGTCCTTTGGTGTCTTATATAAAGAAGGGGAAATATCGAAATACCTGGAGGAAAGGATTATTCGGGGTGATTACGGTGGCTAAATATCACGTTAAACTTTTTTTGGAGGATGCAGGCCATCAGGCAATTATTCCCCCGTTGTTTAGGCGGTTGGTGCGCGATAATAATTTAGATGAAAGGGACTTTGATTTGTTGGTCTTGCATAGTCGAGGTGGCAAATCTTTAGAAGCTTTTAAAAATTTTATTGCCGAGGCTCGTAGTTTCCCGAGTTTGACTGCGGATTTGTTGTTGGTGGCTTCTGACGCAAATTCTGCTGGATTTCTAGCTCGGAGAAAATTAATATCAACTATAGCGGAGAAATCTTCCTTCTCATGTGTTATACCGATAATTCCTGCTCCATATATTGAGCGATGGTATCTGCTTGATATTTCGGCTTTGGCCGCGGTTACGGGTTGCAGTATCCCGCAAGTGAGTGTTTTGGCCTCTGGTTCGAAAAACCATTACAAAACAGTGTTGAGACAGGTGCTGGCTGATGTGAGTCCGCCACTCGGGGGCATTGAGTATGGCGAAAAAATTGCAGATGTGATGGATCTGTATTCTGTAGGAAAACAAGTGTTACGTCCCAGCTACCCGAGACCGCAAAACAGGCAGTAATTCCCACCTAACCGAGACCACATTGACTGGTTCCATTCCCAGTTAGCCGAGACCACTTTTGCCGGGGCCATT
>JAGVVD010000038.1 GCA_019135865.1 Elusimicrobiota bacterium
AGCGGGGCGAGGTTGGGAAGGCGGAAGTGAGAAAATGCTAGAGTAAAAACGATTCGGAAAAGTGGCCTCGGTTATGTGGGAATGGAGTGGCCTTGGTTAGGTGGGACGTGACAAACAAGATGTTGGTTTTAAATATTTTATTGATGAAGCTACTGCGTGGCTGCGTAAACTAAATTAGTCCATCGATACCCCCCCCCCCCCCTATCCCTTTTTAAGAGCCAAGAGACAGTGCGAGAAATGGGGGCTTGCTTTTGGCTGCTCTCAATTGCTGAGAAAATCTCCGGTGTGTTGATGTATGCAATGCCTCTATGGCATGCAAGTGATGCAAAGGAATTGCACTTCGTTAATTGTGCGCTTTCGATTTATAAGGGTTCTAAAAGTTTGCGCCAAGGGCGGTGTAAATGGGGGGGGGATAGTATATGGCGGTCTCAAGAATCTAACGCAACACTGTAAATCTTTTGCATCCCTTGGAGACTTCGCTTAAAACCTAACAGACACTTTCCCAGGCTGACCTCCCGGTTGGAAAAGCTATAAAATAGCCAAGGAGGCAGTATGGAAAGCACGTCACAGCACACCGCGGTAGCCGTAAGCGCCCAGGCGTTCATGGGGAAGGTCAGGCGCTATACCCGCCGCAAGTACAGCGCCGAAGATAAAATCAGAATAGTCCTGGAAGGCATGAAGCGGGAGATCTCCGTAATGGATCTCTGCCGCAAGGAAGGCATTTCCCCGGCGATCTATTACAACTGGGTGAAAGACTTCATGGAAGGCGGCAAAGCCCGCCTGATGGGCGACAGCCGGCGGCAGGCGACGGACGGCGAGGTTAAAAGCCTACGCCGCGAGAACGAAAAGCTGAAGGTCCTTCTGGCCGAGCAGGTCCTGGAAGTGTCCGCTTTAAAAAAAGTCTGCAAGGCTCGGACGATACTGGCATTACCGGATGACCGATGAGGAGCGACGCGAACTTGTGGGGATGCTAGAGGGTAAACGCGGCAAACGGGCCATTCTCAAAGGGCTCGGCATACCTGAAAGCACGTATTACAGCTGGCGGCAGGGGTATCTAGGCATGGACACGGGGAAGCAGAAGCCGGTGGCCCGGCGCATCTGGAACCGCCTTACAGCGGAGGAAGAGGCCGTGGTGACGACCACGGCCAAAGCGCATCCCGAGCTGTCGCCGAGGCTGCTGGCGGTGAAGATAACTGACGAGAGCGACTTCTACGTATCCGAGTCGAAGGTGTACGGGCTGCTGAAAGAGAAGGGACTGATAGCGCCGCGGCCGCTGGCAGAGCTGCCGGCGGCCAAGGAATGGCGCCACAAGACGAGCCGTCCTAACGAGCTGTGGCAGATAGACGGGACGAACTTCTTTGTGGTGAACTGGGGCTACTACAAGCTGCTGCCGGTGCTGGACGATTATTCGCGCAAGATAGTCGGCTGGGAGCTGGCCCCCGACGAGACCGGCAATTCGGCCTCGCAGGCGCTGGAGGCCGCAATCGAGAACGCCGGGATAAAGGCGCTGCCGAAAGAATCCCGCCCGACGCTGTTGTCGGATAACGGGGCTGGATTCGTATCCGAGGTGCTGGCAAAATACCTGGGCTATCACGGGATAAGGCACATCTTCGGCAAACCCTATCACCCGCAGACGCAGGGCAAGGTGGAGCGGTTCAACCGGCGGATAAAAGAGGGCGTGTGCCTGCTGGTGTATTGCAGCCCCGGCGAGTTGAAGGCAGCGATAAAAGACGGGGTCGAGCGGTACAACGCCACGCCGCACGAGGGGCTGAAGAATGTGAGCCCCAATGATGTCTATGCCGGAAAAAAGGAGGAGGTATTAAGGCTGCGGGCGGAAAAGAAGGCCCGGACCCTGGCCAGAAGAAAAGCGATAAACCTAAAGATGGAAGGAAGTCAGGAAAAGTGCTAGATTAAGCGGAGGCAGCCGGGAAAGTGTCTAATAGTTTTGGGACGAAGTCTACGAAAAGGTCAAAAGACATACACTCGATACGATATATGTTCGGAGGGAAGACGAGCGCGCTCAAGCCGCTGGGTAGGTCGCTCAAGAATTCGCCGATAATCGCGCGGCCGCCCAGGAACGCGGCCGAGGCGATGGCCGTGACCAAGGCGACGCTTTGCCGCTATAACGCCGTGCGGAAAACCAGGAACGGCCCCGCTTTTTATAAGGAACAGAAACAGTATCTGGATATGGTACGGAACGGTCAGGTCAGGTCCGTGCTTCTTTTCAAGAACGGCCGGAATGTTGGTATCGCCTCGCTGGCGGATATTCCCAGGCCTGAAGCCAGGAAGAGCAGCACCTTCACCTGGTCATGGATAGATAAGCGTCTCCCGAAGGCGGAGTGCGAAGACGCCAGGTACAAGATCACCAGGTGGGTGAAGGACAACGCCCAGCCCCATATGGCCTCCGCTAATTTTGACTATAACAAGGAGTCACAGAAGGATGAATCGCGCTTTGGGCTCAAGCCGTACAGGATCTTTTTCACCCGGAAAAAATAGCCGGCGGGATTTATGAACACTAGCGGGATCTGTGTCTACCACATTAAACAAGCGGACTTTAAGGGTACGCGACTTTATCCGCTGAATCGCCTGAAAACGGTGTATCCGGATGTTTATGCCAGGTATATGAAGAAGTATGAGGGCCGCGAATGGATGACGCGGGCCGTGATAGAGTATTTCGGCTGTCTTTGGAACGATGTCCTGCATTTTTCGCTGATGCATCCGTCCCTGATATACAAGTCTTTGTCGGAAACGGGTTTCGAGCATCATAAAGTGAGCCGGGAGTGGTTTGAGGTCCCTCTTTCGCACGTTCTTTCCGCCGACGCCGTGCTTTATCGGAACGAAGAAGAGGGCGATAGGGACGGGAAAGTGCGGGAATTTCGGAGGGATGAGTTCGAGCCTATCGTCCCGGCGCGTGTCAAAGAGCTTTCGGGGATGCCCGAGCGCAACTTGCGCTATTATCGCCGCAGTTTCGAAAAGAACCGGCCTCCTGTCATGTGGGGATATGCCCCGCACCTGCTTTATAAAGGGGAGCTCGATGTGAGTTCTTACAAGGTGTTCGACTGGAAGGCCGACGCGCCAGGTGTTCGTTAGTTTTGAATCCCGCGTAAATCCTGTGGAACCGGAGCTATATGAAAACGAAAGAGATGAACGTTGACGCGTTGCGGCGGGAATATTTCCCGCTGAAGGTGAAGGGCGGGTTCACGGTCAGGCCGGCGACGAGAAAAGAGGTCATGGACTTGGTGGCCGAAAAATACTCGCTCGTTTTCCCCGACCGGGGCGAGACGCCGTGTTTCCGTCTCACGCCCGAGCGCAGGAAAAAAGCGGAGAAGTTTTGGGAGAATTACCACGTTCTCCATCATGAATACTTCCTGTTCCTCGACCCAAAGGGAAAGCCCGTCGGCTGGCATATGGGCGAGGCGGAGGATTTTCAGACCTTCTATATGCGCAATACCGGCATACTGCCGGAATACCAGGACCGCGGGATATACAGCGCTTTCCTGAAGGCTTTCGTCGCCTATCTGGGGGAGCTGGGTTATGAGCGCATTTCCAGCCAGCATAAGCCAACGAACAAGTCGATACTGATCCTTAAGCTGAAGCAGGGCTTCGTCATCGGCGGACTGGAGATGACCGAGACCTGGGGCTCGCTGGTCAAGATGGTTAAGCTTATCCCCGGCGACCGGCGCGAGTCCTTCTACCGCCAGTTCGGCGATATGGTCCACCTGGAGGAATAGCCGCGAGGTGGCGGTGTCCGTGAATATGGAGAAAAGCGACAAGGCGGCTCCTGCTGCGCCTAAAAAACTTTCGTTCAGGGTTCCGTCGCTGGCCTCGGTGGATCGGAAGATGCTGGCGCTGATAAAGCGGCCGGAGGGCGTCAGGACGCTGACTTTCTATCCGCGCAGGCAGGTGGACGGCCTTTACGCCTTGCTGCAGAAGAATATTCCGGTAGAGTATGAGGCGTCCCTTGGGTATATCGCTAAAAGGGCTGACATAAGAGTACCGGTGCCGCCTTCCGGCTGCGCCGCTATCAGGGGCAGGTCTTTCAGGGGCTTCAAGGAATTGATAAGCGCTTATGCCGCGACAACCCGGCCTCTGATACGGATGTATTTTCCAAAAGAAAAATGGGGAATCCGCATGGCCTCGGGCAAGAAGTTTTATAGCGGGATGCCTCTCGATATGGCGCTCCGTATAGTTAAGGGCCGTAGTCTCACCGGGCTCATGCTGCTTAAGGATTATGAGTACAGGGGTGAGCCCGTCAGGATCATAGGCTGGGTGTGGATACGCAAGACGCTTAATATCCGTGAAAGACGCCGTGTGCAGTATCTGATGTTGTCGTGGCTAAAGCGCAAAACCAAAACTTCTGTTATTGCGGCGGTAGATGATTTTAACCCCGTATCCCAGGGCTTTTTCCGGAAATCTGGTTTTGTCGTTGATAGATTAAGTCTGTCCAAGCCTCGTGAGACACTGCGCGAAGCTCCGGGGATAATGCCCTCGCTGGCCTGGGCGGAGAGCTATAAGAAAATATGGGAGGCGGTCGAGGACGCGGAATACGGGCGGGCTATGTCGCTTCTTACGCCCTTGTACAGGAAATATCCGCGGGATTTTAAGGTCGCCAAAACTTACGCTATGGTGCTGGGCGATTATGCCGAGAGCCTGGGCGGGGCGCGCGGCAAGGCGCTTAAGGCGCGCAGCCGCGTCATACTGCGCGGGCTGCTTCGCAAACTGGGTAATATTAGGTGGGAGTGGAATATCGCGGCACGCAATGAATACTACTACCATACCGGCCAGTTCAGGAAACAGTATTTCCTTGGACGGGAAGCCGCGGCCGGCGGGCATGCCTGGGGACACTACGGGCAGGGAGTGGGCGCTGCCAACTACGCCTACGCGCACGCCGCCGCCGGGCGCCGCGGCCTCGCCGGGATGTGGGCTCGCCGGGCCGTGAAGGCCTGGGAGGATTTCTTTAAGTACAAGGCCGATTATTATAACGCCTATGTACATTACGCGCTGGCGCTGGGCATACTGGGGCGTACTGGCGACATGGATTCCGCACTGAAAAAAAGCGCCCGGCTCAGCGGCAAGGCGGATTCCTACCGCGAATTCGCCGAAGTCCGCGCGAAAATATCGGGACTCGGCTGACTGAAGGGGTCAGGTCTTTACTTTTGACCTTCTGGCCGCCGGGGAAGCCCGGCGGTCTTGTTTTGGGGTGCGACACACCGTTGTCGCGCGCGTCCTCTACGCTATAACAGGCGTGGGCGGGGCATTGACTATACAACAATTTTGATGTAAACTGTTAAGACAACAAAATTGTTGTAAATCGTGCGGTGCCCCGGGGAGCCGCCGCGATGTTCAATGTGATCTATTACGTGTCGCCCCGGGGGGAGAACTTCGTCCGGGATTTTATCCTGTCCCTGCCGGAAAAAGTAGGGAGCAAGGTCGCGGAGCACATAAAGTATCTCTCCCTGACCGGCCCGCTGGCCAAGCCGCGCTACGCCTGTTATCTGGGCGACAAGATATTCGAGCTGCGCGTCTCATTCGCGCATTACGAGCCGCGGATACTATACTTCTTTCACTCGCGCGGCATCGTGCTGACGCACGGGTTTCTGAAAAAGGCCCGGGCGGTGCCTCCGGAAGAAATAGAGAGGGCTAAACGGATAAAAGACGGGTTCCAATAGTGTGGAGAGACGATATATGAAGAAAAAGGATTATACCCACGAGGATTTCGAGAAAGAATTCCTGAAGACCCCCGCGATGCGGCGGGAATACGAACGCGGGGTGGCCGGGCTGTTGATCGCCCACAAGATAGCCGACCTGCGCGAGCGCCATCACATGACCCAGGCCGAGCTGGCGCGCCGTCTGCACACCCGGCAACAGGTCGTTTCCCGTATTGAGCAGGACAAGTACCGGCCTTCGCTGACCACCCTGGAGAAGATCGCCCGCGTCTTCGGCAAGCGCCTGGAGATAAACTTCGTCTGATCATCCCGCGATGATGACGCGGATGTGTACCCCGATGTAGTAAGGCCAGAGCAGGAGGGCCATCACGCCCTTCCAGAAACTGAGCTGCAGGAACCCGATGGTGAACAGCCAGCCCGACAGCCAGGAGAACCCGGTGAAGGCCTGGTTTTCGATCTTTATTTTTTGCATGCGGAAATAATACTACAGTGTCCGCCCCAAAACAAACTCCGGCGGTTTTCTTTTGTAGAATTTAGTCATGCCGGGGGATATCTGCGGGAAATACGAGAGGATAGCCGGGTGGTTCGACGCCAACCGCGGCAGGCAGTTGATGGAGCGCGAATACCTGGAGGCCATGACCTCCCGGCTGCCGGAGGGCGGCAGCGTGCTGGACCTGGGCTGCGGTTCGGGCGAGCCGCTGGCGGGCTTCTTCATCCGCAAGGGTTTCAAGGTGACCGGCATGGACGGCTCGCCGGCCATGATAGCGCTGTGCCGCGAACGCTTCCCGTCCATGGAATGGCTGGTCGGCGATATGCGCGGCCTGGCGCTGGGGCGCCGTTTCGACGCGGTGCTGGCCTGGGACAGTTTCTTCCACCTCTCGATGGACGAGCAACGCGCCATGTTCCCGGTCTTCGGCGCTCATCTTAAGCCCGGAGGCTGCCTGCTCTTCACCTCGGGCCCTTCGGCCGGCGATATTACCGGCGACATACAGGGAGAGGAATTCCCTTATTCCAGCCTGGACGCCGAGGAGTACCGCCGTCTGCTGGCGGAGCAGGGTTTGAGCGTGTTGCTGCACAGGACGGAGGACCCGGATTGCGGTAAGCACACCGTCTGGCTGGCCGCCGGGAAAACGGGACCGGCATTAAAATTGCTTCGTGTTTTTTGCGGGATATTTCAGTCGGTCGGAGGATGAATGGACGTCGGAAATGTGGGCGTTTCGGGTATATGGGTGCTGGCGAATATAAGTTACGCGGGAATGCGCGCGCAGAACAATCCTGACGTTCTCTGGCGCATCCTTTCCTTCATTTTTGGCCTGCCGGGCACCATAGTCACGTTGCTGGCGGTCCGTGAAGGCTCCATGCGCGCCTACGGCGTCAACCTGGGCTTCACTTCGCAGAAGGATAACCAGCAATGATACTTGAAGCGTGGAAAGGGGCGCTCGGTCTAATAGCCAGGTCCAGGGGCGAGGCGCTCTCCTATGTCGCAGCTACTGTATTCGGCGGATGGTTCTATATACTGGTCTGCGGCGCCCTGGGGGTGGCCGAGCCTTATTCGGTGAACCAGGCGGTGAAAGCGGCGCCCGGACTGACGCTGATCGCCTACCTGCCGGGAATGCTGGTAGGGGCCTGGTTCGGCGCCGGCCTGGCCGGGCGCATGATAATGCACGCGCTTGGCGGTTCGGCGGAGCGTATGACCTTCTATGTGGGCAAATGGTTCGGCCGCAAGCTGCGCTGGGACCTGTTTTTCATGCTGGTCATGTTCCTGCCGGTGCCCGTGCTGGTAATGGTGCCGGCCGGATTGTTGTTCGCCATACCCTGGATGCTGGCCGCGCTGTGGCTGGGGGTGAGGTTCGCGCTCTGGCTCAATATCAGCGTGGAGGGGGACCTGCCTCTCATTGAATCGCTCAAACGCAGTTTCACGGTCACCGAAGGCAGGTTCTTCCAACTGTTGTTCATAACCGCGCTTCCAATGGGGGCGCTGCGGTCGCTGCATTGGCTGGTGTCGAAGGCCGCGCCGGGAGAAGTCGTCCTGTTCTACCTCAAGTTCCTGTTCGATGGGATGGGCTACGCGCTTGTTCTTGGGGCGCTGGCGTTTTTCTACGCACGGCTATCCAGTCCTGCGGAGGGGACGGCTTCTTGAACGCGATAAGTCGATCACGGGAAACGCGTCAGGAGGAGAAATGCAAAAGGCGAAATTTGTTCAGAATGAAAATGGTCTGTCTTTTTACAGGGCCTGCCGCGGCGGTTCTGTTCCCGGTAAACCGCGGTATTAAGGAACACCATAGTGAATATCTATCTGATAGTCCTTAGGACGGTCGTAGTTCTCACCGGTATCGGCGTCCTCGCCTTCATGCTCTGGCTGCCGCCGCATGAAGGACGGAACGCGGGCGCGACGCTGGTCGAGATATATTTCAAGGACCCGTTCCTGGCTTATGTATATATCGGTTCGATACCGTTCTTCGCGGCGCTGTACCAGGCGTTCAAGCTGCTGGGGTATATCGGGCGCGATGATACGCGCTCGCCGGCCGCCGCGAAGGCCCTGCGGACCATCAAGTACTGCGCGCTGGCCAACGCGGGCCTGATCGCGGGGGCGGTAGTCTATATATTCATGACCGCGGGCGCTAATGACGATCCCGTCGGCTTCGTCATCCCCGGTGTTCTCGCCGTTTTCGCCTCCCTGGCCGCGGCCGCCGCCGCTGCCGTATTCGAAAAAAAGCGGACCGGGACCTAAGGGCCTATTCCGGGGGCGCTATTTTCCGGCTTAAAACCGGGACTTTCCGCTCTTTTGTTCGATGCCGGTCCGGGCTACAATATCCTATCCGTAAATCCAGGATAGGGGTGTGTTGATGAAAAAGCCTTTCTACGCAGTATCGTTGGTCCCGTCTCTTCTGATAGCCTCGAGCGTGGTCTTCGCCTCGAACGGGTCTGTCATGCGGCTGTCGGACGTGAGCGACAGCGTCTCGGAGATCCTCCAGGAATACAAGGACAACCAGGTCAGGCCCAAGCCGGGCGAAAAACCCGGTCAGCCCGGGCATCAGCAGCCCCCCAAACCCGGCCAGCCCAATCATCCCGGGCCTAAACCGCCGCAGCCCCAACCGCCCAAGCCGCCGCAGCCTCAGCCTCCGCAGCCCCAGCCGCCCAAGCCGGTGGATACCACCCACGCTTATAACGCCGGCGTCAGGGACGGTGCCGAGAAAGGCACGAGAGAGGGCAGGCGCAGGGGCCATGAGGACGGCGTCCGCGAAGGCGAAAGGGAAGGCCGCAGGAACGGCAACCGCGAAGGCGATATAGCCGGCCGCGCCGCCGGCAAGCGGGACGGTTACGGAGTGGACCAGGCCGCCGGGACTTTGAACGGCAGCCGTGAAGGCCAGAGCGCCGGTATCACCAACGGTACCGCCGCCGGCGAGCGCCGCTGCTACGACGAGGGTTACTCCGATGCCTACAATCCCGCCTACGCCGAGGCGAAAGCGCTCGGTCTGCAGGATTCCGCCTCCTACGAAGCCGGTTACGCGAAAGGCCAGTCCGACGCCGCCGTGATGGAAGCCGAGAACGGCCAGAAGGCCGGCTACCAGGCCGGTTTCAGCCAGCGCGAGACCGAGATACATAACTCCTTCCCCGCCGCGCTCGCCGCGCAGGGCGGTTTCACCAAGGGCTTCTCCGTGGAGATGGGCCTCCCCCTGGAGCTGGTCAGCAAAGGGTATACCACTCCCGAAGAGAAGCGGGCCTATGAGAAGGGCTATAAAGAAGGTTATGACCGGGCTTACAGGCGGGAGTACAACGACTCCAAGCGGAGGGCCTACGACGAGAGCTACCGCCGCGAGTACAGGCGCGCCTACGACGCCCAGTATTCCATCAGCTACCGCACCGGCTACACCGAAGGCAGGGAGGAGGGCTACCAGGACGCCTACGGCGCCGCGTACAACTCCGCCTATAACGCCTACTTCGCGGAATACAAGAACAGGGAATACTCCGAGGAGCGCTCCCGCGGTATGAGGGACGGCCAGGTCAACGGCCAGCGCGAGGGCTTCGAGGCCGGCTGCGCCGAGCAGAACAAGCGCGGCTATAAGACCGGCTACGCCGACATGGCGGCCCAGGTCTATCCCGGCGCCTTCGAGGCCGGCAAGGTGTCCGGCATCGCGGCGGCCGACAGGTACTACGCCGAGAACGCCGTCCTGAAGACCTTCGACATCGCCTTCTACGACGAGAACGGCGACGGCAGGTTCGAGGCCGGCGAGAACGTCATGCTCCGGGCCGAGATCAGGAACTTCGGCGCGCGGACTTCGGGCGCCGTGGCCATAGCGGTCAGGAGCGAGCGCGGGGAGATAACCCTGGCCTCCGACCTGAGCGCCGCCGGGGTCGGCGGGCGCTCGACCGGGATGGTGAACCTCGCCGTCGGCAGGCTGCACGACGTGGTCGCGCCCAACTCCGACGCCCTGCGGGTCGTCTTCTCCGAGAACGGCAAGCCCGTCGGGGATTTCCGCCAGATGTACACGCGGACCAATCCCAACAAGGTCGGCGTGGTCATCAAGGACGGCACCGACGTGCTCAAGAAGGCCACCTGGTTCTTCCCGGGCAAGGTGACCGAGCTCAACAGCGGCGACAAGGTGATCATCACCGAGACCAAGGGCGATTACTACAAGGTCCGCAAGTCCGAGGTCGCCGCCGGCGACTGGACCGAGGGCTATATCAAGTCCGACAAGCTGAACCTGCAGTAAGAGGATATCGGCTCGAAAAAGACCGCCGGGGCGCTCCCCCGGCGGTCCTGTTTTTGGCGGTCGGGGCGGTCGGGGACGTTGTTAAGTTCTTTAGTCGTTTCGGCTGGCCGCCGGGGAGTTCCTCCGGCGGATTTTGATATCATAAGAGCAGCCCGCCGTGCCGGCGGGAGCGGGAGGGATATGTTCGATCTTGAGACCTGGGAAATGCTCAGCTACGTGGTGACCGTCATCGGTCTGCCGATGGCTATCGTCGTCTTCATCTATGAGCAGCGCAAGGGGCGCGAGAACGAGGAGGACGAGGTATACCAGCTGCTGTCGGATAGTTACGATAAATTCCTGCGGGTCGCGCTGGACAACCCGGACCTGCGGCTTTTCTCCCAGGAGAAGGTGGCGGACCTGTCGCCGGACCAGCGCGAGCGGATGCTGATCATCTTCGATATGCTTATCTCGCTGTTCGAGCGCGCCTACCTGCTGCTTTACGACGACAAGATGGACGAGAAGCAGTCCCGGCGCTGGCGGTCCTGGGAGGATTACATGGGCGACTGGTGCCGCCGCGACGATTTCCGCACCGAACTGCCCGGGCTCCTGCAGGGCGAGGACCCCGAGTTCTCGGACTATATCAAGGGCCTGGCGGAAAGGACGGCGGCCGGGGCCTGAGGCCTCCGCCGGAACGGCATGGAATTTTCTTTTCGCCATAATATCCCGCGCAAGGACATCGGCGTCGCCGTCGTGGCGGCCTCCGGGGTGAAAGGGAGCGCGGCGCTCCCTCCCGATACGGAAAGCGAGTTGGCTGTGCTGCTGGAGTCCCGGCGGGCCGCGCCTTTGTCCGCGGACGAGGAGCGGCGGCGGGCGGCCTGCCGCGACATACTGCGCAACGGGGTCTATAAGCCGACCGGCCGGGGCAAGCCGGCCAGCGAATACCTGCTGGGCGCGGCCAAGGAGGGCTCTTTCCCCAGGGTCAGCGCGCTTGTGGACGTGAACAATTTCATAAGCCTTAAATATGTCCTGCCGATATCGCTCTGGGACCCGGGCCGCTGCCAGTCGCCGGCTTTCGAGTTCCGGCTGGGCCGTGAAGGCGAGAAATACGTCTTCAATAATTCCGGTCAGGAGATAGACCTGGCCGACCTGGTCTGCGGCTGCGAGGTATCGCCGGACGGAACTTCGAGGCCGATAGTCAATCCCATCAAGGACGGCATGGCCACCAAGGTGCGCCCGGAGACCGGCGCCGTTATCGGCGCGATATTTTATCCGCTGGGCGCGATAGGCCCGGCGGAGATAGACGCCGCCGCCGCCGAGTTCCTGGAGAAGCTCCTGCGCGGCTCCGCCGGCAGCGGGAGCCGGGCCCTGCTGCTCCCCGGAGATGGGAGAGGGGACGTTGTTGAGTTGTCGGCCGGCCGCCGGACCGGTCCATGGGGGCGATAATCATATAAAGGTCCCCTCCTCAGGTTGTGTAATATTGCTTTGTCGAAGAGCAATCACACACCCAAGGAGGGGATGTATATGAAATTATACGCGGCAATCGACCTGCATTCAAATAACAGCGTGCTTGTAGTGCTGGACGGCGAGGATAAGATCGTCTATGAAAAGCGGCTGCCCAACGAGCTGCCGGTCATCCTGGCCGAGCTGGAGCCTTACCGGGAACGCATCCACGCGATAGCGGTGGAATCCACGTTCAACTGGTACTGGCTGGTGGACGGGCTCATGGACGCCGGCTACGAAGTGAAGCTGGTGAACACGGCGGCGGTGAAGGTCTACGAGGGGCTCAAATACAGCGCCGACGAGCACGACGCCAGACACCTGGCGCACCTATCGCGCCTTGGCCTGCTGCCCGTGGGACACATATACCCGAAAGAGGACCGCGCCGTGCGCGACCTGCTGCGCAAGCGCTCGCAGCTGGTGCGCTACCGCACGATGCAGATACTGAGCATACAGAACCTGATAGGCAGGAACAGCGGCAGGCGGATCAACACCGACGGGGTCCGCAAGCTGACCGACGAGGCGATAGCCGACTACTGCGGCGGCGACGAAGTCCTGGAGCTGGCTATAAAAAGCAACCTCAAGACGCTGCGCTGCCTCGACGGGCAGACAACCGAACTGGAAGAAGCCGTCCTTAAAAGAGCGAAGCTCAAACCCCAGTTCAAGCAGCTGCTGACGGTGGACGGCATCTGGCATATCCTGGGGATGACCATTATGTACGAGGCCGGCGACATGTCGCGCTTCAAGAAAGTCGGCCACTTCGCTTCCTACGCCCGCTGCGTCGGCAGTTCGCGCTGGAGCAACCACAAGAAGAAAGGCGAAGGCAACCGGAAGAACGGCAACAAGTACCTGGCCTGGGCGTTCATAGAGGCGGCGCATTACGCGGTGCGCTACAATGATCGGATCCGCAGATTCTACCAGCGCAAGCGGGACAAGACCAATAAGATAGTGGCGGCCAAGGCGGTGGCGCATAAGCTGGCTCGGGCCTGCTATCACGTGCTGAAAGAGCAGACGCCCTTCGAGGAGGCGCGCGCTTTCAGTTGACTGTTTCGGTGGAGGAAGCCAGCTCGGCGTAGTGTTGGGAAAACCAGCCCACCGCGATTAGAGACTTCCTCCACCCCGCTGTTTTAAGGCGAAGACGCCTCTGACGCGAGCCAGGTGAGTGTTGGCCGGGGCATTGCCCGGAACCATTAACGCGAGGGCGGAGGGATCCGCCGATAGATGGACGCGGCAGGGAACCAAAGGTTTTCTGGGCCTTCAGATGAAGGCAGGGGCGACGGTGGAGTTATCGCCGGAGTCTTGATCCTGATGAGTGACTGGTGCGGCTTCGTCCGACGCCAGATTATAGAGAACCCGGACGCGCAAGGCCTTGAACAGCGGGAAGAGAGAAGGATTTTTTTATATGGAACGCCACAAACTTGTGGGAGGGGAGCTTTTTTTCTTGCAAAAAGGACCTTTAATGAGCGACACTACGCTGTCGCCCCAATGTTTTATAATTACCCTGATGGAGCTCGAGGTCATCGGCCATAAAGAGAGCCTGGCGGAGCGGGCGGGGGAGATCCTGCTCGGCGCCCGGTCATTGGCCGATAATATCGTCGTCTTTCCCGGCAAACGGCCCGGCCACTTCCTGCGCCGTTACCTGGCGGAGAAGCGCGGGGCCGCGCAGCGCGCGCCGGTCATCGTCTCCATGGACGGCTTCATCGACCTGGCGGCGGAACAACTGGGCGTGAAAGGCCCGACCGCCGCGACGCTGGACCTGGCCGGCCTGCTTTACGAGCGCCTGGGCAAGGAACTGGCCGGCGTCATCGCCCGGGCCCCCGGCGAGCTGCCGCTGGACGCCTTCCTGCCCTGGGCCTTCAAGCTGATAGGCGATCTGGAGGAGCTGAAGATAGAGCGTAAGACCGCGCGCGACCTGGCGGCCTACGACAAGCTGCTGCCGGAGGACCTGCGCGGCGACGCTTTCATGCGCCGGCTGGAGAACTTCAGCCGCCTCTACGACGATTTTTACAAAGAGGCCGGGAAGGCCGGCCTGCCGACGCGCGCCATGAAGTACGCGGCCGTGGCGGAGCGGATAGCGGAATTCGACGCTAAGAAATACGAGAACATAGTCTTCGCGGGGCTCTTCGCCCTCACCGCGTCGGAGAAGGCGATACTTAAGCACCTGGTGTCCCGCGGCGCCCGCGTGCTGCTCGAACCCGGGCCGGGGCTGGAGGAGCAGTTCGCCTTCCTGGGCAAAGTGGAGCAGCCGCCGGTGGAGGAGTGGGCCGCGCCGTTCTTCTACAAGGCGGCCGACTTGCACGGAGAGGTGTTCGGCCTGGCGCGGGCGCTCAAGGACCCCGGCCCCGGCGACGTGATAGTGCTGCCCGAGCCGGCCGCGCTGTTCCCCGTCATGGAGAACGTCCTGCCGGCCGCGGGCGAATACAATGTCTCGATGGGCTACCCGCTTTCCGCCACGCCCGTCTACGCGCTCATCGACGCTCTGGGCGACCTGCTGGACAAGCGCAGCGGCGACGCCTATTTCGCTCCCAACTATCTCAAGTTCGTTTTCCATCCTTACGTGAAGAACGTCTTCCTGGGCGGTTCGGCCGAGCCGGGCCGCGTCATCTTCCAGACGGTGGAGGAGGAGCTTTCGGAGCGGATGGACAAGTATGTCCGGCTGGAGGAGCTGGAGAACGACGAGCGCGTCCTCAACGGTTCCGCCGCCCGGCTGAAAGAGTACGGCCGCGGCGTCACTCCCGCGGAAGTGAAGGCGCATCTCTCCGGCCTGCACGGCGCGCTGATACGGCCTTTCGAGGCCGTGAAGGACATAGCCGGCTTCGCCGGGCGGCTGCTGGACCTGCTTTCCTATATCTCGGAGAACAGCACGGCGCCGCTGCACCCTTACTGGGCGCCTTTCGCCGAGAAGGCGATGGAGCATATACTGGAGCTGAAGAATTGCCGGCTGGCCGGCGCCGGTTTCGCCTCGCCGTCGGGCTATTTCAAGTTCTTCAAGACGGCGCTCGCCGGCGCCTCCTACCCTTTCCCCGGCACGCCGCTGCGCGGCCTGCAGGTGCTGGGCCTGCTGGAGACGCGCGGGCTGCGCTTCGACCGCGTCTTCTTCCTCGACGCCAACGCCGACGTGCTGCCGGCCGCGCGCAAGGAGGATACGCTGCTGTCGCATTTCGTGCGCGAGGGGCTGGGGCTGTCCACCTACAAGACGCGCGAGCGGCTCTCCCGCTACCATTTTTCCGCGCTGGTCGCCGGCGCGCGCGAGGCGCATATCTTCTACAAGGACTCGGCCGAGAAGGAGCGCAGCCCCTTCGTCGAGCGGCTGGCCTGGGAGCTGGAGCGCGCGGGCGGGAAGCCCGCCGGCGCGGAGGTGCATCTGCGCGTGGACTTCTCGCAGGCCGAGCCGCGGCCGGCCGCCAAGACGCCGGAGCTCATAGCCGCGCTTAAAAAACGCGAGTTCTCGCCTTCCGCGATAGACGCCTACCTGGCCTGCGGCCTGCGCTTCTATTACCGCTACGCGCTGGGGCTCGACGAGAAGGCGGAGATAGCCGACGAGGTGGAGCAGCGCGACATCGGCGTGCTGGTCCACGCCGTGCTGGAGGATTTCTTTAAGGCCCGCGCGGGCAGGCCGCTGGAGATAAAGGAAGAGGACTACGCCGAGGCGCTGGAATCGGCCGGGAGGATCTTCGACCGGGACTTGCGCGGCCACGGCGCGGGCGTGGAATACCTGATAAAGCGCCAGGTGGAGCGGCGGCTGCGCGACATACTCGACTATCACCGCGACAACCTGGCCGGGGTGAAGATACTCGGCTGCGAGACCAAATTGCGGGCGGAGCTCGATACCCGCTTCGGCCCGGTGGCGCTGCGCGGCTTCGCCGACCGCGTGGACGAGCGCGGCGGCGTGACGCATATACTCGATTACAAGACCGGCTCCAGCGCGCGGGTGCCCAACTGGCAGAAATTCGACCCGAGCATGAGGGAGGACTGGCCGCGGACGCTGCGGTCCGTGCAGCTGCCTTTCTACGTGCTGGCCTGGATGGAGGCCAACGGTGTGAAGGATCCGGCGCGGATGGACGCCTCGCTGATGCTGCTGGGCTCGGAGACTATAACCGAGGAGACGCTCTACCGCGAGCGCAACAGGAAGGCGCCGGACAAGGCCGTCGTTTTCGGCATCTACAAAGAGGCGATAAAGACGCTGGTGGAGGAGATACTCGACCCGGCCCTGCCCTTCTCGCCGCCGGCCGGCGAGGAGCCCTGCCGCGGCTGCGCCTTCCGCGGCCTCTGCGGCCGCCAGTGGACGGCCTGAGGCGCGACAACAGCCGAAAGGGCTTCTGGTTCCCCGCGGTCTTGTTTTTGTATGGGCCCAAAGACCATGAGGCCCTGGCCCCTAAGCCTCATTCCCCGGAAGCGGCGGGAATATATACTTTATGTATGGTAAAAACCCGCGCTTTCCTGTCCCTTATTCTCTTCATATCGGTTTCTTTCGCGCAGGCCCCCGCTCTGCGGGCTTCCGTGCTGGACGAACTGCCGGGCATAGCCGACATAATGGTCCCGGAAGTTCCCGCGCCGGCGGCCGCAGAGACTTTCCCGGATTACGAGCAGGACCGGAAGCCGGCTTTCATGGTTTCGGGATCGGGCGGCGAGCGCGTCCTGGGCGGCGTGCGCTTCGAGCGTTTTCCTGATACCGGGCTCTACTCCTGGCGCGAAGTCAGCTTCGCGAACGAGGACCTCAAGGAGGTCTATTGGGGCTACCGGTCGGGCGGTACGGGCCATATCTTCCTGCTTTTCACTTTCAATTCCGCCAGATCGGGAGACAGGGCCGTGCCCGGCATAGTCATAGAGGGGCTGCCGTGGAAGAAGAAGGGCGAGTCCTTCAAGCCCTTCACCGCCGGCATCTCGGACCATTACCCGCTGGTCTGGAACGTGGTGGAGTGGAACAGCTTTCTCGAGACCTCGATAGGCCGCGACGACCTGCGCATAGACATCTATCCCATGAAGCTCGACCGCGCGGAGAAACTGCGCATGCTCGACGAAGCCGTGAAGGAGGCCGTCCGGGACCTCAAGGGCGAGAAGTACCACACTTTCACCAATTCCTGCAGCAGCAATGCGCTGAAGGTGTTCAGGAACGCCACCGGCCACCGCCTGGTCATAGCGAAGATGCTGCCGGCCGTGGTGGTGAAGCACATGAAACTGCGCGGCTTCCTGGGCGAGGGGGAGACCTTCGACTCTTCCAACTGGAAGAACTGAGAGAGTTAGAGCGTGTTCTGCCAGGGACCGGCGTTGGTGACGTCCCTGAACCCCATCCCGCGCATCATCCCGGCGGCTATCCCGCTCCGGGCTCCCGAGGCGCAGCAAAGTATCACCGGCTTGGTCTTATCGAGTCCCTTAGCGCCTTCGGCTATGGAATCCAGCGGTATGTTTATGCTGCCGGGCCTGTTGCCCGCGGCGAACTCTCCCGGCGTGCGCACGTCCACGAAAACGGCGCCTCTCGCGGCCAGGTCCGGGATCTTCTTTTTCACGGTCATGTAGCGCACCTGCCTGTATATGAGGTAGCCGGCGATAAGCGCCGGCAGTATGTAAGGCTGTATTGTTTCTATGTCCATTATTTTTTGGATGCCGGCGCGCCGCGAAAAGTTTCAGGACGGCGCGCTTTTGTTTTGTAGAATTTAGCGATGAAAAATACCGCCCTTCCTCCTCACCGGGAGGAATGCTATACCTGCTTCCGGGTGAAGAAGAACTGCCTCTGCGGCGGCGTGAAACCTTTCGCCACGCGGATGCGCTTCGTCATCCTGATGCATACCAAGGAGGCGCGCAAGCAGCGGACGGGCACGGCGCGGCTGGCCTGGCTGTGCCTGAAGAACGCCGACCTTTTCATCGGCACGGAATTCGGGCGGGACGAGAGGGTGAATGCGCTGCTGCGCGACCCGGCCTATGTCCCTTTCGTGCTCTACCCCGGGCCAAAAGCCGTCAATTTCAGGGATATGGACCGCGCCGCGCTGCCCGCCGGCAAGACGCCGCTGGTCTTCGTCATAGACGGCACCTGGAACACCGCGCGGACGCTGCTCAACAAAAGCCCCAATGTCAAAGCCCTGCCGCGCCTCTCTTTTTCCCGCCCGTACCTGTCCCGGTTCTCCATAAAGAAGCAGCCCAAGCCGCATTGCGTCTCCACCATAGAGGCCATCTACCATCTCTGCGGCGAGGCCGGGGAGGCCGGTTTCGAAAGTTGCGGCGACAAGAAGGAAGTCCTGATGGAACTGCTCGGGAAACTGGTCGAGACCCAGCTCTGGTACAGCCGCCGGCACCGCCACCGCCGCGAGGACAACAAGAAAATTAAGCGCGCCTGACCGCCGGGGGAGCCCGGCGGTTCTTTTTCGGCGGGGACCGAAGTACCCTGTCGCGGCCTGGGCCGTTCTTCCCTTACGCCCCCGCCTTGTAATTGTAATAATGATGGTATGAAAAGATTCCGCGCACCCCTGCTCGTCTCCGCCCTCTTCGCCGCCGCCCTGCCGCTGCTTTTCGCCGCCGGTCCCGTTTACGATCAGCTCTCCGGGCTGGCCGGGACGCCCGCCGTCGACCTTCCGGTCCCCGAGGCTCTCGAAGCGGAGGACGGGGTATACAAGTACGAGAACCCGCCCTGCGTGCCCAGCGACGAGCTGCTGCCCGGCAGGGGTTTCTTCCCGGTGGTCAGCGACGCGCGCCGCGAGCGGGCCATCGAAGACCTGCTGGCCAGGCTGGCGGTTTGCCGGCCGATGCCCTACGACAATGACGGCAATATCCACAGCAAGCCGCGCCCCGGCCTGCCCAGGAAACCTTACGGCTATTACAGGGAATACACGCTGATAGTTCCCGGCCGCCCGACGGGCTCCGGCCCGGAACCGGTGGTGATAGGCGGCCAGACCTACATGGCCGGCCCCGTGCTCAGCTTCCGCGGAGCGGAGCGCCTGCTGATAGGCGATCACCGCGAGATCTACTACACGCCGGACCACTATTCGACTTTCGTGCGCCTCGACATAGTGCGCTGAACCGGGTCTCCCGAACGAGGCCGCCGGGACGTTTTCCCGGCGGTTTTGTTTTGTAAAATACAACTATGGCGAATATGAACGTGAATGGCGGGAACCGGATCCTCATTATCGCGGCGATAATAGCGGTTACTCTGCTGGCCCTGGCCGGCATCAAGTTCATGATGAGCGACAGCTCTTCAGGGACGTCCGCGGGGACTCTTGAGAACAGGGAGATATTCACTCCCTCCGATACCGCGGCTCCGCCCCCGGAATTGAACCCGCTGTCGCGTCCCGCCAGTTCCAGCGGCGGCGCCCTGGACATGTTCAGCAAGACCAATGCCGGCTATTACGGCGAGGAGGAAGAGGCCGAACCATCCGCGGCGCAGCCCGTTCCCAAGGCCGAAAAGCCGGCCGCAAAGGTTCCCAAAAAAACCTCCTCCGCCAAGCCCAAGGCGAAGACCACCGTCATCCCCCGCATGACGACGACCCCTTTCAAATCCATAACCCCCACCAATGTCTCGCCCGCCGGCGCGGGCGGTCAGCAGGGAATGCCCGACCTTTCCACCATAATGAAGCAGGCCCAGGAACAGTCCGGGCGGGGCGGGTCCGGCCAGTAGCGGGATGAACTCCAGCGCTGGGTGAAGCCGCCGGCCGGGAGCCGGCGGTTTTTTTATTGCTGCGGAACCAATTGCGGCGCGCCCGGTTCGAGCAGCCGCAGGGTGCTCCCGCCGCGGTGGAAGAGCCACGACGCCCAGATCCCTTTCAGGAATGTGGAGACGCTTATGGCCCACCAGATGCCGGCGGTGCCCAGGCCGAAGGTGACGGCCAGCAGCCAGGCGGCGGGCCAGCGGGCCACGGTCAGCGGCACGGCGATGAGCATATAGTCGCGCGTGTGGCCGAGCCCGGTGAAAACTCCTTCGAACATCAGTTCCCAGCCCAGGAAGATCTCGAAATAGCCGATGACGCGCAGGTAGCGCGCCGCGTTGGCTATCACCTCGGGGTCCTGCGTGAGCGGGCTCACCAGCAGTTCGGGGATGAAGACGAAGGCCAGCGCCACCGGCATGAGCAGCGCCGTTATCAGGAAGCGGCCGCGGGTCACCACCTGTCTGACCCGGGCCATGTCGCCGCGGCCGTAGGCCTGGCCCACCAGCGCGGCCATCGCCGTGGAGAAGCCGATCCCCAGGAAGTAGGGGAAGCCTTCCAGGCGGAAGCAGACGCTCAGCCCCGCCAGCGGCGCCTCGCCGAAGCGCGTGATTATGGAGGTCAGCGCCGGGTAGACCAGCGACCAGACCACGTTGACCGCGGCGGCCGGCACGCCTATCTGGAGTATCCTCAGCGAACGCCCGAAGGCGGGCACGCGCAGCACCTCGGAGAGCGGGGGCAGGTAGCCCCGGCGGCGCAGGAAGACCAGCTGTACGGCAAGGGCGCACGCGGTGCAGATGGCGGAGGCCGAAGCCGCGCCGGCCGCGCCGAAGGGCCGGCCCGTGCCCCAGCCCAGTATCAGCACCGGGTCGAGCGCTATGTTGAGCGCCACCGACGAGGACATTATGAGCACGTTGGTGCGCGTGTCGCCGTAGGCGTTGAATATCGCGCCGGCCAGGTTGCAAAGGTAGTAGAGGGGCATGGCGAAGGTGAAGATGGTGAGGTACTGCCTGGCGTAGGCGGCGGTCTCCGGCCGCAGTCCCATGAGGCGGAAGAGGCCGCCGATGGAAGGCAACAGCAGCGCCATGAAGAGCAGGCAGGCGCCCAGGCTCAGCCAGGCGGCCTCGACGGCGATGTCGCGCGCCTCGTCCCGCCTGCCGGCGCCATAGGCCTGGGCTATCAGGCTGTTGGCTCCGGCATTGGTCGCGTTCATGGCGGCATAGACCGCCCAGGTCAGGAACGCGGCCGAAGCCACGCCGGCGATAGCGGAGGTGCCGAGCCGCCCTATCCAGAATATATTGACGGCGTCGAAGAGTATGAAGGCCAGGAAACCGAGGAAAGCCGGCACGGCTATGCGGTAAATTTCGCGGTCCAGCGGGTGCTTCAGCCAGCGCATACGTACAAGTTTACCTTATAGCCGGGGACGTTGTTTAGTCGTTCAATTCCCGTATGGCGCCGCGCGGTTTTTCCGGCCATTTCCGGAAGACGGGCGCGAAAAAGCCTCAAAAAGGTATAGAATATCGTAGTTATGGCCGACACCGACAAAAAAGACAAGCCCGACC
This sequence comes from Elusimicrobiota bacterium, assembly GCA_019135865.1. Taxonomy (GTDB): domain Bacteria; phylum Elusimicrobiota; class Elusimicrobia; order Elusimicrobiales; family UBA9959; genus UBA2231. The sequence continues at coordinate 21,051 of JAGVVD010000038.1, forward strand.
TGCTCAGGCAGATGTCCAGCGTGGTGAGCCACGAGATACGCAACCCGCTGGCTATAATCTCCAATTCGCTCTATTTCATAAAGACCAAGCTGTCGGCCGGCGGCGCGGGACCCGATCCCAAGGTCGCCAAGCATCTCGGCATCATCGATGGCGAGGTGAAGCACGCCAACGAGGTCATCGAGGAGATGCTCTGCTTCACGCGCGACCGCGAACTGCAGCTGGCGCCGGCCAAGATGAACGCCGGTATCGACGACATCGTCGGCGCCTTCCCGCTGCCCGAGGGCGTGAAAGTGGAGGCCGCGCACGACCCCGGCGACCCCAGGGTCAGCGTCGATATAGAGGCTATGCGTTACGCGCTGCGCCTGGTCATGACCAACGCGGTGCAGGCGATGCCCGAAGGCGGCACGGTGAAGATAGAGTGCGCGCACGACGCGAACACGGCCCGGCTGACCTTCACAGACGGCGGACCGGGTTTCCCTAACGGGGACGGCGAGAAGGCCTTCGAGCCCTTCTTCACCACCAAGCCGCGCGGCGTGGGCCTGGGCCTGAGCATAGTCCGCAAGTACGCCGAGCGCCACGGCGGTTCGGCGAAGGCGGAGAACGCTCCCGGCGGCGGCGCGCGGGTGATCATCTCGCTGCCGCTGCTGAAATAAGTCGGCTGGACGGGCGGCCCCGCGGGAAGGGAAAGTTTTAATTTCGGAGGAGGATGGCCATATGACGAATTGTCCCAAATGCAGTTCCGAAACGCTGGTGAAGACCGAGGCGCTGGGGAATATCCCGCTCGATGTCTGTCCCGGCTGCAAAGGCATCTTTTTCGACAAGGGCGAGCTCGAGGCCCTGCTCAAGCAGTCGCAGGGCGATGTGCCCGCCGGTTTCGAGCTGATCTCGCCCAGGCCCGAGGGGCTGCCCTGCCCCAGGTGCAATGTGAAGATGTCGCGCGGCGGCCTGGTCAACCCTCTTCTGCTGGTGGACAAGTGCGGGGCCTGCGGCGGCGTCTGGCTGGACCCGCGCGAGCTGGCGCTGCTCAAGAAACTGCTGGGCCTGACCGGCGGCGCCGAGAGCGTGGAAGTCTCCCGGCCGGCCCCGGCCGCACCGGAGCCCGAGAAAAAGGGTCTCCCGCTCCTCAAATACGCGCTGGTCCTGGCCGGGCTGCTGGGGCTGGGGATGGTCAGCTACGAGCTGTACGTTTACTTCAGCCCGGAGGGTTCGGCTCCCGGCAGTTTCTCCGCCGCGATGGCGTCGTTCGGCTTCCTGCTCTTCCTCGGCGGCGGTATAGGTTCGATGAAGGTCAAATAGAGGTCCGCGGGGTCCGCGGCCGTGAAACCGCCGGGGGCCCCCCGGCGGTTTTATTTTGCTAAAATAGGCCGGTAAGTCCAAGGGGAGCGCATGGCGGGAATACTTATCATAGACGACGACAAGGATTTCAGCGGCCTCGCGGCGGCTTATTTCTCCAGACAGGGCCATACCGTCACCCTTGCCGGCGGCGGCCGGGAAGGACTCTCGAAGGCCGTCTCCGCCGGACCCGACATAGTGTTCCTCGACATCATGATGCCGGACATGAACGGGATCGAGGTGCTGCGCGAGCTCAACTCGGACCCCGAGACTTCCGGTATCCCCGTGCTCGTGCTCACCGGCAGGTACATAGACCCGGGCATGAGCGATATGTTCGCGCAGGAACGCAACTACCGCGGCGTGATCTCCAAGCCGGTGGACCTCGACGCGCTGCAGCGAAAGATGAACGAGGTCCTCAAGATCTGACCCCGGCCGCGGCCGCCGGACCGGATGGAGCGAAAAATGCCTTCCATACTGTTGATAGACGATGACGACGATTTCAGCGGGCTGACCTCCGAGTTCTTCACCCGGCGCGGTTATAAAGTGGAACTGGCGACCGGCGGAAAGACCGGCCTGGCCAAGGTGGCCGACTCGCCTCCCGACCTGATCTTCCTCGATATCATGATGCCGGACATGAACGGGATCGAGGTGCTGCGCGAGCTGAGCTCGGATTATGACACGGCCTCCATCCCGGTGCTGGTGATGAGCAGCCGGAACGTGGACGCGGGCATGCAGAGGATGTTCGCGCAGGAACGCAATTTCAAGGGTTTCGTCGCCAAGCCGCCGAATTTCGACGCCCTGGAGATGAAGGTCGCCGGCCTCATCCGCGGCAGTTAGGGGACGTTGTTGAGTTGTTGACTTGTTGAGTTATCCGGTTCTTACGCAGTATAGAACTTTCCGGCAGGTCCCGTCCCGCCGGAGCATCAAGGAGTCGAAGATGAAACAGATCGGACTCGTTCTATTGGCGGTCGCGCTGGCCTGCCCCGCGCCGGCCCTTGCCAAAAAAAAGCCGGCGGCCGCCCCGGCCGCCGCCAAAACACGGACGGCGGCGGTGGTCCCGCCGGCCGCCGCCAAAACACAGGCGGAGGCGCCGGCCGCGCCAGCCGCCGCCGAAGCACCGACGGAGGCCCCGGCCGCGCCGGCCGTCGAAACACAGACGGAAGTACCCGCCGCGGCGGAGCAGGCCCCTGCTCCCGTCCCGGCCGCCAAGCCGGCCTTCCGTTCCGCCTGCCCGTACTGTTTCCAGCCGCTGCTGGACGGTTACGCCGCTCTTATCGAGGACCTGAAACCCTGGCTGGCCGAACTGGAGACGAGCGCCGCGGACTTCGAGGCGACCCTTTCGGGCATACAGAAGGAGATCGACGCCAAGGACGCCGCGATCTCCGCGGCTAAAGAGGGGGCGGACAAGAAGGCCGTTAAGGCCGAGGTCAAGAAGCTCACGGCCGACCGCAAGGTCCTTCTGAAAAAATACGTGTCGGTCAGCGATGAGAAAGAGAAATTCTACAAGCGCTATTCCAAGGAAGTCGCCAAAAGGATAGAGGCGCAGATAGGGAAGGTCCAGCAGATGCTGAGGCAGGTCCAGTCGGCCGCTTCGAGCCAGGGCTAGGGCCGGTCCTCGGAGAGGAAAGCGTGGAAACAGGCGCGCGCGGACATTACAGGTCCGGCTGAGCCGTTCCTAAGCGCCCCCCTGCGGCCGCCCCGGCGACGGGGCGGCTTTTTTTTACCCCGATTTTACACTGGCGGCGGCGGCCGGTTTTACAAAAAAAGGTATTATTTGGGTATGGACGCCCCCGAACATTCTTCCGCCTACCGTTTCCGCCGCGCCCTGAACTGGGTGCCCCTCGGTTTCGCCTACGCCTTCCTCTACATGGGCCGCTACAACCTGACGGTCTCGAAAAGCGTGCTGGGCGACGCCCTTATGACGAAAGCCCAGTTCGGCGAGATCTTCGCCGTCGGCGCCTGGGTCTACGCTCTCTCGTTCCTGATAACCGGCCCGCTGACCGACAAGCTGGGCGGCCGCGTCGCGATGCTGGTCGGCACCGCGGGCGCGATGATCGCCAACTTCCTGATGGGCCTTACGCTCTACGGCATAACCTTCTGGGGCTGGAACGTCTCGATAGCTACCTCCTTCCTCTTCCTCTATGCGCTTAACATGCACTTCCAGAGCTACGGCGCGATATCGATAGTTACCGTCAAGGCGCCGTGGTTCCACGTGCGCGAGCGCGGCACCTTCTCCACGATATTCGGCGCGATGATCGCCTTCGGCCTCTACTTCGCCTTCGACTGGGGCTTCGCGCTGGCCGAGGCGACGCGCGCGGCCGCCGGCGCCGAGCCGTCGGTGATGGCGCGGGTCTTCGCGGCCGTCTTCGGCCTGGGCGGCACCGGCGTGGACCAGAACTGGTGGATCTTCTTCGCGCCGGCGGCGATACTGGGCGCCTTCTGGCTGATCATGTTCTTCTTCCTGCGCAACAAGCCCTCCGAGGCCGGCTACCAGGACTTCGACACGGGCGAGGAGTCGGTCTCCGACACGGGCGAGCGGCTGCCTATAAAGAAGGTCTTCCTCAAGATAATCACGCATCCCGTGCTGCTGGTGGTCTGCGGCATAGAGTTCTGCAGCGGTATACTGCGCAACGGCATCATGCACTGGTACCCGCTGTTCGCGGGCGAAGTCGGCATCAGGAAGGACTTCTGGATCACCGACAACTGGGGCCTGATGCTGCTGCTGACCGGCCTGGCCGGCTCTTTCCTGACCGGCTGGTGCTCGGACAAGCTCTTCCAGTCCCGCCGCGGGCCGATGGCCGCGATACTTTACGGCGTGATGGGCTCCAGCGCGGGCGTGATGGCCCTGACGCTGGGCGCCAATGTCTGGTGGGCCGGCGCGGCGACGATGCTCATCTCCATGTCGGTGACCGGCGTGCACGGCATACTCTCGGGCACCTCGACCACCGACTTCGGCGGCGCCAGGAACGCCGGCGCGGCCACCGGCATAGTGGACGGCATGGTCTATCTCGGCACCGGCTTCCAGTCGATAGTCATCGGCCATATCACGCCGGTCGGCGAACTGGCCAAGGACCCGGGCAACTGGAAGATGTGGCCGGTGTTCCTGGTGCCCTTCGCGCTCATAGGTTTCTTCCTCTCGGTGAAGATCTGGCACGCGCTGCCCAAGAAGGCGAAGAAGCCGGCGGCGGTGCCGGCCGAGCCGGAATTCCAGCCCGGCAGCTGAATGGACGCGCCGCAGAAGCATTCGAAGGACCCGCTGCACGGCGTGACGCTCGAGACCGTGGTCAAGAGCATAGTCCGGCGCCACGGCTGGCGGGAGATGGCGCGGCGCATCCCCGTCCGCTGCTTCATGTTCGACCCCACCGTGAAGTCCAGCCTCACCTTCCTGCGCAAAACCCCGTGGGCGCGCAAGAAGGTGGAGGACTGGTACGTCGAAGACCTCCGCCGCGGATAAAGCCCCGTATGGAACTTTCGCAGGACCAGGAAAAGGCGCTCGCCGCGCTGCTGGGCTGGTATAAAGACCCGGCCCGCCGGCCTTTCGTCACCCTGGGCGGCTATGCCGGCACCGGCAAGACCACGCTGATCGCGGTCTTCAGGCGCGAGCTGGCCCGGCTCCAGAGGGGACTGAAGGTCTCTTTCTGCAGCTATACCGGCAAGGCCGCCCAGAACATGCGCAACCGGCTCAAAGAGTCCGGCGCCATGCTGCCGGGCGACACGGTCGGCACCATACACGGGCTCATCTACACGCCGCGCGAGACCTCCGACGGCCGCATCGCGGGCTGGGACCGCAAGGAGTCGCTGGAACGCCACCTCGTCATCGTCGACGAGGCGTCGATGGTGGATTCCGTCATCTGGCACGACCTGCTCTCTTACGGAGTGCCGATAGCGGCGGTCGGCGACCACGGCCAGCTGCCGCCCATAGAGGGGAAGTTCAACCTGATGCGCGCGCCGGAGATCATGCTGACGCATATCCACCGGCAGGCGCGCGGCAATCCCATCATCGAGGTCTCCGAGCTGGCCCGCTCGACGGGCATCGTCGAGCCGCGCCGCTACGGCCAGGGCGTGGTCAAGTTCCTTAAAGAGGACCCCGACGCGCAGGAAAAGTCGGGCGAACTGCTCGAGAGCTGGTCGCCGGAGACGATGATCCTCTGCGGCTATAATTCCACCCGCAACAAGCTCAACCAGTTCATACGCGGCAACCGCGGCTTCGAGACGGCCGAACCGTCGAGCGGAGACCGCGTCATCTGCCTGCGCAACAACCGGAAGAAAGGGATATACAACGGCATGCTGGGGACCTTGTCGCATATCGCCCGGCACGACAAGGACTGGTACGAGGCCGAGATAGACCTCGACGACCGCGACAAGCCCTATCACGGGCTGATCTACGCGCCGCAGTTCGGCGCCAAGACCGGCGTCAATTTTACGGCGGACAGGAAACTGGCGATGCTGGGCGACCTTTTCGATTTCGGCTACGCGCTGACCGTGCATAAGGCGCAGGGCGGCCAGGCCCGGCGGGTCGTGATGTTCGAGGAGCGGTTCCCGAAGATGGACGACGATACCTGGCGGCGCTGGCTCTACACCGGCGTCACCCGCGCGGAAGAGGAACTCTACCTTTTCGGTTAGGAGGGACTATGGACCTGGACCCGAGGGGCTACGAGGGCGAAACCGACCTCGACAAGATAAAGGCGCAGCAGAAGCTGTCGGAAATAAGGAGCGTGCGCCGTTCCACCGGGGCCGTCCTGCTCCTGCTGGCCGGGCTCCTGCTCCTGGCCGTCTACCTGCTCGGTTCGCGGCGCGGTTCAATCATGTCCCAGTACGGCTACCCGTCCCCCAAGGCCGCCGACCGTTAGAAACGGGAGGCGCCTTCGCGGCGCTTAATGTCTTATAACCGCTCTTAAATATGAAGGAAGACAAGGATATCGTTTTTTTCGACCCGGCCGCGGCTCCCGAGGAGTTGTGGACTGTCCATTACGACCATTTGGACGCCATAAGCCGCGAGCTGGACCCCGACGAGCCGTTGGTGCCCCGGGCCAAGCGCCGCGAGATGCTGCTCGCTTCGCTGGAACTCCGGTACACGAACAAGTACACCTGGTTCCTGATGGAGGGCGGCGCCGCCGCGGGTTATCTCTGGCTTTCAGTGGAGAACCCCAAGTCGCCGACCTACGGTACGAACAAAGCGTCGGCGCAGATGAAACTTTCGGTGGCGCCGGGAAACAGGCGCCGGGGACTGGGGAAAAGGCTCCTGGCTTTCGCCGCCGCCGAACTGGCCGCCCGCGAACCGCAGGTGAAAGAGGTCCTCTCGCCGGTCATGACCGGGGAAGGAAAACTTTTCATCGAGGCCGCGGGAGGCGCTCTTTCGCTGGAGCAGGCCGAGAACCGGCTTTACCTGTCGGAAGTCGATTGGGCCGCGGTGGAACGCTGGGCGGAGGAAGGAAAGCTCCGCAATCCCGGCACGAGCGTGCTGGCCGTGACCTCCATACCCGAAGAGGACATAGAGGAATACGCGCGCATTTACAGCGAGACCATGAATCAGCAGCCGCTGGGCGACATAAACCTGACCATAGCGGTGACGCCGGCGCAGATACGGCTGGGCGAGAGGAAGCAGGAAGAACTCGGCGCCACCCACCTCACCATGTACTGCAAGGACCCCGACGGTTCCGTCGCGGGCCTTACCGAGACCCATTACATGCCGGAATCTGGCCACTGCGTCCGGCAGTTCCTGACCGGCGTGCGCGAGCCCTGCCGCGGCAGGGGCCTGGGCAAACTGCTCAAGGCCCTGATGCTGCTTCACATAAGGAAGAACTGGCCCGGGGTGAAATACGTGGCCACCAGCAACGCGGGTTCCAACGCGCCGATGATGGCGATAAACACGGCCCTGGGCTTTAAAAAACGGCGTCCGGTGCTGATATACAAACTGCGCCTGGACGGCGTCAGGGCCGGGGAAGGAAGCGCCGGTATTCCTCCGGCATCCCGCCCAGTCCGCGGAGGTTGATGAAACGCTCCGTCTCCGGGGGCGGCCAGGTCCGCGGACCGGAGCGCGCCGCGGAAACGTCATAGGGGGAGAAGTAGAATTTGCGCGTTCCCGGAGGGTTGTCCGCGCAATGGCCGGCCGGCCCGGCGAGGTAATAAACGCGCTTCTCCTTCTTTTCCGTCCACCCCCGCGCGAAAAGCCGGCCCCGGTTCCAGGGTTTGCGCTTCTCGGCTATCTCGTTCTCCCGCAGGGTTTCCGCCTCAAGCACGCTGCCGTCGTCCGCCGCCAGCAGTCCCGTCATATCCTCCCGCCAGCCGGACCGGGGTTCGGCCCAGGTGACGGCGTCGACCCGTTTCTGCCAGTAGTCGAGGGTGGCCGCGGTCAGGGAGGCCGGCCGGAAGCAGCCGGTCACGCGCAGTTCCACGGCCCAGCCGCGCGTCACGGGGCCCGGCTGCACGAAAAAGAGAGTTCCCAGCGCCAGCGCCGCCGAGGAGCCCAGCAGCAGGCGCCATTGCGTTCCGGCGGACAGGCCGGCCAGGCGGGAGACCAGCAGGAGCAGCAGCCCGAGGGCCGCGCCGCCGGGGCCGGTGATGAAAATGCCGACCAGCGGGCCCTGGTTGGCCTCCGGCACGAAAACTATCGGCCCGAAGAAGCCCGCCGCGAAACCCGCGGCCGCGGGCAGCAGCGCCCACAGCGATCTTGGAGGCTTTATCCCTTCCCTCGCGCTGTCGGTATCCATGGTCCTCAATGATACAATCTTTCGGGCCGGGGCGGGCTTCCCCGTCCGCCCGCCTAATGTTTTATAATCTTCCTGCGGGGCCGGTGATACCGCGGGGCGGAAGCGCGGCGGCGGTCCCCGACCCGGGTCCAGGGAGGTCCATTTCTTATGAGGACGGAACTTTTACGCGCCGCATTGGCCCTGCCGTTGTGCTGCCTGGCGGCGGGCTGCGGCGGCAAGGCCGGGGAGGGTATGCCGAAGCCGGCCCGCCCCTCGCCTTACGCCGCGGCCGGAGAAGCCCTGCGCGTGGACGACGCCATGAACAAGAGCCTCCGGACCATGGTCCTGAAGCCCGCCTCCGCTCTGGCGGCGGACGGGGACTTCGGCCGCCTGCTGGAAAGGAATTCGACGGCATTGTCCCTCTTTTCGGCCGCTGCGGCCGACCCCGGGGACGGCTACATGTTCTCCCCGAAAAAAGAGAAGCCGGACCTGCCCGAACTCCTGCCGGTATACTGGCAAAGCCTTTCGGCCTTCCGGCTGCTGCTTATGCGCGCGAAACTGGCCTACGCCCAGGGACGCCTGGACGACGCGGAGCGCGACCTGCTGGCGGCCCTCGGTTATATGGCGCACCTGGCCGAGCAGTCCTCCGACCGGACCATGGCCTCTTTGTACCTGGTGCAGGCGATGAAGGACGGCTACCCTTTCATAACCGAAACTCTCGGCGGCGGCGCGGCTTCGGAGCGCTACACGGAAGGAGCTGCCGCCGCTTTCGCCAGGATATGCGCGCGCCTGGACCGGATGCGCGCGGCCGTGCTGGAGGACGGCGAAGCCTTCAAGCTCACCGCGGAGGACGGGCTCTCCCCGGCTGGCATAAAAAGGGCCCTGAAAGGACAACCGCTGCACAAGCGCCTCTTCCTCACGTTCCTGCAGAACGCGGATTACCGCAAGACCGTCAAGTCCCGCTTCTCGGAGATCATCGACGCGCGCGTGGAGGCCTGCATCGGCGCTTTCGGGACGAACGATCCCGCCGCGGCCGCCGAGCTCATACAGGCCCAGAGCGCGGAACTGGAGGCGGCGGCCGCCGCGGATTTCCCGTGGTCGCCGGGCGGGCTAAGGTCGCGCATGGCCGCCCGGTCGGTCCGCATGCTGGCCGAAAAAGCGATGGTCCATTACCCGGAGATGGTCGACCGCTATCACTGGCTTTACGCCGCCGCGGGCACGATCAGGACCGGCCTGGCGATGAAAGCTTACCGTCGGGCCAACGGCGGCCGCCTTCCCGCGGATACGGCCGCGCTGGCGCCCGCTTTCGTCGACCGGCTGCCCGGCGACCCGTATAACGCTTTCGCCCCTTTCGTCCTCTCGAGGACGGCGGACGGTTTCTCCGTCGCCGGCCGCGGCGCCGTGCCGCCTTTCCTGGACCGTTCCGGCGGCGGCGCGGCCAGAAGCGGACGACGGCGTCCCGTGCGGAAGGCCGCGGGGGGGAACATATGAACGGGACCGCTCCGGCGGAAGGGGCCGGGCGGGCGCGGCCGGGAGGCGCGGATGCTTAAAGCGGTTAAAGGCGACATAACGGGCCTGAAGGTCGACGCGATAGTCAACGCCGCCAATACCTCCCTGCTGGGCGGCGGCGGCGTCGACGGGGCCATACACCGGGCCGCGGGCCCCGGTCTGCTGGAGGAATGCCGCGGGCTGGGCGGCTGCCGCACCGGCGAGGCGAAGTTCACCGGCGGCTATGACTTGCCGGCGAAGTATGTCATCCACACGCCCGGCCCCGTCTGGCACGGCGGCGGAAGAGGCGAGCCGGAACTGCTGGCCGCCTGCTACCGCAATTCGCTGCGGCTGGCCGCCGGCACAGGCGCGCGCTCGATAGCTTTTCCGTGCATCAGCACCGGGGTTTACGGCTACCCGGCGCGCGCGGCCGCGGAGACGGCGGTGCGGGTCTGCCGGGAGTTCCTGTCCGCCGGCGCGGATATGGAGATAGTCTTCTGCTGCTTTTCTTCTTCCGACCTGACGATATACGAGGGACTGCTCGGTGTTGACCGGGAGCGCCGATAAACGGGAAAATGTAAGGCATAGACTCAACGGAGGTTGACATGGGAACAAGAGCAAGGGAGATAGTCGGACTAGACGTGGACGAGCTGCTCAAGAAGCTCAACAGCGCTTTCGCCAGCGAATGGCTGGCCTATTACCAGTACTGGCTGGGCGCCAAGGTCATCAAGGGGCCGATGAAGGACGCGGTGGCCTCCGAGCTCAACCTGCACGCGACCGAGGAGCTCAATCACGCCGTGATGCTGGCCGGCCGCATCATACAGCTGGGCGGCACGCCGGTGCTTACCCCCGAGGGCTGGGCCAAGGAATCGCCGTGCAAATACGACGCGCCGGCCGATCCCTACGTGGCCGTCCTGCTGGACCAGAACATAGCCGGCGAGCAGTGCGCCATAAGCGCGTACAAGGCGCTGATGGACATGACCAAGGACAAGGACATGGTCACCTACAACATGGCCCTGACGATACTGGAGCAGGAAGTGGAGCACGAAGAAGACCTGCAGAGCCTGCGCGAGGACCTGGACCTGATGGTCCGCCGCGGCAGCAAGTAGGCCAGGGCGGCGGTTGTTACCTGGAAAGGCGCAGGTAGAGAGCTTCGGCCCTGGCGGAGGCTTCCCCGCCCGGGCTGAAGAAGGCCGTCCGGCCGGACGGCTCCTTGTATTTAACGCGGCAGGAAGAACCCAGAAGCCGCCGCGTGGCGGAGTACACCATCATTTCCGCCGCGTCCTCGGCCCAGTTCTGCGAGCCGTAAAGGGAGACGAAGGGGGAGGCCGAAAGCGCGTCGTAAACCGCGGCGGCCTCCGCGGCTTTCAGCTTCGGGCCGCCTCCCATCCCGTAGAAAGCGAGCTTTTTCCTGGCGGCGAAGTCGTGCTCCGGCAGCGGCGTGCGGTAGCCGCGCCAGACTTCCCAGCGCGGTTCGGGCCACGGGGGAGCGCCCGCCAGGAGTTCGTACCATTCCGGCTCGACATAGGGGGTTATGCCCGCGGTGTAGTCGTAGGCGTGGGTGATCTCGTGCGTCAGCGCGTAGAATATTCCCGCCGGTTCCCGGCCGCCGCATTCCACCGAGACCCCGCCGCCCATGAAGGCCGAAGCCTCGCGGCCGGTAAGCGTCCCGGAGAGGGTGCGGGAAAAGCCTTCGGTATTGAGGACCACCCAGGCGTAACGCTCTCCCGGCCCGCTTCCGAGGACCAGGTTGCTGAGGCCGTTGCCGAGGAAATTCTCCACCAGGTATATCCCGATCAACCGACGCCGAAGGACGCCCTCCATCCCGGCCGGGAGCAGCTGCAGCCAGCCGGCGATCATTTTTCTCTCCGACGCCGTCGGGGTATAGGGCAGGTAATCGGCGCGGCCGTCGTTCGTCCGGAGCCAGTCCAGCAGGAAGGGGGGCGGCGGCCCTACGCGGCTCTCCATCGTCGAGGACGGGTCGAAATCGTAGTTTTTCGCGTGCAGCACCGGCTGCGCCAGCAGCCCCGCGCGCTGTTCCGGGGTCATGGGCACGGGAACGGCCGGGGTTCGCCAGGCACGGTAACCCGCCCAGGCCAGCGCCGCGGCGAGGAGGAGTCCGGATAGGAGCGCGGTCTTTTTCTTCATGATGTCCGGCCGCCGCCGGGAACAGGATTATAGAAAAAAAAGGCCCGCCCCCGGACGGGGACGGGCTTCGCGGCGCGCCGCGGGTTCAGGGGGCGGAGGGATTGTCCTCGTCGCCGTTGACGTGGGTGAGCGCGGTCATGTCGCCCTCGGCGGCGTGTATGCGGTTGATGATGGTCTGCCAGGAGGGGCGGTTGCCCATCGTCACGCTGGTCAGGAAGGCCGTGTCGGCCTTCGCGCCCACGTCGAAAGCGGCGCCTATGCCGGTGGTGATGATATCCAGGTTCTTCGTGCCTTTGGGGTCCCCGGCGCCGCGCTTGAGGCGGAAATAGCTGCCGTTGTAGTAGGCGTAGGTGGAGCAGCCCTGGAAGACGAAGATCTGGTACTTGTCCTTAGGCAGCGCCAGCGGAGCGCCGGAATCGGCGGCGAGACGCTCCGGGTCCAGGTAGCCGCCCAGGCCGGAATGGCCGTCGTAGAGGAAAATATCGGAGCCGCGCATGGCCTCCGCGGCCGCGGAGGCGAACTCGGCGCTGTCGGGGTCCATCAGGCGCATGTCGATGACGGTGCGGGAGGAGCCGCGGCGGAAGTAGAGGGCCTTGCGGCGGCTCTCGTCGGCCGAGACCTCGAAGCCGGCGGCCCTGAGCCCCTCGAAGGCGTCGCGGAAGGTGCGGCGGCCGAGGTCGCCGCTGTGGAAACTCTCGTCTATGCCCACCAGGTAGGTGACCTTGAGTTCGGGACCGTTGCCGTTGTCGCCGTAAAGCCTGTCGTACTCCGGGTAGGTGCCGCGCGTCATCGGCAGCGGTTCCAGGTCGGTCTCCACCAGGATCAGTTCGTCCTCCGTGATGGGACAGCCTTCCTGGTAGGGGTTCCAGAAGTACCAGAAGTCGCCTTCGCTGTTGTAATGCTCGTCGGTGCAGAGGTTCTTCCTGGCGCCGGGATGGGGGAAGCCGCTGGAGTAGATCGTGGACGGGTCCACGGGGAGGGCGAAACGGATCTTTTGTGGACCGCCGCCGGAGAAAAGTCCGGAGGCGAAGACCGCGATATCGTCGTAGGAATAGCTTATCCAGGCATAGTCCTCGTTGGGGACTTTCTGCGCCTCCAGCAGGCGCAGCTTGAAGTCGCCCGACGGTATGCCGGGATTCTCGGTGAAGCCGGGATGCATGGTGAAGGCGCCGTACATGTGCTGCAACTGCAGGTGAACCAGTTCCTCTATCTTCTCGCGCTGGCGGCGGTCCTCCAGGATGCGCGAGACCGCTCCGGTGTAGCTCCCGGGTACGCGGTAGAGCATATAGGTGCCGAAGCGCAGCCGCGCCTGGCGGGAATCGGCGCCGTACCAGCGGTCGCCGCCTTTTTGCGCGGCGCCGGGCAGCGCGAGAGCCGAGGCCGCCGGCGGGACGAAGGTGCGTCCGGACAGCGCGCCGGCGCTCACGGCGAGGTCGCCGAAACCTGCGGAGAATGAAGCGGAGGGGAGCAGCAATACGAAAAGGGATATGGCTTTGTTCATCACGTTCCTTTACCGGGCTTTCCTGTACTCTTAGATTATGCGATAACCGGCGCCGTTGTTGATGGGGCTTAAAGCCCATGTCCGGAGCGTTTTCTTTCCCTGCCGGGACTGGGCCCCTTGGGCCCCACGGGCCGCTTTTTGGTATATTGGCCTTATGAGGATAAAGGAATATTTCAGCGAGATGGAGAACGTGCGCAAGGAGATCTACGCCCTGCCGGGGATGAGCGACACCCGCGCGACGCTGGGAGCCGGGCTGGCCGGCTTCTGGGAACGCACGAAGTTCGCCGCCGGCCTTATCCTCAGGGAGAAGGAACTCATCGTTTTCGCGCTGCTGCAATGGGCCTGCATAGCGGCCGGCTATTATCTCTGGGTGGAGATCATCGGCTGGATCCCCGAGGAGGCCTGGCGGCGCTCCTCCAATTCCGACGGAGCCACGATAGGCGACCTGATCCTGCTGCTCTGGTCCTTCGCGGTGGTGGGACTGACCGCCTTCCCGCTCGGGATACTCTCGGGGGCCATGGGCGCGGTGCACGTGCAGTCCCGGCTGGGCTGCGAATCCACCGTCGCCGGCTGCATGCGGATGGCGCTGCCGCGCGCTATGCCGTTGTGGATCTTCCACTGGATAGACGGCTGGTGGACGGTGATGCGCATACTCGACCGCTTGCCCAAGAAGCGTGACCGCCGTACGCCGCTGGAGAAGGCGATGAGCGAGGCGTTCTATTACGCATGGAAGGTGGCGACCATCGGCATACTGCCCGGGCTGGTGACGGGCCGGGGGCTGATCGACGCGGGCAAGCGGTCGGTAGGCATGGTCGCGGCCAGGTTCAGGGACGTTATGATACTGCGCGGCGGATATTCCGCGCTGTGCTGGATAGTCGGGATAGGCGCCTATATCGGCACGATAGTTTTCTTCGTGATGTTCCCGGAGCTCGTGAACTTCGACCTGCCGATAGAGAGCACGATCTACAAGTTCTACTTCTGGGCCGGAGTGCCGGTGGTGACGGCGGCGGGCATGGTGCTGCTTTTCCTGCGGCCGATCTACATCATCTCGGCCTGCGACATCTACGCGGACTACGTGAGGGAGAAGGGGGAGAACCTGGTGCTGCCGCCGCCGCCGCGGGGCGTCGTGGGCGGCGACACTTTCGCCTTCCTCTTTTTCGCGATACTCGCCTTCATCGTGCTGGCGGCGTTCAAATTCCGCCACGAACTTGGGTTGATGGACCTGCTGGCCCGTTAGCGGTCGGCTTCAGTCGGGTTCGGCCGGGTAGACGCCCTTCGAGATGAGTTCCGATATCTTTTCCATCAGCCGCGCGTCGGCCGGGCAGGTCAGCGCGGCGTTGAGGCAGGTCCAGAGCGCCTCGCCGGGCAGGTCCTGACGCTCGAACCACAGCGCCAGGGCGTAGTGCGAGTAGGCGTCGTAGGGGTCGGCCTTGAGCGCCCTGTCGATGAAATCAGAGGCCTTATTGAAGTCGCCCAGTTCCGTGTAGCAACGGCCGATATTGGCCATGGCCTGGGCGTTCTTCCTGTCGGCGGCCAGCGCTTCGCGGAAATGGGCCATCGCCCCGCGGTAATCCTCTCCCGCGGCCGCCAGCCAGCCCAGTATCAGCCGGGGCCAGGCGTCCTTATGACCCATGTCCACGGCCAGCTGCGCGTCGGCGGCGGCCTCCTCCGGCCTGTCCAGGTTGAAAAGGGCCAGCGCGCGGTGCGTGCGGACCTCGCTGTCGTCGCGGCCCAGTTCCAGCGCCCGGTCGCAGTCGGCCAGGGCGGCGGCGTGGTCGTCGCGGTAGATATGGGCCAGCGCCCGCTCCACGTAGAGCTGCGGGGAATCCGGTTTCAGCGCCGCGGCCCGGGTGAGGTCGGCCACGGCCTCGCCGCCCCAGTCGCGGGCGGGGTCGTCTATGCCGTACCAGCGCAGCCGGTCGGAGGCGCGGTAGCCGGCGCGGTGCATGGAGGCTATCTCGCTCTTGAGCTGCGAGCGCAGGACCAGCAGGTTCTCGTTCTCGCCGTCGGCCTTGACGGCGCGGTCGAGGTCGGCCAGCGCGCGGCCGTAATCGGCCTTCTCCCACCAGCACAGGGCCCGGCCCGAGAGGGCGCGCGGTTCGGGCGATTTTTTTATGACGGAATTGAAGCGCCTCAGGGCCGGCGCCAGGCGGCGGCGCCCGAGCAGCTTCATCGCCGCCTCCAGCGACCGGCTGCGGCCGGCCGACGGTTTGTAGCCGGGCAGGACGTCCCGCATGATGCTGTCGAAGCGGGCCGCCGCCGCGTCCGGGCGGGCCTTCTTGATGAGGCTGAATCTTTTCCTGAGGTCCATGGCTTCCCTATATTCTACCAGTTTGACCGCCGCCGACGGAAATTTGCCGCCGCCCCGCAAAAAGGTGTAACATTCCCGGACCAGATCTTTTCCCGGAGAAACAAATGCCCCACAATAAGAAACGCCCCTACAAGATCTCCCTTATCTCCACCCACGGCACCGGCAAGACCACCCTCTGCTACGAGGTGGCGGCCGAGCTCAAGAAGCGGGGCCTCAAGGTGAAGGTCTTCTCCGAGATAGCGGCCGCCGCCTTCGAGCAGGGCATACCGATAAACGAGAGCACCACGCTGCCGGCGCAGATGTACATCATGATGCAGCACATCACCGAGGAACTGCGCGGCACGCTGCGCCATTACCAGGTGGTGGTCTGCGACCGCAGCGTCTTCGACAACCTGGTCTACCTGGAGCGCCGCTGCGGCGAGAACAGGATGCTGCGCGACTTCCTGCGCGGCTACGCCGAGACCTTCCCCTACGACGTCATCTACAAGCTGCCGATGGTGGGAGAGCTGGTGGACGACGGCATCCGCGACGCGCAGAGCGAGGAGTTCCGCAAGGACATCTACGACCGGCTCAATACGCTGCTCGACGAATTCCGCATAAACCACCGCACGCTGCCCGAGCCGACCACCGAGCTCCGCAAGGAATGGGCCGACCATATAGTGGACGAGACCCTGGCCGCCCTTAACTGGAGCCCGTCCAGGATCGCCAAAAAGACCGCCGCCGCGGCCTGAAACCCGCGGCAAAGCGAAAGCCCCCGGGCCTTGCGAAGGCCGGGGGCTTTTTCATGGCGGCGATCCTATTTCGCGGCTTCCTTTATGGCGGACCGCACGGCGGCGGCCATAAGGGCCAGGGGCAGAGAGGGGGAAATGTTCTTCCCGGGCTTCTCTTTCAGCGCCATCTCCGTGCTGACCGGAATGTGGATGAA
Source organism: Elusimicrobiota bacterium (assembly GCA_019135865.1). Taxonomy (GTDB): domain Bacteria; phylum Elusimicrobiota; class Elusimicrobia; order Elusimicrobiales; family UBA9959; genus UBA2231. The sequence continues at coordinate 37,445 of JAGVVD010000038.1, forward strand.
AGCGTATTTCGTCTTCATACCGGCCTTGTCTATCGCCCGCATGGCGCGGTACATCAGCGTATTGCAGACGTATCCGCCGGCGTGGTTGCTGACATAAGCGGGCGCGCCGGCGCGGCGGCAGGCGGCCGAAAGTTCTCGCGGGTCGATCGTCACGGCATAGGCCGCCGGTCCGGACGGGTCCAGCTTCTCTCCTTCGGGACGCCAGCCCGCATTATCCTTTATCCCGTAATCCGCGACATTGAGACCGAAGCGCTCCACCCGTATGGCGGCCTCGCCGGCTGCCAGGCCCAGCGATATCAGTAGGTCCGGCTTCAGGCGGGCCAGCAGGGCCTCGATCTTTTTGCCTACGGACCGGCCTTCCACGGGCAGCCGCGCCTTTAAAAGACGCGCGCCGGGCGGGGCCTTCAATACCGCCAGCACGCGCAGGGTGGGGTTCTCCGCCCTGCCGCCGAAAGGTTCGAAAGCGGTAACGAGTATTTTCTTCGCCATGGCGATATTATATGTAAGTTGACAGGACTTTCCGTATGGCTTAAAATTGGGTGTAGCGATCCTGCGGGTGAGGACGATGACCACGAACAGGAAATATGATCCGGCCGTTGAAATGGCGAAAGGCGCCAAACTGACGGCGCTTTCTTTTGACAAGCTGCAGAAGGTTTCCGTGACCAGGCCTCTCGTCACGGTGGGCGGGCGGCCGGGTTCCGTCGAGTTCTCCGGAAGGGCCAGGGGCCGGGGCGCCGGCATAGAAGGGACCATGTCCGTCTGGCTCTCCATCTTCCGCTACGGCCGGCCCGACGGTACGGTGAACCATGTCGCGGGCTGGAACGTGACGCTGCCGCTCAAGCCCGGTCAGAAGCCCGAGATCACCGCGAAGGATTTCGAGAAGTTCATCAATTCCGCCTCCCGCCCGTACCGGGCGAAGGCGGTCGGGACCGCGCTGAGCATAACCTACGCCGAAAAGGACTGAACCGTGACCTCATCGACCATCGAAGCCCCCGAAAGAACGGCCGTTCCTTCCGACCCGGAAGAACTGGCGCAGTCCCTGTCCGGCCTGGATACGCCGGCGGCCGCCTCGCTGCTGGAGAGGGCGGAGACCGGACCGGCCATGGGCGCGCTGCGCCTCATGGACCCGCAGGCCGCCGAGCATATATTGGCGGCCCTCCCGGCCGGGGACCGCGACAGGATAACCGCCGCGCTGCCCAAGGAGGTGCGCGACCAGTGGGCCTCCAACCTGACCTTCCCGAAGGGCAGCGTGGGCCGGATGATGGACCCGGTCTGGGCCGTATTCCGGCCGGAGACGACCGTGGCGCAGGCGATAGAGGCGCTGAGGGTACTGGTCAAGCGCGAGTTCATCACCTACGCCTTCGTGACCGGCGAGGAGAATCGCCTCACAGGCGTGATAGTCATGCGCGATCTGCTTTTCGCCGATCCGCGGGCGAGGCTCGACGAGGTCATGCTCAGGGCCCCGTTCAGCCTGCGCGCCGACATGCAGCTCATGGACGCCATGCGCGAGGTCCTGACGCGCCATTTCCCCGTCTACCCGGTGACCAATTCGCTCGGAACGCTGGTAGGCGCCGTGCGCGGCCGGAGATTGTTCGAGGCGCAGGCCATCGAGATAAGCGCGCAGGCCGGCAGCATGGTCGGCGTCGAAAAGGAAGAGAAGCTTTCCACCCCTTGGCCGCGCAGTTTTAAGTACCGCCATCCCTGGCTGCAACTGAACCTCCTCACCGCCTTCGTCGCCGGCGGCGTGGTCAGTCTCTTCCAGGGCACGATAGACCAGATAGTGATACTGGCGGCCTTCCTGCCGGTGCTGGCCGGCCAGTCGGGCAACGCGGGCTGCCAGGCTCTGGCCGTGACCATACGCGGCATGACGCTGCACGAGCTGAAGGACGGCTCGGCCTGGCGGCTGATGAGCAAGGAGAGCCTGCTGGGCCTGCTCAACGGAGGCATCGTGGGAGTGGTGGCGGGCATAGGCATGTTCCTGCTGGCCAGGAGCCAGGGGAATCCGCAGGCGCTGCCGCTGGCGCTCATCGTGGTGGCCGCCATGACCGGCAGCTGCGTGGTCAGCGGCCTCTTCGGCGCGATAGTGCCGATAGCGCTCAAGCGCCTCGGTGCGGACCCGGCGACCGCCTCGAGCATCTTCCTGACCACGGCCACCGACGTGGCCAGCATGGGCCTGCTGCTGTCGCTGGCAACGGTCTTTCTGCTGTGAAGCCGCGCACGGTCAGGGTCTTTTGACGCGGCCGCCCTGGGCCTTTCTTCCCTGTCGCGGACGCGCGGCTGATATTAAAATAGACGCATGAGCAAAAAACTCCTGCGTCTTTTTATCCTCCCGCTTTATCTCCTTACTCTCCCGTTCTTCCTCTCGGCCCAGGCCGTTCCGGCGGTCCTCTCAGCTGCGGAGGAGAAAGCCGCCTCTTCCGGTTACTACCTGGACCCCTCCTCGCTGGACCTCTCCCCCGTGCCGGCCGCTCCGGCGTCAGGCTCGAGCGCCGACCTGGAGGATTTCGAGACCCTCTTCGCCTGGCAGCAGTACCGCACCGCGGAGCAATGCGCCGCGGCCAGGGCCGAGATGTCGCATAATTTTCAGGTCTTCTTCGGCGCCATCGACCCGTTCTACGACGACCAGGCCCCGGAGGTGAAGGGCTTCTTCAAGAACCTCGAGAAGGATTCCACCGCGGCCCACCGCTATTTCAAGGACATCTACCGCCGCGACAGGCCCTTCCTGCGCGACGCCCGCCTGAAACCCTGCCTGCCGCGGGTGGCGGGCTACGCCTATCCCAGCGGCCATTCCACTATGGCCCGGCTCTTCGCGCGCGTGCTTTCCGACCTGGTCCCGTCGCGCGCCGCGGAGTTCATGGCCCGCGCCGACCAGGCCGCGCTCAACCGCGTCATAGGCGGCGTCCATCATCCCACGGACCTCGAGGCAGGCAAGGCCCTCGCCGACGCGCTTTACGCGGAACTGCGGGCGCTGCCGTCGTTCAACGCCGACATGAACGCGCTCCGCCGCCACCTGCGCTGAACGACCGCCGCCGTTTTTTTTTGTATCATTTAGGTATACCGGGCCCGCTGGAACGCGGGCCTTCTCAATGGAGAGACGATGAAGAACACTATCCTGGTGGTGGGTTCGGTCGCCCTGGATTCGGTCAGGACCATACACGGCAGTACGGACAGGGCGCTGGGCGGTTCGGCGGTGCATTTTTCGCTCTCGGCCTCCAATTTCTCGCCGGTCAAGATGGTCGGCGTGGTGGGCGAGGACTTCCCGGCCCACTTCAGCCGGTTCCTTTCACGCAGGAACATCTGCACCGCGGGCCTGCAGGTGGAGCCCGGCAAGACCTTCCACTGGGTGGGGGAGTACGACAAGGATTTCAAGAACGCGACCACCATCGCCACGCATCTCAACGTCTTCCAGCAGTTCAGGCCCTGCCTCAACAAGGACCACGCGCGCTGCGGCGTGCTTTTCCTGGCCAATATCGACCCCGACCTGCAGCGCGGCGTGCTCAAGCAGGCCAGGACCGGCCGGCTGGTGGCCTGCGACACCATGAACTACTGGATCTCGCTCAAGCGGCGGTCGCTGCTCAAGCTCCTGCCCGACGTGGACCTCCTGTTCGTCAACGAGGAGGAGGCGCGGCAGCTGACCGGCGAGCATAACCTGATAAAGGCCGCGCGGATAATCTCGAAAATGGGGCCCGACGCCGTGGTCATCAAGCGCGGCGACAGCGGCGCCATGCTGTTCTACGGCGGCGAGACGCTCTCCATGCCGGCGCATCCCGTGGAGAAAGTGGTGGACCCCACCGGGGCCGGCGATACCTTCGCCGGCGGGTTCGTGGGCTACCTGGCCTCGACGCCGGACTGGAAGAGTTTCGCCGCGCTGCGCCGCGCCATGGCCTACGGCACCGTCATGTCCTCGTTCAGCGTGGAGGATTTCAGCGTGCGGCGCATGGGCCGGCTCACCAGGGCCGAGATGTGCCGGCGCTATGAGAAGTACATCGGCGCGCTCAGGGTTTCCTGAAGATATAGGCCTTTAGACCTATACGGAGTATAGGTCTCCCGCCCTTACCCCCCGGTTCCGCCGGGGGGTATACTTTTTATATCCCCCAGCGCAGTAAAGGTGCTACGCCTATGCTCAATAAGACTATCCTGCCGCTGTTCCTTGCGACTTTCCTTTGCGCGGGCGCTCCCCCTGAGCGCGATCTTTCCAACCCCCTGCCCAACTGGGTGGACCCGGCCCGCGAAGCGCCGGTATCCTCGGATAAGATATTCGTCAACCGCCTCCGCACTCCCACGCCCTCCGGTTTCCGCATACCGGCCGAGTACGAGCCGGTCGGCGCGGTGGTCATGGGTTGGGCCGGCTATACCGATATGCTCTCCTCCATAGCGCGCGCCGCGGCCGGCACGGGCGCCAATGTGCTGGCCGTCTGGGGCCCGCAGTCCATCTCCGGCGTGCCCGCAGAGAACTATACCCCGGTGAACCTGTCCATCGACACCGTCTGGGTGCGCGACTACGGCCCGTTCGGCCTTACCGGCCCCGGCCGCCTCGGCATAGTCGATTCCATCTACCGCCACTATAACTACAGGCCGGACGACGACGCGCTGCCGGTCAACCTCGGCCGCGCCATGAGCGTGGAAGTGTTCGGCGTGCCGGTGATACTCGACGGCGGGAACATCATGTTCGACTCCTACGGCAACCTGTTCATGACCAGGCGCACCTACCTGTGGAACTCGAACATGAGCCAGGAGCGGGTGGACGCGGCGCTCAAGGAATATTTCAAGGTCAAGAACGTCTACGCCTTCGACTACGCCGGCTATCCCGGCCAGCCGGAGGACGGCACCGGCCATATCGACATGTTCATGAAGCTGCTCAACGACCACACGGTGCTGATAGCGCTGGCCGATACCGAGCCGTTCAAGTCCAATTCCGAGAAGGCGCTGGCCTGGTTCCAGGGCCGCCGCGCCCCGGACGGGCAGCCTTATAAGATAATAACGGTGAAGGGCTGGGAGAATTACGGCACCTGGTACACCTACACCAATTCGCTGATAGTCAACAACACGGTCATCATGCCGTCCTACCGCGGGGCTTCCTCCCAGGAGGCCCAGGCGATCGCGGCCTACCGCGAGGGCATGCCTGGCGTGAACGTGGTGCCGGTCAACTCCGATTCCAGCATACGCTCCGGCGGCTCCATACACTGCGTGACGCAGACGCTGCCGGTGCTGCCTGGCAAGAAGGACGCGAAAGACTATGCCGGCGAAGTGAAAGAGTCCTCCGCTCCGGTCTCCCCGGCCATGGACCAGCTCGTGGAGATGTCGTCGAAGTAAATAACCCCTCCTTCACATGAAAAAGGCCCCAGACAGGGGCCTTTTTCGTTTTTGCGGAGAGAAAACGGTTACTTCGCAGGGGCCGTCGGCGGCGCGGCCGGGCCGGTCTTCTTCTCAACGCTGCCGGCTCGGTCGGAGCCGTAAGGAGCGGGGCGCGCGCTGCGCGCCTCTATGCACTTCTTCGGGCAGACCTCCACGCAGCGCATGCAGGCCAGGCAGCGCAGCTGGTCCACCTGCCAGGTCTTCTCGGCCCGCACCACGGTTATGGCCTTGCTGGGACACTTGTTCTGGCAGATGCCGCAGAAAATGCACTCGGCCTCGCGCATGGTTATGCTGCCGCGCGTGCGGGCGAAAGGTTCGCGCACCTCGTGCGGGTAAAGCCTGGTGGCGGGCTTCTTGAAGAGATTAGCGAGAGCGGCGGGTATGAGCGGAGAGATGGCCATTGCTCGTCACCTTTCCATGCAGCTGATGCACGGGTCTATGGTCAGTATTATGGTCGGCACGTCGGCCAGCTCCGTGCCCTTGAGGAGTTTCACCACGGCCGGCACGTTGGCGAAGGTGGGCGTGCGCAGGCGGAAGCGCTCCAGCATGCGGGTGCCGTTGCCGCGCACGTAGTAAATGGCCTCGCCGCGCGGCTGCTCGGCGCGGTAGAAGGCCTCGCCGTTGGGCGCGGAGGCGATCTTGGCGGCTATGCCGTCCGCGGCCATGGCCCCCGCGGCCTGGGCTATGATGTCTATGGACTGGAAGATCTCCTTCACGCGCACGCGGCAGCGGGCGTGGCAGTCGCCGTCCTTTTCCACCGCGGCCTCCCACCGCAGGCCCTCGTACATGGGGTTGCCGAGGCGCTGGTCCGAGACCACGCCGCTGGCGCGCAGCATGGGGCCCACTACGCCTAGCTCCCGGGCCTCGGCTTCGGGCAGCACGGCGAGCCCGGAGAGGCGGTGCTTAACGGTATAGTCGTTGAGGAAAATGTCGGTGATCTCTTTGAGCTGCGGCTTCATGGCCGTGAGCCGGGAGGAAATGCGCGAGAGCGTAGCGTCCTCGATATCCTTCCTCATGCCGCCGACCTTCACGATATTGAAGATCACGCGGCCGCCGGTGGTCTCCTCGAACATGTCCAGCACTTCCTCGCGCAGGCGCCAGGTCTGCATGAACAGGTTCTCGAAGCCGAAGGCGTCGGCCGCGAGCCCCAGCCACAGCAGGTGGCTGTGCACGCGGGAGAGCTCGGCCAGGATCACGCGCAGCTGCCGCGCGCGGCGGGGCACCGGCAGGGCGAGGACGCTTTCCACCGCCGAACTGTAGCCCATGCCGTGCATGAAGCTGCAGATGCCGCAGACCCGCTCGGCGATCATCACGTATTCTTCGAAATCGCGCTTGGGGGCCAGCAGCTCGAGGCCGCGGTGGATGAAGCCTATGGAAGGGACGGCGTCGATCACGCGCTCATTGTCGAGCACCAGGTCGAAGCTCAGCGGCTCCGGCAGCACCGGGTGCTGGGGGCCCAGCGGGACGATGGTGGTCTTCATGAGTTCGCCCCCGGGACCGGCTTCTTCACCGGCGCCGCCACGGCGAACGGCACGCGCACCGCGGTCTTGTAGAGGGTCCCCTTGAAATCCAGCACCAGCCCCTCGAACTCCACGCCGAACTGCTCGCGGATCTCGTTCTCGTAGAGGAAGGCGGAGAAATAATCCCCGGAGACGCTGGGCACTTTCTGCCCGGGCGCGGCGGTCAGGCGCAGGTGGCTCAGCGCGCCGTCCTTGTCGAAAGAATAGGTCAGCTCCACGGCCGGGGCCTCGCCCGCGGCGGCCACCGGCAGCGCCACGGCCGAGATGACCGCCAGGCGCGAGCCCGCGGCGCGCAGGCCCTTCACGCGCTCCGGCAGCGCGGCGGCTTCTATGAGCGCGATATCCATGGTCATTTCTTCGCCTCCGCGGCGGCCCGCTTCTGCTCCAGCACGCCGAGGGCGCGGACTATGCCGTCTATGATGGCCTCGGGCCTGGCGGCGCAGCCCGGCACGTACACGTCCACGGGCAGCACCTTGTCGGCGCCGCCCTTTACGTTGTAGCAGTCGGCGAACACGCCGCCCGAGGTGGCGCAGATGCCCACGGCCAGCACCACCTTGGGCTCGGGCATCTGGGCGTAAAGATTGCGCACCACCTCTTCGTTCTGGTGGTTGATGGAGCCGGTCAGCAGCAGCAGGTCGGCGTGGCGCGGGTTGCCGGTGTTGATCACGCCGAAGCGCTCCGCGTCGTAAAGCGGGGTAAGGCAGGCCAGCACCTCTATGTCGCAGCCGTTGCAGCTGGAGCCGTCGTAGTGAAGCAGCCAGGGCGACTTTTTAAGCGACATCAGTTGCCCCCCAGCGCGTACAGGGCCAGCAGGTTGCCGCCGGCCAGCAGCAGCGTTATGGTCCAGGTGGAGGACAGCGCCAGCTGCCAGCGCACGCGGGCGTTGGTGTTATCGGCCAGCACTTCCAGGAAATAGGTCAGGGCCACGGCGGCCAGCGCCAGCGGGGCGCTGAAAGCGAAGAACAGGTACACCAGCCCCAGCAGCAGGATATTCTCGTACCAGTGGGTGATCTCGATGAGCGCCAGAGTGCGGCCGCCGAGGTCGGTGGTGATGCCCTTCACTATCTCCTGGTGGGCGTGGTGGGAATAGGACAGGTCGAAGGGCGACTTGCGCAGCTTCATCGTGAGCACGTAGAAAAGGCACAGGAACACGCCCGGCAACTGCTTTATCAGCGGCGCGCCGGAAGCGGCCACGGCGTGGAAGTTCAGCGAACCGGAGACCTTGTAGATGGCCGCCGCGGCTATCAGCAGCGCGGGCTCGGCGGCGAGGATGATGATCAGCTCGCGCTCGGCGCCCACGAAGCTGTACGGCGAAGCGGAGGAGAAGGCCGCCGCCACGAGGAACAGCGCCGCCACGGTGAAGACGAAGATGACCAGCAGGATATCGCCCCCGCCGAAGAACAGCGCGCCGGCCAGGGCCATGAAGAGCAGGTGGCACAGCGCCAGCGGGTACTGCAGGCTGTTCACCTCCACGTCGCCCTTGGAGAAGAGCTTGGCCACGTCGTAGAAGGGCTGCAGCAGCGGCGGGCCCACGCGGCGCTGCATGCGGGCCGAGACTATGCGGTCGGCGCCGGCCAGCAGGCCGCCGGCCAGCGGGGCCAGCAGCGCGTAGGCGAGAGCGGGCATCAGTTTTTCCATATTACCCCCGCCGCCAGCATGAAGGCCACCACGGCCCCCAGGAAATAGTTGGAATAGCGCAGGATGGCTCCCGAGTCAAAGAAGCCGTCGAGATAGTAGTTCTTCAGCGTGATCTCGCGCCAGGAGCCCATGGCCCCACCCACCAGCAGGTGCGAGTCCATCTGCCGGCCGCAGACGTAGGTGTCGGAGAGGCGGTAGGCCGCGCGCCGGTGCAGCGCCCAGGCCAGCGCCGGCAGCGCCACCAGCAGGAAAAGCAGCATGGTTATGACGCCGTAATTGAAGTTCCCCAGCCCGCCGGGGGCGCCGTACTGGGCCAGCAGGTAAGGCTCCACCAGCCAGGCAGACAGCAGCGGCAGGCCCGCGCAGACGGCGAAGCTCAGCAGCGCGTGGGCCCACTCGGCCGTCCACTCGTCGTTGCCTATGGTGGCCTCGCGCTTCTTTTCCACGCCGGGCTGGTCGCGCATCGAGAGGATCTTGCCCAGCAGTTTGCTCCAGTAGAACACCGTGGCGGCGCTGCCGTAGGCGATCATGATCACCAGCGCCGCGCCGAAAGCCGACGGGACCTTGAGGAAGGCCTCTATGGCGGCCCACTTGCTGACCACCACGCCGAAGGGCGCTATGAACATGCCGGCGATGCCCGCCACGAACAGCAGCGCGGTGACCGGCATCTTGACGATGAGGTTGTCGTAGTTCTCCATGTCCTTGGTGTAGAAGCGGTTCTCCACCGTGCCCACCACCAGGAACAGCAGGGACTTGGAAACGGCGTGGAACACTATCAGCACCAGGCCTATCCAGACCGCGGCTGGGCCGCCCACGCCGCCGCAGGCCACTATCAGGCCCAGGTTGGCCACGGTCGAGTAGGCCAGCACCTTCTTGACGTTGGGTTCGGTGATATTGACGATGGAGGCGGCCAGGAAGGTGCCGGCGCCTATCAGCGCGACGGCGTTGCCCACGGCCGTGCCCGCGATAACGGGCGCCATCTTGAGCACCAGGAAGACGCCCGCCTTGACCATGGTGCTGGAGTGCAGCAGCGCGGAGGTGGGCGTGGGGGCCACCATGGCGCCCAGCAGCCACGACGAGAACGGGAACTGCGCGGCCTTGGTGATGGCCGCGTAGCAGAGCAGCGCGGCCGGCAGCAGCGCGGCCCCGCGCAGGGCCAGCATCTTGTCCAGTTCCACTATGCCGCTGTTCCGGGCCAGCCAGATCAGCGCCAGCGAGAAAGCCAGCCCGCCGGTAAGGTTGATGTTCAGGGCGAGGAAAGCGTTGTTGACGGCCTCCCTGGTGCGGGTGTGGCCTATCAGCAGGAAGGAGCAGACCGTCGTGACCTCCCAGAAGAACAGCATGTGGCCCAGGTGGTTGGAGAAGACCACGCCGAACATGGCCGAGAGGAAGACGAAAAGCAGGAAGAAGAAGAAGTTGCGCCGGTCGGGCAGGCGCGGGTAGTGGCGGTGGAAATCGCGCATGTAGCCCAGCGCGTAGACGCAGATCAGCGGCCCCAGCACGCCGATCACCAGCGCCATCAGCAGCGAGAACTTGTCGGCGTAAAAAGCGTTGTCCGCGGCCACGCCCGGCGCGCAGGCCAGGTCGAAATACAGCGTGAGGCCGGCCTGGGCCAGCGCCAGCGCCCCGGCCAGCGGGCGCTTATACTTGAAGGCGTAGCGCAGCATGACGCCGGCCAGCCCCAGGCTGGCGGCGAGGAAAAGGGTCTCCAGGCCGTGGATCTCGCCGCGGAAATAATAGGCCCCTGCGCCGCCCGCGGCGGCGCAGGCCAGCGCCCCGGCCCCGGTGAGCAGCGCGCCCGCGCGCACCAGCAGATTGCGCGTACGCAGGCCGGGAGCCGCCAGGAGCGCCAGCGCCAAGGCCAGCGGGCAGAGTATAAGGGAAGCTACCAGGTAAGACACAGCCGTATCAGTGTGCATTTTACAGAGACGCGGTGTTCAATACGACTAAACGGGGGGAACGGCGGCGGGCGCCGCTCCCCGGGGAGGGGAGCGGTCAGGAAGGGCGCTTGCCCTTTTTCTCTTTGGCCGCTTTGAGGGCGGCCTCGATTTCCTCGGCCAACTTGGTCGGGGGGATGGGTTTGGCGAGGAATTTGCGGACCGGGAGCCAGTCTGCGTCCTTGTCCTCGTCGAACTTCCAGTCGCTTCTCATGTGTTCCTGCACTCCGGTCAGCATCAGCACCGGCATGTCGGGGAACTTTATGCTCACGTCCCGGGCCAGCTCGAAGCCGGAAGTGAACTCCTCCATCATTACGTCCATCACGAGCAGGTCCGGCCGCCGCTTCTCCAGCAGCTTCCAGGCGTCGTCGCCGGTATACGCGACGGAAACCTCGTGTCCTTTGGCTTCAAGCACCAGTTTATTGGCGTCCACCAAACCCGCGTCGTCGTCTATCAGAAGTATATGGGCCATATGGTTCCAACTCTCCGGAGGGTCGTCTCTGACTAAATGGTATTAATTATGCGGCCTTAAGGTCAATCGAGCCCGGCGCCGGAAGGGAGAGGGTGAAGCGCGACCCTTTCCCGGGCTCGCTCTCCACTTCTATGTCCCCGCCCGCCTGCAAGGCGAGCTTCCGCGCTATAGCCAGGCCCAGTCCGCTGCCCGGTATGCCGATGGTCGCGCGGTTCTTGATACGGACGAATTCGCTGAACAGGCGCGCCGCGTCCTTTTTTTCCATGCCGATGCCCGTATCCTCTACGGTGATGCGCACTTTCCCTCCGTCCGCGGCCGCGGAGGCGCGCACCAGGCCGCCGTCCCGGTTGTATTTCACGGCGTTGGTGAAAAGGTTGTTGAGTATCATTCCGACTTCGGAGGGGTCCGCCTCCACGAGCAGACCGGCCCCTTCCGTTTCCAGTTTTATCCCGCGCCGCGCCGCTTCGGCGGCCACGCCCTCGGCGGCGGCGGCCAGCGCGCCGGCCACCTCAAGCGCGGCGGGAGCGCGCCTGAACTGGCCCGACTCGATGCGCGTCAGGTCCAGCAGGTCCGCTATCATCTTGCGCATCCCGTCGGTGCGCTCCGAGCATTTGGCGATGATGCCGGCGTAGGCCGTCATGTCCTTGCCGAGCGTCATGTCCCGCATCACGTCCAAGTAGGCGTCGAAGGTGTTGATGGGGGCTTTGAGCTCATGCGCCAGTACCGAGATGAACTGGAAGCGGATCCGCTTCTTCTCCTGCGCCAGCAGGCGCGCGTGCCGGCTGACGATGAGGTGGTGGGCCGCTTTCTTTACGGTGTAGCGCACCTCCTCCGGGGTACAGGGCTTGGCCAGGAAATCGAAGGAGCCGAGGCGGGTCGCCTGTATGGCAGTCTCGATGTTGGCGTAGGCCGTCATGATTATGACGGCCGTCTCCCGCTTCTCTTCCGAGAAGCGGCCTAGAATGTCCATGCCGCTGATCCCCGGCAGTTTGTAGTCCAGGAGCACCAGGTCGGCGGGGTCCGTTTCCATCCGGGTGAGGAGTTCCTCCCCGGTGGAGACCAGGCTCACTTCGAGTTCCGCCTCCACGCCGAGGGTGCGGACCTCGGGCCTGAAGCCGTCGAGGATGATCTTTATGGCCGAGCACATCTTGGGCTCGTCGTCGCAGACTATCACCTTGAGTTTTTCGCTGACGGCCATTTCATTCGCCCCCTCTGGGTAGAGTGATGGTGAACACGGTGCCGGTGGGGCCGGCCGCGGGATCGCTGTTGGAGGCCACCTTCAGCTCGCCCTTGTGCATCCTCACTATACCGTAGGTTATCGCCAGGCCCAGGCCGGTGCCCTTGCCGATCTGCTTGGTGGTGAAGAAAGGCGTGAACACCTTGGGAAGGTTCTCGGCCGAAATGCCCGAACCGGTGTCGGCCACCTCTATGCGGACGGCGGACTCATCGTCGAGCAGACGCACGTCCACCCGCCCGCCGCCCGGCATCGCGTCGGCCGCGTTGACCACCAGGTTGGTCAGGGCCTGTATGAGGCGGTCCCTGTCCACTTCGATCTCGGGGTCCCGCATCCGGTTCTCCAGGACCGCGCTGATCCCCGGCGGCAGGGTCAAGGTCTTGAGAAAAGCCCCGACCAGTTCCGGAAGGCCGGTCTTCTCCGGGACCACGCGGTTCTGCCGCGCGAAATTCAGAAGCCCGGAAACTATCTTCTTGCAGCGGTCCGATTGCTCCACGATGTTCTGGAGCCACTCCTTCATGGAGGGGTCGGTGCAGCGCTCCAGCATGATATGGGAGTACATCAGCACTATTCCCAACGGGTTGTTGACCTCGTGGGCGATACCCGCGGCGAGCTGGCCTATGCTGGAAAGCCGTTCGGAATCGGCCAGTTGCTGGCGCGTCTCGGAGAGCTCCCGGTAGAATTTGCCCACCTTCGCGAGCGAATCGTTGAGCTGGTCGATGGTATAGGGCAGGCACATCCGCTCTTCGGCGAAACCGCGGCAGATGGCGGAGGCGTGGGCGCGGCAGGTGTCGTAGCCGCAGGCGCCGCAGTTAAGCTCGTCCTCCGCGCTGTTCTTGCCCATTTCGGAAAGCACTTCTTTCAGCGCGGTCTCGGACACCTCCGGCTGCGGCTGGGGGTCCGGCTTGTAGACGCGGCTGAGGTCCAGGTCCCTGAAACTCTCCACGTCCCGATACCACTTGCCGGTATCCAGGCCGGCCATGGTCACCCGCGCGCAGCGGCTGACCTGGAAGCGGCGATTGAACAGCGGGATGTCCTTGTCTATGCCCGGCCCCATGATGCAGCCCATGCAACTGGTCACTTCCAGCAGCCGGGTGTTGAGCTGCTCGTTGCGGAATTCCCTTATGGCCTCCACGAACTCCGTTCGTCCCTCGGCGGAGACCGCATTGCCGGTCAGCAGGTCCTCCGGGATGCCGGCCGACTGCAGCAACCCGCGTCCTATGGGGTACAGGCGGCCCTTGCCGGCCCTGGGCGGATCGAAATCGGACGGGACTATGTTCGAAGTTCCGGTTTTTTCCCCGAAGATACGGTCCAGTTCGCTGAAGGTCAGCGCGGCGTCCACGTCCATATCGAGGGCTTCGAGCTTTTTGGCGACGCAGGGGCCGATGAAGACGACTCGCAGCGCGGCACCGTGCAGCCGGCGGGCCACCCTGGCGGCTGCCGCCATGGGGGAGACGACCGGCGCCAGGTTCGGCACCAGGTCAGGGAAATACTTGGTTATATGAGAGACCACCGCCGGACAGGTGGCGGCGATCAGGCGCGTGGTGGCGGGGTTGGTGAGCAGCTCCTGGTAGCGTTGCGACACCAGGTCGGCGCCGAAAGCCACTTCGTGCACGTACTTGAAGCCGAGCGCGCGCAGCGTGCCCACCAGGCGCTGCTGATCCCATTCGGGGAACTGGCAGGGCCAGCTGGGGGCCACCAGGGCCGCCGTTTCCGCCCCGGAAGCCAGCAGGTCCAGAACCTCGCGGGTGGAATCGTAGAACCGCTTGGCGCCGCGGCCGCAGACCCGCACGCAGTTGCCGCAACCTATGCAGAGTTCGCTCATGACCTCGGCGCGGCCCTTGTGGATGCGTATGGCCTTGGCCGGGCATTCGCGCACGCAGGTATAGCAGGCCCGGCATTTGTCGGCGTCGGTCCAGATGAGCTTGTCGGTCTTCTTCATGATGCGGCGTCTCCGGCCGCGCTCTCAGCGCCGGCGGTCTTTAAGCAGGGATTCTATCTCGCAGAGCAAAACGGTCGGGGAGACCGGCTTCTCCATGAAGCGGTGCACCGGCAGCCAGGACTTGTCCTCGTCGAAAGACTGCTTCCAGGCGTCGTCCATGTACTCGTAGACGCCGGTCAGCATGATCATCGGCAGGTCCGGGAAGGAACCACCGATATGCCTGGCCAGTTCGAAACCGGAGTCGAAATCCTCCATCATAACGTCAAGGACCACTATGTCGGGCTTGTCCTTTGCCAGGAACTCGCGGGCCTCGGCGCCGCTGTGCGCGTGCGAGACCTTGTGCTTGTTGGCCGAGAGGACTATCGTGTTGGCTTCCAGGAGTTGCGTGTCGTCGTCTACCAGCAGAACATGGGCCATGGCGGTTCCTCGACTGCGGTGTTTGAAAGGCGTGACCGACCGTATATATAAGGATAAATTCTTAGCGTCGTGCTTGTCAAGGAACGGGGAGGGGCCTCTGATCCAATATCCCGCGGGCGCCGCATGGATGACGCGCAGAGGTACGTGTCGTCGGGATCGCCGGGGCCGCGCCGGCGGTTTTACTATAATCCCGGTAGCGGCCGCCGGGGACCGTTGCCGTCAGCGCCGCGCACTGGAGGGAGGGACCATGGACGTGAAAGAAGCTATAGCGAAAAGGCGGGCTTACCGGGCGCTGGGGCCCGTGGAGATCACCGACGGGCTGATGAGGGAGCTGGCCGAGGCGGCGCGCCTGATGCCGTCATGCTTCAACAATCAGCCCTGGAAATTCGTTTTCGTGCGGTCGCCGGAAGCGCTGGCGAGGGTGCACGTCTGCCTCAGCAGGAACAACGACTGGGTGAAGGGCGCGTCGCTGATAATAGCGGCCTTCGCCGCCAGGGACCGCGACTGCGTGGTCAAAGGAAGGGAGTATTATCTCTTCGATCTGGGACAGGCCGTCGGGGCCGTGCAGCTGCGCGCGACGGAACTCGGCCTGGTGGCCCACCCGATAGCCGGTTTCGACGGCGAAGCCGTCCGCGCGACCCTCGGCATCCCCGAGGGCAACACGGTCATCACCCTGGTCAATGTCGGCAAAAAAACGGGGGACAAGGGCGCGCTGACGCCGCAGCAGGCGGCCGCCGAGGATGAACGGCCGGAAAGGCTGCCGCCCGAGGCCATCTACAGTGTGGACGCCTATGACGAGCGTCTGGCTGCCGCGCCAGACAGGTAAGCCGGCACGGTTCCCCAAAAAAAAGCCCCCCGGGCGACGGGGGGCTTTTTTTATATGCCGCTCCGGTATCAGTTGAGGCCGGAGAGCGACTCGAGCAGCTGGTAGGCGGGGAAGTTGCCGGCCACCTGGTAGTCCGGGTCGTCCACGCGCAGCGCCAGTTCGGGCAGGCTCCGCGACGGGATCGTGGCGGTGATGGCCGAGAGCTTGGTCACGTCCTCGCCGCGGCAACCGTCGGAGGCGCAGACATTGGAGACGCGGCAGTTGCCCTTCCAGACATAGTCGTTCGCGCCGCGCACCAGTATACCCTCGATGACGCGGGTCCTGGCGTTGAATACCGCGGAGCCGGAGTTGCCGCCGTAAGTGTCGAGGTTGGCCACGAAGTAGCCATTGGGCGAGGAGTCGCGCACCGTGGCGCCGCCCGCGATCTTGGTGGGCAGGCCGGCCGGGTGGCCGATGACCAGCAGCGGGTCGCCGTTCTTGAGCGTGTCGGCGGTGTTATACTTGAGCACGGCGTGGTTGGCCACGGGCCTGTCGAGCTTGATCAGGGCCCAGTCGGCGCCGGTGCCGACTTCCTCGCGGCCTATCAGCTGCTTGCAGGAGTAGACCTCGCCGGCGGGCACGCTGTCGGGCATGACGCCGGCCTGCCTGACCGCGAAGCCGAAGACGAACTTGGTCCCGGCGCAGGCGGACTCGCTCCTGACGCAGTGGCCGGCCGTCATGATGACGTCCGGGGCCACGAGCGAACCGGAGCAGAAGGCGCCGTTGACCTGGTCGTAGAAGGGCTCTTCCTTACAGAGGCTGTAGCCCTGCGCGTAGGAGCGGGTGTTGAGCCTGGCGGTGGCGCCGTCGATGGTCACGTCGGCCGCCTTGAACAGGCCCACGGTGGAATCGGCCAGCTTGAGCAGGGACTGGTCGGCGACCTGGTAGAGGTCGAACCTGTCGTCCGCGCCGTAGATGACCTTGTCGTTGGCGAAAGCGCCGGCGGAGAAGGCCGCGAGCGCGAGTACGGTGATGAGAGCTTTTTTCATGCAGTTCCTCCTGCTTTATTGCTGACTAATGTCAATTTGACATTAATCTATTGAGTATTGTCAAGAAGTTTTTTCCCGAAAGGCCTACGCGGGTATGGGCAGGGGGGCCTATTCGTCGGCCATGGCGCGGAAACCGCAGCCGGCGCAGTGGGCGGGCATGGGGCCGCGTCCGGCTATGGAGGCGCGCAGGGCGGCGGCCTCCGGCGAGGAGAGTATCTCCGCCAGGGGCTTCTCCCGCAGGTCGCCCAAGGCCATGGCCCCGTCGCAATCTATGCAGCAGGGGACCACCCGGAGGTCGGAGAGGACGGCGAAATGATGGCGCAGACCCAGGCAGCCGGTCTTGCCGCCCCCCGGCCCGGAGCCGGGCCAGGAGAACAGGCCTCCGCCGGCGAAAAAGGTGCGCTCCGCCAGCTTCAGTCGCCGCTTGCCCGGGTCGGGGGCGTAACCGGGGAAGGCGGCCAGCAGCGCCGACCTGGCGGCCAGGCTGAAAGGATCGTCCGCGCCGCGAAGCCGGAACACCACGGTCAGCGCCGGCGGCCTGGAGCGGGCGAAGTCTATGAGCCTGCCCAGGGCCTCTTCCCATTTTTCGGGCGGCAGGGCCGAGAGGGCCTGGAGGGAGGGAGAGACCTGCGCCAGGCAGGGTTCGCGGAATATCCCGGGCCCGAAACGGTCTATGAGCGTGCCGTTGGTCACCAGAGTGACTTTCAGCCCCAGTTCCGATGCCGCCGACAGGATGGCCGGGAATTCCGGGTGCAGCATCGGTTCCCCGAGAACGTGGAGGAAGACGCCGCCGGCCAGCGGCTTCACCTGGACGGCGACGGAGCGGAACTCGTCCGGGGTCATGACCCGCGGCGGGCGGGTCGAGCGCGCGCAGAAGGAGCAGGAGAGGTTGCACCTGTTGGTTATTTCTATGAAAGCCCGCCGGAACCTTGCCATAGCAGGATAATTCTATGTTTTTAGTTGACCGCGGTCATAGGCCTCCGGTCCTACGAAAGAGAGGGACTAAAGTCTCTTATGGAGAATGTCTTAATATTCGTAAGATTTTACCGTTCGGTCAAATTCTGTCAGGGGGTTCTACTGATGATGAAAGTTATAGCCTTTTCCGTCCTCGCCGGCCTGGCCGGCCAGGGCTGGTGCTCGGAGATAGAGAACCTGCGCGCGCAGGGACTGCCCGACGCCGGCAGCATAATGGCGCAGATACAACAGCAGCCGCCGCAGTTCCCGCAGCCGACGCCCGCCGCGCTGGAGATGTGCGTCTTCAGCGAGTTCAGGAACAATAAGTGCTATTTCAAGTGCGAGAGCGGCGCCACGCTGATGGAGCCGGCCGTCAGGCCGGACTTCAGCTCCGGCGAGCCGGCCGGCGCCTGCGCCACCCATATCTTCAGGCCGGCGCCGTCGCCTTTCGCCGCGTTCCCCAAGTACATAAGCTCCTCGGACCTGCGCGATCTGCTGCGCGATCCGAACCCCGAGGTCCGCAAGGCCGCGGTGAAGGCTTCCCGCGGCTATATCGGCAACAGCTACGCCCTGGACCCGGTGCTCGACATCCTCGGCAACGGCAATGAGCGGACCGATATACGCGTGGAGGCGGCCCGGGTCCTTTCCTACGCCACCGGCCATTCCAGGGTCAGGGACGAGCTCGAAGAGGCCATACGTTTCGGCAATGAACCGCGCGAACTTCGCGTGATGGCCTATAAGGCCCTCTGGTCCGCTACCGGACATTCCCGCGTGCAGGACCTGCTCATGGACGCCGTCAGGTACGGCGAGAAGGACCGCGACGCCCGCCGCGCGGCCATCTGGGCGCTGTTCTCCGCCTCGCCCAATTCCCGGCCGCAGGACGTCCTTGCGGACGTGCTCCGCTCCCGCAACGAGGAGGAGGCGACGCGCATAGAAGCCCTCAAGAGTCTCTATAACGCGATGGGTAATTCCCGGGTCAGGGACCTCGTGATGGACCTGGTGCGCGACTCCAACGAGCGCAAGCCGGTGCGCCTGGCCGCCATAAAGGCGCTTTCCGCGGCCAACGGCGATTCCCGCGTGAAGAGCCTGCTCGAGGATATCATGGAGCGCGCTTCCGACCCCGAGTTCCGCACGGCGGCCATCGCCGCGGCGGCCCCGGAACCGGCGGACATACGGGAGTATTTCCACCTGGGCTGGAAAATGGAGAACGGCGCCTTCGTAAGCCCCATAGAAAAAGAGTAAGGCCGGCGCGGTCTCCTTGCGAGCCCCGGGAAAAGTCCCGGGGCTCTTTTTTATATATTTGGTCGATGTGTGACTTTTGTGACTTTTATTGACTTTGCGATAAAACTGTTGCTAGAATCTTGAACGGGGAGGGGAACGATCCGCGAGCGGCGCTCGCCGGCGACCGGGCCCGCCCGTATCAGGCTTTCAGGGAGGGGTCATGAATTTCAGGCATTCAAGGTCCGCGGCGGCCGCCGCCGCCGGCAGGTCGGGCGCCGGGCTCGGCGCGCTGATAATGAAACTCGATTCCCTGCTTTTTCTGGCCTCCGCGGAGGCGGGGTCCCCCGAAAAAGTCAAGCCCAGGCTGGCGGAGGCCCGTTCGGCCCTGGGGGAACTTTTCTCGGCCTGCGAGCGGCTGGACCCCTCGACGGCCCGGGTCCATGCCGGGACGCCCTCCCGTTCCGGGGCGGGAAGGACCGGCCGCCTCACCCCCAAGGAGAAGGAGATAATAGTCCTTATAGCCCGGGGCCGGGCCGACAAGGAACTGGCCCGCGAACTCGGCGTTTCCGTCAATACCATACACGCGCACCGCAATAATATAGCCCGCAAACTGGACATACATAAGCAGACGGACCTGGTGCGCTTCGCCATAAAGGAGAAGCTCGTCAGGGTCTGACCGTTACGCTTTAGTCATTAACGGCTAGATATATTTTCAGCGCGAAATAGCCCTTTACGGCGATTCCATTCATGCCGGAGTAAAAGTAGCATCTTTATCGGGGGTAGGGGGAAGTTAAAAAGCAGTCTGCCGGGAACGGGTCCCTCAGCCGGGGACCGATGCGCCGTCCGCGCCGCGGGGGACGGGATCAGATCAGGCCCTTGTAATTGAGGACGAACAGCAGCATCAGCAGTACCGCGAGTATACCGCACCAGAAAAGGATATTACCGATCAGCCGGCCGGCCCTGGCGCCACGGGGGGGCGCCTGGCCGGCTTCCGTTTTGGGGAATTTCCTGAGCAACAGGCGGCCCGCCACGATCGGCGCGAGCGGGATGGCGGCCAGCAGCAGCAGTTCGAGCAGGGCTTTGAAGTCGCTCATGGTTCCACTTCCGCCCCGTTGATATAGCATGCCCTGACTCCCGCGACATAGCCGGGACTGGTGGCCTCTTCCCTGCCGAGCAGGTGGCTGACGCCCGGCAGGCGTTCCGGCACGAGGCCGAAGGTGCGGTAGCCGCAGACCTTGGTCCCGCGCAATTCAAGGCTGGTATCCTGGGCCAGGTCCTTGTTCCACGCGTCTTCCCAGAATTCGCGCGCCTCCCGCGCGTCCACGCCGTTGAGACGGTCGCTGAAATAGGGGAGGCTGAAATAGACCAGGCGGCGGGTGATGGTCGAGAGCCCGAAAAAAGGATTAAAGCTCGTACGCGTGCCCACGGAGGAAGTATTGCAGCCGGAGAAATCCAGTGTGGCGCCGGGGGCCATTTTTCCCCTGAGCAGTTCCCCCGCATCTTCAGACCCGAGGCCGTAGGCCGGGTCCACAGTCTGATAGCCCGGCGCGCCGTGGCCGTAGAACTGGATGTAGGTTATGGACCCGTCCGGCAGTTTTCGTATGGCGGCCGCCGCGTCGGCGCCTTTCCTGAAGGTCAGGGGCTCCGAGGACCCGCGGACATGGATGGTCACGCCATGCGCCCCCGTGGACTTCTCCTCCGCCGCGCCGGAAGAGGCCGCCTTGTTCGAGCTCACGGGAGGGGGCGTGACAGGCACGGACTTGGGCTGGGGGGCGGTGTACTGTACCGGCTGGCTGCGCGACGGCGCTATGTCCATCTCCGGCGCGCCGGAGCCCCGGCCGGCATTGTCGTAGAATTCGGCCAGGTCCTGCATCCCCATCTCCCCGCCGGCGGGTACGTCGTCGGCGATAGTGGCCGGGGACGGAGGGGCCTCCGTCTCCGCCGAAAGGGCGGCCGCCGGCGGCAGGACCAGCGCCAGTACCAGGAACTTAAGCATAGCGATATAGTTTACCCTGTCCCCCGTCATTGTCAAGGGCCCCGGAGGAGGCCGGATGTCAGCGATACCGCCGCAGGAGCAGCAGCGCCGCCCTGTAGACGGCGTAGGAAGCCAGAAGGAAGAGCCCCAGGTTGAAAGCGGGGCGGGCGCGGGGTATGGCGAGCGATATGACGATCACCGCGCAGGAGACCGGCAGCAGCAGGTAGTCGAAGAAACCCCTTACCAGAGGGCCGGGCCTGTAGCCGGCGGCGCGGGCGGGCCTGTCGGCAGCCAGCAGGGAGAGGGTGTAGATCTTTTTCAGCAGGGGCCCGGCGTCCGGGTCCTTTTCGGCCCGGGCTTTGAATTCCCGCGCGAGTTCGTCCAGGCGGCCCGCTTTGAAGCCGGCCGTTATGAGCCTGTCCGCCGCTTCCGGGTCCAGGGTCCCGCCGGAGCCGGAGCGCCTGGCCGCCTCCATCGCCAGCACATAGAACTGGGTCTCGCCGGCGTCGCCCCTGGCCATGAAAGCCCTGTAAAGGCCCAGCCGGGCCGCGGCCGAGGAGGGGGAGAGCTTCAGAACGGCGTTGAAATTGCTTATCGCGGCGGCGGCGTCGCCTTCGCCCAGGCAGCGCCTGCCCGCCTCCAGCAGTTTCTCTTCGTCCGCCGCGCCCTCGCCGGTCATCTCATGTGCCAGGTCACCAGTACCGGGCGCTCCGGCAGGCCGGGCGGGGGATTGGTGTTGAGGCCGGTGTCGTAGGTCATCGTGGTGCCGCCGCCGAAACCGCTGGTGGTTATCGGCTTGTTCCTGGTCCCGTATATGTAAAGCCGTTTCGAGGAGCCGCCGGAGGCGCTGATATTGGCCGAACTGCGGTTGAAGATGACGGCGCAGACGGTGAGGTCCTGATCGGTGCCGGAGGTCTTCCCCGTCAGCGTTATGCCGTTGGAAGCTACCAGGGCCATGGAACTGCCGAGCGCGGCGGAGGTGGTGGTCCCGCCGGTGAGCGGATCGTAATAGAACAGGTCCGAATCGGCCGAGGACTGCCCTACCGTTATCTTTCCCTTGGAGCCGCTGGTATTGGTGGTGGCCACCGTGACCCGGCCCCGTACCGTGCCGTAGACGGTGAGATTGACGTTGTCGCCCAGCACTATCATCCCGCTCTCCACCACCGGCACGGTTATCGTGGTCCCGATTATGCTGAAGGTGGAGGAAGAGGGATGGGCGTTGAACCGCAGCGTCCTGTCGGACCCGGATATCCGGTAGGCGTAGTTCGCCTCGTAGTAATCCTCGCGCATCTCCGGATAGATCATGTCGCTGGGATAGAAGTTGTAGGCGGTGCCGTCCACGGCGGGAGAGCCGCTCAGCGAGCCGCCGTAGTAAAGGTCGCCGTCGACCCTGACATTGCCGCCGCTGACGGAGAGATTGCCGCCGACGATCAGCGGCCCGCCTGCGAAGCGCACATTGTCGCCGGTTATGGAGAGGTTGCCTGTTATCCACCATTTGCCGTAATAGGTGACGTTGTCGGCGCTGATCGTGAAGGCCCCGTTGATCAGCGTGCCGTAGTCGGTCAGGTCCGAGATGAACTGCACGGCGGCGGAAAGTCTCCTGCCGGCCAGCGGCGCGTCCGGGTCCTTCCCGTACTTCCCCCTGGCCTCTATGTAAAGCGCGTGCGCGGCGGGATAGGCCTCGTAATCCACCTCGGTGAAGCCGGCCTCGTAAAAGGAGCGGTTCCTGTCGAGCGACGCCGCGTCGTAATGCCCGGCGAAATAATCCTGGGAGAACTGCCGCATGTAGTCGATCATGGCCTGCGAAGCCAGCGCCGCCGCTTCGCTCTGCTGCCGCTCGCGCATGGAATGGCGCAGGGCCACCCCCGCGTTCCAGGAAAGATAGACGAAGGTCGGCAGCAGGAAGAGGGACAGCAGTATGACCATCACCAGCCCCATGCCGGGCCGCGAGCGGAGGGGCTTCATCTCCTCCTCCTCAGCGGCAGCAGCGGCGGCGAGATATGCGTGCGCAGGAAGGCGTCCGCCCTGCCGTCGGAATTGTAGTCGCACTCGGCGTAGAGCTCTATGGTCGTGACGTACTTGAGCTCGTCCGGGGTGTTTATGGACCCGCTGCGGTTGCCGTGCCCGCCCTGGGCCGGCCGGACCCAGTCGATCTCGCGCGCGGTTATCATGCCGTCGCCCTCCCCCGTGTCGTTGGTGGAGGGCATGCCGTCGTTGCCCAGGTCTATATTGCGGCCCAGGTCCTCCCGCTTGGAGCCCTGCGGGATGAAGGAGAAGGAACTGATGTTCACGCCCAGCCGCTTCACGGCCGCGGCTCCGCCGTTGTATACGGACGAAAGGTACACCGCGCGCTCGGCCGGGACATAATAGAAGGACCTCATGCAGTCGCGGTTCCCGTCGTTGTCGTCGTCGTCGTCCTCCAGGTCGTAACCCACCCGCCACTGCTGGCTGGAGGGGAGGGAGAAGCGCTGGGCCGCGTCCCCGTCGTCGTCGGTGTCCTTCAGGTCGGGGATGCCGTCGCCGTCGCGGTCGCCGGCCGGCGTGTACCAGGGGGCCTCCTCCGAGCCGCAGAGGATGGTGACGGAGGAGGCCGAGACGCCGGTGAAGGCTACGGCGGGGTGCAGGCCGTCCGAGAGCCGGGAAAATAGCAGCCGCAGCTCGGCCGAGGCCTGTACCTTATGTTCGGCGGTCTTGGCGCTCTTCATGAAGCCGCCGAAATAGCCGGCGAAAGCGACGATGGCGATGGACATCACCGCCAGGTAGACCATCAGCTCGACAAGGGTGACGCCCTTTCTCAGGCTCATATCAGGGCCAGGCGACCGTGAAATTCCAGGACTGCACGGAGGTCTTCTTTTCCGGCGGATCGTCCGCCCAGTGGCTGACCCTGACCTCCACGGTATGAGGGGAACCGGGCGCGAAAGCGGCGGAAGGCAGCCAGGACAGTTTCCCGCTTTCCGGGTCCCAGTACGAGGCGATGGTCCCGGAGGAGACGATCGGCTCCCCGTCCAGCCGCAGCTCTATGCTGTAAGGGTCTATGCCCGACTGATTGTCGAAGAGCCGGCAGCCTATCTCCGGCAGCGGGTCCGCATTGGCTCCCTGCGGGACCATATTGGCGATAGAAGGCGCGGAAGGGTCCGGGTCCGAGACGGCTACCGTGAAGGTCCAGGTGGAGATGGTCTTGTAATAGGCCCGGTCGCCGCCCTCCGCCGTTACCGTGTAGGAGGAGCCGTTGGCGAGCTTGTTGGGCAGGCCTCCGGCGCCGCGCCAGGAGATGCGGCCGCTGGCCGCGTCGTAATCGAAGGGTACCGCGGTCCCGTTCACCCGCAAGGAGACAGTCTCGGGACATATCCCGGAGACGGCCGCGCCGGCCGAAAGCGGCTGGTCCGACAGTACGGCGCCGACATAGGGCATCAGGTCCGGCACCGCCCCGGAGGGGGCCTGGCTGGAGACCGCCGGTGGATCGAGGTCCAGCACGACCCGCCGCTGGGCGAACGGGGAATAATAGGAGTCCTTGGAGGCCTTGGCGTAGAGCAGGTTCTCTCCCTCCGCCAGGACCGAGGTGACGGCCAGCGACTGGAAGTCGAAAGCGCCCGAGGCGTCCGCCGGACGCGAGTCGGAGGGGGAGGCCATGGAATTGACGTAAAAACCGACGCTGGCCAGCGGCGCCGTCTCTCCCGCGAGGCGCAACGGGTAGCCGGCGTCGGCCCTGTAAGCGATGACCTCCGCGGGGTAGGATTTTGCGATGCCGGCCGCGAAGGCCGCCGCCCGTCCGGCTTCCATCAGGTCGTAAAGATAGGTGTCGTTGGCCGGCTCTTCCACGAGCATCTTGAGCTCGGCGCCGCTGGACCGGCTCTCTATGCCGCTGAGCATTTCCAGGGAGATCAGCTCGGTCCTGGAATGCAGCCGGCGGCCGCGCTTGTAGAGACGCAGCGTGACCTCTTTCAGGTTGGTGTCCGGCAGTTCGCTGACGGTCCGGCCCGGCGAGCCGGTGACATAGGTGTCGTAATAGTCGGCGTCGGCGTTGGCCTTGTAATAGCGTATCGAGGCGTCGTAGTCGTCGACGAGGTTAGCGTCGGCGTCGGTGAAATCGCGCAGGTCGCCGGTCAGCCCGTCGCCGGTCACGTCGGAAACGTCCCTGACCTTGAACTTCAGTTCGACGGTCCAGCGGTCCACGGAGTAGCGCGAAGCGATCGCCGTGATCTCGTCGAGCAGGCCGCGGTAGGGATAGGAGGGCCGCTGCTGGGTCACGGGACCGTAGGTGCCGGAGAGGCCGTAGTTAGGCTGCGCCGAATCGTAGGCGAAGAGATAGTGGTACTCTATGCTCTTGAGCTTCTCGAAGATGGAATCCGTCAGCCGCGTGGAGGCGGTGTTCTCCAGGGTGCGCGTCATCATCACCTGCAGGTAGCGGTGCATATAGGCGACCGAAAGGCTCAGCACCGCCAGCAGGAAGATGGAGATCATGGCCTCCACGAGGCCGAAGCCCGCCCGGAGCCGCGCGCCCTGCGGCCGGCGCGCGCCGGCCGGGAGCCGGCCGCCCGAAGCCAGGGCGTAGAAGACGAGCAGGGAGAGCGGCAGGACCAGGGCCGAATGCGCGACCAGGCTCAACAGGGCCTCCCCGTGGACCCGTCTTATGACGGCCGGTCCCAGTTCGGGATAGGAAGCGGAAGCGAAGAGCAGCGCCCCCGAGTAAAATCCCAGGAAAAGGGCGAAGAGGGCGAAAACGGCGCCGGAAACGGCCTTTTCGGCCGGGGTGCGTTCCGAAGCCCGCGTCCCGGCGAAGGAGCCTCCGGCCAGCAGGTAGAAGAAAAGCAGAGAAAAGGGCAGGAGGATGGAGGAGAGCAGGAGCAGGCCGGAACGCGAGCCGGACTGCAGCGCGGCGGCCAGTTCCAGGGTGAGCACGGACGAGGTCCCGGGCAGGAAGACCGCGGCCCCGGCGTAGAAGCCGACCAGGACGGCGAAAAGGGAGAGCACGAAGCCGGCCGCGGCGTAGACCGCGGGAGAGGAAAGACCGGCCCGGGGAAGGGCTTTTTTCATAATGGCGACCCGCCTGTCATAGTATAGCAGAAGGACGGGGTTTTTTCAGCACCCCCCTTCGCGGCCCGGCGGCCCGCGCCGTCAGCGGTAATACTTGTCCGGGTTGTGGATGAAATAGAAGTCAAAAGGCTCCAGCCGCGGCAGGTTCACGTATCTGCGGCCGGATTCGTCCGTTCGCTCCTCCAGGCGCGGAAAGGACATCTTGTGCCCGCTGGCGGCCGGTCCGAAGTCGGGGTTCTTTACGAAGCCCGTCTCCTCGATGCGGTCGACCAGGTGGTCCACCCATTTCAGGGCGACCGCCTTGTCGGCGAATTCCTCCCAGTTGCCGTCGGAACTGTTCTCGTACATGCGCTTGCGGAAGGCGTCCGTGGAGATCCCCATTTTTTTCGCGACCGGGTCGAGTATGCGCCGCTCCCAGTCCTTCGCCTTTTCCAGCTGCTCCTTCAGCTGCGTCATGTTGCCCCAGTTCACGGTGGACATCTGGTGATGGAGTATTATGGCGTTGGGATAGGCGAACGACTTTTTAGCCAGCGTCGTTATGCCGGCGGCCATGCTGGCGGCGTAGGATTTCACTACGACGTAGACGGGGGCCTTGCTGGATTCCATGGCCTTGAGTATGCGGTAGCCGGACATCACCGAACCGCCCGGGGAACTGTCGATGACCAGGAAGATGGGGGCGGTGCTGATATTGTTGAAGTAATGGATCCTGTCGGTGATATAGTCCGCGCTCACGGAGTAGACCGGGCCGTTGAGCGGTATGCGCCGGTCGCTTATGGTCAGCACGCCTTTGCTGAAAGGCTGCGGGTCGTATACCGGTTCGGTGTTGGATTCCTTCTTCCATTCCTCTTTCTTCGCGCGCAGGGAGAGGTCGGAGTTGAGCTTGTCCATGCGGCTCTCGAGCAGCAGCTTCTCGAACTTGAGCTTGCGCTCCTTGAGGTCCATGCGCTTCATCTCCAGCTCGATGGACATCTTCTCCGCCGAGTCGGTTATCATGGCCTTCTTCTCCTGTTCGGAGAGCAGTTCGTTCTCGGCCTTGAGCTTGAGTATGGAGGCGGTCATGGACTCAATCTCTTTCTTGGCCGCTTCGGCGGCCAGCTTGTTCTCCAGCGTCAGGCGCTGGAACTCGGAGTTCTTGAGCGCGGTTTCGGCTTTTATCTTTTCGTCGGCCAGCCTGTTCCCGGAGGAGAGGCGCTCCAGCTCCTCCTTTATTTTACGCAGTTCGAGCCCCTGCTTTTCGGAGGCGAGCCTGCTCTCGGTGGAGAGGCGGTTTATCTCGGCCTCCATCTCCGCGATCTTGTTCTTCTGCTTCTGCAGCAGCAGTTCGTATTCGGCCTTGAGCTCGTCGCGCTCCTCGTTGAGCTGCTGGGTCCTGCTCCTGGTTTTGTCGCCGTCCGCCGGCTTGGACTGCGCGAAAACAGGCGCCGTCAGTATAAGTACGGCGAGGACCGCGGGAAGATGTCGCATCGTGAACCTCCGTGCTGCGCGTGAACTTCAAAATGATAGCCGATGGGGGAGAGGGTGTCAATCGGCTTTAGGCGCCGCCGCCGCGTATATGGCCCTGAGCATGTCCGCGCAGGCGGTCTGCCAGCCTGCCGGGGCCTTGTCGTAGATTATTTCGGCCGCGCGGCCTTCGCCGAACATGGCGTTGTCTATGGGGAACAGCGGCTCCGACCCGGCGGGGAGATGTTCCTTCTTTATCTCCATGCGCAGCGCCCAGCCGGGATAAAGGTGCAGGCAATGGACCCGTTTCCCGCTGCGGGGATTGAGGACCTTGATGACCGGCCCGGGGTCCTTGGCGGTGTCGGCCCGCATTTCCCAGGTCTCGCCCGGCAGGTCCCCCACGGCCTCCAGCAGGGCCGACCAGAGCGACAGGAAAGACTCGGCCGACCTGGGGTAGCGCGCGGCTATGTGCTTTACGAACTTATCGAATCTCTCCCTGATGACGGCGGGGTCCGGCGGCGGCTTGGCCGGGGAGGCCTTTTTGGCCTCCCGGGCCAGGTGCCAGTCCAGCAGGGGCTTGAGCTTTTCGGCCTCTTCCGGAGAGGCCGGGGCCAGGTAGCGGGACATAAGCGTCAGGCGCTGTCCGCGCGTGGTCAGGACCGTGACGAAGCCTTCCTCCGTCCTCGTTACTATGCCGTAGCCGCCGTTGAGCAGGTTCTTTACGGCGTCATGGGCTTTGAATTCCATGGGCCTATGATATCAAATCGGGGGGTCCTAAGGACCCGGCCGGGTGGGCCCTTAGACACTTATTGAAAAGGGCGGCGTCCGCTATACTATAGGCATGACCATCAAGAACTTTTTCCGCAATATCCTCGCAGGGACGCTCGCCTTCTCCTCGGCGGCCCCGGCCTTCGCCGGCGGCCCCGCGCTGGAGACCGTGTCGCTGGAGAACCTCGAAAGCCTGACCGAAGGCCTGGCGGTGCCGAAGGCGCGGCTGGACGCCGACCGGGCACCCAATCAGCCCGCGCCGGTGCTGGACCTGAGCCTGAAGCTGCCCTTCCGGACCCTGACCGCGCTGATCGTGGACCTCAAGGACGCGCAGATAACCGCCCTCGACCCCTCCCTGCCGGTGCTCCAGAAAGCCGGCGAGAACGTCGCTTTCAGGAACGTACTTATAAACTATAACGGCATAGAGGCCGAGCCGAACATCCTGCTCAAGCCCGTTTTCGAGGGCCCCAACCGGCTCTCCATAAAAGTCGTCAGGGTCGCCATGGATATATCGTTCGGCCCCAAGGCCATGGGAATGACCGAGATGGACAAGAATGCGGTCATGGAGATGGTCATGACCAAGGTGACCGAGGGCGTGACCTCCGCGATGGACGCGGCTTTCATCAAGAACAAGGTCCCGCTCAAGGCCCGCGACGTCCTGACCTTCCAGTACGACCGCCTGGCCTGGAAACTGACGGCTTCGGTGGACCCCAAATTCGTCGCGCCGCTGCTGCCCGGCCTCATCCCCAGCATAAACCTGACCTCCTTCAGTTTCGACGAGAACGGTTTCGCCCTCGGCGCCCATTCTGGCGTCGGCGCCGCCCAGCTCAGGGACCACAACCTGATGATCTCCGACGGGCTGGTCACCAACTTCATAGCCAGGCACTCCAAGGAAGGCGATTTCGAGCTGCTGCCCAAGGGGCACGACGGCGGCGTCAAGTTCCGCGCGGACGGCCGCCTGGAACTGGCCGGCAAGTTCTACGCCCGCGACGTTTTCCTCAAACCCAATGTCTACTTCACGGCCAGGGTGGTCCCCTACCTGACGGCCCCCAACACTCTGCGCGTACACTTCGAGCGCATAGATATCGACCAGGCCTACGGCATCGGCCTGCCGGGCTTCATCAGCAGCTGGCTCCAGAACAAGATGGTCAACGGCATCATAGAGGCCCTGACGACCAACCCGGAGCTGGCCAAGGTCATGAAGGCCCGGAAGATCGACGATAAGACCGTCGAGATAAAGCTGGCGGATTCCGCCTTCCTGCCCTCCTTCGCCAAGGGCGCCGTCATAAAGAAGCTGACGCTGGGCAACGGCCTGCTCTACCTGGCCTTCGAGCTTTAAGGATACAAGGGAGAAATGAATAACATGAGAACTTTAAAGACGATGATGGCGGGACTCCTGGCGGCGGCGGCTTTCGCGGCCCCCGCGGCGGCCTTCGACCTAGACTCCATACAGGTCCCCGACATAGAGGGCATCGAGAGCGTTTCCACCATGCGCGCGCCGGTCCCCAAGGCCAGGCCCGTGCAGATACCCGCCGAGGACCTTATCGGCCTTACCGCCGAGGCGACCGTGCCTTTCGCGGCCGTCAAGCGCGGCCTGGAGCAGGTCGCGGCTTCCGATCCCCGCGTCCGCATCACCGACCCGCTGCTGCCCGTCGCCGTAAAGGTCGGCGAGTTCATGCGGCTGCAGAACGTGCATATCGATATCGGCGGCATCAATGTCGATCCCGTCATCACCCTCAAGCCCTACCTCGCCGGCCGCAACAGCCTGGCGATACGCGTGCAGCGCGTGCAGCTCCACGTCGAGATGCAGCCCGACCGGGCGAAGGCCGCCGTGCCCCAGCTGTCCCAGGAGGACATCATGGCCCAGGTCATGGACGTGGCGATAAAGGGCATCATGGCGGCGCTGGACTCCAAACTCGCCGCGCAGAACATGAAGGCCTCCGACCTGCTGACGCTGCGCTACGACAAGGCCGCCTGGACGCTGAAGGCCGACATCAAGACCTCGTTCACGCAGAAGTACCTGCCGGCGAACCTCTTCGCCCGGCCCGATATCACCGGTTTCGGTCTCTACGAGAAGGGGCTCTCGCTCAAGGTGTCCACCCGCTGAATCATTGCGCCGGAACGGAGGGACGCCCGCCCCGCGCGGGCGTTCTTTTTTGGGGCAGGGACTCCAGGAGTTCCTGCGCCGGCGTGTAGCCGGGGCTGAGGCGCAGCGCCTCGGCCGCGTGCCTGCGCGCGGCCTCCCGGTCGCCCTTCAGCAGGCTGCAGCGCGCCAGGTTGAAGCGCGCCAGGTGATCCTCCGGGTTCAGGTCGGCCGCGGACGAGAAGTAGAGTTCGGCGCGGGACGCCGCGCCTTCCGAGGCGAAAAGCACCCCCAGCTGGTTGAGTATCATCGAGCGCTGGCCCGCGGTCCAGGCCGAGGCCAGGGCCGCCTCCAGCGCCTCGCGCGCCCCGCGGCTCTCGCCGCGCGCGGCCAGCGCCTCCGCCAGGCGCATCCGGGTCAGGTAGTTGTGCGGGTTCTTGCGCGCGTCGTAGCTCCAGAGGGCCGCGTCGTCGGCCCAGACCGGCAGCCGGCGCCGTATCTCCGCGGGGAAGGCCGCCAGGAGCAGCAGCGCGCCAGCCGCGAAAATCGAACGCAGGCGGGGCCGCGAAGCCAGCGCCTGCCCCGCGCCGCCCAGGGCCAGCGCCGCGCCCGCGGCCGGCAGGTAGAGCAGCCGCTCGGCCATGTAGAACGTCATTTGCGCTATGTTCAGCACCGGCAGGAGGGCCAGGCCGTACCAGGCCAGGCCGAAGGCCGCCGCCCGGTCGCCCCGCCGGCGCAGCGCGTAGAGCAGCAGCGCGTACAGGGCCAGGAAGAGCAGCGCGAAAGGCAGGTAAAAGCCCGGGCGGGCGAGGCGCAGCATCACCAGGTCGCTGTAGCTGACCAGCATGCTGAAAGGCCAGAGCGTGATCTCCGCGTACTTGGCGAACAGTATGAACGGCAGCGCCGCCTGGGTCCCGGCGGACAACGAGGCGCCGACCGGCTGGTGGAAGTGCCCCAGGACCGCGAAGCGCAGCAGGATGAAGACCGCGGTCGGCAGGGCCAGCCACAGGGCGGCCTCCGCGTAATGGCGCCGCCGGCCGCCGTAAAGGTAAAGGCCGGCCGCCGCCAGCAGCGGCAGCACGGCCGACACCTCTCTCGACAGCAGGGCGGCCGCGCAGAAAAAGCCGGCCGCGTACAGGCAGCCCCGCCCATCGCCGCGGACCCGCCGGGCGAAGCAGTAGAGCGAGGCCAGGCTCAGCGTCGTGGACAGCGCCCCCGAGCGCCCCGAGATCCACGCGAAGGCCTCCACCCCGGCCGGGAAGAAGGCGAAGAAAGCCGCGGCCAGCCCGGCCCAGGGCGCCGCGAGCCCCAGCAGGCCCGCCAGGAGGTACAGGAGGACGACCGAGCAGCAGTGCAGCAGCAGATTGACCAGCCGGAACCGGCCCGGGACCGGCCCCGCCGCGGCGTAGTCGGCGGCCAGCGAAAGAGTGGTGAGGGGGCGCCAGGCGTCCTGGTTGAGGCCGGGGGAAGCCGAAAGCGTGGAGGGGTCGGTAAAGAAGCGCCAGGGCGCGGTCAAAGTTCGCACCGCGGCATTGTTCTCCACAAAATGGTGGTCGTCGTAGACGAACTTGCCCGCCAGGGAGGGAGAGTAGACCCAGAGTACGGCGGCTGCGCCGAGCGTCAGGCAGAGGATTTCCAGGGCGCGGCCGCGCGGAAGCATAAGGGATTGTATCAATCTGTGACGCCGGCCAAAAGAGCGGTCAAAGGGCTGATGAACATAAGGAGTCAGGTCGGATAGGGCCCATTTTTTACGGCCGCAGGATTTACGACGGAGGGGGAAGTAAACATAGAATTTAACCGCGGCATACTGAGATCGAGGGGGCGAGATGTTCTCATCGTTAATTCGGGGGAGGCAGCGTCCTGAGGGCCGCTTCCAGGCCGTCGGCCGCGGCCGCCATGCGGGCGTAATCGAGCGTGCCCGGCAGGTCGGAGTCCTTGTGGTAGTTATCGTTGCGGTAGAAGGCCGTGTCGCTGTACATGACGGCGGGGATGTCTTTCGCCCAGAAGTTGCGGTGGTCGGAGAAATCGACGCCCGGGACGAAGGCCGGCAGAGTGACCGCCACGAGCGGCAGGCCGGTCCCTTTCCTGAAGGCGGGGGCCAGGGCTTTGGAAAGTCCCCGCGAGCCGAAATCGCCGACCTGCGCCAGGAAATCCCCGCGGTCCGGCAGGAAAGGCCCGATAAGCGGCGGGTATTTCTGCGAGAACCGCTCCTCACTGTAATAGCCCAGCATCTCCAGGACTATCCCGCCCGTTATGCGCTCGCCGCGCGCTATGGCCGATGAGACATAGACCGCGCTGCCCATCGACGGTTTGCGGAAGAAAGGAGGCTCTTCGTTGGTGAAGGCGACGAAGCGGAGGTTCGCGGCCGGCGGCTCTTTAGCGAGTCGGCAGGCCAGCTCCAGCAGGACGGCCGCGCCGCTGGCATTGTCGTCCGCGCCCGGGTTCTCGGCCGTGTCGTAATGCGCGCCGACGACATAATAAGGCGCGCGCGGATCGGCGCCGGACGGCAGCGCCTCCAGGTTGGCGACCTCGACCCCGAAGGTGATGTAGGGTTCCCGCCGGACCTCGAGCCCGCATTTCCCGAATTCGGCGGTCATGTAGCGGCCGGCGTCTTTCAATTTCGGCAGCCGGGGCCCGAAGAAATGCCGTTCCCCCAGTTCTCCGGCCAGCTTTTCGACATGCGCGCGCAGGCGCTCCGGCGCCCCGTCGGCGCGCGGCCCCGGCTCGAAAGCGGGGCTCCACAGGTTCCAGCCGAAGGTGCTGGCCCTTACGACGAGATAGGCCGCCGCGGCGAACAGCAGGTAGTAGGAGAGTTTTTTCTTCATCGTTCCCATGTTACAAAAATAACGGCCCGACACTACGTTGTCGCGCGGGGTGTCTACGCTATGGGGGCGGCAAGGAGGGGATATGGGAAGGACCTGCGTTTCGCTGATAAAGGATATGCCGAGGGTTGAGCGGCCGAGGGAGCGGATGATGCGCTACGGGCCGGACAAGCTCTCGGACGAGGAACTGCTGGCGCTGCTGCTGCGCACGGGCGTACGGGGCACCGGCGTGATGGACTTCGCGGCGGGGCTGATGAAGCGCTTCGGCCGCGAGGGGCTCGCGAAGGCCGGTTTCGCGGAGCTTAAAAGCGCGCAGGGACTGGGGCCGGCGCGGGCCTGCGAGATAATGGCGGCCTTCGAACTGGGCCGGCGGGCGCTGGGCGGCAAGAAGACCTCGGTCTATCTTAAACCGCGCGACGTCTGGGATGAACTGCGCGACATCCGCGAGCAGAAGAAGGAGCATTTCGTGGTGTTCTTCCTCGACACGCGCAACCAGGAGATAAAGCGCGACATAGTCTCCATCGGCACGCTCAATTACAACCTGGTCCATCCGCGCGAGGTGTTCGAGCCGGCGGTGAAGAACCTGGCCGCGGGGGTGATAGTCGCGCACAATCACCCTTCGGGCTGCCTGGAGCCCTCGGACGAGGACATCGCGCTGACCAAACGGCTGGCCGAGGCGGGCAGGCTGCTGGGCATCGAACTGCTGGACCATGTCATCGTGGCCAAAGGGGGGTGGCTCAGCTTCAAGGAAAAGGGGCTGATGCGCTGAGCCGTGGCCGGAACCGGCAGCGCTATTTCCTATAATTATTACCTCTTATGTATAAGGCGGCGGCGCCGCTACGGAGGTAAGCATGCTTTTCGACAGGATGAGCGCGGACATGGTGAAGGCGATGATCGAGGCCATCCCGGCCGAGGTCACGGTCATAGACGCCAACGACGAGGTCGTGGGCTGGAACAAGCACGAGAAACGGCTGTTCCACAGGCCGATGACCTGTATCGGCATGAACTTCCGGGACTGCCATCCCAAGAAGAGCCTGGACCAGGTGGAGCGGCTGGTGGGCGAGATGAAGTCCGGCAAGCGCGACAATGCGCGGTTCTGGATAGACCTGCCCGTCGGTCCGGAGAAGAAGGTCCACAAGATCCTTATCGAGTTCTACGCCCTGCGCGGCGACGGCGGGAAATACCTGGGCTGCCTGGAGTTCACGCAGGATGTGCAGTACATACGCGAGCTGGAAGGTCAGAAGCGCCTGATGGACTGATGTGCGGCGATGGTTTGAAACTGCTCTTTGCCGGGCCGCGTATAAAAAAGCCCCACGCTTGAAGGCGGGGGGCTTTTCCTTTCCGGTCCCTGAGCGCCGGGTTTATCTCTGTATTATCAGTTCCGGCCAGATCTGCGCCAGCGAGCGGGCGAAGGCCTCGGTGATGCCGTTCATGGCGGCGGAGACGTCGAAGCCCTCGTAGGACATGGAGGCGGCCCAGAGCACGGAGCCGGTCTGCACGTCCACCATCCGCGAGACCAGCGAGACGTTGGCGGTGGTGCTGAGCAGCTGCGAGTTGGGCAGGCCGAGCACCGTTCCCTCGGAATAGACCGAACCGCCGGACACCTGAGACACGGTGGTGCGGCGGGCGTTCTCGGCGCCGCTGACTATGTAACTGGCCTGCGGGGTGCTTTCGGCCACGGTGCCCACGAAAAGGGCGTCCACGCCGAGGAGGCGGCCAAGCTGCTTGGCGGTGGCCGGGTCGAAAGCGGTGGAGGCGGTGAGCCGCTGCTCCTCCATGACCGCGTTGAGACGCTGCCGTTCCACTACGTCCGCGCCGCGGGCCAGCAGGCTCTGCGTCAGCAGGTCGGCCGCCAGGTCGCCCTGCTGGCCCCCGAAGGAGAGCACGGCGACGCGCTTTACGGCGCTGAAGTCGGCGCGCGGGTTGACGGCCACGTTGGGCGTGGCGCAGGCGGAGAGCAGGAGCAGCGCGGGAAGCAGGTTCTTTTTCATGTTCATTTTCCGGCCGTAAGATTGTGTATATGACGGTTCGCCGTGGCGCGCATGGCCGGGTCGGAGGCGTGCTCCAGGCAGGCCCGCCAGGCTGCGAGGGCCCTGTCCTTCATGCCTTTCTTCTCGTAGATGAGACCGAGCATGTAATGGGCCTCTGCTTTTTTAGGGTCCAGGGCTATCGCGGCCTCGAAGGCCCGCTGGGCTTCGGCGGCCTGCTTCAGGCGGGCGTAAGTGAAGCCGAGCCTGACGAAGATGCCGGCGTTCTTGGGCTCGGCGGCGGCCTGCCGTTCCAGCTCGGCGGCCTCTTCCTTCAGGCGCTCTATGGCCGCCGGGGTCTCCGGCGGGCGGCGCTGCTCGGCCGCCGCGAAAGCGGGCAGCAGCAGAAGAAGGGGTAATACGGCGTTTTTCATGGTTCACCTCGTCCTGCCTAAACAATATAAAATTTCCCGCCCCGCGGGTAGGGGTAGGGGACGTTGTTGAGTTGTTGACTTGTTGACTTTTGGCCTGGCGTCGCGGTCTGCTGGCCGGAATAACTCAACAAGTCAACAACTCAACAACGTCCCCTCCTTTATTGTAGAATAAAGAGGTCTGAAATTTTATCGTCTGGACAGCCGATAAACCCGGGCCCTCCGCCCGGTAAAATGACCGCCCGGTCCCATCACGGACAGCCACGGCAGCAGTAAAGCGGTAAACAAGGTCTTTGCGTTCTTCGCATGGTCTTCTTCGCGCTTTCTATTCTCGTTCTGGCCTCTTCCGCTTTTCTCGCTCTCGCGTCGGGAGGCCTTGCCGCGCGGGCCCGTATCATCGGCGCCGGCGGCGCGCTGCTCGGCTCGGCGCTGGGCCTCGTCTCCGTTCTAAAAGTGCTGTTCATGACCGGCGCCGAGGCCTACGCCGGGTGGCCCGCTTTTTCAGTCCCGCTGGGCCGGCTGGCGCTTTCGATCGATCCGCTGGCCGCCTTCTTCCTTCTTCCCGTCTACCTGCTGACCGCCTTCGCCGCCGTCTACGGCGCGGAATACCTCGGCGCCGGAGGGGGGCGCAGGACCGGAGCGGCCTGGTGCTGCTTCAATCTGCTCACCGCCTCGATGGCGCTGGTCTTCGCCTCGGCCAACGCGGTGCTGTTCATGCTGGCCTGGGAGGCGATGGCCGTCTCCTCTTTCCTGCTCGTGGTCTACGATCATCATAAGGAACAGGTGCGCCGCGCCGCCCGGATCTACCTGGTCGCGGGCGGGGCGGGCGCGCTGGCGCTGCTCTTGCTCTTCTCGCTGCTGGGCGCTTCGTCCGGGACGCTGGATTTTGCGGCCTTCGCCAGGCCGGAGGGCGGCGCGGCGGCCGCCGCGTTCCTCGCCGCGCTGCTGGGCTTCGGCCTCAAGGCCGGCGTGGTGCCGCTGCATGTGTGGCTGCCCGAGGCGCATCCGGCCGCGCCCAGCCACGTGTCGGCGGTGATGAGCGGCGTCATGATAAAGACCGGCGTTTACGGCCTGGTAAGGACGCTGGGCTGGCTGGCGCCCTGGGACGGCTGGTGGGGGCCGGCGCTGCTGCTGGCCGGTCTGGCCTCGGGGCTGGTGGGCGTCATCTTCGCCCTGGCGCAGCACGACCTCAAGCGCCTGCTGGCCTATTCCAGCGTCGAGAACATAGGGATAATACTGATGGGGCTCGGCCTGGGCGTGACGGCCTCGGCCTCCGGCTCTACGGCGGTAGCCGGCCTCTGCTTCGGCGGAGCGCTGCTGCACGCGCTCAACCATTCGCTGTTCAAAGGCCTGCTGTTCATGGGGGCCGGCGCCGTCATGCACGCGACCGGCACCGGAGAGCTGGAGGCGCTGGGCGGGCTGGCGAAGCGTATGCCGCGCGCTTCGCTCTATTTCCTCGCCGGCGCCGCGGCCATCTCCGGCCTCCCGCCTTTCAACGGCTTCATCAGCGAGTTCCTGATCTTCCTCGGCTCCTTCGGCGCGCTGCGGGGGCCCGAGGCTCCGGCGCTCTGGTCCGTGGCCGTATTGCTGGCGCTGGCCGCGATAGGAGGACTGGCGGGAGCCTGCTTCGCGCGGGCCTACGGCTCGGTTTTCCTGGGCGAGCCGCGTTCTTCGCGCTGCCACTCTGCCCATGACTGCGGCGCGCCCATGCTGGCCGGCCTGGCGCTGCCGGCCGCCGCCTGCCTGTTCATCGGCCTTTTCCCGTCGGCGGCGGCCGGTCCCGCCGCCGCCGCGGTCTCGTCGGCTTTCGGCGCGGAGCCGGGAGCCGCCTTCCTGTCGGCCGCGGAACTGCCGCTGGCCTATGTCTCGGCCGGCGCGCTGGCGCTGGTCCTGCTGCTGGCGCTGGCGGCGGCGCTGCGCGTCTTCCTGCTGCGCGGCAAGGTCCCGGCCGCCGGCCCCACCTGGGACTGCGGCTACGCCGCCCCGACGGCGCGCATGCAGTACGGCGCCTCCTCTTTCGCGCAGCCGTTGACGGACTTCTTCAGGCCGCTGCTGCGCACCGCCGGCCGCCACGCGCCTCCCGACGGCTATTTCCCCAGGGGCTCGGAATTCCATACCGAGGCCGGCGCTGTCTTCTACAATAATTTCTACGCGCCGGCGGCGCTGATGCTCAGGCGGGCCGCCTACCGCTTCAGCTGGCTGCAGCACGGCCGGCTGCAGTTCTATATCCTTTATATAATCGGCGCGCTGCTGGCCCTGCTTCTATGGAAACTCTAGAGACCGCGACCAGGTTCGCCGCGGCCCTGCTGCTGGCGCCGCTCCTGCCCGGGATAGTGAACCGGGTAAAAGCCCTTTTCGCCGGCCGCAAAGGCCGTCCGACGCTGCAGCTTTACTACGACCTGGCGAAGCTGGCGCGCAAGGTGCCGGTCTACAGCCGCACGACGACCTGGGTCTTCAAGGCCGGACCGGCCGCCGGGCTGGCCGCCGCGGTCTGCGCGCTGGGCGTCCTGCCCTTCGGCGGGCGGCCGGGCCCGCTCGCCTTCGAGGGCGATTTCCTTTTCATCATCGGTCTGCTGGCCTTCTCGCGCTTCATGACCGTGCTCGCCGCGCTCGACACCGGTTCCGCCTTCGAGGGGATGGGCGCCAGCCGCGAGGCGCAGTTCGCCGTCTTCTCCGAGCCGGCCTTCTTCCTTTCGCTGGCCGCCCTTTCGCGCGTGACCGGTGAGTTCTCGCTGGCCGGCATGTTCCTTTCGCTCACGCCCGACTCCTGGCGGGCGGCCGCGCCCGTGCTGGCCCTGGTCACCGCCGCGCTCTTCATCGTCATGCTGGCCGAGAACTGCCGCGTGCCGGCCGACGACCCGGACACGCATCTCGAACTGACGATGATACACGAGGTGATGGCGCTCGACCACGGCGGTCCCGAGCTGGCTTACATCCTTTACGGCGCCTCGCTCAAACTCTGGCTCTTCGCCGCGCTGATAGCGGCGGCCGTGCTGCCGCGCCATTCGGGCTCCTGGCTCTACGACGGGGCCTTCTTCCTGGCCGCG
Source organism: Elusimicrobiota bacterium (assembly GCA_019135865.1). GTDB lineage: Bacteria > Elusimicrobiota > Elusimicrobia > Elusimicrobiales > UBA9959 > UBA2231. The sequence goes on from JAGVVD010000038.1 coordinate 75,556, forward strand.
ATGGGCGGCATCGCCGCCGCCGTCGGTATCGCCGAGTCGGCCATGGCCCGGCTGCGGATGCTCAAGGTGCCGTACATGCTGATGGGCGGGCTTATCTTCGCGGCGCTGGCGCTGCTTTTCCAGACCGGACGCTGACATGAACACCTTCGCCGAACTGACCATAGTGCTGATCATCCTGCTCAACATGGCGATGTCCGTGTCGGGCTCGCTCGCCTCCTGCATACGGCTGGCGGCCGCGCAGGGCGTGGCGGCCGGCCTGCTGCCGCTGATGGCCGCCGGCGGGGCGCACGGCCGCGCGGTGGCCTTCGCCGCCTTCATCATCGCTCTCAAGGGCCTGGTCTTCCCCTGGCTGATGCTGCGCGCGCGCGAACTGACCGGCGCGCGCAAGGAGATAGACCCGCTGATCGGCTACCCGGCCTCGATAACGCTGTGCCTGGCCGCCTTCGCCGCCTCGGCGTGGCTGGGCTCGCGGCTGCCGCTGCCGCAGAGCGGGGTGGCCTATATCATCCCGGCCTCGCTGGCCACCATCTTCACCGGCTTCCTGCTCATAACCACGCGCGTGAAGGCCATCACGCAGGTGGTAGGCTACCTCGTCGTCGAGAACGGCGTCTATATCTTTGGCCTGGCGCTGTTCGTGGAGCAGCCGCTGATGGTGGAGCTGGCGATACTGCTCGACGTCTTCGTCGCGGTGTTCGTGATGGGGATAGCGATCTTCCACATCAGCCGCGAGTTCGACCATATCGACACCGACGCGCTCTCGCAGCTCTCCGACTGGCGGCGCGGGGAGGAGGGCTGATGGCCGTAGTGCTGATCGTCCTGCCCCTGCTCTCGGGCGCGGCCGCCTTCCTGCTGCGCGACGACGCCGCGCGCCGGCGGCTGCTGCTCTGGACGGCCTGGCTGCATTTCCTGCTGACGGCCGGCCGCATACTGGCCTACGGCCGCTGGGGCTGGGCCTATTCCGTCGCGGAGGGGTTCAGGGAAACGCCGTTCTGGCTGCCGGGCGCCTGGGAGTGGTTCTCCTTCGACGCGCCCGGCCTGCTTTTCCTGGGCGTGACCTCGCTGCTGTTCCTGGGCGCGGCGCATTACGCCGCGGCCTACCTGGCCGAGGAGAAGCGCGACCCCGGCGAGAAGGGGGAGAACGGGTTCATCTTCAACAACGCGCCCGAGGCCGTCTTCACCGGCTGCCTGCTGCTGTTCCTCTCGGCGATGACGGCCGTGGCCGCCGCGCGTCACCTGGGCCTGCTCTGGGCCGCCGTCGAGGCCACCACGCTGCTCAGCGCGCCGCTCATCTACTTCCACCGGCACAAGCGCTCGCTGGAGGCGACCTGGAAGTACCTGCTGATCTGCTCCGTCGGCATCGCGCTGGCGCTGATGGGCAATCTCTTCATGGGCGCGGCCGGCCTGCGCGGCGGCGCGGGGCTGCACCTCGACGGCCTGCTGGCCGGGGCGGCGGGGCTCGACTCGCAGCTGCTCAAGGCCGCCTTCATCTTCCTCTTCGTCGGCTACGGAACCAAGATGGGCCTGGCGCCTTTCCACACCTGGCTGCCCGACGCGCACAGCGAGGCGCCGGCCGTGGTCTCGGCGCTGCTCTCGGGCGCGCTGCTCAACTGCGCTTTCCTGGGCGTGCTGCGCGCGGCGCAGGTCTGCGGCGCGGCGGGGCTGGCCGATTTCTCCGGCGGCATACTGGTGCTCTTCGGCCTGGCCTCGCTGGTCACGGCCGCGCTGTTCATGCTGGGCCAGCGGGATTATAAGCGCATGCTGGCCTATTCGAGCATCGAGCACATGGGTATACTGGCCATAGGCGCGGGGATGGGCGGCCGCGCGCTCTACGGCGCGCTGCTGGGCGCCGTAGGCCATTCGCTGACCAAAGCCGGGCTCTTCTTCGTCTCGGGACTGGTACTGGCCGCGTACAGGACCAAGCAGATAAAGGACGTGAAGGGGCTGCTGCGCCGCTCGCCGGCCGTCGCCGCGCTGTGGCTGGCGGGGTTCCTGCTGATAACCGGCACGCCGCCGTCGGGGATATTCCTGGCCAAGTTCGTCATACTCAAGGAAGCCGTGGCGGGCGGGCGCTGGGCCGTCGCCGGCGTCTATCTTTTCTTCCTGGCCGTGGTCTTCGCCGCGATGGCGAAGATCTTCATCGAGACGACCTTCGGCGAGCCGGCGCAGGAGCCCGAACGCGGGTTCGAACCGCCGCGCGCCATGGTCCGTCCCGCGCTCGTTTTCTTCGTCCTGGTCGCGGCGCTGGGCCTCTGCGTCCCCTCCTGGCTGGACGCGGTGCTGAACCTGGCCGCCGGGGCCATAGGAGGCGCGCGATGAAGCTCTTCGGCCCGGCGGAACTGGCGGCGCTGCCCGCGGATAAGTTCTTCACGCAGCTTTCCGCCTCGCTCTCCGACGGCGGCCGGGCCGCGGCTTATTTCGCCTCGCCGGCCGACGGCGGCCGGCGGCTCTGCGCCGCGCTGGCGCATGACCGCGCCGGGCGGCTGGAGCTGCTGCTGTCGGAGCCGCTCTCCGACGGCTTCCCCTCGCTGACGCCCAGGTTCCCGCAGCTGCATCTCTTCGAGCGCGAGATCTTCGAACTTTCGGGCCTCAGGCCCGAAGGACATCCCTGGCTCAAGCCCGTGCGCTATCCCGCGGGCGGCCCGGACCCGGGCACCGGCGATTTCTTCCGCGTCCACGGTCCCGAGGTGCACGAGGTGGCCGTCGGGCCGGTGCACGCCGGCGTGATCGAACCGGGCCATTTCCGTTTCCAGTGCCACGGCGAGAACGTTTTCCACCTGGAGATAGCGCTGGGCTACCAGCATCGCGGCGTCGAGCGGGCGCTCTCCGCCGGGCCCGGCGCGCGCTCCATGCATTACGCCGAGACGCTCGCCGGCGACACGACCATCGGCCACGCCTGGGCTTACTGCGGCGCCCTGGAGGCGCTCTCGGGCTGCGCCGTGCCGCCGCGGGCGCAGGTCCTGCGCGGCGTGCTGCTGGAGCTCGAGCGCCTGGCCAATCATACCGGCGACCTGGGCGCGCTCTCGGGCGACGTCGCCTACCTCCCGACGGCCTCCTTCTGCGGCCGGCTGCGCGGCGAGTATCTCAATATGACCGCCCTGATATGCGGCAACCGTTTCGGCCGCAACGCGCTCAGGCCCGGCGGCGTCGATTTCGACCTCGAGCCCGCGCGCGCGGCCGAGCTGCTGCGCCGGCTCGAAGATGTGTTCCGCGACACGGAAGGCGCGGTCTCGCTCCTCTGGGACACCGCCTCCGTCACCGAGCGTTTCGAGAACACCGGCCCGGTCTCCCGCGCGGACGCGGCGGCGCTGGGGCTGGTAGGCCCCGCGGCGCGCGCCAGCGGCGTCGATATCGACACCCGCCGCGATTTCCCTTACGGCCCCTACTCGAGGTATGATCCGCCGAAGCCCGGCCGCGGCGACGTTTACGCCAGGGCATATATGCGCTGGGATGAGATAATCCGCTCCGTGCGCCTGATACGCGGCTGGCTGGCCTCGCTTCCGGCCGGACCGCTGACCGCTCCCTGCGGTGCCCCCGCGTCCGATTCGGCGGCCGTCTCGCTGGTGGAGAGCTGGCGCGGCCAGGTCTGCCACGCCGCCTTCACCGGGCCCGGCGGCGGATTCCTCGGCTATAAGGTGGTCGATCCGTCGTTCCACAACTGGCAGGGCCTGGCCCTGGCGCTGCGCGGCGGCCAGATCTCGGATTTCCCGCTCTGCAACAAGAGCTTCAACCTTTCATATTGCGGTCACGACCTATAACCATGTTCAAAGAACTCATCGAAAGATTCAGACAGGGGCACCGCACCGCGCCTTTCCCTCCCGGGCCGGAGAAATTCTCCGACCGCTACCTCGGCCTGCCGCGCCTGACCGGCGCGCCGCTGGCGAAAGCCGCCGCCGCCTGTCCCGTCGGTGCGCTCTCGGCCGCCGACTCCGCGCTGGACATGGGGCGCTGTCTCTTCTGCGGGGCCTGCGCCAAGGCCGACCCCGCCGCCGTCGAGTTCACCCGCGATCATCGCCTCAGCTCCGGCTCCCGCGAAGGCCTGGTCCTCGGCTCCGGCGGGACCTTCCGCGCCTCGGGCGAAGCCCCGCCCGACCTGCGCCGTCTCTTCGGCCGCTCTTTCCGATTGCGGCAGGTCAGCGCCGGCGGCTGCAATGCCTGCGAGGCCGACTGCAACGTGCTGGGGACTCTCGCCTTCGACCTCGGCCGCTTCGGCGTGCAGTTCGTCGCCTCGCCGCGCCACGCCGACGGCCTGCTGGTCACCGGCCCGGTCACGAAGAACATGGAACTGGCCCTGCGCAAGACCTACGACGCCACGCCCGGGCCTAAACTGGTCATAGCCTGCGGCGCCTGCGCGGTTTCCGGCGGCCCCTACGCCGGCCACGCCGAGACGCTGGGCGGCGCCGCCGCCGTCGTGCCGGTGGACATGTTCATCCCCGGGTGCCCTCCGCATCCCTACACCATCCTCGACGGCATCCTGCGCCTTATAAACGGGGACATTGTTTAGTTCTTTAGTTTTAACTAAAGAACTGAAGAACGTCCCCCGGTTATCTTTTATTATAATAGCAGCGGATCCAGGCGCGCTGCCCGGTGCCCGGGACCGCCGATCTCAGCAGGGGGAAAGATGCTCAGACTCGCCGCCATCCTCTTATTCTCGTTCCAGACCGCTTATGCGCAGGCGCAGAGCGGGGCCGACGCCCTTTTCGACAAAGGGCTTTACCAGGAAGCCCTGGCCGCCTATTCCGAAAAGGCCGGTTACGGCGATGAGGACGCTTTGCGGGCGCTGTACAGGTCGGCGGAATGCGAGGCGCTCCTCTTCCGCTACGCCGAGGCGAACGCGCGTCTTTCCGGCTTCAGGCCGCCGAAGGATCCCGTCTGGCGCGGGCGTCTCCTCGCCCTGCGCGCGGAACTCGGCAAGGAGTTCCTGCGGCAGTACGGCCATTCTCTGCCGGCGGACCTGCGGAAAGGCACCACCGACCTGACGAAGCTCACCCGCGCAGAGTGGGAGTCCAGGATAAACTCCGACTATGACGCGCTCTGGCCGCTGGCGGAGACCCTCTCGAAGGTCCCTTTAAAGGAAGAGGGTTATTTCGTGGACCTGGAGAAGGCGTATCTCGGCTATACCGCGTCGTTATGGGATTTCTTCGCGCTGAAATGGGGAGGCTGGCTGCTGGACGGGGCGGAGAAACCCTCCAAGGACCCGGGAGCGGAGCCGTTCCTCGCCGAAAACTACGAGCGGGCTTTCTCCGCGGCGCTGCATCCGGCGCTCAAGGCGGCCGCCGTTTATGAAAGGGCCTCCGGTCTGGCCCCGCGGGGGTCCGTGCCGAACGAATACTGGAGGATACGCCGGGCGCTTATCCCTTACAGGCTGGGCTACCTGCTCTCCGGAAAGAGGGAGGGGAGCGCCGGTCCCGGTCCGGCGCGGGAGACGGCCCGGCTCCTGGCCGCCTGGTCCCTTTCTTTCTCCTCCCCGCAGGGAAAGGCCTGGGCGGCGCGGGAAGCCGCGCGGCTCCATCACGATTTCGGGGATTTCGAAAAAGCCGTGGAGCTCTGTTCCGCGGCCGAGGACTACGCCCCCGGCTCCAGGCCCGCCGCGGAGTGCGGGAAGCTGAAGGCCGGCATCGAAATGCCCGAGCTGGAACTTTCGCTCAGGACCGTCCCTCCCCCGGGGAGCGGCGGCCTCTCCGTTTCCGCGCGCAATCTCCACCAGGTGCATTTCCGGGCCTACAGGACTTCGCCGGAGGCCATAGAGTTCGCCGCTCCCGCCGGCCGCAACGGCTGGGGCCACCTGAGGGACTTAAGCCTGGAGGCCGCCGGTTTCTTCCTGAAAAAGGGGCCGGACGTTTCCTGGAAGGAGGAGATCCGGTATCCCTCCCGCTACGCCCGGCACACGCAGGAAGCGGTCCCTCCCGCGCTGAAGAAAGGTCTCTACGTCGTCATCGCCTCCGGGGACCCGTCCTTCGACAGCGGCTCTTCCCTGATGAGGGCCGGCGTCCTGAACGTGACCGACATCATGCTGATGGCCACCGGCGCGCCCGGCGGCGACCCCGAGGATTTCCTCGCGGCCCCGGAAGGGGCGCGCAAGGTCACGACGGCCATGTTCCATCTCTACGCCCTGGACGGGGCGTCCGGCAGGCCGCTGCCGGGGGCCAGACTGGATCATTTCTACTCCCTGCCGCGGCGCGGGGGATGGAACAGGGGGACGGCCTCTTTCGGCCCCGGCGGGACCCTGGAGCTCCCTTTCGAGACGGAGATCTCCTATCCGTCGCGGGAGCATTTCTCGCTGGACCCGCTGGCCTCGCACGGCGGGGCTTACGCTTATACCGGCCGCGCGCTGAGCTCTTCGCTGTCCGTGCCGCCGCCCCTCGTGGTAGGACTGGAAACGGACAGGCCGGTGTACCGGCCGGGACAGGAGGTCAGGTTCAAGGCCACGGTGCTAGAGCGGCGTCCCGGCGGTCTCGCCGTCCACGCCGGCGGGAGGAAGATAAAGATCAGCGCCCGGGACGCGAACTGGCAGGAATTCTTCAGCAGCTCCTTCGAGCTCAACGATATGGGCAGCGCGGCCGGGTCTTTCACCGTCCCCCCGGGACGCCTGCTGGGCGGGTATCAGGTCGCGGGCGAGATCCTGGGCCACGGCGGCTCTTTCCGCGGTTCGGCCGCTTTTTCCGTGGAGGAATACAAACGGCCGGAGTTCGAGGTCCTGCTGGAGGAAGCGAAGGGTCCGTTCCGCTTCGGCCGGAAAGCGAGGGTGAGCGGGTCCGCCAGATATTATTCCGGCCCGCCGGTCGCCGGCGCCGAAGTGCGCTACCGGGTGAACAGGTCCCGTTACGTGCCCTGGTACGCCTGGTGGATGCCTTCGGACCCGTCGGCGGAGGAGGTCGCCTCCGGGACGATGAGAACGGCGGCGGACGGTTCTTTCTCCTTCGAGTTCACGCCGGAGGGCGACGGGGATTACCCGGCGGACCTCGGGGTGACCGTCGAAGCGCGCGACGCCGGCGGCAGGGTCATAACCGCTTCCCGTTCCTACCGCGCCGGGGCGAGATCGTACCTGGTGGACATAAGCCCGGAAGCCGGGTTCTTCACCCCCGCCGCGAAGCCTTCGGTAAAGCTCAGGCTCCTGACGCTCGGGGACGTCCAGGTCTCCGGTTCGGGTACCTACCGGCTTTACAGGATAGACAAGACCCCCGATTACGAGCCGCGGACCGGCTGGGGCGGCTCTTTCGGCCGCGCGCAGGACCTCAACACTTTCTTCGCCGAAGTTCCGGACGGCAGGCTGGTGGAGGAGGGGCGCGCGGATTTCGACGCGAGGTCCGCGAAGGAGCTGAAACTGGGCGCGCTGACGGAGGGAGTCTACCGTCTCAGGCTCAGGGTCCCGGACCCCTGGGGAGGGGAGTCGGAGGGGTCCCTGGTCCTCGTTTCCTTCGACCCCGGGCGCAAACTCTCCTCGCTGAACCTGCCCCCGACGGCCATCTTCGAGAGAAGCTCGTATCAGGCCGGAGAGACGGCCCGCCTGCTCCTCGGGGCTTCGGCCCTGAAAGGGGCCAAGTTCCTGGAGATCTTCGCCGGCGGTTTCCTGCTGGAGAAACGCACTCTCGCGTCCCCCGGCGTTTCCATGGCCGAGATCAGGATCGGCGACCGGCACCGCGGCGGCTTCGACGCGCGCTGGTTCGGGGTTTCGGATTCCAATATCTACTCCGCCTCGGAGCACGCCTCCGTCCCGCTTTCCGACAGGGAACTGGCGGTGACGCTGGAGCATCCCGGCTCCCTGGAACCGGGCGGACGGGCCGAATGGACCCTTAACGCCAGGGACTCCGCCGGCCGCCCGGCCGGGGGGGAGGCCACCGTCAGGGTCTTCGACCGCTCGCTGGAATATTACCGCGCCGCGGCGGTCCCCTGGCTGGACGGACTTTACCAGGAGAGACGTTCGCACGCTCCTTCCGCCTCCTCCCTTTTCCAGGGACGGGCCGCTTCTTTCCCGGTGAAGAGGGGCCTCGTGTCGCGGATGTTCGACCTCTTCGCGCGCAGCGCGGCCGAGGAGAAGTTCCCCTCTTTCAGGCTGAACGCCGCCGCCGCCGCGGACCGTGTATATTTTTCCGCCAAGTCCCTGGGCGGGACCATGATGGACACCGCCGGCGGGGGCCTGGCGGCGGCGGACCCGGCTTCCCGCCCCGCGATCGCGCTCTCCGGGGTCAGGGAGGAGCGGGAGACCTTTAACGAAGCGCCTCCCGCCGGAAAGGAGAAGGAGGCGCAGTCGGCTCCCCGCTCCGATTTCTCGGAGACGGCTTATTTCAATCCCCAGCTCAGGTTCGAGAAGGGGCGCGGGCGGATATCGTTCACCATGCCGGAAAGGCTGACCTCCTGGAAGGTGACGGCGCAGGTGCTGACCCCGGACGTGAAAAAAGGAGCGGTTTCCGCGACGGTCGTGACCCGGAAGGACCTGATGGCGCGTCTCGACCTGCCCCGTTACCTGCGCGAAGGCGACGAGTCGGAGATCGTGGCGGTGATCGGCAACGCTTCCGACGGGCCGCTGAGCGGCTCCGCGGCGCTTTCCGTGACCCGCGACGGCAGGGACGCGGCCGCGGAGCTGGGGCTGTCCGGCCTGTCCCGGGAGTTCTCGGCCGGAAAGGACGCCTCGGTCGCGCTGCGCTGGAAGGCGAAGGCGCCGCTTTCCACGGGCTTCTACAAGGTCAGGATAACGGCGCGCGCAGGCCGCTTCTCCGACGCCCAGGAGAACGACCTGCCCGTGCTGCCCTCGCGCGAGCGGCTTTTCGCCTCGGTCAACGCCGTTCTGGACGGTCATGCCGAAAAGGAACTGCGCCTCAGGGAACTGGAGAAACGGGACGCCTCGCGGATCGTCGAATCCTCGCATCTGGAGATACAGCCGCAGCTGGCGCTGGCCGTGCTCAACAGCCTGCCGCACCTGGTGCGCTACCCGCACGAATGCACCGAGCAGCTGCTCAACCGCTACGTGCCGCTCTCGATAGTGAACGCGTTCTATTCCAGGTATCCGGCGCTGGCGGCCGCGGCGTCGAAGGTCCCCAGGCGCGCCTCCGTCACGCCCGCCTGGGAGCGGGACAACCCGCTGCGCCTCATCTCCCTGCTGGAAACGCCGTGGGAGGAGGCCTCCAGGGGCCGCGCGCGTTCGCGGCCCTCCGCCGACATGCTGGACGCCGGGCTGGTGTCGGCCGAGCGGAAGGCGGCCCTGGAGAAGCTCAAGAGCTACCAGCTCCCCGACGGGTCCTTCCCGTGGTTCCCGGGCGGCCGCCCGAACCTGCACATGACGCTCTATGTCCTGGAGGGTTTCGCCGAGGGCGAGCGCTACGGCGTGGACGCGCCTGACGATATGGCACGGAGGGCGCTGAAATACGTCCTCGCCGAGATCCCCGGCTACATGAAGCCGGAGCCGGCGGAGACTTCCATGCTCCTCTACGCCGCTTACGTCGTCTCGGCCTTCGAGGGCAGATGGCCGGAATCCCGCGCGGCCCTCAAGTACGCCAAGCTCTGGGCCGATCACGCGGACAAGCATTACCGCGCCATGACGCCGATGGGCAGGGCCTACGCGGCCTATGTCTACCTGCGGCTGGGAGAGAAGGAGAAAGCGGAACTTTATCTTAAGCGCGCCATGGACGGCGCGCGCGAGGACGAGGTCTCGGGGCTTTACTGGGCGCCGGAGAAGATCTCCTGGCTCTGGTACAACGACACCGTCGAGAAGCACGCCTTCCTGCTGCGAACGCTCACGGCCTTCAGTCCCAGGGACCCGCGCGCCGCCAAAATGGCGCGGTGGCTGCTTTTCAACAGGCGCGCTTCCGAGTGGAAGTCCACCCGCGCCTCGGCCGCGGCCATCTATTCGCTGCTGGACTTCATGAAGGCGCGCGGCGCGCTCGACAAGGGGGAGGAATTCTCCCTGGAATGGGGAGGGACGAAGGAAAAGGCCTCCGTCGGCCCGGCGGACTGGCTGGAGAAGCCGCTGCGCTGGTCGCTCTACGGCGCGGACATAAAGCCCGGGCACGCCTCGGCGAAGATCTCCAAGAAAGGTCCCGGCCTCGCCTTCGCCTCGCTGGCGGCCGTATATACCAGCGGCGAACCGGCCGGGTCTTCGCCCTCAGGCATGATGAACGTGGAGCGGAAATATTTCCTCCGCGAGAAGGAGGGCGCGGGCTACGCCCTGAGACCGCTGAAGAGCGGCGACGCCGTGCCGGCCGGTTCGGAGATAGAGGTGAAGCTCACGGTAAGGACGCGTTCGGCCTTCGAGTACGTGCATCTGAAGGACCCCAAGCCGGCCGGCTTCGAGGCGGAGTCGCTGCTGAGCGGCTGGAAATGGGACCGGCTCTCCCGCTACGAGGAACAGCGCGACTCGCTGACCAATTTCTTCATGGAATGGGTCCCCCGCGGCGAATACGAGTTCGGCTACCGCCTTCGCCCGTCGCTGCCCGGGACCTACCGCCTGGGCGCGGCGGTCATACAGTCCATGTACGCGCCGGAGTTCGGCGCTCATTCCGACGGCATGATCATCAGGGTGAAGTGAGGCGCCTATGGCGGAGCGCCATATCGTTCACGTCGACATGGACGCTTTCTTCGCGGCCGTGGAGCAGCGCGACGATCCCTCGCTGCGCGGCAGGCCCGTCATAATAGGGGCCGACCCCAGGGGCGGCCGCGGGCGCGGCGTGGTCTCGACCTGCTCCTACGAAGCGAGGAAGTTCGGCGTCCGTTCGGCCATGCCCATCTCCGAGGCCTGGCGCCGCTGCCCCGGCGGCGTCTACCTCCGGCCGGATTCCCGCAAATACAGCCGGGCCTCGTCCGTCATAGAAAAGGCCTTCCACGAATTCACGCCCGACGTGGAGATGGTCAGCGTGGACGAGGCCTTCCTGGACGTCACGCTGAGCGCGCATCTCTTCGGCGGGCCGGAGCAGACCTGCCGCCGCCTGAAACGCCGCGTGAAGGAGCTTACCGGCCTGACCTGTTCCGTCGGACTGGCCCCTACCAAGATGTGCGCCAAGATAGCCTCCGACCTGCGCAAGCCGGACGGTTTCGTGACGGTGCCGCCCGGCGGGGAAGCCGCCTTCCTGGCCCCGCTGGACATCTCTAAGCTCTGGGGACTGGGACCTAAGACCGCCGCGGCCCTCCGCGCCAGGGGCCTCAATACGATAGGGGAACTGGCGGCCTGCCCGGAGGGAAGTCTCGCGTTCCTCGGTCGGAACGGCGCGGAGCTGAAGGCGCTGGCCGGCGGAGTGGACCCCAGTCCGGTCTCGCCGGAGGGCGAGGCTAAGTCGGTCTCCAACGAGATAACTTTCGACAGCGACACCGGCGACGAGCGGGAGATACGCGAGTCGCTGGTGGCGCTCTGCGACAAGGTCTCATCCAGGCTGCGGGCCGCCGGGCAAAAGGGCCGCACCGTGGGGCTGAAGATAAGGCTAGAGGGGTTCGTCACCTATACGCGCGCGAGGACCGTGCTCCTTGCCACCAATTACGCGGACGTTATATGGAAGGAGGTCTCCGGCCTCTACGCGGCCTTCCCCCGCGGCCGCAGGAAAGTGCGGCTGCTTGGGGTCAGGGTGTCGGGGCTGATGCCCGCCTCGGAGAGGGAAAGCCTGTTCGAGGAAGAGGGCGACGAGAGACGGGAGAGGTCCCACCGCGCGGTGGAGGAGATACGCCGCAGGTTCGGCCGGAGTTCCATTTACCGGGCGGGCGGGAAGAAGGAGCTTTAAGTCAAAAAGAGGGGCCCCCGCCAGGGGGCGGGGGCCGTACACCAGCTGGGTCCTGTTGTGGGCCGGACCGAAGCACTGCGCTGCAACCGCACCTGCACCGCGACCGCACCGACGCTGCTACCGCTACCGCACCGCTACTGCCGCTGTTACCGCACCGCACTCGCTGCTGTTCGCCCTCCCGGGGGACGGCCCTCGGGGGCCGACCGGGACACCGCAAAACTACCGCACTTCACCTTTCTGCGACTATAGTCTAACATTATAGGCTTGACTTGTCAAGGGGTAAAAAATACTTGTATTTCCGTCTCTTTCCGTTCGCCGCCGGTAAGCCTTAGCCGCCCCGGATTTTGTAAAATATAGGCAGTGGAACGGGGCGGTAGCCCCCGGTCCGGGAGGCAAAGCTATGAGATTCGCCAAGAGAATTTTCCTTTTCGTAGCTCTCAATGTCCTGGTCATAACGACCATCTCCATCACCCTTAACCTGCTGGGCATAAGGCCTTATCTCGACGCCCAGGGCATAGATTATTCCGCCCTGATGGCCTTCTGCCTGGTCTGGGGCATGGGCGGCGCTTTCATTTCGCTGGCCCTCTCCCGCGTAATGGTCAAATGGATGATGGGAGTGCGGGTCGTCGATCCGAACACCTCCGATCCCGCTCTTTCCCGCCTGGTGGCCGCGGTGCACAACCTGGCCAAGGCGGCGGGCCTCCCGAAGATGCCCGAGGTGGGCGTCTACGACAGCCCCGAGGTCAACGCTTTCGCCACCGGCCCCACCCGCTCCCGCTCCCTGGTGGCGGTCTCGGCCGGCCTGCTGGAGGCCATGGACTGGGAGCAGGTCGAAGGCGTGCTGGGCCACGAGGTCGCGCATATCGCCAACGGCGATATGGTCACGATGACCCTGCTGCAGGGCGTCATCAACGCGATGGTCATGTTCCTCGCGCGCGTCATAGCTTTCTTCCTGTTCCGCAATTCCCGCGACGGCGGAGGAGGGATGCAGTTCCTCGTAGTCATAGTCCTCCAGATCGTGCTGAGCTTCTTCGGCATGATACTGCTGGCGGCCTTCTCGCGCCGCCGCGAGTACCGGGCCGACGCCGGCGGGGCCTTGCTTGCCGGCAGGGAGAAGATGATAGACGCCCTGGAAGGTCTGCGCCGGACCGTGAAGTACGCGGACATGACGGGCCACGGTTCGGTGGCGGCTTTCAAGATCTCCTCCAGGCCCGGAGGGCTGATGAGCCTGCTCTCGACCCATCCGCCGCTGGAAGAGCGCATCGCCAGGCTGAAGGCGGCCGCGTGAAGGCCGTCCATCTCGCCGCGGCGCTGCCGCTGTTCTTCGCTTTTTCCGGCTGTTCCCGTACCCCGGACAGCCAGTACCGTAATTCCCTGCGCAAAGTGAAGGCCGCGCTGGAGGCCGACAGCGCCGCAGGCAAGTTCAAAGAATCACTGTCCGCGGACATGAAGCTCAAGACCGCCCGCGACAGGCTGGACGCCACGCTGATGAGCCATCCTTCCAGCGTTTTCGCGGACGACGCCTATCTCGTCAGGGCGCTGCTGAGGGACCCGGATTCAGGGACCCCCGAGACCTGGAGGGATTTCCTGGTCAGGCATCCTTCGGCGGAGTTCGAACCCTGGTCCACGGAGAACCTTCAGGGCGTATTCGGCGATTCCGTGCTCAAGGCGCCCAAAGGGCCCGTCTTCGAAGCCCGTTACCGTCTCGTTTCCGCCCTGGCTTCGCGCAAGCGCTGCCCCGAAGCCCTGGCCGAGGCCAGGGCCGCCATGACCCTTTATTCTTCCGCCGGCGCCCCGTCTTCCGTGGAGGCCATGCTGGCGCTGGGCTATCTCCGCGCCGGCTCCTGCTTCTCCAAAGCGGGCGACCGGAAGTCGGCCGAGTCGGCGTACCGGGAAGCGGCCGGTTTCTTCGACGAGCCCAGGATAAGGGCTTCTTTCGAGCGGGAACTTTCGAAGCGCTGATAAGGGCTTCACAAGCCGCGATCAATTTTGTAATAATTCCCAAGGGGTAGGGATAAGACGCCTGTGGCCGGTTCAAGCCTCGGTCTTCGGACCGCGGCGGCCGACGTTCGCGTCTTTTTCCCGCATCTGAGAGTTCTTCAGCGGGGGGGGGCTTATGTCAACAGTGCGCGGCAGAACCCTTGTGACTTCGAAGGGCGGGTCGGCCGGCTTCAGGGAGAGGCTGGCCGGGTCTTTCGGTCCAGGCACATTTTTCTACCGTTACGACCTCAGGGGTTTCTTCACCCAGGTCAGTCCTTCCGTGCGCGGCGTGCTGGGCTGCTGCGCGAAGGATTTCCTGGGCCATTACACCCGGTACCTGACCACGCATCCCTGCAATAAAGAAGCGCGCCGGCGCGCCGCGCTCAGTATAAAAGGAAAGCGACAGAAGCCCTACCTCGTGGAGATGCGCCACGCCGGCGGCGGCACCAGGTGGCTGGAACTGCTGGAAGCGCCAGTGCGGGACCAGCGCGGGAAAAGGGCCGGCGTGGAGGGCGTGGCCCGCGACGTCACGGCGAGGGTCGGGGCCGAGCTGGCGCTGGCGGAGGCCAGGAGGAACTGCGCCGACCTCGAGTCTCTCGTCAACAATACCGCGGACCTCGCCTGGTCGGTGGACCGCGGGCTCAGATTCGTCACTTTTAACGGCTCCTTCCGGAAGAGCTACGAATCGCGGCTGGGCGCGGTCCCCAGGCCGGGCGACAGCGCGCTGGACCGTATCCCGGCGCCTCTCGTGCACAAGTGGAAGAAACGCTATCTTGAAGCGCTTTCGGGAGGCGTCTTCCGCGACGAGGAGTCCTTCACGCGTTGCGGCCACCGGCACAATTTCGAGTTCGCTTTCGGCCCGATCCTCCTCGACGGGAAGATCGTCGGCGCCGCCTGCCTCGGCAGGGACGTGACGTCAAGGCGCCGGATGGAGGACGATCTCAAGCGCGCTTCCGCGCAGCTCAACGCGGTCTTCAACAACTCGCCGCTGCTGATGCTCCTGGTGGACAAGGAACGCAGGATAAAAAAAGTGAGCATGTCCGGGATCTCCAACCCGGGCTCCGGCGTCGGCCTGCTGGCCGGAGAGGCGCTGGGTTGTTCCATCGCCGCGGAAGGCATGTGCGGGAAGGGACGGGATTGCCTGAACTGTCCCCTCCGGGAACTCGTCAACGAGACTTTCCGCACAGGCAAGGCGATAAGCCGCCGCGAGATAGAGGTGAGCGTGGATGGGGAGCCGGTCTTTTTCATGGCTTCGACCGCGGTGATAACCGAGGAAGGGGAGCCGCAGGTCCTGATCTGCCTGGACGACATAACGCGCCTGAAGAAAGCCGAGGTGGCGCTGAAGCGGCAGAACGAGTCGCTGGAGGCGCAGAACATAACGCTGGTCTCCCTCAACAAAAGCCGCAAGACCTCGGGACAGGGTCTGGAGGCGGCCTTCAGGGAAGCCACGGAGATCTGCGCCCACGCCCTCCGGGTGGACCGCGTCGGGATCTGGCTTTTCACGGAAGACAGTTCCGTCATGCGCTGCCGCGACGTCTACGACGCCCCCACCCGCCGGCACTTTTCCGGCGAAACGCGGGAAAGACGGGGCTCGCCCCTCTACTTCAAGGTCATGGAAGCCGAAGGGTTCGTGGCCGCCGCCGACGCGAGGCGCGATCCGCGCACTGCCGAACTCGCCCGGGATTATTTCATTCCCAACGGCGTCCTTTCCTCGCTGGGGATGCTCATAATGGCGGAAGGCCGCCCCGCCGGCATCGTCTGCGCCGAGACCGCGCGGGACCCCAGGGAGTGGAGCGCGGCGGACAGGAACCTGGTCTCGGCGGTCTGCGACTACGCGGCGCTGGCCATACTCGAGGAGCGGCGGGCGCAGCTGGAGCGCAGCAAGGACCTGCTTTCCCACGCCGTCGTGCACGACCTGAACAACCCGATGACCGCGCTGCTCTGCAGCTGCGAGTTCCTGGAGGAGGAGCTCAAAGGCAGGATGACGAAAACGCAGCACGAGCGTTTCAAGGATATCTATTACGTCCTCAACGAGATGCGGGAGATGATAAACGATATACTGCGCATCAGCAAGATGGAGGCCGGCTCGCTGCGGCTGGAGCTCAGGCCCGTGCCGGCCAGGGAGATAGTCGGCGGCGCGGTGAAGACCATGCTGCCGCGCGCGCGGGCCGAGCGAAAATCGCTCAAATGCGGGGAGACAAGCGGGCAGCTGGTGCGGGCGGACACCGACCTGGCGGGCCGCGTCCTGCAGAACCTGATAAACAACGCCCTTAAGTTCAGCCCCTCCGCGGGCCAGGTGAAGGTGCAGGCCGAGGCGCGCCGCGGCGAGAAGGCCGTGCTTTTCTCGGTGAGCGACAGCGGACCGGGGATCCCCGAAGAGCATATAGGCCGCATCTTCGACAAGTTCTTCCAGGGTCCCGCCGCGGCGGCGGCGCGCGGCGGCATGGGCCTGGGACTGACCTTCTGCCGCATGGTCATAGAAGCGCACGGCGGCCGCATCTGGGCCGAGAACTGTCCCGGCGGCGGGAGCGCCTTCCGCTTCACCCTGCCGCTGGGATAGGCACAGGTTCCCCGTTAGGCCGCAGTAAAGTATAATTAGCTTATGTGCGGCCGGTATTCACAGTCAGCGGACCTGCCCGAACTGATAAAGCGCTTCGGCCTTAAGCAGCCTCCTTTCCATTACACGCCGGCATACAACATCGCCCCCGGCGTCCTGACGCCGGTGATAACGCCGGCCGGCCTGCGCCTGCTCAAATGGGGCTTCGTCCCGGCCTGGTCCGGCGGCCCCTTCCGCGCCGGTCCGTCGCTGCCGCTCTTCCCCGCGGGCAGCCCGCTGGAGCGGAAATATTCCGGCGAGGAGAGCGTTCCGGAGCCGCAGCCGGAAAGGGAGCCGGAGGGCTTTATAAACGCCAGGGCGGAAGGCATCGCTTCGCGTCCGGCCTTCCGCGGAGCTTTCTACAACTCGCGCTGCCTGGTGCCGGCCGACGGCTTCTACGAGTGGAGCGGTTCGGCCGGCGAGAAGATCCCCTACCGCTTCTCGATGCGCGACGGCGGGCTTTTCGGCATGGCGGGGGTATACGAGGAGAAGCGCGGCACCTTCGCGATCATAACGGCCGCGGCCTCCGCCCTCGTGCGCGCGGTGCATCACAGGATGCCGGTGATACTGGAGCCGAGGCACGAGGCGCTCTGGCTCAATCCGCGCATGCGCGACAGCGAGACGCTGCTGCCGCTGCTGCGCGCCTGCGATTCTTCGCTGATGAGAGGCTACCGAGTTTCCGACATCGTCAACGACCCGGACCACGATTCCCCCGACTGCGCCAGACCGCTGGACAGCGCCTGACCCTCCTTCCCTTCATCACCGGACATACGCCATGACGATACCCGCGCTTGTTTTTCTGCTGCTCCAGCCGCCCGCCGCCGGCGCGGCCTCCATAAGCTCCGCCTCCGCCCGCGGCGGTTACGACTACGGCATGGAACAGCGGCGGGCGGGGGACCACGCCGGTTCCAGGGCCACTTTCATGGAGATGCTCTCCTCCGATCCTTCCAGTTCCGGCGCTCTGGAAGGCCTCTCGCTGGCCTGCCTGTCCCTGGGCCGCTACGAGGAAGCCCTGGGCTACCTTGAAAAGTGGAACTCGCAGTCTCCCGGCAATCCGTACATATTGCGCCTGCTGCTGCGGGCCCGGGGCGGGGCGGGGGACGACGAGGGAGCCCTGGAAACCTGCAGGGAACTGGCCGCGCTCGACCCGCGCGACTGCGGGGTACGGGCCAGGGCCGAATCCCTGGCCGGGCGCGCCGGCGACGGCGTTTTCCCGGAGGCGCGCACCTCGCGCACGCTCTCCATCGAAGGGCTGGAGACCCCAGCCCCGCAGCGCATACTTTACGAGGGGCGCTCCGCCTCGGCGCGTTTCCGCCGCCGGCTGGGCGGCGGCCTGGTCCTGACGGGCGGCGCCGGGATACGCGAGGAAGCCCAGCGCAACGACGGCCGGGGCTTCACCTATTACGACATACGCGAGCGGATCTACTCGGCGGGCCTGGCCCGCCGCTACGGCGGAAGGTCAGGCTGGGAGGCCGAGTACGGGCGTTCTTTTCTCTCCGACATAGAGGGGGAGGGAGTGGGCACGCGCGAAGTCGACCGTCTGCGCCTGCACGGCTATACCCGTCTGCGCGGGACCTCGCTGAGGCTATGGCTGGAAAGCGGGCCGAGGTATCTCCGGGTTTCCGGCGGTTCCTCTTATTTCAGGCTGCTCCGCGACGAGTCCGTCCGGGCCGAGGCCGAAGGCGGCTCCGGCGGCCTCTCCTGGCTGGCCAGGGGGGGAGTGACCGACACTTCCGAAGGGACCACCCTGCCGGCTTATTCGCTGCGGGGGAACCTCGAGTCGGGACCCTGGTATTTCAGTTCTTCCTACGCGCATGCCCAGCAGGAGTTCTACAGCGGCTCCGCCGCCGGGCGGCTGCGCTACGTCAATTACGACAGGCTGGGTCTGGGCCTGCGCCGCCAGGAGACTGAACGCTACCGGGCGGGCGTCTCCGGCTCCGGCACTTCCTATTCCGACGCCAACAGCCTCGGAGAACTGGAAGCCGAGCTGGCCGCCTGGCTGCCGCGGAACACTGAGTTCTACGCCGCCTACAGGTTCTCCTACCGGGATTTCGGCCGCGACGCTTCCGGTTATGATTCTACCGACGAGAAAGGACACTGGCTGGGCGCCTACTGGCGCCGCTGCCGTGGCCGCAACTGGTCGGCCCTGGCCGGCTATGAGCACGGCTTCCTTTCCGACCCCCTGATGAACTATGACGCCGGCGTTTACCTGGCTGAGTTCGACTGGTACGCCGGGCCCTCCGGCGCGCTAAGTCTGCAGGTCCGCCGCAAGACGGCCGCCGGACGGGGCAAGTCCTTCTCCGCCGGACTTCAGGGGAGAATAAGCTTCAGATGAACCTGGACCCGAACGGCCGGCTGCTGGCCGCGGCGCTCTTCCTGCTGTCCGCCGGGAGCGCGCGGGCCGCCGGCCGCGCCGTCTGGGTCTGGGAACCCGAGACCTTCGCCATGCTGGAGGACCGGCGGGTCGCCCTCGAGGCGATAGATTTTCTCCGCTCCAGAGGTGTGGACGCCGTCTACCTGTACGCCGATTCCTACAAAGGCAGGAGCCATATCGAAAAGAAGCCGAAACTTTACCGGGCCCTCATCCGCAGGCTGGCCAAGCGCGGGATACGCTCCTACGCCCTGCTCGGCTCCTGGCATCTGCGCACTCACGAGTATGTCCTGCCGGAACGGCGCGCCGAGGCCGTCGCCATGCTGGAGCGGGTCCTGGCCTATAACGCCTCCGTCAGGCCGGCGGAGCGTTTCGCCGGGGTGAACATCGACATAGAGCCGCATATGCTGGAGGGCTGGAAGACCGACAGGGACGGGCTTTTGCTCGATTTCCTGGACATGTCCAACGACCTGATGGACGCGAAGCGCCGCGCCGGGGCCGGCCTGCCGACAGGCCCCGCGATACCTTTCTGGCTGGACCGCATCGAGCTCGAGTGGAACGGGGAGAGGAAGCCCGTAAGCGAACATGTCCTGGACGTCTATGATACCGCGATACTCATGAATTACCGCGACACGGCGGAGGGCCGGGACGGCCTGATAGAGCACGCGGCCTCCGAACTGGCCTACGCCTCGAAACTGGGCAAGCGGCTGGAGATAGGCGTGGAAGTTACGCCCAACGAGATCCCCAAGGTCACTTTCGACGGTCATACAGAGGAATACATGGAGGAGGAACTGGCGAAGGCGGTCGTGATTTTCTCCTCCAGCCCGGCTTTCGGCGGTTTCGTCATACACCATTACGAGAGCTACAGGGCCGGGTTCGGAGCCGGGAAGGGCAAGGATAAGGAGCGACGATGAGGAAGAGACTGTTGAGCTTCAGGTACGCTTTCAGGGGGATAGGCCACGCCTGTTCGGAGCCCAATTTCCGCATACATATCGCGGCGGCCCTGACCGCTTCGTTCCTGGGGTTCCTGCTGGATATTTCCCGTCCGGAATGGTGCGCGGTGCTGCTCTGCTTCGCGGCGGTGATGTCGGCCGAAGCGATGAACAGCGCGGTGGAGAAACTTACCGACCTGGTCTCGCCGGGACATCACGAAACGGCGGGGCAGATAAAGGACATGGCCGCCGGCGCCGTGCTTATCTCGGCGATCATGGCCGCGGCGGTCGGTTGCGTCGTCTTCCTGCCCAGGCTGGGGGAACTGCTGCGGTAGCCGCGCGTCAGTCCTTCCCGTAGACTTCGATGAATTCGGCGCTTTCCGGGGTATGCGCGAGGAAGGCGTGTATGACCAGCGGTTTTTCCATCGCCTTTATCTCGCGCAGCACCTTCGCCTTTCCCGCCTTATCCAGGGTTTTCCAGGGATGGTTCGCCCATTTCAGGCCGTATTTTTCCGCTATCGCCTTTCTTTTTCTATCCAGGGCAGGTCTTCGGGATTACCGGGGTTCAGCAGCGAGGCTACCGACTTCACGGTGCCGTTGAGGATATAGGCGAAGAACTCCTCGTCGGTGGGATAGGGGGTGAAATACACATCCTTTCCCAACGGGGTTACCATGCCGCGCTCGAAACGTTCCTTATTCGAAAGCCGGCGTATGTTTTCCGGGTCCAGGGAAGTCGTCTTCGCTCTTCCCATCACCGAGGCGAGCATGTTCTTGAAGACGTTGACCCGGTCCTTGCCCAGGTAGCAGTGGACATAGTATTTGCCGGGGCCCCTGCGCTCCAGTTTTTTCAGTTCCTCCGCGACATGGTCGTTGGAGGAGACCCAGGGCAGCATGGGGATGTGTATGAGCTCTATTCCCGTTTCCTTCGCCGTCTCTTTCTCCCTGTTGAAAAGGACCGGCTCGAAAGGGACCACGGCCATGCTGAGCAGCGAGATGACGGCGGTATAGCCTTCCGCTTTCAGTTCCGCCAGACGCTTCTTTTCCGGGTAAGGTCCGAAGACGAACTCCGACCAGGAATAAGATCCTTCCGCGGTCCGCGCCGCGGCGCCGGTCATCAGGCCGGGGGTCATCCAGGCCCAGAGAGCGGTCAGGAACATGGCCAGCGAGAGGGCCGGCAGGCCCAGGCGTCCGGCGCGGCTTTGGGCTTCCAGGGTCCTCCTGGTCAGCCGCAGGGCCAGGTATGCCGATACGGCCGTCAGCAGGGCTATGAACAGCAGGACCACCGTTTTTTCCGCGGAGCCGCTCCAGCCGGCGGCCCTGATGCGGTCGGTGGTCCAGCGCACGGGGCCGAGCAGCGTCAGGGTCCCCAGCAGGAAGCCCGTGAATATCCAGTGCCAGAGGAGGATGAACAGTGTCCGTGCGTCCGTCCTTATCTTCATTCGGTCTCCTTGTCCATCACTTTGCGGGTCTGGGAGCCCCAGTGCCCCTGCCTGAAGGAAAAAGTCGCGCGTACCCTTTCCAGCAGCGTCAATTGCCTGTAGCCCAGGAATTCGCACGCTCCCAGCAGGCAGAGGCGGAGTATATCCCGGTCGCGCCTGTAGCGCCTGAAGTTGTAGGTGTCCAGGAAGACGGCCGAGATGTTTATGGAGATACCCCAGGCTGCGACCAGGACCAGGAACAGGAGCATGAAACGGGTGTTCAGGATGCCGGCCGCCCACAAGGAGGGCAGGGAGATATACCCGAATAGCTCTATCAGCGGACCGAGACACTCCACGAAAACGAAATAGGAGACGCCGAAAAGGCTGGTCGGCCCGTACTTAGGGTTGAGTATCATGGCGCGGTTGAAGAGCAGGGCGTCTATCATGCCGCGATGCCAGCGGTTGCGCTGTCGCAGCAGTCCCCGCAGGGTGAAGGGCACCTGCGTCCAGCATACCGGGTCCGGGAGGAAAAGTATCTTGTAGGGGATGGAGTTGTCCGCGCAGTGCCTGTGCAGGCGCATGACCAGGTCCATGTCCTCGCCCACCGTCCTGCGGTAGCCGTTGACGGCCACCACCATGTCCTTGCGGAAGACGCCGAAGGCGCCCGAGATTATCAGCAGGCTTTTCAGCGCGTTCCAGCCGGTCCGGCCCAAGAGGAAGGCCCTGGTGTATTCCAGCGCCTGCATCGCCTCCAGCGGGGCGCGGGGGAGCCGTATGTCCGTAACGGCCCCGTTACGGACCTCGCAGCCGTTGAGGACCCTCACTATCCCGCCGGTCGCTATCAGTTCGTCGTCTTCCAGGAAGAGCTTAGAGGATTTGAGTATCGCGTCGGGCTCCAGCAGCGAATCGGCGTCTATCGAGCAGAAGATCGGGTAGGAACTGACGTTGATGCCGGCGTTTATCGCGTCCGCCTTGCCGCCGTTCTCCTTGTCCACGACGAGAAGGTTGGGATATTCCGGAGACCGGTAGACGCCGCGTATGGGTTCATGAGGCACCCGCAGGCACACCGGTTTTTTTGAGACGGCGAGCGCGAACTCGGTCCTGATCCTGGCGAGGGTGCCGTCGGTGGAGCCGTCGTTGACCACTATGATCTCGAACTCCGGATAATGGAGGTTGAGCAGGGCGCGCACGCTCTCCGCGATGACGGCCTCCTCGTCGCGGGCCGGCACTATGACCGAGACCGGCTTGTAATAGAACTCCCCGGTCAATTGCCGGCGGGCGGCGCGGGAGGTGGAGAGGTGGGAGTGGCGGACCATGTCGCGCCACGCCAGGATTATCAGCAGCGTATAGAACGAGTTGACGGCGAAAAAATAGAGGAGGACCGAGTACTGGGTGAAATGCGCGGCAAGCTGGAGCGGCGGGCTCACGCGGCCTCCTGCCCGAGGGCGTAGGCGGCCGTCTCCGCGGCGAACCTGTCGCCGGAGGAGGCGGCCGCGCGCAGGGCGGCGCTGCCCCGCTCCCCCGCTTTGGCCAGGGCCAGAGCCGCGTTGAGCCTGATGTGGTAGTTGGGATCGGAAAGCAGGCCGGATATTTCTTCGGCCAGTCCCTCGCGGCAAGAATGAGCGCTCTTGAGCGCGGCCAGTCTTACCAGCCAGTGGGGGTGGCGCAGCGCGCCCGGCAGCAGCGAGAGATCGCCCGTCCGTGCCAGAGCTTTAACGCAGGCGGCCAGTATCTCGGGTTCTTCCGGGTAGGCCGCGTAGTAGTCCCTGAAAAGGGCCCTGGCTTCCTCGCAGGCCGCGGCGTGGCAGGCCGTCAGACAGTCGCGCTTGACCAGCGTGAGCACGCGGCCGTCGCGCATTATCTGGCGCATGAAAAAACCGAACTCCTGTTCCAGGCCCGCGGTCTTGAGCGCCGTCACGGCGTTGTAGAACAGGTCCTCGGTGTACTTGGGAGTGAGATATGGAAGTGCGGAAAGCCGGAATGCGAGTCCGGTTATGTCGTCGTGGCCCCGGACTATCAGGCTGAGCGCGCGCAATATCCTGTACCTGACCTCCTTCACTTTCTCCTTTTCGAAAAGGTCCAGCAGGAACTCCCTGTTCTCCTCCAGTTTGAAGACCGAGAGTATGTCTATCGCGTTGCAGCGCCTGTACCAGCGTCCGCTGCCGGCCATTTTCCTGTAATGTCCGCTTATGTCGAAAAGCCTGAGGAGGTCCGAGGCGCGTTCGGCTATCTCTCCCTCGAAGTTGTCCAGCACCCCGGCTATGGATTCGCTGCAGGCCTCGTACTCTTCCTCGTCGGCGGGAGGGTGGAGCAGGTCCGCGGGGGAGGCGGAGTTCATGATGGCGGTGACCGTCAGACGCCTGAGTTCGTCCTTGCGCCGTTCCGCACTCTCCACCCTGGCCTTGTTCCAGAGCAGGTAGATTATCTGGGCGGCGTTGAAAGCGGCGAGCAGCAGTACCGCCCAGCCGAGGTAATCGTAGAAGAGGGGTGATCCGGTGAGGTGTTCCAGCAAAGTTCCGCCTGCGATGCTTATCTCAGGCGCGGTGCTGGTCCGGTAGCGTAAGCGCCCTGTTAATGATGGCGGCCAGTTCCGGCGCTCTGGTGGGCTTGGTGATATAACCCGCCACGCCCATGGCCGCGGCCCTTTTGACGTGATGCTCCTGTTTGAGGGAGGTTATGATGAAGACCGGGATGTCCTTCGTCGAAGGGTCTTCCTTCAACTGTTTGACCACCTCGAAGCCGGAGAGCCGGGGCATATTGATGTCCACCAGTATCAGGTCGGGCGCGAAGGTGGCGGTCATGCGCAGACCCTCCACTCCGTCTTTCGCGGACTCTATCGTGTGGCCGGCCTTGGCCAGGTAGGTCCGGTAGACGATACGCACGGTCTCGTCGTCGTCGATGATCAGTATTTTCGCCATAAAACGCGCCGCGGGCGGCCCCTGCGGGACGCCCGCGGCTGGAACGGTCAATCGAGCAGCGAAGCGGACTTGATATAGTCCAGTTTAGGGAAATCCGCCTTGAGGTAGGCGTTGCCCTGCATCTGCACGCGGCCCTGCTCGGGGCCCCGGCCGTTGGGCGCGCCCTCGCCGTAGCCGTTGTATATCGCGTCCACGACGTCCATGCCGGAGCTGACCTTGCCGAAAGGCGAGAACCCCATCGAGTCCAACTGCGAGTTGTCGCCGAAGTTGATGAAGAGCTGCGTGGTGCGGGTGTTGGGGCCGGCCATCGCGTAGGAGATATAGCCGCGCTTGTTGGACTGCTTCACCGGGTCGTCCTGGATGCGGGCGCCGCGCCAGGCGGTCGACACTTTGGGATCGCCGTGTATGCCGAACTGCGCCATGAAGCCGCCAATGACGCGGAAGAAAGCTATGTCGGTGAAGTAGCCGTTCTTGACCAGGTTGTAGAACCTGTCGGCGCCCAGCGGCGACCAGTCGCGGTCGACCTGCAGCGTGAAGTCGCCTTTGGTGGTCTTGAAAAGGACCTTGAACGAGGCCGGGGCCTGTTCGGTGAGCTGTGAAGGGTTGAGCAGGGCTGACATGTCGGTATTGGCCTCCTTGGCCGGAGCTTCCGCCGCCGGTTTTTCCTGGCTGGCCGGGGCCTGTTCCGTTTCCGGTTTGCAGGCCGCGGCGGTAGAAAGAAGTATGGCGGCCGCGAGGGCCGCGAATTTACTGTTTTCCATGAACAAATGATACCTTTTTTAAATCGGCCCCTCAATTGCTACAATCCCGTTATGGCTACCGAGATCAAAGCCGAGTATATAGGCGACGAGCAGGTCCGTCTGACCCACGGGCCCACCGGCGCCGTGATAGTCACCGACCTGCCTCCCGATAACGGGGGGAAAGGCCGCATGTTCTCGCCGACCGACCTGTTCGCCTCTTCGCTGGCTTCCTGCGTCCTGACGATAATGGCCAAGGTCGCCGCGCGCGAGAACATCCCGTTCGAAGGCTCCTCCATCGACATAACCAAGGAGATGACGGAGGCGCCGCGCCGGGTGGCGCGCTTCGCGGCCCGCGTGAAGCTGCCGGCCGGGCTCGCCGCGCCGCAGCGGGAGAAGCTGATGGCCTGCGTGAAGGCCTGCCCCGTGCACCGCAGTCTCCACCCCGATATCAAGGTGGAGTTCTCGGAGCTATGAGACGGCTGGCCGCCGCCGCGCTGCTGGCGTTAGCCGCCTGTTCGCCCGCGCCCGGCCCGGCGCCGGAAAAAAAGGAGACCGTCATGCCCGAAAAGACCGGGACGGCGACGTTCGCCGGAGGATGTTTCTGGGGAGTGGAGGAACTCATCCGCGCGCTGCCCGGCGTACTGGGGACGCGCGTCGGCTATACCGGGGGAACCCTGAAGAACCCGTCCTACGAGGACGTGAAGACCGGCGCCACGGGCCACGCCGAATCGATAGAGGTGAAGTTCGACCCCGCGGCGCTTTCCTACGGGGCCCTGCTCGATTTCTTCTTCCGGATACACGACCCGACGACGCCGAACAGGCAGGGCAACGATATCGGCACGCAGTACCGCTCCGCGATCTTCTACTCCTCCCCGGAGCAGAAAGCCGGGGCGGAGGCCGCGATAAAAAGGGCCGCCGCTTCGGGCAGGTGGAAGAGACCGATAACGACCTCGCTGGAGGCGGCGGGGGAATTCTGGCCGGCCGAGGAGTACCACCAGGATTACCTGAGGAAGAATCCCGGCGGCTACACCTGCCACTATATCAGGGACTGAGCGGGCCGGGTCTTATTTCCGCTCCGGCCCGGACCCGCGTTCCTCGGCGAGCTTGCGTATCTCCCCGGCGAACCTGGGGTTCTCTTTCGCGGCGGCTTCGAAGTGGTCGGCCAGCAGCACGAAGACCCTGGTCGGCTCTTCGCAGGTGACGGTGGCGTTGCGCGGCTGGCGCGAGAGCAGCGCCATCTCGCCGAAGAAATCGCCAGGCCCGAGGTCGGCCAGTTTCCTCGGAAAAGGGAGCAGGCCCCGTTTCGCCTTGACGCTGACCCGGCCGGAGTCTATCGCGTAGAAGGCGTCGCCGGGGTCGCCCTGCGTGCGGATCCTCTCCCCTTTCCCGTATTCGCAGAGCGTGACCCAGGCCAGGATCTTCTCCAGCAGCGCCATGCTCATCGACGAGAAGAACTTTATCCTTCCCGCTATGCCCGTGAACCTGACCGTGTCGGCGTCGGTCATCGGCAGCTTTTTCATTCGCCTTCCTTCTCCGCTATGAATTTCAGCGCGGCGGCCCTGTCCTCCGCGGCGACCATTACGCGGACCATTATCGCGGGCCCGAACATCGCCACGCTGGCCGCCGCGCGGCCGTCGAAGACGAAAGCGCGGATGCCGTTCTCCTCGAGCGCCGACCTGACCAGCTCCGCCTCATGCGGGTCCTGGGTCCGGAAAACGCATTCGGCTCTGTCTTTGTCCATAGGAAAACCCCCGCGATATTCTAGCAAAAATACCCGGCCGGCCCGGCGCCGTCGGGGAATTTCTGTTTTATTATTTCATTTGCTAAACTAAATAACAAAATCGAGGGTAGAACGGGGCGCAGGGGAAAGACTTAAGCCATCGTCGTTCCGGCCCGCGCCGGAGAAGATGACTCCAGTCTTTCGGTCCCGTCCCCCGCTGACCGGCGCCCGCGCCGCAAGGAGGCAAGTAATATGGCGAACACAGCTACTACAGGAAAGGCCGCGGCGGCCCAGACCGCCAGAGGCTCGATAAGCTCCTTCATCGAACGCAATTACAGGCACTTCAATTCGCTCGCCCTCAGGAACGCGGCCGACGCCTACAACGCCCACATCGAGAAGGGCGGCAAGATGTTCCTGGCCATGGCCGGCGCGATGAGCACCGCCGAGCTCGGCATAACGCTGGCCGAGATGATACGCCAGGGCAAGATCCACGGCGTCTGCTGCACCGGCGCCAACCTCGAGGAGGACGTCTTCAACCTCGTCGCCAACAACGAGTACGAGAAGGTCCCCCATTACCGCGACCTGAGCCCCGAGCAGGAGAAGGAACTGATGGACCGCGGTTTCAACCGCGTCACGGACACCTGCATCCCGCAGGACGTGATGTACCACATCGAGGACCACATCGTTAAGCGCTGGAAGGCCTCCGAGAAGACGGGCAACCGCAAGTTCCCGCACGAACATTTCTACGACCTGCTGCTCTCGGGCGACATAAAGAAACACTACCAGGTGGACCCGGCCGACAGCTGGCTGCTGGCCGCGGCCGAGAAGAACCTCCCGATATACGTGCCCGGCTGGGAGGACTCCACGCTCGGCAACGTCTACGCCGCCAAGTGCATAAAGGGCCAGCTCAAGCCCGGCACGATGAAGACCGGCATCGAGTACCTGATGCACCTGGCCGACTGGTACCAGAAGACCAGCCGAGAGACCGAGGCGGGGATCGGTTTCTTCCAGATAGGCGGCGGCATCGCCGGCGACTTCCCGATCTGCGTCGTGCCGCTGATCGAATGCGACCTGCGCAAGGAAGTGAAGATGTGGAGCTACTTCTGCCAGATCTCCGACAGCATCACCAGCTTCGGCTCCTATTCCGGCGCCGTGCCCAACGAGAAGATCACCTGGGGCAAGCTGGCCGTCGACACTCCCAAGTTCGTAATAGAGAGCGACGCGACGATAGTGGCCCCGCTGTTGTTCAGTTACGTCCTCAACCGCTGAGCACCCGGGCCGATGAAGACCGCCGCGGCGCTGCTGCTTTTACTGCTGGCGCCGGCCCTCCCCGGGTCGGCGTCGGACTTCCGCGACGAGACGATATACCTGGTCCTGACCGACCGCTTCGCCGACGGCGACCCTTCCAATAACGACATCTACGGGGACGAATACGTCCCCGGGAACCTGCGCTACTACCAGGGCGGCGATTTCCGCGGTCTGATGGACAATCTGTCCCACATAAAGGACATGGGTTTCTCGGCCGTCTGGATAACCCCGCCGGTAATGCAGCCGCCGGGCCGCTACCTGAACTCGTCGGAGACCTACGACGCGGCCGGCTACCACGGCTACTGGGGCTGGGACTTCTCACGGATAGACCCTCACCTGGAGTCGAAGGGGGCGTCTTACGCCGACCTGATAAGGGAATTCCACTCGCGGGGCCTGAAACTGATACAGGACGTGGTGGCCAATCACGGCCACGGCGGCGACACCCACCCGTCGGTGAAATGGCACGCGGAGCGCGGAAAGGTGCGCGGCCTCGGGCTGGAGTTCGACTATTACGCGGACGGGAAGGACTGGTTCAACCGCAAGGGGCCGGTCATAGCGGACCTGCTGGACTTCAACGACGAAAATCCCGCGACGGCGAAGTGGCTGACGGATATCTACCTGAAGTACCAGGCTATGGGCGTGGACGCCTTCCGGCTGGACACCGTCGTCTGGATGGGCGACGCCTTCTGGCGGTATTTCACGGACGCGCTGCACGCGGCGAAGAAGGATTTCTTCATCTTCGGCGAGGCCTGGACCCGCGACGACTTCGACATGCTGGCCCGCTACAGCCGCCTGTCGGAAGGCGAGCCGATGAATTCCGCCATGAGCCTGCTGGACATGCCGCTCTCGGCTATGGGGACCTGGGGGCCGATGGAGGAGGTCTTCAAGGGAGGGGATTACTCGAAGGCCGACGCGATATTCGCCCACGACCATAAATACAAGGACCCAACCTGGCTCGTCACTTTCCTGGACAATCACGACAAACCGAGGTTCAACGGCGCGGGCGGGGAAGGACAGGGCACGCCCGCCTCAGCGGAGCAGTACTTCGACGCGCTGAACTTCTATTTCACCGCGCGCGGCATCCCCTGCGTCTTCTACGGCACCGAGGTGCGCATGGCCGGCGGCAACGATCCCGACAACAGGAGGATGCTCGGCGCCGAAGGGATAAAGAGCGCGAAGACCGATCCCGTTTATCATCACCTGAAGAAACTCAACGCGATGAGGCGCTCCGCCGCCCCGCTGCGGCGCGGGACGCAGACCGCCGTTTTCTCTTCGAGCGACTCCTATGTCTTCAGGCGGGACTACGGCGGGGAGACCGCCGTGGTCATGCTCAACAAGGGCTCCTCGCACGCGCTGCTGAAGGCCGGCGGCCTGCCCGCCGGAAAATACCGCGAGCTGTACGCCGGGAATAAGGCCCGCGTCTCCGCCGGCTTGCTGGAAGCGGAAGTCCCCGCGCACGGCCTGCGTGTTTTCGTGAAAGGACGGGTCAAAGGCCGGCCCTGGCGGTTGCCCGGCGGCCCGGAATACAGGTAGCCTTCCTGAATCGCCGGAATTTTTGGAAAGTGGAACAAGTCAACAACTCAACAAGTCAACAACGTCCCCTGATGACCCTGATGATCAACACTAAAGAAATAGCCAAGAGGCGCACTTTCGCCATCATTTCGCACCCGGACGCCGGCAAGACCACGCTGACGGAAAAATTCCTGCTCTACGGCGGCGCCGTGCAGCTGGCCGGCTCGGTCACCGCCCGCCGCAAGCAGCAGAGCACCTCGTCGGACTGGATGGAGCTGGAGAAAAAACGCGGTATCTCGGTCAGCTCGACCGTGCTGCAGTTCGATTACGGCGGCTGCAAGGTCAACCTGCTCGACACCCCAGGCCACCGCGATTTCTCCGAGGATACCTACCGCGTCCTGATGGCCGTGGACTCGGTCATCATGGTGCTCGACGCCGCCAAGGGGATCGAGGCGCAGACGCTCAAGCTCTTCGAGATCTGCCGGATGAGGCAGATACCTATCTTCACCTTCATAAACAAGATGGACCGCCCGGCCAAGGAGCCGCTGGAACTGCTCGACGAGATAGACAAGTCGCTGCAGCTGCAGACCTACCCGGTCAACTGGCCGCTGGGGATGGGCTCGGATTTCAAGGGCGTTTTCGACAGGCGCTCGCGGGACCTGCACCTCTTCGAGCGCGTGCCGGGAGGGGCCTACCGCGCGCCGCTGACCGTGGTGAAGGACCTGGACAGGGAACTGGCCGGCAGGGCGGACGCCGTCTCGACCGCCCGTTTCCTGGAGGAAGTCTCGATGCTCGACGCGGTCGGCGACGCTTTCGACCGGGAGGCCGTGCTCAAGGGGGACCTGACGCCGGTCTTCTTCGGCAGCGCGGTCAATAACTTCGGCGTACAGCTGCTGCTGGACAATTTCCTGGCCATGGCCCCGGAGCCGCGCCCCCAGTCGGCGGTCTCCGGCCCGGTGCCCGTGGACGATCCCCGCTTTTCCGGCTTCGTCTTCAAGATACAGTCGAACATGGACCCCAAGCACCGCGACCAGATAGCCTTCCTGCGCGTCTGTTCGGGGCGCTTCGAGCGCGATATGAAGGTCTTCAACGCGCGGACGAAGGAGACCATGCGCATCTCCAGCTCCCACAAGCTCTTCGGCCGCGAACGCGAGACCGTCGACGAGGCCTATGCCGGGGACGTGATCGGCATAGTCGGCCACGAGGAGTTCCGCATCGGCGATACCCTGACCGAGGACCCGTCGATAATCTATCCCGAGGTGCCGAGGTTTCCGCCCGAGCACCTGGCTTTCCTGCACTGCAGCAACACGGCGCAGTTCAAGCGCTTCCGCGCCGGCTTCGACCACCTGCTGCGGGAGGGCGTGGTGCAGACCTTCAATATCCCCAGCTCCCAGTCGCGCGTGCCGCTGCTGGGCGCCGTCGGGCCGCTGCAGTTCGAGGTGTTGCAGTACCGGCTCGCCAACGAATACGGCGCCGACGCGCGTCTCGAACAGACCTCCTGGGAAGTGCTGCGCTGGCTGGGCGCGGGTTCGGACCCCGTCACCGAGGAGATGCTGCCGACGGGAGCGCGCCTGGCCGAAGACCCCGACGGCAGGCCCGTGCTGCTCTTCGCGCGGGAGTGGGACTGCAAATATTTCCTTGAGCGCCACCCGAAGGTGGTCCTTTCCAAACTTCCCCCGCCCCGGCAGGCCGGGAACTGAGCCCTCTTTCCCCGGTCCTGGCCGGCGAACTGGAAAAAGCGCTGAAAATGACGGCCGCGCTCCTTCAGCGCGCCGGCCTGTAAATGAGCGTTTCGCCGCCTTCGCCGGTCAGGCGGAGGGTCTTCTTCCCGCCCCGCGCTTCCACGAAGGCCCCGTAGCGCGCGGCGCCCGCCTCGTGCTCCATGACCAGCAGCCCGTCCTCGACGCGCCAGTTGCCCGAATGCAGGGTCTTGTTCCCCCGTTTGAGCGAATAGAGGCGTTCCTGCGGGGTGGAAAGCGATATCGTTTCGGTCGCGCCGCCGTAAGGCCTTTCCCAGACGCCCGGCAGCGCGGCCTCGTTAAGCCAGCGGCCGCCGGCGGCGAGTTCGGAGACGCAGGTGTCGTCGGATCCGGAGCCGCGGTACACCTCCAGGGGTTCAAGACGCAGGACGAAGGAGGAATAGAGCCGCTTCCT
This sequence comes from Elusimicrobiota bacterium, assembly GCA_019135865.1. Classification (GTDB taxonomy): domain Bacteria; phylum Elusimicrobiota; class Elusimicrobia; order Elusimicrobiales; family UBA9959; genus UBA2231. Next base: position 106,904 of record JAGVVD010000038.1, read on the forward strand.
GCCGCGGTAATCGGCCCGCTTCATCAGGGAAGAGACGGCTTCCGCCCTCCTGAAACGCAGTTCCTCCCAGTTGAAAGGAAGGGGCAGTTCCTGCGTTTCCGGGACGTCCTTGAGCTCCAGCGCGGCGTCCGCGGTCAGCCTGGCGGCTTTCCAGGCGCGCGCCGTTTCCGTGACATCGCCGTCCAGATGCTCGGCGGTCCAGACGGAGACGGCCAGTTTCTTAGCGCGGTTATTTGCCTTGAAGCGGGTCCGGGTTTTCGCGCAGCCGTTGCTCACGCGCAGCGAAGGGGCCCCGGGATTTATGAAAAGCCATAGTTCCGCGCCGGTCCCTTTCGCCGCCCAGGCGGTGGAGAGGTCGCCGTCGGCGGCGCCGGCCGCGGGCAGTACCTGGGGGTCGGGTGAGAGCGCCGGGGAGGGGGCGGGATCGGGCATAAAAAGCGTAGACCAGGCGTAGGGCAGTTGTACGCTCTTTTCGGCCGCCGTCGCGTACAGCAGCCGGCGCAGCCGCTTATGCGCGGGTCCGGCCGGCGGGAGGAGGTATTCTTCCACCGGCCTGCCGCCGGCGTCCACGGCCGCGATGTCCGCGCCATGCTTTATCAGCAGTTCCGCCAGTTCCTCGTTCCCCGCCCGGCAGGCCAGCATCAGGGGGGAGGTGTCGTTGTCGTCGTAGGAGACGTTCACGTTCTGGTCGCTCTCCTCCAGTATGGCCCTGACGGTCTTCAGGTCGCCGGCCGCGGCGGCCGTATAAAGTTCCTCGGTCCTGTCCTCCATCCTGGCCTCCGCCGGCCAGGGCAGGATCAGGAACAGCGTTGTCGATATTATTCTCATTTTTCCTCCGCGGCGGCCGGGGCCCGTCCGGCCGCTTTCAGATCCTCATTCCATGTCCGCCCCGGCCAGCCAGCCGCCGCGGATGAGCCTGAAGAGATTGCTGTAGCGGTCCGTGAAGACCAGCGGCGCGCGGCCTTCCTCCAGCCCGCGCGAACGGCTCGAGATCAGCGGGTCCGCCAGGAGTCCCGCGTCGGCGCTGACCAGCACCCAGGTGCTGGCCGAGGCGCCGTCCTCCGGGACCTCGTAAGAGTCCGTCACCGTCCAGGCCAGGCCGCGTTCCTCCGCGAGACCGGCTACCAGCGGTTCCAGGTCCAGGAAACGGTTGGAGACGTGCACGGCGAGCACGCCGTCGGGCCTGAGGCGTCTGAAATAGACCTCGAAGGCCTCGCGCGTGAGCAGGTGCAGCGGTATGGCGTCGCTGCTGAAAGCGTCGAGGACCAGCAGGTCCTGACGGCGCGCCTTCCCTGCCGCTTCGCGCTCCAGGCTGAGCCGCGCGTCGCCCATGACCACCGCCACGCCGGCGCGCGTCGAATCGAGGTAGGTGAAATAGGCGTAGCTCAGCCGCGTCACCAGCGGGTTGAGCTCGTAGAAGGTCAGCCTGTCGCCGCTCCGGCCCCAGGCGGCCATGATGCCGGCCCCCAGCCCGACGACTCCCATTTCCAGCCCCGCCCGGCCGCCCCGCCTGCGGCGCAGCGCGCGCACCGCCGCCCCGGCGCCCGAGTCCGGCCCGTAATAGGAGACCGGCTTGTCCCTGCGCGGGTCCCCTTCGAGGAACTGGAAGCCGTGATCGATCTGGCCGTGCATCAGGGTCAGGGCCTGAGCGCCGTAATGCTCCCATTCGTAGACCTGCAGCGTGCCGTAGAAGTTGCGCCGCATGTCCAGGCGCGAGGAGGATTCCTCGGAGTAATTGTCGTAAAGCGCGTAGACGAAGCCGCCGTAGAGAGCCAGCAGCGCCGCGCCGCCGAGGCGCGCGCGCCGGGAGCGGAGGCCGGCCCGGCCGGCGAGCAGGCCCAGCACCGCGGCCGCCAGCGTCCCCCAGGCGATGTGGTATTCCCACGGCCCGTCCAGCAGCAGCGGCGCGCCCACCGCCGTCAGCAGCCCGCCCAGCGCGCCGCCGGCCGAGACCGCGACATAGAAGAGCGTCAGGCTCCCCGCCGCCGGGCGGAGCGCGGCCAGTTCGCCATGGCAGACCATGCAGGCGATGAAGATCGAGAGCGAATGTATCGGCAGCTGCAGCGCCAGCGGCGTCTTTATCCAGGCGGTCAGGAGATAGACCGTACCGGCGCAGGCGAAGCCGAAATAGACCGTCCACCTGCCGCGCGAGTACCAGCGGTCGCTCTCGAAGCAGAGGATGAAAGAGAGCAGGTAGAGAGAGAGCGGCAGTATCCAGAGGAAAGGCGCGGGCGCCACGTTCTGCGTCAGCTGTGCCGTGCCCGAGAGCAGTATCGCCGAGCCGCAGGCGGCCAGCAGCGTCCAGAGCGCGATCGCGGAGGCCGGGGGGCGGCCGGCCGCGGCGACGGGTCCCGGCGGCGGAAGAGGTCCCGGCCGGGCGGCCAGATAAGCCCGGGAAGATCGCCAGAGAGCCGTCGCGAACAATATATAGAGGATGCCCCACAGGCCGGCCTGCGCGCGCAGTTCGAGGAAGGGTTCCACCAGGAAAGGATAGCTGAGCAGCGCCAGCATCGATCCCGCGTTGGAGAGGGCGTAGAGCCTGTAGGGGGAACGGCCCGGCGCCGCCGCGCCGTACCAGGACTGCAGCAGCGGGCTGGTGGCGGAGAGCAGGAAGAACGGCAGACCGACATTGACCGTCAGCAGCAGCAGTATCCTGAACGCGGGGGCCCCGCTGTTAAGCGGGCGCCAGTCGGCCGAGGGGAGTACGCGTATGAAGAGCGCGCTGAGCAGGAGCAGCGACAGGTGCAGCGCCGTCTGCGCGTCCGGCCTGAGGCGGGTGGAGAGGAGGTGGGCATAGAGATAGCCGCCCAGCAGCGCCGTCTGGAAGAACAGCATGCAGGTGGTCCAGACCGCCTGCGCGCCGCCGAACCAGGGCAGTATGGCCTTGGCCATCATCGGCTGCACCTGGAAAAGCAGGAAGGCGCCGAGGAAGATGGCCGCGGCGAAATACGGCGCGGCGGCCGTTTCCCGCGTATCCCCTGTACCCATTCAGAGGACACTATATTATTAATGGGCGCGGCGGCGCCAGTCCGCTCTCTCGCTCGCTTTCGCGCCGCCGGGAAAAACAGGAAAGCCGCGCCTTAAAGCGCGGCTTTCCTGATTCCCCGCCGTCCTGGTGAAAGTTCTTCGGCGGGAGCTGGCGGGTTTTGCAAACACCAAATTTCTCCGGGGAGAAATTTGGCGGGCCTATCAGGATGAAATTACAGGCTACTTTGCGCAACATCCCGAGGTTATCTTGTAATTACCGCCATTGAAAGCGGTAGGCGGATCTTATCCGCGAGATGTCG
>JAGVVD010000019.1 GCA_019135865.1 Elusimicrobiota bacterium
GCCGCCGGCGCCCGAGAGGCCCGTAGCGCCTCCGCCCCCGCCCGGCGTCACTCCGGCCCCCGCGGTCCGCCAGCCCGCGCCGCCCGCGCCCGTTCCTCCGCCAGCCGAACCCGAAAGGCCCGCCGCGCCTCCGCCCCCGCCCGGCGTCACCCCGGCCCCCGCGGTCCGCCAGCCCGCGCCGCCCGCTCCCGTTCCCCCGCCGGCCCTGCCGCCTTCCGCGGCGACGCCGCCGTCTTTCGCCTCTCCTCCTCCCGCGCCCAAGGGGCCGGCGGCGCTTCCGCCGCAGTCCAAACCGCAGTTCTCCGCTCCTTTCGGCCCGCCTCCTTCGGTGAGCGGACGCGCGGAACCCGCGAAAGTCGAGCCTGTCCCTGAGCCGAAGAAGGAGGAGCCGAAACCGGAGCCGGTCTCTGCGCCCGCGCACTCCCCTTCCGTGTCCACCAGGATGCGTCTTAAGTGGGGCGTGGAGATGCCCCTGATGCCGACCTATACGTTCGAGACCCTGCAGTCGGGCTCCTATAACCGGTTCGCCCACGCCGCGGCGATGGCGGCGATAGACAGTCCCGGCACCATGTACAACCCGCTCATGATCTTCGGGATCCCCGGCACGGGAAAGACCCATTTCATGCACGCTATCTCCTACGGCCTTTCGGCCACCCTGGGGCAGGATAAACTTTTCGTCACCGACGGCATCAGGTTGTCCAAGGGCGTGGAGAAGGCCGTCAGCGACGGCTCGATCGAAAGGCTCGACAAGATGTTCTCCGAGATCAGGGCGCTGGTGATAGACGACGTGCACCTGATGATGCTTTCCGCCGAGAACAAGCCGTATATCTCGAAATGGCTCAACGACTTCACGGCCGCCAACAAGCAGATAGTGGTCTCCTCGGTCTTCCCGCCTAAATCGCTGGCCGGCCTGGAGGAAGCGCTGGGCTTCCAGCTCTCGCAGGGCTGGATGGTGGACGTCAAAGTCCCGCCCGCCTCCGCCTACAAGATAGTGCTCGGCCATCTGCTCTCCGATATGGACGTGAAGCTCTCCGAGGACGAGGTCAACAGGCTCTTCATAAACAAGCTGACGCCTTTCGGGGAGGTCTCGCGGACGCTCGAGCAGATACGCAAACTGGACAAGTTCATGGGCGCCTCCGCGTCCGCGAAGGGCAGCAAGGAAATGCTGGACCTGCTCCTCGGCCTGTCCGAGACCGCCGTGGCGGGCGCGGTATCGGACGCCGATTACGCCGAGTCGGCCGCCTGGAAATCCTCCGAGAACCAGTGGTTCAGGTGGGGGCTTTTCTACCCCAAGGGATACGAGAAAGAGGCGCGCTTCGCGCTCCACAGCGCCGCGACGCGCGCCAAGGACCTCGGGATCCCGGTGGCCTGGACCCAGGTCTTTACCGAAGCCTACGACCCGGACGAGCTTTACGGAACGCCTTTCAAGATCGGTAATTTCGCCGCGGAGAAGAACGTGAACGGCCTGATCGTACTGGGGCCGCAGCCTACTTCCGCCCTGGGCGCGCAGGAAGCGGAGTTCCGCCATATTTCCGAGAAGATCATGCGCAGTTATTCCGTGAAAACGGCCTGGCTGAGCAGCAATTCGCTTAAATCGCCGTCCGCCTACGTGCGTCTCCTGATGGACCTGATGTGAGGCCGGCGTACACATGCACGACCTTATCGCCTCATTGACCATCGGCGCGGTACTGGCTTTCGCCGCCTGGTGGTATATCAAGTTCCGCTGCCTGCTGCCGGCCGAGAGGCGCCTGCGCCGGGCGGAGAAAGAACTCTCCGGCTTCTCCGAATTCGCGCGCGAGTCGCTGGAGCATTCCTCGGTCCCCGATTCGCTGGAGCATTACCTCGACATCGCCGAGTACTACTTCATCAAGCTGCACGCTCTTTTCGCGGACGGCTCCATAGCCGCCTTCGAACGCTCCGGCTCCGGCTGGCGCGTGGCGGGGCTCTACAGCGAGCAGCGCGGCGACCAGTCCGCCGGCGCGGTCTTCGCCTGGGAGCCGCTCGACCGCTGCGTCAACGAGGGGGAGTTCCTGCTGCAGGTCCCGCTCGAGCCGCCGCCGGGAGAGCTGTTCTCCGGCATGGGCGGCGCCCTGCTCTGTCCTTTCATGCCTTCCCACGGCGGTTACCGGAGGATCGTGGTCTTCGCCCATCCGGTGCCGGAGAAAGTGGAAGCGGCCCTCCCTTATCTGCGTTTCCTGATGCCCTACCTCAATTCCGTCTGGCGCCTTGCCGAGAAGAACTTCGCCCTGAAAAAGGATACCGAGCAACTGCGGAGCGAACTCTCGGCCGTCCTTCAGGAGCTGGACGCGGCGGGCTCGCGCCTGATACAGCGGGCCAAAGAACGCAAGGCCCTTTACGAGGTCGTCACCAAGGCGACCGGCGTGGAGAAGGACATGAGCATGGGCTGCTCCGCCGTGCTCAATATAGTCGCCAAGATCGCCGAGGCCGACGTGGCCGCCGCCCTGCTCTACGACGATTCGCGCAACGAACTGGTGGCGCATCCCGGCTCCTACGGCGTTCCCGAAGACGACAGGCTGCATTACAGCATACCGATCACCAACACCTCCTCGGCCGCGGTGCGGGCCTTCGTGAACCGCCGGCCTTTCATGAGCCCGGACGCGCAGAACGAGCCCGAGGTCGCCGGGCCCCACGCGAAGCTCTGGAGCATCCGCTCCCTGATGGTGGTCCCGATCGTGCTCGGGGAGCGCGTCATCGGGGTGCTGCGCGTCGGCAGTCTGCGGCCGGATTTCTTCACTCCCGACCAGCTGGAGTTCCTGACCATCATCGCCGACGAACTGGCCATGATCATAGAGATGACCACGCTCTACGAGAACGCCACGCGCACCGCGCAGGAGCTCACGCAGCTCAATAAACTGAAGGACGAGTTCCTGGCCACGGTGAGCCACGAGCTCAAGACGCCGCTCACCACCATCAAAGGGTTCGTTTCCGTCATCCTGAGCGGCGAGGTCGGCCCCCTCAACGAGCAGCAGTCCAATTTCCTCTCCGTCGTGGACCAGTCGGCCAACCGGCTGGCCCACCTGATCTCCAACCTGCTGGATTTCTCGCGCCTCAACGGCAAGGTGGAGATGGAACTGCAACCGGTGAACATCCGGGAGCTGGTCTCGCGCTCCGTAAGCAATATGCTGCTCAAGGCCCGCGAGAAGGAGATAGCGATAGATTCCAGGTTCGAGAAGAAGCTGCCCGACGTTTACGCCGACAGCCGCTGGATAACGCAGGTGATAGACAACCTGCTGATCAACGCGATAAAGTTCTCGCGCCGCGGCTGCACCGTCAGGATCACGGGCCAGGACAAGGGCGAGGTCGTGGTCATCTCGGTTGAGGACGACGGTCCCGGCATCCCCGAGGAGGAGCGCAAGCTCGTCTTCGAGAAGTTCTATCGCGGCAAGAGCAGCGTGAACCAGGTCCCGGGCACCGGTCTCGGGCTGGCCATCTCCAGGTCGGTCATAGAGAAGCACGGCGGCCGCATCTGGCTGGAGTCGCCGCAGGGTTCCGGCGCCAGGTTCAATTTCGCGCTGCCGGTCCACAAGGAAAAGACGCAGTACGGAGAGGAGGGCTGAAACATATGAGAAAGGTTCTGATCCTGGCTGCGCTGGCCTCGGCGGCCGCGCTGACCGCCTGCGCGGGACCCGGCAGGTCCGCCATGTCCGCGGCGCTGGAGCCTATAGAGGCCGAAGGCTACGCTGAAACCGCCGGCAAGGACCCGGCCGCGGCCAGGGCCCCGGCGCTGGCCGCCGCGGAGAGGGCCGCGCTGCGCAAGGCAGCGGCGCTTTTCTCCGACGACCCCGCCGCCGCCGAAGCCGTGCTCGCGCGCCAGTCGTTCCATGTCCGGAAAAGCAAAGTGCTCTCCGAAAAACTGGTGGAAGGGTCCCTTTCCCTGAAGGCCAGGGTCTGGGTCTACATGGACCGCGTCCGCCAGGCCGCGTCGCCGTCCGCTCCTTCCGCCTCCGGCCCCCGCCTCCTCCTCTCCGTCAAGGGCGACTCCGGAGCCCGCGGCGAAGCGGCTTTCAGGAGCGCGTTGTTCTCCGCGCTGGGCGCCTCTTTCGTCGCGGCCCCGGCGGGCGAGGACGCGGCGGCCCTGACCGGCCGCGCGGCGGCGTCGGGCGCGAGGGCCGCGGTCAGCGTGGTCTTTTCCGTGCGCCCGCTCGAAGCCGCCGTCGGCGGCGGGCTCTCGCAGTCGTCGGTCGACGCCTCAGCCGCGGTCTTCGACGCCCGCGGGGGGGCGGGGCTCGGCGAATTGGCGGTCTCCGCCGCGGGTATGGGCCCGGACGGGGAAGCGGCGGCGGGGAAGGCCCTGGACGAGGCCGGCGCGTCCCTGGGACGGGAACTGGCGGCCAGGCTGGGCCCGTCGCTGAGAACCGAGAGCAAAGGGTTCATTCTCAGGCTTTACGACGCGCCCGGGATAGAGGCCGTCTCTTCGCTGGTCTCGGCCGTGGAGGGGATTTCCTCGGTGAGCGGCGTCAGGGTCGTCTCTTACGGCGGCGGCGAGGCCGAACTGTCCGTATACTCCGCCGGGGCGGGCCCCGAGGAGTTCGCCAGCGCCGTTCTGCGCGCCGCCGGGCCGGCGCTGGTCATAGACGGCATAGACGCCGGAGAGGTCGCTTTCAGATACGTCAGATGAGGGCACGGATCCTCCTGGTCGCCACGCTTTTTTCCGCGGCCTGCGCCGCGAAGCAGGCCTATTTCATCGCCCCCGGCTTCGCCCCGCCGGCGGAACCCGTGGCGCTGCTGCCTTTCGAGAACGAGAGCGTGGACCTGTCGGCCGAGGACTACCTCTACAAGCTGGCCGCCGGGAGACTCGCCGCCAAGGGCTATTCCCTGATACAGGGGGAGCCCGTCCTGGAAGGGCTGAAAGGGATAGGGATAACCGACGCGGGCCAGATGGCCTCGGCCACGCCGGAGATCATAGGCCGCGCGGTCGGTTCGGGTTTGCTCTGTTACGGGACCATAGAGGACTTCACTTTTCAGAACCTGGGTTTCGTGGTAAGGAAGAGCGTCAAACTGCGCCTGAAGCTGGTCTCGGCGGCCACCGGCGAGGTCCTTTACGAGGGAGAAGGCACCGGCCGCGACATAAAGGTCTATCTCGACAGGGACGAGGCGAAGAAGGCCTTCGTGGAGCAGATGGCTATGAAACTGGTTCAGAACATGCTCAAGTCCCCGCTGGCGAAGGAAGCGGAAAAGGCGGTCGCCGACGCGGCGGCCGGCCTGCCGGCCAGGTGAGAGCCCGGTTCTTAGCGGTAGTTCGGGAACAGGAGGTATCATGAAGAAACTCTGGATGATAGTGCCGCTGCTGCTGGCCGCGGCCTGCGCGCCGTCGCGGTCCGTGAAGATGGACCATGCGCTGACGGTGAAGGAGACGGAAAAGGTCAAGTCGAAATATACCGGGCCCAAGCGCCGTATAGGCGTGGTGGAGTTCGAGAACAAATCGGCCTACGGCCAGGGCCGCCTCGGCGGCGCGGCCTCGGACATACTCATAACAGAACTGGTCAAGTCGGGCAAGTTCATAGTGGTCGAGCGCGACCGGATGACCAGGATCATGGAGGAACAGAAGATGCAGTCGCAGGGTACGGTGGACCCGCAGACCGCCGTCCAGCTGGGCCGCATCATGGGCCTGGAGGCGATAGTCGTCGGCGCCGTCTCGCAGTTCGGCGTCAACAAGCAGGGCTCCGACTATCTCATCCGGCAGACCAAGCGGCAGGTGGCCGACGTCACCGTGGACATACGGCTCATCGACGTGCAGAGCGGCCAGGTGCTGATGGCCGATTCGGGCAAGGGCCAGGCCAAGTCCAAGTCGGGCAGTTTCCTGGGCATGGGCACCAAGGGCGGCTACGACGAGACGCTCGAGGGAGAGGCCCTGCGCGGCGCGATCGTGAAGTTCGTCGACAATATCGCCAACCAGATGAACGCCAAGCCCTGGTCCTGCCGCATAGCCGACGCCTACGACCAGGACATCTACCTCAACGCCGGCCAGGAGTCGGGTATGAAGACCGGCATGGTCCTCTCCTGCTTCAGCCAGGGCGCCGAGATACGCGATCCGCGCTCCAACCTCGTCATAGGCCACAGGGAGACCTACCTGGGCGACGTGGAGATAGACCGCTGGTGCGGCGAGTCCGGCGACTGCTCGGTGGCGAAGCTGGTCAAGCGCGGCTCGGCTTCCCCGAAGGGCGGGGATATCTGCCGGCTGGCCAAATAAGGAACTGTCCCCCGCGGCGCCGCCCTCCCGCGGCGCCGCGGCGGCAGCGGGGATCCGGCCGCGACGGTAACATATGCTGGCGAAACTCAATAGCCTCGGGCTCAGGGGGATAGACGGCTACGCCGTGGGGGTGGAAGTGGACATTTCCCCCGGGCTGCCCTCCTATGCCGTGGTCGGGCTCCCCGACGCCGCGGTAAAGGAATCCAAGGACCGGGTGGTCGCCGCCATACGCAATTCGGGTTTCGAACTGCCATCGCGCCGCGTCACCGTCAACCTGGCCCCGGCCGAGATACGTAAAGCCGGCACTCACTTCGATCTTCCCATAGCCCTGGGCATGCTGGCCGCCGCCGAGGCGCTCGAGGGGCGGGACGAGAAGGCGGCCGGCGCTTTCTTCCTCGGCGAACTGGCGCTGGACGGCGCGCTCAAGCCTGTCGTCGGAGTGCTGCCGATGCTGCTCGGTCTCAAAGCCTCCGGCTATTCCGGTCCGGTGGTGGTACCGGCCGCCAACGCCTCGGAGGCCTCGTTGTCCGGCCTGACGGCGCTCTCGGCCTCCAGCCTCGTGGAAGCCGCCGGCTGGCTGGCGGGCAAAGCGGCGCTGCCGGCCTGTTCGCCGGGGGCGCACGCGGGGGACGTCCCGTCCGCCGGCGACATGGCCGAGGTCAAAAGCCAGGCCTTCGCCAAGCGCGCGCTGGAGATCGCGGCGGCCGGCTTCCACAACGTGATAATGGTCGGTCCGCCCGGGTCGGGCAAGAGCATGCTGGCCAGACGCTTCTCCTCGATACTGCCGCCGCTCACCGAAGAGCAGTCCCTGGAGACCACCAAGATCTATTCCGTCTGCGGGCTGCTGCCCCGCGCGCGCCTGGTCCGCGAACGGCCTTTCAGGGAGCCGCATCACAGCATCTCCGACGCCGCCCTGATAGGAGGAGGCTCGGTCCCCAGGCCGGGCGAGGTGTCGCTGGCTCACAACGGGGTCCTTTTCCTCGACGAGTTCCCCGAGTTCTCCAGGGCGTCGATAGAGGCGCTGCGGGAGCCCCTCGAATCCCGCCGCGTTACCGTTTCGCGGGTCAGGGACAGCGTTTCTTTCCCGGCGCGTTTCGCGCTGGTGGCCGCGATGAACCCCTGCCCCTGCGGCTATCTCGGCCACCCGTCGCGGCAATGCTCCTGTACGCCGCTGCAGGTGCAGAAGTACAGGGCGCGCGTCTCGGGCCCGGTGCTGGACCGCATAGACCTGCACGTGCAGTTGTCGGCCCTAAAATACGCGGACTGGTCCGCCCTGCCTTCGGGCGAGCCGTCGTCGGCGGTGAGGGAGCGAGTGCTGGAGGCGGCGCGCCGGCAGCGCGCCCGGTCCGGCGACGGGCGGGACGTCCCCAACGCGCTGATGACCGTGCGGCAGATACGCGAGCATTGCAGGCTGCCGGCGGGCGCTTCGGAGCTGCTGGAGAAGGCTATGAACAGGCTGGGGTTCTCGGCGCGCAGCCTGGACAAGATAATGCGCGTGGCCAGGACCATAGCGGACCTGGCCGGCGAGGCCGACATCAGGAAAGAGCACGTGATGGAAGCGGTGCAGTACCGCTCGCTCGACAGGGCGGCGGAAACGGTTTAAAAACGAGACGGTCCGGAGGAAAAGATGAAGACTGTATTCTTATCCGCGCTGCTGGCGTTCTCGCCGGTCCGCGCCGCGGCGCAGACGGCGGCCCCCGAGGGGGCCGGCGTGCTGAAAGTCACCAAGCGGCATCAGGTGGCGGAGGGCGACACCCTCTGGGGCCTGGCCGAGAAGTACTACGCCGATCCGTTCAAGTGGGGGAAGATATTCACGGCTAACATGAACCTTGTCGCCGACCCGGACCTCATACTGCCGCAGTGGGAACTGCTCATCCCCGGCCTTACCGAAGAGATAAAGGCCGCGAAACCCGAACCGCCGGCGGAACCCGAGAAGGTGGAGGAGCTGCTGGCGCCGCCGATGGCCGCCGAAGAAGAACTCCCGCGCCGGGCCCCCGCCGCTCCCCCGGCCGCCGCTCTTTCGCAGGGCCTCGGTTCCTATCAGAAGCTGCCGGACCTTTCGGAGGAGATGCCGGAGGACCAGAAGGAATGGAACTCCTTCGTGCAGACCAGGCTGGCCGCTCCCGACTGGCGCGAGGACGGTCTCGTGACCGGCATGGAGGATTCCGACGGGAACGCCCTTCCCTTCACCGGAGAGACCGTCTCCGTCCGCATGCGCTCCGGCATTATGTGCAAGGCCGGCGATTATCTCGAGGTCTACAAAGTGGGCTCCACCGTCAGTAAGGACGGCAAGGTGATAGGCACCGAGATACAGCGCGTCGCGCTCCTCGAGGTGCTCTCTTCCGGCGGCCGGGAACTGGAGGCGCGCGTGCTGGACGCCAGCAGTCCGGTGCACAAAGGTCTTTCCGTAAAGAAAAAGTAAGCGAAGGGGGGGCGGTGAGCGCTGAAATTATTACCGACGCCGAGAAAGCGGCCAGGCTGCGGCTCAACGCCGCGGCCTGCCTCAAGGGCGACTGGGCGCTGCGGCTCATAGAGCTTTACGGCAGCGCCCAGGAGGCTCTCAGGGTCGCGCCCGGGGACCTGGCGGCCGAGGGGGGCCTGACCTTCGTCGGCGCCCAGCGGGCGCTGCGGGAAGCCTCGGCCCACGATCCCGAAAAAGAACTCTCCCGCTGTTCCGCGCTGGGCATATCCCTGGTCTTCGACGGCACGCCCGGATACCCCTCGGCCCTGCGCGACCTGCCGGACAGGCCGCTGGTCCTTTATCTGAGGGGAACGCTGAAAGGCGGCGCGCCGGTAGGCATGGTAGGCACCCGCCTGCCCACGCCTTACGGCCGCCGTATGGCGGCCCGCATCGCCGCCGACCTGACCGGCGCCGGCGCCACGGTGGTCAGCGGCCTGGCCCGCGGCGTCGATACCATCTGCCATGAGGCCGCCGTTAAGGCGGACAAGTCCACCTGGGCCGTGGTCGGCACGGGCCTCGATTCCTGCTATCCCAAGGAGAACCGCCGGCTGATGGAAAGCGTGCTGGAGACCGGCGGCGCGGTGATGAGCGAGCTGCCGCTGGGCTCCGCCCCGCTGCCGGCCCATTTCCCTCGGCGCAACCGTATCATAGCCGGCCTCTCGCTGGCCACCGTGGTCATAGAGGGCGGTTTCGCATCGGGCGCGCTGATAACGGCCCGTTTCGCGCTGGAATACGGCCGCGAAGTGCTGGCCCTGCCCGGACCGGCCGATTCCGACATGAGCCGCGGCCCCAATAAACTCTTAAAGGACGGCGCGGCCCCCGCCGAAGGCGCGGCCGATATCATCGCCGCCCTTCCGCCAGAAGTGCAGGACGGCCTCAAAGCCGCCCGCCGACGGGCCGCGCCCAAGGCGCGCAAAGGTCCCGAAGGCGACGCTGGGGAGCTCTTCTCCCTGATCTCCGCGGAGAAGGACTCCGGCCTGACGGCGGACGCGCTGGTGGAGCGGCTGGGCTGGACCGTGCCCCGCGCCGCGGCCGCCATCTTCGAGCTCGAGGCCCTCGGCTACATCCTCCAGTCCGCCGGCAAATACTTCCCCCAGGGATAAAAGGAACAACTATTCCGGGGGCTGCCGGGGCATCACTCCGCAAAGACGCGCTCGACAAAAGGAATAACTATATCCGGGGGCATGTCTTGCCCTCACCTCGCAAAAACAGGGTCGCGCACACCGTGCGCGCCCTTCCCGTTCTCGCCGCTCGCGCTGATGCAAGCTCGCGGCTCCGAAGGGTTTTGCTCCGGTGAGGGCACGCCTCCCCCGGCTGTCTCCTTAATGGGGCACTTAACTGGTCGGTATGGCGTTTTGCGAATAAGGATATAATAAAGATACAATATGTAACTATTATTATGGCACAAGAAAAAAAACCTAAGACGGAAACCCCCAAAGCCGCCGCCAAGGCGGCGACCAGATCCTCGGCCAGGGCCAGAATAGGCCCCGGCAAGTACCTCGTGATAGTCGAGTCTCCCACCAAGGAGAAGACGATAAGCCGCTTTCTGGACGCCAATTACGTCGTCAAGAGCTCCTTCGGCCACGTGCGCGACCTGCCCAAGGACGAACTGGGCGTAGAGCCCGAGAAAGGCTTCGAGCCCAAGTACGTGCTCATCGAGCGCGCCAAGCGCATCAGCCAGGAGCTCAGCTCCCTCGCGAAGAATTCCGAGTACGTCTACCTCGCGACCGACCCCGACCGCGAAGGCGAGGCCATCAGCTGGCATCTCAGCAAGGTCATAGCCGCCGAGCCGGACAGGTTCAAGCGCATCTCCTTCCACGAGATCACCAAGACCGCCATCGCCGCGGCGCTCAAGAGCCCGCGCGACCTGGACATGAACCTGGTCAACGCCCAGCAGGCCCGCCGCGTCATAGACCGGCTGGTCGGCTACAAGCTCTCCCCGCTGCTCTGGGACAAGGTCAAGAGCGGCCTGTCCGCCGGCCGCGTGCAGTCGGTCGCCGTGCGCCTGGTCGCCGAGCGCGCCAAGGAGATAGCCGCTTTCAAGGAAGAGGACTACTACACGCTGTTCGCCAGCCTGGCCAAGGAAGGCGGCAAGGGTTTCGACGCCCGCCTGGTCCGCTGGAAGGGCCAGCCCGTCGAACAGACGATAACCCTCAAGCTTTTCGCCGAGGATTACCGGTACCGCACCACGCCGTTCAAGAAGCTCGAGGACACCGCCGAGGCGGCCACGCTGCTGCGCGGCTCCGAGCTCAAGGTCTCCAAGCTCGAGTCCAAGACGGCGCGCCAGAAGCCCAAGCCTCCTTTCATCACCAGCTCGCTGCAGCAGGACGCCTACAACAAGCTCGGCTACTCTTCCGACCGGACGATGCGCATAGCGCAGAGCCTCTACGAAGGCGTCGACATGGAAGGCGACCGCGCCGGTCTCATCACCTATATGCGCACGGACTCGTTCAACGTCTCCGCCGACATGCAGGCCGAGACGGCGAAGTTCGTCGCCGAGACCTACGGCAAGGACTTCGCCCCCGAGAAACCGCCGGTGTACCTTAAGAAGGTCAAGGGAGCGCAGGAAGCGCACGAGGCCATACACCCGACTTCGGTCTACAAGCGCCCGTCGGACGTGGCCAAGTTCCTCACCGCCGAGCAGGCGAAACTTTACGAACTCATCTGGAACCGCTTCGTGGCCAGCCAGATGGCGGACGCGGTCTTCGATTCCGTCACGGTCGAGGTCTCCGACCCCGGTCAGCAGGCCGTGCTGCGCGCCACCGGCCGCACGATGAAGTTCGAGGGCTACCTGAAGGTCTACATGGCCGAGAAGGAGGAGGAGGTCGCCGGCGACGAAGAGGACGATTCCGCCGTCCTGCCGCCCCTGAAAGAGGGCGAGGTCGTCTCGCTCAAGGACGTCACGCCCAAGCCGCACCGCACCAGCCCGCCGCCGAACTACAACGAGGCCAGCATCATCAAGACGCTCGAAAAGCACGGCATCGGCCGCCCGTCCACCTACGCCGTCATCATCAAGACGATCATCGAGCGCGGCTACATCAAGCGCGAGAAGGACAAGCGCCTGCTGATCACCGAGCTCGGCTCGGTCGTCACCGAGAAGCTCAAGGACTTCTTCCAGGAGATAATGGAGCTGTCCTATACGGCCTCGATCGAGGACAAGCTCGACGATATCGCCGACGGCGCGCTCAAGTGGAACGAGCTGATAACCGAGTTCTACGGGCCTTTCTCGGCCAGCCTGGCCAAGGCGCAGACCGACATGACGCGCACCCGGCCCGGCGTGGTCAAGACCAACGAGAAGTGCCCGCTCTGCCTGAGCCCGATGGTGCAGCGCGAGAGCCGCTTCGGCAAGTACCTCTCCTGCTCGCGCTTCCCCAAGTGCAAGGGCAAGATCCCGCTCGACAAGGACGGCAATAAGCAGGAATACTTCGCGCCGATAAAGACCGAGAAGATCTGCTCCAAGTGCGGCAAGAACGCGATGCTGCTGCGCAAGAGCGCGCGCGGCTACTTCCTGGCCTGCTCGGGCTTCCCCAAGTGCCGCAGCATAGACCCGGTCACGCCCGAGGAAGTGGAGAAGATAATCGACTCCAACAAGCCCGGGCAGAAATAGGACTGCCCGGCGACGCCGGGGAACCACGGACCTTATGAACCTGCGCTGCGACCTGCATCTCAACGGCGGCAACAGGCGGGTGCTGATAGCCGGAAAGGACGAGGAGACGCCGGACCACCTCGCCCTGCGCCTGGCGGCCGCCGCGCTGTTCTTCGACCGCGAGCCCGCGCTGGAGGTGGGCCCCAAAAGGCCGGCCGCCGAGGGCTTCGAATACTATCCCGACCTGCTGGTCACCGAGCCCGACGGCTATCCCGAACTCTGGATAGAGTGCGGCAATACGGCCACCAACAAGCTCACCAAGGTCATCCGCCGCTTCAGCCGCGCCAGGGTCATAGTAGTGCGCGAAGGGCACGAGGAGGCCCGCCGCTTCCGCAAGTTGCTGGCCCGCGACGTGCCCAAAGGCGAGAAGATAGAGATCTGGGGCTGGCCGGCGGAAAAGTTCCGCGAATGGGCCGCCGCGCTGAAAGAGACCAACTCCCTGATAGGCGAGGCCTCGGGCCGCACCATAAACGCCGTGCTCAACGAGACGCCTTTCGACGTCACGCTGGAGATCTTCTGAATGAAGGTCCTCATCGAGCGCTTCCTGCTCCACATAAAGTCGCAGCTCAATTTCTCCCGCCACACCGTGCGGGCCTACGCCGCCGACCTGGCCGAATTCGCCGCTTACGCCGAGGCCGAGGGCGCGGAGTTCCCGGCGGGCTTCGACCGCCACCTGATGCGCGCCTACATGGCCATGCTGCAGGAGGAGAGGAAGAACTCCCGCAACACGGTCATCCGCAAGGTCTCTTCCGCGCGCTCGTTCATACGCTGGCTCATCGCCGAGGGAAAGCTGGAGTCCGACCCTTTCGCGCTGCTGCGCGCCCCTAAAAAAGAGAAGCGGCTGCCGCGTTTCCTGACCGAGGGCGAGGTGCGCAAGCTCTACGACTATAACGCGCCCGCCGCCGTCCCGGCCGGGGGCGGGAAGAAGCCGCTGGCCCCGCGCGATTACGCTCTGCTGGCCCTGCTCTATTCCGCCGGTCTGCGCCGCTCAGAAGTGACGGGCCTCAATGTGGGCGACGTCGATTTCTATTCTGGTTTCGCCCGCGTCATGGGCAAGGGCTCGAAGGAGAGGCTGGTCCCCGTCGGCGACAAGGCGTTGGAGGCGCTGCGGGCCTATCTGTCGTCCCGGCCGGAGGGAAGGACGCCGGCCCGCCCTCTTTTTCTCAACGCCCGGGGAGGACGCCTGTCCGGCCACGGCCTGGCGCTGATAGTGAAGAAGCTGGCCCGCCAGGCCCGCTTCGCGCGCAGCCTCAACCCTCACGCCCTGCGCCACTCCTTCGCCACCCACCTGCTCGACCACGGCTGCGACCTGCGCTCGGTGCAGGAGATGCTGGGGCACAAGAACCTGGAGACCACGCAGGTCTATACCCATGTCTCGCTCGAGCGCCTGAAAGAAGTATACGAGAAGGCCCATCCCCGCTCGCCCAAAAAGAGAGGGGCCTGAATGCCTTTCGACCCGGCCCTGGACAATTCCGCCGCCAGGCTCGCCGCCCTGGCCCGCGCCGCCGGCGCCGGGCCGGACCTGACGCAGGGCGGCGGGGGGAACGTCTCGCTCAAGATAGGCCCGGAGCGGATGCTGATAAAGGCCTCGGGTTCCCGCCTCTCCGCCATGACGGAGACTTCCGGATACGCGCTGGTCAATCACGGCAATATAAAAAGGAAGCTGGCCGGCTGCCGCCTGGGCGACGGCGAACTGCTGGACTATCTCTGCGCCCAGTCGCTGCCGGTGAAGGGCGCGCCGGCCGCCAAACCTTCCGTGGAGACCGGCTTCCACGCCCTGCTCAATACCGCCGTGGTCCACATCCATTCCGCCTGCGCCAATGTCCTGAACATGACGGAGGAGGGCCGCGCTGCCGCCGCCCGCCTTTTCCCCGGCTCGGTGTGGATAGACTATGTCCCGCCCGGCGCGCGGCTCTGCTGCGCCGTCGACGGCCCCGGCAGGGCCACGGGAACGCAGGTCTTCTTCCTGGCCAATCACGGCCTCGTGGTCAGCGCTCCCGGTCCGGAGGCGGCCCTGGAGAAGGCCCTGCGCGTCAACGCGGAGATACGCTCGGCCCTGCGTCTGCCGCCTTACCCGGCGGCGGACTATCCAGCCGCCGGACTGTCGGCGCATAACGGGGCGAAGCTGGAACGCAGGGGAAGGGCTTTCATGCTCGATAATGTGCTCTCGCCGGACCAGGCGCTCTATTGCGGACCGGCGGAACTGGAAGGTTCGGGGAAGGATATGTCCGCCGTCAACGAGGTGCTGACCGCCCTTTTCTATATGCTGGACTGCGCCGATACGCTGGGTTGGACGCCGCGCTTCCTCACAAAGGCGGACAGGGATTATCTGGAAGGGATGAAAGGGGGGCGGTACTCCCGTAAAGAGGGGGACGCTGATTCCTAAATTCCTAATTGTCACCGTTTCGACCGCAAGTTAACGGTGGCACACGAAATTAGGAATTTAGGAATCAGCGTCCCCTTCTATCAGGGCCTGGTCACGGGCTGGGTCCAGACCGCCCAGCGTTCGCCGCTGGCTTCCAGGTTCCAGCCCGGCCCGGGCTCCCAGCCCCAGTTCCGGCCCAGCTTGAGCACGACGTACTTGTTCTGTCCCGTTACCATCGCGGCGTAGAGTTCGTTGTAGGCGGCCAGTATCTGCACCGGGCTGACGGCGGTCACGCCGGCGGACTTGCGGACATCGATAAGCGACTGCAGCTTGGCCCGGTATTCGGCGCCCCAGTCGAAGAAATGGGGCCAGAAAACGCTGGGAGTACCGGGATGGGTGAGGATATAGGCGTAGCCCATCTGGCGCTGTACCCTGTATTCCCGCGAGGCGTTCTGCAGGAACTGGGGGTCGCGCGGCGAGGTGTCGTGGTTCTCCACGAAGGTGACGGCCTTGGCCGGCCACCAGCCCATGACGCCCGAAGGCCTGCCGTTGTCGTTGAGGAAATCATAACGCTCGCCCTCGACCGCGGCCACCAGGCTGTAGCGGGTGGTGAAATCGAAGATCGTCGAGGCGTCGGACTTGTCGCCGGAGCCGGTGCCGTCCACCCAGTCGACCAGCAGCTGGCGGTTGGTATCGTAGTACTCTCCCACCGAGAAGCCGGGTCCCGAGGCCGCGTTATAGTCGCGTACCCTTTCGGGCCTGTAGCCTTTGACCATGTCGTAGCGCCAGCCGTCGAAGCCTATGGTGTAGCGCAGCCAGCGCAGGAAGACCTTGGCGTCCTCGCGCACCAGGTCGTTGTTGTGGTCGAGGTCGCGGCAGCCGTGATCGCCCTGTCCCTCGTCGTAATTGGGGCCCTTCATCCCCTGCCACTCGTCGTCCTTGACTACGGCCGTCGTCGGCCAGTCGGGGCTGGTGAAATCGGCCCAGTCCAGGGTGCCGTTGCGGTGGTTGAGCACTATGTCGGCCACCGGGCTGACCCCGTGGGCCTTCATCGCGCGTACGGCCTCTATCAGGACCTCTTTTTTGCCCCACTGCGAGTCGAGGTCGTACCATTCGGTCGGGTAATAGCTGCCGCGGGAGACGGGCGGGAACCAGATCATGTCGAAACCGGCGGCGCCCACTTCGGGGGCCTTCTCGGCCAGCTTGCCCCACCAGCCCTTCGGGAGGTTCAGCCAGTAGTTGTCCGCATACCAGTGGAAGCCCTGCAGCATCACCGCGGAGGAGGTCTCCAGGTTTATCCTGCGGGCAGGGGCCGGGGTGAAATTCTTGGCGGAGTAGAGCGTTACGGCGGACTGCCAGTCCCGGCGGGCCTGGCCGCTGTGCGAGTGCGCCGCTTTGGGTTCGGCCGGAGCGGGTACGGCGCGTTCCGCGGCCGGAGCCGTCCTGACCAGGGCCTCGATGGCCGATTGAGCGCGCAGCGGGTATGCGCCGATGAGTAAAGCCGGGATGAGGGAAAGGAAAGAGACTGTCTTGAACATCTGTCCTCCGAACTCCCTTGATACGGGTCAATGATACTATATTATGGCCCGCCGCCTTAAATCCTGCGAGGGCACTGGGGGAAGGCGGGGGATAGGCCTTTCGGGCAGGTCAGAATTCCAGGTTGGGGCGTACGATGAAGCTGAAGCCGGACGAATCGCCGGTGCGGCCGGCCAGGCGGCCGGTGTATTTCTTGCCGGAGGTCCAGACGAAGCCCGCCCCCAGGCAGAGGGCCCGCTTGTTCTTAAGGGGGAATTTCTTTTCCAGGACCAGGGAGTGGCTTATGGGCGAGAGCGTGCGCGAGTCGAAGTCTATGCGGGCGTCGAAGCCGCTGTTGTGCAGCCAGAAGCTCTTCGCCTCCGCGAAGTCGGTGCGGCTGCGGCGGAAGCCGAGGAAGACCGAGTCCGTCACTCCCGGGTGGTCGTGCAGTTTGACCCCGCCGCGGAAACTCCACTTGAGCGTGCGGTCGTCGAGGAACTGGTCCCCTTTGAGCTTGCCCTCCGCCTGGACCCAGCGGTCCTGCACCAGCAAATTGTCCTTGATGTGGTAGTCGCCGAAGTCGAAGAGTATCCCGGAATAACCGGTGCGCTTGGAGAAGGCCCCTTTCGCCGACTCGAAGTTCAGGACATTGCCGAAGAACAGCGAAAGCGCCCACGGCTCCTCGAAGCCGGCCGTCACGGCCCTGACCATGTTGAAACTGTCCGAAAGTTCGGTGTCGCGGTAGAAGGCCGGCCAGTTCCGCCTGACCACCGTGCCCAGGTACGGCATCGGATTGACGCTGGCTTCCGCCACCATGACGCGCGGCCGGTAGAACTGCGTGACGAGGCGGGTATAGATCTCCCGCTCGGGGGTCTTGCCGAGGTTGGGAATGGGTTCGCCGGTAAGACTTATCGAAAGTCCCGCCGAGGTGTAGTAGGGGTCGAACTGGACCTCCGGGGTGACCTTGCTCTCTTCTTCCGCGGCGGCGGCTCCGGCGCAGAGCAGGAGTGCGGCGGCGGCTCGTATCATGAGCGCTTGAAGAACACCACCGAGAGGGGAGGGAGCGTTATTTCCAGCGACCATTCCCTGCCGTGCGCGGGCTCGCGGCGCGCTTCGGCGCCTCCGAAATTACCGAGCCCCGAACCCCAGTAGCCGGGTGCGTCGCTGTTGAGGAGTTCTTTCCAGAAACCGCCGGCCGGCACGCCCACGCGGTAGCCGTAGCGGGGCACCGGGGTGAAGTTGGCGACCGCGAGGACGGCGTCCTCTTGCCTGGCGCCTTTGCGCATCACCACGGCCACGCTCTGCTGCGAGTCGTTGGCGTCTATCCACTCGAAACCCTGGGGAGCGCAGCTGAGCTCGTGCATGGCCGGCTCGGACCTGTAGAGGGCGTTGAGGTCGCGCAGCCAGGCCTGCATGCCGGCATGCGGGGGGAAGCCCGCCTCGTGCCAGTCGAGGCTGCGTTCGTGATGCCATTCTTTCCACTGGCCGAACTCGCCGCCCATGAAGAGCAGTTTGTGGCCCGGCTGTGTGAACATCCAGCCGTAGAGGAGCCGCAGGTTGGCGAACTTCTGCCAGTCGTCGCCGGCCATCTTGGTCAGCATGGAGCCCTTGCCGTGCACGACCTCGTCGTGCGAGAGGGGCAGGACGAAGTTCTCGCCGAAAGCGTAGAGCATGCGGAAGGTCAGGTCGTTGTGGTGGAACTTGCGGTGCACCGGGTCCTTGGAGAAATAGCGCAGCGTGTCGTGCATCCAGCCCATGTCCCATTTCAGGCCGAAGCCGAGGCCGCCCAGGTAGGTCGGGCGCGAGACCATGGGCCAGGCCGTGGACTCCTCGGCGTAGGTCTGCGCGTCCGGGTAGTTCTGGTAGACGACGGCGTTGAACTGCTGCAGGAACTTTATGGCCTCGAGGTTCTCGTTGCCGCCGTGGCGGTTGGGGACCCACTCGCCGGCCTTGCGGGAATAGTCCAGGTAGAGCATGGAGGCGACCGCGTCCACGCGCAGGCCGTCTATGTGGAACTTGTCCAGCCAGAACAGCGCGGAGCTGAGCAGGAAACTCTTGACCTCGTTGCGGCCGAAATTGAAAATGGCGCTCTTCCAGTCCGGGTGGAAGCCCTGGCGCGGGTCGGCGTGTTCGTAGAGGTGAGTGCCGTCGAAGAAGGCCAGGCCGTGCTGATCGGAGGGGAAGTGCGCCGGGACCCAGTCGAGTATGACCCCGACGCCGGCGCGGTGCAGGCTGTCGACGAGGAACATGAAGTCCTGCGGTGTGCCGTAGCGGCTGGTCGGGGCGAAATAAGAGGTCGCCTGGTAGCCCCAGGAACCGTAGAAAGGGTGCTCCGCTACCGGCATGAACTCGACGTGGGTGAAGCCCATGTGTTTCAGGTAGGGGGGGAGTTCCTCCGCCAGCTCGCGGTAGGTGAGCGGCCTGTTGCCTTCCTCCGGCTTGCGCCGCCAGGAGCCCAGGTGCATCTCGTAGATGGAGACCGCGCTGTTGAGCCCGCATTTGCCGCCGCGCGACTTCATCCAGTCCGCGTCGTTCCATTTATAGTCCAGGTCCCAGACGACCGAGGCGGTCTTGGGAGGGACTTCGGCGGCGAAGGCGAAAGGGTCGGCCTTTTCGCAGGAATAGTTCCCGTACCGGGAGGCGACGAAATACTTGTAGTTCTGGCCCGGCTTCACCCCCGGGATGATGCCTTCCCAGATCCCCGACGAGCCGCGCTGGGCCAGCGGGTGGCTGCCGCGGTTCCAGCCGTTGAAATCGCCTATGACGTTGACGGACTTCGCGTTTGGGGCCCAGACGGCGAAGCGGGTACCGTCCTTGCCCGGATGGGCGCCCATGCGGTCGTAGAGGCGCAGGTGGTTGCCCTCGTTGAAAAGGTAGAGGTCCTGGTCGCTCAGGGCCCTTATATTCTCCTGCTTCCCGGGGGTCTTTTTCGTGCTTTTCATTCCTGACATTCTATACTAATTGAGGGCGGCGGGTCATTCCCGGCGTCGGCCGGCCGCCCCATTTTGTATACTTCCCCTCATGAAGAAAACGATGGTCTTCCTGCTCGTCCTGTCCGCCGCCTGCCCGCTCAGGGGCGCTTCGTTCAAGTCCGCCGTCGAAAAGGCCGCCGCCGGGGCTTCGATGGACGGGGCTTCCTGGGGTTTCGCCGTGGTGGACGCCGCCTCCGGCAAGGAGATATTCGCCCGGGACGCGGAGCTCAGCCTGGTGCCCGCCAGCACGATGAAACTGCCGGTGACGGCCGCCGCGCTGGAATACCTGGGGCCTGAGCGGCGCTTCGCGACCCGGCTCATGTCCTCCGCGGCGCCTTCCGGCGGCGCCCTGAAGGGGGACCTGTATATCGTGGGAGGGGGGGACCCTTCCCCCGGCTCCGAGCTTATCAGGGAAGCTCCGGCGCTGCGGACGATCTACGACGGCTGGGCCGGAGCGCTCAAAGCCGCGGGCGTCGTTTCGGTCGAAGGCTCGGTCATGGCCGACGATACGCTGTTCGAAAGTTTCCAGCCGGGCTCCTGGGCCTGGGAGGATATCGGCAATTATTACGCCGCCCGCCCGTCGGCGCTCACCGTAAACGACAATCTCTACAGGATATATTTCAGGCCCGGCGCGGCGCCGGGAGAAAGGGCCGAGGTGCTCAGGACCGAGCCTCCCATGCCCGGGGTCGTTTTCGAGAATCTCATGCTCACCGGCACCGAAGGCTCGGGCGACAACGGCTATGTCTTCGCTTTCCCCGGCCAGGATTCCGCCGTCCTGCGCGGCACCATTCCGCGCGGGCCGGTGGATTTCGCGATAAAGGCCGCGCTGCCCGACCCGGCGCTTTACGCCGCCCGCGCGCTGACGGAAAGCCTGGCCGCGGCGGGGGTAAAGGTGGCCGGGAGGCCCGGCAGGGGCAAGGTCCCTCCGTCCGCCTATGAACTGGCCTCGTCCACTTCGGCGCCGCTGCCGGAGATAGTGCGGGCGCTCAACAAGCGCAGTTTCAATCTCTACGCCGAACTCCTGCTGCGGCACATGGGGCTGCAGAAATACGGCAAAGGCGCTCCGGAGGAGGGGCGTAAGGCCGTCTCGGATTTCCTGGCGGCGCAGGGACTGGGGGACGGCTTTTACGTGGCCGACGGCTGCGGCCTCTCCCGCGTCAATCTCGTCAAGGCGGGGGCCTTCGCCAGGCTTCTCGCCGCGGTCCGGGAGAAGCCGTGGTTCCCCGCCTTCTTCGATTCGCTGCCCTACCCCGGGGACCCCGACGCTTTCGGGCACATCAAACGGATGGGCGAGGGGACGCCGCTCGAAGGCGCGCTGCGCGTCAAGTCGGGGTCGCTGCGCAATGTGCGCGGTTACGCGGGTTACCTGAAGACCAAGAAGGGCCGCACGCTGGCCTTCTGCTCGGTGGTCAATAATTACGCTGGCCCCGGTGCCGCGCTGGACGACCTGCACCGGGACCTGCTGCTGGAGCTTTACGGGAAGTATTGAGCGCTATTCGTAGCGGAGGGCTTCGATGGGGTCGAGCATGGCCGCGCGCATGGCGGGCCAGAAGCCGAAACCGACGCCGATCAGGGTGGAGAAGCCGAAAGCGAAAGAGATGGTCCCGGCCCCGAGGGCCGGCTGCACCTTGGTGAAGAACCAGGCCGCCCAGGCCAGCGCGTAGCCCAGCCCCACGCCGAGTACGCCGCCCAGCACGCAGAGCACCACCGCCTCTATCAGGAACTGGCTGAGAATGTCGGAATTGCGCGCGCCCAGCGCCTTGCGCAGTCCTATCTCGCGCGTGCGTTCGGTCACGCTGACCAGCATGATGTTCATGATGCCTATGCCGCCGACCAGCAGCGAGATGCCGGCTATGCCGTAGACGACCAGCGAGATCTTCCCCATCGTGTTCTTGAACATCTCTATCTGCGCCTCGAAGGTCCGCACCTCGAAATCCTCCTCCGCGTCCTCGCGCAGGTTGCGCTCCTCGCGCAGGACCTCTATTATCTGGCGCCTGGCCTCCTTGGTGTCGGCCGGCGACGGCGCGGTGACCTCGATATAGCTCAACCGCGTCTCGCCGAAGACGCGTTTGGCCGCGGTGTTGAGCGGGATATAGGCGGTAGGCTGGCCGCCGAACATCTGCTCGGCCTTGTGGTCCTCGGTCACTCCGACCACGGCGAAGGTGAGGCCCTTTATCTTCATCTCCTGGTTGACCGCGGCCGTGGTGTCGAAGAGCTTCTTCGCCAGGGCGTGGTTTATCACGGCCACCCGCGCCCTGGAAAGGTTCTCCGCCGGGGTGAAGAAGCGGCCGGCTACCCGGCGGTTCTGGAAATAACCGCCCGGCGGGACCTGGTCCTTCAGTTCGAAGCCCTCGTGGGTGTTGACCGTGGAATCGACGCGCCTGTCCCCCACCGTGATCTGCAGGTCCCTGTGGAGCATCGGCTGCACGTTCTCGGCCAGCGGGACTTTCGCCCGCAGCGCCTCCACCTCGCTCATCGTGAACCGCCGCCTCGGCTTGCCCGGTTCCCAGCGCGGCGTGATCCAGACCTTCTTGGCGTCGTCCTCGCTGGCGCCGGAGAGCAGGCTCGTCATGAAGCCCTCGCTTATGGTCATCAGCGAGATTATCGCGCCGACCCCTATGAAGATGCCCAGCACGGTCAGCGCGCTGCGCGTCTTGTGGCTCCAGATGGCCTTGAAAGCGACCTTGAGCTGCTCGGCGAACTCGGAGGGGGAGAAGCCCAGCCTGGCCGGCGGCAGCGCGGCCGCGGCGGGGAGCGAGGAGGCCGGGGGGCGGACGGTCTCGTCGGAGACTATCTGTCCGTCCTTCATGCGCACGACCCGGCCGGTCATCGCCGCCACCTCGTCGTCGTGCGTCACTATCACCACCGTCAGGCCGCGCTCGTTGAGCGACTTTATCGCCCGCATCACTTCGTGCCGGCTGGCCGCGTCGAGGTTGCCCGTCGGCTCGTCGGCCATTATGACCAGCGGGTCGTTGACCAGCGACCGCGCTATCGCCACCCGCTGGCACTGGCCGCCGGAAAGTTCGTTCGACTTGTGCTTCACCCGGTCGGCGAGGCCCACCAGGGAGAGGCAGTCGAGCGCCTTGCGGTCGTCGGCGCCCAGGCCGGTATAGACCATGGGGAGCAGGACATTGTCCTTGGCCGTGGTACGCTTGAGCAGATGGAAGGACTGGAAGATGAAGCCGACCATGCGGCTGCGTATGGCGGCCAGGCGGCCCTCGCCGAGGCTGGCCGTGGGATGGCCGGCGAAATAATACTCGCCCGAGTCGGGGCGGTCCAGGAACCCCATTATATGCAGAAGAGTGCTCTTGCCCGAGCCCGACGGACCGACCAGGGCCACGAATTCCCCCGGCTCGACGCTTATGGAGACCTCCCTGAGCGCGTTCACGGTGAACGCGCCGGTGGCGTAGGTCTTGGATACTTTCCGTATGTCGATCAGGGACGGCATCAGAAGCCCACGGTGAAGCCCGACCTCTCCTTCGCCACGCCGGTGGAATAATAGACCGTGTCGGTCTCGGACAGGCCTTCCGTCACCTCTATCATACGCTCGTCGGTGGAGCCGGTCTTTATCTCCCTGTCCTTCAGCGGGTCGGAAGGTGAGGCCTTGGCGGAGACCGTCGCGCCGCCGTCGCGGTACTTGACCGCGCGCTTGGGCACCATCAGGACGTCGGTCTTGCGGCCCGTGGTTATCAGGACGTCGGCGGTCATGCCGGAGCGGAGGGCGCGCGCGGTCCCGGAGGGCAGGACCTTCACTTCGTACACTACGACGCCGTCCTTCAGCGTCGATTCATGGGAGATGGCCAGCACCCGGCCCTCGTGTTTCTCCCTGGGAAAAGCGTCGAGGTAGAACTCGGCCCGCTGTCCTTCCCTGATCGAGCCGATGTCGGTCTCGTCCACGAAGGTCTTCACTATGAGGCGGTCGGAGACCACCGCCAGTTCCTTGGCGGGGCTCACCGACTGGCCGGGTTCGACGGAGCGTTTGACCACCATGCCGGTTATCGGGGCCACCACCGGGGTCAGGTTGTAGGCTTCCTCGACCATGCGGCGTTCCTCGGGCGTGGAATCCTTCATCTTGAGCGAATCCAGCAGCGCGGTGCGCTCGCTGGAACTTATCCAGGCAAGGACCGCGCCTTTCTCCACCTGCCGGCCTTCCTCGAAAAGGACCTCCTCGGCCCTGCCCGAGACCGAAGGGGTCACCAGGACCCGGTTCTCCGGCTCCACCGTGGCGGCCGCCTGGGTCTTGGTCACCAGGTCCCCGCGCTCGGGCTTCACGGCGGTCATCTCCGCCAGGCGGCGGGCCTCGGCCGCGGCGCGCTTCTTCTTCAGCGCGGCGCAGCCGCCCCCGGCGAGCAGGACGATAAGCGCCCCGAAGATGAATTTTTTCGTCCTGTAAAAGGGCCTTTTCATTTTATTCTCCAAGCGCGCGGACGAAAGCCGCGTGCGCCAGCGCCAGCGCCCGCCCCGCGGAAAGATGATCGTTCTGCACCGTTATAAGGGAATCTTCGACGGTACGCCATTCGAAATAAGAGGTCTGGCCGGCCAGGTACTGCTTGCGCACCAGCCAGGCCCGCGCTTCCGCCGCGTCGAGGGAACTTTTCGACACGTCCAGCCAGGCGTAGGCCTCGCGCCAGGACAGGAAGGCGTCCTCCGCGGCCAGGTACACTTCGTCGGAGGAGTTCTTCAGTCCCGCCTCCGCGGCGGCCAGCGCCGCCCGCGCGGCGGCGACGCCGGCGGAGAGCCGCCCGCCGGCGAAAAGGGGCAGGCTCACGCTGGCGCCCAGCGACCAGGCGCTGCCGCGGTCCGGCCAGTCGGTGCCGCTCCAGCGGTAGCTGCCGCTGGCCGAAGCCTCGGGCAGTCTGCCCGCGGAGGAGGTGTCCTCCGCGGCCCGGGCCGAGTCTACGGAAGCCCTGGCGGAACGCAGCGAGGGATGCTCTTCCAGCTTCGCTTCGAAAGCGGACAGGTCCTGGGGCGGTTCGGGCGCCTCCGGCAGCGACAGCCCCGGCGCCGCCGTCCGGGGGGAGCGGCCCAGCAGGCGGTTGAGCCCCCGCTCGAGTAGGAGCAGCTCTTTTTTATACCGCTCGTGGCGCCAGCGCGCGGTCTTGAGGACGGCTTCGGTCTCGAGCAGCGCGGCCTTGTTCTCCCGGCCGGCCTCGTATTTGAGCCGTATGAGCTCGAGGTTCTCCTCGCGCCTTTTAAGGGTGTCTTCGGAAAGTTTGAGCGCCTCCCGGGCGTTGAGGATCCCGGCGAAAGAGGCCTTCAGTTCATAGCCGAGCCGCGAGGCGAGCCCGTCATAGGCGGCCCCGGCGGAAACATGCGCCGCCCTGGCGGAGCGCACCGCCGCCGGCAGGGCGGGGGAGAACAGGGGCTGGGTGCCGCTGAAGCCGTAGGAGTAGGAATCTCCCGGCGCCAGTCCCTGGGAGCCGCCGCGCGAATAGGACGCGGAGGCGGAAAAATAGGGGTAGAGGCCTGCGCGGGCGGACGTAAGTCTTTCCCGTGCCGCCTGCAGGTTCCGGGCCGCGGCCTGCGCCTGCGGATTGGCCGCCAGCATCTCTTCCCGGGCCTCGTCGAAAGTCAGTTCCCCGCCGGCGGCGGGGGCGGCGAGCAGGGCGGTGAGCAGGAGCGGTTTGAGCATCGGTAAAGTTCGATTCTACAATATTACGGGCCGCGGAC
This sequence comes from Elusimicrobiota bacterium, assembly GCA_019135865.1. Classification (GTDB taxonomy): domain Bacteria; phylum Elusimicrobiota; class Elusimicrobia; order Elusimicrobiales; family UBA9959; genus UBA2231. Next base: position 24,841 of record JAGVVD010000019.1, read on the forward strand.
TCGCCCGCTCATACTATACGCGCGGCGCGGCCGGAAGGTTGCGCCGCCCGGGGGAATAAAAAAGGCCCGCGCGGCGCGCGGGCCTTTTCGGGAGCCGTCCGGCTTCAGATGCCGTCCCGCCCGGCGTAAGGGTCCCTGAACTCGACGGCCCGGTCGAAGCCGAGCTTCTTCTTCCCGCGGTTCTCCAGGTATTTTTTTAGCTCCAGGCCGGTCTTCGCCGGGGCGTCCACCCCGGCCTTGGCCAGCGCCTGGCGCAGGAGGCCTTCCGCCTTGCGGGCGTAGGAGCCGGCGTCGCCCAGGACGCGCAGCGTCTCGTCCGGGTGGTGGAAGCCCGTGGAGTTCTCCGCGCCGATGAAGACGACGCGGTAGAAGGCCTGCTCGTAGTTCTCGCGGGCCTCGGCGTAAAGGTCCTTGTCTATCTTTTTCCCGCCGGCGGTCGCCTTATTGGCCAGCTCGAAGAGCTTGGCCGCCTCGGCCGTGGCGTAGCCCGCGCGGATCAGGCGGGAGGCCGTCCTGTCCTGTATCTGGTAGACGCGCTCGCGCAGCCAGCTCTCGCCCTGCGAGTGGCAGGTGATGCAGGCCTTCATGTCCTTCTTGAGCGGGCTCATTACGCGGTGGTCCGAGATCTTGACGGAGCCGACGCGCGTATAGGGCATGTGGCAGTCGGCGCAGGCCAGGCCCGCGCGCCAGTGGGGGCTGGCGTTGGAGAAGAGTTCGAACTCCGGGTGGCGGATGAAGCCCAGCTTGAAGCCGGTCACTTCCTGCGTCCACTCCAGGTGCGCGGGGTCGCTCTTTATCTTCTTTATGATGTCCTCTATCCGTATCGCTCCGAACTTCGAGTTCTGCCAGGGGAAGAAGACGCCCTCGGACTTCATGTCCTTGTCCTTGCGCACGACGTAGGTGACATGGCATTGCGCGCAGACCAGCGAGCGGAGTTCCTGGCGGGAAAGCTTCGACTGGTCCACGCCGAGGTGCCCCAGGGCCTTGCCCAGCGTGAACTGGTTGCGCAGCCGCAGCGACATATCGGCGGGATCGTGGCAGTGTATGCAGGCCGCGCCCAGTTCCCGGTGCTCCTTCGGTATCCAGGAGTGCACTTCCAGGAACGGTCGGGAAAAATAATCCTTGCCGTGCTTCTCCTGCAGCTCCTGCGCGTAGGGGGTCTTGCAGGTCAGGCAGGCCCCGCCGGCCTTGACGCGCGAGTCGTCCACCTCCAGCACGTCGGTGAGCATATGCCAGTGGCCGCGCGGCTCGTTGTACTCCACGCCGAAGCCCCAGCCCTTGAAGAGCAGGGCGAGGTAGGGGAACTCGGAGAGCTTGTCGTAGATCTTGCCGTCGGTGTCCCAGCCGGGCTTGTAGCGGCTCTTGCCCGCGGGGGTCTTCTCGGCGGTCTTCTTCCAGAGCTCGTATTCCAGCGGGTAGACCTTGCCCCATTCGGCGGGCTCGTAGGTGCCTTCCTTTATCTCGGCTATCTTTATCGGCTCGGCCCGCTTGGTGCAGGCGGCCAGCGCCAGGGCGGCCGCGGCCGCGAAGAATATCCTTTTCATCTGTCCTCCGTGTATCTGGCGCCCGGCAGGCCGTTGCGCCTGTGGGCCAGTCCCCTGTGGCAGTCTATGCAGGAGCGGGTGGTGTCCATGCGCGCCATGACATCGCCGTGGCAGCGTATGCAGTTCTTCTGCAGCACCCGCTTGCCGTGTTCCGTCAGGCTTATCTCGTCGTGTTCCCGCAGTCCCGAAAATTCGAAGAAGACGTCCTTGCCGCCGTCGATCGACTTCCAGAGGTAATGGTTGGCGGCGTTGTCGTTGGGTAGGTGGCAGTCGATGCACCAGTTCTGCCGGTGGGAGGAGAGCCTCCAGTCCTTGTGCTGGTAATTCATCGAATGGCAGGTGCCGCAGAAAGAGGGCGTTTCGGTCAGCGTGACCAGCTTGGGCGGGCCGAAAAGCATGAACAGCGCGCCGCCGCCGGCGAAAACGGCGAGGGCGGAGAGGCGCAGTATGAGCTCCTGGTTCTTTTTGAGCAGCGCCAGCCAGCCGTCCCGGGAGCGGGGCAGCCTCTCCGCCGCGCGGAGCGATAGTGCTTTTATCCTTTCGAGCGCGTCCATTTATCCGTGTTTATTTACGCGTAACTGTGCAGTCCGCCCAGCAGAAAATTCACGCCGAGCCAGGTGAAGATTACCAGAAAAAGGCCGAGTACGGCAAGACGGCACAGTGCGGCCGCGCCGGCCCGGCCCGTTTTGCTCATGTGCAGCAGGCCCGCGTAGAAAAGCCAGGTTATCAGCGACCAGATCTCCTTGGGGTCCCAGCTCCAGTACGAGCCCCAGGCGGCTTCCGCCCAGACCGAGCCGGTGATTATGCCGGCGGTGAGGAGCAGGAACCCTAGTTTGACGAGCGCGCGCAGCGCCGGGGCCGCCTGTTCCTCTTTTTTCGCGAGGAAGGACCAGGCCCCGTAGACCCCGGCAACGCCCAGCGCGGCGTAGGCGGCCATGGCCGTCAGGACGTGGAAGACCAGCCAGTTCGAGCGCAGCGCCGGCATCAGGGGGGAGAGGTCGCGCCGGGCCAGCGAGGCCCCGGCAAGGAGCGCGCAGAGCAGGAACAGGGCCGCCGGCCTTACCTGCGCGGCGCGGCCGCGCGCGTATATCGAGGCCGCCGCGGCGAACCAGGCGGTGACCAGCAGCGACTCGTGCTGGTTGGACATGGGCGGGCGGCCGGTCTCCGTCCAGAGCAGCGCCAGCAGCGCCGTCAGCGCGGCGAGCGAGGTCCAGGCGGCCGGGCGCCACCACCCCGGTCTCCCGCCGTAGAGGGAGAGCGCGAAGGCCGCTATCGCCGCCGCGAAGGAGATGTTCTGCGCCAGGCTCAAAGTATCCATAGGAACAATCCCGCGGTGATGAGCGCGAAGCCGGCGTAAACGGGCCAGACGCCGGGGTCGCGCTTGACCAGCAGCGTCGAGGAGGCCGGGTCGGCCGGGTCATAGCCGTGCTGGTAGAGTTTGTAGCCGTAGAAAGAGACGGGCGCGTTGACGCCTATCACCGCGCGAAGTTCCTCGCCGCCGGCCTTCAGTTCCACTTCGCTCTCGTAGCCCGCCGGCCGCGCCCCTTCCACGCGCAGCAGCAGGTCCGGCCGCCCCCCGCCGTGCGGCGCGGCCAGGTCCGCGAAAAGCAGGACGCGCTCCCTGGCGGCGCCCGAACTCACTTCCAGCTCCGCGGCGGGATTGAAGTAGTAAGGGGACTTTTCCTCCCGCGCGCCGCCGGGGCCTATGCCCAGGTCCCGGAACAGGCCGAGGACCTTCACGGCGGTGCCGTCGGGGAGGGAGAGGACGGCGCCCGAGGACAGCGGGTAGGAGGCTCCGCCGGCCGAGAGATAGTAAGCCGGCTCCCCGTCGTAGAGGACGCGGAAGGAGATCAGCTTGACGGAGAAGGGAAGGCGGTAGACGGCCTTTTCCGTGCGGGCCTCGTTCGCCTCGTAGCCGGCCGTAAGGGGGAGTTGCGCGCTGAACTTCCAGGCGCCGCTGGCGAAAGCGCCTCCGATCACCAGCAGTATCCCGCCGTGCAGCAGCAGGGAGCGCCTTGGACAGGAGGCGAAGCGCAGCGCCTGGCAGGCCGCGGTGTTGAGCAGCAGCGCGGCGCCCAGCGCCATGAACCACCAGCGGCCGTAGACCGGCGCGCCGCGGTTGAAGGCGGTCTCCCAGGCCAGCGCGGCGGAGAGGAGGAAGAGGAGCGGGAAGAAAAGTTTCAGACCGGCCGCGGCCCGCAGCATGCTTTTCATCCCAGGATAGGACGGAGGAAGCCTTTGTGTCCCTTTATAAGGGCCCGGGCCGCTTCCCTCGAAAGGCCCTTGCGGGCCATGACTATGGCGGTCTTCACCTCGTCGCCGGTCTCGGCCAGCAGTCTTCCGGCCTCTTCGGGATCTACGCCGCCGAGGCGCGAGACTATGCGGGCCGCGCGCAGTTCCAGTTTCCGCGAAGTGGTGCGGACGTCCACCATCCAGTTGCGGTAGACCTTGCCGGAGATCACCATCGCCGAGGTGGTGAGCATATTGAGCGCGAGCTTGGTGGCCGTGCCCGACTTCATGCGCGTGGAGCCGGAGATCGGCTCCGGGCCGGCGTCTATGGCGATGACGCAGCGCGCGACTGGGACTTTCTCGCGGTAATTGCAGGTCAGCAGCACGCCGAAGGCGCCGCTCTTCCCGGCCGCCTCCAGTCCTCCCAGCACGTAAGGGGTCACGCCGCTGGCCGCGATGCCTACCACGACGTCGCCTTTTTTTACGCAGCGGCTTATCTCCCGGAACCCGTTCGCCCTGCTGTCCTCGGCGCCTTCCTTGGAGAGGAAGACCGCGCCGTCGCCGCCGGCCATGAGCGCCTTGAAAGTTCCTGGCTTCACCCCGTAGGTGGGGGGCAGTTCGGCCGCCTCCAGCACGCCCAGCCGGCCGCTGGTGCCGGCGCCTATGAACACGATGCGTCCGCCGCGGAGGAAGGTCCGGGACACTTCCCGCGCGGCCTTCTCTATGGCGGGGATGGCCCGCGCCACCGCGCGCGGCACGCCCGCGTCCTCGCGGTTGAGCTTCTCCAGGACGCGCCTGAGCGGTATCCTGTCCAGGTCGAGCGTGCGGCGGTTCTCGCGTTCCGTGGGCAGGCTCGAATACCTGTCGAAATTATCTGTCGTTCTTCTCATTTTCTCCCGTTCCTTCCGCGGGCGCGGCTTCTTCCGCCTCCGTCCAGTCCTCTTCCGCGGCCGGCGGTTCCCACGGCACCGTCTCCAGCCCGCCGGTCACGTAAGTGGAGGAGGATCCCACTACCGGCGGGAAACGGCTGTTGCCCAGCCAGTCGAGTATGCGGCGGGCGCTGTAGCGGTTGACCAGTTCCGACCCGAAACCCCGCGCTTCCACCAGTGTGGTCACGTTCTCCGGGCCGCAGGAAAGCTTCGCTATGTCGTTGAGCAGCTGGAACTCCTTGAACTGCCGTTCCCTGTTCGCGCCGGCCAGCATGAGAAGGGGTTTCCGCCCGTAGGCGCGCAGGGGGTTCACGACCAGGACGTCGTTGACGTTGAGCACGGGGGAGACGGCGACGACCCTGGGTATTTCCTTGTAGATGGCCGCCGTCTTTATGCCGAGATTGGCCCCCAGTATGGACCCGACGATGAAGACGTTCTCGGTGCTCACCGCGCGCGTGGAAAGGAAGACCAGCGCGCCGTCGACGTCCCTTATCATCTTGTTGTACTCGTTGTCGGAGCCGCCGGAGCGGAAGTTCTTCCAGGTAACGGTGGAGCCCGAGGGGTCCACGACGCTGCGGCCGTGGCCGCGCAGGTCGGGCGCCAGCCAGCCGTAACCGTAACGCTTCAGCTGCTCCTGGAAGGCCCGCCACTCTGCCGAGCTGCCCTTGTGGGAATGGAGCAGCAGGGCCACCGGCGCTCCCTCCGCGGGGGCGAGGTAGTCCGCGTGTATCGTCCAGCCGTCGGCCGCCTGGAAGGTCACGGCCTCTTCCGCGCGCTGCTGCGCGCGGGCGGCGCCGGCGCAGAGCAGCGCCGCCAGCGTCAGCGGGAGGGCTTTCATTCTCCGGTCCCCTCTCCTTTCAGGATAGGACCTCCCCGGGTCCGAACCAGATCCCTATCTCGCGCTCCGCCTCCTCGACGTTGCCCGAGGCGTGCACGACGTTCTCGTAGTAGCCGTGTTTGCGGCAGACGCGGCCGAAGGCGCCGCGTATGGTGTCGGGCGAGGCGTCCTCCGGGTTGGTCGCGCCGACGGCCCGGCGTACGGCCTGGACGGCGTTCTCGCCCCGGTACACGAGGGCGAGGACCCGGCGCCTGGGATCGCCGTGATGATCGCCCTTGATGAAGCTTATCAGGCGCTCGAAGAAGGCCTTGTCCTTGAAGGGGCCGACCCCTTCCAGCAGCGCATAGTGTTCGCGGGCGAGGGCGTCGGTCACCGAGACCAGCCTGGCGCCGACGAGCTCCATGTGCGTGTTCTCGAGCCTGTCTATGGCCAGTCCCGCGAGGTGGCGCTGCATCCCGTCGGGCTTTATCAGTACCAGCGTCCTTTCGATCGGCATCGTCGCTGTCTCCTTGGGGGCGTTTCCAGCGGTTAGATTCTACATATTTTAACGCCGTGTGACTAAGTTGACATTGATTCGGCCGGGGCGCCGTGATAGAATATCCCGGGGGGGATATGGACGACAGAGAGTTCCTGCGCGGGCGCTGCCGCGAGCTCATAAAGAGCGCGCAGCGCCTGAAGGACGATTTCGACGCCTGCTACCAGTATACCTGGTTCAGGTTCTCGCCTTTCAACCCGGACTACGCGCGCTGGAAGAAGGACGTGCGCGACACGCTCGTGCGCGCTTTCGGCGCCAACAGCGCCCGCGTGATGGAACTGGACCGCTGCGAACGCGTTTACGCCCGGCCGGCTCCCGGCACGCTCTTCGACCGTTATCTGGACTCCCTCAGGGACGCCGTTTCCGCTCTCGAGTCCTCCGCGCCCGGCCCCGCCCCCGCGCCGGCCGCTCCGCAGGTCTCCGACCGGGTCTCTTTCCGGGCCATCTCCCGCGACCTCCTCGCCCGCGCGGCCGGGCTGCGCGAGGAGGGGAAGTTCCTGTCCTCCGCCGTCATGTGCGGCGCCGTGCTCGAGAACGCGCTGCGCCGGCTCTGCGAGTTCGAAGGGCTCGCCGCGCGGACGAAGTCCTCCGATCTTCCCGGGCTGTGCGAGGCCCTGCTGCTCAAGGGCGCGCTCGACCGCGAGGAGCACCGGCAGCTGCTGCTCAAGTTCGGTCTCAAGAAGCTGGCCGAGCACTGCTACTCCGAGAAGCTGAACTCCGACAATGTCGGCGAGATGCTGGAGTGGACCGGGACTTTCCTCGACCGCAGGTTCCACTGACCTCCCCGGCCGGCCCGCTTGCCTCCCTAATAATATAATTGTAAAATCAGACCTTGAACCCGGCCGGCGGCCGGGCCGCGGCCTAAGTCCCCGGCGGAGCGGCCGGAGAAGGCCGCTGCGCGGATTATCGGAGGTGAGGCCCGCCCTCCGGAGCGGCTTCCGGTGGAAGCCGCGTGCGGGCCGCAAGACCGCAGGCGATTCCCTGCGTAAGCGGGAATCGCCGAGGTGTGGCCGGAGAAAGCCGCTATGCGGCTTATCGGAGGTAAGATGTCCAAGGTTATGGTGGTGGACGACGAAAAAGACGTCGTTTACCTTATCAAGGTCCTGATGGAGAGGGAGAAGTTCGAGGTGCTCGAGGCCTACAACGGCCTGGAGGCCTACAACAAGCTCACCGAGGACGGGCCCAACAAGGTCCTGCCCGACGTGATCATCCTCGATATCATGATGCCCGAGATGGACGGCTATACCTTCCAGTCCAAACTGCAGGAACTCGACGGCCTCAGGGACATCCCGATAGTCATACTGACCGCCAAAGGCCAGATGAAGGACCTCTTCGAACTTTCCTCGAACATCTTCGCTTTCGTGGAGAAGCCTTTCGAGCCCAAGAACCTCGTAAAGATCGTGCGCGACGCGCTGGTTCCCGGACGATGAGCGGCAACACACTCCAGGAGATAGTCGGCCACAACTACGGCAAGATCAAGGCCCTCCGCGAGCAGGGGATAGACCCCTACCCGCGCCGTTTCCAGGTGACCCATTCCGCGGCCGAGGCGCTGAAGCAGCCCGCGGACGCGCGGGTGCGCTGCGCCGGCCGCGTGGTGCTGCTGCGCCTCATGGGAAAGGCCGCCTTCGCCCATATCAAGGACGGCAGCGGCAAGATACAGATCTACGTCAAGAAGGACGCCGTCGGCGAGAAGGACTACGAGACCTTCAAGAAGTTCGTCGGCGTCGGGGATTTTCTGGGCGTGGAAGGGAAACTTTTCGTCACAAAGACCGGCGAGCTGACCGTCGCCGTCGACAAGCTGACCATCCTTTCCAAGTCCGTGCGGCCCCTGCCGGAGAAGTGGCACGGCCTGACCGACCCCGAGACCCGCTACCGCGAGCGCTCGCTGGACCTCATCTCCAACGACGAGGTCAGGCGGATCTTCGTCAACCGCGCCCGGATAGTTTCCGCGGTGCGCCAGATCCTCGACGGCGACGGCTACCTCGAGGTCGAGACGCCGGTGCTGTGCGCGCAGGCCGGCGGCGCCTCCGCGCGGCCGTTCGTCACCTTCCACAACGTCTACAAGAACGAGCTCTACATGCGCATCGCCACCGAACTGCCGCTCAAGAAGCTCATCATCGGCGGTTTCGACGGCGTCTACGAGATCGGCCGCATCTTCCGCAACGAGGGCGTGGACACCAGCCACAACCCCGAGTTCACCTCGCTGGAGGCCTACAAGGCCTACGGCGACTACAACACCATGGCCGAGCTGGCCGAGAAGATCTTCGCCCGCTGCTCCGAGCTGACCGGCGTCGCCGAAGTGGACTACAACGGGATGAAGATAAACCTCAGGCCCCCGTTCCGCCGGGTCTACCTGCCGGAGCTCTGGAAGGAGAGGACCGGGCGCGACATACACGAGGTGCTCAGCGGCAAGTCCTTCGACCGCGAAGCGCTGCGCGCGCTGGCCCGCGAGAAGGGGATAGGCTTCTCCGACGACACGCCCTCGGCCAAGATCTTCGACCGGATGTTCGAGACCCTGATACAGGCGGACCTCGAACAGCCCACCTTCGTCATGGACCACCCGACGGCCATCACGCCGCTGGCCAAGTGCAAGGAAGGGGACGAGTCCATAGTCGAGCGTTTCGAGCTCTTCGTCGCGAAGATGGAGCTCGCCAACGCCTATACCGAGCTCAACGACCCGGAGGACCAGAAGGACCGGCTCCTCGAGCAGGTCCGCCAGCGCAGCGAGGAGAAGAACGCCGAGGCCGACGTGCTCGACAAGGACTTCATCGAGGCGATGGAGTACGGCATGCCCCCGACGGGAGGCATCGGCATCGGGATAGACCGCCTGGCCATGCTGTTCTCCGGCAAGCCCTCGATCCGGGAAGTGATACTCTTCCCGCTGCTCAAGCCCGGCGATCAGCAGTAGCCGCCCGCCCCGCTGCGGCGTACCGGCGCGGGTTCTTTCGTGCGACATATGGCCCCAGAGACGTTCATCGCCCTCCGTTACCTCAGCGCCAAGCGCAAGGGGCTCTTCTCCGTGGTCACCACCCTCATCGGCGTGGCCGGCGTGGCCCTGGGCGTCGCCGCCCTCATCGTCACGCTGTCCATCATGGACGGGTTCCAGACCGACATACGCCGCAAGATCATAGACGCGCAGGCCCATATCGTGGTCTACGGGCAGATGCGCCCCGGCGACGGGGAGCGCGCCGCCGCCAGGATCGCCGCCGCGCCCGGAGTGACGGCGGTCTCGCCCTTCGCGCTCGGACAGGGGATAATCACCTTCGACGACCGCTCCACCGGGGCCGTGGTCAGGGGCGTGGACCCGGCCGCCGAGGCCCGGGTCAATTCGCTCAAGGACTCGCTGGTGCGCGGTTCCTGGGACGGCCTCGCGCCGGCCGCCGGCGGCGTCCCCGGCATCGTGCTCGGCGAGGAACTGGCCAAGAACCTCGGCGCCTGGACCGGCGACGAAGTGATACTGGTCTCGCCGCGCTCGGCCGAGTCGGGCCTGGGGCTGCTGCCGCGCATGAAGAAGTTCCGCGTCGCCGGGCTCTCCCGCACGGGCTACTACGAATACGACAATACCATGGCCTATTGCGGCCTGAAAGAGGCTTCGGAGTTCTTCGGCATGCAGGGGGAGCCCAACGGCTTCAGCGTCAGGCTCGAGGACCTGGACCTGGCGCCGGCGGCCGCGGAGGGCCTGCGGACTTCCCTGGGCTTCCCGTTCACGGTCAGGACCTACGCCGACATGAACCGCACCCTTTTCGCCGCGCTGAAGCTGGAGAAGTTCGTCATGTCGCTGGTGCTGGCGCTCATCATACTGGTGGCGACCTTCACCATAGCCTCCAACCTGCTGATGATGACGGTCGAGAAGATGCGCGACATAGGCATCCTGCGCGCCATGGGCGCCGGCCCGGGACTGGTGCGGCGCGTCTTCCTGCTCGAAGGGGCCATGATCGGCCTGGCCGGCACGCTGCTCGGCGTCCTGCTGGGCGTGGGCATCTCCCTCTTCATAGGGCATTACCCCGTCATAGAACTCCCTTCGGACATCTATTACGTCACCAGGGTGCCCGTGAAGCTGGACGCGCTGGACATACTCCTCACCGCGCTGGCCAGTTTCGGCCTCTGCTCGCTCAGCGCGCTCTACCCGGCCTCGCGCGCCGCGAAACTGGACCCCGTGGACGCGATACGCTATGGATAGGATCGTAGAACTCGAGAGCGTCAGCAAGAGCTACACCCAGGGCCGCGAGCAGCTGCTGGTCCTGGAAGAGGTGGACATGCACATCCGCCGCGGCGAGTTCGTGGCGCTGACCGGGCCGTCCGGTTCGGGCAAGTCCACGCTGCTGCATCTCATCGGCCTGCTCGACGATTCCTTCAGCGGGACGCTGCGCGTCTTCGGCCGCGGCGCCGGCTCGCTGGACGAGGCGGAGCGCTCGGCGCTGCGCCGGGACAAGCTCGGTTTCGTCTTCCAGTTCGACTCGCTGCTGCCCGAGTTCACCGTGCTCGAGAACATCGACATGCCCGCGCGGCTGGCCGGCCGTCCCGACCCGGCCAAAGCCCTGGCGCTGCTCGAGCGCTTCGGCCTGGCCGAGATAGCCGGCAAGCTCCCCATGGAGATCTCGGGCGGGGAGAAGCAGCGCGCCGCCATCCTGCGCGGACTCCGCAATTCGCCGGAACTCCTCATCGCCGACGAGCCGACCGGCAACCTGGACCGCCATAACGCGAAGATAGTGCTGGACGATCTCAGGGACATCGGCGCGAAGGGGACCGCCGTGCTGATGGTCACCCATAACGAGGAGGCCGCCCGCTGCGCGTCCAGGACCCTGCGGCTGGAAGGCGGAAAGCTTTCCGAGGTGCCGCGCTGATGCTCTGCCAGGACTGCCGCAAGGCCCAGGCTACCGTCTTCCTTAAGGCCGCGATAAACAACAAGGTCACCGAGATGCACCTCTGCGCCGCCTGCGCCCTCAAGCGCAGCGAGAGGAACGCGGGGGAGCACGAACCGCACGGCCTGGGCCCGATGGGCGGTTTCGTCAAGGAACTGCTGCCCAGCGAGCGCAGGCCGCTGGCCTGCGGCGAATGCGGCCTCAAGTACGCCGAGTTCCGCGAGAGCGGGCGGCTGGGCTGCCCTTCCTGCTACGGGTATTTCGGCGCGCAGCTGCGCGAGCTGCTCTCCCGCATCCACGGCTCCTCTTCCCACGCCGGCCGCAGGTACCGCGACAGTCTGTCCGAACTCCCGGAGCGGGAGAGGGGGGAGAAACTGGAGGCGCTGCGGGCCGCCCTCAAGGCCGCCGTCGCCCGCGAGGATTTCGAGGCCGCGGCCAGGCTGCGCGACGCCATCAAGGGGCTGGACGATGGCCGCTAAATTCCTTTCCTGGTTCCGGGACAGGATAAACTGGGCCTCCGCTTCCGGGGACTGGCCGGACATCGTCTTCTCCACCCGCGTGCGTTTCGCCCGCAACCTGCACGGCTTCCCGTTCCCCGGCAGGGCCTCCAGGCAGTCCCAGGCCGAGCTGAGGCGCCGGGCTCTGGAGGCGGTCAAGTCCTCCCGTCTCTTCCCGCGCGCGAAAGAGGCGGCCCTCGAGGACCTTTCCCCGCTGGAGAAGCGCTTCCTGGTGGAACGCCGCCATATTTCCCATAACCTCGCTTCGGCCTCCGGCGCGCAGGCCGTCGTGATAGCCGCGGACGAGACGCTCTCGGCGATGATAAACGAGGAGGATCACCTGCGGCTGCAGGCCATCCTGCCCGGCTTTTCCGTGGAGAAATGCCTGGAGCTCGCCTCTTCGGCGGAGACCGGCCTGGGGGAACTGCTGCCTTACGCCTACGGTTCGGAGTTCGGTTTCCTCACGGCCTGCCCGACCAATACCGGCACCGGCATGCGCGTCTCCTGCATGGTCCACCTGCCGGCCCTCGGCCGCGCCGGCCGCCTGGGCGGCGTGCTCGAAAGCCTCTCCCATCTCGGGGTCACGGCCAGGGGCATGTACGGCGAGGGGACTTACGTCCTGGGCGACCTCTACCAGATCTCCAATTCCGTCTGTCTGGGACGGAGCGAGGAGGAGTTCGCCGAGAACGTGCGCGGGGTGATACGCAACCTGATAAATTTCGAGATAAAGGCCCGCGAGGACCTGCTGCGCCCCGCGCTGCGCCTCAAGACCGAGGACGCCGTTCACCGCTCCCGCGCGCTGCTCTCCGCCGCCCGGCTGATGAGCTACGAGGAGTTCATGCAGAACGCCTCGCTGGCCCGCATGGGCCTGGCGATGGGGCTGCGCCTGGGCCTGGACCTGGACGGCCTGAACCAGCTGACCATACAGGCCCAGCCCGCGCATCTTTCCGCCCGGGCGGGCAGGGAACTGCCGCCGGGCCGCAGGGACGAGGCGAGGGCGGAGTTCGTCCGCTCGCGGCTGGGCTGACCCGGTCCGTTCCCGGGCCGGCGCGGACTAAGGAGACAGGAATGAAAGAAACTCTGATAAGGTCGTTTTCCGTCGCCAGGCTGCGCGGCGCTCTTACGCAGCCCTTCACCATCTCTTCCGGCAGCCACAAGGAACTCGACAACGCCGTCTTCATGCTGCGCCTGGGCGGCGGGGTGCGCGGCTGCGGCGAGGCCGGGGTCGCGCCGCATATAACGGGAGAGACCCTGGAAGGCACCATGGCCGCGCTGAAGCGCGCCGGGGAGTGGCTGGAGGGCCGGGACATCTCCTCCTTCGACGCCCTTTTCAGGGGCCTCCGCGAGCGCCTGGACCGCAACAGGGCGGCGCTGGCCGCCGCGGAGATGGCCGTGCTGGACGCGCTGGCGCGGCTGATGAAAGTCCCGCTCTGGCGCTTCTACGGCCCGCGGCCCGCGAAGACCGTCACCGATATCACCGTGGTGATAGGGACCCCCGAACAGGCTTTCGATTTCGCGAAATTCTACCTGGCCCGGGGCATGAAGATCTTCAAGATAAAGGTCGGCATCGACCATGACGACGACCTGCGGCGCGCGGCCGCGGTCCGGAAGGCCGCCCCGGGCGCGGCGATATTCCTGGACGCCAACTGCGCCTGGAGCGTCGCCGAGGCCCGTTCTTTCGTGCGCGACCTGCGCCGGGCCGGTATAAGGCCTTCCGTGCTGGAGCAGCCGGTGAAGCGGGACGATATCGAGGGGCTGGCGGCCCTGTCGCGCGACTTCGACTTCCCGGTCTGCGCCGACGAAAGCCTCTATTCCCTCCAGGACGCGGTGCGCCTGATACGGGCCGGCGTCACCGGGCTCAACATAAAACTGATGAAGCTGGGCCTGGCCCAGTCCCTGGAAGTGTACCGGCTGGCGAAGGCGAAGGGCGTCTCCCTCATGATGGGGGAGATGCTGGAGAGCCGGCTCTCCTCCGTCTGCGCCGCCCATTTCGCCGCCGGTCTGGGCGGTTTCGACCTTATCGACCTCGATACCCCGCTTTTCATAAAGGACCGCGCGACCGCCGGTTTCGCCGGGCCCTCGCCCGACGGGAACTACGACCTTTCGAAGGTGAGGAGCGGCATAGGCCCGGTCCCGCTGGTGTTTTCCCGGAGGTGAAGAAATGAACGCATCGTTGTTTTCCCTGCTCCTTCTGGCGGCCCCGCCGCCGGCCGCCCGCGCCGTCGAGCCGCCCTCCCCCGGGCCGGAGATCTCCACGGTCGCCGTGACCGCGAGTACGGCCGCCGTGACCGCGAGCACGGCCGCCGTGACCGCCAGTACGGCCGCTCTTTCGGGTCCGGAACTGAAACGGGCGAGGAACTCGGAGATAGCCGCGCTCAGAAAAAAGCAGGAAGCCGAGCTGAAGGAACTGGAGATCTCCCTCAGGGACAAACCTCCGGCCGAGGCGGGCCGGGCGAGGCGCCGCCTCAGGGCCGCGCACCGGGAGGCCCTCTCCGGCCTGAAAGCGAGGCACGCCGCCGGCGCCGGGCCCGGCTCCAAAAAGCCGGGGCCGCTCCCGCCGCCCGCCGGAAAGTGAACGGGACGCTCCTCAACCGGCCCCCGGCGCTCTTTGCGCCGGGGACCTCGCCGGCTCCGGGGTCTTGACAAGTCAATACGGTCTGCTATACTATGAATGGCCGCAGGCCCGTGGGCCTGCCGCCCGTTGAAACCCCCCGTAGTTCAGGGGGGAGCTAAAACCCGCTGAACGCGGGTTTTTGCTTTTCAGCGCCCGCCCGCTCCCGGTCCGCGGAGCCGGGATTTCCCTCGCCAACCGCCAAATAGTATAATTATAAAAGTCTCTTACTATTTCGCGGAGGTGCTTCGATGGGCAAGTTCGTGGAATGCGTACCGAATTTCAGCGAGGGGCGCGACCTCTCCAGGATAAACGCGATAGTGGACGCCGCCCGGGCCGTGCCCGGGGTCCTGGTCCTGGACGTCGAGAAGGACGCCGACCACAACCGCACCGTCCTCACCTTCATCGCCCCCGTGGAGACCGCCGCGGACGCCATGTTCGCGGTGACCAAAAAAGCCTCCGAGCTCATAGACCTCAACCAGCACAAGGGGGAGCATCCCCGTATGGGCGCCACCGACGTCGCGCCGTTCATCCCGGTCATGGATTCGACCATCGAGGACTGCGTCGCGCTGGCCGCGAAGGCCGGCGAGCGCATAGGCCGCGAACTGGGCATCCCGGTCTATCTCTACGACAAGGCGGCGCGCGTGGAGCACCGCCGCGACCTGGCCAAGGTCCGCAAGGGCCAGTTCGAGGGCCTGCGCGAGGTCATCGGCAAGGACCCCGAGCGCGTGCCGGACTTCGGACCCAACAAGATACATCCCACCGCCGGCGCGATGGCCGTCGGCGCCCGCCACCAGATAGTCAATTTCAACGTCAACCTGGCCACCACCGACATGGAGTTCGCCAAGGTCCTGGCCAAGAAGATACGCACCACCGGCGGCGGCCTGCCGGCGCTGCGCGCCAAGGAGATCTTCCTGGAGAGCAAGGGCCAGGTGCAGATGTCCACGGTGCTTACCGACTATAAGACCACCTCCATCAAGCGCGTGCTCGACGAGATGGACAAGGACCTCGGCCCCAAAGGCATAGAGATCACCGGCACCGAGCTCATCGGCCTGACCACGCAGGAGGCGCTGACCGATTACGCCGTGGAATCGCTCAAAGTGCAGGGGTTCGACAAAGGCACGCAGGTGCTGGAGACCAAACTGCTCAAGCTGCTGGGTTCCTGGCAGTCCGGCGCGGGCCTGCTGGCCGACGCGCTGGCCAATACCGACCCGACGCCGGGCGGCGGCAGCGCCGCGGCCATAGCCGGAGCGATGGGCTGCGCCCTCGGCCAGATGGCCGCCGGCATCACCCTGCGCGGCAAGAAGCTCGAGGAGTCGAAGAAGCCGGGCCTGGCCGCCCTGCAAGCCCGGCTCGGGCGGCTGCGCGGCGACCTGCAGGCCTGCGTGGCCGAGGATTCGCTTTCTTACGACGCCTTCATGGCGGCGATGAAAACCCCCAAGGACGATCCCGGGCGCAAGCCGAGGATGCAGGAGGCCCTGAAATACGCCGCCGAAGTGCCGCTCAAGACCGCGCGCCTGGCCGCGGAGGCCGCCGCCGAACTGCGAAAATGCGGCGACATCTCGTCCCATGTCGTCTCGGATTACCGCAGCGCGCTGTACCTGCTCGAAGCGGCGGTGAAGGGCGCGACGGAGAACGTCTTCATCAACGCCGAGTCGCTCGACGACAAGGAACTGGCGGGCCGCATGGCGGGCGACGCCCGGTCTTTCATAGAGAGCGTGAGCGCGGTAAAAGCTTAAGGAGACCCGATAATGCCCAGCATGGACGCTATTTCACGGGGACTGGTCCTCGACAGCCTGAAGGAGTACGCCAAAAGGCGGCTGCCTTACGACCTGATAAGGGAACTGGACCACGCCAACGAGTTCCCGGCGGAGATCCTTAAAGAGATGTACGACCCGGCCGTGCTGGGCGTGCACCTGCTGATGATCCCCGAGGAGTACGGCGGGGTCTCGGGCGGCACCTACGACATCTACCGCGTCTGCGAGGCCCTGGCCCGCATAGACCTGGGCATAGCCACCGGCGTCTTCGCCACCTTCCTGGGCACCGATCCCATAAACGTCGGCGGTACGCAGGAGCAGAAGACCAAATGGCTCAACAAGATAGCCAAAGAGAACCTGATGGTGGCCTACGCCGCCACCGAGGCCGACGCCGGCTCGGACCTCATCAACCTGCGCACGCGCGCCGAGCACGTGGTGAAGAACGGCAAGATCGCCGGCTACCGCATCTCGGGCAACAAACAGTGGATCTCCAACGGCGGCGTGGCCGACCTCTACACCGTGCTGGCCATGGCCCCGGGCGGGCCGTCCTGGTTCATAGTCGAGCGGAACACGGAGGGCTTCTCTCCCAACAAGCACGAGGACAAGCACGGCATAAGGCTTTCCAACACCGCCGGGCTGGCGCTGGACAATGTCTATGTCCCCGCCGACCACCTGATAGGCCTCGAGGAAGGCAAAGGCCTCCTGCAGGCCCAGGCCGTCTTCGGCTACACCCGCCTCATGGTCGCCGCCTTCGGCCTCGGCGCCGGCTGGGAGGCGCTCGAGCAGGCCATACGCTACAGCCAGCAGCGCATACAGGCCGGCGGCCCGCTGAGCGAGAAGCAGGGCTACACCCACAAGCTCATAGTGCCGCACGCGGCGCGCCTCGAGGCCGCCCGCGCCTACATCGAGTACACCGCCAACCGCCTCGACGGCGGCGAGCACGGCCTGCAGACCGAGGGAGCCATCGCCAAGTACTCCGCCACCGAGAACGGCAACAAGGCCGCCGAGGATGCGATACAGGCGCTGGGCGGCTACGGCTACACGCGCGACTTCCCCGTCGAGAAGATAAAGCGCGACATCAAGATCACCTGCATCTACGAGGGCACCAGCGAGATCATGGAGATGACCATCTACCGCGGCCGCTGGCAGGAGCATCTCAAGAGCCGCGGCCGGTACCACCTGGACCTGGCCGACGAGATGGACAAGCTGCACGCTTCCGTCCACGACTGCGGCGCCTGCGCGGCCGGAATGGCGCTGCGCGCGCTGGCCGCCGTCATGGAGGAGTGCCGCGTGCAGAAGCTGACCCGCCACCAGCACGTCACCTTCAAACTGGGCCGGCTGATAGCCCTGGCCGAGACCGCCGCCTGCTTCGCGCGCGCCGCCGCGCCGGGCAAATACCCGGAGAGCGTCCGCTTCGACGCCGGCGTTTACAAGGCGCTTTCGCGCGTCTACGCCCGCGAGGCCGCCCTGACGCTCTCCGTCGAGGGCCTGGCGCTGGTGCTGGGCGCCTCCGACAATTCGTCGGGGCTGTCCGCGGCCATGAACCTGCCGGCCGTCCAGGAGGCCCAGAAGGGCCTGATAACCGACATGGACCTGGCCGCGGCCGGGCTCAAGACCACTTTCAAGGCCAAGTAGCCTTTGCCAAGGAGCGAGAGATGAACATAGTCGTCTGCGTCAAACAGGTCCCCGACTCGACCGAGGTCAAGATAAACCCCGAGACGGGCCACCTCATCCGGGCCGGCGTGCCCAGCATCGTCAATCCCTACGACCACGCCGCGCTGGAGAACGCGCTGAAACTCAGGAAGTCGTACGGCGGCCGGGTCACCGTGATCTCGATGGGCCCGCCGCAGGCCCGCAGCGTGGTGCAGATGGGCCTCGCCCTGGGCGCCGACGAGGGCGTGCTGCTCTCCGACATGGCCTTCGCCGGCTCCGACACCTGGTCCACCTCCTACGCCCTGGCCAAAGGCATAGCCAAAATAGGCAAGACCGACGCCATCTTCTGCGGCATGCAGGCCATCGACGGCGACACCGCCCAGACCGGCCCCGGCATAGCCCAGCAGCTGGGCATACCGCAGGTGACCTTCTGCGAGCGCGTCGACATCGACGGTAAGAACTTCGTGGCCCGCCGGCACATAGACGGCGGCCACGAGATAGTCGAGGCGAAGCCCCCGGTGCTGTTCACGGTCCTGGTCCCGCAGGAGTTCAGCCCGCGCTGGCCCTCGTTCACCGAGATCTACGGCTCGTCGAAGAAACCCTATCACGTCTGGACCGCCGCCGATATCGGGGCGGAGCCGCAGTACCTCGGGCTCAAGGGCTCGCCTACCCAGGTCTCGAAAATATACCCGCCGCCGCAGCGGGAGAAAGCCGAGATGTTCTCCGGTTCCGCGCACGAGGCGGCCGAGCACATACTGGCGATAATGCGCAAGGGCCAGTTCATAGGCGAGTAGCGCGGCGCGTACGGTTTTTCCAAGGAGAAGGACGAAAATATGATCGAAGTTTCCAAGAAATGCATAGGCTGCGGCAAGTGCGTGCCGGTCTGCCCCTTCGCCGCCATACAGCTGGTCGACAGGCTGGCGGTCATGAACGAGGCCTGCACCCTCTGCGGCGCCTGCGTGCAGGTCTGCCCCGTCAAGGCGATCACGATCAACCGCGAGGAGGCCTCGGCCCGCCGCGATCTCTCCTCCTACAGGGGCGTCTGGGTCTACGTCGAGCTGATGGACGTCCCCGGCAAGGGCCACGGGAAGAAGATCCGCCCCGTCACGCTGGAACTGCTCTCCGCCGGCAGGCGGCTGGCCGACGAACTGGGGCAGGAGCTCTGCGCGGTGCTGATCACCGACAAGAACCACGGCTGGGAGAAGGAACTGGGCGAGTACGGCGCCGACAAGGTCTACCTGGCCGAGAACCCGGAGTTCTTCGAGTACAACACCGATATCTTCTCCACGGCGGTCATCGGCATAATAAACAGGCACAAGCCCGCGGTCATGCTCTACCCCGCCTCGATACAGGGCCGGGACCTGGCCCCGCGCGTGGCCTCCTCCATCTACGTCGGCCTGACGGCCGACTGCACCGGGCTGGCGATACGCGACGGCCTGCTGGTGCAGAGCCGCCCGGCCTTCGGCGGCAATATCATGGCGGACATCCTCAGCCCCAACTCCAGGCCCCAGATGGCCACCGTGCGCCCCAATGTCATGAAGATAGACGAGCCGCGCCCCGGCCGCGCGGCCATAGTCGTGCGCGAGGAGATAAAGATCGACAAGGGCCTGCGCCGCGTGAAAGTGCTCGAGCGCAAGCTGGCCCACGACAAGGCCGGCGCGAAGATCGAAGAGGCCCGCGTGATAGTCTCCGGCGGGCGCGGCCTCAAGACCAGAGAGAAGTTCAAAATGCTGGAGGAACTCTCCTCGCTCCTCGGCGGCGTCGTAGGAGCCTCGCGGGCCGCGGTGGACATGGGCTTCAAGGAGAAGACCCACCAGGTCGGCCAGAGCGGCACCACGGTCTCGCCCAAGCTCTACCTGGCCTGCGGCATCTCCGGCGCCGTGCAGCACATAGTCGGCATGAAGGCCTCGGACATCATCGTCGCCGTCAACAAGGACCCCAACGCCCCGATCTTCAACGTGGCCAGGCACGGCGTCGTGGGGGACGTGCACGAGATAGTGCCGAAGCTGATAGAAACGCTGAAGAAGAAAGGGAAATAGCGCGCGCCGCGGGGGCCGGGGGCCTCCGGGACGTTCGGCGGCGGCGCGGGCCCCGGGACGGGGCCGACGGCTTTTTGTGACCTTATTCAATCGCCTCCTGCTCATCATATTCGGCATAGGCCTGATACCGATAATCCCTACCGGCGGCTTCCTCTTTTACTACCAGTCCGTGGCGAGGGAGAACATCCTCACGCTGCACCAGAGCCTTTCCGGCATGGCCGGGGTCGCCGCGGCCTCGCACCTGGAGGCGCTGGTCAAGGAGGTCTCCTGGCTGTCCGCTTCCGCCGGGAAGGACGGGAAGGAACTCGTCGCTTCCGCGCTGGGACGGCAGGGACGCTTCGCCCTGGCCGCCGTGCTCGACGGGCGCGGCCGGGAGCTGCACAAGGACGGCACTTTCCAGGCCAGGCGTCTCTTCGGCGAACTGGACTTCTCGGGCAACCCTCTTTTCGCCTCCGCGTCGGCTTCCGGCAAACCCGCCTTCGGGAACTTCGAGCTGGTCTACGACCTGCCCGTTTGCCACCTTTTCTACCCGCTCGACGGCGGGCGCTGGTTCTTCGCCGCCGTGGACCTCAGGGAGCTCTTCTCCGTCCTGGCCCGCCAGCGGATAGGGTCCGGGGGCGGGGTCTTCCTGGCGGACTCCTCCGGCGGGCTCTTCGGTCCTCCCGGCGGCCTGCCGCCGGTGGACCCCGACGCCCTGAAGGACCTTTTTTCCGGCGAAAGCCGCCATTCCGACTCGATAGCCGGCCGCGGCGGCCGCTATGTCGGGGCTTTCAGCCCGGTGCCGGGTTTCGACCTGATGGTCGTGACCCTGCAGGCCGGGCACGACGCCTTCCGGGGCATAAACCTGATAACCTCGCTCATCGTCTTTTTCCTGCTCGCCATCTCCACGGTCTTTTATTTCTCCGCGCTGCTGCTCAGCAGGCGCCTGATAGGGCCCGTCGGGGAGCTGATGGCCGGCGCGGCCCGCGTGACCGGCCAGAACTTCAAGCAGCCCGTGGACGAGAGCACCGGGATAAGGGAATTCTCGGAACTGCTCAAGGCCTTCAACGCGATGATGCGCGAGGTGGACCGCTACCAGGAGATGCAGGTGGAGAAGGTGCTGGAGGAGAAGCAGAAGACCGACCTCCTCATCAGCCTGCTCCACGACGCCATGATCCTCTGCGACATGCGGGGGGAACTGGTCTACGCCAATTCGCGCGCCCGCTCGCTGCTGGGCCTCGGAAGCGCCGGGGGGGAGAACGAGGAGACCCGCCGCAGGATAAGCGGGATAGTCAAGCTCCGGGCGACCGCCGGCGAGGTGATCTCCCTCGAAACGCCGGGCGGAGAGACGCGCTGGTTCCGCGTCAACATACAGACACTTTCGCCCAGGAAGCAGAAACCCGCGATATTCATCCTGCTCCGCGACGTGACCGCGGAGCGCCAGCTGCAGGCCATGAAGGACGACTTCTTCCATTCCGTCGCCCACGACCTGCGGGCGCCGCTGCTTTCCATGCAGGGGCACATACGCCTGCTGGAAAAGGCGCTCTCCGGAGACGCCGATAAGTCCGGACGGCTGTCGGAGATAAAGTCGTCCAGTTCCCGCATTTTCGAACTGCTCGAGAACATCCTGGACATCTCGCGCATGGAGAGCGGCAGCCTGAAGCTGGAAAAGGAAGCCGTGCCCGCCGCCGGCCTGGCGGAGTCCGCCGCCGGCCGCTTCCGCCACCTTTTCGAGGAGAAGAAAGTGAGGTTCGCCGTCTCCGTCCCGGAGGGCCTGGAGCTGCGGGGGGACAGGAAGATGCTGGAGCGCCTCCTGGAGAACCTGCTCTCCAACGCGCTCAAGTTCACCCCGGAAGGGGGGGAGGTCTCGCTGTCGGCCTCCTCCGTCCCCGGCGGCGCCGAGCTGGCGGTCACGGACACGGGGCCCGGCGTCCCGGCGGGAGAGGTCGAGTCGATCTTCGAAAAATACGGCCGCGTCAAGGGCACAGATAAGCCGGGTTTCGGCCTGGGCCTGGCCATCGTGAAGAGGATAGCCGGGCTCCACGGCGGCGACATCAGGGCCGCGGCCGGACCGGGCGGGAGCTTCAGGGTTTTCTTGCCCTCGCAATGATATATATATAGAATCTGGGTCGCGGCGGTCCCTGGAAAAGGCGCCCGTAATTCCGTCAAAGGCTGGGAAATGAAAGAAAAATCCGCAAAAAAAACCTCCAACAAGAAGTTGTACGTCGCCATCGCGCTGTTCTCCTTCCTCTGGCTCGTTTTCTCCGGCTTCGGCCAAACCGTCAGGAACATGGAGAACGGCTGGCATCACATCGTCCTGCGCCTCCCGGAAGCGCTCAATTATGCGGCCGCCCAGCTGGGCTGGAAGCGCGTGGAGGGCCACAGGTTCCTTTTCGGCAAGTACATCACGAAGCCCGCGAACCCCAAGATAACCATCGCCGCCATAGACGAACTGACGATAGAGGAGTACGGCTGGCCGGTGCCGCGCAATCATTACGGCGATCTCGTGAAGAGCCTGGACCGCCTCGGCGCCAGGGGCATAGTCTTCGACGTCCTGGTCAGCGCCAGCAAGAAGGACAGGCCGGAGGACAACGAGCGTTTCGTCAAGGCGACGGCCCGGTCCGGCAAGGTCGCCAATCTCCTCCACAAGGACGCCGGGTCCGGCAAGTTCATCCATCCCATAAAAGGCCTGGCCGCGGCCAGCGCCATAATGGCCCAGCCGCACGTCGAGACGTTCATGGACGAGGACGGCCAGATCCGGAGATATCCGCCTTTCTGGCTGGGAGAGCCTCTGGACGACGGTACCTTTCCGTACATCACCTACGCCGCGGCCGGACTCGGCGCTACGGCGATAGGCAAGGAGTTCCCGAAACTGGCGGTCCCCTCCCTCGGGATAGCCGGCCTTTCTTTGTACACGGGCGAGCATATCAGCCGTATCCATTACGACTACGATAACTCGATGGACTCCCATGCCCGCTGGAAAACCCTGCGTTACCGGGACTTCATCGACCGCAAAAAACATCCCGGCTGGTGCACCAACGAGGCCTCGGTCACTTTCTCCAGTTTCAGGCATATCTCCATCGCCGACATACTCAGCGGGCGCCTGAGCAAAGAGGAAAAAGAAGCCGTAAAGGACGGCATAGTCATCGTGGCGGCCACGGCGGTCGGCGCCTTCGATCATTCGCCCAGCCCCTTCCATCAGCAGCTGCCGGGAGCCGAAGTCCACGCGACTTTCCTGGACAACGCCATAGAGGACGACTTCCTGGAGGAAGAGGACCTGTTCATGATGCTGGTGCTGCTGCTGCCCTGGGTGCCGGCGCTGCTCTACAGGCGTTCCCTGGGCCTGCTGGTCTCGGTCTGCTCGGGACTCCTCCTGACCCTCGCCGCCGGGTACGTGGTGCTGCTGGCCGGCGGCATCATTTTCCCGTTCGTCTCGGTGGCTCTTTCGCTCTTCTTCCCCTTCGCCTATATCGCCGTGGAGAAGGGCCTGGCCGAGGGCCGCGAGAAGAAGTGGATCAAGAACACCTTCGGCCAGTACCTGTCGCCCAAGGTGGTGGACGTGATCACGAAGGA
The DNA here is from genome assembly GCA_019135865.1 of Elusimicrobiota bacterium. Taxonomy (GTDB): domain Bacteria; phylum Elusimicrobiota; class Elusimicrobia; order Elusimicrobiales; family UBA9959; genus UBA2231. The sequence continues at coordinate 47,887 of JAGVVD010000019.1, forward strand.
CCCGTCCAAACTCTCCCTGGGCGGAGAGAAGCGGGACATGACGGCCTTCTTCCTGGATATCGCCGGCTTCACCACGATGTCGGAGAAGATGTCCCCGGAACAGCTCACGCAGATGCTCAACGAGTACCTCTCCGCGCTGACCGAAGTGGTGCTCCGGAACGACGGCGTGGTGGATAAGTACATCGGCGACTGCATCATGGCCTTCTGGAACGCGCCGCTGGACCAGAAGGACCATCGCAGGCTGGCCGTGCTGGCCGCCGTGGACTGCCAGTCGGCGATGGCGCGCATCAACAGGGAACTGACGCAGTTCGAGATAAAGCCGTCGTGCCGGATAGGCCTCAATTCCGGGCCGATGGTGGTCGGCAACATGGGCTCCCGCACCCGTCTCTCCTACACCGTGATGGGAGACTCCGTGAACCTGGCCTCCCGGCTCGAGGGCGCCAACAAGTTCTTCCACTCCAAGATCATGGCCAGCGAGTACACCTTCGAGGACCTCAAGGACCAGTTCGACCACCGCTATCTGGGCAGCATACGCGTGGTGGGCAAGGCGATACCGGTGAAGGTCTACGAGCCTTTCGCGCGCAAGGGAGAGGCCCCGGCGGACGTGAAGGAGATGCTCGGGCATTACGAGGCCGGCATCGGGAAGTTCTATAAGGGCGATTACAAGGCCTCGATAAAGGATTTCAAGGCCGCCCTGGCCGCGCTGCCGGGCGACGGGCCTTCGCAGTACTACTTCGAGACGGCCGAGGCCTGGGCCAAGGAGCCCCCGAAGGACTGGGACAAGTCCTTTAACCTGACCTCCAAGGGATGACGCGCGAATGACGATATTCTGGAGACTGCTGCTCTCGCACCTGCTGGCGGACTTCACGCTGCAGTTCAACGTCGTGAACCGCATGAAGCGCGAGGGGCTGGCCGGGATGGTCATCCACTGCCTGACCCATTTCCTAGTGGCCCTCGCCCTGGTCTGGCAGTGGCTGCCGGACGTCTGGTTCAGGGTGGGGAACCTGCCTTTCAACGGCTGGACCGCCATGCTCCTGCTGCTGGTCACGCATTACATGGTGGACCAGCTGCGGGTCTATACGATGAAGACCCTGCGTTTCAGGGACGGCCTGCTGAGCTTCCTGCTCGACCAGTTCCTGCACGTCTACATCCTGTTCCTGCTGGCGCCGGTGTTCACGCTCGACAGCGGCTTCTTCCACCCCGAAAAATGGGTCGGTCTGCTCTCGATGCTGGTCATAGTGACGCACGCGACCACGGTGCTCGTCTATTTCATCGAGAAGGAACTGCACGAGAAGACTTTCCCGGGCTTCGACGAGAAGTACTTCCTGATCTTCGAGCGGGTGGTGCTCTGGGCCTTTTTCCTGGTAAAAGGCTGGTACTGGATCCCTTTCGCCGCCGCCTGGATAGCGCAGATGGTCTATGTGCGGAAAAAACGCATACTGGACCTTTCCCGCACCAATATAGTCGTGAGCGTGCTGGCCGCCGTCGTCTGCGGACTCTGGGCCCGCTATATCTATTACGGCGCTTTCTGACCCGTTCCCCGCCGCCGGGCGGGCCGTGTCCTCTTATTTCGACATGCATCACGCCGATACCGAACTGCTGAACATCCCCGTGGAAGAGGCCGTCTTCTCCTTCCTCGACGTGGAGACCACCGGCCTTTCGCCGCGCTCGGCCCGGGTCTGCGAGGTCGCCTCCATCAGCTTCCGGGGGGAGGAGCGCCTGGGCTCGCTGGCCGAACTGGTCAACCCCGGCGGGCCCATCCCGGCCGCCTGCTCGGCCATACACGGCATCACCGACGAGATGGTCAAGGACAGCCCCTCTTTCGGCGAAGTCGCCCCGCGCCTGCTGGCCATGCTGGAGAATACCGTCATAGTGGGGCACAACGCCGATTTCGACATCAGGTTCCTGCGGGCGGAGTGCGAGAGGGTCGGGCTGAAGTTCCCGGGGCTACCGGTCGTGGACACCCTGGCGATAGCCCGGAAGAACTGGCAGTTCCAGAGCAACCGGCTGGGCAATATCGCCGCCGAGCTCAATATCCCGAGCGAGGGCTGGCACCGCGCCCTTGCCGACGTGGAGACCACCCGCAAGGTCTTCGCTCACTTCGTGAACGCTTTAAAGCCCGCCGGCGCGGTTACCGTCGGCGAGCTGTGGAAAAGATCCGGAGGAAAAACATCATGAAACCTTTCGAACTGGGCTCCAGGCCCACCTTATGCGACCTGGCCGACGCGGCTTTCGGACGCCGCCGCACGGTCGTGACGCCGCGCGCGCTGAAGTTCATAGCCGCGCGCCGCGCGGGGCTGGAGCGCCTGCTGGCCGGGGACAGGGTCATGTACGGCATAAACACCGGCTTCGGCGAACTGGCCAGCCAGCGCGTTTCCCGCGGGAAACTGAAGAACCTGCAGGTGAACCTCATCCGCAGCCACGCCTGCGGGGTCGGCGCCCCGCTGGACGACGCGGAGTGCCTGGCCCTGATGTTCGCCCGCGCCAACGAGCTGGCCGTGGGCAATTCCGGCGTGCGCCCTGTCGTGGTGAAGACCCTCTGCGCGATGATAAACAAGGGCGTCATCCCTTTCATCCCGTCCAAGGGCTCCGTCGGGGCCAGCGGCGACCTGGCCCCTTCGGCCCACATGGCGCTGACGCTCATCGGAGAGGGAACGGCGAAGGCCGCCGGCTCCGACAAATGGCTGCCCTCGGCCGCCGTAATGAAGAAGGCCGGCATAAAACCGGTGGAACTGGCCGAAAAGGAGGGCCTGGCCCTCATAAACGGCACCCAGGCCATGAAGGCCGTCGGCGGTCTGGCCCTTTTCGAGGCGGTCAACCTTTTCGACGCGGCCGTGCTGGCCGGCGCCATGAGCGTGGAGGCCCTCAAGGGCACCCCGACCGCTTTCGACAGGCGCATCCACGCCCTCAAGCCTCATCACGGCCAGCGCGAGGTCGCGGCGGCGCTGGAGGGCCTGCTCAAGGGCAGCCCCATACGCGCCTCCCATTCCCGCGGCGACAAGCGCGTGCAGGACCCGTACTCGCTGCGCTGCATGCCGCAGGCCATGGGCGCAGCGCGCGACGCCCTGGGCTACGCGCTGCGGGTCTTCGAGACCGAACTCGCCAGCGTCACCGACAACCCGCTGGTGGTGGAGGGGAAGAAGCGCGGTTCCATCGAGGTGCTCTCGGGCGGCAATTTCCACGGCCAGGCCGTCTCTTTCGCCGCCGACTTCGCCGCCATAGCCGTCACGGCGCTGGGCAATATCTCGGAGCGGCGCATAGCCCAGCTGGTGAGCGACTTCAGGATCCTGCCGCCTTTCCTGGCGCGCGACCCCGGCGTTGAATCCGGCTTCATGATAGCCCATGTCACGGCCGCGGCCCTCTGCAACGAGAACAAGGTTCTCAGCCACCCGGCCAGCGCCGACTCGATATCCACCTCCGCCAACAAGGAGGACTTCGTCAGCATGGGCATGACGGCGGCCCTCAAGCTGAAGGAGGTCGTGCGCAATACGGCCCGCGTGACGGCGATAGAGATGATGGCGGCGGCCGAGGGCATAGAGTTCCACCGGCCGCTCCGGTCCAGCCGCCCGCTGGAAAAGGCCCTGGCCAGGCTGCGCGAGATCTCGCCGGCCTTCAAAGGCGACGAGGTCTTCTCCGGCCGCATCGAGGCCGTGGCCGAAGCCGTGCTGGCCGGCCATTTCACCGAGTAAGGAGCGAGCATGATACCTCACAAGAACATACGCGCCGCGCGCGGCAACAAGCTTTCCTGCAGGGGCTGGCAGCAGGAGGCCGCCCTGCGCATGCTGATGAACAACCTGGACCCCGAGGTCGCCGAGCGGCCGGAGGAACTGGTAGTGTACGGCGGCCGCGGCCGCGCGGCGCGCAACTGGGCCTGCTACGACGCCATCGTCAACTCCCTGCGGAAACTCGGCAACGACGAGACGCTGCTCATACAGTCCGGCAAGCCGGTCGGCGTCCTGCGCACCCACGACTACGCCCCGCGCGTGATACTGGCCAACTCCAACCTGGTCGGCAACTGGGCCAACTGGGAGACCTTCGACGAGATGGAGAAGAAGGGCCTCATGATGTACGGCCAGATGACCGCCGGCTCCTGGATCTATATCGGCACGCAGGGCATACTGCAGGGCACCTACGAGACCTTCGCGGCCCTGGCCCGGAAACATTTTAAAGGCGGGGACCTGTCGGGCAAACTCACCGTCACCGGCGGTCTCGGCGGCATGGGCGGAGCCCAGCCCCTGGCCGTCACGATGGCCGGAGGCGTCGCGATAGTCGTAGAGGTGGACGAGACCCGGATACGGAAGCGCCTCGACACCGCCTACGTGGACACGATGGCGCGCACGCTGGACGAGGCGCTGCGCCTGGCGGAAACCGCCGTCAGGGAGAAGCGCCCGCTGTCCATCGGCCTGCTGGGCAACTGCGCCGAGGTGCTGCCGGAAATGGCGCGCCGCGGCGTGAAGATAGACGTGCTGACCGACCAGACCTCCGCCCACGACCCGCTGCGCGGCTATATCCCGAAGGGTTATACGCTCAAAGCCGCCGCCGAGCTCCGCAAACGCGACCCTAAGAAATACGTGAAGCTGGCGATGGAGTCGATGGCGATACACGTGCAGGCCATGCTGAAACTGCAGAAGGCCGGCGCGATAACCTTCGACTACGGCAACAATATCCGCACGATGGCCTTCAAGCAGGGCGTGAAGAACGCCTATGACTTCCCCGGCTTCGTGCCCGCCTATATCCGCGACCTTTTCTGCGAGGGCAAGGGCCCGTTCCGCTGGGCCGCCCTTTCCGGCGATCCGAAGGATATCGCGGTCACGGACAAGGCCGTGCTGGAGCTTTTCCCGCATAACGCGCATCTGCGCCGCTGGCTCGACATGGCCTCCAAAAAGGTGAAGTTCCAGGGCCTGCCCGCCCGCATCTGCTGGCTGGGTTACGGCGAGAGGCACCTGGCCGGCCTGCGTTTCAACGAACTGGTGAAGAAGGGCAAGATCTCGGCTCCCGTCGTCATCGGCCGCGACCACCTGGATTCCGGCTCCGTAGCCAGCCCCTTCCGCGAGACCGAGTCGATGAAGGACGGCTCCGACGCCATAGCCGACTGGCCGATACTCAACGCGCTGGTCAATACTGCCTCCGGCGCCAGCTGGGTGTCCTTCCATCACGGCGGAGGGGTCGGCATGGGCTATTCGCTGCACGCCGGCCAGGTCACCGTCGCCGACGGCACCAAAGAGATGGCCGCGCGCCTGGAGCGCGTGCTGACCAACGACCCGGCGATGGGCGTGCTGCGCCACGCCGACGCCGGGTATAAGATCGCGAAGGACTGCGCCCGCCGCAAGGGCGTGAAAGTCCCCATGCTCAAATAGGAGGAACTCTATGGCCAATGACTTCAGTTTCGACGTGGTTTCCAAGGTGGAGCCCACCCTGGTGGACGAAGTGGTGAATAATTCCCTGAAGGAGATAGCCAACCGCTACGACTTCAAGGATACGAACTCCGAGATCTCCTACGATAAGAAGGCCAATGTCCTGAACCTGGTCTCGTCGGACGATTTCAAGGTCAAGGCGCTCTACGACGTACTGCTGACCAGGATGGCCAAGCGCGGCCTGCCGCTCAAGAACTTCCAGCCGGAAAAGCCGGAGAGCGCGCTGGGCGGCCGCGCGAAGATGGTCGTGAAGGTGCAGCAAGGCATACCGCAGGACAAGGCCAAGGAGATGGTGCGCTTCGTCAAGGACAACAAGTTCAAGGCCACCGTCGCCATACAGGGCGATATCCTGCGCGTCACCTCGCGTTCCAAGGACGAGCTGCAGAACATCATGGGCCTGCTGCGCGGCAAGGACTTCGGGATAACGCTGCAGTTCGACAATTTCCGCTGATGGCCGTACTTTTCACCGGCATAGACCAGTTGCTGACCTTCGCGGGCGAAAAGGCCCCGAGGGCCGGCGCCGCCATGCGCGAGACGGGGCTGGTGAAGGACGCGGCGGTGCTGGCCGACAAGGGCCTGGTCGTCGCGGCGGGGCCGCGCGCCCAGGTCGCCCGCCACCCGCTGGCGAAAAAGGCCCGGAAGGTGGAGGGCCGCGGCGTCTGCCTGCCGGGCTTCGTCGACAGCCACACCCACGCCGTTTTCGCCGAGCCGCGGCTGAAGGATTTCTCCATGCGCACGGCCGGCGCCACCTACCAGGAGATAAAGTCCGCCGGCGGGGGGATAATCTCCAGCATCGGCGCGGTCCGCAGGCAGCCGCCGAAGGCGATGGCGGAGCAGCTGGCCCGCAGGGCGGAGCTTTTTCTGCGCTGCGGCACCACGACTATAGAGGTGAAGAGCGGCTACGGGCTGAACCTGGAATCGGAGCTCAAGATGCTGCGCGCCGTGAAGGCCGCGGCCGCCAGGACCCCGTTGGAGATGCTGCCGACCCTGCTGGCCGCCCACGGCGTGCCGCCGGAATTCAACGGCGATTCCCGGAAATACCTGGACTATGTGACCCGTGAGATACTTCCGAAGGCGGTGGCGGAAAAACTGGCCGTCTTCGTCGATATCTTCTGCGAGAAAGGCTATTTCACGCCCGAACAGACCCGGGACTATCTGAAAGAGGCCGCGCGCCTGGGCCTCAGGCCTAAGGTCCATTCGGAACAGCTTTCCAATTACGGCGGCACCAGGGCGGGCGCGGCGGCCGGGGCGATAAGCGCGGACCACGCCGACCACGTCTTCGCCGAGGATATCTCGGCCATGCGGGAGGCCGGCACCATCGCGGCGCTGCTGCCGGCGTCCAACTATTACCTCGGCCTGGCCAAGTACCCGCCGGCCCGGGAGATAATAGAGGCCGGCGTGCCGGTGGCGCTGGCCACGGACTTCAACCCCGGCACCTGCCCCTGCTGGAACATGCAGTTCGTGCTTTCGGTCGCCTGCACGCATTGCGCCATGACGCCGGAGGAGGCGCTCTGCGCGGCCACGGTCAACGGCGCCTGGGCGCTCGGCATCGGCGACAGGGCGGGCGCGGTAATGCCGGGCATGAGCGCCGACCTGGCCTTCTTCGAAGCCGCGGATCACCGCGAGCTCTGCTATTATTTCGGCGACAGCCAGTGCCGCATGACGGTGAAGGGCGGCGAAGTGGTTTTCGGCGGGGGGACGGGAAAGACCGGAGGAAAAAGATGAAGATCGTGCTTTTCGACATAGACGGCACCCTGATCAAGGCCGGCGGCGCCGGCGTGCGCGCCCTCAACCGGGCGGTATGCGCCATGACGGGCTGCAAGGAGGCCTGCAAGGCCCACGAACTCCAGGGCTCCACCGACAAGACCAATTTCGACCTCGCTTTCAAGGCCGGCAAGGGCCGCAAACCGACCAAAAAGGAAATGGACGAGCTGGTGCGCCGCTACGTCGCGCTGCTGCCGGAAGAGGTGAAGGCCTCCCTGAAGGCGAAGAAGTACGAGAAAGTGAAAGGCGTCGAGAAGTTCCTGGAGAAACTTTCGAAGATCCCCCGGGTCATGATAGGCCTGGGCACGGGCAATCTCAAGGACGGGGCCTTCATAAAGCTCGGCCCTTCCGGCTTCCTGAAGTATTTCGCTTTCGGCGGCTACGGCTGCGATTCGCATCACCGGGCCGAGGTCCTGCAAAAGGCCGCCGCGCGCGCCGCGAAGCTGGCGAAGACGAAGATAACTCCCAGCGAGATCTATGTGATAGGCGACACCCACCGCGACGTGGAGGCCGCCAAGGAATGCGGCTACCGTCCCGCCGCGGTACTGGACGGCTTCGGCGACAATTACCTGATACTGCGCTCCAATCCCGAGATCATGGAGAAGGATTTCTCCGACATGAAACCCTGGCTGCTCTGGCTGGGCCTGGAGCGCGACCCCAGGGGCGTGAGCCGCGGCACCTATATCTGCCCCGATTCGCCGATAGAGCACGCGCATTACGGCCGCACCGGCATGGACCTGCGCGACATCGAGATAGGCATCGAAAAACTGCGCGCGGCCAAGCGCAAGGTCACGGGCGGCCGGAAATGAACCTCCGCGAGACCCTGACCTGGCGGGACATAGCGGAGATCCCCTCGCTGCTGGAGGCCTTCTCGGCCCGCGCCGGCGCGCTGGGGAGGACCGCCGTCCGTTCTTCGGACAGGACCGTCTACCTGGTCGGCCGGGGTTCGTCGGGTACGGCTACGCTTTTCGCCAAGTATATCTGGGAAGAGTACGCCGGGACGATCACCAACTTCATCCATCCCCATTCCATTTTCGAGGCCCGCAAGCCGCTCAATTTCAGGCGCGCCGCCGTCTGGGCGTTCTCGCAGTCGGGCCGCAGCCAGGATATCGTGGCCTGTCTCAGGCGGCTGATGGGCTGGGGGGCCCGCGGCGTGGCCGTGACCAACGAGGCCGACCTGAAGAATAACCCGCTGGCCCGGCTGGCCGGGCGGCACATACTGCTTTCCGGCTCCAAAGAACTTCCCGTCGCCGCCACCAAGAGCTTCATCCTGCAGCTCTGGGCCGTCCTCTGGACGGCGCAGACCTGGAGCCGCTGCTTCAGGCCCGCGGATTTCAGGTCGGCGGTGAAGGCCGCCGCGGCGGCCGCGCAGGAGACTTACGGGGGGGAGGAACTGGTGCGGCGGGTGAAGCGCGCCAATATGCTGGGCTTCGTCGGCCGCGGGCCTTTCAACGCGGTGGCCGAGGATTCGGCGCTCAAGTTCCGCGAGATGGCCATGGCTCACGCGCTGGGCTATTCGGCGGCCGAGTTCCTGCACGGCCCCGTCGGCGCTTACACCAAAAAAGACCTGGTCTTCCTGTTCTCGCCGTCCGCCGCCGTGCCCGAGGACATAAAGCGGGTCATCAAGGCGCTCAAAGAACGCGGCACGCCCTACAAGGTGGTCCTGCCGCCCAGGGGCGTACGCTTCCCCTTCAACTGCATACCCGTGGACATCCGGATGAAGCTGCTGGCCCTGCGACTGGCGCTGGCCAAGGGCCTCGACCCGGACAATCCCCGCGGCCTCAAAAAAGTCACCCCGACTTTCTGACGGAGCAGGTTCCCTCCCGGGGACACACGCTCGTCACGGTTCATCATTAGCCCCTCCCCGGGACTCATGGGCCGCCGCGGTCCGGCTTTTTGAAATGCACCCGGCGCTTCACTCGGCCGGGCACGAACTCGGCCTGCGCGCACAGCGCGCTAGGCCTCAGACATTCATGCCCGTCCGCCGGAGGCGGTGCCCTCGCTACGCTTGGGAAAAAGCCTCCTCATGGGGCTTGCCATGAGTCCCGGGGCGGGGCCTACCTTGTCTGTATCTTCATAAGGGGACAGCCGGGGGACGGCGGGGGCTCACCTAAGAAAAACCGTCCGAAGCCGCGAGCTTACGGAGTATGCGCCGCAGCTGACGGTGCTTTGCTTCCCGCGGAGCGGAGGCGCATACGAGCGCGAGCGGCGAGGTCGGAGCGCGAGCACGGTGTGCGAGCGGCGTTTTTTCGTGGTGAGCCCCCGTCGGCCCCCGGAATAGTTATTCAAATTCAGAACAGGGAGGCTTTGCGGAGGACGCGGCCGATGGCGGCGCCCCAGGGCACCCGCGCCAGGTCGGCGATGACGGAATCCACGTCGTAGGCCACGCGGAAGATCTCGGCCGACGGGGCGGGCGAGCAGGTGAGCACGGCGTAGGAGGCGCGCGTGTCCCCGTCCAGCGGGCTGCCCACGCTGCCCGGGTTCACGGCCAGGCCCCCGCCGCGGAGCGTCTTCACGTAAGGCGCGTGGATATGGCCGCAGACCACATTGGCGCCGCCGGCGGCCCCGTCGGGCTGGAAGCCCGCCTCGTCGTCGCCGCTGGAGGCGTGGAAGCAGGCGAATCCGGCGCCCCCGAGCGTGAAGGAGACCTCGGCCGGCGCCGAGCCCAGCCAGGCCTTGTCCTCGCCGTCTAGACGGCGGACGGTCCATTCGGCGTGGTCGGCTCCCTCGGTCCCGAGGAAGTATTTTTCGAGATAGGCCCGCTGCTGGAACTCGGAAGAATAACGGTCGTGATTGCCTTTCACCCTGTGCAGGATGTTCATTTCCCGCAGGACCTTGACCGTCTCGGCCGGGTAGGGCCCCATGTTGACGGCGTCGCCCAGGAAGCAGACCGGCGCCCCGGCCAGCCCGCGGCGCGCGATGTCGCCCCTGACGGCTTCGAGAGCCGCCAGGTTGGCGTGTATATCGGAGAGTATTACAAGTTTTTCCAACCAGCCCCCGTCCCCGCGGCCGCCCCTAGAACCTGCTCCAGAGCTTCTTCGCCAGTTCGGCCGATCTGCGCGATACCTCTTCCTCGTCCAGGTCCAGCTTGAGACGCTTGTTCTCCATCAGTACCCTGCCGCCCGCTATCGTCGTGTCCACGTCGCTCTGGCTGAGCCCGAAGATCAGGTGGCCGTAGAAGTTGGAGGCGTCCAGCGGCGTCGGGGGGAAATAATCCATCAGTATGACGTCGGCGGCGAAGCCTTCCTTCAGTTCGCCGAGGCCCTTGAACTGGCGGTTGGCTATCTGCGCGTTGTTGACCGTCAGCGCCGTCGCGGCCTCCATGAAGCCCTGCGAGGGATCGTGGCGCAGGTGCTGGAGCCAGAGGGAGGTCCTGAGCTCCTCGAACATGTTCACCGTCATCGCGTCGGTGCCCAGGCCCACCATGACGCCGCGCTTCATCATGCCCGTTATGTCGGCAACGCCTACCGAGTTGTTGGCGTTGGACTGGGGGTTGTGCACCACGGCCGTGCCCGTGGCCGCCAGGATCTCGGTCTCGCGCTCGTCGATATGCACGCAGTGCACGCAGATGGACTTGGGGCCCAGGACGCCGAACTTGTTGAGGCGCTCGACGACGCGCATGCCGTGATGGGACTCGCAGTGCAGCTGGTCCGCCTGGGATTCCGCGGTGTGCACGTGGAAGCCCGCGTCCAGGCCGTTGCCGGCGGCGGCCGCCGCCTCCAGCGTGGCGTCCGTTATCGTGAACGAGGCGTGCAGCCCGAACATCGCCGTCACGGTATTGTCTGCCGCCTTTCTCGTCCTTTTTATGAACTCGGCGTTCTCCTCCAGCCCGGCGGCGGCCGCCTTGCGGCCGTCGCGGTCGGAGAGTTCGTAGCAGAGCGAAGCGCGCAGCCCGGTCTCGCGCACCGCCTTCTCGACGGCCTCGAGGGACCCTTTTATCGCGAAAGGGCTGGCGTGATGGTCGATGAGCGTGGTCGTGCCGCGGCGCACGGCGTTTATCAGCGGTATGACGGCGCTGTAGTAGGAATCGGCGTTGGTCAGCTTCTTGTCCAGCTTCCACCAGAGGTTGTTGAGGACCTCCACGAAGTTCTTCGAGGGCTTGGCCTTGCCCAGTCCGCGCGCGAAAGTGCTGTAGAAATGCATGTGCGCGTTGATGAAGCCGGGCAGCACCACTTTGCCGTGCGCGTCGATGACCTTGTTGTACCTGCCCTTGAAGGTCTTCTGCGGGGCGATCTTCTTTATCAGGCCGCCTTCTATGAGGAGGGCGTGGCCGTGCAGGACCTTGTTCTCCACTCCCAGCGTGGCTATCGTGCCGTTCTTTATCAGTATGGTTTTCATCGTCACTCCGGGCAGGCCTTGAGTTCGGCCGCCGTGCGTTTGCGCATCCTTATCGCCCCGGCGAAGCATTTCTTGGCGCAGAGCGAGCAGCCGACGCACTTCGAGGCGTCGAAGGCCGGCACGCCTTTGGCGTCCAGCTTCACGGCCAGGTAGCCGCAGCGTTCGCAGTTGCCGCAGTGCATGCAGAGTTCCGGGTCGGCCTCGGGTATGTTCTTGACCGGCGTGAGGTCCGGGAAGTCCGTGACGGGCTTGGGCAGCGCGCAGCCGATGAAGTCGCCGACCGACTTATAGCCCTTTTCCTCCAGCATGTGGCTGAGCCCGCTTTCCAGTTCCCCTATGACGCCGAAGCCGTACTTCATGACCACGGTGCAGAACTGCACCGTCTTCGCGCCGAGGGCCAGGAAATGGGCCGCGGCCTTGTAGTCCATCGGCCCGCCGTTGCCGGAGATCGGCACGCCGAGGTTGACCGCCTTGGAGATGGTCAGGTTGCTTATCGGGGCCACGCCCTCGCCGCTCATGCCCACTATCATGCCCTCTTCCCACGCGCCCTTGCCGCTGAGGCGCTTGCGGAAGGCCAGGGCAGGGAAGGAATTAGCCAGCGTGATGCCCGCCTTCTTGTGCGGGTACTTCGCGTAGACCTGCTTGATGGCGTTGACGACCTGCCAGATGGAGGTGACGGCGCCGGTAAGTTTGAACAGCTTGGGTATTTCCGGGTCCGAGACTTCCATGACCCAGCCGATGATCTTGGCCGCCAGCTCCGGGTCCTGCGAGACGATGTCGCCCTTGGTGCCGTCGCCGCCCTGCGGACAGGACAGTGAGTACTCTATCGCCATCGCGCCGGCCTTCTCGAGCTTGAGGGTATTGGACTGCCAGCCCTTGCGGTCGAACTCGTCGTCGCCGGTCACCGGGCCGCCGGTGGAGGCGGCCGTCAGCCGGTCGGGGTATTCCTTCACCAGCCTGGCGACCTCTTTGCAGACCCGGTCGAGCGGGTGGCCGCTGACATTGTCGGAATTGCCGTAGGTGTCCTCGTCGAAGGTCACCATGTACTCCGACGGTATGTGTATGTGCAGCCCGTCGAAGGCTGTCTTCATGACCACGCCCGGCCAGCCGGCCTCATAGGCGGCTTTCACCTGCTCGTAGCCGTCGGAGTGGGGGGAGGCCGAGATGATGAAAGGGGAGCGCAGCTTGCGGCCGAAGAAGTCGGTCGTCAGGTCGACGGGGCGCAGGTCGCGGCCGGCCAGTATGACATGGCTCTTCTTATGGTCCTTGAAGGAGGGGACGGCCCTGCCCTGCATGTACGCGTGGGCCTGCATGGCGGCGTTCTTGGCCGAGGCGGTGCCCTCCACGACGGTGGCGGCGCCGTCCCTGCAGTCGCCGGCGAAGAAGACGCCTTTCACGCCGGGGTCCTTGAAGACGGGGATGTTCTTGATGGCCAGGATCACGAACTGCACGTCCGTGCGGACCTGTTCCGTGCCGGGGATGTCCTTCGCTTTCCCGTCGAGGCGCACGATCTTTATGCCTTTCCCGCCCTTGAGTATGCCGGTGATGCGGCTGCGGCCGTTTATGTCTATGCCGGCTTTCAGTATGTCGCGCAGTTCGTGCTCGGGCAGCTGTATGGCGCCGATGTTCTTGCGCGTGAAGATCTCGGCCTTGGCCGCGCCCAGCCCGAGGGCCTTCATCGCGCAGTCGGCCGCGACCGCCCCGCCGCCTATGACGGCGACGTTCTTTCCCTTGACCTTATATTTGCCGGAATTGCGGAGGTATTCGAGGCCTTCCACGCCGAGGGATTCGTTCTCTATGCCGAGCTTTATCTGCTCCTCCACGCCGGCGGTCACTATGACGGAATCGTATTTCTTCAGCAGGGCGGCCGGGTCCTTGACGGCGGAGCCGGTCTTTATCGTTATGTCGCCGAGGGCCTTGACCCACTCTATCTCGGTCCTGAGGACTTCCTTGGGGAAACGCTTGTCGGGGATGAGGCCGCAGGCGCCGCCGGCCTTTTTGTCCTTCTCGAAGACCTCCACTTTATAGCCGAGCTGCGCCAGCGTGCCCGCGGCCGAGAGGCCGGCCGGACCCGCGCCTACGACCGCGGCCTTCTTCCCGTTGGGTTTCGCCTTCTTGAATTCCGGCATGACGCCGAGTTCCTTGGCCCGCTGCACCACCGTGGCCTGGACGGGGGGGATGTTTATCGGGTTGTCGAAGAGCTTGCGCGAGCAGGCCTTGACGCAGAACCAGTCGGGGCAGACCGCGCCGCAGACGCCGCCGAAGGTGTTGTGCCCCATGATGAGCGCCGCCGAGCGCTTGAAGTCGGAGTTCTCCATCCGGCGGACGGCCATGATGAAATCGGCGGGGGAGCAGTCGGCCGGGCAGGCCTTCTGGCAGGGCTTGTCCTCGCAGTAGAGGCAGCGTTCGGCTTCGCTCTTGAGCTGCGCGTCGGTGAGGAAAGTTATTTTTTCAGCGGACATGGCTGCCTCCAGGTATTCGGGTTCGCATAGATTTTATAAATAAATGGCGCGGCTGGTCACCGGAAATCCAGCAGCAGGAATTCGTCCGGAGGCGGGGCGAAGAGCGTCTTCCCGTCCCGTTCGAAGACCAGCCCGCCCGGTCCGCGGCGAAGTTCGCCGCAATAGGACAACAGCCTGCGCGTTCCGGCGCCGAGCAGCGAGACCGGGCCCGCCGCGCCGCGGCAGGCCAGGGTGCCCCGTCGGAAAGTCCCCCTGAGGGCCGCCAGCTCGTACTTGTCCCTGAACAGCAGCGGTCTGGCCAGCAGGTCCCTCAGCCCCGCCGCGTAGGCGGGAGAATGGCGTTCGATGAAAGAATAGATGAGGCCGGCCTTTTTCGCGCTGGCGCGGCAGCGGTAGGAGCAGGGATGCCAGCTGGCGACGTGCAGCGACGGGATGTCTATATCGGGGTTGAGCGCCAGGAGGCGCTCGTGCCCGCGCCTGTCCGACGGGTCCTTGTAGTCCAGCCGCGAAAAGTAGTTCCAGGCATTGTTGAGCCTGAAGTCCAGCGGGCCGCCGGGAGCCGTGGCCGCGGCGGTGAAGCGCACCAGTTCCGGCCGCGGGCCGGCGCCGCCGCCGTTGGCGAACCAGCGCGTGAAAGCTTTCACGCAGCATTCGGGATAGCCCAGGGCCAGGCCCCAGGCCATGTCCACGGTCGATCTTTTCCAGGCGGCTTCCGCCGTCCGGAGGTCCTTCACCCGCTTCCCGATGAGGACCATCACCTTGCGTCCGTCGCCCGCGAAATGCGCCCCGCGCCTCCCGGCTTCCTCCGGGAGAAGGAACTTGAGTTTGAGCGCGGAGCAGAGGCCCCGCAGGGCCGGCAGCGACTTCGGCAGGCAGTCCGTATAGGTCACCGGTTTCGCGCCGGTCAGGACGCCGGCCAGGTCGGAGAAGGTCGGATCGTTGCGGGTCAGCCGGTCCACTCCGCCCGGCAGGGGTTTTTCGAGCAGGATGAAGCCGTTCTTGTCCAGGTTGGAGGGGAAGACCCGCATCGGTGATATTCTACTATAAAGGCTTCCGGGAAAAGGGCGGGCCGGCGCCTCAGGCGGCCTTGTGGCGGAACCGGCCGTTCAGCCGGAACCTTTCATAGTCGAAGAAGAAGCGGCTGTAGACCAGGAAGCGCCAGCCGGCGCGCTTGAACTCCTCGTCCGCCCTGGCGGACAGGTCCGTCACGGCGGTGTCTTCGGGAAGCGCCAGGATATGACAGCGATGGCCGGGGTGCTGGCAGGGTTCGTCCAGGCGCAGGTCGATGACCCCTCCCTGGCGCCGCGCCCAGAGATGTTCCGTATCCAGGCGTGTTTCCACGGCGTTGAGTCCGTGAAGCTTCAGCGGCGAGGAGTAGGAGATGGAGGCGATGTACCTGCCGTATTCCGCGTGCACCCGGGAAAAATCGGCCCGCAGGACATTTCCCCTGGCGTCGAGGAACGAAGAGAGCGGCAGATGCTGCATGAACAGCCTGGTCCTGGCGGGCGCGGCCAGCGCCGTCTCGTTGAAGAATATCCAGGAGCGCACCGCGGCCGGTCCGGCCCCGGGGTCCAGTATATAGACGGTCGAGCAGGCGGCGGCCAGGTTCCTGCGTCCCGAGAGCAGGTTCTCCAGCAGGGCCCGTTTGGCCCTTTCGTGGTTGAGCGTCTGGCAGGCGGCCGGCAGGTCGCCGAAAGCCGGGCGATGCTCCACGGAGCCCTCCACGAGCGCCCTGAGTTCGTCGTTGGTCTTGAAGCTGTGCCCGGGGGATAAGCGCCGCGCGATCTCCAGATGGCGCAGCGACTCCTTCCTGTCCCCGCGCAACGAGTAGATCTTGCCCAGGCGGTAATAGGTTCCGGCGACGTCCTCCTCCTGCCCCTCGCTCATGGTCTTGCGCAGCTCCACGCAGGCCGCCTTGTATTCGCCGCGCAGCAGCGCCAGGTCGGCCCGCATGAACGGGATATAGGGCTGGGCCGGGGCGATGGCGGCGGCTTCGTCGAGCGCCGCGTCCGCCTCGTCCAGCCGTCCGGCCTGCAGCAGCCCTTCGGCCAGCGCCACCAGCAGCATTATATTGCCCGGGTGATGGCGTATCTCCTCGGTAGTGACCCGGAACCACTCTTCGAAGCGCCCCATCCCGGCGTGATGATAGGCGGAAACGAACCAGGTGAAGAGCGAGGGGCCCGGGATAGCCGCGTCTATGCGTTCCGCGTAGTCCATGGCCTTTTCATAATCGCCCATTCCCATCCTGACCCTGGCGCAGATGGCCAGCAGCGCCGGTTCTTCCGAGCCGCCGCGCAGGTAATGTTCCATGTTGCGCAGCCAGTCGCGCGTGCCGTCGAAATGATCGGCCAGCAGCGCGGCGTGCAGCCGTTCCTCCGGGTCCGGCGAGGTCCTGGCGGCCTGCTTCATCCTGGCGCCCGCCTTGCGCAGGGCCGGGGAGTCCCCGATATGGGTGCGCAGGACGGCCAGCATGGCGTTCGCTTCGACGGAGAGAGGGTCCCGGTTGACGGCCTTCAGGACCAGTTCCTCCGCCTGGTCCACTTCGAAATCGGTGAAATAAACGAGGACGGCCTCGCTTACGAGGCTTGAGGCTTCCCGGCGCCCGGATTCGCCGGCCCGCGTGAATTTTTCCCCGGTCCCGGCCGGGGCGGTCGTGTTCCCGGTGTGCCCGAAGAAGCCGCGCAGTCCCGCGAGCAGCTGGGTCTTGAGGCCCCTGGGCCTGGCCGCCAGGCGGATGGCGTCGGCCAGCTCGCGGGAATTGCGGTAGCGGCGGGCCGGGTCCTTCTCCAGGCATTTCATTATGACCAGCGCCAGCGCCGGGGAGATGAGGCGGTTGAGTTTGCCCGGCGGCCGCGGCCGGGCCTGGGTGACCGCCTTGATGAAAGCCGCGGTATTGTCCTCGTTGAAGGGATGGACGAGGGTCATCAGTTCGTAGAAGACCGTCCCGAGGCCGTAAATGTCCGAGGCGGGGGAGAGGGCGCCGCCGGAGAAACTTTCGGGCGGCATGTACCGAAGGGTGCCCAGCATGGGCTGGCCGGTGGTGATATCGGAGGAATCCGAGAACTTGGCCAGGCCGAAGTCCGCCAGCTTGGCCGGGCCCTTGCGCCCGAGCAGGATATTGGAAGGCTTTATGTCCCGGTGCAGTATGCCGAGCGAATGCGCCTCGTGCAGCGCGTCGGCCACGCCGGCCATCAGCGCGGCCGCGCGGTTCTCGTAGTCCGGGTCGGAGAGCGGGTGGCCCGCCGGCGCGCGCAGGAAGTAAGGCAGGGCTTCGTCCTCCGGCGACGGCTCCTTGATATAGCCGTAGCGGCGCAGGTCCTCCAGGTCGCCGGCCGAGTTGATGGCGCGCGCCAGTTCCAGGAAGGACAGGAGCGGCTTGCCGTCCACGTACTCCATGACCATGTACGGCAGGCCGCCGTGCTCGCCGAAAGAATAGACCTTGATTATGCCGGGGTGGTCGCAGCGGGCTATGGCGGCGGCCTCGCGCAGGAAGCGCCGCCGGCTGGTCGGCGTCGCCTGGCCTGGCAGCACCATCTTTATGGCGGCGTCGCGCTGCAGCGCCTTGTCGTGAGCGCGGTAGACCGCGCCCATGCCGCCGCGTCCCAGTTCGCCGGTTATTTCGTAGCCGCCTATCTCGTCGCCTTTCTTGACCATCGCCTTATTTTGATTTTACTATAATAGTAATATACCTTGTGCCCCGGAGAAACGATGAGAACAAAGACCCTGCTCATAAAGAACGCCCTGGTACTGGCCACGATGGACGGCGCCCGCCGGGAGATAAAGGGCGGCGACGTCTATATCGAAGGCCCGGAGATAAAGAAAGTGGGGAAGGGCCTGAAGGCGAAGGCCGATACGGTCATCGACGCCTCGGGCTGCGTGGTCATGCCGGGCATGGTCAATACCCATCATCACCTCTACCAGACGCTGACGCGCAACCTGCCGAAAGTGCAGGACGCCGAGCTCTTCGACTGGCTGATATACCTCTACGATATCTGGAAGCATGTCGATCCCGAGGCCATCTACGCCAGCACGCAGGCCGGCCTGGGCGAGCTGCTGCTGACCGGCTGCACGACGAGTTCCGACCATCTCTACCTCTTCCCGAAACAGAATAGCGGCTTCTTCATCGACACCCAGATAGCCGCGGCGCGCGAACTGGGCATGCGCTTTACCGCCACCCGCGGCTCCATGTCGCGCGGCCGCTCCAAGGGCGGCCTGCCGCCGGATTCCGTCGTGCAGAAGGAGGATTTCATCCTCAAGGACTGCGAGCGCGTCATAAAGAAGTTCCACGACCCTTCGAAGTTCTCGATGACGCGGGTCGCGATGGCCCCGTGCTCGCCGTTCTCCGTCACGACGGAGCTGCTTAAGATAACCGCCGAAATGGCCAAAAAATGGGGCGTGCGCATGCATACCCACCTCGCCGAGACGAAGGACGAGGAAGCCTTCTGCAAAAAACTGTTCAAGATGCGACCCTTCGAATACATGGAAAGCGTCGGCTGGGTGGAGGAAGGCAACGCCTGGTTCGCCCATTGCGTCTATATCAACGAGAAAGAGGCTAAAAAGATGGGCCACACCCATACCGGCGTCGCCCATTGTCCCTGCTCCAACCTGCGGCTCGGTTCCGGCATAGCTCCGATACCGATGTTCCTGAAGCATAAAGTGCCGGTCGGCCTCGGCGTGGACGGCTCGGCCTCCAATGATTCCTCCGACATGCTGGGCGAAGCCCGGCAGGCCATGCTGGTCCACCGCGTCGGTACCGGGGTCAAATCCATGCCGGCCCGCACCGCGCTGGAGCTGGCCACCCGCGGCGGCGCCGCCGTGCTGGGCCGCAAGGACATCGGCTCCATAGAGCCCGGCAAGGCGGCCGACATAGCCGTCTTCGACGTCAGCGGCATCGATTTCGTCGGCTCGCAGAGCGACCCGCTGGCCTCGCTGCTCTTCTGCGGAGCCTCGCACCGCACCAGGTACACCGTCGTGAACGGCGAGGTAGTGGTGAAGAACGGCAGGCTGACGAAGGTGAACGAGGGGCGGGTGACCGAGCGCGCCAACAAGGCCGCCGCCCGGCTCTACCGCCGCGCGGGAGTATAAAGGACCGGGGGGGAGATGAAAAAGATAGCGATAAATACCGGCGGCGGGGACGCGCCGGGGCTCAACGCCGTCATACGGGCGATAGTGGTGTCGGCGCTGAACAAAGGCTACGAGGTTCTCGGCATCCGCGACGGCTATAACGGCCTGCTCAGGCCGGAGGATTACCCTGAGGGCGGGCTGATCCCCATGACACGGCGCACGGTGCGGGGCATCACGCATCTAGGCGGCACGATACTGGGCACTACCAACAAGGGCAACCCGACCAGGTACCCGACGATGGGGCCCGACGGCAAGATGTACGAGAAGGACCGCACCGACGAGCTGGTGGCGGCCTTCAAAAAGAACGGCATAGAGGCCCTGGTCGCGCTGGGCGGCGACGGGTCGCTGGGCATCGCCAATGTCCTGGCGGGGAAAGGCCTGCGCGTCGTCGGCGTGCCCAAGACCATAGACAACGACCTCGATAAGACGGTGGCTACCTTCGGCTTCGACACGGCGGTCTCTTTCGCGACGGAATGCCTGGACCGCCTGCACGCTACGGCCGAATCCCATTGCCGCGTCATGGTGGTCGAGGTCATGGGCCGCTACGCCGGCTGGATAGCGCTGAACGCCGGAGTTTCCGGCAACGCCGACGCGATACTGCTGCCCGAGATCCCCTACGATATCAACAAGGTCGCCGCGGCGCTCAAGGAGCGGCCCAAACGCGGCAAGAATTACTGCATAGTCGTGGTCGCCGAAGGAGCGAAGCCGGCAGGCGGCGCCGTCTCCGTGGTCGGCAAGGAGCTGGGCCGCCAGGAGAAACTGGGCGGCGCCGGCGAGCGCGTAGCCAAAGAACTGGAGCCGCTGGTCGGCAAGGAATGCCGCACCGTGGTGCTGGGCCACCTGCTGCGCGGCGGCAGCCCTACGACTTTCGACCGCCTGATCTCGCTGCGCTTCGGCGCGGCGGCGGTGCGCGCGCTCGAAGAAGGCAAGAGCGGCGTCATGGTGGCGCTGGACCCGCCGACGGTGCGCTATGTGCCGCTCGCCGAGGCCACCAGCCGCATGAAGACGGTGCCCCCGGACTGCGACACCATAAAGACCGCGCGCGACCTGGGTATCTGCCTGGGAGACTGATGATATCGGCGATAATACTGGCCGCCGGGGAGTCTTCGCGCATGGGGCGGCCTAAGGCCCTGCTGGAATGGCGGGGCCTGCCTTTTATCGAGCATGTGTGCTCGGCTCTGCGCGCCGTCGGCGTTGAGGGCCGGATAGTAGTGCTTGGCCGGGCCGAAAAAGAGATACTGGCCGGGTGGAAGTCGTCGGGCGAGAAGATCGCCGTGAACCCTAGGCCGGAGGACGGCCAGCTCTCGTCGCTGCGGACGGGGCTGGAGGCCGCGGACCCGTCGGCGGAGGGTTTCCTGGTCTGCCTGGCCGATCAGCCGACCATAGCGCCCGGAACCTATAAGGCGGTCATAGAGGCCTGGCGGGCGCGGCCGGACCACATAATCATACCGCGGACTTTCAGGGCCTCGGACTCGCGGATGAAGCGCGGCCACCCGATAATCATACCGGCCGCGTACCGGCGGCTGTGTTTCGAAGGCCCGCTGGACAAGGGCCTGCACTGGGTGACGCATCACCCGTCGGTGAAGATCGCCGACCTGGACCTGGACGACGCGGAGATAATCAGGGATTTCGACACGCCGGAGGATTACGCCGGCCTCGCGGGCGGACGCTAAGGAGACAAAGCCATGCTTTCCGATAAGAAGAAGGCCGAGAGAAAGAAGGAACTCAATGAATTCTTCGCCCTGATGGGCGTTCCGGTCATACTGGCGCTCATCGGGTCCATCTTCTATAGGTTCGCCTTTATGGCCATGACCGGCTCCAGGGGCCGCGCCGGCGCGATCAAGGTCGGTTTCGGTTCCGGCGATCATTTCATCGGCGCGGATTTCGGTTTCACCGTGGGAGTAATGGCGGCGCTGGTCTACCTGTGGGGCCGGCCCGCGCATGAGTATGTCCGCACCTCCGCCCCGGAGCTCAAGGATAAGATACGCCGCAGGCTGGGCAGCGTATACCAGCACGGCTTCGCCATGCTGGTCCTGGTCCAGACGATGGCGCTCGCCGTTTCCGCGCTGGCGCCGGGCCGCCTCTCCGGCGCGCATTTCGCCGCGGCTTTCATCTCCTTCCTGGCCCAGTCGGCCATGCTCGTGGTCTATATCGACGCTCAGCTTTCCAAGCAGAAGAACCTGATGGAGAACCTCTATCCCGGCGAGGAAATATTCAAGCTGAGGGCGGGATTCTCCATCCCGATATACCTGAAGATCACGACGCTGATCGCGGGCTTCGCGCTGATCCCGTTCATCCTGATATACGTCGCTTTCTTCAACCGGGTTCCCTGGGACTCCCTGGCCGCCGATCTCGTCACCCTCCTGTTCGTTTCCGGCGGCATACTTCTGCACGGTATAAACAGCGTTTACAACGGCATACAGCGTCCGCTGGACGGACTGGTCGCGCGCATGAAGCGCGTCGCGGAGGGGGACTATTCCCGGACCCGCATTTATTTCTCCGACGAGGTGGCCTGTCTCAAAGCGGGCTACAATGAAATGGTCGCGGGCCTGAAGGAGCGCGAGGAACTGCAGGATACTTTCGGCAAGTACCTCTCCATAGAGATAGCCCGGGAGCTTATCAAGAACAAGAAGGTCAACCTGGGCGGGGAGGCGATAGAGGCCGCGGTCATGTTCTGCGACATACGCAATTTCACGCCGCTTAGCGAGAAGCTTTCGGCCACGGGCGTCGTCGAATTCCTCAACGAGTATTTCCGCCATATCACGCCGCCGATAACGGCGCACAACGGCGTGATAAATAAGTTCATCGGCGACGCGGTCATGGCGATCTACACCCCGCTGCTGGGGTCGGAGGACTATGTCGCCGACGCCGTCAGGTCGGCCGCCGGCATGCGGGAGGCGCTGGCCCGGTTCAACGACTCGGGCAGGGCGCCGGGCAAAGTTGAGTTCGGGGTCGGCGTGCACTGCGGGCGGCTGGTGGCCGGCAATATCGGCACCAGCGAGCGGCTGGAATACACTTTCATCGGCGACACGGTCAACGCGGCCTCCCGCATAGAGGGCAAGACCAAGGACCTCGATACCGATATCCTGGTCAGCGGACAGGTCCTTTCCGCCCTCGGCCCGGACAAGGCCGGTTTCGGCTTCGAGAGCGTCGGCAAGGTCCCGCTCAAGGGCAAGTCCGAGCCGATGGAACTCTTCCGCCTGGCCTGATCCGCTTCCTCTATGTTCGAACTCCTCGTCCTGGGCGCGGTCTTCCTGCTCATAGCCGTCAGACAGGTGGGCGGCTTCCGGCTGGAGATCTGGCAGGTCATGTGCGGCGGTGCGGCCGCGGTGCTGCTGGCCGGGCGGATAGGCCCGGCCGAGGCGCTCTCCGCCGTAGACGCTGACGTCATGCTCTTTCTCTTCGGGATGTTCGCGGCGGGGCAGGTGCTGGAACTGAGCGGCTGGCTGGCGCACGCCGAGTACGAGGTGTTCAAGCGGGCCGGAACGGAGCAGGGGCTGCTGCTGGTGCTGGTCTTTTTCATGGGCGCCGCCTCCGCGCTGCTAATGAACGACACGCTGGCCATAGCCGGCACTCCGGTAGTTCTGCTGCTGGCGCGCAAGCACGGCATAGCCCCCAAGGCCCTGCTGCTGGCGTTGGCCTTCTCGGTGACCGTCGGCAGCGTGATGAGCCCGATCGGCAATCCCCAGAATCTCCTTATAGCGGTGCGCGGCGGCGTGTCCGCGCCTTTCCTGACCTTCCTGAAATACCTGGCCCTGCCGACCCTGATAAATCTCTGGGCCGTTTTCCTGCTGGTCAGGTATTTCTACCCGGAGGAGTTCACGCTCTGCCCGCTACGCCACTCGCAGGAGCCGGTGCGCGACAGGGAACTGGCGCGGCTGGCCCGGGCCACGGTCTGGACGCTCTGCGCGGCGATAGCGGCCAAGATAGTGCTGGTCTCGCTGAACCCGGCCTGGGATTTCCGGCTGACCTGGATAGCGCTGGCCGCGGCCGCGCCGGGGCTGCTCTTCAGCCCGCGCCGCTTCGAAATACTGAAGAAGACCGACTGGAGCACGCTGGCTTTCTTCGCGGCGATGTTCGTGCTGATGAGGGCGGTGTGGAACACGGGCTTTTTCCAGGGGCTGATAGAGGCCAGCGGGGCCGACGTGACCGGGCTGGGGCCGATAATGGCCGTCAGCGCCGGGCTCAGCCAGCTCATCTCCAATGTGCCGCTGGTGGCGCTTTACCTGCCGCTGCTGGAGCACGCGGGGGCGGGGACGGAGTCCCTTATGGCCCTGGCCGCCGCTTCTACCGTCGCCGGGAATCTGCTGATACTGGGCGCGGCCAGCAATGTCATCGTCATACAGGCCGCCGAGAAGCGCGCCGGCGAGACCATAACCTTCCTCGAGTTCGCCCGCATAGGCGTCCCGCTCACCGCCGTCAACCTCCTGGTCTACTGGCTCTTCCTCCGGTTCTCCTGACGTAAGGAAAACTATTCGGGGGCATGGCAGGGGGCCGGCCCGCAAAACACGCGGTCTCGCGCATAGCGCTCGCCGCTCCTCACTCGGCCTCCGCGCTTGCGATGCTCCGGCCTCCGTGAAGGTTTTGCCGCGCCGGCCCCCTGCCTCCCCCGGCTGTCTCCTTATGGGGCGCTGAACGGGGACGGCTCCCGCGCCGTGCCTTCCGAAGCCACATGAGGAGCCGTCGCCCCGAGCGGAGCGCGGGTACCGGCACTGCCGGACGACCGAGAATGTCTGAGCCCGGAGCGCTATGCGCGAGAGCCTGTGGCGTTTTTTCGTGGTGAGCCGCCCCCGGTGTCTGTAATAGTTGTTACAAAGGGGGCCGGGGCGCGCGGAATTTATGTAAAATCATGCTTAATATGAAAGAGTCCAAGAATTTGATCAAAATGCTTTCCGAGGCCATAGATTCCGGGCGCGGCGCGGCTTTCGTCACCGTAATAAGCGTCGCCGGCTCCACCCCGCGCGAGGCCGGCGCCAGGATGCTGGTCTATTCCGACGGCTCCATAGAGGGCACGGTCGGCGGCGGCAGCGTCGAGTCGCTGGTCATAAAGAAAGCCGTCGAATGCATCGCCAAAGGCGACGGCGGCAAGTTCTCCTTCGGCCTCAAGCCCGGCGGCAATACCGGCATGATCTGCATGGGCGACATGGAAGTCTTCATCGACGTCTACAAGAACCCTTTCAAGGTCCTGATACTCGGCGCCGGCCATGTCGGGATGAAGATAGCCGAGGCCTGCCGCATGGCCGGCTACCCGTACCTCGTCGCCGACGACCGCAAGGAGTTCGCCAATCCGGAGAGGTTTCCCGAGGCGCTCGCTATAATCAATGAGCAGCCGCATAAGGCCGTCGCCTCCGCCGGCGTGGACAAGGACACCTACGCCGTCATAGTGACGCGCGGCCATTCGCTGGACAGGGAATGCCTCGAGGCCCTGATACCGACCGGGGCGGCCTATATCGGCATGATAGGCAGCGCCGGCAAGGTCATGGAGATCTTCCGCCAGCTCGGGAAGAAAGATCTTTTCCCGCTCAAGGACCCGCGCGTCCATTCCCCGATAGGCCTCAACCTCGGCGGCAAGGCCCCGGGCGAGATAGCCGTCTCGGTGCTGGCCGAGATCATAAAAGTCCACTACAAGCGCGACGGCTCCCATATGCGCGACGCCGCCAGGAAGAAGACCCCCGCCAAAAAGTGAGGAAGCCCATGGAAAAACTCTCTTTCGTAGGAAAGTCCCTGCCGCGCAAGGACGCGGAGATAAAGGCGACCGGCAAGGCGCTCTATTCCGCCGACCTCGACTTCCCCGGCATGCTGCACGCCGCGGCGGTGCGCAATCCGAAGCCCCGCATAAAGATAAGCGGCGTCTCCGACTCCGCCGCCAGGAAAATAGACGGCTACCGGGCGCTCGTCACTTACAAGGACCTGCGCGGGCCTAACAAATGGCCGCTGGTGGATACCGATTACCCGTTCCTGCCGGAGGAGGAGTCCCGCTTCGAGGGGGAGACCGTAGCGCTCGTCGTGGCCGATACCCATCGCGCGGCGCGCGCGGCCGCGCAGGCCGTCGCCATAAAGTACAAGGAACTGCCCTTCGAGACCGACCCGCTCAAATCGCTGGAGAAAGGCGCCGTCAGGCTTTACGGCGACGATAATGTCTTCAGCCGTTTCGTCATAAAGAAAGGCGACGCCAAAAAGGCGCTGGCCGAGGCCGCCTACACCGTGGAGGGGGAGTTCACCACCAACTACCAGGTGCACGCCTACCTCGAGACCCAGGGCGCCATAGCCGTGCCGCAGCCCGACGGCGGGCTGGTCGTCTATACCACCACCCAGTGCCCTTTCTATGTTCTGGACGCGGTCGCGGCCGCCTGCGGCCTGCCCTACAACAAGGTCAAGATAATCCAGACCGTCACCGGCGGCGGCTTCGGCGGCAAGGAGGACGTGCCGGCGCTGGTGGCCTCGCACGCCGCTCTCTGCGCGCTCAAGAGCGGCCGCCCCGTGCGCCTCATCTACGACCGCACCGAGGACTTCCGCTCGATGTCCAAGCGCCACCCGTCGTGGTCGCGCGTCACCTACGGCGCCGACAAGAACGGGCGCATCACCTCCTGCGTCGTAAAATACGTCCTCGACGCGGGCGCCTATTCCACGCTGTCGCCGATAGTGCTCTGGCGCGGCACGGTGCACGCCGCCGGGCCGTACGAGATAGAGAACGTGACCATAGAGACCTGCGCGGCGGCCACCAACAAGGTGCCGGCCGGCGCCTTCCGCGGCTTCGGCCAGCCGCAGATCTCCTTCGCGCAGGAGTCGCTCATCGACGAGCTGGCGGCGAAGGCCGGGAAAGACCCGGTGGATTTCCGCCTTCACAACCTTCTCGACCCCGGCGACATCACGGCCACCGGCCAGGAGCTGACCTCTTCCTGCGGCCTGCGCGAGCTGGTCGAAGCCGTGAGGGAGAAGTCCGGCTGGGACAAGTGGGCGGAGAACGGTTTCCGCAAGGTGGAGGGCAACAAGGCCCGCGGCCTGGGCGTTTCCGCCGCCTATTACGGGGTCGGACTGGGCGCCAAGGGCCGTTACCTCGACCGCGCCGGAGCGCTGGTCAATATCTATAAGGACGCCAGCGTTACGGTCAACGTGGGCAACACCGAGATGGGGCAGGGCGCGCTGACCGTGCTGGCGCAGATAGCCGCCGAGACGCTCAACGCGCCATATGACCGGGTGCGTGTGGAGGAGGTCGACTCGACCAAGGTCCCCGACTCCGGCCCGACGGTGGCCAGCCGCACCACGCTGATGAGCGGCAACGCCATAATCGAAGCCGCCAAACCCATAAGGGACAACCTGTTCAAGACCGCGCTGGACCTGCTCAAGGCCAAAGGCGCCGACATCTCGGGCATGATGCAGGCGGCCGAAGGCCTTTTCTCCATCGACGGCCATAAGGTGCCTTTCGCGGAAGTCGTCAAGGAATGCTGGAGCCGCCGGCTCAAGATGTGCGAGGAGGGCTGGTACGCCGCGCCGCGCACCACCTACGACATGAAGGACGGGCAGGGGGACGCCTACGTCACCTATTCCTATTCAGCAGACGTGGCCGAGGTGGAGGTGGACCTGGAGACCGGCGTTCTGAAGGTCATAAAGCTCTGGGGCGCTTTCGATGTGGGTAAAATAATAAACCCGCGCCTGGCGGAGGGCCAGGCCCAGGGCGGCATGCTGCAGGGGATGAGCTGGGCCGTCTATGAGAACCTGGTCTACAGGAACGGTATCATGGCGAACCCCAACTTCACCGACTACGTCATCGCCACTACCGCCGATAAACCCGAATATGATATAACTTTCATAGAAAAGGATTACGAGGACGGGCCTTACAAGGCGAAGGGCATGGGGGAAGTGCCGCTCATAGGAGTGGCCGCCGCCGTGGCCAACGCGGTGAAGGCCGCCTCGGGCGCGCGCGTGGCCTCGGTCCCGCTGCTGCCCGAGAAGATCTGGAAAGGTATGGAAGAGTCGAAGACCGCCGGAGGGAAAAAATGAAAGCCGTAAGGATATTCGCAGCGCTGCTGGGTGTGGCCATGCTGGCCGGGGGGGCCGCGGCCGAGGATAATTACGACAGGCTGGCCAGGGAACTGACCGAGGCCGGCTCTTCGCTGGAGAACAAGAAGATCGCCATCATCCCCTTCGCTCACGCCGACGGGCGCGCCGTCTCCAAGGACGGCTCCGTCGTCTCGGAGCGCCTGACCATCAAGATGATCAACACCCGCAAGTTCGAGATCATCGAGCGCAGCGTGCTCGACAAGGTCATGGACGAGCTCAAGCTCCAGTCCACCGGCGCGATAGACGCCACCAGCGCCAAGGAACTGGGCAAGGTGCTCGGCGTCGAGGCCATCATCACCGGCACGCTGGTCGAGACGGCCACCGGCAAGATAGAGGTCAACGCGCGGCTCATCAAGACGGAGACCGCGCAGGCCATAGGCGCCTCGCAGGTCACCGTCGAGAAGGACTGGATAGGCGACGCTCCGACCCCGATGCCCGCGCAGCCGCAGGCGCAGGAGCCGCAGGCGTACCAGCCGCAGCAGGCGGCCAAGGCGGCGGCCCCCCGCGAGCGCCACCCCAACGCGTACGGCTATTTCGACGTTTTCCTCGGCGGCGGCGCCAGGACCGTGGATATCACCTACGAGAACAGCGGCAGGGGCGTGTTCATGACCGAGATCGGGTTCACTCCCGTCCTGATATCGAACGGCCCCTACCGGGAAATAAAGCTGGAACAGCTTGAAGGCGGCGGAGTGGGTCCGCTGGGTATGCGCGTCGGCGGCTTCGGCAAGGGCGCCATCGGCGGCGCTTTCGAATTCTCCGTCAATAAGCATACCGTCGAGCCGCAGACCGTGACCGGCACCAGGAACGGCGCCTCCACCAGGTTCACGCTGCCTTCCGGGGACAACTACCTGGACATGACCTCGTTCGGCCTGCTGGGCAATCTCTTCGTGCGTCACACCGGCAAGGTCGTGGACCCTTATTTCGGCCTGGGCCTGGGCCTTTCGCTCAACAGGGTCTATATGCGCTATGTCAGAGGCCTCACGGCTTCTTCCGTCATGAACACTCCGGTGGACGATTTCGGCGTGGGCCTGATGTTCAATATCCCCGTCGGCGTCCGCATAAAGCTGGACCCCAAGACGCATATCGTGGCCGAACTGCGCTACGAGCTCAATAATGTCAGCTTCGACCGCGATGTAAAGGGCGAGGACGACACGATAAATTCCCAGGGGACCCGGTTCCTGATAGGAGTAGGATTCGGCTTCTGATGGGACGATTCCTCCTCGATTGCGCCGTCAACGGCGCGCGGGTCCGCCGCTGGATAGACCCCTCGCGCACGATGCTCGAGTTCCTGCGCGAGGACCTCGGTCTCAAGGGGACCAAGGAGGGCTGCGGCGAGGGGGAATGCGGCGCCTGCCTGATACTGCTCGACGGCCGCGCGGTCAATTCCTGCCTGATGATGGCGGTCCAGGCCCACGGCCGGGAGATAGTCACCATAGAGGGGATCAAAGGCCGCGACGGCGGCCTGCATCCCTTACAGAGAACTTTCATGGAAGAAGGAGCCGTGCAATGCGGCTTCTGCATTCCCGGCATCATCGTCGCGGCCGAGGCGCTGCTGCGCCGCAGGCCGGCCGCGACCATCGAAGATATAAAGCTGGAGCTGACCGGCAATCTCTGCCGCTGCACGGGCTACGAGAAGATACTCTCCGCCGTCGAGCTCTCCCGCGGCGACCTTAAGAAGAAGGGGAAGGGATGAGGCCGGACCTCCTCGTAAAACCCTCCTCGCTGGCCGGACTCTGGAAGGCCCTTCCTTCGCTCCCGCGCGACAGGCGTTACCTGGCCGGCGGCACCGACCTGATGATAGCCGCGGGCCACGGTCACGCCGGCGATTGCTGGATCGATATCAGCGGGCTGAAAGAGCTCAAAGCTTTCCGCGAAACCTCCTCTTCCGTTTTCATCGGGGCCGGCCTGACCATCGCCGAGCTGGCCGAAATGACGGCGGTGAAGAAATGGCTGCCCGCCCTGGCGCTCTGCGCCCCGCATTACGCCAGCCCCAGCCTGCGAAATATGGCCACCATAGGCGGCAACGCGGCCAACGGCAGCCCCTGCGCCGACGGCGTCTGCGCCCTGCTCTCGGAGAAGGCGGAGATAGTCCTGGGGCTCAAAGGCGCTAAGCGGAAGATGCCGCTCCACTCCTTTTTCCTCGCCCCCAAGCGCACGGCGCTTAAGAAAGACGAGCTGATACTCGGTTTCGAGGTCCCCAAATGGCGGCATGTCTCCGCCTATGAGAAACTGGGGCCGCGCTCCTATTTCGGCATTTCCAAAGTGACCGTCTGCGTCTCGGCGGAGCTCTCCGCCGGCCTGGTGAAAGAGGCGGTCATCGCCTGCGCCTCCGTGGCGCCGGTGCCGCTGCTGGCCCGCAAGGCCGCGGAGTTCCTCTATGGCCGCCGGCTCGACGAAGGGACGATCAGCGAGGCGGCCGCCCTTGCCCAGAGCGAGACCTCGCCGATAACCGATACGCGCTCGGAAGCCGCCTACCGCAAAGCCATGGTACGCGTACTCGCGGTCCGCGCGCTTTCGAAACTGCCCGCCTGAACGCGGCGGTTTTACAGGAGACATCATGCTGCGAACCGTAGCCCTGCTTGCCGTCCTTTCCCTGCCGGCCTCAGCTCTCACGGCCGACCAGGACCCCCTGCTGGAAGCCCTCCAGGGAGAACTGGACCGTTCTTTCTCCAGGCTTAAGTCCGCCGAGAAGGTCCCATTATATTTCCTGCATTACGGCGCCACCGACACCGACTATTATTCCGTCGGCGCCACGCTGGGGGCCCTTTCCTACGACAACTCGGGCCGCGAACGCAAACTGGACGTAGACGCCAGGTTCGGCTCGCCGGAACTTGACAATACCCACGAGCTCAAAGGGGCGCAGGCCAGGCTTAATTCCAAGGACCAGGCCTCCGTCGACCTGCCGGTCGGCTCCGACGCGGCCGCCATAAGGGCCAGGGTCTGGGAACTGACCGACGCCGCATATAAGGCCGCGCTCGACCGCTACGCCAAGGTAAAGACCAATATCGGCGTCACGGCCGAGGAGAAGGACAAGTCCGGCGATTTCTCGCCGGCCCCGGCGGGGACCTTTTACGCTCCCGTGTCGCTGCCGGAACTCGACAGGGCCGGCTACCGGGAGATGACCAAACGCCTCTCGGAGAAGTTCAAGGCGCACGGGTTCATCATCCGCTCCGGGGTCTCCCTGAACGCCAGCGCCGCGAACCGCTACCTGGTCAACTCGGAGGGCTCCTCCGTGGTGACCGGCAACGTTTACCTCTATCTCTCCTATTACCTGACCGCCAGGACGGAGGACGGGATGGACCTCTCGCGCAGCAAGTCCTACCATGCCGATACCCCCGGCGGGCTGCCGGGCGAGAACGAGATAGCGGCGGATATCGACAATTCCGTCTCGGAACTGGCCGCGCTGCTCAAGTCGGAGCCCAGCGAGCCTTACAGCGGCCCGGCGATACTCGAAGGCCCCGCCGCCGGCGTCTTCTTCCACGAGATCTTCGGCCACCGCATCGAGGGACACCGCCAGAAGAGCGAGAGCGAGGGCCAGACCTTCGCCAAGATGCTGGGCCAGCGTATCATGCCGGAATTCCTGCGGGTCTACGATGACCCTTCCGTTCACGACGTGAAGGGGCAGTTCCTGCGCGGTCATTATACCCACGACGACGAGGCGGTCCGGGCCGCGCGCGCCTCCCTGGTCGAGAACGGCGTTCTCAGGGGCTTCCTGATGGGCCGCACGCCGATAGAAGGCTTCCCCTCCTCGAACGGCCACGGCAGGCGCTCTTCCGGCAACGGCGTAGTGGCGCGCCAGGGCAACCTGATCGTCGAGTCCTCCTCCGTGGTCCCCTACGCCGAACTCCGCCGGCTGCTGCTGGAGGAGATAAAGAACTCCGGCAAGCCCTACGGGCTGCTGATCCGCGACATCTCGGGCGGCTTCACCATCACCCAGCGAGTGCTGCCGCAGAGCTTCACCGTCCATGTCCTGCTGGCCTACAAGGTCTACGCCGACGGCAGGCCCGACGAGGCGGTGCGCGGGCTGAACCTTATCGGCACTCCCATCCAGGCCTTCTCGCGCATCAAGGCCGCCGCCGACGACGCCGGCGTCTTCAACGGCACCTGCGGCGCGGAGTCCGGCTGGGTGCCGGTCTCCGCCGTCTCGCCGAGCCTGCTGTTCAGCGAGATGGAGACCGAAAAGGTCTCCAAGTCCAATAACAAGCCCCCGCTCCTGCCGCCGCCCTACGCCGGAAAAAAGGGGGGTAAGTTATGAGGCCGCTCCTGCTCTGCCTGCTCCCGCTGCTCCTCGTCCCGCGGTCCGCCGCCGCCGACGACCGCGTGCTGGACGCCATGAAGGACGAGCTCGGGCGCACCATGTCCAGGCTCTCGATGCCCGGCATGAAGGGGCCTTATTTCGTCTCCTACCTGGTCTCCGATTCCACCGACTACAGCGCGGCGGCCTCTTTCGGAGAACTGCTGGAATCCCGGACCTCCGTCTCCCGGAACGCCGCCGTGGAACTGCGGATCGGGGAGCGCTCCTTCGACAGTTCCGGCTACGCGGGTTCGGATTTCCGCTCCTTCCGTCCCGTCACCGGCGGGGCCGTCATAGAGGACGACTATGACGCCGTCCGCACCGCCCTCTGGTCGCTGAGCGACAGCGCCTACAAAAGCGCCCTGGAGAAGTACGCCCAGAAGAAGGCCTACAGCGAGAAGAAGGGCATAAAGGAACTTTACGGCGACCTCTCGGAGGAGAAGAAGGTCTCGCTGCTCGAAAAGGTCCATCCCGCGCCGGAGTTCCCCAGGGAGACCTGGGAGTCCCGCGTCAGGGAACTTTCCTCGGTTTTCCGGGGCTATCCCGGAGTGCAGTCCTCGGAGGTGCGCCTCGAGTGCACCCGGCGCGTGAACCGTTTCGTCAACAGCGAGGGCTCGCGCTACCGCGTCAACGCCGACAAGGCCCATTTCTACGTCTACGCCGAGGCGCAGACCCCCGAGGGGCTGAAGGTCTCGGACCGGAAGGAACTGCACTGGCCCTCCTGCTCGGACATCCCCTCCCAGGCGGAACTGCTGGCCGAAGCCGGAGGCTTCGCCAGGCTGATGGACGGGCTCTCCCGCTCGCCGGCCGGAGAGGTGTACCTGGGTCCCGTGCTGTTCGAAGGCGACGCGTCGGCCGAGTTCATGGGCCAGCTCCTGGTAAGGGGGATATCTTTCCCGCGCCGGGCCTGGGCGGAGAACGACGATTACCTCAAGTATTACATCGACAAGGGCGGTCTCGTCGAACGCGCCGGTATGCGCGTTCTGCCCGGCTTCATCAGCGTCCACGACGACCCGGGCGAGACGGCGGCGGCCGGCGTCCCGCTGGCCGGCCATTACCGCGTCGACAGCGAGGGCGTCGTTCCCTCCCGCCTGGAACTGGTCAGGAACGGCCGCCTGCTGAACGTGTACATGTCAAGGGGCCCGGTGAAGGAGTTCCGTTCCTCCAACGGCCACGCCCGTTCGGCCATCGTGGAGTTCCCGTCCGGCAGGCCCGGCAATGTCTTCGTCTCTTCCCGTAAGACCGCCCCGGCGGCGGAACTGAGGAAAAGACTGCTGGAACTGGCCGCCGAACAGGAACTCGACTATGCCGTGATAGTCCGGAAACTGTTCCCGGAGGGCGTTCTCGACCTGGAGACCCTGCTGGCCCCTCCCGTCTTCGCCTGGAAAGTGTACCGGGACGGCCGCGAGGAACTTATGAGCGGCGTCGAGTTCACGGGCGTCACCTACCGCGCCCTGCGCGACATCGTTTTGACCTCGGACGAGCCTTATGTCTACAATTATTACCAGCTCGGCCCTTACGCCATGTCCAGGGGTATGGTGGCGGCTTCGATAATAACGCCGTCCGCCGTGCTGGTGCAGGAGATGGAGCTCAAGCGCACCGACCGCAAGCCGGACCGCGCGCCGTACCTGAAGCATCCCTACTTCGAAAAATAAGCCGCCGGCCTGACCGCTGCGAGCGCCGCCCCCGCCGGGACAATGTCCGGCGGGGGCGGTCTTTATAGGCCGTGCTTAATCTGCTATATTTTCAAGTAGTAATTTCCGTTCCGTCCCAAAGGACCGCTTATGAAGTTATGTGAATTCATCCGTCCCGAGAGCCTCGCCCAGGCCCGGGCCGTGCTGCGCAAACTGGGGCCCAAAGGCCTGCCGCTCGCCGGCGGCACCGCCCTGCATTTCATGCCCGGCAAGGTCCCCGTCACCGCGGTGGACCTCACCGGCCTGGGGCTCTCCTATATTCGCCATAAGGGCGCCTTCTTCGAGATAGGCGCGGCCACGCCGCTGTCCGACATCCAGCGCCATCGCGGCCCCCGCTGGGCCATGCACGAGATCTGCCGGCGCATCTCCACGCATCAGATCCGCAATGTTTCCACCATTGGCGGCAATATCTGCCGGGTCTTCCCCTGGGCGGACCTGCCCGTGGTGCTGCTCGCCATGAACGCTCGCCTGGTGATCTACTCGGGCAAGCTGAAGGAGATGGGCGCGGATGAATATTTTTCCTCGCAGCCCGCGCGTCTGTTCCGCGGCGGGGACCTGCTCGCCGCCGTAAAGATACCGGTGCTCAAGGCCCATCACGGCTTCGGCTCGGTGAAGGCCGCCCGCAATGCCGCCGCCTTCTCCATGGTCACCATAGCCGCCCTTCTCGAATTGAAAGACGGCCGCATAGCCGCCGCACGGGTGGCGGCCGGCTCCGCCATACCTTTCCCCAAGCGCCTGCCCTCCGTGGAGGCCGCGCTCATGGGTAAGGAGCCGTCCGCCGAGGTCTTCCGCGCCGCCGCCTCCCTCGCCGGCAATGACGCCAAGTGGTGCAAGCAGGAAGGCATGAGCGCGGAGTATGTGGCCAACCTGGCCGAAGTTTCCATTGTGGACGCCCTGGAGCGGGCCGCCGAATTCGCCCGCGGGAGGACCGAGTGATGAAAACCGCCGTGAACACCGTCTCTTTCACCCTGAACGGCGAGAAAAAGACCTTCTCCACCCGCCCCGACGAGAAGCTGCTGGACCTGCTGCGCCGCGAGGGCTATAAGGGCACCAAGTACGGTTGCGGGCAAGGCACCTGCGGCGCCTGTACCGTCATCATGGACGGGCGTGCCGTTTACGCCTGCCTGCTTTACGCCATGCAGGCCGAAGGGCGCAAGGTGCGCACCATCGAGAGCATGGGCACCCATGACAAGCCGGCCCCCATACAGCAGGAGCTGGTGGCCGCCGGCGCCGTGCAGTGCGGCTACTGTATCCCCGGCATTATTATGAGCGCCACCGCCCTGATGGAGGCCGAGAAGGACATCACCGACGAGGTCGCCAGGGAATACATGGACGGCAACCTCTGCCGCTGCACCGGCTACGAGAAGATCTGGGTGGCCCTGCGCAAAACCATAGACCGCGCCGCCGCCGAGCCCGCTAAGAA
The DNA here is from genome assembly GCA_019135865.1 of Elusimicrobiota bacterium. GTDB lineage: Bacteria > Elusimicrobiota > Elusimicrobia > Elusimicrobiales > UBA9959 > UBA2231. The sequence goes on from JAGVVD010000019.1 coordinate 82,461, forward strand.
AGCCCCCAAAGGGGGGAAGAAATGAAAAGGCATGAACTCGCCAGGAACCTGAAACAGGTCAACCATTCCGTCACCAAGATAGACGCCATGCAGCTGGCACTGGGCAAGGACTCCTATGTGGCCGATTTCCTGCCCAAGGACGCGCTGGTGATAAAGATGCTGTGGAGCCCGCACGCCCACGCCCGCATCAAGAAGCTGGACGTGAGCAAAGCCGAGAAGATGCCCGGCGTAAAATGCGTGCTCTGGCACGGCAATGTGCCGCGCAACGTGCACTGCACCGCCGGCCAGGGCTATCCCGAGCCTTCGCCATACGACACCTTCATGTTCGACACAAAGGTGCGCTTCGTGGGCGACCGCGTGGCCGCCGTGGCCGCCGAGACCGAAGAGCAGGCTTTAGCGGCCCTCGAGGTCATAAAGGTGGAGTACGAGGCGCTCAAGCCCGTCTTCACCCTGGACGAGGCCATGGCCCCCGGCGCGCCCGTCATCCACGACGAGCCCGAGGCCCATGTGCCGATCCCGATCACCTATGAGCCCAAGAAGAACCTGGTCGCTCATGTGGCCTGCGAGGCCGGCAGCTTCAAGAAAGGCATGGCCGAGGCGGATTTCACCTTCGACCAGACCTATGAGACGCCTTACGCCCAGCATTGCCCCATAGAGCCCTATACCTCCATGGCGCAGATGACGCCCGCCGGGCGCATCCTCATCACCACCTCCACGCAGGTGCCTTTCCACTGCCGCCGCATAGTGGCGCGCACGCTGGGCATACCCGTGCAGAAGATCCGCGTGGTCAAGCCCCGCATAGGCGGCGGTTTCGGCTGCAAGCAGGAGATCCTGCTCGAGGACGTTACGGCTATGTTCGCCCTGCGCACCGGCCGGCCCTGCATCTGGCGCTTCGACCGCGAGGAGACCTTCCGTACCGGCCGCACCAGGCACCCCTTCCGCATCCGCCTGCGCACCGGTGTAAAGAAGGACGGCACCATCACCGCCATCGGCCTCGAGTGCATCAATAATACCGGCGCCTACGGCGGCCACGGCCTCACCGTGGTGTCCTGCTCCGGCGGCAAGACCCTGCCGCTCTACCACTGCGACAATATCCTCTTCGACGGCAAGTCCTACTATACCAACCTGCCGGTGGGCGGGGCCTACCGCGGCTTCGGCGCCACGCAGGCCTTCTTCGCCATAGAGTCCCTGATGGACCACATGGCCGAAGCCATCGGCATGGACCCGCTGAAGTTCAGGCAGATCAACCACATCCGCCCCGGCGAGGGCTCGCCTATCTTCCAGGCGCTGGGGGAGGGCCGCGAGGGCCTGCCCATGACCGTGGGTTCCAACGCGCTCGGCGAGTGCATAACGCAGGGCGCCGAGGCCGCCGGCTGGGAGAAGCGCCGGGACTGGCGGGGGAAGACCGGCCGCTACCGCCGCGGCATAGGCATGTGCTGCCTCATGCAGGGCTCGTCCATACCGGACATAGACATGGGCGCCGCCACCATAAAGATCAACGAGGACGGCTCTTTCAACCTCAATGTGGGCGCCACCGACCTGGGCACCGGTTCGGACACGGTGCTGGCCCAGATAGCGGCCGAAGAACTGGAGACCACGACGGACAAGATGATAGTGTACTCGTCCGACACGGACATGACGCCTTTCGACGTGGGCGCCTATGCCTCCTCCACAACCTATCTCTCCGGCGAGGCGGTGCGCAAGGCCGCTGCCGACGCCAAGCGGCAGATACTCGCCACCGGCGCCGAGATGCTGGGCCTCAAAGCGGAAGAAGTCCATTGCGAGGACGCGCATGTGCTCAACGCCGACGGCTCCAGGAAGGTCTCCTACTCGGACATTGCCAACTACTCGCTGTACCAGAAGAACCAGTACCAGATCATCGGCACCGCGTCCCACATCACCAAGAAATCACCGCCGCCTTTCGCGGCGCATTTCGCCGAGGTGGAAGTGGACACGCTGACGGGCTTCGTGAAGGTGCTGAACTACGTCTCGACGATAGACTGCGGCACCGCCGTCAACCCTGCCCTCTGCGAGGGTCAGACCGAAGGCGGCACCCTGAACGGCATCAGCTACGCGCTTACCGAGGAATATCTCTTCGACGAGAAGGGCAAGATGCGGAACGCGTCGTTCGCGGACTACCACATCTACTCCATGCGGGACCGCCCGCCCATAAAAGCCATCCTGGTGCCCTCCTATGAGGACACGGGCCCCTTCGGCGCCAAGAGCGTTTCCGAGATCTGCATCAACGGGCCCGCGCCCGCCATCGGCAACGCCATCTACAACGCGACGGGAGCGCGCCTCAACGAGTTCCCGTTCACGCCGGAGAAGGTGCTGAAGGCGATAAAGGCCGTAAAGAAGTAGGCCAAAGGCGAGAAAAAAGAACCGCCGCGGTCCTTACGGGCCGCGGCGGTCTTCTTTTGCCGGCGGCTAACCGCCGGAGAAGGGGGACAGCAGGGTGACCAGGTCGCCGTCGTGGATGGGCTCGTCCCACTCCACGTACTTACCGTTGACCATGGCCTTGGAGATATTGGTGGTCAGCGGGATCTTCTTGTTCAATTCAATTTCGTGCAGCAGCTGGCGGGCCGTGGCGGCCTCCGTCTCGTAGGGATCGGTCTGCACGCCGCGGCGCTCGCCGACCAGCGCGAAGTAGCGCACCCGGATCTTCTTCATTTTCCGCCTCCGTGCAGGTCCGCGCAGGCCTTCTCCGGCGTCAGCGGCAGGGAAGGCGGCTCGCCGCCGCGGCGCGGGAGGAAGCATAGCTCGCCGCCCGGCAGCCGCCCCGGTCTCCCTTCCGTGCGCGGGGTCTTTTCGTTAAGTATGAAACTGGTCATTAGAACCTCTGCCGGCCGGCCGCCGGCCGACTGTTACGCCGGTTTCAGAAATTTAAACTCATGTCGGCCGCAGCACGGGCAGGCCGGATCGCGCGGCACTTCGGCGGCGGTGACGGAGCCGTTCCGGATGTCCAAGGTGTGCATGCGGCCCCAGTCCGCGGCGCCGCGGGCCAGCGCCTTGAGCGCCTGGGCGGCCTGCAGGGCCGCCACCCAGGCGGCGGCGGCGTTGAGCACGCCGAACACGTCGGGCGGGGGGAGGCGGTTCTCCGGCGCGGGCATTTCTAAAAGGCAGCGCAGGCAGGGCCCTTTCCCCGGGCCGACGGCCATAACCATGCCGTCGGTGCCCAGCACGCCGCCGTAGATCCATGGCTTGCCGGCCTTAACCGCGGCGTCGTTGAGGAGGAACCGCGTCTCGAAATTGTCGGTGGCGTCCATTACCAGGTCCGCCCGGGCGGCCAGCGCTTCTATGTTGGCGGCGGAAACCTCGCCGGCCAGCGGCTCGACGGCTATCTCCGAATTGGCCGCCCGCAGGCGGCTGGCCGCGGCTTCGGCCTTGGGGGCGCGCTCTTTCACGTCCGCCTCGTTGTAGAGCAGCTGCGTGGGCAGGTTGGCCGGGCGGACGACGTCGCGGTCCGCCAGCAGCAGCCGGCCGACGCCGGCGCGGGCCAGCAGGGCGGCCTGCGCGCAGCCCAGCGAGCCGCAGCCTACTACCAGCACGGTGCTGGCGCCTATCCGGCGCTGGCCTTCCGCGCCGATGAAATCCAGCTTCTCGTGCCGCGCGTAGCGATCCTGTATTCCTGGTGGCATTACCTTAATATACAATTTTTTCAACTTTCGGCGGCCACTTTGATATGATATGAAGAACAATGACAAAGCGCCCGCTTCTTCTCGCCGCCGCCCTCCTCCTGACGCTGTGCTGCCCTCCCCTGTCGGCGCAGGATGGGGGGGGCGCTTTTACGGCCAGGAGCTATGTCGCCGCCGTGCTGGCGGCCTCGCCGGCCATGGCCAGGGCCGAACTGGCGTTCAGGCGGGCCCGCGACGAGTACGGCGCCGCCGTCCTGGACGCGGCGCTGCCTTCTTTCACCCTGGCCATGTCCGGCAGCCTCTACGACGACGCCGACACGCGCCTCAGGCTGGAGCGGGGGGATTTCACTTCCTCGCTGTCGGCCTCCTGGAACCTCTACGATTCCGCTTCCGGGCCGCTGCGCAGGATCCGCGCGGCCCGCCTGGACAGGGACCAGGCCGAGCTGACCTACCTTCTCGCCAAGCAGGAGGAGGCCTTAAAGGCGCTGCGCCGTTTTTACGCGCTCTACGCCGCCCGCGGCAGGGTGGAGGCGGCGAAAGTCAACCTCGCTTCCCGCGAGCGCCAGTACAAGGACACCAGCGAACAGTACAATTCCGGGACCAGGAGCCGCATCGAGGTCATGCAGAGCGAGGGCGACAAACTGCAGAGCGAACTCTCGCTGGCGCAGGCCGAGACGGCCGGGATAAAGGCCCTGATGTCCTTCAACGAACTGATAGACGCCGGCCCGGCGGCCCCCGCTTCCGTGGAGGTCAGTACCTCCATGCCGGACGTCGCGCTGCCCCTTCCCGACGGGGACGTGGACAGGGCCCTGGAGAACAATTTTTCGCTCAAACGCCGGCGCCTGGCCCTGGAAAAGACCGGGATAACGACGCGCAACGCCGTAATGGCCGAACTGCCGCGCCTCAGGCTGGACGCCTCGTGGAACAGGAGCGGCCTGGGCCTGGTCGGCGAGCCCGCCTATGGCGGCGCCGGCAACCCGGACTACGGCCTGCGCGCTTCCGTGTCCTTCCCCTTCGGCTTCTTCTGGGCGCAGAACGCGCTCGAGATCCGCCGCACCCGCGACTCGCTCAGCTCGGCCGAAGCCGACCTGCGCGACGCCGAGAGGGCCCTCAGGACGGAGGTACTCATCGCGCAGAAGGAAATAGAACTCCAGGTGAAGTCGAGGGGGCTGCTCGAATTCCAGATAAAGACCCAGCGCGAATCCACGGATAACCTGCTCTCGGAGTATTCGCTCGGCGGGGCGAGCATGCTGCAGCTCGACACCGCCCAGACCAAACTGCTCGATTCCACCAACGGCCTGATCGCCGCCGTCAACGCGCTGGACATCGCCCTGGCGGAATACAGGGCGCTGCTGGGGGAAAGGATATGGGAATGAAAAAGATGCTGAAGACCGCCTTGTGGGCTCTGCTGCTGCTCCTGGCCCTTTCGGCCGCCTTCTACGGCTACGGCCGCTACAGCAGGATGCTGGTGCGCCACGATATGGAGGATTTCCTGCGGAAAGCGGAGAGAGGGGACCTGAAGCTCGACCTGCAGGAATCGGGGGAACTGGTCTCCCGCGACAGCGTGGACGTCTTCCCTCCCGGCCGCGGCTTCATCGTGGAGATCATGAAGAAGGAAGGGGAATACGCCGCCAAAGGCGAGAAGATCATGATGTTCAAGGGCGGCGAGCGCATAGATTCCGACCAGTACGTCCCCGTGCCGGTGACCGCGCCCCGCGACGGGCTGCTGACCCGCTGCGTGAGCATGCGCGGCTCCAGCGACGCCGAGATCCGCGAGGGCAACAGGGTGTCCGGCCCCACCCAGTGCGTGGCGCGGGTGGTGGACATGAAGACCCTCGCCGTCAACCTGCAGATCAGCGAGATAGACATCTACAAGCTCAGGCCGGGCATGCCGGTGGCTATAACCTTCACCGCCGTTCCCGGCGAGAAGTTCGCCGGCCGGGTGGACGTGATCTCCCCGATGGCCGAGGTCCGTTCGGGCAGCTGGGGCAGCACGACCAAGGTCTTCCGCGTGGTCATCAGCATCGACAAGCCCAACCAGAAGATGCGCGTCGGCATGAGCGCGGTCGTCACGGCCAACCTGCAGGCCAAGAAGGACGTTCTCAAGGCCCCCATAGAGACGCTGTTCCAGGAAGGACTGAACTATTACGTCTACAGGCGGAAACAGGGCTACGAATACGAGAAGGTGCAGGTCTTCCCCGGCCTGCGTTCCGAGACCGAGGTAGAACTGGCCGGGGAGATAAAGCCCGGGGACGTGCTCTTTACCGCGAGGCCCGAAACCCTTAAATGATAATCTGCAGGGACCTGCACAAGACCTACGAGGGCGGCAAGACCGGCTGGCCCGCGCTGCGCGGACTGACCTTCTCCATAGACCGGGGCGAATTCGTCGCCGTGACCGGCCCCTCCGGCTGCGGCAAGTCCACGCTGCTCAATATCCTCGGGCTGCTGGACGAGCCGAGCTGCGGCTCCTACGCGCTGGACGGGCTCGACGCGGCCCGCATGTCGGACAATGAGCGTTCCGCGGCGCGTCTCCACCGCATAGGTTTCGTTTTCCAGGCCTTTCACCTGCTCAACCGCCTTTCGGCCCTCGAGAACGTCTGCCTGCCCCTGATGTACGCGGGAGAGGGGAAGGAGGACATGCGCCGCCGGGCCCACGACCTGCTGGCCCGGGTCGGGCTCAAGGGCAAGGAGCGCAAGACCCCGCTGGAACTCTCCGGCGGCGAGCGCCAGCGGGTGGCCATCGCGCGCGCGCTGGCCAACTCTCCCAGGCTGCTGCTGGCCGACGAGCCCACCGGCAACCTCGATTCCTCTTCGAGCCGCGAGGTCATGGACATACTCCTGGGCCTGGCCGGGGAGGGCATGACGGTCGTGATGGTCACCCACGACAGGGAACTTGCGGCCAGGGCCGGCAGGAACATCAGGATGCGCGACGGGGAGATCGAGTCCCCGTCCGGACGCGGCCGCCCCGGTCCGCAAGACGGGGAGAAATGACCCGCGCCCTCTACAACGCCGCCCGTACGGGCCTCTCGGAGATCCTGGCGCATAAGACGCGGTCCACTCTCAGTTTCCTGGCCATAGCGGCCGGTTCGGTGGTGTTCATAGACGCCTTTTCGGCCATAGTCGCGACCTACGCCCGCCTGGAGAGCCAGAAGCAGGTCTCGGGCATGGCCAGGATGAAGATCTCCCAGAACCACAGCCAGACCTGGTCCAATCCCGACGATTACGTCGCGCCGCCCGTCATCACCTATGACGACGTCCTGCGCCTGCGCGAGCGGGTCCCGGGACTGTTCATGGTCTCGCCGGAGGCCGACAGCTGGCGCAACGTCATGGAATACGACGGCCACCGCGTAGTGGCGAGGGTGGCCGGCGTGACCCCGGAATGGCGCAAGCGCGACTTCGTCTACGACCTGAAAGGCCGCTTTCTCGACTGGCACGACGTGGACCAGAAACTGCGGGTCTGCGTGCTGATACGCCCCGCGCCGCCGGAACCCGCCAACGCCTTCTTCAAGAGCATGAGGAAGAAATACGATTTCATGGGCGGTTACGACATGCTGGTGACCCATAACGACCTGCTGGGCCGGACGGTGAAGCTCGACGGCATAAATTTCACCGTCATAGGCGTGCTGGACGAACTGCCCCCGTCCCGCAAACCGCCGAGGATCTGGTGGTCGGGCTCGGACTACAAGGTGCTGGCCCCCGTGACGACGCTGATGCACTACAATATCCTGCGCTCCCACGATTCGCTCGACGTCGCCATAGACGCCGGTGACGAGAAAGGTTTCGACGAGGCCATGCGCCTGGTCCGCAACTTCCTCAAGGTCCGCTACGGCGACGAGGATTTCTTCGTCGTGGAGAACCAGATGGACGCGATAAAGGAGAGCATGGCCAGGAACATCAGTTCCTCGCTCGTGACCATCTCGCTGGGGATGCTGGCCTTCATAGCCGGCGGCATAGGCATCATGAACGTCACGCTGGCGACGGTCTTCGCCAGGACCAAGGAGATAGGGGTGCGCCGCGCGATAGGCGCCAGCCGCGGCGACATAATGCTGCAGTTCATAGTGGAGGCGGTCATGCTGGGCCTCATCGGCGGCCTGTTGGGTACGGCCCTCGGCTGGTTCTGGGGCGTGCCGGCCAAGGTCATGCTGGGCATGACCCCCAGCCCGATAAAGGTCTGGATGCCGCTGGTCTCGGTCTTTATCGCCGCCCTGACGGCCTTCGTTTTCGCGATCTATCCGGCCTGGGTCGCCGCGGGGCTCAAGCCCGCAGAGGCGCTGAGGGCGGAATGAGCCGGGGGCTGCGCGGGCGACTGCCCCTGGCCGCCGCCGCCGCCGGCCTGGTCTTCCATCTCTGGGCGGGCTTTTCCTTCATAAAGTCCTCTTCCCCCACTTACGACGAGCCCGTGCACCTGGCCAGCGGTTATTCCTACCTGAAGACCGGCCGCTACGCCCTGAACATCATGGACCATCCCCCGTTCTCGGAGATGCTTTCGGCCCTGCCGCTGCTCTTCAAAGGTCCGCAGACTTTCTTCACGCACCCCGACTACGAAACGGGCCGCCTCTATCATTATTCGGACTATTTCCTTTACAGGAACAAGTTCCCGGCCGGGGAGCTGCTGGACTCCGCCCGGACTTTCGGTTTTCTCGTCTGGACGGCCGGCTTTTCGGCCGTCATCTTTATTTTCTGTCTGAAACTGGGGTCCGCGCCGGCCGGTCTTTACGCCCTGGCCGTTTATTACTTCCTCCCGTTATTCATCTCCAATAACGCCCTTGTGACCACAGACTCCGCCGCGGCGCTGTTCTACTGCGCCGCCCTGCTGACCGGGTTCCTCTTCGCCCTGCGCGCCTACGGTCCGGAAGCCGCGTTCCCGCGCCGGGAACTGGCCGCGGCGGCGGTCTGCGCGGGACTGGCGATGGCTTCCAAATTCAGCATGTTCGTCGTGCCGCCGCTGGTGGCCGGGCTCTGGGTGCTGCATATGGTCTTTTTCAGCCCGCGCCGGGAGGGGGGGCGGGTGTTCTTCCACGCCCTGCTCTTCTGCGTTCTTTCCCTGGCCGTGCTGGCGCTGGTCTATAAGGGGGACCTCCCTCTTTATTTCCAAGGCCTCAACGCCACCATAGAAAGGCTAGGCCAGGGGCGGCCGTCCTTCTCGTTCGGCGTGCGGTCCATGTCCGGAGTCTGGTGGTATTTTCCCGCGGCTTTCCTGCTCAAGAACCCCGCGGCGCTGGTACTTTTCCTGGCCGCCGGGCTGATAGCCGCGTTCAGGAGCCGGGGGCCCGCCCTGCTCTGGCTCGTCCTGCCTTTCCTTTTCTATTTCGGTTCGGCGCTCACCTCCAGGGTCCAGATAGGAGTGCGGCATTTGCTGCCGGCCATGCCGCTGGCGGCCGCGCTGGCGGGGCTCGGACTGGTCTTCCTGCTCCGCAGGCGCCGCGGCGCGCTGCTGGCTCTGCCGGCCGCGGCCGTTTCCGCTTTCTTCGTCGTTTCCGCTCATCCCCATTACCTGGCGTATTTCAGCGAGGCCGCCGGCGGCGGCCGGAACGGCTGGAAGTATTTCACGGATTCCAATCTGGACTGGGGGCAGGACCTCAAGTCCCTGGGGGAGAAACTGGCCGCGGAAGGGGCTCCTCCGGTCGTGTTGTCCTATTTCGGAGTGGCCAGGCCGGAGTATTACGGGATAAAGTACCTGCCTCTGGGCACGGTCACCAACGTAGGAGGGCTCGACTCGGTATCTCACGCCGGGGACCTCTGCGCTTCGTCCAGACGGCTGCTGGCCGTTTCTGCCACTAACCTGCAGGGGACTTATTACCCCGACCAGGACAGGTTCGGCTGGCTTCTGGGCAGGGAACCTTATTTTTCGGCCGGCGGATCTATTTTCCTCTATGACCTGGCGGGCGACGCGGATTCCATCGAAAGGACGGCCCTGCTGCTCGAAAGGTCCGGGCGCCCGGCGGAGGCCGCCTGCTGGCGCCGGCCGGGGACGGGTCAAAAACAATGACCTGACCACGTGGGACGGACCTCGTCGGACAAAGAGAAAGGCCGGGTTTCCCCGGCCTTTCTTTTTTAACGGGCTCGGCTCCCTCAGCTTTCGGGCTGGAACTCGTCCTTGCCCACGCCGCAGACCGGGCAGACCCAGCCTTCCGGGACCTTTTCCCACGGCGTGCCCGGCGGCACCCCGTTGTCGGGATCGCCGGCCTCGGGGTCATAGATATAGCCGCAGACCTTGCATACGTACTTTTTCATCCTAGCTCCTTCGCCCCTCCGGGCTTATTTCTTCTTGAGCAGGGCGGAAAGGGCGGAGATGTGGCTCATCTCCTCCCGTATTATGCGCCCTATGCCGTCCGCCCCGGCGGGGTCGTTGACGGCCTCTTTGAGTCCCAGGTAGAACAGCACGGAATCCTTTTCGAAGCCTATGGCCAGCTTGAGCGCTTCCGCGGGCGTCGCCGGCATGTCCTCCGGCTTCTCCGGGAAGACGGCCGTATCAGCCAGGGCCATCAGTTCTCCGGCCGCCGGGCCGGGGGCGAAGTCCGGGTACTTCTCGTCCAGCAGGGACAGGAAATATTTCCCGTGCTCCGTCTCGTACTCCGCCAGCTTCACGAAAAGGGCGGCCGTCTCCGGGTCCCGCGACCCGGCGGCGGCCTTCCGGTAGAAGTCGGCGCCCCTGTCCTCGATGCGGACGGCCAGTTGCAGCGCCTCTTCCTGCGAATAATACAGCTTCATCGTCCGCCTCAGGCCTTCCAGAGCCCGTGCAGGTTGCAGTACTCCCGCGCCGTGACCTTGTCGGCCTTGACGCAGAACTCGGCCTCGGGGGTCATGCCGGGCTTGAGGAAAGCCCTGTAGGACTTTCCGTCGGCGACCAGCTCGATCCACTCTATGTAATGCTTATCTTCCATCGGGTGCGCGACGGAGCCCACCTTCACTTTGTAGCCGCCGGCGGTCTTCTCGATCACCGGAACGTGCTTCTCCCTGGCCCCGTCCGTGGTGTTCTCCTTCATAAGGTCCATCGGCTTGCCGCAGCAGACCAGTTCCCCTTCGCCGGCGTGCACCACCGCCACGATGTTCCCGCACATGCCGCATTTGTAGATACCGTTCATTTCCGTCATCTTTCCCTCCTTGTTCTCCTCTTGCTTCTACCCCGCTATATTCTTAAGCGCCGCCAGCGTTTCGTCGTAGTTCGGCTCCTGGCCGACCTCGGGCACCAGTTGAGAGTACCTGACCAGGCCCTCCCTGTCCACTATGAAGACGGCGCGGGCCAGCAGGCGCAGTTCCTTTATGAGCACGCCCCAGGCCTTGCCGAAATCGCCTTTCTGGTGGTCCGAGAAGGTCTGCACCCTCGTCACGCCCGCCGTGCCGCACCAGCGCTTCTGGGCGAAGGGCAGGTCCATGCTGATCGTGATGATGTGTATGTCCGGGTCCAGCGCCTCGGCCTCCTTGTTGAAGCGCCGCGTCTGCAGGTCGCAGACCGGCGTGTCGAGGGAGGGGACGACGGAGATAACCACGACCTTGCCCTTGTAGGTGCGCAGGAACTTCATCGGGGTCATATTGTTGTCCACGACCTTGAAGTCCGGCGCCGGCATGCCCGGCTTTATTTCGTCCCCGACGAGCGTCATCGGGTTGCCGTGCAGCGTCACTCCGCGTCTGGCGCTTTCTTTCGGGGCGGTCCCGCCGTTCTGTTCTTCCATCTTTCCTCCTCCCGTTTTACCAGTTCTCGGCCAGCAGTTCGAAATAGGCCCTGGGATGGGCGCAGGCCGGGCAGTTCTCTGGGGCATCCTTGCCCTCGTGGCGGTAGCCGCAGTTGATGCAGCGCCAGGCGACCGGTTTGTCCTTCTTGAACGCGGTCCCTTTCTCCACGTTGCCGAGCAGGCCGCGGTAGCGGGCCTCGTGCTGCTTCTCGGCCACGGAGATATAATCGAAGGTCTTGGCGACGGCCTCGAAGCCCTCTTCGCGCGCTACGCGGGCGAAGTCGGGGTACATCGTGCCCCATTCGTGGTTCTCGCCGTCGGCGGCCGCCTTGAGGTTCTGCGCGGTGGTCCCGATGATCCCGGCGGGGAAGGTCGCGGTGATCTCCACTTCGCCGCCCTCGAGGAACTTGAAGAAGCGCTTGGCGTGCTCCTTCTCCTGCTCGGCGGTCTCCTCGAAGACCTTGGAGATCTGGACGAAGCCCTCTTTCTTCGCCTGGCCGGCGAAATAAGTGTAGCGCGTCCTGGCCTGCGATTCTCCGGCGAAAGCGGCCAGCAGGTTCTTCTCCGTCTTGGTGCCTTTTATCCCCATCTTTGCCTCCAGCGATATGATTTTGACCGTATATTCTACTAAATAGCGGCGGCGGACTTTTCCTTCCGTATCCCCGCCCGCGTCAGGGAGAAATCGTATTTCACCGGGTCAGACGGCTCGAGCCGCGAGAAGAAGGCCGTGATCTCGGCGGCGGTCCGCATCGAGGTGTCCTTGCGGCGGGTGATGCCCAGCTCGCGCGATACCCTGTGCATATGCGTATCCAGCGGGACGATCAGTCCGGCGGCGGGCACGCCTTTCCACGGGCCGGGGTCCACGCTGTCGCGGCGGACCATCCAGCGCAGGAAGAGGTTGAGGCGCTTGAAGGAACTCTTACGCGCCGGGCAGGGGATCAGCGTAGGGCTGCACAGGCCGGGGAAGACGAGGTTCACGAAACGGTATATCGTCTCTTCGTAATTCGCGCCCGGGCCCATGACTGAAACGAAGGCCCCGTTCAGCGAACCGTGTTTCTCCAGCGCGGTCCTGAGGGCTTTCAGGAACACTATCATCTCCCGGCCGGTGGTGAAACGGTGCTTGAAACCGGAGTAAAGGCGGTCCAGGTCCTTCGCGGAAGCCGAGAGCAGGAAGCCCCGGGGGGAGCGGCCCATCGGCGCCAGGACCTTTTCGACGCTTTTAAGTATCTGTTTGACGTTGCCGTAGGCCAGCGAGGCGGCTATTATGCCGGCTATCTCCATGTCGCCGGGCTTTTTATACTGCCATACGAATTCCAGCGGGTCCGGATGGATGAATTCCGGCCTGTTGCGGCGGCGGTAAAGGTCCTCGAAATATTTTTTTGCGGGGGGCATAACGATATTATACCCCGGGATGACCGAGGGTGTCATGCAGCGGTACCAGCCGCCGGTATTCTTCCGGCGGAACGCGGCTCTCCCAGTTCCCTGCGGCCATCGCCAGCCATATGACCAGGAAGAAAACCATCGCGGTCAGCAGGGGCAGGAAAGCCGGCCTCACCCGCAGGCGGCCCTCGCTGTCCCTGAATTGCAGGGCGCCGGGGGACGGGCAGGCGTCGAGGCAGCGCGCGCAGGAGACGCAGTTCTCCGACCGGACGGCCTTCTTGCGGTCGACCGCTATCCCCTGCGGGCAGGCAGCGGCGCAGCGCCCGCAGTCCGTGCAGGCCGCCGGGTCCCGCCGTATCCGCAGGGGCCCGGCCAGCGAGACGGGCACCAGCAGCGCGCCGTACGGGCAGAGATAGCGGCACCAGAAATAAGGCACGGCGAAGCTGAGCGCCAGGAGGGCCGCTATCACGCCCGCGGCCAGCGGGGTTATGCCGGCGAAGAAGAAGTACATCTTGGCGTCGGCGATGAGATTGTAGTCCCCGTCCAGGAAGTCCCGCAGCGAACCCAGGTCCATGGCTGCGAATATCGCCCAGGCGAAGAAGCCGAGCAGCAGGTATTTGAGCGACGAGAGGGGGTAGTGGAGCCAGGCCGGGGGGTAACGGAAAGCGGGCGTTAGCCGCCGGCGCAGGCCGTAAATGACTTCGGAGAGGAAACCGAACGGGCACAGCCAGCCGCAGAATGACTTGGGTGCCGCTAAGGACATGGCCAGCGCCCCCAGGAGGATGAAAAGTCCGGCGGGATGGGCCGGGTGCACCTCGCCGGTCTGCGCCAGCAGGCGCAGGCTCATCAGCGAGCTTATGGGCAGGAATCCCTCTACGCCGGGCGGGCGCCGCGGCAGGTCCCCGCCGGCCAGCAGGGCCTGGACGAAGAAATGGAATTCCAGGCCTATGAGAAGTACAAGGGCCAGGAAGGCTGATTGGGACAGTAAGCGTATTTTGCGCGTTACGGCGGTCATCGTATCGCAATAAGAGGGCCGGACGGAGGGGGCTTCATCCTCCGCCCGGCCCGGGAGAAACGCTTCAGGCTCTCGCTTTCGCCCCGAGGATGGCCTCCAGGTCCTTCTCCGGGGTGGTTATCGGCATGATGTTGAACTTCTCCACCAGTACCTTGAGCACGGCCGGCGTCACGAAGGCCGGCAGCGTCGGGCCGAGGCGGATGTTCTTTATGCCGAGATGCAGCAGCGTCAGCAGTATGCAGACCGCTTTCTGCTCGTACCAGCTCAGGACCATCGACAGGGGCAGCTCGTTGACGCCCACGCCGAAGGCCTTGGACAGCGCCACGGCCACCTGTATGGCCGAGTAGGCGTCGTTGCACTGGCCCATGTCGAGCAGGCGCGGTATGCCGCCGATGTCGCCGAACTCCATCTTGTTGAAGCGGAACTTGCCGCAGGCCAGCGTCAGCACGACGGTGTCCCTGGGGGCCTTCTCGGTGAACTCGGTGTAGTAGTTGCGGCCGGGCTTGGCGCCGTCGCAGCCGCCGACGAGGAAGAAGTGCTTTATCTGCCCCGCCTTGACCGCCTCTATCACCTTGCCGGCCACGCCCATGACGGTATTGTGGCCGAAGCCGACCAGTATGGTCTTCGGGTCGCCGTCCTCGGCGAAGCCGGGGGCTGCCAGCGCCGCCTCGACCGCCGGGCCGAAGTCGCCGTTCTTCAGGTGCGTCACGCCGGGCCACTCGACGAGGCCGGTGGTGAAGATGCGCGCCTTGTAGCCGTTGAGCGGCTTCTGTATGCAGTTGGTCGTCATGACGATAGCGCCGGGGAACTTGTCGAACTCCTTCTGCTGGTCCTGCCAGGCGCCGCCGTAATTGCCGGCCAGGTGCTTGTACTTCTTGAGCCCCGGGTAACCGTGCGCGGGCAGCATCTCGCCGTGGGTATAGACGTTGATGCCCTTGCCCTCGGTCTGCTTCAGGATGTTCTCGAGGTCCTTGAGGTCGTGCCCGCTGACCAGCAGCGCCTTGCCCTTGAGGGGGTTGATCCGCACCGGGGTGGGGACCGGGTGGCCGTAGGCCGAGGTGTTGGCCTTGTCGAGCAGCTCCATGACGCGCAGGTTCACCTCGCCGCACTTCATGTTGTAGCCGACCAGTTCGTCCACCGTCGGGTTCTCCCTGGCGAGGAAGTCCAGGGCCTCGTGGAAGAAGGCGTAGACCTTGTCGTCCTCCTGGCCCAGGATCAGCGCGTGGTCGGCGTAGGCCGCCGTGCCCTTGAGACCGTAGGCCAGCAGTTCCTGCAGGCCGGCCGCGTCGTCGCCGAGGGATTTCCGGCGGGCCATGATGCCGTGAGCGTCGGCCTCGGCCAGCAGGGCCTTGTAGTCGGTGGGGGCGGTCCAGGCCGCCGGGCCTTTAAGGGAAGGGTTACCGGCGAGCGCGCGGGCCCTCTCCTTTATCGTATTGCCCCGTATGACGCGCTCCGCGATATTCTTCGCGTCGAAATTGACGTTCGTGACCGTGGTGAACAGGGCCTCCACTATATAAAGGTCTATCTCGCGGTCCCGCTTGCCGGCCCTGGCGGCCGCGTGCGCGTACTGCGCCACGCCCTTGGCCTGCCAGAACAGCAGGTCCTGCATCTTCGCCGTTTCCGGGTCCTTGCCGCATACCCCCTGGACGGTGCAGCCCTTGCCGCCCGCCGACTGCTCGCACTGGTAACAGAACATATTGTCGCTCATTATCTTTCTCCTTATATTACGCTGACCTTGAAACTAGGCCCTCTTGGAGAGGTCCGAGATCTTTCCGGCGAGGACTTTGTCGAAGCGCCGGTTGGTTTCCGCCAGGAACCTGCCGAAAACACAGTCCCGGTGACGGCAGATCTTGTGTCCCATGAGGCAGGCCTGCGGCCTGACGGGCCCGTCTATGGCCGTCATGATATCCTTGAGGGACGCTTTGCGGCCGGAGGGGGAGAGTTCGAAACCCCCCTTGGGGCCCCGGACGGGGGACACCAGCCCCGCCCGCGTCAGTGCCTGCAGCACTTTCGAGAGATGGTTATAGGAGACTTTCAGCGCCCCGGCCATCTCGTGGGCGGAGCAGAGCCGCCCGCGCCCCGCCATGTAGTCCGCCGAGTGAAGGGCTATGGCCGCCGCTTCGGAGATGTTGAGTATGGTCTGCATCCTTCCGTCCTTTGTAGTAATCTGGTATTACTATACCAATATATCCTTAAAGTGTCAAGGGCCCCGCGGGCCGGGGGTCCTATTTCGCGCGGGGGAAGAAGAGTCGGAAGGTGGTGCCCTTGCCGGGCGCGCTGTCCACCAGCACTTCTCCCTTGTGCTGCTTGACTATGCCGTAGACTATGGAGAGGCCGAGGCCGGTGCCTTTGCCTTTCGGTTTGGTGGTGAAGAAGGGGTCGAAGACCTTGTCCAGTATTTCCTGCGGTATGCCGGTGCCGGTGTCCTTGAGCTCCACCAGCACGTATTCGCCGGGGGGGATGGGCCAGGGCGAATCCTCGCCCACGGCGACGTTGCTGGTCGCCAGGCGCATCGCGCCGCCGTCCGGCATGGCGTCCCGGGCGTTTATGGTCAGGTTCATTATGACCTGCCGGAACTGGGTGGCCTCCAGCTCCGCGTCCCAGAGGTCCCGCTGAAGTTCCATGCGGAGATCTATGTTATTGGCCATCAGGCGCTTGAGTATCAGCTCCGCGTCCTTTATCAGGTCGTTGGCGCAGGACTTCTTCGGCCGTGTCTCCTGGCGGCGGGCGAAGACCAGCAGCTGCTTGGTCAGCTCGGCCGTCTGGCGCGCGGTCTTGAGCGTTTCGGCCAGCAGTTTGTGCGAGATCGTGCCTTCCTTGGTGTCCTCGAGCACCAGCTCGACGGAGCCCAGGATGATGGTCAGCATATTGTTGAAATCGTGGGCTATCTGGCCGGCCAGCAGGCCGAGGGATTCCAGTTTCTGGCTCTCGATGAGCTGCTTCTCGAGCTGCAGTTCGCGGGTTATGTCCCTGCGCACCGAGATGAAGTGGGTGATCTCGCCGCCGGGGTCCTTTACGGGCGTTATGTCCGTGTCCAGGGCGTAGAGGGTGCCGTCCTTGCGCCGGTTGAGCAGGCGGCCGTGCCATTTGCGGCCGGACTTCACGGTAGCCCAGAGCTCCCGGTAGAAGTCGGGTCCGTGCGAGCCGGCGTTCTTGAGCACGCTCGGTCTCTTGCCGACCAGTTCTCCCGCGGAGTAGCCGCTGACCTCTTCCATCGCCTGGTTGGCGTAGATTATCGTCCCGGCGGCGTCGGTGATGAGTATGGCCTCCGAGGTCTGTTCCACGGCTTTGAGCACCAGCTTCTCGATGTCCCCGCAGACCCTGTTCTTCATCGGTGATATTCTACCATATAGCGCCGGAAGCGCCGGCGGCGGCGCTTCCGGACCGTTCTTGTATTGGGCCGCCCAAAATTGATTTAATATCCCGTCAGACGCCGCGGTAGCTCAGTGGTAGAGCACCGGTCTGAAAAACCGGGTGTCGCTGGTTCGATCCCAGCCCGCGGCAAATTTTTCGTGATGGTAACCTTATGCCGATGACCAAGAAGATACTGCTGGCCGACGACGACGCGGCGATGCAGGAGAGCCTGGCCTCCCTCCTGGAGGCCGAAGGCTACACGGTCCTCAAGGCCGGCAACGGGGAGGAGGCGGTGGAACTGGCCAGGAAAGAGCTGCCCTCCCTGATAATGCTGGACATCCATATGCCGCGGATGGACGGCCTGACCGCCTGCCACGCGATAAAGACGGACAAGGTCATAAAATCCATTCCCGTCGTGATGCTCACCGTCGAGGGCAGCGTGCGCGAGATACAGCAGGCCATCGATTACGGCGCCAAGACCTATATCACCAAGCCTTCCAGCCGCGAAGAGATACTCAACGTCGTGCGCAGCATCATCTGACCGGCGCCGCCCGGAAAAGAGAGGCCCCGGACGCCTGTCCGGGGCCTCTCTTTTCTTTACCCCGTCCTCTTAGAAAACCTTGAGCAGGGCGAAGTGCAGGTACTCGGTCTCCGGCATCACGGGCAGGACGGGATGGTCCTTGGCCTGACCCCGCAGTTCCAGCAGCACCACGCGCCGGCGGCTCCTGCCGCAGGCCTCGCGCACTATGCCGACGAAGGTCTCCCTGTTTATGTGATGCGAGCAGGTCGAGGTGGCCAGCAGGCCGCCGGGCGGCAGCGCGGCCAGGGCCGAGGCGTTCAGTTTCACGTAGAGCTTGCGCGCCTGGGGCAGGTTCTTGCGGTTGCGCACCAGGTTGGGCGGGTCGAGCAGGACGAAGTCCGGCTTCTCCGGGAGTTCGCCGGCGCCCATCGCCGCTATCAGCCGCTCCGCGTTCTCCTTCCTGAAGAAGACCTTCTCCGACATGCCGTTGAGGGCCGCGTTCTTTTCGGCCGTCTCCACGGCCGACTGGGAGGAGTCCACTCCCCAGACCATGGCCGCCCCGGCACGGACGGCGTTGAGGGCGAAAGCCCCGGTATAGGTGTAGAGGTCCAGCACCTTGCGGTCCTGGAAATAGGGGGCCAGGAAAGCCCTGTTCTCGCGCTGGTCGAAGAACCAGCCCGTCTTCTGGCCGTCCTTCAGGGAGACGGAGAACTTCAGGCCGTTCTCCTCTATCTCCGCCTCGTCGGGCAGTTCGCCGAAGGCGGCTTCCGCGTAGCGCGGCAGCCCTTCGAGTTCCCTTATGGCGTGCGTGTTCTTGAAGTAGAGGCAGGAGGGGGAGAGAAGTTTTTTCACGGCCGCCGTTATCTCCGGCTTGAGGCGTTCCGCGCCGGCCGAGAGTATCTCCGCCACGACGACGTCCCCGTACTTGTCCAGGACCAGCCCGCCGATGCCGTCGGATTCGCCGAAGAAAACGCGGAAGCTGCCGGAGAGGCCCAGCTCGCGCCTGTGCTCCAGCGCGCGGGCCACGGCCCTTTCCGTGAAATCCGGCTCCAGCGGCGACGGGCCGGTCTTGAGCAGCCGCACCGCTATGAGGCTGCGCGGGTTGAAGAACCCGGTGCCGGCCGTCTTGCCGTCCGGCAGCAGGACCTTCACCGGGCGGCCGGGCTCGGCCGAGGCGTCCACTTCCTCCAGCTCGTTGGAGAAGATCCAGGGATGCCCGGAGAGGAGCCTGTCCGCGTGGCCCTTCCTGAGCTTTACCGTTCGTATGTCCGTTTCAGATCTGTTCATCGATGGATACTATGGCCTCCACCTTGTCGCCTATCTTGACGTTGAAATTCCGCGCGAAGCTTCCGTTGCGCACCGAGAACTCCAGGTAGCCGAAGGAGCCTATCAGCGCCAGGGGCTCGCCCTCGGCCACCGAGGCGTAGGTCAGTTTCAGCCCTTTGAGGACCCGGCCGGCGACGGTGAAGATGGCCCTGGCGTTTATCTGCTGCTGCTTTATGTTCGAGACGGCGTTGCCGAAGTTGTCCACGGCGATGATCTCCCCGTTCACCCTGGGGCCCGCGCGCTCCGGCGCGGGGAGGGGGAACCGGCGGTATTCCCTGAATACCGGCCCCAGTTTCTTCTCCGGCAGACCTTTGGCCACGGCCGCGGCCACGGGGGCCATTATGTCCCTGCCGTGGAAAGTGGGGCTTATCCTGGGCAGGAACAGCGAGGCGTTGCTGATGAAACGGACCTCCGTTACCGGCTCCTTCTCCTCCACCCAGCTGATGAGGCCGTTGTCGGGGCAGACGAACTGGTAATTCGCCGTCCTGGCCCAGATGATGCCGCGGCCGGTGCCCACGTGCGGGTCCACGACGACGAGGAAAAGCGTCCCCTTGGGCATATAGCCCATCGAGGACATCAGGTAGAACGAGGCCGTACGGATGTCCTGGGGCGGTATCTGGTGGGTTATATCGATGATGACGGTCCCCGGCGCCGCGGAAAGGATGACGCCCTTCATCGCGCCGACGAAAGGCTCGTTCATGCCGAAGTCGGAGAGCAGCGCGATGTGCCTGGTTTTCATCCGCCCTTATTCCTGGCCGTGGGCGTGATGCACGGTGGAGCCGGGCACGGTAAGCGGCAGTTTCTGCCGGCAGAGCGGGCAGTTGTCCGGCGGGAAGAGCTGCAGCGGGTAGGAGATCAGGGCGCGCACCGGGACATTGAGCGGCAGGTCGCTGGTGGAGCGGTCCACGATGGCGACGACGCCGACGACCTTGGCGCCGTAGCCGCGGGCCAGCGTCACCGCCTCGCCGGTCAGACGGCCGGTGTTGAGCACGTCGTCGACGACCAGCACGCGCTCCCCTTCCGCTATCCGGAAATCGCGCTTGAGCATCATGACGCCGTTGACCCGCTCGGTGAAGATGGAGCGGGCCTTCTTGAGGCGCGCTATCTCCTGCCCCACGGCCAGGGAGGCCAGCGAGTGGGAGAGCACGATGTTTATCTCCTGGGGGAACTTGGAGGCCATCTCTTTCGCTATTTTCTGGGCGAGATGGGGGTACTGCAGGGCCAGCGAGGGCTGTATGTAGGTCTGGGTATGGAAACCGGAAGGGAGCTGGAAGTGGCCGTTGAGTATGGCGCCGTGCTCCTGAAGAAGTCCTACCACGTCGAGTTTTCCCAGTTTTGACATTTCTCTCTCCTGACCGGCCGGCTAACGCCCGAGCCCGGCGAATTTAGCGGGGTCCAGCCCCGCTCCGCGCTTTATGGCCGCGTCTATTATCTTTCCGCTCTCCCGCGGGTTCATCGCCCGTATCTTGGGATCGTTGGCGTTGCCCGTCACGGAGAACGCGAGGGCCGGCTTGCCGCTGGCGTCGGTCATGGTCTCAGGCATGCCGCCCATCGAATGGTACTTATCCGATATTGTATAAACTTTTAGGTCCATTGTTTCATTGACCAGGTCCATCTGCCCCGCCACGTACGCCGAGAACTCGATGCCGTCTATGTAGAAGTTGTCTATCAGCAGTTTTCCGGAATCGAAGCCGTACTCCCCGCCGGTGCTCCTGAAAGTTATGTCCTTAAGCTTCGTGCCGAAGCGCAGGGCTCCCACCCTGTTCATCTTGTAGATGATGAGTATGGGCATGGAGATTATGTAATACACCCTGTCCTTTTCGGCGTTCTTCTGGACCTGGTAGAAGGTCCCGGCCCCGGTCTGCAGGGCGAGGCGGCCTTTAAGGTTCCTTATGCCGCCGGTTATGTTCTTCATGTCGGCGGAGAGTTTCAGGTCGGCCGCGCCGATATAGGGGGTATTCACGCGGTCGGAGCGGTAGAGCGCGGAGAGGGCTCCCATGCCGCTGGGAGCCGCCGCTCTAAGGTGGCGCATCCAGCCCCCGCGTTCCTCTTCGCGCCCCGGCCCCGGCTTGTCTCCGGCGGCGTGGTCGTCGAAGACGGCGGTAAGCGCCCCGATGAACGCGGAATCCAGTTCGCCGGAATAGCCCTTTATCTCCAGCCTGCGGGAAGGGGACAGCGGCGCGGCGGCCGAGACCCGCAGGTTCACCGGCTTGCCGTTGAGCTCGCCGGAGAGAGAGCCGGTGAAGAGCCGCGAGTCGAGGGACGAGTTGAGCTTTATGCCGGAAAACCGGTAGGGGCCGAGCCTGGCCTGGCCTTTGGCTATCCTGAGATAACTGCCGTCCCAGCCTTCCCGCAGCAGCAGCGAGGCGTCCGTCCCGGAAAAGGCGACGCCCCGGTAGGAGAACCTGCTGCGCGTGGCGGAAACGAAAGCCCTGGAGAGCCTGTGACGGCCGCCCCTGTTGGTGAAGGCGGTGGTGAACTGGAGGCTGCCGGCGAAGTCGCCGAGCGGAAGACCGGTCACCACCCGGTGAAGCTGGGAGATCTCGGTCGGCGGGGCCGAGGCCGTCACCGTGTATTCCGGACCGCCGGGGAGGAAGGAGACGTCGCCGCGCAGGCGCAGGCCCAGCGAGGCCATCAGGGCCTC
Source organism: Elusimicrobiota bacterium (assembly GCA_019135865.1). Taxonomy (GTDB): domain Bacteria; phylum Elusimicrobiota; class Elusimicrobia; order Elusimicrobiales; family UBA9959; genus UBA2231. The sequence goes on from JAGVVD010000019.1 coordinate 104,008, forward strand.
GAACTTGAAACCGCCGCCCGCGAGGGCCCCCTTCAGCGTCCAGGCGGAAGGCGGCAGGTTTATCCTGTGGGGCAGACCGGCCAGCCAGGGGAAATCCCGTGAGCTCAGGGCGGACAGGTCGCCGGACAATTCGGCCTTCGGCGCCTTGAAATCGCGCACCGACCCGGTGAAAGCGAAGGACTGGGGCCCCAGCGTGAGGTTCAGCGAAAGGCCGGAGAAAGAGGCTTTCTCCAGGTCGAAACCGGCCAGGTCCATCACCCCGTCAGCGTGGAAGCCCCCGTCGGCGGGCCTGCCGGCCTCGTCTATCCTGAAAGCCGCGGAGAGCGAGAGGGGGAAAGGCTCGGAGGGCGAGAAGTCGCGGAACGAGATGTTGACCTTTTCGGCCGAATTGGTCTGCTTACCGTCGGGGGCGAATACTTTCAGGACGCCGTCCTTGATCTCCGCGTCCTTTATCGCGAGGGCTCTGCTCGACCGCCCTTTCTGCGCGTGGGCGTAGAGGATGTCGGCGAAGTTCCAGCCGCCGTCGGGCAGGCGCCTGACGTTTATCTCCGGCGAGACCAGGACCAGGCGCCTGAGCTCGATGGCGTTCCTCAGAAGGGCCCGCGGCGAATAGGAGGCGTAGATATGGCCGGCCTTTATGAAGAGCCCCTCGCCATGGTTGGGGGAACGGAAAACTTTCAGCCCCTTGATGTGTATGTCGCCGCCGTAGGAAAAAGTGGCGCTTTCTATGCTGACGGGGCGGATGAAGACCTCCTGCAGCTGGTTCAGGGCCAGCGCCTTGAGGTCGGCCGGGGTGAAAAGCATCCGGACCGCCACCGTTCCGGCGAGGAAAAGGAAGACCCCGGCCAGCGCCAGCAGCAGCAGCATGCGCAGCAGGAACTTGAGGGAGATCTTGATGCCGTGTATTATCATCCGGCGTATATTTTAGCAGTATTGGCGGCGGCCTCCAAAAACCGCAGCAGGTCCCCGGCTATGAGCGCGGCGCGGGCGAAGGCCGCCGAAAAATATCCCCTGAGCGAGAAGGCGGCGGGATAGAGGGCCTTGACGCAGAAAGCCAGGCAGACGGCGTTCGCCAGCAGGACCATGGAAAAGGAGAACAGGACGCCGCCCGCTTTGCGGAAATCGCTTTGCACGGGCCCGGCCATGACCGCGGCGGTATTGACCAGGTGGAAGGAGATGAGGAAACCGGTCAGCGCCGTGACCCAGGCCCGCCAGGGGCTCAGGTCGACGAAGTAAAGGGCCAGGCCGTAGGCCAGGGCCGCCGCCAGGGCGTAGAGGGGCACGAAATACGGCGCCAGGTCCACGAAGGCGTTGCTGGCGGCCAGCGTGACGTGGCCGGCGCGCCGGCCCACCGATATCCCGCCCACCTTTATGCCGCAGAGCGCGGCGGCGGCGGCGTGGGTGAGTTCGTGCGCCAGGATGTAAGCTTTTCCCGAACCTCGCGAAGCCAGGCCGAAGGGCAGGTAGGCGGCCGCCCCGAGGAGGAACGGCCAGGTGGTCTCGGCCGAACGCAATAACGCGCCCAGCGGACCCAGCAGGGCCCAGAGCGCGCCCGCGGCCAGCGGCAGCAGCGCCAGGGCCGCCAGGGTCTTCAGCATCGCTCAGGGCTGCGGCTTGCGGGTCGGCTGGGTCTTGAGGATCCTGTGCAGCAGCGCGGCCAGGACCGGCGGCCTGACGGGCTTCTCCACGAAGTCCCTCACATTGGGTTCCTGCTTTATCATGTCCGAGGTGGAGCGGTCGGTGTAGCGGCCGGTGATGATGACTATCGGTATTTTCGATGTCTCGTCGGTCTGCAGTTCCCGCAGTATCTCGAAGCCGCCGAAGCGGGGCAGCATCAGGTCCAGGAGCATCAGGTCCGGCAGGAGGGAGCGCGCCTTTTCGAGCGCTTCCTCCCCGTCCGCGGCCTTCTCCACCCTGAAGCCTTCCTTGCGTACTATGAATTCCAGCAGGTCCCTTATGCTGTCGTCATCGTCCACGATGAGGACCGTCTTTTCCCCCGGAACGCCGAAACCGTTGCTTTCCATGTCTTTTGACTCCGCGGGGCCGGCCTTGGGCGCCCGGACCCCGTTATTCCCGCTATGACCGCCCGACGTCAGAGGTTCGTGGTGACCAGCGTTTCCGTCGTCTGCACGCCGTGTATGCCCCGTATCTCGCGCACGATGAGCCCGCTGAGCTTGTCGACGGTGTCGGACTCCGCCACCAGGATGGCGTCCCAGCCGCCGAAGGTGAGGTAGACGTCCTTGACGCCGCGTATGTTCTTTATCTGCCCTATGGCCTTCTGTTCCAGGCCGGCTATGAGCTTGCAGAGCACGAAGGCTATCATGTGGGTTCTCCTATATCCTCTTTATCCATTCCGCCGAGCGGTACTTCTCCGCCGCCAGCGCGGCGGCCCGTTCGGCGGCGGCCTCCGCCAGGGGCGCCTTCTCCCATTCCGCCCCCAGCCCGGCGGAGAGCCCCTCGGCTATCGCCGCCTCGTGCCGGGCCGCTTCCGACCTGGCGTCCTCCGTCTGGAGGGAGGCCTGGTAAAGCATGCGGGCGCCGAACTTCCTGAGCGCGCCGCCCAGCACTTTTTTGCCATTGTACAAAATATCCAGCGAGACCGGCTTGGAGAAGCAGTCCATCACCGGCGTATTGACCGCGTAGCTCGGCGTCCTGGCGTTCGAGAGTTCGAAGCCGAAGCCCAGCCTGGCGTAGGCGGAATTGATCGCCCTGTGCAGCCGGTCGTAGGTCTCCATCGGTCGGAAGTCTCCGTCCTCGGAGGGGAAGATCAGCGAGAAGGTCAGGTCCGAGAGGTGGTAGACTATGCCCCCGCCCGTCGGACGGCGCGTCATGTCCGTCCCGGCCAGGCCGCGCGCGGCGGCCGCGGCCTCCACCTCCCGCGCCCGCTGCGCGTAGCCGAAGGTTATGCCCGGCGCCCGCCAGCGGAAGAACCGCAGTATGAACGGCGCCGGCCTGGACTCGCACAGGGCCTCGTCCATGGCCATCTGGCCGTAGACGTCGGCTTCGGGCGAGTCTATCAGCAGGCCCTTCATCACCACCTGAGGTTCGGCTGCCGCGCGGCCTGCACTTCGTCGAGGCGCTTGACCGGCATGGTATGCGGCGAGTCCTTGAGCGCCTGCGGGTCGGAGACTCCCAGCGCGTGTATCTCCTTCATCGCCGCGGCGAAGGCGTCGAGCGTCTCCTTCGACTCGGTCTCCGTCGGCTCTATCATTATCGCCTCGTGGACGATGAGGGGGAAGTAGACGGTCGGCGCGTGGAAGCCCCGGTCGAGCAGCCCCTTGGCTATGTCGAGGGTCTTGAGCCCCTTGGCCGCCAGGTCCGGGCCGGGGGTGAGCACGCATTCGTGCATGCAGTACTCTTTGGAATAGGACGGGTAGAGGTCCTTGAGCAGCGAGCGCACGTAGTTGGCGTTGATGATGGCGCACCTGGCTATCTCGCCGAATTCCTTCGCCGAGTGCGCCAGCATGTAGGCGTAGGCCCTCACCAGCACGCCCGTGTTGCCGAAGAAGGACTTGACCTTGCCGATGCTGCGCCCGTCGCCGAAGTCGGAGACGAAGCGCCCGCCCTCCTTCCTCACCGTCGGGACGGGCAGGAACGGGGCCAGCGCCTTGCTGCAGACTATGGCGCCCGCGCCGGGCCCGCCGCCGCCGTGCGGGGTGGAGAAGGTCTTGTGGAAGTTGAGGTGCATCATGTCGATGCCCAGCTCGCCGGGCTTGACCATGCCGATGAGGGCGTTAAGGTTGGCCCCGTCCATGTAGACGAGCGCGCCGGCCTCGTGGGCCGCCCTGCAGATCTCCTCGATCTGCGTCTCGAAGATGCCCAGCGTGTTGGGCACGGTCATCATCAGCACGGCAGTCTTCGGGCCGAGGTGCTTTTTGAGGTTCTCCAGGTCCAGCCGCCCGTCGGGGCGGGAGGCCAGGTTGACCGTGCTGAAGCCCATCATCGAGGCCGTGGCGGGGTTGGTGCCGTGGGCCGAGTCGGGCACGATTATCTCGCTGCGCTCCTCTTTCCTCGACTCGAAATAGGCCTTGGCCGTCAGCAGGCCGGTGAACTCGCTGTGCGCGCCGGCGGCCGGCTGCAGCGTTATGGCGTCCAGGCCCAGCAGCTCGTTGAGGCGCGAGCCCAGGTCGTGCAGCAGCTCCAGCGTGCCCTGGGAGCAGTCGTCGTGCGCCAGCGGGTGGAGGTTCGCGAAGCCTTCCAGGGCGGCCGCTTCCTCGTTGAACCGCGGGTTGTACTTCATCGTGCACGAGCCCAGCGGGTAGAAATGCGTGTCGACGGAGAAGTTGAGCCGCGAGAGGCGCGTGAAGTGCCTTATCACGTCGAATTCCGACAGCTCGGGCAGTTTAGGCCTGTCCTTCCTGCGGAGTTCGGGTTTGAGGCAGGCTTTCCCGCGCAGGGGATTCTTGATCTTCAGGCCGCGGCGGCCGGGTTCGGATCTCTCGATGCTGAGCCGGTTGTCGATGGAGGATACGCAGATCATATGGCCTCCTTCACGGCTTTTTCCAGCCTGGCTATGTCCGCCTCGGTCCTGGCCTCGGTGGCGCAGACCAGGAGGGTCTCGCCGAGCTCGGGGTAGAGGGGGGCCAGCGGCAGGCCGATGTCCACGCCCTGCCCGAGGGCTTTCTCGCGCATGGCCGCGGCGCTGCCGGGCACCGAGAGGACGAACTCGTTGAAGAACGGTCCCTTGAACTTGAGCGAGCAGCCTTTTATGGCGGAGAGCCGCTCGGCGGCGTGAGCCGCGGCGCCCATATTAGCCTCGGCCAGCTCGCGCATGCCTTCGGGGCCGAGCAGGGCCGTATAGACCGTGGCGGCCAGGGCGCAGAGCGCCTCGTTGGAGCAGATATTGGAGGCGGCCTTGTCGCGGCGTATATGCTGCTCGCGGGCCTGCAGCGTCAGCACGAAGCCGCGCTTTCCGTCCTTGTCCTTGGTCATGCCGCAGATGCGGCCGGGCATCTGCCGCACGTGTTCCTTTTTGCAGGAGAACAGCCCCAGGTAGGGGCCGCCGTAGGCCAGCGGCAGGCCCAGGCTCTGGCCTTCGCCGACGGCGAAGTCGGCGCCGTACTCGCCGGGGGTCTTAAGCACGCCCAGGCTGACGGGGTCGGCCGCGGCCACCAGCAGGGCGCCGGCCTTCCTGGCCGCGTCGGCGACGCCGTCGAGGTCCTCTATGAGACCGAGGAAGTTGGGCGTCTGCACGGCCAGGCAGGCCGCGCCTTCGAGCAGGGCCGGCAGGGCCGCCTTGTCCATGACGCCGTCCTTCATGGGGACTTTAACGTAGGCGTACTCGGGGGAATGCGCGAAATAGGTCCTGAGCGTGTCCATGTACTGCGGGTGCACGCCGGCGGCGTAGACTATCTTTTTCCTGCCGGTCACGCGCACCGTCGCGCGGACGGCCTCGGCGAAAGAGCTGGCCCCGTCGTACATCGAGGCGTTGGCGCAGTCCATGCCGTAGAGGGCGCAGACCGTGCTCTGGAACTCGTAGATGGTCTGCAGCGTGCCCTGGCTGGCCTCGGGCTGGTAAGGGGTATAGGCGGTGAGGAACTCGGTGCGGGAGGTGATGGCCTTTACCGCCGCCGGGGAATAGCGTTCATAAGCGCCGGCGCCGAGGAAACTGAGCGGCCGGCAGTTCTTCTTCGAAAGTTCGGAGAGCCTGGCCGCGGCCTGGGACTCGTCGAGGCTTTCCTGCGGGAGGTCGAATTTGGGCCAGAGGAATCTGGAGGGGACCTGTTTTACCAGCTCTTCGAAGGAGGAGGCGCCTATGGCCTTGAGCATCTCCTCCTTGTCTTTTTCCGTGTGAGGGACGTACATTTGAGGGCTCCTGCGGGGAGTACGGGTCTGAAGACGGCGGCGGAGCCCCGTTCACGGGACCCCGGCCGCCGGGATTGCGCGCTTGAAAGGTCTCAGTGCGCGTTCTGCTTGAGGAAATCGCCGTAGGCGGCGAAGTCCATCAGCGCGCCGGCTTCGGCCGGGTTGTCGGCCTTCACCTTGAACAGCCAGCCGCCTTCGAGGGGGGACTGGTTGATCAGGGCCGGGTCGCCGGAGACGGCTTCGTTGACCGCGACGACCTCGCCGTTGAGCGGCGAGTAGATGTCGAAGGCGGACTTGACGCTCTCGACCACGGCGCAGGGCTTGTCCTTCTCCAGTTTGCGGCCGGGCTTGGGGAGTTCGACGAAAACTATGTCGCCCATCTCTTTCTGGGCGTGCTCGGAGAGGCCGACCGTGCCCTCGTTACCGGCGAGGTGCAGCCACTCGTGGGTCTTGGTGTACTTGACTTCTTCCGCTTTAGGCATGTTCTTCTCCTTGGACTGTCCTTTAAAAGTCACCTGTCCCGGCTCAGGCGCCGGTGTAAAGGGTCTTGGCGAAGGCCGTTCCCCTGTGGAACGGGACCTTCGACACTTCAGCCGGCACGCGCCTGCCGTGTATCTCCACTTCCAGCGCCGCGCCGGGCTTGAGGTCGGCCGGCGTCAGGTAGCCGACGCCTATTCCCTTCTTCAGGGTGGGGGAATAGGTGGCGCTGGCCAGAGTCCCTATCTCCCTGCCGTCCATGAACACCTTGCAGCCGGGGCGCGGCACGCCGCCGGAGAGGGTCAGGCCGGTCAGGCGGCGCTTGACGCCGTCGGTCTTCTGGGCGGCCAGGATATTGCGGCCGATGAAATCGCCCTTGTCCAGGGATACCACCCAGCCGTAGTTGGACTCGTAGGTGGTGTGCTCGTCGTCGACGTCCTGGCCGTAGAGCAGGTAGCCCGACTCCAGGCGCAGCGTGTCGCGCGCGCCGAGGCCGCAGGGCACTATGCCGTAAGGCTTGCCCAGCTCCATCATCTTCTCCCAGACCTGGACGATGATCTTGTGGGGGGCGGTGACCTCGAAGCCGTCCTCGCCGGTATAGCCGGTGCGGCTGACGAAGCAGTGCTCGCCGAAGATCTCCTTCTCGACTATGCCGAAGCGGGGCAGCTTGAGCGCCTCGGGGGCGAACTGCTCGAACATCTTCGGCACGTTCGGGCCCTGCACCGCCACCATGGAGTAATCGTCGCTCCGGTTCTCCACTTTGACGTGCATTTTCGTGCCCTGGGTCTTGAACCACTCGTAATCCTTCGTCGAAGTGGTCGCGTTGACTATGACCAGGTAGCGGTCCGCCGCCAGGCAGAAGGCGATGATGTCGTCCACCAGGCCGGCCTTCTCGTTGGTCACGTGGGAGTAGACTCCCTTGCCGGGGGTGGCCTTGCGCAGGTCGTTGGCGTTGGTCTGCTGCAGCAGCTTGAAAGCGTCGGCGCCGGTCACGAAGACCTGGCCCATGTGGCTGACGTCGAAGATGCCGGCGGAGTTCCGCACGGCCTCGTGTTCCTTGAGGATGCCGGAGAACTGTATCGGGAGTTCCCAGCCGTGGAAGTCCACCATCTTGCCGCCGTACTTCCTCATGGTCTCGTTGAGAGCGGTGCGGCGTAAGGTCTGCGTGGCGGACATATTACCTCCTGCGGATTTTTATAGGGGGAACTTCTTTATTTTATAACAAATATGGAAACAGGGGGACAAGATGGGATCAGGCGGCCAGCTCTATCCCCAGCGGGCAGTGGTCGGAGCCCTGCACGGAGGGGAGGATGAAAGCGCCCTTTACCAGGGGCGCCTTTTCCCTGTTGACGAAGAAATAATCCAGGCGCCAGCCGACGTTCCGTTCGCGGGCGCGGGTCTTGTAGTCCCACCAGGTGTACCGTCCCGGCGCCTTGTCGAACTCGCGGAAAGTGTCCACCCAGCCCTTCTCCACCAGTTTGTCCAGCCAGGCCCGTTCCTCGGGCAGGAAGCCGGTATTCTTCTCGTTCTCTTTCGGGCGGGCGAGGTCTATTTCCTTATGGGCGGTGTTGACGTCGCCGCAGAAGACGACCGCCTTGCCGGTCTTCCTGAGCTTCTCGATATGCTTCAGGAAAGCCTCGTAGAACTCGAGCTTGTACTTTATCCGCTCCGGCCCCTGGCCGCCGTTGGGGAAATAGATATTGAGCAGGTGGAAATCCGGGTATTCCAGCCAGATGGTCCTCCCTTCATTATCGAAACGGGGCTCGCCGAACCCGGTCTTTATCGCGAGCGGGGCCTGGCGGAAGAATACGCCCACGCCGCTGTAGCCCTTGCGCTCGGCGCAGCGCCAGGCCGGCGTATAGCCCGGGAAGTCGGTATCGGCGGGGGTGAGCTGCTCCTCGCAGACCTTGGTCTCCTGCAGGCAGAGAATGTCGGGCTTCTCGGCCAGCAGGAAATCCGCGAACCCCTTTTTCAGGACGGCGCGGTAACCGTTGACGTTCCAGGAGACGATCTTCATTTATGCAGCGCCTCGTGTATGGCCTCGGCCATCGTCGGGTGCGCGTAGATGAGCTCCTTGAGGTCCTTGCGCCTGAGCTTGAGCTTCACCGCCAGCGCGAGCACATGGATGAGCTCGGTGGCCGGGCCGCCCACTATCTGCGCGCCCAGCACGGTGTCGTCGGCCGCGTCGAAGACCAGCTGCGCGAAGCCTTCGGTCTCGTCGGAGGCCACCGCGCGGCCGATCCCGAGATGGAAAGCGCGGGCGGTCTTTACCGTGAAACCCCTGGCCTCGGCCTGCGCCTTGTTGAGGCCGACCGAGCCGACCTCGGGCCAGGCGTAGACGCATTTGGGCACTATCGAATCGTCGAACTCGCGCGAGCCGCCCATGATGTTCTCCGCGGCTATCTCGCCCTGCCGGCCGGCCGAATGCGCCAGCAGCGACAGGCCGTTTACGTCGCCGACGGCGTAGATATTGGCGGCCGCGGTGCGCATCCCTCCGTCCACTTTCACGCCGCGGCGGTTCCACTCGAGGCCGACCTTGCCCAGGCCCATGCCTTCCAGGTCCGAGGCGCGGCCGGCCCCGACGAGGATCTCCTCGGCCTCCAGCCGGGTGCCGTCCTCCAGCACGGCGGTCTTGAGCCCGCCGCTTATCTCCACTTTGGAGGTCTTCTTGCCGAAATAAAACTTCACGCCGCGCTTCTCGAACGAGGAGCGCACGGCGCGCGTGACCTGCGGGTCCTCGCCGGCCAGTATGTCGGGCAGCAGTTCCAGCACCTCCACCTTCACGCCGATGGCGTTGAAGAAGCAGGCGAACTCCAGTCCGATGACGCCGCCGCCGACTATGAGTATGGACTTGGGCAGCCGCGGCAGGTCGAAGACGCGGTCGGAGTCGGTAAGCTGGTCCTTGAAAGCGTCGAAGGGCGGGGGGAAGGACGGGCGGGTGCCGGCGGCCAGTATCGCCGCGTCGAAAGTCTTCTTCACTTCGCCCTGCGGGCCCTTCACGGTGACCTCGTTCGGGCCGCTGAAGACGGCGCGGCCGCGCAGCACCTCGATCTTCTTCGCCTGGAAGAGCTTCTCCAGCGAGCCGCGTATCTTAGAGACGACATCGGCGCGGCGGGCCTTTACCTTGTCCCAGTCGAGCATGCCGGGGTCGAAATTGGCGCCGGAGCCGTCTTTCAGCAGCTTGCGCAGGCCGTCGAAGGCGTGCACGCGGTGGCCGGTGTCGAGGAAGGCCTTGGAGGGGATGCAGCCGCGGTTGAGGCAGGTGCCGCCGAAATCCCAGGCTTCGGCGATGGAGACCTCGGCGCCGAGGTCCTTCAGCCGCAGCGCGGCGGGGTAGCCGCCGGGGCCCGAACCTATTACGATGACTTTCTTTGACATGTCTTCCTCCTCAGATCTTCAGCTTGGCCGCGAAAAAATCCTTCATCTCCCGCCTGGCCGAGAGCAGGGCTTCCCGGAGCGACTGCGACAGTTCCGGTTCCACTTTCGGCCGGGCGTCGTCGCCGGAAACACGGGCCCGGAATTTTTTCCCGGCCGCCGCGGCTTCTATGCCCAGTTCCGTCTCTCCGCCCGCCCCCGCGGCGAAGGAGGCCCGCAGGCTGGCAAAATCGGCTTTGAGTTCCAGCCCGTCTATGTTCAGCCGCCCGTCCTGCAGCGAGGCCCTGGCGGAGAGGCGCTCCGCCTTTATGTCCTCGATCTTCGGCGGGGCCGAGCCGAGGGCGGAGAAAAGGGCCTTCAGTCCTTTTTCCGCCGAATCTTTGAAAGCGCTGCGGTAGCCGGGGGCGAAGAAGTCCTCCGCCTTGAGTTCCAGCGAATAATTGCGCTCCGAGCCGCGGCCTATTTTGAAAAGCTTCCAGTCCGCCTCCAGCGAGCCCAGCCGCATGTCGCCCAACTCCAGCCCCTCCATTTCCATCTCTCCCGCGGAGGAATCCAGCCCCAGCGGTGTGAAATTGAGGTCGGCCTTGGCGGAATAGGCGCCGGAGAAAAGCCTGCCGCCCGCGGCCGTGCCGGCGCGGCCCGAAGCCCTGATATTGAAGTTCCCGCCGAAGGAAGAGTAATGCTTCACTGCGGCGTCGGTCTCCGTCATGTCGAGGGAGAGGCCGGAGGTCAGCAGGTCCGCCTGTATCCGCGAGCGGCGGACCAGCAGTTCCCTGGCGTTCCAGGTCAGGTGCAGGCCCTTGGCCGCGTCGGGCAGCAGCGCCAGGAGGTCCTTGAAGTTCCAGTCGCCGTCTTTCTCCGTGACCTTGAAGAAGGCCCCGTCCAGTTCGGCGGAGTCGAAAACTACGCTTCCTTTCAGGAGCGGCAGAAACGGCATGGCCAGGCGGACCTTTTCGGCCGAGAAGAAGACGCCCCGCGCGAAAGAGGGCTTTTCCGATACGGAGACCCCGCGCAGCGTCAGGCCTTTGAGGGGGGAGAAGGAGACGGACTTTATGCGAAGTTCGCGGCCGGCCTTTTTCGCGGCCGTCTCGGCCAGGGCCGAGGCGACGGCGCCGCCCAGGCCGCCGTAGCGGCGCAGCAGAAAGTATCCGCCGGCCGCGGCCGCGATCAGCAGCCCGGCGAGCGAAGCCGCGAGGATCTTTTTCTTCCTCTCCATTTCTCTGATTCTACAAAAACAAAACCTTTACCCCAATTCTGGGCCGCGTGAAAACCGGAATGCCGGTCTCCAGGAAGTTCGCATGGCGCTTGACAGGTCCGGAACGCTAATCATAGAATCACCCCGGTGGTTCAGGGGGCAATACGTGAAAAAGATAGCCGGTATTGCTGTTATTTTCTTTTCCGCATTTATCGGGGTATCAGGCGGTTCCCATGCCGCCGACAAAAGAACCGATAAGCTCTACGAGCTTTACGGGTCCACCTCCACCCCCGTTAATTACAAGCGGATCCTGAAGAGGTCCATTGACAGAAGGGAGCGCATTGAAAAACTGCGCGCCAAAGCCCGGCGTAAGGCGAAAGGAGCCGCTTTAGCCGCGCCGGCCGCTGTTAAGACCGCCGGCGTTCTCTCCGCCGCCCCGCCCACCGCGGCCGCCGCTTTCAAACTGGGAGAGGTTTACTGCTATCCCAATCCCGCGAAGAGGGCTAACCCCACTTTCCACATAGAGACCGGCCTGGCCGACAGGGTCGGGCTGAAGATCTACGACGTTTCCGGGGCCCTGGTGCACGAAACCACTTTGACCGGCCCGCCTCAGCAGATAGACGACGGCCAGGGGCCGCAGCCCGCTTACGAGTATCTCTGGGACGTAAAGGACATAGGCAGCGGGGTCTATATCTTCAGCATAACCTCCAGCCAGGGCGATAAAACCCTGAAGAGAACCGGGCGCTGCGCGGTGATCAAATGAGCGGGCGGGTTCTTTTTGCGGCGGCCATCCTGCTCGCCGTCCCGCCCTCCGCCGCTTTGGCCGGCGGAAACACGGCCGCTTTTCTTAAACTCGGTTCCGGCGCGCGCGCGACCGGGCTTGGCGGGGCCTATACGGCTGTCGCCGGGGACATAAACGCCGTTTCCTTTAACCCCGCCGGCCTGGCCTGTCTTAAAAGAAGCGAAGCCGGTTTTACCCGCGCCGAACTGGTGGAGAGCGTCAGCTATAATTCCCTCGGCTATGCGAGGCCGGCGGCCGGCGGGAACATCGCCGTTGCGGTGAATTATCTCGGCCAGTCCTCCATCGAGGGCCGCGGCGCGAACCGGGAGGTGACCGGTTCTTTCCAGGCTTCCGATACCGCGGTCAACCTGGCCTACGCGAGGTCCCTCACCGCGCGCGCCGGTCTCGGGCTCAACTTCAAATACATAACCAGCCGCATAGCCGACGAGTCGGCCGCCGGCTGGGCCGTGGACGCCGGCTGGCAGTACAGAACGCCGGTAAAGGGCCTCGGTCTCGGGTTCGCCGTGCAGAACCTGGGTCCTGAGATGAAATTCCTGGAGGAAGGCTCCTCCCTGCCGCTGACGGCCCGCGCCGGCGCGGGATACGCGCTTCCCTGCAATATCCTGCTTTCGCTGGACGTGAGCCGGGAGGTGAACGAAAGGAAGAACGTTGTAAGTTTCGGCGGCGAATACGCCGTGTTCAGCAGTGTTTTTTTGCGCGCCGGCTACCTGAACGATACCGCCGCGGCGGGCGGCTCCGGCCTGACCGGCGCGGGCGCCCTCAAGGCCGGTTTCGGCTTCAAACTGCGCGATTTCAGCCTGGATTACGCCGCGGCGCCTTTCGGCGACGCCGGTAAAGCGCAGCGCATAAGCCTGGGGGTGCGATTCCAATGAATAAAAAGACCGTTTTGCCGGCCCTTCTGCTTGCCGCCGCGCTGCCTTTGTGCGCGCAGCAGCAACCTCCCGTATTGGACACGGAGTTCGGCGTTAAACCGTTCAGTATGGACGTTCCGGGGCAGGAGGCCGATGTCCTGGTGTCGGTGGCACGGTCGGCCGACGGGGCTTTTTATGTGGCCGGAGAGAATACGCTCACCAGGCTGGACTCCGCGGGCAACAGGCTTTGGAGCCGGTACTATCTTCCCTATGACGATCCATACGCTTTCGCGCAGGGGAGTATCTCTACGGATGGCGGGAACAACGTTTATGTCGGGCTGGTAGCGCTGTCCGAGGGTTACGCGCATATCCTGAAATACGGCCCGGACGGTACATTGCTGAAGGACCATACCTGGCCGGCGCAGAACGCGGCTGTCTACGGGACGGCGCTTAATGAGAGCGCCGGCAGATTGTACGCGGTCTTCCTGGACGATTCGCTGCGTATCGCGATGCTGGACGCGGACCTGAACCTTCTAAACAGCGTGTCTTACGACGCCTCCGCCATTGTCCCCGCGCCGGGAGTGGGGATGGATAAAGAGGGGAACATCTATGCCGGGGGCTGGGTATATCCCGGGCAGAATGAATATTTCGCGGTCAAGTATAGTCCGGAACTGGCGCCGCTATTCGAGTTCTTCGAACCCGCCGGCCCCGCCGGGAGCGAATTCGGGATACTGGACGCATATGGGACAGGCGTTCATGCGGGCGGATTCTACCTTAGCGCCTGGGAATATGAAGCCGGCGGGGATGGCTCTAATCATACGGGGATCGTGAATATTTCAAGTTCCGGGACTAAAAACTGGGAGAGTATTTTCGCCGCGCCGCTCGTGGAGTACTTCCCGTCCGGTACGGATAATGCCGGCGATTTCTATGGCGCCGGCTATGCGGAAGACTGGACGCCGCAGTTGACGAAGATCGGCTACGATACCGGCGACCCGGTATGGAGCATGCCGGAGCCCCATTCCGGCTGGATAGGCGGCGTAATAGCCGGCGTCGGGAACGCGCTATACACGGCGGGGGAACTGATGGAAAGTTCCGGGACCGAGTATTACTATATCGCCCGCTATACGCTGGGAGGGGATGCGCTCGCTCCCGCCGCTGTCACGGACCTGGCGGCGGCGGCCGTCTCCAGCGCCAGCGTGACGCTCGCCTGGACGGCTCCGGGCGACGACGGGACGTCCGGCACGGCCGCTGCCTATGACCTGCGTTATACCACCGCGGGCCCGATACTTGAGGACGCCGCTTTCGGTTCCGCCGCGGCGGTGCCGGGCGTTCCCGCGCCGCAGGCGGCAGGCACCCCGGAGACCTTCGCTGTCAAAGGTCTTCTTCCCGCGACGACTTATTACTTCGCCATAAAGGCCGCCGACGAAGCGGGGAACGTCTCTGAACTTTCAAATTCGCTTACTGCTGTAACCTCAGCCGAGCCCTCCACATGCGTGGAAGTTACCGGCGTGCCGAATTGGAAACAGTTCAACGACGGGACAAACACCTGGTGGGATGACATATATGACCATACTGCCTCAAGAATGACGGCTCTGGGGTGTCTTTTGACTGCAGCCGCCCAGGTCGTGAAAAAGCATGGTTACGATACGACCCCGGGTGAACTGAACGCAAAGCTTATCGACACGCCTGGGGGATTTGAGGGTAAATCCGTGCATCTGCCCGCAATGGTCGACGCGATAACAACGAGTGGCGTTAGCGTACTGTATAGGAAAACAACTGGGACAGATGCGCAGATAAACTCGTTGTTAGAGATGGAACTAAAGGCTGGGAATCCTGTTATCCTGGAGCTGTATAGCATAGCCAGAGCGGGGCGAACACATTTTGTCGTGGCCACAAGAAAATGTGGGGATACGGTCTATATAAACGATCCTGGGAATAATAATGAGAGAGTGTCAACCCTGAAGAATTATTTCGATTTGATATTCAATGGGAACCCCAAAAAAATTGTCAGTGTTAGAATGATTACCAAAGGAACTATATGAGAAATTCCTTATTCTGTATGCCTGTTTTGGCGGTAGTTTTTTTGTGCCCCGCTGTTTTGACTGCACAGGATAGGAGCAGTATCACGATTCGTATCTATAATTCATCAAGCACAACGCAAGATACACCGGCTGAGTTCATGGTAACTGACCCGCAAGGGCGCAGAACGGGTTATGATGCTACGGCACCTTTCAACGAAACACTGCTAATCAATGAGGTGCATGAAATTCCAGGCTCCAATTATATGATTGAGGGAATAGCGGATAACACAGGGGAAGGAATTGATGAGGCGTCTTACCGAGAGTTGTATATTCATACCCCTTTACCCGGTAATTACACTATTCAAATTGTCGGGAAACGAATAGGTGCATATCGTCTGTTTGCCGATTTCCATAAGTCAGATCTCACAATGCAACCCTATGAGATTTTTGGTTTTTCGGTCACAGGGCAGTCATCCGTATTATCTGCGGAGTATGACCCCGCCCCAGATGCCTTGCCGATTGTTATAATCAAGACCACAACCTTCGATTCCCTACGCAATGATGTCGTTGTGGCCCGGCAGCTTAACCAGCTCGGCGACGAGAAGTTCGCCAGAAGCCTTATCGTAAATATAGACCTAGCCGAAAAGCTTGCCCGCGTCTGCGATAAGCGCAAAGGGAAAAAAGATAAGCCCTGCCAGCCGGCCATCGCCGTATTGAAATTGTTCATTAAACGCCTGGAGCTCGCCAACCGCAAATGCGACGATTCCGCCGACTGCGATGAAGAGCGCGAATGGACGGTCTTCCGCAAAGAGCGCGGTAAAGACGACGATTTCAAGGACTTCTGGCGCGAGTGGGACCGCGACGACTGGCACAAGCACAAGAAAAAGTGCCGGCGTTTCGTGACCGACGAGGCGCTTAAAATAATCAAAGAAGACGCCGGCTGGCTGATAAAGTCGCTCGGCGAAAAGAGCGGGGAAGAGCATGGCAAGCCCGGCCCCGGCGGGCACGGCCGCGGTAAGGGCGGAAAAGATTGAAGATCAACGTTTAAGCCGCGAGAGGGTCAGAAACAGGTTCTGCCGCTGGAGCGCGTCGGTGAAGGCCAGGCGGCAGATGAAATAGCCTTCGGCGTCGCGGCGGCGGGAGCGGACGCGGGTCATGATCTCGGTGAAGACCTCGTCGCCCAGGTCGAAGTCCAGCGCGGCGCCGGAGCCTTCCTTCAGTTCGAAGCGGGTGATCAGCTCGCAGCCGGAAGGGTCCATGCGGGAGAGCCTGCCCCAGGCGGGGGGAGCCCCGTGCGGCGGCCTTATCCCGGCCGGCATATACTCCCTGGAATTAAAATCTGGCATTTTTCTTTATCAGCAGGCCCTTGCCGCCCCTCTCGCCCGTCAGCCACACGCTCCCGCCGTCGGTGCCCAGCGCCGTGGCCCTGAAAGTCCCGTCGGAGAGTTCCGCCACGGGCATGGAGGCCGCGGGCTTTTCCGGGTTGTCCAGCGGGAACTTCACTATCTCGCCGGACTTCGAGTCCGCGGCCCAGAGGAAATCCCGGTCGCAGGTGAAGGCCGCCAGTTCGCCGCGGTAGCCGTACTCGCCCAGCACCCGCAGCGAGTCGTTGTTCATGCGCTTCTGCAGCACGCCCTTCCTGCCGTCGGCCGTCCAGACATAGAGCCCGTCGAAGCAGAGCCCGGTCAGCGAGGACATCTCGTGCGCGATGGAGGCGGTCCTGGTCAGCCGCTTGTCGCGGGAGAGCCGTTCTATCCGCCCGTCGGCCGTGGCCAGCCAGAGATTGTCGGCGGAATGTCCCAGCCCCACGGGCGTGAGGTCCGGGAAACTGGTCACGCCGGTTATCTTGTGGTCCGCGGCGGAGTGGCGGTAGACGGACTGCGTGTACCAGTCGGCCACCAGTATCTCCCCGTCGGCGAAGGCTATCCCCGCCGGGTGGGAATAGGGCAGTTCCACGGTGTCCGGGGGGCGCGCGGCCCCGGCCTTGCGGTGCTGCGAGAGGCCGTAGCCCAGCGCGAAGAGGAAAAGTCCCGCGGCCAGCGCTCCCGCGGCCATGACCGCCTTGCGCAGGGTGTCCGGGGGCGGGGGGGCGACGGCCAGCGCCGTGCCGCTGAGCTTGAGCGCTTTCTTGAGCAGCGGGCGCAGTTCCTCCGGGGTCCACGGGGCCTGCGCGCAGTCGAAGGCGCCCAGTTTCATCAGCGCCACCGCGCGCGCCGCGTCGCGCCGTTTCAGCATCACCACGACCGGCATGAAGGGGGCTATTCTCAATATCTCCCTTATCTTTATCTCGGAGGGCGGGTCCTCGCCGTCGGCCAGGAAGACCGCGCGCGGGCGGACGCGTTCGAAGATGGTCAGCGCGTCGTTGAGGTCCAGCGAGAAGATGGTCTCGGCGCCGAGGTCGGCGAAAGCGCCCTGGAGTATGTTCTTGTCCTTTTCGGACGAGGAGATCACCTGTACGGTCGGCATATCATCTTCCCGGCGGGGGGATCTCGAGAACGGACCCTTCCCGCGGCAGCCCCCGGAAAATGTTCTTTTCGTTGTTCTGGTAGATGCGTTCCCAGAGATTGGGGTTCCCGTAGTATTTAGACGAGATAGAGCGCAGCGTCTCGCCCGGCTGCACGGTGTGGCGCTTGGGCCACTTCTCCGGCGGCTTCGCCCTGGGGGCCGGCGGCGGGGGAGCGGGGTTCTCCAGCCTGAACTGCGCGTCCAGCACGGAGATCTCGGTGTCCTTGAGCCTGTCCTCCAGGTCGCGCAGCCGGGACTGGCTCTGCGCCAGTTCCGACTCCATGACGCCTTTGTTGGCGCGGAGCGTCGCGATCGAATTCTCCAGGTTAAGGCGCTGCTGGCGCAGCGCATCGAGCTGTTCGCGCAGTTCGCGGGCCCGCTGCGCGGCCTCCCCGACGAAGCGCTCGCTGAAGGTCGGGGCGCCGAAACGATAGACCGCGTTCACTTCGTAGACGCCGCCCTGCTCGTGGAAACTGCGCCAGGGCAGCGAGGCGGTCAGGTCTATCACCCAGGGCAGCAGGTTCACGCCCAGGCCTACCGCCAGATAATCCACGCCGCCGAGGTCCATGCCTTTGCCCGCGCGCAGGCGCAGCGTGTCGTTGAACACGGGGCGCTCCAGGCCGGGAAAGAACTCGGTGTGGCCGCTGCGGATACGCATGTCCATGGCGAAAAGGGTCCCTCTCCAGCGCAGCGAGTTCGCCAGGGTTATCGTGGTCAGGGACTTGCTCAGGCCGAGGTTGAAGTCGGAAAGCGCCAGGCCGGTGCTCAGGCCTTTGTCGGAGAGAAGCAGCGCGCCTATGTCGCCGCCGAGGCCGAAGCTGTTCTTGCCGCCCTCACCGCCGCGGCGGCTGCCAGAGGGGTAGCGCAGGCTGGTGATGCGCAGATTGTATCCCCACCGGACGGGCTTCTGGAAATGCTTCAGGGTGAAACGCTGGCCCTGTCCGAAGAGGAAAGTGTCCTTGTCTCCCACCCCGCCCTGTCTTATGCCGTGATAGCCGAAGCCCGCGGCTTTCTCCGCTATATCGGGATTGGGGCGGACATAGACCAGGTTCGCCTCGCCGACCGTCCGCTCGGGCGAGAGGCGCCTGGCGAAGCCGCCGCCGGCTTCCAGGTAGCTCATGCCGGAAAGGCCCGCCGGATTGTAGAAGACGGCGTAGGCGTCGTCCGCCACCGAGCCGAAGGCCGTGCCCATGCCGTTGGCACGCGCGCCCGGATTGAGGTCGTAGAACTCCGCCGCGCGGGAGGAGGCGGGCAGCAGCAGAGCGATGAACAGCGCGATATTTGTCATACGGGCGATATATATTATAATAACCGGGACCTGTTAACTTTCTGTGTCCTAATCTTTAACAAAATGAAGTATTCCACGATGACGCGTTCCCTGCTGCTCCTGCCGGTCCTTGCCGCCGCCCTGCAGGCCGGCGAGATAAAGGTCTCGTACCCCCGGGAGAACCAGCCCCTGCCGCTGGTCGCCAGGACCTTCGTTTTCGGCGTGATCAGCCCGGCTACGGCCCCCTTTTACATCAACGGGGAGCGCGTGCAGCCGCATACCAACGGCGGCTTCATCGCCTACCTCCCCGTAAAGCCGGGCGAGTTCGCCTTCAACTGCGAACTGCGCGAGGGAGCCACCGGCTACGCCACGACCTTCCTGGCGCGCAAGGTGAGGATAGGCCCGGCCGCGCCGGCCGGCGCGGAGAAGTCCCGCCCTGCTCTCGAGATCGTCTCCCCTTCGTCGGACCTCGAACTCTCGCCCGGCGACTACCTCAATGTCCACGCCGCCGGCGAGCCGGGCAGGGAGGTCTCTTTCTCCCTCGGCTCCGTCGTCGAGAACGAGAGGATGGCCGAGATCCCTCCGAACTCCGGCCGCTATTACGGCAGTTACCGGATAAAGGACGCGGACGGCGGCAGGGGGCTCGGGCTGACGGCCAGGTTCGGCGGCATGCTCCGCCACAGCGGCAGGTCCAGCCGCGACATCAAGGTGGACATCCTCGACAGGTTCACCCTGATCGAGACCTCCACGGATTCCGTCAATCTGCGCAGCGCCGAGGACGGCGGTTATATCATGTTCCTGCCGCTGGGCGTCAGGCTGGCCTCCGACGGCCGTGCGGGCGGCATGCGCCGCGTCCGGCTGACCCCGACCGAAACGGCCTGGATCGAGGAGAGCAAGGTCTCCGAGACCGGCCGCGGCGGCGCCCCGCGCACCGAGACCGGCACCATAAGGCTCAAGGCACAGGGTACCGGCTCCTCCGCTTCCATCGCCCTCTACGACAAGGTCCCCTATTCCGTCGAGCATGACGGCGACACGCTGCGGCTGCGCCTCTATTACACGCACCTGCACACGAACTGGGTGGTATACGATTCGGCCGACGCGCTGGTGAAACGGGTGGATATGAGGCAGGGCGCCGGCTACGCCGAGATAAATTTCAGGCTCGCCAGGGAACTCTGGGGTTACAATATCTCCTACGGCCCCAGGAATCTGCAGGTGGACCTCAAGGGGCCGCCCGCCGTCCCCCTCAAATGGCCGAAACCGCTCGAAGGCCTGAAGGTGGTGCTCGATCCCGGCCATTCGAGTTTCTACAAGTGCCGCGACGGCTCCCGCGCGCCCATGAAGGACGTGCCCTACCACGCGCTGCCCGAGACCTGCTGGCTGGACGGGGCCGTCGGCCCCATGGCCACCTTCGAGGTGGACGTCAACCTGGCGCTGGCCCGGAAACTGCGCGCGGAACTGGAAGGGCTCGGCGCCTCGGTGTTCATGACGCGCGAGGGCGAGGAGAACGTGGAGCTGACCGACCGTCCCCGGCTGGCCGTAGAGAAAGGCGGCGACCTGTTCATAAGCCTGCACAATAACGCGATACCCGACGGCGAGGACCCGTTCGGCTCGCCGCGCGGCTTCTCGGTCTACCACTATCACCCGCACAGTTTCGCGCTGGCCCGCGCCGTGCACCGCGCTTTCCTGCGCGAAATACAGCTGCCCGACGAAGGTCTCCGTTTCGGCGACTACCACGTGGCGCGCATGCCGCAGATGCCGTCGATACTGATAGAGCACGCGCACATGATCCTTCCGGACCAGGAAGAGCTGCTCAACGCTCCGGCCTTCCAGGAGAAACTGGCCCGGGCCACGGCGGCGGGACTGCTGGACCTGTTCGGCGCGCCGCCCAGGCCGGCGGCGAAGTCTTCCGGAAAGAGGAGGGCCCGCCGATGAGCGGAAGGGTATTACAGCTCGGCGCCATGCTCAGGGACAGCGAGGCCGTTTTCCCGACCGAGGACGAGGCCTGGGAGAATTTCATAAGGAAGTCGGCGTCCTACATGGGCTGCCATTCGGTGAGCTGGTTCGAGGCCGAGCCGGAGAAGAAGCGCCTGACCTTCAAAAAGGCCATAGGTCCCGTCGGCGCCGACCTGGTAGGCCTGAGTTTCGGCTACCAGGGCATAGTCGGCGTCTGCGCGGAGAGCGGGGAGACCCTGCTGGTCAACGACGTTCTCAGCGATCCCCGCTTCACGCCGAAAGTGGACAAGGGCAGCGGTTTCGTGACCAAGGCCGCGCTGGCCCTGCCCTGCTTCTTCGGCGGCAAACTGGGCGGGGTGCTCGAGTACATAAACCCGCTGCAGGGCGCCTTCTCTCCGGAGGACGTCGCCTTCGCCGAGTGCGCGCTGAGGCATTTCTGCCAGCGCCTCTATATCGGCCGGCTGGAGTCCGCCGTCGCGCGGCTCAACGCCCGCGGCGAGAGCACGATAAACAACCTTTCCGGCGGCTTCATCGGCGTCGACCAGGACGGCGTGATGATCTTCTTCAATCCCAAGGCCAGGGAGATCCTGGCCGTCGGAGAGGAGTTCCTCGGCAGGCAGATAACGGAGTTCTTCAGCGTCTGCCCGGACCTCGTCAACGTCCTGGGCGACGTGCTCAAGACCGGCAGGACCGTGCGGCGCCAGGAGTTCAAGTGCCAGATCGGCGGCGGCCAGCGCGTTATCGGTTACAGTTCCATCAACATGAAAGGCCCCGACGGCGGCATAGTCGGCGCCGGGGTGATCTTCCAGGACATAACCGACCTTTGACGCGGGGCCGGTTCCATGAAGGGGGCCGACACTACGCTGTCGGCCCCCTCCTTTACAATAGAACGATGACGGAAAAGATAGAGATCAACCCCGAATTCCGCAGGGCCCTGGCCCTGCTGGAAGGCCCGTCGCCCTGCGTCTTCATAACAGGGAGGGCCGGCACCGGCAAATCCACGCTGCTGCGGCTCTTCAAGGAGAATTCCCGCCGCGCGCAGGCCGTGCTGGCCCCGACCGGCGTGGCCGCTCTCAACGTGGGCGGGCAGACCGTGCACTCCTTCTTCGGCTTCAAGCCGGGCGTCACGCCGGAAAAGGCCGCGCGCCTGGCCCGGTCCGCCGCCAAAAAAAGCAGGGGCGCCGTCTACAGGGCGCTGGAGACCGTTATCATCGACGAGGTCTCGATGGTCCGGCCCGACCTGCTCGACTGCGCGGACATTTTCCTGCGCGCCGCGCGCGAGGACCAGCACAGGCCTTTCGGCGGGGTGAAGGTGGTGCTCATAGGCGACCTGCACCAGCTGCCGCCGGTGCTCAAGAACTCCGAACGCGAGGCCTTCGGCCAGGCCTACGCGGGCGCCTATTTCTTCGATTCCAGGGTCTTCCGCGAACTCCGGCCCGACGTGGTCGAGCTGGTCAAGGTCTACCGCCAGAGCGACGATTCGTTCGTGGAACTGCTCAACGCCGTGCGCGACGCCCGCGCCACGCCGGCCCAGCTGGAGGCGCTCAACGCCCGCCACAGGCCCGGCTTCCAGCCTCCGCCGGAAGAGCTCTGGGTGCAGCTGACCACCACCAATCAGCGGGCGGCGGACCTCAACGCCGAACGGCTCTCCGGCCTGCGGGGCGCCGCGGGTTTCTACGAAGGTTTCGTCGACGGGGAGTTCGAGGACGCGGCGCTGCCGACCGAGGCGAGCCTGGAGCTCAAGGCCGGCGCGCAGGTCATGCTGCTCAACAACGATCCCGGCGGGCGCTGGGTCAACGGCACGATGGGAACGGTCACGGCCCTCGAGCCCGGCGCGGTGAAGGTGCGGCTCGAGACCGGCCCGGTGGTCACGGTCGGTCCCTACACCTGGGAGCTGCTGCGCTACGCCTACGACGAGCGCTCGGGCCGCCTGAAGACCGAGACGGCGGGCATCTTCATGCAGCTGCCGCTGCGCCTGGCCTGGGCCGTCACCATACACAAGAGCCAGGGCAAGACCTTCGACCGGCTGGTCCTGGACCTGGCGGGGGGAGTTTTCGCCAGCGGCCAGCTCTATGTCGCGTTAAGCCGCTGCCGCACGCTGGGCGGCATAGTGCTGCGCCATCCCGTGCGGCCCTGGCACGCCCGTACCGACGCGCGCGTGGCCGAGTTCATGAGGAAGATCTGTCCGCCGGCCAGCCCGCGGCCCGTGAAAGGGCCGTCTTCGCCGTCCGCCGGGGCCGTCCCCGCTTCCGCCGCCGCGGAATCCCGCCGTTCGCCGGTCTCCGAAGGGCTGCGCCGCGCCATAAAGGAGGGCCGCAGCGTGGAGATCGTCTATCTCAGCGCCGCGGCCGAGACCACGCGCCGCGTCGTCAAACCCGTTTTCATCGGCCGCTTCGGCCGGGCCGGAGAGACCTACGAGGGTTTCAAGGCCGTCTGCTCGCTGCGCCGCCAGGAACGTCTCTTCCGCGTGGACCGTGTCCTCGAACTCAACGAGGTCTGAAACGGGCGGTCTTAGGGGGTGTCGGCGGGGGCCGCATAATGGTAGAATGGAACCGCGCCGGAGTCCGGGGGGGTCTCAAATGAAGTTCGGACAGTGCCCTTACTGCGTCGTCAGGTACGACGGCGATTTCTTCTACTATTGCCTGCTTAACAGACGGGCGGTGGCCAGGAGCCACCGCTGTATCGACCCTTCCCTGCGCCGCGCGCGCAGCGGCGGGAAAGTCTAGGCCCCTGAATTACGCCCCGGGGGGCGACACTACGTTGTCGCACCCCCTTGTTACGATATTTTCATGAAAGAGTTCGTCCCGTCGGAAATGATCGAGGGTAAGATCCTGCTGCTGCGCGGCCGGAGGGTTATGCTGGACCGCGACCTGGCCGCTCTCTATGAGGTGCCTACTTTCCGGTTCAACGAGGCGGTAAAGCGTCATCGCAGGCAATTCCCGGAGGATTTTATGTTCCGGCTCACGCGCCGGGAAACCGAGAACTTGACATCGCAATTCGCGATGTCAAGTTCCCATGGCGGCCGCCGGACTCTTCCTTACGCCTTCACGGAGCACGGCTGCGTCATGGCGGCTAACATCCTGCGCAGCGAACGCGCGGTCCAGATGAGCGTCTTCGTGGTGCGCGCTTTCGTCCGCATGCGGCAGTTGATCGGGTCGCAACAGGAGTTGAGCGCTAAGCTCGCCGACCTTGAGAAGCAGCTTACTGTGCGGCTTGATACGCATGAAACGGCTATTGTCGATGTTCTACGGCAGCTAATGCTGCTCTTGAATCCGCCCAGTGACCCCGAAGAGCCGCCAAAGCGTATCAGTTTTACGGCGAAAGAGAGTTTGGCGGTCTATAAATGTCGGCCGGGAACGGCGGGCCAGGCACCTTTATAAGTATCGGGATTTTGTTACTCCAGTTTGATAGACTCTAAAAAATGAGCAAAGAAGAATCCTATTACGCCCATACGAAGCGCGCCTTGGATGGTACCCCTGCCCCCAAGAGCGACTGGCAGCCGCTGGACATGAGATTGTTCAACCTGTGGGCTAAGATCGACAGGGCATCCGGGGCCTGTCATCCTCTCATTCTCCATATGCTGGACGTGGCGGCGGTTGCCCATGCCGTGTTGGACCGGGAACCTATAGCGACCCGGGAAAATATTGCCGCGGCCTTTGGGCTGAATTGGAATGGGGCGCGGTCATGGATTCTGTTAGCGGTCGCCTGCCACGATCTCGGCAAAGCCTGCCCCGGGTTTCAGACTAAGTGGGCCGGCGCGGCACGGATAGGCCTTCCCATGCCGCGGGTGCCGGACAAAGACATCAACCACGGTTTTGTCAGCCAGATAGCTCTTTCCGACTGGCTGCAGCGGGAGCAAAACTGGCCGTCCGGTCTGGCCGAACTGGTCGGCGACGCTGTTGGCTGCCATCACGGGGAACGGGCAACCCCTTCTCTCATTGAGCGGCTTGACAGGAACAGGCGCGCGATCGGAGATGATAATTGGACCCGGGGCCGCAACGCGCTTATTTCCGCGGTGCTTGGCGTCTTCGGTGCTCACGGCGCCAGGCCGCCGGAGACCAAGCATACCCTTTCCGGTCCGGAATTCATGCTGCTCGCCGGCCTTACAAGTTTTTCTGACTGGCTTGGATCTGATGAAAATCACTTTCGTTACGGGACATCAGATGATTGCGCGGATCTTACAGTGCGCTGGTCGGGAGGGTCTAGACCAGTTCTAAGCCCTTCCTAAGGTGGTCTGCATCATCCCTGCCTGTCCGTCGTTAACCCTCCAGTCTGTCCCTGCCTTGTACGTCTCCCACGGCGTCCTGTCTTTCAGGCTCTGGTGCCGCCGCTCCATGTTATAGAACCTGAAGTAGCGCTCCAGCCCCGCCCTGCACTGCGGGATGTCCTGGTATTCGTGCAGGAAGATGTCCTCGTACTTCACCGCCCACCATAGCCGTTCCGTAAAGATGTTGTCGTAAGCCCTACCACGGCTGTCCATGCTGATCTTCACGGTTTCCTCGGCCTTCAGCCGGCTTATGAAGTCCTCGCTCGTAAACTGGCTGCCCTGGTCGCTGTTGAAGATCTCCGGCCTGCCGTGGCGCCGCAGCGCCTCGTCCAAGGGCTCGACGCAGAAACCGCTTTCCAGCGTGTTCGACAGTTTCCAGCTCAGCACCCGGCGGCTGTACCAGTCGATAATGGCCACCAGGTAGGCGAACCCGCGCTGCGCCAGCCGCACGTAGGTTATGTCCACGCCCCAGACCTGGTTCGGCCGGATAATCTCCAAGCCCTTGAGCAGGTACGGGTACACCCGATGCGCCGGATTGGGCTTCGACAGGTTCCTGGTCGGGAACAGCGCCATTATGCCCATCTTACGCAGCAGCGTGCGGACGTGGTCTTTGCCGACGGGAATCTTCATGTCCAGTTGAAGGTATTTCCACATCCGCCGCACGCCGTAGAACGGCGCAGCCGTGTATTTTTCGTCCAGCAGCGCCATGATATTCAGGTCCCGCCGGCTTACCGGCACCGGCTTGTAGTACAGCGAGGACTTGCTTACCCCGAGCAGTTCGCACTGCTTGTTCTGGCTGTACGGACCGTCTTTATCAAAGAGCTTCTTCCTGGCTTCTACTTCAAGAGACCGAGCTTTTTTTTTAGCCAGTCGTTCTCCATCGTTATTTCGCCGATGCTTTTGTGCAGGTTGTCTATCTTTTCCTGCACCTCGGCCGCGGCCCTGCGTTCCTTGGCATGGTCAAAGATCCCCGCCGCGTTGTTGAGAAGCTCGCGCTTCCAGCCGGTCACCATGTTCGGGTGAACCTGGAACTTTGCCGCGATTTCAGCGATAGTCAGCTCGCCTTTAAGGGCCTCCAGGGCCGCCTTGGCCTTGATTGCCGGGGCTATCTTCTTGCGCATACTGCCTCCTTAAGGTATTTTACCCAAAATACACCTTAAGTTAGGCTAGAAATCGGTCCGGATTTCCCCGACCAGCGCAGCCTGTCGCGAAGTGTTCCGTACGACAAAGCTTCTTATGCGCATCATCCCGGCCATTGAGGAGATGCTGGCGGCTGGGGGGCTTCCCGCGCCCGAAGAGCCGGAGTACGCGGTGAAGCCGGCGATACCGAACAAGGAGGGTTTGGGCGATGATGGTCATCGTGCTTGAAAACGCCCCGCCCAGGCTGAGGGGAAGGCTTGCGGTTTGGCTGCTTGAGGCTAGGACCGGCGTATATATAGGCAATTACTCCATTAAAGTCCGCTATATGATCTGGCACCAGGTGGAAAAAGGCCTTGCGGGCGGCAACGCCGTAATGATTTGGGATGCGCCTACGGAATCAGGATTTGATTTGGTTACGCTTGGCAGTAACAGGCGTATCCCTGTGGAAATGGATGGGTTGAAGCTGGTTTCTTTCATGCCTGAGGAGAAATCCAGTGAGCAAGGTCTTTGACAATTTGGTAGGCCTTAAAATCGGCTACCGGACGATTTTAGGTCTAAAAAGCGTTTATAGGGCATTTTAAGCGCAAATAGAAGTACGTTCCCCACGTGCGTGGGGATGAACCGCATACGCCCATAATCTCGGTCAGGAAGGGGTAACGTTCCCCACGTGCGTGGGGATGAACCGAGGCCATGCTCCTCATCCAGGGCGTCTACAACACGTTCCCCACGTGCGTGGGGATGAACCGCCTATGCCATAGCAAAGGAGTCATTTGGTGAGACGTTCCCCACGTGCGTGGGGATGAACCGATGGCTAAGAATATGATAGACCGGATGGTGTAACGTTCCCCACGTGCGTGGGGATAAACCGCTGCGCTCCAACCTGCCGGTAGATTATTTAGGCGACGTTCTCTATCTAATCCTGGAAAAGGAATGAAATGAGCGCGCCTCTCGTGAGAGCGCGCTCATTAGAGGGGGGACGGAGGGACGGCTCTTCCCCTCATACCACTGCCGGCTTTCGCCGGAAGCGCCGTAGGCAACGCCGATTTTCCTACTGTCGTCCCCTTCTGGATTATAGCCTCCCGGCCACGGTTTTTCAAGGGCCCGCTTTATTGCCCGGATAAGCGCGGCGCCGGCGACCGCGCGAGCGGACCGGAGTCGGCTCTTCCACATGGATGGGAAATAGTAAATAGTTCCGGCCGGCGGTATCAATTAAGGACCGGCGCCGCAGCGGGGTTTGGGGTTGGGGCGGCGATCGGGGAGATCGCCGAGGACCGTTCGGGGGAACGGCCGCTGCTGCGGCACCGGCTGAATATAGTGTACTGAATTTCCGGCCATAGTCAAGGCTCGGCCCGTTCCCGTGGAGCGCCCGCGATCACCGCGCGGGCGCTTTCGGCTATCACCACCACGGACAGTACCAGCAGCACCGCGCCTATGGCCGTTATCAGGTTGAAACCGGAGCGGGCCAGCATGGAGCCGAGGGCCCAGATCGTCATGACCGTCATGAACACGGCGGGCGCTATTATCAGGCCGGTGCGCTTCACGCCGGTATTCCTGGCCCAGATATAGACTATCACCAGCACCAGCGCCGCCAGCAGCTGGTTGGTCACGCCGAAAAGCGGCCAGACCACTTTCCAGCAGGGGATAGGCGCGCCATCGGCGCCGGTCATGCGGAGGTTTAGTAGCAGCAGCGGTAGCGCCACCGAGACCGCGGTTGCGATAAGGCGGCTGCGCAGGGAATTGCCCGCCCCGGCCAGTTCCTGCAGTATGTAGCGCGCGATGCGCGTGGCGCTGTCGAGCGTGGTCAGCATGAAAGCGGAGACGACCAGCAGGCCGAATATCGTCCCGGCGCGCTCGCCCAAACCTATCAGCGAAGAGAACCTGCCAAGGCCGGCGGCGAAGATGCGCGCCGGGGCCGCGCCGGTCAGGGAGTCCGAGGGGGCCAGGAACATTATGGTGCACAGAGCTATCACGGCCACCACCGCCTCCAGTACCATGCCGCCGTAGCCTATGAACTTCGCTTCCGACGGGGCGGCGAGCTGCTTGGAGGTGGTGCCGGAGGCCACCAGCGAATGGAAGCCGGAGACCGCGCCGCAGGCTATGGTGATGAACAGGAACGGGAACATGCCGCCGAGGGACGGGTCCGAGAAGGCCTTGAAGGCCGGCCAGGTCACGGCGTGGCCGCCGAAGAAGATGCCGCCCAGGCCTATGGCGATGGCGGCGTAGAGCAGGTAGCTGGAAAGATAATCCCTCGGCTGCAGCAGCAGCCAGACGGGGAGTATCGAGGCCGCGAAACAATAGGTCATGAGCACCGCTATCCAGGTCCGCTTGTCGGCGGCGGGCAGCTGCCAGCGGTAACTCAGGTACATCCCGGCCAGCAGCGCCGCCAGCGAGACGACGGTGCCGGCCTTCAGGCCCGCGCCGCGCCTGTACATCGCCCAGCCCAGTACGGCGGCCACCGCGATATAGAGGACGCTGGTCTGGGACACGGCCGGTTCGTTGACGAAGGTGTCGGCGGTGAGGTCCGCGAAGACGGTCACCACATAGACCAGCGTGAGCCAGGTGAAGAGCAGAAAGAGCTTGTAGGTGCGGCTGTTTATGTATTTGCGCGCCACTTCCGCCACCGACCGGCCCTGGTGGCGTATGGAGATGATCAGCGCGGAGAGATCGTGCAGGCCTCCGATGAAAACGGTGCCTATCAGTATCCAGAGGGCGGCCGGAAGCCAGCCGAAGGCGGCCGCCGCTATCAGCGGGCCGACGATGGGGCCGGCCCCGGCTATCGAGGAGAAATGATGGCCGAGCAGGACGAACTTGTTGGCCGGCACATAGTCCACTCCGTCGGTCATCGTCTTCGAAGGGACGGGTTCGGAGAAGGAAACGGAGTAATTCCGCTCAAGGAAGCCTCCGTAAAAACGGTAGCCGGCCCACAGCAGCGCGAGGGCGGCCAGGGTGAAAAGTGCCATATAACGGTGTCTCCTTATTTTTTTGAAGCCGCCACGCCCCGCTTGGGGCAGTACGGCGAAAGGGCGCATTCGCCGCAGAGCGGCCTGCGGGCGTCGCAGACGGCGCGGCCGTGCAGCACCAGCGAATGGGCGAACCAGATCCAATGCTCTTTCGGCAGGGCCTTCATCAGGTCCCGCTCTATCTTTTCCGGGTCCGTGTGGCGGGTCAGGCCCAGCCTGAAGGCCAGGCGCTTCACATGCGTGTCCACGACCACGCCTTCGGCTATGCCGAAGGCCGTGCCAAGCACGACATTGGCCGTTTTACGTGCCACGCCGCGCAGCGTGAGCAGTTCGTCCATCGTGCGGGGGACTTTGCCGCCGAAACGCTCCGTTATAGTCCTTGACGATTCTTTCAGCGAGAGGGCCTTGTTCCTGTAGAAACCCGTCGAGCGCACAAGCCGCTCCAGGTCGGGCAGCGGCGCCGCGGCCATGGCGGCCGGCGCCGGATACTTTTTAAAAAGCGCGGGCGTGGTCATGTTGACGCGCTCGTCGGTGCATTGCGCCGACAATATAGTGGCCATCAGCAGCTGGTACGGGCTCTTGTGGTCCAGCGAGCAGGTGGCGTCCGGGTAGGCCTTCTTCAGGCCTTTTATTATGCCCGCCAGGCGCGTCTTCTCCGTCACAGTATGAAGTCCGTGGAGAGGAATTTCGACTTGCGGCCGCGCACTATGCCGTTTATGAGTTCCTTGTTGGGGGGCGAATCCTTGGCGGCCACCAGCGTGCGTATGGAGAACACCCGCAGGGCGTCCGAGACCGACAGCGTGCCCTCGGCCGAGTCCTTGCGGCCGGTGAACGGCAGCACGTCGGGGCCGCGCTGGCACTGGCTGTTGATATTGACGCGGCAGACCTGGTTGACCAGCGTGTCCATCAGCGCGGCCATGCGCTTCTGGTCGTGGCCGAAGATGCTGACCTGCTGGCCGAAGTCGGAATTGACCACGTAATCGAGCGGGGCCGAGATGTCGTCGAAGGAGGTCATCGGCACCACGGGTCCGAACTGCTCCTCGCGCCAGAGCCGGGCCTTGCCGTTCACTCCCCAGAGCACGGCCGGGTAGAAGAAATTGCCGTTATGCGTCCCGCCGTGCGCGTTGACCACTTTCGCGCCGTGCGCCCGGGCGTCCTCTATGGTTTCCTTGAGGTATTCGATGCGCGAGTCCTCGGGCAGCGGGGTCAGCTTCACTCCCTTCTCCCAGGGCATTCCCATCTTGAGCGACTCCACCTCCCGGACGAACTTCTCCAGGAAAGCGTCCTTGAACGAGGAGTGGACGAAGAGCATCTTGAGCGCCGTGCAGCGCTGGCCGTTGAACGACAGCGAGCCGGTGACGCATTCCTTGACGGCCAGGTCCAGGTCGGCGTCCTCCAGGAGTATTCCGGCGTTCTTGGCGTCCAGGCCCAGCGCGCAGCGCAGCCGGTGCGGCTTGGGATGCTGCGAGCGGATGGCGTCGGCCGCGGCGCTGGACCCGATGAACGCCAGCACGTTGACCCGGCCTGACTTCATGATGGGGCCGATGAGCGTCTTGCCGGAGCCGTAGAGCGTATTGACCACGCCGGGGGGGAAGCTGTCGCGGAAGGCCTCGAGCAGCGGCCGGTGCAGCAGGACGCCGTACTTGGCCGGCTTGAAGATGACCGTGTTGCCCATGATCAGCGCCGGTATCAGCGTGGTGAAGGTCTCGTTGAGCGGATAATTGTAAGGGCCCATGCAGAGGACCACGCCCAGCGGCGCGCGCTTCACCTGCGCGATTATTCCCTGCACCACCTGGAAGCGCGACGAATTGCGGTCGAGCTCCTTCAGCGCGTTTATCGTGTCCACGATATAGTCCACCGTGCGGTCGAATTCCTTGGCGGAGTCCTCGGCGGACTTGCCTATCTCCCACATCAGCAGGTTGACCACTTCGGCGCGGCGCTTTTTCATCGCTTCGGTGAAGTTCTCCAGGTGCTTTATGCGGTCCTCGACGGACATCGCCGGCCAGGCGCCGCGTCCTTCGTCGTAGGCCTTTACGGCGGCGTCGAGCGCGGCCAGCGCCTCCTTCTCTCCCAGCAGGGGGTAGCGGCCCAGCTTCACGCGCTCGAGGCCCTTGCGGCCGTGCAGGCTGACGGGGGAGAGCACCTCGTGGAAAGGGCCCGTCCATTTGAGCAGCTTGCCGCCGTAGAGATACTCGGCCTGGTCCTGGTATCTGAAAGAGACCTCGGCGGGGATCTCCGATTCTTTCGGGAAAATATCGGCCACTTTTTCCTTTACGGTCATGTTAAACCCTCCTGCCGCGGGGCCGCAGCCCGGCGAAATAAACGGTCTTACCCCCGAAAACTGCCTTCACCGCGCCGGCGGCGGGCAGGCCGCCGAACTTTTTCACGAAAGGTATTTCCCTGACGTCCCCGGATTCCCCTGTCGCCTCCAGCAGCCTCCCGCCGCCGGTATAGAACATGACATGGTCTATCTCGCGCGGCCGGCCTCTGGGCGAGGAGAATATCAGGTCGCCGGGCAGCAGGTCCCGCCAGCGCCGCGACGGGGAGAGCCGCCGCTGGTCGTCGGCGTTGCGCGGCAGGTCCAGGCCGCGGGTGCGGCAGGCCAGGCTTACCAGTCCCGAGCAGTCCGGGCCGTGATGCGAGCGGCCGCCCCAGAAATACCGGTCGCCAAGGAACTGCCTGGCGGCGGCCAGGATGGAGCGCCGGAGGGCGGCCTCGCTCTTCTCCGCCGGCGGGAAAGGAACGCAGTCGGCCCTTTTTACCGGCGTCAGCCGTCCGCCGGCCAGCCAGGCGCGCAGCCGGCCTTTCCCGGCGGGCGCGGCGTAGAAGCGAGTTCCGATGGAGAGAGAAAGTCGTTCTCCGCCGCATACCGCCGCGGCGGATTTCGCGGCCACGCAGTAATTGGGCGGCGGCAGCGGATCGGCGCGCAGCGAGGCGGAGCGCACGAAACCGGCGTAGCAGCCCGACGGGCCGCGATAAGGGCCCGACTTGTGCGGCTGCTCCAGCGCCTCCACCCTGGTCCAGCCGCGCGACCGGGAGAGCGGGCGTACTGCCTCGTTCATCAGCAGTTGCGATTCTATCCTCTTCTTTTTCTGGGCCGGGGTGAAGGCCGGCGAGGAGTAGAGCGATTCCACGGGCGCGGCGACGGCCGCGAAGACGGCCGGGTCGCGGACAATGATATAGGCCGCGCCGAACTTGTTGCGGAACCAGGCCCGGGCGAACTCCTCCCGGCGGTAGGTCCGCTCGGCGCGGCCGGTCTTAACGGCCGGGTCGTTGCAGACGGCGTTGCCGCGCGCGTCGAAGCCCTTTATCAGGACGAAATGGCCGCGCGTGCCCTTTTTAAGCGGCGAGCCGCGCAGCTCTCCCGGCCCGAAGGTCAGGCTGGCGGCCAGCGGCAGGCCGCGCCGCAGCACGGCCTCGGCCTCGGCGAAAGTGTTGAAGCGGGTGTACCAGGCCGCGGCGCCGCTCAGCGAGGCCGCGCGCGCGTTGAGCGT
The DNA here is from genome assembly GCA_019135865.1 of Elusimicrobiota bacterium. Lineage (GTDB taxonomy): Bacteria > Elusimicrobiota > Elusimicrobia > Elusimicrobiales > UBA9959 > UBA2231. The sequence continues at coordinate 136,120 of JAGVVD010000019.1, forward strand.
CCAGTTGCCGTAAATATCGGCCGCCCTGTCCCTGGCCGCGGCGGCCTGGCGCAGCGGCTCCGTCGGCAGGCCTATGGCGGAGAGCGCCATCGAGGCCGATACGGGGCTGCACATATCCTTGCAGCGCGGATGGGTAAGCCTCATCTGCGAGACGGGTTTTACCTTGAGCGAAAAAGCGCCGGCATACGGCCCGCGGTCCAGGGCGGCGGCGGAATAAGGAAGGGAGACGTCTGTCAGGCAGACGGCGGCCAGGACCAGCTCCGCCCGCGAGCCGGCCGGGCCGGAGAAGACGAAGCGCAGCCTGAAGGCCGCGGCTTTCCGGGTCAGCTTGAGCAGGTCCTGACCTACCTCTCCCTGAGGCAGCGGCCTGGAGGGAACGCTGGAGCCTTCCGCGCCGCGCAGTTCCGCCATGGCGAACCACGGCGACCATTTTTTCTGCAGGACGGAGACTTCGGCGCGCAGCGAGCCCGCGCCTTTGACCGAAGCGTTGACGGAGAGCACCAGCTGGTCGAAAAGCAGGGGCGCCGCGGCGGCGGGGGAGGAGAGGGCGGACTTGCCGGAGCCTCCGCGCAGTACGGGGCGTCCGGAAGCGGGGACGGACGCTCGGCCGGTGGTCCGCCAGCCGGCGAAGTCTGACGGCAGCGCGTAGAGAACGGTGCGGGAGCGTGTCGGGTCTTTTATCATATGTCCCCTCGGTGAGATATTATCAAATATGGCGACGGCGGGCCTCCGCCCTCCCGCTTATGTTAAAATCTCGGCATGACACCGTGGCTTTATCTCGCGGCGGCCGGCGTGATGGAGATCGCCTGGGCCGTCGGCCTCAAGTTCACGCACGGCTTCACCCGGCTCTGGCCCAGCGTCTGGACGCTGGGCACCATGGCGCTGAGCATCTACCTGCTCTCGCTGGCGGTGCGCTCGCTGCCCATCGGCACGGCCTACGCCGTCTGGACGGGTATAGGCGCGGCAGGCACGGCCGCCGCAGGCATGCTCTTCCTTGGCGAGCCGCGGGAGTGGGTGAAAGTCTTCTGTATCTTCCTGATACTGGCGGGGATAGCGGGATTAAGACTGTTCTCGAGGTCCTGAAAGCTCAGAGCCTGCCTATCACGTCGTAGACCAGCCTGACATTGACCCGCCGCATGGCGGCCAGCAGGCCGGCTTCCGTCGCGTCCGTGCCGCCCGTCACGGGAACGGGTTCTTTTTCGGCGTATTCCTTCTCGAAAAGCCGCGTCCCGTCGCGGTAAAGCGAGGCCTTCAGCCGTATCTCGGCCGAAGGGCCCGCGCGGAAATCCCGCAGGCTGGTCCGCAGGACCAGCGCTCCGCCTTCTTCTATCCCGAACCCGGCCTCCCTGAGTTCCGCCTCTATCGAGGAGGAGACCCAGAGAGGCACGTTCTGTCCGGGGGCGCTTATGGGGGCTTTGCCGAAGAAGGAGGCCTTTTTCCCCAGCCCCTTGTCGGCGCGTTCGTCCTCCACCGCCGCCAGGCTTATGCGGTGGCCGGTGCCCGCCGGCACGCCGGGGAAGTCCGGCGCGTAACGCAGGGTTATCTCCTTGGGGCCGGCGCAGGCCTGCAGGGCCAGCGCGGCGGATATCAGTATAAGCCGGCGGTATGTTCTCATAAGATCTGGTCGGGGCACCGGGAATCGAACCCAGGACTCATGCTCCCAAAGCACGCGTGATGCCACTTCACCATGCCCCGCTGGTGATATTCTACTAAATAGGGGTCAGGAGTCCTTGCTTATGTAGGCTTCGAGCAGTTTGTGGCGGCGGGTCTTTCGCACCAGTATCGTCAGTCCTTCGAGCTTGAGCAGTTCGCTGCCCCTGGGCGGGCGGCCCAGCCTGCGCTCGACCCAGAAAGCGAGGATATCGTTCTCGGCGGGAGTGGGCAGGCGCAGGCGGCGGAAGACGTCCTTTATCTTCGAGGCCCCGCCGGCGATGAGTCCTTCGCCGCTGGGATAGAGATGCGCCGGCAGACGGTCGTACTCGTCGCCTATATCCCCGGTCAGCTGATGTATGATATCTTCCAGCGTCAGCAGGCCCAGTACCCGCCCGCCGTCCCCCGTGACCACGGCCATGTGTATGTTGCCTTTGATCATCTTCTCCAGCGCTTTCGACGCCGTCATGCCGCAGGGCAGTTTCTCTATCGGTCTGGCGATGGAGGCCACCGTGCCGCCCTGCGCCCCCATTTTGAGCGCCGTGACGATGTCCTTGAAATTGATGTAGCCCTTTATGTTCTCCGGCTCGCCCTCCGCGGCGGTCACGGGGAAGCGCGTGTGCAGGTCCATATGCGCCCGCAGCAGGGCCTCGGTCAGTGTCAGGGTGATGGGAATATAGGAGATGGCCGGCGGGGGGATCAGTAATTCCCCGATCTTCTTCGTCGAAAGCCCGGCGGCGGACGAGACTATCCGCTCCTCGACCGGGCCTATCAGTTTCTGCTCGAGGGCCTGCGCCGCCGCGGCCCGCATCTCCTGGACGGAAGCCCTCTCCTCGCGGTGCTCCGAGCGGGGAAGCAGAGCGGAAGCCAGCCTGACCGCGGCCTTGGTGACCTTCTCCATCCCGCGTACCACGGGGTAGACCACCGAGTAAAGGAGGCGCATCGCAGGGGAGACGCGCAGCAGGACGAGCTCCTTGTTCTCTATCGCGAAGACCTTGGGCACCAGCTCGCCGAACATTATGGTGATGGCGCTCAGGGGCAGGACGAACAGGGTCAGGGCCACTATGTCGGCCGCGCGGGGGCTGAGCGCGAAACGGTCCGCGAGCAGCGGGGCGAAGGATTCGTTGATCCCGGCCCCGCCCGTGGCGGCCGCTATGGCGCCGAAGAGCGTTATGCCCAGTTGTATCACGGAGAAAGAGGCTTCCAGCCTGCTCTTCATGAACAGGGCCGCCGCGGCCCCGGGCGCCCTTTTCCCGGAAAGCTCGGCGAGCCTGGCCTTGGAGATCGAGGCCAGGGCCATCTCGTAGGCGGCGAAAACGGCGTTGAACGCCAGCATCGCCGCGATTATCAGCAGTTCCGGCAGAAAATCTGTCATTTGTCTGTAAGCCCCGTGAAAGTATATAATATTAATGGCGTTTCATATTCCGGGATAGTGTAACGGTAGCACGAGAGACTCTGAATCTCTTTGTCTAGGTTCGAATCCTAGTCCCGGAGCCAAGTTTTAAAGGCCCTGGCAACCATGCCGGGGCTTTTTTTGTATATTTTCATTGTCGAGGCGAAATGAGGATAGATTACCTGGCCGATCACAAAGACCTTGTCCCCGCGATAGCGAAGTGGTTCTTCGGGGAATGGTCTTGCTTCTATCCCGGAAAGGGGCTGAAGGACTTCAAGGCGATGGTGCTTGAACGCGCCAACAGGGACCGCCTGCCTCTTGCCCTGGTGGCCATGGAAGGGACGGAACTGCTCGGGATAGGCTGCCTGAAGGCGAAGGACATGGAAACGCGCCCGGAGCTGACCCCCTGGCTGGCCGGGATGTACGTGGCCAGGGAGCGGCGTGGGCGCGGCATAGGCGCGGCGCTGGTGCGCGCGGTGGAGGAGAACGCCGCCCGGCTCGGTATAGCGAAGCTCTATCTGCATACGCCGAAATCCGCGCATTTTTACGCGCGTCTTGGCTGGAAGGCAAGGGAAGTCGCGGAGTATTGCGGCGTCACCGTCACTATCATGGAAAAAGAACTCACCGCATTGAAAGGTCCCGGCCGGGAGTAAAAAGGGGCCGGGGTTTTACCCATATGGAACCCCGGCCCGGCGAGACCCCCGCGAGGGGGTTTTTTATTTGCCTGAAACTTTTCGGCCTCCGCCGCATCTAAAAGCTGAAGTCGATCGCGGAGGTGCGCGGATGCAGGGTATGGAAACGGCGGCGGCGATAGCGGCGGGCGGAGCGCTCGTCGGCCTGCTTTTCGCGGTCCGATGAACAACGGAGGAACGATGCAGAATATAAATACCGAAACATTCAAGACCAGGGTCTTCGATTTCGGCAAGAGCAAGGAGTGGAAGTTCGCGGGCGAGAGGCCCTGCATAGTGGATTTCTACGCCGACTGGTGCGGCCCGTGCAAGATGCTCGCGCCGGTGCTGGAGGAACTCTCGGAGAAGTACGCCGGCAAGCTCGATATCTACAAGGTGAATACCGACCAGGAGCAGGAACTGGCCGCGTCCTTCGGCATACAGAGCATACCCAGCCTGCTCTTCGTGCCGATGGCGGGTAAGCCGCAGATGGCGCAGGGCCTGCTGCCGAAAGAGGCGCTGGAGAAGGTCATCGGCGAGGTGCTCGGGGTCGTATAGCCGTTCCCGCGAATAGAGGCGAAAAGGTCCCCGGCCCGGCGCCGGGGACTTTTTTTGCCGCCTGAAGGGGGGAGGGGGCCTGGGTCCTTCGACCCTTGCGGTCCGGGCTGCCAGGGGCCAGACTATTATTGTTACGGTATTCTATTAAAGGCGCGGAGAATATCTATGAAGAACAAACTCGCGGTTCTCGCTTTCCTGGCCTGCGCGGTGTCGGCCGGACTGCTCCTCTTCCCGGACGGCCGGCCCGGGGACGTCCCGGGCGACTTGCGCGACGCCCCCTCGGATTTCGGTTATTTTGACCGCGCCGATATCGAGGATATGGACGTGCCCGTCCCGGCCGCGGCCCAGGCGGAACCGGTGCGTTCCGGCTATCAGCCGGTAGCTATTTACGGCGACAATACTCTCGACGATTACTACAAAGTGGACAAGTCGCTGCAGGAACTGGCCGATTCCGTGGTGGCTCTCATGGACAAGAGCGCGATCGCTTACGACGAGGCCAGCGGCACGTACAAGCCGCTCAAGCTTTCCACCGTCGACAGGAGGATGGGTCTGAGCAGCGGCGCCGAGTTTTCCGGCCAGAAAACCCTCTCTTTCTGTTCCGGGGCGCTGGTTTCCAGGGACCTGGTGCTGACCGCCGGCCACTGCATCAACAACGACCCCTCTCACGCCCACTATTTCAACAAGGTCTACGTGGTCTTCGGCTGGCGGCAGACGGGGCGGGGGGAGTACGACCAGACTTTCTCACCCGACCAGGTCTACGAAGTGGAGAGGCTCCTGGCGCACAAGCTCGACGGCTCCATCGGGAACATGGACACGTACCGGGATTACGCGCTGATCTCGCTTAAACGGCCGGTCCCGGGCAGGTCGCCGCTGACCATCGAGAGATCGCACGGCGAGGGCCTGAGAGAGGGCGCCTATGTCTTCGCCTCCGGTTATCCCATGGGCATGAGCGTCAAGGTCACCGACCCGGGCGACGCCACGATCAGGGAGATAGGCCGCAACGGGTACGCCACCGACCTCGACGCGTTCGGCGGCTCGTCGGGCGGTCCGGTGTTCGATTCCGTCAGCAGGCGCATCTGCGGAGTGGTGATAACCGCCAACGCCAGGCAGTTCAAGTACACCGTCCGCAGGGAATTCTCCCTGCGCTACCGCGAGGACGCCGACCCTTCCGCGACGCTGAAGCTGGTGCGGGAGGAGGGGGGAAAGGTGCTGGTCGTGCCGCAGGGCGACCTGGAGACCGTGACGAACTCGCTGCGGAGCGTCGGCTGCGGGATAACCGCCGAGAGGGGCGGAGGGATGATCGCCTTCCCGCTCGGCTATTCGTTCTACAACAACCAGGAAAGTCTGCTGAACGAACTGATCTCGCTGACCGGCGCCGAAGGCGACGTTTACGGCGAGCCGGTACAGCTTCCCGCCTACGAGGGGATAGGCACCGGCGTGCAGAAGATCTCGGCCGAGCTGGAAGTTTTCACCCCTTTCACCGCCGAGGAGAACCGCATGTGCGAGCGGATCCGTTCCAGGATGCGCAACGGCATGACGATAGACCCGGCGTTCATGCAGCTCTACAAGGACGCCAAGTGCGACAGCCGCCGCATGATCTGACGCGCGCGCGGCCCGGGCGGGCGGCGCGCCGCGGGGAAAATTTGCCATAATTCCCCCATGAGCGTATCGTCCCATCTTACCCCGGACCCCGAAAGGCGGCTCTGGGTGATATACTCCCGGGTGCAGGACCTGCTGGCCTCCACTGAAAGGAAACTCTGGCTTTTCACTTTCCTGGCCGCGGCGCAGGCCGCGCTGGCCAGGTTCGCCTCGCCCGGCGGTCTCGCCGCGTACCTTTCAATAGTCCTCTCGGCCCTGGCGCTGCCGCTCGGCGCGCTGGCGCTGTCGCCGTTCCTGGACAACCCACGCCCCTCGATCAGCCAGAAGCCCGGCCCCGGAAAGAAAGGGACGGCTTACTCCCTGCTGAGGGAGCGCGACCTGGCCGGATTTTCCCAGGCGGACCTTACCATAACGCTGGACAAATACCTGGGCGGGGGGGTGACGGCCATCCCCTATTACGACGATATAATAGACCAGATCGTGCTCGGCGCGAGGGCCGTCGTGAGGAAGGAGTTCCAGCTCAAGGTGCTCTGTTCCCTGGTGTTCGCCGGCCAGCTGCTGTTCCTGGCGGCGCTGCTGTCCCGCCCCTGACCCCGTCCTTCATAACCACTTGTGCTTCGGGTAGCGGCGCGCCAGCGCCGGCCTGAGTTCGGGGTAGCTTTCCGACCAGAAACTTTTAAGGTCCTTGGTGACCTGAACGGGGCGCATGGACGGCGCCAGGATGTGTACGACCAGCGGCACCCGGCCGGCGGCTATGCGCGGCGTCTCCTTCAACCCGAAAAGGTCCTGTATCTTCGCCTCCAGGAAAGGCTCGCCGCCCGCGGGATAGCGTATCCGCGCTTTCCTGCCCGACGGCGTCTCCAGCCTTTGCGGCGCGTGCCGGTCCAGCAGGCGGCATTTCTCCCAGCCGTACCAGTCCTTCAGCGCCGGCAGGACCTCCCGCTCGCGCGCCTCGGCCACGCTGCGCGCGCCGTGGCAGATATCGGCTATTATGAGGGCCTTGTCCTCCGCCGACAGCGGCTCTATCCCGAGGTCGGGGCAGTTGCGGTGCAGGAAGTCCGCGCGCGCCAGCCAGTCCTCCGTTTCCTCGTCCCAGCGGCGGAATTTCTGGCGGCCGCTGACGAACTCTTCCGCTATAAGGTCCGACGAAGCCCCGCCTTTCTTCGCCGAGGTTATCTCCCTGCGTACGACTATGTCCCGGTAAAGCGTAAGGCGCTCCGTGACGGGCGTCAGCATGTCTTTGTCCAGCGCGGGCCGGTCTTCTTCCTTTATGTCGCGCGGGAACGACTCGCGGAGCCATTCCTCTTTCACCGGCGCGGCGAAGGAAAGGGTGATGTCGGCGCCGCCCTTGCCCGCGCTTTCAACTACGGAGCCGGCGCAGATCAGGCGCGCCCCGGCGGCGGCGCTGGCCGGGTCCAGCCTGGCGCTGCGGCCTCCGGGAAGGCGGTAGCGGCCCTGCTCCGCGGAGAACAGCGCGGCCACGCGGTCGGGGAAGGCGAGCAGGAAGCAGCGCGCGGCGTTCTCCAGGGCCTTGGCCCCGCCGGGAGCGGCGCCGCCGGCCAGCCGCTCCGCCATCCGCCAGGCCTCGCGGGCCGGGGCCTGTTTCAGCCCCGCTTTCTCGCAGGCGAACCAGTCGAAACCGCCTGCCGCGCAGGCGGAGAGCTCTTTTACCGCGGCGGCCAGATCGGAGCCCGCTTCGGCCCGCCGGCCTCCGCCCCGCCTGTCGGCCCAGATCCCGCGTCCCTGCGCCGCCGCCGCTATGACGGCGCATTCCCTGGCGCAGCCCAGGCGCTTCGCCTCCGCCATCATGCGCGAGTAGCGGGGATGCAGCGGATAGGAGGACATCTCGCGGCCCGCCGCCGTCAGCGCGCCCTTCCCGTCGCAGGCGCCCAGGTCCCGCAGCAGGCTCTCCGCCCGCTCCGCCGCTTCCGGCGACGGCGGGTCCAGCCAGCGCAGGTCTCCGAAGCCGCGGTAGCCGCAGGCCTTGAGCGTCAGCAGCGCCTCGCTGATGTCCAGACGCAGCATCTCCGGCGAGAGCGCCGGAGCGAGGCCCTGGTCCTCCCGTTCGGTCCAGAGGCGGGCGCAGAAGCCGGGGCCGGTGCGCCCGGCCCGTCCGGCGCGCTGAGCGGCGGAGGCGGCGGAAATGCGTTCGGTGAAGAGCGTGTTGATGCCGCGGGCGCCGTCGAACCTGGCCGTTTTCGCCAGACCGCTGTCTATCACGGCCGCGACGCCCTCTATCGTGACCGAGGTCTCGGCGATATTGGTGGAGATTATTATCTTGCGGCCGCCGGAGGGGGAGACCGCGGCGTCCTGCTCGGCCGGCTTCATCTCGCCGTGCAGCGGCATGACGCGGAAACCGGCGAGGGACGGAAGTTTGGCTATTTCCGCGGCGGTCCTGTTTATCTCGTAGGCCCCCGGCATGAAGACCAGCGCGTGGCCTTCCTTTATTTTGGGCAGCAGCGCGGCGCAGGCGCGCGCCGCGGCCTCCCAGGGGGGCAGGGCGGCCTCGGCGGCGCCGCAATGGACGGTCTTCACCGGGTAGAGCGCGCCTTCGGCCTTTATGACGGAGCAGGGGTCCAGGTAAGCCGCCAGCGCGGCCTCGTCCATGGTCGCCGACATGACGGCCACCAGCAGGTCCGGCCTCGGCCCTTTCTGCAGGGCCAGGCAGGCCGCCAGTGTGATATCGCCGTGCAGGTGCCGCTCGTGGAATTCATCCAGCACTACCGCGGAGTATTTTTTCAGCAGCGGGTCGGAGACCAGTTCGCGCAGCAGGATACCTTCGGTCTCGAATATTATGCGCGTGGAAGGGCCGGTCCTGTCGTCGAAACGCACCCTGTAGCCGACCTCGCCGCCGGTCCGTCCGCCGCGCTCGGCCGCGACCCGGTCGGCCAGCATACGGGCCGCGAGGCGGCGCGGCTGAAGGACGGCTATGCGGCCTTTCACGGCCCCGCGGTCCAGGAGCAGCTGGGGGACCTTGGTGGACTTGCCCGAGCCCGGGGGGGACGAGACGATAAGCCGCGCGCCGGGCCGTGCCGCGCGCGCGATCTCGTCAGCTTTAGCTAGAACTGGCAGTTGCATCCTTATCCCACATTATCCTAAAAACGGGCCGTGCCGGGACAGTGCCGCGGCCGTTCCCCGACGCGAAGGACTACGCCCGGGACGCGTTTTTCGGAGGCCGGGAGCCTCCGAAAAGGTATAATATCCGTGATGGTATCGCTTCCCGCGGAAAACTTTTTACGCGATGACCGCTGACGTGAAATACCCTATGTTCATCTCCGGCGGCATGGGCGTGCGCGTTTCCTGGTGGCTGCTGGCCAGGATAGTCTCCATCATGGGAGGCCTGGGCGTGGTCTCCGGCACCGGCCTGGAACTGGTCTATCCCCGCCTGCTCCAGGACGGCGACCCCGGCGGCAATGTCCGCGCCGCTTTCAACGAGCTGGCCTCCCGCCAGCCCTCCCTGGCCGGCGGGCTCAAGGATATCTACGACAGGTATTACATCGAGGGCGGCAAGCCGCAGTCCCGGCCCTATAAGCCGGTGCCGATGTGGCGTCTCTCCCGCGTCGAAGGGTACGGGACCCCGCCCGACACTTTCTGGGAGCCTTCCAGGGACCTGCAGCTGATGTCGCTGGCCTCCAATTTCGCCGAGGTCTGGCTCGCCAAGCGCGATCATAACGGCCCCATCGGCATAAATTTTCTCCGCAAAGTCGAGCGTCCGCTGCCCTGGGCGCTCTACGGGGCGATGCTGGCCGGCATCGACTATGTGCTGGTCGGCGCCGGCAATCCCTACGAGTTCCCCGGCATGATACGCTCGCTGTCGCGCCATGAGCCGGCCTCGCTGGGCTTCAAGGTCTTCGGCGCCACTTCCGGCTCCGGCAATTTTTCCGTGCTGGCCAGGCCCGCCTCGCTGGGCATAAAAGGCGTTCCGAACCTGCCGCAGCCGAAATTCCTGGCCATCGTCTCTTCCTACGGCCTGGCCAAAGCCCTTTACGATAATCCCGAGACGCGGCCGCACGGCTTCGTCGTCGAGGGTCCCGAGGCCGGCGGGCACAGCGCCCCGCCCGGCAAGATGAAGTTCGACGCTTCCGGCAAGCAGGTCCTGGTCTATACCGACGAGGACCGGGCCGACGTGCCTGCGATCGCTTCCATCGGCCTGCCTTTCTGGCTGGCCGGCACCTACGGCACCCCGCGGAAGCTCGGGGAGGCCCTGGCCGCCGGAGCCGCGGGCGTGCAGTTCGGCACGCTGGCCGCGCTTTCGGGCCAGTCTGGCTTCGAGCCTTCCCTCAGGGCCAGGACCCTTAAGATGCTGGCGGCCGGCGAACTGAAGGTCGTCAATTCGCACGTGTCCCCCACCGGCTTCCCTTTCAAGGTGGCCCAGGTCCCCGGCACCATCTCCGACCCCGCGGTCTATTCGAAGAGGCGCAGGGTCTGCGATATCGGCCTGCTGGCCGCCGCCTACCTCGCGCCGAACGGCGGAGTGGAGTTCCGCTGCCCCGCGGAGCCCGTCGAATCCTTCAAGGCCAAAGGCGGGCGCCCGCAGAACACCGAGGGCAAGGTCTGCCTCTGCAACGCGCTGTTGGCCGCGGCCGGGCAGCCGCAGCTCCATCCGGACGGCTATCCCGAGCCGGGCATAGTCACGCTCGGCGAGGACCTGACCCCGGTGAAGGACATGCTGGCCTCGCTGCCGCCCGGCCAGGAAGGCTATTCCATCGGCAAGGCCATTCAGTACCTCAAGTCCGGACTCAAAGAAGCCTGAATTTTTCCGTAAGCGGCGAATGAAAAACCCCGGGACGGCCCGGGGTCTTTCATTGGGGGAGAGCCCGTTCTCAATACCGGTAATGGTCCGGCTTGTAGGGGCCTTCGGGTTTCACGCCGATATAGTCGGCCTGTTCCTTCGTCAGTTTCGTGAGCTTCACCCCTATCTTCTCCAGGTGCAGCCGCGCCACTTCCTCGTCGAGGTGCTTGGGCAGGCGGTAGACGCCGATCTCGTGTTTCTTCGTCCAGAGCTCCAGCTGCGCCAGCGTCTGGTTCGAGAAGGAATTGCTCATGACGAACGAGGGGTGGCCCTTGGCGCAGCCCAGGTTCACCAGCCGGCCTTCGGCCAGCAGGTAGATGGCCCTGCCGCCGGGCAGGTCGTAGCGGTCCACCTGCGGCTTTATGTTCACCCGCTTCACGCCCTTCGCCTTGTTGAGGGCGTCCACCTGTATCTCATTGTCGAAATGGCCGATATTGCAGACGATGGCCTGGTTCTTCATCTTCAGCATGTGCTCCAGGCGTATGATGTCCCGGTTGCCGGTGGTGGTGACGTAGAGGTCGGCCTCGCCGAGCGTGTCCTCGACGGTCCTGACCTCGAAGCCCTCCATCGCCGCTTGCAGCGCGCAGATGGGGTCTATCTCGGTGACGATGACCCGCGCGCCGAAGCCGCGCAGCGATCTGGCCGAACCCTTGCCCACGTCGCCGTAGCCGCAGACCACGGCCACTTTCCCGGCTATCATCACGTCGGTGGCGCGCTTGATGCCGTCGGCCAGCGATTCGCGGCAGCCGTAGAGGTTATCGAACTTGGATTTGGTGACGGAATCGTTGACGTTGATGGCGGGGACCAGCAGTTCGCCCGCCTCGTGCATCTGGTAGAGGCGGTGCACGCCGGTGGTGGTCTCCTCGGAGACGCCCTTCCATTCCTTCGCGACGCCGTGCCAGCGCCGCGGGCTCCTTTTAAGAATGGTCTTCAGGCAGTTGTTGAGCTCCAGCTCGTCCTCGCCCGAGGTCCTGCCTTCGAGCGCTTTCGCGTCGTCCTCGGCCTTGAAGCCGCGGTGTATCATCATCGTGGCGTCGCCGCCGTCGTCCACTATGAGCTGCGGCCCCTTGCCGCCGCCGAAGTCCAGCGCGCGCTCGGTGCACCACCAGTACTCGGCCAGCGTCTCGCCCTTCCAGGCGAACACGGGGATGCCCGCCCTGGCTATCGCCGCGGCGGCCTGGTCCTGGGTCGAGAAGATGTTGCACGAGCACCAGCGCACCTCGGCGCCCAGCGCCGCGAGCGTCTCTATCAGCACGGCGGTCTGGGTGGTCATGTGCAGCGAGCCCATCACGCGCGCGCCTTTGAGCGGCTTCTTCGCGGCGTATCGCTCCCGTATGGCCATCAGGCCGGGCATTTCCTTCTCGGCTATCTCGATCTCGCGGCGGCCCTGGGCGGCCAGCGAAATATCCCTGATCCTGAAATCTTCGTTCATCTTGAGCGCTCCGTTGTTCTTCGCGGGGTTCGGCATGGTCCTCATCTTCATCTCCTGTCGCGGCGGTCCTGCCCCCCGCGTTCTCTTTGGAAAGGAGATTATACTTTTTATGACAACGCGGGGGGAACTTCCGCGTGGCCGCGGGTTTTGATATCCTATCCGCTGACCGAAGGAAGAGAGCCATGAGGAAGACGTCCTTTTTCGCGCTTCTGCTCACCGCGCTGCTGGCGGCCGCGGCGCCGCTGCGGGCGGAGGACTGGGTAATACCCAGGACCACCTATTACATCTCCGCCGGGGCGCAGGAGTTCCCGGATTTCCCGCCGCCGCCCGAGGACGGTTCGCCCGCGGACCTGGCCGACCTGCAGGGGGTGCGGGACTGGCAGGTAAAGCGCAGTACCGCCCAATGCGCCGCCGCCGCCGCTGCCGCCCAGGCCTCCTTCACGGAATTCTTCGCCGACATAAGTCCTTTCCCTTCGCCTCTGCCGGGGAAGGCGAAAGAGATACTCGACAGGGTCAAGAAGGAGACCGACGGAGCCGCGGCCGGCGTGAAGGACATGTTCGGGAGGCCGAGGCCTTTCCTCAGGGCCCCGGACCTGGACCCCTGCCTCGGCCGCATAGGAGGCAAGGCCTATCCCAGCGGCCATGCCGCCATCTCGCGGGTCCTGGCCCTGATGCTCGCCGACCTGGTCCCGGCCAGGCGCCGGGAATTCCTGTCCAGGGCCGATGCCGCCGCGCTGGACAGGGTCATAGGAGGCGTGCATCATCCCGCCGATATAGAGGCGGGCAAACTGCTCGGCGACAGGCTTTACGCCGCCTATTCCGACAGTCCGGCTTTCAAAGCGGATATGTCGGTCCTGCGCGGCCTGCTGAAAAAAAACGCCCGCCTTTTACCCGAAGGAGCGGTCCGCCGTTCCGGCGGCGCCCGTTAGCCCGGAGGGGAAAAACCCGGCGAGGGATCCCCGGCCGGCTTTTCAGGATCGGGATCCGCTGAAGGGCCGTCCCCATATCTGCTAAAATATCCCCGATAGGAACGGAGGAACGACCATGAAAAAGACTTCCAAGACCTGCGGCTGCGCCTGCGGCTGTTCCCAGAGCACGCTGAACTCGCCCGCCGACGCCATGATGGCGCTGTGCGTCATGGCCATGGCCAGCGACGGCAAACTGGAAAAGCACGAACTCTCCCGCATAGACCAGATGATAGCGATGAGTCCGCTTTTCGACGGCGTCATGAACGCCCGCGACTACGCCGCCTGCATCTCGGAGACCATCGCCGAGAAGGGCCGCGCTTCGGTCATAGAGGAGGCCGCCGGGCTGCTGCCCGCCCGCCTGGCCGAGACCGCCTACGCCTGGGCCGCCAGCATGGTCATGGCCGACGGGAAGGCCGTCTCGCCCGAGCATAAGTTCCTCTCCTCGATACGCAAGGCGCTGGGAGTGCACGGGGTGCTGGCCGGCAAGATCAACGCGGTGGTCGCCATCCTAAACCGCGCGAAATAAGCGGGGGGACCTCTGGCTTCCGGCAGGATAGTCTATTCCACGGGACCGGACGGCGTTTCGATATGTCCGAAATGCCGCCGGTCCCCTTGTTCCTGCCCGGAGGGGCTGGCGGGGCCGGCGAAGCCGCGCACCCAGACCGAACCGGTGCGGGTCTCCTACAGGCGTACGGGCAAGGGCGGGGGGATGACGCTGGTCGAGAAACTGCCGATGCATCCCGCCGGAAAAGAAGAACTGCTCTCTAAATTCAAGAAACGCCTCGGCGCCGGCGGCACCGTAAAGAACGGCGTCCTCGAACTGCAGGGCGACCGCAGGGATTTCGTCAGGGCCGAACTCGAGTCGGCCGGCTACAAGGTCCGCCTCATAAGTTGAAGTCCCTCCCGGACGACCGCCCCTCTAAAATGCTAAAATAGTACCGCGCGGCGCCTTTCCGGGCGCCGCCGGGAGTCCTCTGACCTTCGGTCCCGCGGCCGTAAAAATCACATCGGAGAGACTTTCGCCCGGACGGCCCGGACCGTCCATGAGCGGCGCTCTATTTTATGATCACGCTTCGCAATGTCTCCAAATCCTTCGGCGGCCAGTCCCTTCTGGAGGACGCCTCTCTCCAGATAAACGACGGGGAGCGTTTCGCGCTGGTCGGCCCCAACGGCGCCGGCAAATCCACGCTTTTCAAGATGATGCTGGGGCAGGAGGAGGCCGACGAGGGGGAACTCCAGTTCAAGAAAGGGATGGTGGTGGGCTACCTGCCGCAGGAGAACCCGCCGGTCTCGGACCTGACCGTCCTGGAGGAGACCCTCGCCGAGCTGGAGGACCTCGACGGCCGCAAGGAGGCCGAGGCCAAGGCCGTGCTTATGGGCCTGGGCTTCAAGGTCTCCGATTTCACCCGCAAGGTCAACACGCTCAGCGGCGGCTGGGCCATGCGCGTGGCCATGGCGCGGCTGCTGGTCAAGAAGCCCGACCTGCTGCTGCTCGACGAGCCGACCAACCACCTCGACCTCGATTCGATGATCTGGCTGCAGGACTACCTGGCCTGGTATCCCGGCGCGGTCTTCATCATCTCCCACGACCGCTCCTTCATAGATTTCCTGTGCAGCGCGATAGTCTCGCTGCAGGAGAGGAAACTCCAGGTCTATCACGGCGACTACGCCAACTTCCTGGCCCAGCGCGAGTCCGAGAAGGAGAAGCTGCTCTCGCAGTGGAAGCAGCAGCAGCTCGAGATCGCCGACATGGAGGATTTCATAGCCCGCAACCGCGCGCGCGTCTCCACGGCTTCGCGCGTGCAGAGCATGATAAAAAGGCTGGACAAGCTGGAACGCATAGAGCTGCCGCCCGAGAACAAAACGGTCAAGATCCGCTTCCCGCAGCCGAACCGCACCGGGACCAAGGTGCTGGAACTGAAGAACGTTTCCAAGACCTACAAGGTCCCCGGCCACGAGCCGATAAAGGTGTACGAGAACTTCGATTTCGAGCTCAACCGCGGGCAGAAGCTGGCCTTCGTCGGCCGCAACGGCGCGGGAAAGTCCACGCTGCTCAAGATGCTGGCCGGCGTGGTGGAGCCGGACGCCGGCGAGCGCGTACCGGGCCTGAACGCCAAGACGGGTTATTTCTCCCAGCACAGCACCGGCATCCTGGAGCCGCGCCGCACCGTGCTGCAGGAGGCGATGGACAACGACAGGATGAACCCCGAGCTGATGGTGCGCACCGTGCTGGGCACCTTCCTGTTCCCCGGCGACAACGTTTTCAAGAAGGTCTCGGTGCTCAGCGGCGGCGAGAAGAGCCGCCTCATGCTGGTCAAGCTGCTGCTGGACCCGCCGAACGTCCTGCTGCTCGACGAGCCGACCACCCACCTCGATATCCCCAGCGTAGAGGCGCTGATAGCGGCCCTCAAGGAATACGAGGGCACGGTCTGTTTCATCAGCCACGACCTCTATTTCATAAACCAGCTCGCCGACGGGATAGTGCACGTGGACGACGGGAAGGTCACCGTCTATCCCGGCAACTACGATTATTTCCAGCGCCGCCAGGAGCAGCTGAAGGCCGAGGCCGAAGCCGGGGCCGCGGCGAAGGCCCGCAAGGCGGCGCCGGAGCCGGAGAGGACGGCCGACCCGCGCGAGGACGAGCGGAAGCAGAAGAAGGCCCGCGAACAGGCGGAGCGCCGCCGCGCGAAACTGGGGGAAGAGATCGCCGCGTCCAGGAAGAAGGTGGAAGAGCTGGCCGCCCGCCTTTCCGACCCGGCCGTGCACGCCGATTACGAGCTGGTCAAATCCATCGGCGACGAGATAAAAGTCCTGGAAGCCGAGGCCGCGGACAAGGAGAGCGAACTCTCCGCCGGCCCGGAGGCAGGACGGTGACGCCGGCAACGGAAGCCGCGTCCGCCCCGAAAGGGGACAAGGAACGAATGCAACAGGAAAAGACAGCGCGCAGGGCTGACCTGCGTAACATAGCCATCATTGCCCACGTGGACCACGGCAAGACCACGCTGGTCGACGCCATGCTCAAGCAGACCGGCGCCTTCACCGACAAGAGCGGCGAAGAGGCGATCTGTATAATGGACTCCAACGATCTCGAGCGCGAGAGGGGCATAACGATACTTTCCAAGAACACCTCGGTGCGCCGCGGCGATACCACGATACATATCGTCGACACCCCCGGCCACGCGGACTTCGGCAGCGAGGTCGAGCGCGTCCTGCGTATGGTGGACGGCGTGCTGCTGCTGGCGGACGCCCTCGACGGGCCCATGCCGCAGACCCGTTTCGTCCTCAAGAAGTCGCTGGCCCTGGGCCTGCGGCCGATAGTGGTCATAAACAAAGTGGACCGCCCCAACTGCGACCCGCACGCCGCGCTGGACAAGGTCTTCGCCCTCTTCATGGAACTGGGCGCCACCGACGAGCAGCTGGACTTTCCGGTCGTGTACGCGGTCGGCCGCGACGGCTGGGCCTCGCCGGACTACCATAAGCCGGCCCAAGACCTTTCCTATCTCTTCGACACCATCATGAAGCACGTGCCCGGGCCGCTGGATCTGGACGCGGAACCGCTGCGCGCGCTCATCACGATGCTGGATTACAGTTCCTATACGGGCCGCATCGGCGTGGGGCGCATCGTCCAAGGCGTGATAACTTCCGGCCAGGCCGTGGCGATGGGCTCCCCGTCGTCGCAGCCCGTGACGCGCAAGGTCATGCAGCTGATGGGTTACAAGGGGCTGGACCGCGTGAACATAAAGAGCGCCCGCTCCGGCGATATCGTGGCCATAGCCGGACTGGAGGGCGTGGAGGTCGGGGACACCGTCTCCTCCGCGGAATCGCCCGGCGTGCTGCCGGGACTCGAGATAGAGCAGCCGACGCTCTCGATGGAATTCTTCGCCAATGACGGGCCTTTCTCCGGGCGCGAGGGCAAGTTCGTGACCATCACGCAGATACGAGACCGCCTCTACCGCGAACAGGAGACGAACGTCGGCCTGAAGGTGGAGGAGATCCCCGGCCAGGCCGGCTTCAAGGTCTCGGGCCGCGGAGAACTGCACCTCTCCATCCTGATCGAGACCATGCGCCGCGAGGGCTACGAACTCTGCGTTTCCAAGATGGCCGTCATCACCAGGGAGGAGAACGGCGTGGTCCTGGAGCCGGTCGAATACCTCATACTCGACGCTCCCGCGGAATTCCAGGGCGCCGTCATGACCGGTCTCGGCGCGCGGGGGGCGCAGATGAAGAACATGGCCACCGGCGACGACGGCCGGGTGCGCTTCGAATATATCATCTCCTCGCGGGCCCTGATCGGCTTCAAGTCCGAGTTCATGACCTTCACCAGGGGTTCGGGGCTGATGCATCACAGCTTCCACGGCTTCCTGCCGGAGGGCAATTTCAGCCGGCCCCCGCGCAACGGCGTCTTCATCGCCAAGGAATCGGGCCAGTCGGCCGGCTACGCGCTCAACGGCCTGCAGGACCACGGCATCATGTTCGTAGGTCCCGGCGAGGATATCTACGCCGGGCAGGTGGTGGGCGAGCATTGCCGCGGCAACGACCTGGTCACCAACCCGTGCAAGGAGAAGAAGCAGACCAATATGCGCTCCTCCACCTCGGACGCTTCCATCATACTCACGCCGCCGCTCAGGATGAGCCTGGAGCAGGCCATCGAATACGTGGAGGAGGACGAGTTCGTGGAGGTCACGCCGAAAAGCCTGCGCCTGCGCAAGAAGATACTCGACCATTCCATGCGCAAAAGGAGCGAGAAGGACGAGTGAGGCCGACCCTAGCCGCCCTCTGCTTCGCCCTCGCGGCGGCCGCTCCGCGGCCCGCCGCCGATCCGGCCGACGGTTACTCCGGGCTCTGGTCCGGGGAGGCCCGGCTGGATTCGGGCCAGCTCTACGAGGTGTCCATATCCATCCGTAAGGCCGCGCACGGCTTCTCCGCTTCCTATAACGCCTCGCCGAAGGGCGGCGGCCGCGCGGGGGGACGCATGAGCGGGACCGCGGAGGCGGCGAAAAAGCCGGAAGGCACCTACAGGGTAAGGCTGAGGCTGGACGCTTTCAGGAATTTCAACATGCCGGCCACGGCCTCCGTGGACGAGGGGGGGAAGCTGACGATAGAGTCGGCGCTCTTCAGCGGCTTCGGCAACCTCAACGCCGGGAAGGACGAGATCCATTTCATGTACGATTCCCGCATGGGCTCGGGCCGCGGAGTGCTGACCAGGAAGGTGCCCAAAAAGCCCGGTGTGGCCAGGAAGAAAAAAGAGCCCTCCTCTCCTCCCGTTCCCGCGGGCCCGTCGGCTCCCGGGATCTCCCCGGTCAGGCCCGACTGACCCCGCCCTCCCGCCCTGCGGGCGGCGCGGCCGGGCACATGCAGGCGCCGTATATCACGACGCAGGCCGAGATATAGACCCACAGCAGCAGGGCCATTATGCCGCCCAGCACGCCGTAGACGCTGCGACCGGCGGCATAGCCGGTATACAGGGAGAAAAGCCATTCGGTGGCGCGCAGTATGGCCGTGGCGGCCAGCGCCGGGCCTAATACGTCCCGGAAGTTCTTTTTGCCGGAAGGCGCGAACTTGTAGAAAAGCGCCAGCCCCGCGAATATCACGGCCCAGGGCAGGAAGACGAAGAAAAGGCCGTACATGCCGGGGGGGACCATGCCCAAATCGAGGTCCCAGGCCTTCGCCAGGTTCGCCGCGGCCCCTGCCGCCAGGCCGGCCAGCACCAGCGCCGATATCAGGAAGAAAAGCAGCAGGCCTTTGAGATTGTCCCTGAGCCAGCCGGTCCTGCCGTCGCCGCAGGCCAGGTTGACGGCCTCGGCCATGGCGGAGAAGGCCCTGGAAGACATCCAGGACAGCAGTACCAGCGATACGGTCCCCACCCCGGCCCTGGCTTCCGCCAGGCCTGTTATGGTGTCGGCCACCCAGCTCCGCAGCTGCGGGCCGAGCGAGGCGAAGGCCTCGGCGTAGCCTATCACCTTCGCCACGGCCAGGTCGTAATCCAGGAACATGGACGCCCCCGCCACGATCAGCACTATGGCGGGGAAGAGGGAGAAGAAAGCGTGGAAGGCCACCGCGGCCCCGCGCTGGGAGCCGTCTATCCTCATGAAAATACCCAGGGCGCGGCGGGCGGCGCGCCAGGCTTTAAGCGCCGTATCATGCTTCATACCGGATAGATATTATCAAAAGAGAGCCCCGCGTTCCTCAATTTTGGTATATTTTACTCATGAATGACCATCTCAGGTTCATGCGCGAAGCGATAAAAGAGGCCCGTAAGGGGCTGGCGGAAGGGGGTATCCCCATCGGTTCCGTTCTCGTCAAGGGGGGGCGTATAATAGGAAGGGGGCATAACAGGCGGGTACAGAAGAAGTCGGCCATACTGCACGCGGAGATGGACTGCCTGGAGAACGCCGGCCGCCTCAAGGCCGCCGATTACCGCAAATGCACCATCTATTCCACCCTGTCGCCCTGCCATATGTGCACCGGGGCGATACTGCTCTACGGGATACCCAGGGTGGTCATAGGGGAGAACCGTACCTTCAAGGGGCCGGAGGCTTATTCCCGCCGCCGGCTGAAGCTGATGAACCTGGACCTGGCCGAATGCCGGGAGCTCATGGAGGGGTTCATAAAGGCCCGTCCGGAGCTCTGGTACGAAGATATAGGGAAATAAAACGCAACTTATGCCTTTTATTATGGTATAATAAAAGCGTACCCAGCTCAGTCTATTGCGGTCCGACCCGGCAATACTGCGGTGTAGAAGATAGCAGAGAGTGAGTTTGCGGACAGAGAGAGTATTGTCAGGAGGATAGCACAATGAAAAAGATATACGTAGGGGGACTCCCCTTCTCGACCACCGAGGACGAACTGAACGGTCTGTTCGCCAGCTACGGCAAGGTCTCCAGCGCCAAGATCATCACGGACAAGTTCAGCGGGCAGTCCCGCGGCTTCGGCTTCGTGGAGATGGAGGACGACGGTGAGGCCACCGGCGCCATGGAAAAGCTCAACGGCTCCGATTTCGGCGGCCGCAAGCTGACCGTGAACGAGGCTCGCCCCATGGAGCCCCGCTCCGGCGGTAAGGGCGGTTTCGGCGGCGGACGCGGCGGCGATCGCGGCGGTCGCGGCGGCGGCGGCTTCTCCAAGTGGTAAGCTGACCCCATAGACTGAAACTGAAAAGTTTCGACCCCCGTTCGCTTAACGCGGACGGGGGTTTTTATTTGCCCAAAGGACCTATCCGGGCCTGGGCCTTGCTCCGCTTGCCTTGTCAAGCCTTACGGGTTAAGCTATAGACGGGAAGCGAATCCCGGTAGAAAGGCGGAATTTATGAAAACCCTTATGACCATAGCGGCCACCCTCCTCCTGGGGACCTGCGCCTACGCCCAGGGCGATTTCGGCCTGGAAGGCCTGCGCTCGGCCGATATACTCCTGACCGAGGTCCCTGAAATAAGCGCGGAAGCCGCTATTCCCGCCGCGGAAAAGTCCGCGGGCCTCGAGCGCGCGGCCGCTAAAGAGTGGACCGTCATGGTCTTCCTCAACGCCAAGAACAATCTCGAGAGCTACGGCATGAAGGACATGAACGAGATGGAGACCGTCGGCTCCACCTCCAAGGTCAATGTCGTGGTCCAGATGGGCCGCATGGCCGGTTTCGACGATTCGGACGGCGACTGGCGCGGCGTGCGCCGCTACTACGTCACCCGCGACCTCAATCCCTGGCGCATAACCTCCCCGGTGGTGCAGGACCTGGGGCGGGTGAACATGGGCGACTCACGCGAACTGACCAAATTCATACAGTGGACCAAGGCCAATTATCCCGCGAAGAAGTACCTGCTGGTGCTCTGGAACCACGGCTCCGGCTGGGACAAGGGCAACCCGGTGCGCGACGAGAACAAGGGCATCTCCTTCGACGACGAGACCGGCAATAATATCGACACCCCGCAGCTGCGCCGCGTGCTGGCGGCCGCCGGCGGCGTGGACGTGCTGGCCTCCGACGCCTGCCTGATGCAGATGGCCGAGGTCGCCTACGAGGTGAAGGACGGCGCGAAGTTCATAGTCGGCTCGGAGGAGACCGAGCCCGGCGCCGGCTACGCCTATTACAAGATCCTCTTCCCTCTTTCCATCAACCCGACGATGAGCGCCGAGTCGCTGGGCCGGGTCATAGTCGCCGCCTACTGGGACTCCAATCCCATCGGCTTCAGCGTGGCCACCCATTCGATCCTGGACGGCTCCAAGGTCGCCGAGCTCGGCCGGAAGATGGACGAGTTCGCCCGCGCGGCCATGGCCTCGGGCGAGAAGGCGAAGATAAAGGAAGCCCGCGACGCGGCCCAGAAGTACGCCGTGGACGACAACAAGGACCTGCACCATTTCGCCTCGCTGGTCGCGGAGAAGACCGGCAACGCCGGGCTGCGTGCCAAGGCCCGCGCCCTGGCGGCCCACATCTCGGGGGAACTGGTCCTGCTCAACATGACCAGCATACTGCCCCGCAGCAACTCCAACGGCATCGCGGCCTATATCCCCGGCTCCTGGTATGACAGGGATTTCAACGAGCTGAGGCTGGCCCGCGACACGCAGTGGGACGAATTCCTGCAGTGGGTGGCCGCCCGCTAGTCTTAGCCTCCCGCCCGCCCGGAAACCCCGCCCTCCCGGCGGGGTTTTCTTTTTGGCGGGGCCCTTGACAACGATGTTATACGGATGTATAATTATATAAGCGTATAGTTATTTCGGAGGACATATGGCCAGACCGGCCTCGGGAACGGATATAAAGCTTAAAGCCGCCGGCAAGGAACTGCTGCGGGAGAAAGGCGTCAACGGCCTCGTCGTGCGCGAGGTCTGCCGGCGGGCGGGCGTCAATACCGGCATGTTCCACTATTACTTCGGCTCCCGTGAGGAGTTCCTGCGCGCCGTGATGAAGGAAATGTACGCCGATTTTATGGTAGATTTCAAGGCGGGGGTACTGGCGGGGGGGACTCCGCGGGACAAGCTCAAGAACGCCCTGATACAGGTCGGCCGTTTCGTCCGCAGCATGCGGCGCACGGCACCGATGGTGCTGGCCGACCTGGCCCACGGCAACAGGGAGGCTTTCGCCTTCGTGACCGGCAATTTCACGGAGCACGCCGTGCAGATAGCCGGGCTCGCGGCGGTCAACCGTCCCAGGAGCGCCGTCAAGGACCGGTCCATCCCCTTCCTGGTCGGCGCGCTGCTGCCGGTAATGATCTTCCCCGGCATAATAGGGGGCATAATGGAGCGCAACGGCGTGAAGAGCCTGGGGGGGGAGAAACTGGACGACCTCATGGACGAATTCCTTTCCGACAAGGGCATAGAGGCGCGGGCGGAGATAGCCCTGAGGGGAATAGGATTATGAAAATACTAGTTTGCCTCCTTATGGCGCTGTCGGCCGGCGCGCAGGCCGCGGAGTTCGCCGTTTCGCTGGCCGAGGCCGAGCGGGGCGCGCTCGAGGTCTCCGGCGATTACAGGAGCGCGGGCTTTTCCGCCCGGGCCGCCGAGGCGGCCGCCGACGCGGCGGGCTCGGCACTTTACCCGCGCCTGGCGCTGGAAGGGAACCTGCGCTATGCGGCGGAGGTG
The DNA here is from genome assembly GCA_019135865.1 of Elusimicrobiota bacterium. Taxonomy (GTDB): domain Bacteria; phylum Elusimicrobiota; class Elusimicrobia; order Elusimicrobiales; family UBA9959; genus UBA2231. The sequence continues at coordinate 158,738 of JAGVVD010000019.1, forward strand.
GCGGAGATCTCCATGCCGGCGGCCCTGGGCGGCGGCCGGCCTCTCGGCGACAACTGGACTTACACCATAGGGCCCTCCGCCTACTGGACGCTCGACGGCGGCGTGCTGCGCCACGCGCGCGAGGCCGCCCGCAGGAACGCGGCCTCGCGTTCCGCCTCGGCCGAGGCGGCCCGGCGCGGCGCCCTGCTGCGGGCGCGCACGGCCTATTTCCGCCTGCAGCTGGCCCTCGAGAAGGTCTACCTGATAGGCGAGAGCCTGGCCCTGTCGGAATCCCAGCTCAAAGACACCGAGCTGGCGGTAAAGGCCGGTACCCGCAGCCGCCTCGACGGCATAAGGGCGCGGCAGGAAACGCTCGACCGCCGCCGCGAAATGATCAGGGCCCGCTCGGAGCTGGCGGGGGCCCTGTCGGCCCTGTCGCTGGCGTCCGGCATAGAAGTCCCTCGTTCCGGGGAACCGCCGCTGGACGCGCGCCTGTCCGGCAGGGATTACGCCGCCGGCGCGCCGCTGGTGAAAGCGGAGAAGTATGACGACCTGCTGGCGCGGCTGATGCCCGCCTCGGAGGGCGGGCCGGGCCTGCCGCCCGGGGTGAAGGCGCTGGAAGAGGCCTCCGCGGCGGCGCTGGCTTCGGCCAGGCTCTACAAGGCGGAAAAGCTGCCGCGGCTGGTCTTCAGCGCGCGCACCTCGCTCGACTACCCCAACGGCCCCAACCTCTATTCTTTCATCCAGGGCACCGCCGGCCTGTCCCTCAATATGCCGCTTTTCGAGAGCGGCAGGCTGGACGACAGGGAGCGGGAGAGCCGGCTGGCGGCGGAGGCCTCCCTGGCGCTGCGCGACGAGGCCGCCCGCTCCGCCTCGCGCGACTATTACCTGGCGCTGGACGAATACCGCGCGCTCCTCGACGAGCAGGCCGTGAACATCGAGGCCGCGGAGGAGGCCGGCGAAGCCGCCGCTCTCGCCTACGCGGCCTACAAGTCGGGCGGCGCGACCTGGCTGGAGGTGGAGAGCGCCAACCTGCGCGCCCTGCGGGCCCGCACCGACCTGGCCTCGGTGAACGCCGGCGTGCTGATCAAGCTCGCCGTGCTCGACAGTCTGAAATAAGGCGGAACATATGAAAAAGATAATACCTGTCATACTGATAGCGGCGGTCGCCGCCGGGATATTCCTGAAAACGCGCGGCGGCGGGGAATTCCGCTATGCCGGGACCATAGAGGCCACGGAGACCGACCTTTCGGCCCGCGTCGGGGGCGTGATAGAACGCTACGGCGCGAAGGAGGGGGAGGCCGTTAAGAAAGGACAGCTTATAGCCGCCCTCGATTGCGCCGACCTGCGGCTGGCCGCCGGCATAGCCGCCAGCGATTTCGAGCGGGCCGAAGAGCTTTACAAGGCTGGTTCGGTGTCGCGCGAGAATTACGACCGCCTCAAATACAGGCGCGACGACACGGCGCTCAAGGCCGGCTGGTGCTCCGTGAAGTCCCCCGTGGACGGCAGGCTGCTTTACACCTACCGCGAGCCCGGCGAACTGGTCGCCCCCGGCACGCGGCTGGCCACCGTGGCCGACCTCTCCGAGGTCTGGGCCTATATCTATGTGCCGCACGACGAGCTCGTTAAGCTCTCCCACGGCCTGGAAGTGAAGGGTTATCTGCCCGAAGCCGGCGATAAGGAACTGCCGGGCCGCGTCTCCGTCATCTACCCGGAGGCGGAGTTCACGCCCAAGAACGTGCAGACCCGCGAGGAGCGCACGCGGCTGGTCTACGCCGTGAAGGTGTCGTTCCCCAATCCCGACGGCCTGCTAAAGCCGGGCATGACGATAGAGGCCGTGCTGCCGGAGTAAGCCGATGTTCTCCATACGGACGGAAAAACTCGCCAAGAGCTTCGGCGCCGTAAAAGCGCTCGACGGCGTCTCTTTCGATTTTTCCGCCGGACTTATACACGGGCTCATCGGTTCGGACGGTGCGGGCAAGACCACTACGATGCGCCTTCTTGCCGGCCTGCTGCGCCCATCGTCCGGGAACGTGACCTATCACAGGGACGGGGAGGCGTCTTCCTTCGCCGAATTCCGTCCCGGGCTCGCCTATATGCCGCAGCAGGCGAGCCTCTACCCGGACCTTTCCGTCGCGGAACACCTGGAGTTCTTCCGCGACCTCTACCGCCTCGGGGACGATGTCTTCAGGCGGCGCTCGGAAGAACTGCTGGGCATAACCAGGCTGGGGAAGTTCAGGGACAGGCGCGCCGGGCAGCTTTCGGGCGGCATGTACAAGAAGCTGGGCCTGATGTGCGCGCTCCTGCAGAGCCCGTCGGCCCTGCTGCTCGACGAGCCGACCAACGGCGTGGATCCCATCAGCCGGCGCGAGTTCTGGGAACTGCTCTACTCGCAGTCGGGCTCCGGCATGCTGATAATAGTCTCCACCGCCTACATGGACGAGGCCGAGCGCTGCGCGCGGGTGCACCTGCTCGACGCCGGGCGGCTGCTGGCCGCCGGCGAGCCGCGCTCGCTGCTGCGGGAGCGCGGCGCGGCCGGCTTCGAGGAGATATTCATAAAGGGGGCGGCGCGATGAACGGCGGGCCGGCCCTGGAGGTCAGCGAGCTGACCATAAAGTTCGGCGATTTCACCGCCGTGGACCGCGTCTCTTTCAGCGTGGAGCGGGGGGAGATCTTCGGCTTCCTCGGGGCCAACGGGGCGGGCAAGACCACCACGATAAGGACGCTCTGCGGCCTGCTGGTGCCGACCTCCGGCTCGGCCAGGGTGGGCGGCCTCGATTTTTCCGACGGGGGAAAGGGCATAAAGAGCATGGTCGGCTACATGTCCCAGAAGTTCACGCTCTACAACGACCTGACCGTAGGGGAGAACCTGGATTTCGCCGCCGGCCTGCGCAAGCTCACGCCGGACTACGCCGCGCGCCGCAGGCGGGAGCTCTTCTCGCTGATAGCCTTCGACAGGCCGCTCTCGACGATGGTCGCCTCGCTGCCGGGCGGCGTGAAGCAGGAACTGGCCCTGGCGGCGGCGATGCTGCACGATCCCGCGATCGTCTTCCTGGACGAGCCGACGGCCGGCGTCTCGCCGGCCTCGCGCGCGCGCTTCTGGGAACTGATACGAAAAATAACGGCCCTGGGAAAGACGGTGCTGGTGACCACCCATTACATGGACGAGGCCGAGCAATGCGGCCGCATCGCCCTCATGCGCACGGGCAGGCTCATCGCCCTGGATTCCCCGGGCGGACTCAAGCGCGCGGCCTTCCCCGGCCCCATGGTGGAGCTCGATTTCGACGGCCCGGCGCCGGCGGACGCCCTCGCCGGCCTGGAGAAGGCGCCCGGCCTGCTGGAGCTCTCGCCGCACGGCATGCGCTGGCACGCCGCCTTCCCGGACGCGGCCGCGATGGAGGCCGCGCTGGCGGGACTGCCGCCGGGGACCGGGCGGCGGGAGATCCCGCCGTCGCTCGAGGACGTTTTCATACGGCTGGTGGAGGGGGCCGAAAGATGACCTTCTTCGATCCCCGACGCGCCGCCGCCGTGGCCCGCAAGGAGGTCATGCATATCCTGCGCGACCCGTTCACGCTGGTCCTGGTGCTGGGCCTGCCGGTGGTGCTGGTGGTCTTCTTCGGCTTCGCCATAGATTTCGACGTGAAGAATCTTTCCCTGGGCGTTTACGACCGCGATAATACGCGCTATTCCAGGCAGGTGGCCTCCGTTTTCGGGAGTTCCGGCTATTTCCTGACGGAGGGAGCCGCCGGGCCCGCGCAGGCCGCGCGCGGCCTGGATTCCGGCCGCTACGCGGCGGCGCTGGTCATAGAGCCCGGCTTCGGGAGGGACCTGGGCCGCGGCGGGCCGGCCTCCGCGCAGTTCATAGTGGACGGCACCGACAATTCCAAGGCGCAGGCCGTGCTGGGCTACCTCCCCGGCATCACCGCGGCGGCGCTGCGCAAGACCGGCCGGCCGGCGCCCGCCGACCCGGCGCCGCTGGTTACACGCTACATGTACAACCCCGAGCTCAACAGCCGCTGGTTCGTCATACCGGGGCTGGCCGTGATCATCATAGGCCTGCTCTCCATCCTCATGACCGCGCTGACCGTCGCGCGCGAATGGGAGAACGGCTCAATGGAGCTGCTGCTCTCCACGCCGCTGCGCCCCGCCGAGATAATCGCCGGCAAGATCGCCCCCTATGTCGCCCTCGTGCTTGCCGGCGTCTTCTTCGTCAACATGGTCGCGCGCTTCGGCTTCGGCGTGCCCTTCCGCGGCAGCCACGCGCTTTTCCTCTCGGGCACGCTGCTCTTCGCGCTGGCCTGCCTGTCGCAGGGCATAGTCATCTCCGTGGCGACGCGCCAGCAGCAGCTGGCCATGCAGTTCTCGATGATCAGCGGCCTGCTGCCGTCGCTGCTCCTGTCCGGGTTCATCTTCCCGGTCGAGAGCATGCCCGCCTTCTTCCGCTATTTCACGATGATACTCTCGCCGCGCTGGTTCATGGAGGCCGCCCGCGGCATAACCATACGCGGCGCCGGCGCGGCCGACCTGGCCCTGCCGCTGCTGGCGCTGGCCGCTCTCTGCCTGCTGCTGCTGTCGGCGGCTTTTAAAAAGTTCAAGACGGACCTGGAGCCATGAAAAGGACGCTGCTCGCCTTCATACGCAAGGAATTCGCGCAGGTCCTTCGGGACCCGCGGATGAAGATGATGCTTTTCGTCATGCCGATGATAGAGATGACGGTCTTCGGCCTGGCGCTTTCCAGCGAGATAAAGAACATCCGGCTGGCCTCGGTGCACGCTCCTTCCGACTCCGCCGCGCGGCGGCTGACGGAGCGCTTCACCTCCTCCGGCTGGTTCCTCCCCGTCGCCGCGGAAGGGCGGGCCCCTTCGGACCTGATAGTATCCGGCGCCGCCGACGCCGTGCTCGTCTTCCCCGCGGAGGGCTTCGCCCGCGCCGCCTCGCGCGGCCGGGGCGGCGTGCAGCTGCTGGTGGACGCCACCAGCGTCACGCGGGCCCGCAGCGTAGAGGCCTACGCCCGGGCCGTCTTCTCGGCGCACGCCGCCGCTTCGGCCGGCCTGCCGCGCGCCGCGGCCCCGTTCTCTTTCGACGTCAGGGTGATCTACAACCCGGAGATGGAATCCCCGGTCTTCATGGTGCCCGGCGTGATGGGCATGATAGTCTGCCTGGTGACGATAATACTCACCAGCATGTCGCTGACCCGCGAGCGGGAAATGGGCACTTTCGAGACCATAATCTCGGCCCCGCTCGAGAACCGCGAGATACTGCTGGGCAAGACCGTGCCCTACATCGTCCTGGGCCTGGTGAACGCGGCCATAGTGATAGCGGCGGGCTACCTGATCTTCGGCGTGCCGGTGAAAGGGGCGCTCTGGCGGCTCGCCGCGGCGGCCCTGGCCTTCGTCGTCACCACGGTCAGCGTCGGCACCCTTATCTCCACCGTGTCGCGGAACCAGCAGCAGGCGATGATGGGGGGCTTCATCTTCCTGTTCCCGGCCGTGCTGATGAGCGGCATAATGTACCCGGTCGAGAACATGCCGGGCCTGTTGAAGACCGTGGTTTACATCAACCCTCTTTATTACTTCACGACGCTGTTGCGCAATATCCTGCTCAAGGGCGGCGACCCGGGTGTCTTCGCCTTCGATACGGCGGCGCTGGTCCTGATGGCCGCGGCCACCGGCACGCTGGCCTATAAGAGATTCAGGCAGACGTTGAATTGATATAAGGAGGGTACATGAAAAGAACGATGATAGCGGCGGTACTGGCGATATTCGCGGTATCCGTGGCGGAGGCGCATTGCGACTCGCTGGACGGGCCGGTGATAATGGCGGCCAGGGCCGCGCTCGGGAGCGGCAAGCCGGACGGCGTGCTGGCCTGGGTGCAGCCGGCCGACGAGGCGGCGATAAGGGACGCCTTCTCTAAGACGCTGGAGGTGCGCAAGCTGGGGCCGAAAGCGGCGGCGCTCGCCGATACCTGGTTCTTTGAGACGCTGGTGCGCGTGCACCGCGCCGGAGAGGGCGCGCCGTACACCGGCCTCAAGCCGGCCGGCTCGGCGGAGGAGATAGTGAAGAAGCTGGACGCTTCGGTGGAAAAGGGCGATATAAAGGAACTGGCGGCCATGATAGCGTCCCACGCCGAGCGGTCCATAGGCGGCAAGTTCGGGCATGTCATGGAGCTTAAAAAGACGGCCGGCCAGAGCGTGGAGAAGGGCCGCGAGTACGTGGCGGCCTACGTGGAGTTCATGCATTACGTGGAGGGAGTGAAGAACGCCGTGCACGGGGGCGCGCATCACGGCAAGGCGGAGGAAAAACCGGCCGCGCACAAGCACTGAGCCGCGGCCGGCCGCCGGCACGCAAGAATTAAGTATACTGTCCCCGGAATAAGGAGGAGATATGTTCAAGAAGGAAAACAGCAAGGAAGACATCAGGGGCAAGGCCCTCAAAGCCAAGGACCTGGTCGGTTACGACAAGGGCGCGGTGGTCAGCCGCACGATAATCGACAAGAAGACGGGCACCGTCACTATCTTCTCGTTCGACAAGGGCCAGGGGCTCTCGGAGCACACGGCGCCTTTCGACGCGATGGTACAGATACTCGACGGCGAGGCCGAGATAACCATCTCCGGCAAGCCGCGCCGCGTGAAGGCCGGCGAGTTCATCATCATGCCGGCGCACAAGCCTCACGCGCTCAAGGCCGTCAAGCGCTACAAGATGGCGCTCATAATGATAAAGGCCTGAGGGGGGAACATGGGCGGGACGCCGGACAGGAAAAGGATACTCAAGGACATACTCGCGGAACTTCATAAAGGCCTGCCGCTGGAAGAGGCCAAAAGGAAATTCGAGGCCGAGATAGGCAATGTCACCTCCAAGGAGATCTTCGAGCTGGAACAGTCGCTGATAGACGACGGGGTGCCGCCGGAGGAGATAAAGCGCTTCTGCAACGTGCACGCGCTGCTTTTCCAGAAGGACCTGGAGAAGACCATGTCCGACCCGGAGGACCCGGGTCATCCCGTCGCGCTGTTCAAGGCCGAGAACGCCGAGATAAAGCGCCGCGTCGATTCCGCCAGGGCGCTGCTTCCGGGCCTCAAGGACGGCACCGGCGCCGACTGGGTGAAGAACATCCTGGAGGAGCTGCGCGCGGTCATAAAGCATTACGAGCGCAAGGAACAGCTGCTTTTCCCTTACCTCGAGAAGGCCGGCTTCTACGGCCCCTCCAAGGTGATGTGGGGCAAGCATGACGAGGTGCGCGGGCTCTTCAAGAAGGCCTTCGCCGCCGGCCCGGACGAATTCCCGGCCGCCGCGGCGGCCCTGCTGGAAGAGCTGGACGGCATGATCTTCAAGGAAGAGAGCATACTCTTCCCGACGGCGCTGGAGAAGCTCAAGCCCGCCGATTGGGCGGAGATCTTCCGCGAGAGCTCGCAGGCGGGCTATATCTTCATAGAGCCGCCGGCCGCCATGGCCGAGGCGCTCGATATAGCCGCCAATACCGGCGTGGCCGGCGGCGTGGTCAACCTCCCCAGCGGGAATATGAAGCTGGACCACCTGGTCGCCCTGCTCGACACCCTGCCGGTGGACCTGACCTTCGTGGACGCCGACGATACAGTGCGGTATTTCTCCGAGGGGAAGGACCGCGTCTTCCTGCGCGCCCGCTCCATCATCGGCCGCAAGGTGCAGAACTGCCACCCGCCGCAGAGCCTGGGCGCGGTACAGAAGATCGTGGACGCCTTCCGGGCCGGGACGAAGGACTCGGAGGAGTTCTGGATAAACATGCGGGGACGCGTCATACACATACGCTATTTCGCCCTGCGCGGTCCCGCGAAAGAATACCTGGGCGCGCTCGAAGTGACCCAGGACATAACGGACATACAGAAAATAAAAGGCGAAAGGAGGCTGGCCTGATCATGGAACCCAAGATAATAGACCTGGACAGGACGCTCTACGACCTGACGACCGAGCGCCCCGAGCTCATAGACATACTCTTCGAGCTCGGCTTCATGGGGGTGAAGAACCCGGTGATGCGCGAGACCCACGGGAAGCAGATGACGGTGCGCGCCGGCTGCGGGCATCTGGGCATCGACCTCGCGAAGGTTAAGTCGGTCCTGGAGTCGAAAGGCTTCGAGGTAAAAGGCTGATCCCTCCGCTCTATCCCGCGCGGAAAGAAAAAGCCCCGGCGCAGGCCGGGGCTTTTCATCGTATATCGCCGCGTTTCAGAGAGGGAGTACCGCCTGCGGGCAGGGGAGGACCGGCCGGTCCTCCCAGGGGGAAGGGCGTTGCGCGGGCTGCTCATGCGAGGAGCCGCCGGAGCACTTGGAAACGCGGGTATCGCTGTTTAGCGCTTTAAAGAAGCAGACCTCGAGGCCTTTCTATTCGGAGACGCTTCAGCGAGAGTCAGGAGCCGGAGCGTTTCATCGCGGCTTCCTGATAGGTTTCCCACATTTCCCGCAGCGTCACGGCCGATATCAGCAGGCGGTCCAGCGCCTCGAACGAAAGTTCTCCGCGCAGGGTCTGTTCCTCCCAGCGGGCCAGGTCTTCTTTGCGCTCCGCGGTAAATGTTTCCCATTCGCGGCGGAGCTTCTCCGTCCTCAGTTCGGGAGTGACGAAAGCGTACAGCCAGGGAAGACTTTTCCTGAGGGAGGACATTCTGGCGTCCAGCTCGCCGGACGCGTATTCCAGGTCCCGGCCGCCCCAGTAGGTGAAATTCGGGGCGCCGGCTATCAGGGCGGCGGCTTCCCGGAGTTCCCCGGCCCTCTTGCGCATTTTGACGCTTTCAAGGAACGCTTCCCTGCCGTTCCTGCGGTGGATGCCGTCTTCCAACAGGCTGAGGTGCGCGATCAGCGCCTCGGAAAGAGCGGTCACGCGGGCGGTATAACCGCCGGGGGCTTTGTGCGGTGAGTTCATCTCCTCCAGGCCCCTGAGCGACAGCGCCATGCTCTTGACCGACATCACCGTCATTCTGGCCAGCAGCATGTGCTGGTCCGGTATGAGCGCCTCTTCGCCGGGTGCGCGGGAGGGTTCCGCCGTCGCTGCGGGTACGACCGCGGCCGGCGCGCCAGTGAAGGACGCGAGATCCTGCGAGGGAAGATCGAAGACCGGGGCGGCGAAAAGCCCGCCGGAAGGGATCAATATGGCCGCGAACATGGTCGCTGAGAGTGTCGTTCTTTTCATTCTTGCTCCTTGCCGGAATGGTCGATACGTGCATTGGACCGCATATACAGTATCGCTCATTAGGAGAAACTCCACATGGGGCGCAGGACCCGGGGATCCCGGAAAAAAAGACCTATCCCCGGCTGGGCACTCCTTTTCATCCCGCTCTCAGGGCCTTGACATGAACGCGTACACTGTTAGAATATACGGGTAATGGCTTCATGGGTCCGCGCATTTTAACGGTTCGCTTATCCCCGCCCCTTTCGCGGAGCGCGGGGATATTTTTTTCAGTGATGAAGAAGACCTTTTTTACGCTTATCCTCGCCGCCTGCGCCGTCCCGGCGTCGGCCGGGGACTATCATATCTCGTATCTCTGGCATCCGGACCTGGCCGCCGTGACGGAATACAGGGAAAAGGTCGCCGGCCTGCTGGGCCGGGATATGGCCCGCCGCCTGCGCGTGGTGAAGGGTCAGGACAATTACGGCCTGGTCTACCCCCGCCGTGGGGGACTTGAGTCGGCCACCACCGTCGCCGCGCGTCATTCGCGCCTGCTGGCTGTCAAAGGCCTGGAAGCCGCCGTGGCGGTGCCGGCCGCCGACTGGCTGGACGCTCTGGCCCCGGCTCCGGCCCCGGCGCCGCCGTCCGCGCCCCCGCCCTCCGTTCCTCCCGCCAAGGCGGCGGTCCTCTCCGCCCTCGGCGGCAAGGTCGAATCCTACATAAAAGGCCTCCGCCGCCGCCGCATAGTGCAGTCCGACGAGCGCACCGCCTGGGCGGTCTACGATTTCACCTCGGGCGAGAAAGTCGTCAGCATAAACGAGGACGTGCCGATGGGCGCGGCCAGCATGATAAAGCCTTTCATCGGCCTGGCCTGGCTGCACGAGGCCGCAGCCGGCCGCAAGCCCTACGGGGCGGGGGAACGGGGGCTGATGGAGGATATGATACGCGATTCCGGCAATGTCTCCGCCAGCCGGCTCATGCGCGGTCTGGGCGGGCCGGCGGCCGTGCAGCGCCTGCTTAAGGCCGGTTATCCCGCCATTTTCAAGGAGACCAGGATAGTCGAGTACATCCCCGCCAACGGCCGGACCTACCGCAACCGGGCCTCCGCCCACGATTACAGCCGTTTCCTTTACGCCGTCTGGAAGGACGAGGTCAAAGGCTCGGAGGAGATAAAACGCCTTATGGGCCTGTCCAAACCCAACCGCCTCTATACCTCCGTGCCGGCCGTGCCCGGGGATACCGAGGTGATGGACAAGACCGGTTCCACGGCCAGGCTCTGCGGCGATATGGGCATTATGGTGGCCCGCGACGCGGAGGGGAACCCGTATCCCTACATAATAGTCGGCATCATAGAGAAATCCCGCCCGGCCAGCGGCTACGCGGGCTGGATGCGTTCGCGCGGGAACGTCATACGCGCCGTCTCCGGCATGGTCTACGAGGAATTGTCCGCCGCGCACGGCTTCGGCCCCGCCGCCGTGGCCGGGAGCGCCGGGGGGGGGCCGGGAGCGGCGGACGGCGGCTCCTGAGCCGCTTTTTTATTTGACAAACGTTTGGCTATTTGGCAAAATAGCCAAATGAAACAGGACCTCAAGACCCGCTACGCCGCCCAGGCCGCCGTCATAAAGGCGATGGCCCATCCGACCCGCCTGCTGATACTCAATTCGCTCAAAAAAAGGGAGACCTGCGTCTGCGAGCTGCGCGACCTGGTGGGGGACGATATCTCCACCGTCTCCAAACACCTGCTGGTGCTCAAAAGCGCCGGCCTGGTGGCCGCGCGCCGGGAGGGGAACTGGCTTTACTACCGCCTGACCTGCCCCTGCGTGATGGACTTCGCCAGGTGCATCGCGGGGATCGCCGGATGAACCTTAAAGAGGAATGGCGCGCCCTGGCCGGCTTCGCGGCGGCCTTCTTCCTTTTCTACTTCCTGCCGGTGGGGACGGTCCGCTTCGACGGCGCTTTGACCGAGGCCCTGGAGCTGACCAAATGGTACGTGCGCGAGCACGTGGTCCTCTGCCTGGTCCCGGCCCTTTTCATAGCGGGCGGAATAGCCGCTTTCGTCAGCCAGGCCTCGGTGCTCAGGTATTTCGGCGCCCGCACCAATAAATTCCTCTCTTACGGGGTGGCCTCGGTGTCCGGCGCCATACTGGCCGTCTGCTCCTGCACGGTGCTGCCGCTCTTCGCCGGCATCTACAAGCGCGGCGCGGGGCTGGGCCCGGCCATCGCTTTCCTCTATTCCGGCCCGGCCATAAACATCCTGGCCGTAGTTCTGACGGCCCGCGTGCTGGGCTTCGAACTGGGCGCGGCGCGCGCGATAGGCGCCGTGGTATTCAGCCTGGTCATCGGCCTGTCCATGCATTTCATGTTCAGGAGCGAGGAACACGCCAAGGCCAAAGCGCAGGCCGAACTGCCGGAACCGGAAGTGAAGCGTCCGCTGTGGCGGACCTCCCTGTACTTCGCCTCGATGGCCGCCATACTCATCTTCGCCAACTGGGCCGAAGCCGGTCCTTCCGACCGCGTCTTTCACGCCATATACTCCGTCAAATGGCCGCTGACCGCTCTCGCCGCCGCCGCGCTGGGGCTTATGCTCCGGTACTGGTTCGGCGCCGATAAGAAGAAGATGGGCCTGCTGTCCGGAACCGTGATAGTCCTCTCCATAATATTCAAAGAAAACCCCGTTATTCCTTTCTCCGCCGGGTTCATAGGACTTTCATGGGTGCTCAATACCTCCGGCGAGGGGGAACTCCATGACTGGTTCGCCTCGGCCTGGGACCTGTCCAAGCAGATCTTCCCGCTGCTCATAGCCGGCGTGCTGGTATCGGGCTTCCTGCTGGGGCGCCCCGGCCACGAGGGCCTGATCCCCTCGCATTGGGTGGGCTGGGCCGTAGGCGGCAATTCCTTCGCCGCCAATTTCTTCTCTTCACTGGTAGGGGCGTTCATGTACTTCGCCACGCTTACCGAAGTCCCGATATTGCAGGGCCTGCTGGGCGCCGGCATGGGAAAGGGCCCCGCGCTCGCGCTGCTGCTGGCCGGCCCGGCGCTCTCGCTGCCCAGTATACTGGTGCTCAGGAGCGTGATGGGCCTTAAGAAGACGGCGGCCTATGTCGCGCTGGTGGTGACGATAGCCACGTTCACCGGCATGTTCTACGGGCGCTATTTCTAGGAGGACCTCATGAAAAAGAAGATACAGGTGCTGGGCATGGGCTGTCTCAAGTGCAACCGTCTCTACGCCAACGCGGAGCTGGCGGCGAAGGAACTCGGCCTGGACTACGAGATGGAGAAGATCGACGATATCGACCGGATAGCCGACATGGGTGTGATGATCACTCCCGCGCTGGCCGTGGACGGAACGGTGCTGCTCTCCGCCAAGGTTCCGTCGGTGGAGGAGCTTAAAAAGCTGCTCGCGGAGTTCAAATGAAGCGGCCCCCGGTACTGAAAGCGGCGCTTTTCACCTTCGTGGCGGCCGCGGCCGGCACGATGATCTACAGGGCGGCCACCTCTCCGTGCTGCGATAAAGAGCCGCCCGCTTCCGCGATTTCGGAAGCCGCCCCCGCCGCCGCGGCGCCGGCCGTGAGTCCGGCCGCGCCGGTGAAAAAAAACGCGGCGCCCGCGGAGACCTCCAAAACCGCGCTGGTCTATTATTTCTACACCAGCGTCCGCTGCCGGTCCTGCGCCACGCTGGAGAAATACACCCGCGAGACCGTCGAAGCTGACTTCAGTGAGCCCTATAAAGGCTGGCGTGTGGAGTTCCGCGGCGTGAATCTGGACGAGCCGGGCAATTCCCATTTCGCCGGGGATTACAAACTGACCTCCAAGGCGGTTGTGGCGCAGAAATTCGAGGGGGACAGGCCGCTCGCCTGGAAAGAGCTGCCGGAGGTCTGGCGGCTGCTGGGCAACAAGGAATTGTTCAGAGGTTATGTCTCCGGAGAAATAAAGGACATGCTGGACGCCTCATGACGGAAGGGCTCTGGGCGGCCGACGCTACGGCCCTGTGGACGGGAGTGCTCACTTCGGTGAGCCCCTGTCCGCTGGCCACCAATATCGCGGCGCTGACCTATATCTCGAAGCACTCCGGCTCGCATAAGCTGGCCGTGCTGCTGCACGGCGGGATCTACGCGCTGGGCCGGGCGCTGGCCTATATCGTGATCGGCTTCCTGATCGTCAAAAGCCTGCTCTCCGCGCCGGCTTTCTCCTTCTTCATGCAGAAATACGGCAACCAGGTCCTCTCTCCCGTACTGGTGCTGGCCGGCATGTACATGCTGGATATGTTCGGGCGCGGTTTCGAGGGCTTCAACGTTTTCGACCTGTCCCGGTTCAAGGCCGGGACCGGCTGGTTCTCCTCGCTGGCGATGGGAGGGTTGTTCGCGCTGCCTTTCTGCCCCATATCGGCGGCTCTCTACTTCGGCGTCATAATCCCGCTGGCCGCCGGCAATTCCGCGCCTTTCTCGCTGCCGCTGCTTTACGGTATCGGTACCGCCCTGCCCGTCATAGGCCTGGCCGTGGCGCTGGACTTCGGGCTGAAGAAGGTCTCCGCCATAACCGGACTGGCCGGGAGGTTCGAGCGTTATGCCAGGCCCGCCACGGGCTGGATCTTCGTCGCCGCCGGCCTCTACCTGGGGCTTAAATACATTTTCGGGATCATTTAGGAGGGACAATGAAGGTTTCACACGTTAAAACCCGTTCGATGGTGCGCAAGGCTTACGGCATGGTAGCGAAAAAAGCCGTCTCCTGCTGCTCCGGTTCGTCCTGCTGCGGCGGGCCCGCTCCGTCGGCCTCCGAGGGGGAACTGGGGCTCTCCTGCGGCGACCCGGTCTCTTTTTCGAAGATAAGGAAGGGCATGACCGTGCTGGACCTGGGTTCCGGCGCCGGGAAGGACGTCTTCATCGCCGCGCCCAAGGCCGGCCCGAAAGGCAAAGTGATCGGCGTGGACATGACGCCGGCCATGCTGGCGCTGGCCAAAAAGAACGCGGCTAAATTCTCGGCGCGCACCGGCCTTAAGAACGTGGAGTTCCGCAAGGGCGTCATCGAAAGGCTGCCCGTGAAGGACGGCGAGGCCGACCTCGTCATCTCCAACTGCGTCATCAATCTCTCCCCCGACAAGCCGGCGGTGTTCCGCGAGGCTTACCGCTCGCTCAGGCCCGGCGGCGCCATCGTGGTCAGCGATATCGTCCTCAACCGCGAACTGCCGCCCGCGCTCAAAAAGCACGCCGGGCTTTACGCCGCCTGCGTGGCCGGCGCGCTGCTCCGGAAGGATTACCTGGCGGCGATAAAGGCCGCCGGTTTCACCGGCGTGAAGCTGTTGTCCGACCGCCTCTACTCCGCTTCTGGGACCTGCACGGACCCCATAACCGACAAGGCCGGCAAGGCGCTGGAAGGCTCGGCCTCGAGCATAACCGTTTACGCCCGGAGGAAGAAATGAAGCGGATACTGTTCCTCTGCACCGGCAATTCCTGCCGCAGCCAGATGGCCGAGGGCTGGGGGAGGAAACTGATGGCGGGCAGGGCCGAAGTGTTTTCAGCCGGCACCAGGCCCGGCACGGTGGACCCTCGCGCCATAAAGGTCATGGCCGAGGCCGGCGTGGACATCTCCGGCCACCGCTCCAAGCACGCCGACGAGTTCAAGAACGAGACCTTCGACCTGGTGATCACGGTCTGCGACAACGCGCGCGAGAGCTGCCCCGTCTGGTTCGGCAAGGCGGAGAAGCTGCACCGCAGCTTCGAGGACCCGCCGCACCTTGCCAAAGAGGCGAAGAGCGAGGAAGAGGCGCTGGCGCATTACCGCCGCGTACGCGACGAGATACGGGATTTCGTTAAAGACCTGCTTAAAGGGGGGAAATAATGGAAGGCGTCGTTAAAAAACTTTCTTTCCTGGACCGCTACCTGACCCTCTGGATCTTCCTGGCCATGGGCGCGGGAGTGGCGCTGGGCTGGGCCTGGCCGGCCGCCGTGGCCGACTTCAACGCGGCCTCCAGCGTCGGTACCACTTCCATCCCGATAGCCATCGGGCTCATCCTCATGATGTACCCGCCGCTGGCCAAGGTGAAATACGAGGAAATGCACCGCGTTTTCTCCAACAAGAAAGTGCTGGCGCTCTCGCTCGTCCAGAACTGGCTGGTCGGCCCCGTCCTGATGACGGCGCTGGCGATGCTCTTCCTGCGCGACAAGCCGGAGTACATGGTCGGCCTCATCATGATAGGCCTGGCGCGCTGCATAGCCATGGTCATAGTCTGGAACGACCTGGCCCGCGGCGACCGCGAGTACTGCGCGGGTCTGGTGGCCTTCAACTCGGTGTTCCAGGTGCTGTTCTTCCCCGTCTACGCCTGGTTCTTCATCACGCTGGTGCCCGGCTGGTTCGGCCTGAAAGGCGCCGTGGTGGACATCACGATGGGGGAGATAGCCAGAAGCGTCTTTATCTACCTCGGTGTGCCGTTCATCGCCGGCGTGCTGACCCGGTTCTCGCTGATAAAGGCGAAGGGGAGGGAATGGTACGCGCATAAATTCATTCCGGTGATAAGCCCGCTCACCCTTATAGCGCTGCTTTTCACTATCGTCGTGATGTTCTCCATAAAGGGCGAGAATATAGTCCAAGTCCCGCTCGACGTGGTACGGACAGCCGTTCCGCTGCTGGTCTATTTCGTCCTGATGTTCCTGGCCTCGTTCTGGATGAGCCGCCGGGCCGGGGCGGATTACCCGGAATCGGCCACCCTGTCGTTCACGGCGGCTTCCAATAACTTCGAGCTGGCCATAGCGGTCGCCATAGCCACTTTCGGCATCGGCCACGGCGCGGCCTTCGCCGCCGTCATCGGCCCGCTGGTGGAGGTGCCGGTGCTGATAGGGCTGGTGCATGTCTCGCTGTGGATAGGCCGGCGCTGGTTCGGCCGGCCGGGCCCGGACACGGCCCCGCCGCCGTGAGGACCGCGGAAAACGCTTGAAAGGCGCGCCTGTATTTTGTGACAATAAGGGAAAGAGATTAGCAGGGGGAGAATATGAAACTCAGATCCGCTACCGTTGGTTTCGCCGCAGGTCTTACGGCCATGCTTTTCATCGCGGGCTGCGCCCGCAGGGACGAGGCGACCGTGGGCACGCCCGCCAATCCGCTGGTGGTCGTCCTGTCGCCGGCTTACGACCCCGCCTCCGCTCCGGACGCGCAGGAAACGCTGCGCAAGCTTCTGGAAGCCGCTTCGGGCCTCTCCGTCCAGCTGCGCGTGGCCCCCACCCAGGCCGAGGCCATCAACTCCTTCGCCGCCTCCAGGACCGACGCCGCCCTGCTGCGGCTGGAAGAATACCTGGTCGCCCGCCAGGAATTCGGCGTGACCCCCCGTCTGCAGGCCCTGAGGGCCGGCGGTTCCGCCGACTACGATTCCGTCATACTGGTCCGCGCCGACAGGCCCGGCG
This sequence comes from Elusimicrobiota bacterium, assembly GCA_019135865.1. Lineage (GTDB taxonomy): Bacteria > Elusimicrobiota > Elusimicrobia > Elusimicrobiales > UBA9959 > UBA2231. Next base: position 175,236 of record JAGVVD010000019.1, read on the forward strand.
GCCTCATGGACCTGGCCGGCGCCAGGGTGGGGTTCGTGGGTCCCTACTCTTTCAGCGGGTTCACCCTGCCCTCCATCTATCTGCGCAGGTCCGGCGGCAAGGTGGAGGCCCCGGTATTCGCGACGACCCACGACGAGAACGTCGCCCGCCTGGAGCGGGGGGAGATAGACGCCGCCGCCACTTACGGCCGGCAGGCCCTGCGGCATAAGTACCTGAAGGTGCTGGCCGTGGCCGGCCGGGTCCCCAATGAACCCGTCGTTTTCCGGAAGAACCTGGACCAGGCCAAGCGCGAGAAACTGGCGACGGCTTTCCTGTCGCTCTCCGATACCAAGGAAGGCCGGAAAGCGCTGGGCGCCATGGCCGATATAACCGCTTTCCGCGCCGTGGACGCCTCGGTCTATAAGCCGGTGCATGACCTGATAAGGGCCGAAGGCAAGGCGGTCTACGACCTCATCCCGGACGGCTGGGACATTCACAGGCTCAATCAGCCCTACTTTCCGGACTGAGCCCGGACCGGCGGACGGCGGCCTTCCCGCGGAAGCGGGAGGGCCGTTCGTTTTGGGGCTGAAAAACGCGCCGCCATGTGCTAAACTATCAGGAGAGGCCGTTATGAAGCACAAGGTCCTTATAATCGACGACGATCCCAATATCAGGCTGGTCCTGAAGGGGATCTTCGCGGGCTGCGAAATAAGCGAGGCGCAGGACGGCAAGGCCGGCCTGGCCGCGATAGCGTCGGTGAAGCCCTCCGTCGTGCTGCTGGACCTCAAGATGCCGGTGATGAACGGCATAGAGACGCTCAAGAAGATCAGGGAACTCTCCCACAGGCCGCTTATCTTCGTCCTTACCGGCAACGACGACGTGGAGATCGCGATGAAGGCGCTGGACCTGGGCGCCTGCGGTTATATAACCAAGCCTTTCAGCCCCGGGGATATCAAGCGCGTAGTTTTCGCCGCGCTGGCCGAGAAAGAAGAACAGGACCCGCATCCCGACCGTTTCTGGCGGGTGGTGGGCAAGGACGAGTAGGGAGCGGGCATACCGTTCCCCGAAATGAAGGACCCCGGGCTTGCGGCCCGGGGTCCTTTTTTTGGTCCTTCGCCTTTCTTAGAACTTATAGCTCGCCGAGACGGCGGGCAGGCGGGCGATGGAGTTGTAGGTGCCGGCGAGTTCGGTCCCGGTCGTGAGGGAGCCGTTGTCCTGTATGCTGTCGCCGACCTTCCTTTCCATGAACTTCAGGTAAAGGTAGGACGCGTCGACGCTCCAGTTGCCCCTGCTCCAGCCCGCGCCCACGGAGAAGGCCAGGCGGTTGGCGCAGGGATTGCGGGTCTCGAAGTAGTAGTTCTTCACCGGCGTGAGATCGTAATAGGCCCCGGCGCGCAGCTTGAGGTTCTCGCTGACCTTATGCTCGGTGCCGAGGCGGAAGGCCCAGACCGCTTTCCAGTTCTTGGGGTCGACGGTCTGCGTCCAGGTGCCGTTGTCGCGCTGATAGTCTATGACCAGTTGGCTGTAGGTGGTCCAGTTGGTATAGTCGGCCTCGGCCGAGAACAGCCAGTCGTCGCCGGGCCGGTAGGCCGCGCCGACCTGGAAAGTGTCGGGGAGGGTTATAGTGGTGCGGCCGGGCCTGTTGTTGGCCGGGGGGAGTACGCCGGCGAAGATCCCGGTGGTCGGCAGATTGATGTTCCCGTCTATGCCCACCTTGACCTTGCTGCGGTAATTGGCGCCGAAGTTCCATTTGTTCCACCTGTACATGGCGGCCAGGTTCCAGCCCGCGCTGGTGCCGTCCCCTTCGAGGGTCTGCTCGATGTTCTGCGACGCCGCGCCGGAGTTCTCGATCTTCTTGTTCATCACCGCGTCCATGCGCACGAAAGTGCCGCCGGCGGCCACGGAGAGGTTCTCGTTGACCTTATAGGCGCCGTTGAGGTTGGTGTAGACCGCCTTCAGGGAGGACTTGGTCGCCACTTCGCGGGTCACCGCATTGACCGGGTCCCAGTCGGTCGAGAGGCCGTAGGGCGCGTTGACGCCGAGGCCGACGGCCCACTTGTCGTTCAGCTTGCGCGCGGCGTAGAAGTGGGGCAGGGTATGGAAGCGGCTTTTAGTCTCGTCGGTGACGGCGGCCGTCTTATGCTCCACCTGCGGCGCCACGAAGACCGCGCCCAGCGTCAGGTTGGTGCCTTCGAGGGCGGTGAGGGCCGCGGGATTGTACCAGACCGCGGAGGCGTCGTCGGCCACGGCCGTGAAGGCGTTGCCCATGCCGTTGGCGGCGGCGCCCTGGTTCGCCTGGCGGAAGCCGGCCGCGCCGGCATCGGCGGCCATGACCGCCACTATCAAGAGTATCGCTGTTCTTTTCATCGGTAGTATTCTCCTTGGAGCCTTGCCCGCGCCGGGTGCGTTCAGCCGCATTCATCCCGGAACGGGTTCGAGCCCGCTATATATTAATAGTTCTCCGGCGGCGGGACTTTGAGCCAGGTCAAAGTCCCGCCGCGAACGGGGGCCGTAGAGCCTTGACAAGTCAAATCTTTGCTGTTATTAATATGAGTGACGGCTTCTGGACGCCGTGATAAAGTGTCCGGTAAGGGGACGATATGAAATCGCTGTCAGCCACGGTTTTCGCTCTCGCGGTCTTGTGGGGCCCGGCCGCCGCTTCCGGTTTCGAGACGGAACTACAGCAGGCGGAGGACAACTTCGCGGAGGTCAGGATAGCGGAAGGCATAGGGGTCCCCGTTCCGGTGCCTTCGGCCGCCATGCCGGAGAGCGCGGCCGGCATGCCGGACATCTTCGGTTATTTCGAGGCGCTGGCCCCCTCCGAACCGGAGGCCAGGGAACTGGGCGGTCTTGAGAAAGGAGCCACGGCCCTGACCCGGCCCGCCGGCGAGGTGCTTTACAGCGTGGACCTGGCCAAAGTGCGCAACGCCTACCTGCGCACCTCCAGGACCTTCAAGACCTCGCGGGGGACCATGGTCCACGTGAGCGGCTCCAAGGCCTCCAATTGCCCCGACGGCGGGAACGGCTGCAAGGACAAGGAGAAGTTCTTCCTGGTCCTGACCACCGACAAGGGCGAGTCCTTCTTCGCCCGGGCCATGGAGATCGTCAACTGGGGCATCTTCATGAGCGGTTCCAAGACCTTCTCTATCGACGGCGAGAAATACACGGTCAAGGTGAAGGCCAACGCCTCCACCCCGGAGAACAGCACGCTGGAGGTGAAAGGACCCCGCGGCGTGGCGCTTACCGCCAGCCTGAAGGACCTGGGCGACGCCGTGGCGGCCAGGGGCGTGGACGTGCGCCTGTCGAAGAACTACAAGCTGGCCTACGGCAACGAGATAGTCCAGGGGCCGCAGGGCGCCAGGTTCACCCAGAAAATGCTGGTCCTGATGATCCCGTTCCCGGTCGAGGACGCGACCAATTACTTCATACTCGAAGCCGCGGATATAAAGCCAGGCGGAGTCATGTTCCCGGAACTGGACAGGGGCCACGGCTTCCGCATAAACGGAGGCACGCTGGAGATCTTCAGGCTCAACTGAGCCGGCGCCGAGGGACGAAAAGCCCCGGGCTCCGCCCGGGGCTTTTCATTTTGGGTAAATACTATAATGTAGCGATGTTCAACTTCGCCGAGGACATAAACACCGTTTTCCGCAAGGACCCGGCCGCGCGCGGCCTTTTCGAGGTGCTGACCTGCTATCCGGGACTGCACGCGGTCTGGCTGCATCGCCTGGCGCACCGTCTCTGGACCGCCGGCTGGCATACCGCGGCCCGGCTTATCTCGCATGTCGCGCGCTTTTTCACCGGCGTGGAGATACATCCCGGCGCGACCATAGGCCGCCGCTTCTTCATCGACCACGGCATGGGCGTCGTCATCGGCGAGACGACCGAGATAGGCGACGATGTCCTGCTCTACCAGGGCGTCGTGCTGGGCGGCACCTCGCTGGAGCATAAGAAGCGCCATCCCACGCTGGGCGACGGGGTGGTGGTGGGCGCGGGCGCCATAATTCTGGGCGCGATCAGCATAGGCGCGCGCTCCAGGGTGGGCGCCGGCTCGGTGGTACTGCAGGCCGTGCCGCCCGACAGCACCGTTTTCGGCGTGCCCGCCCACGCCAAGGCGGCCCCGGCCGAGAAGGGAACGCAATTGGACCACGACAGGGTGGCCGACGTCTGCTGGGACGAACTGGAAGCCCTGCGGGCGGAACTGGACGTCCTTAAAAAGAAGGTCGGATGAAATACGCCCCGGACATCGTTTCCCTTATCGGCGCGACCCCGCTGCTGCGCCTCAACAAAGTGGTGCCGGCCGGCCGGCTGGCCCTGGCCAAACTCGAATCCTTCAACCCGATGGGCAGCGTCAAGGAGCGGGCCGCTCTCGGCATGCTGTCCGCGGCCAGGGAGGAGGGGCTCCTCGAACCCGGCGGCACGGTGGTGGAACCCACTTCCGGCAATACCGGCATAGCGCTGGCCTGGCTCTGTTCGCTGTGGGGATACAAGGTGATACTTACGATGCCCGAGACGATGAGCGCCGAGCGGCGGGCCCTGCTCAAGGCGCTGGGCGCCCAACTGGTGCTCACGCCGGGGGCCGAGGGCATGGCCGGGGCCGTCAAAAAGGCGGCGGAGATAGCGGCGGAGACCCCCGGTTCTTATATGCCGCAGCAGTTCGAGAATCCCGCCAACCCGGCCATGCACCGGCGTACCACCGCCGAGGAGATCTGGCGGGACACGGACGGGAAGCTGGATATTTTCATAGCCGGCGTGGGCACCGGCGGCACTATGACCGGAGTCGCGGAGGCGCTGAAGGCGCGCAAGCCCGGCCTGCGCGTCGTGGCCGTGGAGCCCGACGCCTCGCCCGTGCTCTCGGGCGGCGTCAAAGGGCCGCATAAGATACAGGGCATAGGAGCGGGCTTCGTGCCGGGCGTTCTCAAAAAAGGACTCATCGACGAAATAGTCCGGGTCGGGGACGACGACGCGGCCGTCATGACCCGCCGCCTGCTGCGCGAGGAGGGGATCTTCGCCGGCATCTCTTCGGGCGCGGCCGCCTGGGCCGCCGCGAAGGTACTGTCGGAGCCGGAGGCTGAGAGTAAGACCGCCGTAGTCGTCTTCCCCGACACGGGGGAGCGTTACATGAGCACGGGGGTGTTCGGCTCATGAAGCTGGCCACTCTCTGCTATGTGCGCCGCGGCGGCCGCACGCTGATGCTGCACCGGGTCAAGAAGAAGGACGACGTGCACGAGGGCAAGTGGAACGGCCTGGGCGGCAAGCTGGAACCGGGCGAAAGCCCCGAGGACTGCGTCGTCAGGGAGATACGGGAGGAGGCGGGGCTGCGGATAAAGGGTCCCGTGCTCAAGGGCGTGCTGACCTTCCCCGATTTCGCCAAAGGCGAGGACTGGTACGTCTTCGTTTTCACCGCTTCCGATTTTACGGGAAAACTTATCGATTCGCCCGAGGGAGAACTGAAGTGGATCCCCGACCGGGGCCTCCTTAAGCTCAATCTCTGGGAGGGCGACAGGGTCTTCCTGCCGCTGCTCCGCCGCCGCGGCCATTTCTCCGGCAAGTTCCATTACCGCGCCGGCCGCCTGGTCAAATACAAGGTGGAGAAATATTGATGCCCGGTTATAGGTTCCCCTCCCGGACTTCCGGACCGCCGCGGTCCGGCTTTTTGAAATTCACCCGGCGCTGCGCTCGGCCGGGCACGAACTCGGCCCGGGCGCATAGCGCCTCGGGCCTCAGACATTCATGCCCGTCCGGCAGTGCCGAGGCGGCGTGCCAGCTAAGCAGGACCGCCTCGGAGCTCCGAGCATCGTAAGCGCGAGGAGCGAGAGCCGAGGACCGACGCGCTATGCGCGCGAGTCCGTGTCCTGCGTGCTGGCACGCCGACATGCCCCCGGCATAATTCTCCGCTTTGTTAGCGCGGGGAACTGAAGAACGATATGGAAAAGACGGTTAAGGCGCTGGGACTGATGAGCGGGACTTCGGCGGACGGATTGTCCGTCGCGTACTGCGAGATAAAAGGGCGCTCGCTGAAGGTCCTCAAATTCGCCAATTACGCCTACCCCGCGGCCCTGCAGGCGCGCATAATAGCGGCAAAGGATATGCGCGCGCCGGAGCTTTCCGCGCTCAATTCCGGACTGGGCCGGCTCTGGGCCGACATGGTCAGAAAGTTCTGCCGCGACAAGGGCGTCCCGCTCAAGTCTTTGGACGTCATAGGCTCGCACGGCCAGACCGTCTGGCACGCCCCCGGCAAAAAAGGGCATACCCTGCAGATCGGCGACCCCGCCTTCCTGGCCGAGGAGACCGGCGTCCCGGTGGTCTCCGACTTCCGCCCGGCCGACATGGCCGCCGGCGGCGAGGGCGCCCCGCTGGTCCCTTTCATGGACGAGTATCTCTACGGCGGCGGCGCGCCGGTCGCGCTGCAGAACATAGGCGGCGTGGGCAATATCGCTTTCGCCGGCAGGGGGATAAAGACCTTCGGCTTCGACACCGGCCCCGGCAATTCCCTCATGGATACCGCCGTCTGCGAACTTTCCCGCGGGAAGCTCTCCTATGACAGGAACGGGGCCTGGGCCGCCGCCGGGGAGCCGGACATGCGGAAGGTGAGGGCGCTGCTGAAAGCGCCTTTCTTCACGCGCCGCCCTCCCAAATCCCTGGACCGCAGCGAATATACCCTCGCTTTCATAAAGAGGAACTTCGGTCCGCTGTTCAGCCGCCGCCGCTCGCGCGACCTGCTGGCCACGCTCAACGCCTTCACCGCCGCCTCGATAGCGCTGGCTTTCAGGGACCGCGCGCCCCGGGGTACGCGCGAGCTCATAGTCGCCGGCGGCGGCGCGCTCAACCCGGTGCTCATGGACGCCATCGCCGCCTTCCTCCTGCCGCTGGGCGCGCGCGTCCGTTCCTGCGCGGAGCTGGGCCTGCATCCGCTGGCCAAGGAGCCGGCCTGCTTCGCCCTCCTGGCCGCGCTGGCGCTGCGGGGCCGGGCCAATCATTGTCCTTCGGCCACCGGAGCCCGTTCGGCGAGGGTGCTGGGCCGCGTCTCGGCTCCCTATCCCCGGCGCCATATTTAGTAAAATTTCACGATGCCGCAAAAGAGACAGGACCCACTGCCAGGCGACCTGACCGCCACGCTCAAGGCGGTCTCGCGCACCATCTATTTCAGTTTCAAGGTGCTGCCGCCGGACATAAGGCTGCCGATGGCCCTGGCCTACCTGCTCTGCCGGGCCATGGATACCATCGTGGATTCCTCCGGCGCGGACCCCGGCGAGAAGAAGAAATTCCTGGACCTTCTCGCGGGCATAGGCCCCGGTTTCGACCCGGCCGCGGGGGCCGCCGCCGCCGCGGCCTTCCTGCCCGGAGTGAAGCACAAGGGCGAGAGGGCGCTGCTCGGTTCCATGGGCGACGTTTTCGCGCGCGCGCTTTCGCTGGAGGAGGCGGACCTGGCCGATCTCGGGAAAGTCGCGGCCGGCGTAGCCTCCGGTATGCGGATGGACCTCGCTCTCTTCGACGGGGGGAGCGCCCGCGCGCCCAGGGCCCTGCCGGACGACGACGCGCTCCTGCGCTATTGCGACTTCATAGGCGGCAAACCGGGCGTTTTCTGGACGGCGCTCTATATGCGCCGCCTGCGCGCGGCGTTCCCCGAAACTTCCGGCCTGCCTTCGGAAGCGGACGGGGGCATGATCGGTTCGGCCCTGCAGGTCACCAACATCCTCAAGGACGCGGCGGCGGACCTGGCGCTGGGCCGCTGCTATTTCCCCGCCGCCGATCTCGCGTCCAGGGGGCTCTCGCCGGCCGACCTGGGCGACCCTGAGGCCATGCGCAGGCTCAGGCCCGTCGTGGACAAGTGGATAGCCTGGGCCGTGGACCAGCTGGACATCTGCGAGGCTTTCGTGTCGTCCATCCCAAAGTCCGAGCTCGGCATGCGCGCCGCCGTGATCTGGCCCGTCTACTGGGCCATGGACACGCTGCTGGAGGTGTCGAAGTCCAATATACTGGACCCGCACGCCAGGCCGAGGATAAGCAAGAGGCGGGTCTACTCCACTATCGCGTCCACCCCGCCGCTGCTGCTGAGCAACACCGCTTTCACGCGCGGCTACAGGTTCCGCCGCGAGACGCTGATAGTTTCCATATCCGGAACGGGGGTGCAGCCATGAAGAAACTTCTACCGGCGCTTGTCGCGCTCTCCCTGGCGGCCTGCGCCGGCGGACCGGCGACGAAAGCCGAGGCCGAAGAAGAGCGCCGGGCCGAACTGGAGCTGCAGTCGGTGATGGACATGGTGACCAGCAGGCAGGTCAAGCCGATAGAGTTCGAGTTCAATTCCGACGTCCTGCTCCCCAGCTCGATGGACCTCCTGGACCGCGTGGCCGCCGTGCTGCGTGGCCGTCCCCGCCTCAAGCTGATAGTGGAGGGCCACACAGACGACGTGGGGGACGACGCCTACAACATGGAGCTCTCCCGCTACAGGGCCGACGCGGTCAAGACCTACCTGGTCAGGAAAGGAGGGATACACCCGGAGACCGTGCTCTCGCGAGGCTACGGCGAGACGCGCCCGGTCAGCCCCGGTACTACCGAGAAGGACAGAGCTCTCAACCGCCGCGTCGAGTTCAGGATAACCACCCGCGACTGGGGCACCGTGTTCTGAAGGCCCTTCCCCAGGGAAAAAGAAAACCCCGCCTTCCGGCGGGGTTTTTTATTCCGGGCTCCGGGGTCCCTACTTTTTCCGGAATTTTTTCTTGCGCCTGGCCTCGAGCTTCACATTGTGCTTGTACTTGTAGGCGAATTTGCCCGGCCTGCCGGCGGGTACCGGCGGCGGTTCCTGCCATTCGAACTCCCAGCCTTCGACCGATACGATGTCGCCTTCTGCGGCGCCCGCCTTTTTCAGGGCCTTGTCCAGGCCTATGCCCTTGAAGATGCGGCGCAGGCGCTCGAGAGAATCCGGCTGGCCGAAATTGGTCATGGCCAGCAGGGTCTTCAGCCGCGGTCCGCGCACGTTCCAGCGGTTATTGCCGGAGTTCTCGACCCGGAAGCCCTTGTCCATCTTCAGCTCCAGCACGGGCGCTTTCTCCTCCGGCTTATAGAGTTCCGGCGCCGGCAGGGAGGGCAGCAGTTCTATGACGCGGTCGAGCAGTTTCGAGACGCCTTCTCCGGTCACGCCGGAGATCAGGAACACCTCGTCCTTCCGGTATTTCTTCTTTATGGCGGCGAAAGCTCCGGCCGCCTCGGGCAGGTCGGCTTTCGTGACGGCCAGCAGGCGTTTGCGGGCGCCCAGTTCCGGGCTGAATTCGGCGAGCTCCGAGGCGATCACCTTCACGCTTTTCTCCGGCGTGACGCCGCCGAAGCCCTGGGGATCGACCAGCTGTATGATAAGGCGGGTGCGCAGTATGTGGCGCAGGAAATCGTCGCCGAGCCCCTTGCCCTCGTGCGCGCCCTCTATCAGGCCGGGTATGTCCGCCACGACGAAGCCGGAGTATTTGTGCGTGACCACGCCCAGGTTGGGGTTGAGCGTGGTGAAGGGATAGGCCGCTATCCTGGGCCGCGCCGCGCTGATGCGCGAGAGGAGAGTGGATTTGCCGGCGTTGGGGAAGCCGGCCAGCCCCACGTCGGCCAGCAGGCTGAGCTCCAGGTCCAGGGTGGATTCCTCGCCGGGCTCGCCTTTCTCGGAGATCATCGGCGCGGTGTTGAAATGGGTCTTGAACATGGCGTTGCCGCGGCCGCCGCGCCCGCCTTTGGCGGCCAGGAATGAATCCCCTTCGTTCTTCAGGTCGGCGACGACCTGGCCGCCCTTGAGCACCAGCGTGCCGGGGGGGACGGGGACGACGGTGTCCCCGCCGTCGCGGCCGTAGAGGTTCTTGCCCTTGCCGTTGCCGCCGTCCGCCGCGGCCACGTGGGGGTGGAAGGAGAGCTCGGTGAGAGTGTTGCAGCCGGCCGAGGCGCGCAGTACGATGTCGCCGCCCTCCCCGCCGTTGCCGCCGTTGGGGCCGCCGTAGGGGATGTACTTCTCGCGCCGCATCGAGGCGCAGCCGTCGCCGCCCTTGCCCGCCTTGAGGAATATCCTGACCTGGTCGACGAACCCGCCGCGTTCTCTTTCAGCCATATCGGTTACCGCCGTTCCTGCCTTTCAAAAAAAAACCTCCCAACCGGAAGTCGGGAGGTTCTCGTCCTGGACGCGCTCCTTACTTGGAGGCGACCGGGTAGACGCTGATCTGCTTCCTGCCCTTGCTGTGCCACTCGAACTTGATGACGCCGGCGGCCTTGGCGAACAGCGTGTCGTCCGAACCCTTCCCGACGTTGAGGCCGGGGTGGAACTTGGTGCCGCGCTGGCGCACTATGACCTCGCCGGCCTTGACGAACTGGTCGCCGTAGCGCTTGACGCCCAGCCTTTGGCCGTGGCTGTCGCGCCCGTTTGTGGATGAACCCTGTGATTTTGTTCCGGCCATGTCTTTACCTCTTTGAAAGCCGTCCTCAGGACAGCTGTATATCCTTGATCTGGAGCTCGGTGAGCTCCTGCCGGTGCCCGGCGCTCTTCTCGTAGGCCTTCTTGGGACGGCGCTTGAAGACTATCACCCTGGGACCGCGCAGATGGCGAAGCACCTTGGCCGTTACCTTGGCGGAGAGGGGATTGGCGCCGGCCTTTTCCTCCGTGCCGGAGGCCGCTGACCAGAGGGCCTTTATGCTTATCTCCTCGCCTTCCTTGGCCGAGAGCTTCTCGACCTGCAAAATCTCACCGGGGACTACCCAGTACTGTTTTCCGCCTGTCTGTATAATAGCGTACATAGTGGGGATATGATACCAAAAAAGACGGCGGGATGCAAAGGCGCGCGGGGGCCGGGTCTTGGGTCCCTTGGCCCGTCCCGGGTAGGACATTAGCCACTTACGGCCGCTCCTTCCGGGGTGTATAATTTAAGCACAGCCCCGAGCCGGCAGTCAACATATGGAGACAAAGATGAAAAAAACTTCCGCCGCCACCTTCGGTATCTTCGCCGCCGCGATCGTCGCGACGGTCTTTTCATGGTCGGCCGCCTCGGCCGCCGGCAGCGTGGAGGACCTCAAGCCCGCGGCCCCGGCGGGGAACGCTGTCAGGCAGGAGGCCGCTGTTCCGGCCGCCCCCGCCGCGGAAAAGGCGGTCCGCCCCAGCCGCACCCCCTTCGACGAATTCAGCGTGATAGGGGACCCGCTTTACCGCAAAGGCTCTATGGAACTCCTGAAGAAGGCCGTGGAGTCCGGCGGCGAGGAGAAACCGGCCGCCGCTAAGGAAAAGACGGCTCTCCCCGCGGCCGAGGAAGTCAAGGCCAAGGCCGTCCCCGCCAAAAAGACGGCCCCCGCCGCCCGTCCCGCCGACCTGCGCGACGCGCCCTCGGACTTCCGGAAAACGCTGCCCGTTCCCCGCATGAAGCGGCCGGCCCCCAGGCCGCTGCCCGCGGACCCCGTGGCCCCGCGCAAGACCTCCTGAACGTCTTTCTTCCCGCGCCCGCCCCGTCCGCCGCCCGGACGGGGCTTTTTTCTGACCGGCGCTTTGAACCCCCCCGGATAAATATATAGAATAAGGCCTCACGGATCCAAGGAGGACCGCCCCAGCCATGCTAAAAGACATCTCTAATCTCTTCGTGCAGCCCGTCCTTAACGTCTGGCACATTTTCGCCAACTATCTTCCCAACGTCATAGCCGCGCTCATCTTCATCCTGTTCGGCCTCTTCATCGCGCGTGTGTTCAGCTCGGTGGCGGAGAACTTCCTGCGGAGGGTCCGCCTGGACTCCTATACCAGCCGCGTGGGCATAAACGAGGTGCTCGCCAGGTTCGGCATGGGCAAATCGCTGGTTTCCGTGGTGGGCTTCGTGATCTACTGGTCGCTGATACTGGTCTTCTTCGTTTCCGCCGCCAACGTGCTCAATCTTACCGTCATCTCGGCCATACTCGAGCGCTTCGTGATGGATTTCATGCCGCGCATAACGGCCGCCATCTTCATAGCCTTCGGGGGACTGCTCTTCGCCAAGTTCCTGTCGGAGCTGGTCAATAATTCCGCCACCGCCAACAACCTGCGCGGCGGGCGCGCGCTCTCCCAGATCGTCTATTTCACCGTCATAGTCTTCGCGGCCATCATCGCCCTGGAACAGATGGGCATAGCCATGAAGACCATCCGTTCGAGCCTCAGCATAGTGCTGGGCTCCTTCGGCCTGGCCTTCGCCATAGCCTTCGGCCTCGGCGCCAAGGACGCGGCGGCCTCGTTGGTGAAGTCGATGTTCCAGGACGACAGGAAATAGCCCCGACCGGGAAGGCGGGAATGGAAAAGAGGCCCCGGGGCGACCCGGGGCCTCTTCTTTTCGCGCGCAGGCCGGCTCAGTCTATATAGTCCCTTAGCATCTTGCTGCGGCTGGGGTGGCGCAGCTTGCGGATGGCCTTGGCTTCGATCTGGCGCACGCGCTCGCGCGTGACGCGGAAGATCTTGCCGACCTCCTCGAGCGTGCGCGGGTAGCCGGTCTCGATGCCGAAGCGCAGCTTGATGATCTTGGCCTCGCGGTCCGTCAGCGTAGAGAGTATCTTGGTGACCTCGCGTCGGCGCAGCAGCTCGACGGCCGAGTTGGACGGCGGCAGGCCTCCCTTGTCCTCGATGAAGTCCTCCAGGTGCGAGTCCTCGTCCTCGCCTATCGGCGTGGACAGGGAGATCGGGTCCTGCATGATCTTCAGCGCGTTCTTCACCTTGTCCATCGAGATGTGCATGTGCTTGGAGTATTCCTCGATGTTGGGGTCGCGGCCGAACTCCTGCCGGTAGCGGCGCGTGACCTTCATGAGCTTGCTGACGAGCTCCTTCATGTGCACCGGGATGCGGATGGTGCGGGCCTGGTCGGCTATCGCGCGGTTGATCGACTGGCGTATCCACCAGGTGGCGTAGGTGGAGAACTTGAAGCCGCGCTTGTACTCGAACTTCTCGACGGCCTTCATCAGGCCGAGGCCGCCCTCCTGGATGAGGTCGGAGAGCTCGAGGTTCGAGTTGACGTGCTTCTTGGCTATCGAGACCACCAGGCGCAGGTTGGCCTTGATCAGCTTGAGCTTGTCCTGCAGGATCTGGTCCTCTAGGAAGGTGATCTTGTCGTTGAGCGAGAGGAACTCGTCGGCGTCCAGCGGCAGCGTGCGCAGCAGGTGGTACTCGCGGTCCTTGATCGCGCGGATGTTCTCCAGCGCGGCGTCCAGCTCGGAGGGGTTGTAGCCCCACTTGGAGCGGAAGACCGCGGGCTTGAGCCTGCCCCTGGCGACCAGCGCGTGGTCGGCGGCTATCTTGTCCAGGTCGCCGTAATGCTTCTGGTACTTCTCCAGCTCGAGGCGGAACTCCTTCACCTTGTGCGCCAGGTTCTTGATCTTGTTGGTCAGGCGCTTGATCTTCTCCTGGTTGAGGTTGAGGTTGATGATGTTGCGCACTATCTCCTTGCGCTTCTTGTCCATCTCGTGGGAGAGCTTCTTCTTCTGCTCGTTGGGCAGGTTGGGCTTCTTGGCGCGGGCGTCGAGGGCCGCCAGCTCCTTCTCGGTGCGGGTGATGAGGTGCGCGATGTTCTTCATCTTGCGCTTCATCGCCGAGAGCTCCTGGTTGGACTTGCGGCCGCGGGGCATGAGCTCCTTGGTCGTCATCTCGTCCTGCTCGATGAGCATCTCCCAGCTGCGGATCTCGCGCATCGTGATGGGGGACTCCAGCACCAGCATGCGCAGTTCCTTCTCGCGCTCGCGGATGTTGCGGGCCAGCGTGACCTCCTCGTCGCGGGTCAGCAGCGGCACCTTGCCCATCTCGCTGAGGTACATGCGGATGGAGTTGGAGACGTCGGGGGCGGCGTCCCACTCGACGGTGTAGGCCTCGCGCTCGGCGGCGGCGACCAGCTTGAACTTCTTGCGGTCCACGACGTCGATGCCGAGGTCCTCCAGCGTGGTCATCAGGTTGTCTATCTCCTCGCTGGACATCGAGGCGTTGGTAAGCGAGCGGTTCATCTCCTCGAGGGTGATGTAGCCGTGCTCCTTGCCGAGCTCGACGAGGTCCCTTAAAGCTTTTTTGGGCTGCGCCATTTCGTTCTCCTTGGATGTTACCGCTTTTGCTTTGGGGAGGATTTTATCTCCGCCGTTAGTTCCTGGAATTCCCGCAGCTGGTCCGGCCCCAGGGAGGCCATCGAGGCCTTGAGCTCCTTCCAGCGCCGCTCCTTGGCGAAACGGGTTATCATCGCCGCCGCCCTGGTCACGTTCAGGGCCGGGTCCGCGTCGGATTCCAGCTCCTGTACCGCCAGCTTCATGACCAGCGCCGCCGCGCCGGGATGGCCCTCTTTCAGGGCCTCGGCCAGCTCCGCCGGGGAGGCCGCCGGCGCTCCGCGGATGGCCGAGAGAGCCGCCCTGGCGTCCGGATGCGACAGGTGCTCCGCCGGCAGTTCGCGGATATGGTCGCAGAGCCCCGTATTCTTGAGCAGCAGCTGCAGGAAGCCCAGTTCTATGGCCGGCGGGGCGTCGGCGGGAGCTTCGGCGGGGCGTTCGGGCCTGACATGGCCGCCCGCGTCCGTCTTGGAGAGCTGGCGGGCCAGGGCTTCCTCCGGCACGGCCAGCCGGGCCGCGATCATCCTGAGCCATTCGCTCTTGACTATCTCGTCGCGCTGGCGGGCCACGGTGTCGAGCAGCTTCGCCGCCAGGCGCGCCTTGTCCTGCGAGGAAAGTTTTTCCGCGCCGCCGGGCGCCAGCAGGCGCAGCTTGAACTCCACCGGGTCCAGGCCGGAGGTCAGCCGCTTCTCCAGTTCGGCGGCCCCGTGTTTCACGGCCAGTTCGTCGGGGTCCTTGGCGGGGGTGAATTCGGCCGCTTTCACGTAGAGCCCGGCGTCCATGAAGATCTCGGCCGCGCGCACGGCCGCGTTCCTGCCCGCGTTGTCGGAATCGAAGGCCACGGTTATCTCGGCCGAGTAGCGCGAGAGCTGGTGCGCGTGGTCGGAGGTCAGAGCGGTGCCCAGCGGGGCGACGGCGAAGGCCGCGCCGGCCTGGTGGCAGGCTATGACGTCCATATAGCCTTCGACGACGGCGATGCGGTTCTTCTTGCGTATCTCGGGCAGGGCCTCGTAGAGGCCGTAGAGCGTGCGGCGTTTGGGGAAAAGCGAGGTCTCGGGCGAGTTGAGGTACTTGGGTTCCGAGGCGTCCATAACCCGCCCGCCGAAGGCTATGACGTCGCCCGCGGGGTTGCGTATCGGGAAAATCACCCGCTCGCGGAAATAGTCGCTGACCCTGCCGCCGTCGCGGGTGGAGGCCAGTCCGGCCATGAAGAGCAGGTCGGCGGAGAAGCCGCGCGACTTGAGTTCCCTGGCCACCGGCGCGTCGCCGCCGGGCGCCCAGCCCAGCATGAAGCGCTCTATCGTCCCGTCGGAAAGTTTGCGGTCGCGCAGGTAGGCCAGGGCCGTCCGGCCTTCGGAGGAGAAGAGGAATTTAGAGTAGAGGGCCGCGGCGGCGGCCATGAGCTTCTTGAGCTCGGTGCGCTCCTTCTCGCGGGCGGAGAGGGCGCCGTCCTTGTCCCGCTTCCACTCGACGCCGGCACGCTGCGCCAGGCGCTCAGCCGCCTCGGGGAAGCTGAGCCCCTCTATCTCGCGCAGGAAGGTGAAGATGTCGCCGCCCTTGTTGCAGCCGAAGCAGTAGAAGATCTGCTTGTCCTGGCTCACCGTGAACGAGGGCGTCCTTTCGCTGTGGAAAGGGCAGCAGGCCTTGTAGTTCCTGCCGGCCCGCTTGAGGGAGGGGACGTAATCGCGCACCAGGTCGACTATGTCGACCCGGGTTCGGATCTCGTTTATGGGGTCTTCGGGGCGCATCCGGTCCTGTCGTTGAATAAGGCGCAACGCCTTCCCCCGGCGGGGGGAAGGCGCTACGCGGCTGCGTTGTGTTCGCTTGTGGCCCGCGCCGAGGGAGCCGCGGGCCGCGGGCGCTCAATAGCGCCGGCCCTTGCGCATCTTGCGCCGGGCTTCCTGGGACTTGAGCTTGCGCTTGGCGCCGGGGGACAGATAATGCTCCCTGCGCTTGATCTCCTTGAGGATGCCGTTGCGCTCGCACTCGTGCTTGAAGCGCCGCAGCGCCTCTTCCACGGATTCTTCGTCGCGTACTTTTACGAATACCACGTTATCACCACCTTATATCGCAAAACCGATCCCGAAAATCTTTTTCAGCCGTCTCAACCCGGGGGCCAGAGCAGCCTGCGGCCGCCCAGCAGGTGATAGTGGACATGGTCCACCGCCTGTCCGGCCTTGCGGCCGTTGTTGGCGACCAGCCTGAAGCCGTCGCCGATGCCCAGCTGCGCGGCGATCTTCGCCGCCGCCAGTTGTATGCGCCCGAGCAGGGCCCCGTCCTCCGGCCCGGCGTCCGAGAGTTTCGCTATGTGCTTCTTCGGCACTATCAGCACATGGGTCGGCGCCTGGGGGTTGAGATCGAGAAAAGCGAGGATGTCCTCTTCGTCCAGGACTATCCTGGCCTTGGCCTCCCCGGAGGCTATCTTGCAGAAAATGCAGTCGGACATGCGCGAAGGTCTATTTTATCTTATTAACAGCCGGCAGGCAACAACGTCCCCCTACCTAAAGGCGGGAGAGGGGGAGTGTTTTTTCCCCGTATTTGCCGGGGGTCTGGGGGGCTTTGAAACGGGACTTGGGGTTCTTGAGCACCCTGACCGGGGTTATATCGAACCGCCTGGCCAGCGCCACCTGCTCGTCCGAGACCGCGAAGTAAAGAGTGTAGTCCTTCTTTTTCAGGAGCTCCGCCCGCTCTTCCGCCTTTATGAGGTGGAATTCGGCGGCCGGCGGCATCCTCCTGGCCAGCAGCGCCTCGGACCCCTCCCTGCCGCGTTCGGCGATGAGTTCCACCCTGAAACCGGCCAGGCGCAGCGCCCAGGAGAGCAGCCAGGGGGCGGGCTTGGTGCGCTCCTCGTCCGGGGAGCGGTTGACCAGGTTCCAGTAATCGGGCGACTCCCCGGGCAGGCCCCGCGCGTCGGCCTTCGCGAAGACGGGCGTGGTCCAGGCGTAGCCGTCCTCGTACTCGAAGGCGGCGGAGGCGCCCAGCACCGTCGAGGTGGCGAATATGACCGCCCAGGTGGCGGCGAAGAAGACGAAGGTCCTGAACCAGAACAGGCCGCTGAGCAGGATCCCGGTGAACCAGGCGTACATTCAGAACTCCATGCCGGGCATGGCCGGTCTCGCCGGCTGCCGCCTGCCGAGGCACCAGCGCATGGTGTCCCGCACGGGATGCCGGGAATTAGCGAATTCCATGGCCGTCGAGAGTATGGCGTGGTCGTTCTCGCTTACCAGCGAATCGGGTATGGCGACGCGGTAGAGGCGGCCCGGCTCTATCGGGCGGCCTCCGGCCTCGCCGGTCCCGGCCGCCGCGTCGTAGGCGAGCCCCGCGTAGGAGAGCCTCCTGCCGGAGGAGCCCCTCAGGTATTCGAGCAGTTCCTGGCCGCGTATCTTTACGAAGACCACGTTGTTCTCGCCCGGCATGGCGCGGTAGAGGTCGGCGAGACGGACGGCGCCGCGCGGCAGGACGGAATGGATGTCCCCCGGGTCGAATACCGCCCCGTCGCTGCGCGCCCAGCGTTTCAGGCAGTCGGCGGCCCAGGTCCCGGCCGTCGAAGGACCGGCCTCGCCGGGCTCGAGCGCGTACTGGAGCTCGCCGACGACCCTGTCCAGGGCCGCGAGCGCCCCGCTGCGATGGGAGTCCAGCATGGCCTCGACGCCGGGGTCCGAGCCGTACTTGTCCCGGTCCATGGGCACGGTCCGATGGGCCGCGTTGAGCAGCGCGCCTTCCGGCGAAAGCTTCAGTTCCACCCGGTTGAGCCCCTCCAGGACCGGGACCACCAGGGTGCCCTTGCGGGAGAAGATCCTGGTCGCGGCGGGGGATTTCACGAGCACGAGGTCGAGCCTGGAGCCGAAATGCGCGAGGAAATGGTCCAGGAATTCCATGGAGCCCTCTCCTTCCCCTATTTCCAGCAGCACCGCTTTTATCTTCGCCCCCTGGGACTTCATTTCCAGCAGCGCCCGCTCCGCCTCGTAAGTCTCCTTCTCGAACTTGTAACGCGGGCCGTATTTGGGCCAGGAGAGATGGTCCGGCCGTGGCGCGGTCAGGACGGCCAGGCCCAGCGAGGTCTTTCCGACCCCGGAGGTTAGCGAACGCGAGGTGAACGACGGTCGGCCGCCGTTTTTGAGGTAGACGTTGGAGGCGAGGAGGGGGAGGGCGGCTCCTTTGAGGGCTCTTTCCAGCCGCGCCGGGTCCAGCAGCAGGTCCTCGCCCAGCAGGCCGGCGGCCGCATAGGGCATGCCGGCCATGCATTCGGCGGCGGCCTTGGCGCGCTGGTTCAGGCTTTCCGGCGGGCCGGAGAGCCAGGGGCCGGCGTGGAAGAGCAGGAAGGGCCGTTCTTCGGCTTCGAGTATCTTCTTCAGGACGGGAAAGCCGGCGGGCGCGGGGCCGTCGTCCTCCGGGGCGCGGAAGACCCAGCCCCTGGCGTCGGAGGTGAGATAGACGACCGCCGAGTCCCGCCAGGAGCACGAAGCCAGCAGCAGCGGAGCGGAAAGGAAGAGGGCCTTCAGCGCCTTGCTACTCATCCAGTCTGACTATCCTTCCCGCGTCCGCCGGGGAGGAGACCGTGCCCGCGGCCTTCACGGCGGCGATCAGCGCGTCGCGCACCGGGACCATCGTGTCGGTAAGGCCCTCTCCCTCGGCGAAGACGCCGCCGCCGGTGCCGCCGGTGGTGAGATAGTTGTTGGTGACGACCTTGAACTTTTCGCCGGGCTTTATCGTCCGGCCGTTCCTTTCCAGCTTCAGCGCGCCGCCTTTCCCGGGCTTGAAGCTCACCTTCAGGCCCGAGAGCTGCAGCCTCGCCTTGCCGCCGGAGAGGTTATCCCGCAGGAGCTTCTCCAACTGGGCGCCGGTCAGGGTGACGGTGACCAGCGTGTTCTCGAAGGGCATGACCTGGTAGATCTCGCGTATGCGCACCGGTCCTTTTTTTATGTCGGACCTTATCCCCGCCGTGTTCTGGAAAGCCATGTCCGCTCCGGCGTGGGCCCTCATCGCGTCCGTCATCCAGTTGCCGACGGGGGAATCCAGACCTTCGGTACTGTAGCCGAGGTCGTCCGCGGCTTCGCCCAGTTCCTTGTCCATTTCCTTGTCCACCTCGGCGGTGAAGGCCGAGATTATGCTCTTCATCCCCTGGTCCTGTCCGGCTTCGTCGGTCCAGAGCGGGACAAGTTCCGCCTTCGAACTTTTCAGCGTCCCGGTCTTATCGTCGAATTCCAGTTCCACGCGGGTCACGTCGGTCAGGCCGTAGAAGCTCTCGGCCAGCAGCGTCGAACTGGCCTTGTCGTAGTAGCCTTTCAGCAGGCCGGTGTGATTGTGTCCGCCGAAGACGACGTCGGCCCCCGCCGCGCGCGCGACGGCGAGGGTCCCGCCCCTGCCGCAGTGTTTCTCCAGTTCGCCGGCGGTCCAGGTGGAGACGTCCACTTTCTGGGAGGTGAAGCGTCCGCATACGCCGAAATGGGCCAGTATCACCACGGCGTCGGGTTTGAGCTCCCGTATCTCCCTCACCCATTTCGCGGCTTCCCCGGCCTCGTCGCGGAATTCCAGGTGTTTGACGTTGAGCGGGAGGGTCGAGGTGGCGGTATGCTCCCCGGCCAGCCCCAGCACCGCTATCCTCTTCCCGCCGCGTTCGAAGACCTTGTAAGGCTTCGCGTAGCCGGCCGGCGCGCCCGTTGTCTTGAGATAGATGTTCGCGCCCAGCATCGCGAAAGAGGCGCTGGAGACCATCGCGCGCAGGCTGTCCTCGGTATAGTCGTAATCGTGGTTGCCCACGACCGCCGCGTCGTAGCCGGCGGCGTTCATCAGTTGAACGCTGGCCATGCCGCGCGTGAAATTGCCTTCGGGCGTGCCCTGGAACATGTCGCCGCCGTCGAGCAGCAGGTAGGGCCGTTCCTCGTTCTTTAGGAGGGTCGAGAGAGCGGGGAAGCCGCCGATGAGGCGGGCGGGGTCCTCCTTGTTCCACTTGGCGGGCCTGGCGCCGTACCAGCCGTGCACGTCGCTGGTGTGATAGATGACCACGGTGCCGGCCCAGGCGGCCTGGGCGGAAAGGAAGATGAGAGCTGCCGCCGTTCCGAGCTTGTTCATGGTTGTCTCCTGTGGTTTAAACCCCGGTCCCGCTTTTCAGACGTGCCGCGCGAGCCTGCCGGCCTCTTCTTCGGCCCGGAAAAAGCAGTCTTCCAGACCGGAGTATATGTTACTAAATTTGAGATTTTCCACGAATCCGGCGGGATCGCTCTCCGCGGCGCGGCGGGCCAGGCGCAGTTCCCTGGCCTCCGCGGCCGCGATCGCGCCTATCTGCCCCGCGGCGCCGGAGCGGCCCCGGCCGGACGCGAGGTCCGCGAGCAACGACAGGGCGCGTCGAAGGGAGTCGAGACTCCGCGGCAGAGGTTCGGGCAGAGGCGGCGGAGGTAGAAGGGCCGGCAGCTTTTCCGCGCAGGCCAGCAGCGTTTCCAGCGGCTCCAGCAGTTCCGGGGCGGAACCGTCGGCCGATACGGCCCCGCGCAGCGCCGCGGCCGCGGGCGGAAGGGCCTCCGCCTGGGCCGAGGGGTCCCGGCCGGCGGCCAGTGCCCCCGCCAGCGCGGCGCCGGCCGAGGCGGCGGCGGATACGGCCTTGAGCGTTCTTCTTTTCGCCATGATAAAAAGAAAGCCGCGGGAGGGTTCGCCTCCCGCGGCAGGTCCCTCTCAGGAGGCGATCACCTCTTGGAGAACTGGAAGCGCTTGCGGGCCTTCGGTTTGCCGGGCTTCTTGCGCTCGACCATGCGGGGGTCGCGGGTCAGGTAGCCGGCCTTCTTCATCGGGCTCCGGAAGGAGTCGCCGAGGCTGGCGATGGCGCGCGAGATCGCGTGGCGTATGGCGCCGGCCTGGCTGGAGATCCCGCCGCCGTTCACCTTTATCACGCAGTCGAATTTCTGGTCCTTGACCAGGTCGAAGGGGGAGTTGATGACGTATTTCAGGCGGCTGTTGTTGCCGAAATACTCGTCGAGGCTCTTGGCGTTGACGGTCATCTTGCCGCTGCCGCCCTGGAGCATTTTGACCTGCGCCACGGAGGTCTTGCGCCTGCCGGTGGCCAGTATGAGATTGTTGTCGCTCATTGTTTTTTTATCCTCTCGTCGGTGTTACTTTTTTTCCAGGCCGCCGAAGCCGTGCTCCGCGCCGGGGTAGATCTTGAGCCGCTTGAGCCTGCGGGCCCGCAGCTTGTTGTCGTCGAGCATCCGTTTGACCGCCAGCATGACGACCTTGGTCGGGTCGTTCTCCATCTGGCGCTTGTAGGGGATGACCTTGGCGCCGCCGGCGTAGCCGGAGTGGCGGAAGTAGAACTTCTCTTCCGGCTTGGAGCCGGTCAGCCTCACCTTGGAGGCGTTGGTCACTACCACGAAATCTCCGCAGTCCATCGAAGGGGTGTAGGTCCGCTTGTGCTTGCCGGCGAGCAGCACCGCTATGCGGGTGGAGAGCCTGCCGAGCACCTGGTCCTTCGCGTCGAGGAAATGCCATTTCCTCTCGGCTTCGACTTTCTTGAGTTCGGGCAAAGTGGTTTTCTGTATCATAGGGGCTATATGATAGCAAATAGGACGGTCGCGCGCAACGGGGGGCTATTCGGACACCCGGCCGTTCACGCAGAGCTTGGGCGGAGCGGTGCCGCTGCGGCCGAAGAAGGCGGTGCCGCCCGTGGACTGGATCTCGGCGTTGCCGGCGCGGTAATCCTCTATGTTATGCGCTATCTGGTCGCTGATCCTGTTCCTGGCGATGCAGCTGCGGCAGATATAGTAGCGGACCCTGGCGGGGGTCCTCACCTCTTTCATGAGGATGGGCGGTTCCACCATGACTTCCGGCAGGCAGTCCGTCTTCTTGAGCAGCCAGAGATACTCGGGTTCCGAGATCTCTTCGAAGCCGCCGGAAAGCAGCGCGCCGGTTTCCGCTTTGGCCTTCTCGACCGCGGGCGAGTCCGGCACGTCCTCGTAAGGCAGCAGCCAGGAGGTCGCGCCCCCCAGGGCCTTCAGGTAGGCCGAGGCTCCCCGCCGCGTGAGTCCGCCTTTCTTGTCGAAGAAAGGAGCTCCCTCCCTGTCGCGCAGGGCGAAGATATGGCGGAAGTCCATCCCTTTCTTCTCGAAAAAGACCACGGCGTCGCGCGTCCTGGCCGCCAGCCAGGCTTCGTAGCCTTTGCGGGTCAGCGCCAGCCTGAGCCTCCCGTCCGGTCCCGTCCTTTCGACGGTGAGACCGTTGAGCCGGCCCAGCTTTCCCTTCAGATAGTCGACCGCGCCGCCTGCCTCGGCCTCGCGCATGGCCATCAGCAGTTCCCGTTCCTCCATCCCGGCCGAGGCTCCGTCCTCTGGGAAAGCCTCGCGGGCCCTGAGTTCCGCGGCCAGTCCGGCCGGAGACATGGCCGGGACCTCGAGCTCGGCCAGTTTCTCCGCGGCTTCCTTGTCCCCGGGCCTGAGCTTCAGCAGGCGGGAATACAGGTCGAAGGCCCCGGCGTGGTCGCCGTTCTTCTCCCTGACTCCCGCCAGTTCGCGCAGCAGCAGGGGGTCGCCGGGATACGCCCTGAGCGCGGCCTCGTAAGAGGTGCGGGCCTGGTCGCCCGCGCCCATCCTCAGGTGTATGCCGGCCTTCTTGCGCAGCGCCCGTCCGGCCAGCGCCCGGTCGCGGCCCGCCGCTTCCGCGGCCCCGGCATAGAGCTCCAGGGCTTTTTCATAGTAGCCGAGCTCGAAATACGCGTCTGCCAGGGTCTCCGTCAGGCCCGGATGCCCCGGCGCCGAACGCAGGCAGGCCGAAGCGGTCTCTTCGGCCTCGCGCTGCCTGCCCGCGGCGTTGTGCGCCGCCGCCAGGGCCGCGCAGTCCTCCGCCTTCTTGCGGCCTGGGCCGGTGCCGCGGCGGGAGGGGCTTTTCCTCTCCGCCCGCGCGAGGGAGGCCGTCAGGGCGGCGGCACGCCTCCGCCAGGCCGGGGCCTCCGGGTCCTTCGACTTCCCGGCGAGCGCCGAAGCCCGGGCCAGCGCGGTCCTCGCGCCGGCGAAATCGCCGTAAACGGAACGCAGGCGGCCGAGTTCGGTCCAGGCCTTGTAATCGCCGGAGATCTCGGTCCATTGCGCGGCCGTCTCCAGCGCGCGCCGCTCGTCGCCGGCCGCTTCATGGGTCAGGGCCAGTTCCCGGTAGGAGGCGGAGAGTACCGGGTCCAGTTCCAGGGCCGACCGGCAGGCCGACCCCGCTTTTTCCTTCTCTCCAGCGGCGCGCAGGGACTTGCATAGGGCGAGGAAATAAACCGGCTTCTTGAGCCCCTTTTTCAGGTTCTTGAGGGAGGCCTCCCCCAGGGAGGCGACGGCCGGCGAGGAGTCCGGCAGGATCTCGAGCAGGAAAGAATAGGCCTCCTCGTCGGCGGGATCGGCCCTGACGGCGGCGGCCAGCGCTTCGCGGGCCTCCGCTTCGCGGCCCGCGCCGTAGTGCCGGCGCGCGTCCCCGGCGCCGCCCGCGAGGGCCGGCGCGGCGGCCAGCAGCAGCGGCAGGAGCAGCGCGTTCATCGGCGGCGCAGGATCCTGGGCAGGGTGACGCCCCGCTGGGACTGGTACTTGCCCTTCCGGTCCTTGTAGGAGGTCTCGCATTCGACGTCGGAGCCGAGGAAGACGAGCTGGGCTATGCCTTCGTTGGAATAGATCTTGGCCGGCAGCGGGGTCGTGTTGGAGATCTCGAGCGTGAGATGCCCTTCCCATTCCGGCTCCAGCGGGGTGATGTTGACGACTATGCCGCAGCGGGCGTAGGTGCTTTTGCCGATACAGAGGCCTATCACGCCGCGCGGGATGCGGAAATACTCGACCGAGCGCGCCAGCGCGAAGGAGCGGGCGGGAACTATGCACCAGGGCGCCTTGAGGTCCACGAAGGACTCCGGCCGGAAGTCCTTGGGGTCCACCACGCAGTTATGGACGTCGGTGAAGACCTTGTACTCGTCGGCGACGCGGATGTCGTAGCCGTAGGAGGAGAGGCCGTAGGAGACCTTGTCCTTCGCCACCAGCTTCTCGGTGTAGGGCGTTATCATCCCGTGCCGGCGGCACATCTCTCGTATCCACGAATCGGGTTTCAGCATATTCTCCTAAAGGCCCTCCAGGCCGCGGCGGCTTTGCCGGCGGCGCCCGCGCGCGGGCGCCCTCCGGAGAAACCGTCCCGTTCCATCTTCTCCAGCTGCGCCAGGTAGAGTTCTCCCATCATGAAGGCGGGAAAAAGTCCCGACGCTCCCCTGGCGGCCAGGCAGGCCTCGCGGTAAAAACCGCGCGCCCTGCCGGCCTCGAATTTCATCAATTCTACAAAATCGCGGGTGCCGGCCGAAGCCGCCGCCCGGCCCGGCTCTATGGCGAAGGCCCTCAGGTCCTCCTCCGGGACGTACAGGCGGCCCATCCCCGCGTCCTCCCTGAAGTCACGGACGATGTTCATCAGCTGCACGGCGTAGCCCATGTTCTCGGCGAAGCGCGGCAGGTCCCCGCCCGCCGCCCCGAACACCGGGAGGGCCAGCAGTCCCGGGACCGAGGCGACGCGGTACATGTAGCCCTTAAGGTCGTCCATGTCCCGGTACCGCCGGGGTTCGGCGTCCATCCCCACCCCTTCTATAAGGAGAAGGAAGTGCTCCTTGCGGAGCCCGAACTCGCGCACGGGGCCCGTCAGATAGGAGAGAGGCCCGCCCGCGCCCCCGGCGTAGAGCTCTTCCACGGCGGAAGCCAGGCCCTCCAGGCGGCGGCGTTTTTCCGCGGCCGGCAGGGCCGGGTCGTCGGCGATGTCGTCGGCCAGGCGCGCGAAGGCGTAGACGGCCGAGAGAGCGCGCCTGCGCCGCGGGGGGAGAAAAAAGAAAGCCGGTCCGAAACTGGATCGGCTTTCCGGCTTCTCGGCCGTTCTATCCAAGGCTTACTCCAGGTTCTCCATGTATTCGACGAGGGCGCTCCAGCCCGAGGCCTTCTCGAAGGCCAGCTCGCCGTAGGACTGATGGTAGGGCAGCAGGTCGCCCTTGAGGCCGGGGATATTGAGGGCTATGCCGCGGGTCGCGGAGAAATCCTTGCCGGTCCGGTCCTTCCCCAGGAAGACGTTCCTTACGACCAGTTCGGAGTCTATCCAGTCCCGCAGGTCCCTGCCGGCCGCGGCCGCGGCCGGGGCCGCGGGGCGCGACCCGTCCATCGCGGCCTCGTAAAGCGAGGTGAAATGATGGATATCGGCGTAGAAGGAAACGAGCTTCTGCGGGTCGGTGACCTCGTCGCCGACCTCGAAGCGCAGCACGTCGCGGCGGGCGGAGCGCAGCGCCGCGTCGTCGCCGTTCTTCAGCACGGCCTTCGCCCATTTGCCGGCGCGCTCGGCGAAGCCCTCCAGGGCCGCGCCGCGTATGGCCGAGAGGTGGGCGCCGAACTTGTACTCCGCCAGCATCGCCGAATGCTCGGGCCTGGAATACATCTCGATGTAGGTGTCCGCCAGCAGGGTCCCGGCCTTCTCGGCGTCGGCGCCCGGGTCGGCGGTCAGCGCGGCCAGGAAATCCTCGAAATTGAAGGTCGGGAACATCACGACCTCCTCGGAGCCCACTATGACGTCCGCCAGGCCCCTGAGCTCGTAGGCGACCTCGCCCATCTGCATGAAACAGGCCACGGAGGCGTAGAGGTCCACCCTGCCCGCCTCTTCGAGGATCTTCCCTATCTCGGTGGTCTTTATGTAGTTGCCGGTCTCGAAATCGTGCGAGATGGATTTGGCTCCGGCGCCGTCCGCCAGGTTCTCGCCCGGCTTGAGCGGGTCCAGCCAGCCCCAGCCGTGGTCCCAGATGATGAGCATGAAGCGCTTGGCGGGATAGGCCTCGCGGGCCCAGCGCACGAACTTCGCGGCCTCGCGCCAGTCGCCCATGTCGGAGGCGCCGATGTCCCGCAGCACGGGCGAGTTTATCTTCTCCATGTCGGCGTCCCTGGCGACCAGGTAGCGCCGCACGCCCGACCAGTCGCCCTCGGCGGCGGTGTCGTTCTCCAGCCCCTTCGAGCGGCCCAGCTCTACGACGATATTGACCTTTTCCGTGGAGCCGACGGTCTCGAGCCGGTTCATGTCGCGCAGGGCGAAAGGCTCGAGGTTGCTCTTGCCGTTCATGTAGATCATGACGGTCCAGTCGGCCGGAGCTTCGCGCCGGACGTCCGGGTCGCCGGGCGCGGCGACCTCGACGGAGGAAACGGCGGCGGCTCCGGCGGAATCGAGCCGGAAACCGGAAGAATGGGCGAGAACGGGGAAGGCGGCGAGCAGCAGCGCGATGATTTTCATAGTATCCATAATGTACAACAATGGCCGGCCTCGGGCAAGGGCCGAAAGGGCAATCAGCGGTCCCCGCCGGTCACTTTCAGCTTTTCCTCCATCAGTTTGTCGTAATACTCCAGCAGGTCGTCCCCGGAAGAGGCGCTCCTGTAGACTTTGCCGATGGGGAAAACGAAGGTCTTCCAGGGGAACTGCATGGACCAGAGTCCGTCGTTCCCGTCCGTGTTGTGCCATACGCCCTTGAAGTCCTTTATGAGCACGGAGGTGAAGAGATGGGCGTAGCAGCGCAGCAGTTTCCAGCCGTCGGCCGTAGGAGGGACGCCGGGCGTGAAGCGTGCCTTCAGCCCCTGGGATATCTTTATGACCCCCGTGCGGGCGGTCTCGATGCCGGCGGTCTCTGAGAGGGTAGAGGCCAGTATGACCGTCCGCTTGTGCTCGGTCTCGGCGTCGACGATCCGCTCGGGGTGGCTGCGCACCCTCTTTTTGACCGCTTCCGCGCCCGAGACCTTGGCGGAGGGGGTCCTGAACTCGTTCTCCACCCACTGGAGGTAGCGGTTCAGCCAGCCCGGGTCCGGCAGGGTCTCGCTCCAGAGAAGACGCCATACCCGCTGTATCGGGTAGGTGAGGAAATCGGAGGCGGGCGCGGCCATGGGCCAGGTCCAGGGGTCGAAATCCTGGAACTTCAGCAGGCGCGCCCGGAACCTCTCCTGTATCATGTACGCCAGGAAAGCCGAACAGGAGAGCACGATGTCCGTGGACTCCAGCTGGGTGCGGTCGGGCCGGATGAACGTCAGACGCAGTTTTTTTTCGACTTCGGTCAGCCCGTCCGGGCTGAAATAGATCTTCTTGTCGAGCTCTTCCTCCAGCGACGAGGCCAGGGTGAACGCCCGGCTCATGAAGCCGTCCGTCCTCGCCTGTTCCGGCTTGGGGGATTCCGCCGCTTCGAAAAGTTCCCCGTAAGTCTCGAACCGGGCGTCGGGGGCGGGTTCGGCCGGCGCCGCGGCCGGGGCCGCAGCGGGCCCTCCAGGGCCCGGTCCCGCCGCCGGGCCCCGCGGCGAGGAGGGGCGGCGGCTCGAGATATCGGCCCTTTCCAGGGAGGCCGTCGGCCTGGTCCCGGCGGGGGGCTCCTTCCGGAAAACGTCTATGTAGTCGTAGTCGGTCTTCTTTTCCGGCGCCGCCGCGCGCGGCGCTTCGTCGGGCAGGGCGGCTAGGACCTTTTCCGCGGAAACCGGGTCCCAGGGGGAGAGTTCCGCGGCCGCGGCCGCGGCCGCTTCGTGATCGCCGAGCGCCATCATGGCGGTGGCGCGGCTGGCCAGCAGCGCGGGCGAGGGGGCCAGGGCGAAAGCCCTGTCCCAGTCGGCGAGGGCTCCCCGCATGTCGTCGCGGGAATATTTGATCGAGCCCAGAAGGGTCAGGGCTTTCACCGCGGTCCTGCCGTTCGCGGCGGCCGCGGCCGCCAGGGAGGCCGCTTCTTCCGGCGGGGGCGCGCCCGCGGCGGCGGCGGTCCGGTAGAGCAGGGTCGCGAGACCGCAGGAAGCCTCCGCGGCGAGCGGACCGGAGGTCATGGTCCTCAGCTGGTCGTCGCTTCCGGGGCCGCCCCCGGAGGCGCGCAGCAGCGCCTCCAGGAGGCGCCTTCTGCCCTCTATTCCCGTGCCCGGCGGTACGAGGGAGAGGAACTCGCGCGCGTGGACCAGGTCCCCGGTCTCGAAGTATACGAAGGCGAGATTGCACCTGGCCTCCGGGGCGGTCAGGTCCTTGAGCATGAAGTAGGCCTGCCGGTGCTGGCCCAGTTCCATGAGCACCTGCGGGTAGAGGGCCGTTATCTTCTCCTGTCCTTCCCGCTCGAAGAGCCTGTAGAAAAGGTAGTTGGCCCTGTGAAAGTCCCCCGCTTCGAGGGACGCGGCGGCCGCCTCCCGCAGGTCCGCCGGGTCGGAGGGGGAAGCCAGGCTGCCCGCGATGAGGGAGAGTTTCATCCTGTCCAGCCGCACTTCCTGGGCCGGGACCTTTACCAGCGGTCCCTCGGGATTGAAGACCGCGGTCTCCGCGGCCGGGGAATGGAAAAGACGGCGCAGTGCTTCCCCGGCCGGCATGGAAAAGCAGGGGGCGGAGGAGATCCTGTCGTCGGTGACGACGGGGAAGCACGGGGAGCCCTCCCTCTCCAGCGGCGGGACCAGTCTGAGGACGCGCCCGCGCACCGTCTTTTCCTGAAAAGGGAAAAAAAGGTCCGTGAAACCGCGGAAACAGCCGAATATCTCGTCCAGGGAGGCCGAGTCGAGATGAAAAATGTTAAAATCTTTCCCGGAGTCCTGCATCGATGATATTGTATATATTTAATCTCAAAAAGTGTCAAGCCGCCGGCCGACGGCGCTCCCGCGGCCGGGGCGTTCCGTCATGACCGGGACCCCCGTGCGGGTCGTCCTCGCCACCTTCAACGCGCATAAATCGGCCGAACTGTCCGCCCTGCTCGGACTGCCGGGACTGGAGTTCGCGCCCCTTTCCGCTTTCCCGGCCGCGGGACCGGTCGAAGAGGACGGCGGTACGCTGGAGGAGAACGCCGCCAAGAAAGCCGCGGCGGCGGCGCGGGCCTCGGGTCTGTGGGCCCTGGCCGACGATACGGGCCTGGAGGTCCGCGCGCTCGGCGGCGCTCCGGGCGTCCATTCCGCCCGTTACGCCGGGGAAGGGTGTTCGTTCTCCGACAATAACGCCAAACTGCTGCGCGCCCTGGAGGGGCTGCCGCACGAGGCCCGCTCGGCGCGGTTCCGCTGCGTCATGGCTCTCTCTTCGCCCGGCGGCCTGGTGGAGACCGCGGAGGGGAGCGTCGAAGGCTTCATCCTCGCGGCGCCGCGGGGCGCGGGGGGGTTCGGCTACGATCCGCTCTTCCTGCCGGCGGGCCTGGACAGGACGCTCGCCGAATTGACGCCCGGGGAGAAGAACGGCCTCAGCCACAGGGCCGCCGCCGTGCGCGCCATACGTCCCCTTCTCGAGAGGCTGGCCGGTGCCTAAGCGCGGGGCCGGCGGAGGCCGGAACCTCCTCGCCCTTCTCATGCTGCTGGGAGGCGCCTTCACCGCCGGTTACATGAACGCGGAACGTCCCGCGAGCCTTTCCTACGGACTGCACGGTCCCCGGCCGGGGCCGCGTCCCGGCGCCCTGCGCCTGAAAAGGCCCTTCTACGACGCCGCCGCGCGGCTCATGGAGCACAAGATAGCCCTGGAGCGCTCCATAGAGGACAGCGTCTCCTCCCCGCCCTACGACGGCGACGATCTCCGGGCGCTGCTGGCCGAGCTGGACAGGACGGAGCCGCTGCTGGCGCCGATGCTTTCGGAGAACCTCCCGGAATCGCTGGCGTCCCAGGCCGCGGCCGCCGCCCAGGCGAGACGCGAAGCGCTGCTGGCCGCGGCCAGGCTGGAGGAACTGGTCAAAAGCGGGGGGGCGTCCTCTCCGGCGAGGTCCGCGAGGGAGAGGGCCGAACTGGAGAAGGCCGTGGCGGCCTTCCAGCATCACCTCGCCGCCCTGGCCAGGCTCCTGAACTAATGTATAATTGGAACGGGCATGCGTCTTAAACTCTTTCCGAAATTCCTGATAGTCATGTCGCTGGCGGCCCTGGTGCCGTTGTCGCTGCTCGGCTACCGCCTGATCAATCTCGGCCAGCTCGGCGTCAAGACGGCCATGCTGGAGCTGCACCTGGGCATGGCCGACAATATCGCCTCGGCCTGGCGGGCCGACATCGACAGGATACACTCCAAGGTTATCTTCCTGCGCGATACCGTGGGACGGATGGACTGGGAGACGCGCCAGGCGGTGCTCTCCTCTTTCGTCGATTCCAGCCCGGAGATACTGGAGGTCTCGCTGATCTCCGGCCAGGGCGCCGAGGTCATGAAGGTCTTCAGTCCCGCCAAAGGCGCGGAAGACCCGCTCAGGAACTACTCGAAGGACCCGGGCTTCCGTTCCGCCATGGGGTCGAAGAGCAGGCATATCTCGATATCCACGGGTACGGCGGAGATGGTCTTCTTCTATCCGCTCGGCTCGGCCGCGGCGATGCGCGTTTCCGCCGACCTGGCCTATTTCACGGAATCGTCCGGCATCAGGCGCATCGGCGAGACCGGCTACGCCTTCGTGGTCGGCCCCGGCGGGGTCCCGCTGGCGCTGCCCGCGGAGCTCAGGCCTTCCGCGGCGGAGGTGCCCTCCTGGGAGATAGTGCGCGCGGCCACCGCCGCGCCGGCCGCCGGCTCCATGGAGTACCGCGATCCCGCCGGCGAGGAGCAGATAGGCGCCTATTCTCCCATACACGAACTGGGCGCGGCCGCCGTGGTCAGGCAGTCGCGCGGCGAGGCTTTCGAATACGCCATCTTCATGAAGGACCAGGCCGTATACGTCACGCTCTTCTTCGTCGTCCTGGTGATGATCTCCGCCTACCTGCTCAGCCGCCAGTTGTCGAAACCCGTCATAGAGCTGACCCGCGTCGCCGAGTACGTGGCGTCGGGCGATTTCTCCCGCACCGTGGAGATAGACACGCGCGACGAGCTCAAGGACCTGGGCGAGACCTTCAACAAGATGACCCGCCAGCTGAAGACCTATTCGGACATGCAGGTGGACCGCATCATCCGCGAGCAGAAGAACACCGAGGCGGTCCTTTTCTCCACCGAGGACGGCATACTGATGGCCGACCGCGACGGCGTCCTCCAGCTGGTCAACCGGAAGGCGCGTTCGGTCCTCGGCCTGCCGGAGGGGGAACTGCTCGGCCGCCGGCTGCTGGACTCGATCCCGGACGAGGGTGTGCGCGGGACCGTCGGCGAGGTCATGGCCTCGGCCGAGCCGGGTTTTTTCCGCGAACTGGACCTCTCCACCGCCACTTCCCATACCGTCTACCGCTGCACGGCCACCACGATACGGGACCCCAAGAAGCGGGCCGACCTGGGCCTGCTGGTCGCGCTGCACGACATCACGCTGGACAAGGAACTCGCCCGCATCAAGGACGAGTTCCTTCATTCCATCACGCACGACCTGCGCAACCCGATGGGGGCGGTAAAGGGCTTCGTCGAATTCCTGCTCAAGGGGATCCCCGGTCCCATCAACGAAGGGCAGCGGAAGATGCTGGTCTCCATCGACCGCGCGGCCTTCCGCCTGCTGGGCATGATCAACAATATCCTCGACGCCGCCAAGATGGAGGCCGGCAAGATGGAACTCTCGCTCTCGCCGGTGAGGCTCGGCGAGACCGCCCGCCGCGTAGTGGAGCTGATGGAATCGCTCGGCCAGCGCAAGCGCATCAAGTTCGCCGTCGAGGCCCCGCCGGACCTGGTGGTCAGCGCGGACCCGGGCCTGATGGAGCGCATCTTCACCAACCTGGTCGGCAACGCCATCAAGTTCACCCCGGAGGACGGGACGATAACGCTGCGCGTCTCGTCGGACGGCCGCGAAGTGAGGGGGGAGGTGGAGGATACCGGCGACGGCATACCGCAGGAGTACCTGGGAAGGATCTTCGAGAAGTTCGAGCAGGTCAAGGGGCAGAAGGCCGGCGGCACCGGCCTGGGCCTGACCATCTGCAAGAACGTGGCCGCCGCGCATCTCGGAAGGATCTGGGCGGAGTCGGAACCCGGCAAGGGCGCGAAGTTCATTTTCACTTTCCCCGCGGACCTGCGCAAGGACGAGACCGGCGCCGTGAAGGCCGGCGGGGACGGGAGCGGTACCTCCGGCGGGGGATCGGAGGACAAGGGGGGATGATGGGGAAACTGTTGCGCGCACTGGCCGTGCTGGCCCTGCTGGCCCCGGCCGCCGGGGCCGAGGAACTGCAGACCGTGGTGGTGAGGCCGGGGGACACGCTCTGGAGCATAGCCAACACCTATCTCAAGGACCCCAAGCGCTGGAACGAGATCCTGCGCTACAACAAACTTCCGTCCGCCGATCCGTCCATAGCGCTGCCCGGCATGCCGCTGAGGATCCCGGTGCGTCTCATAAAGGAGCAGTACCGCGCGGCCAGGCTGATCTATCATATCAACGAGGTGCTGCACCGTCCCGTAGGCGGGGCCAGATGGGGCGCCGTCAGGACCAACATGGACCTCTACCGCAGCGACACGCTGCGCACCACGATCAACGCCAGGGCCGACGTCAGGTTCTATACCGGCGAGGTGCTCAACCTGCTGCCCAATTCGATGGCCGTCCTGCGGCCGCCGCAGAAGGACGCCGACGTTCAGCTGCTCTCCGGCGAAATGAGGGGCCTGCGTTCGCGCGTGGTCACGGCCTCGGCCCGCATCGTGCCGCGGACCCGCGACACGGAGTTCGGCGCCAAGATCAAGGAGGACCTCACGACGCTGGTGCAGGTCTACAAAGGAAGGGCCGCCGTGGAAGCGCAGGGCAAGGTGGTGGAGGTCTCCGAAGGCTTCGCCGCGGAGGTCAAGATGGACATGCCTCCCTCCCAGCCGGTGAAGCTGCCCGCGGTCCCCGAACTGAGCGGTTCCTCCGGCCGGCTGGCGAAGTCCGGCCAGCCCCAGGTGCAGATGGACGGTTCCGTGGTCTCCCTGGACGTGGGGAAGGCTCCGCGGCCCGCCGCGGCCGCCCCGGCGACGAAAGCGGGAACGGGCGCCCCGGCGCCCGGCGACGCCTCGGCCGTGGACGCCGACGAGATATCCAAGATGATAGCGGTGGCGAACCCGGTGCAGGGTTACCACCTGCAGGCCGCCAGGGACCAGGGGTTCTCCGATATCGCCCTCGACCGGACCTACGACGTTTTCGACCGCATAAACCTGGCCGACTACCTTCCCCCGGGCGCCTACTGGGTAAGGATCTCTTACATCGACCTGCTGGGTTTCGAGGGGAAATACAACACTCCCCGCCAGGTGAAGGTCTCCAGGTAGCGCGTCCGTCAATATTGACAAGTCAAGGACTATCTGCTATACTACGGGTGTAGAAAGGTTCTGAGGGAGGCTGCGGCGGCCCGCAGGTCGTCCCGCGGGCCCGCCCTGTGCGGTGCGGTCGTGTGGAGGGAGCACGAAAGGTATCAGGCGCAATCCTTTCGTGCTCCCTCTCTTTTTGGCAGGGGACGCTGATTCCTAAATGCCTGATCATGCGCGGTTCTTCCCGGTTCACGGACCGTGTGTCGGCAATTAGGCATTTAGGAATCAGCGTCCCCTTGTGGAACCGATTTTTAATTAATTAAATATCTGCGTGAAAAGAGCCCTGACAGCGGTTTTTGCCGCGCTTTGTGCCCTGGTCCCCTCCGCTTTTCCGGCGCTGCCGGCCGCCCCGCCGCCGGGCGAGCGCACCATCTGGGACGAGATAATGCGGGAGCAGAGCCGCATCAATCTGCGCAAGGGGCATTCCCTGATGTCCTCCGGCGATTACGCCGCGGCCGCGGCCGAGTTCTCCAGGGCCCTGGCCAAGGCGCCCTCGGACCCCGACGCCATACTCCTTTACGGCTCCAGCCTGTACTGGCTGGGCGAGGTGGACCGCGCCGTCTCCGAATACCTGAGGGCCATCGAGCTGGACCCGGAGAACGCCCTCGCCTGGCAGCTCAAGGGGATCGCCCTGGCCTGGAAGGGCGACGCCGAGGGCGCGCTGCAGGACTTCCTGAAAGCCCAGAAACTGGACCCGGTCCGTTCCGACGTCAAGATGAACATCGGTTCGGTCTATCATTCGCTGGGTCTCTACGGTTCCGCGCTGGAGTATTTCAGGGCGGCGGCCGCCTCCGACCCGGAGAACCCGCTCTACCATTATCAGCTGGGCCTGCTTTATTCGCGCCTGGGACGCAACGCCGAGGCCAAGGCCTCGCTCAAAACGGCGCTCAAGTATTTCCGCTCTTACGAGGACGCCATCCTCGAGCTGGCCGTCCTGGAGGAAAGGGACGGCGACCTGAAGGCCGCGGTCTCGCTCTACCGCGACGCGCTGCGCATAAAACCCAGGGATTCCGTGGCCAGGCTGCGCCTGGGCCTGGCCCTGCTCAAACAGGGCGGCGCCGCGGACCTGGCCCGGGAACTGGAGCCCGCCTTCATGCTGAGCCCAAGGAACGAGAAGGGCGGTATCTCCCTTTCGATGTCCTATGCCGGCGGCAGGAAGGCGGACGCCGCCTCCTCCGGGGATGCCGACGGACCGCTGCTCTCCTCGCTGCGCCGCCTGCCCGAGGACGAAGAGGTGCGGGTCCGGCTGGAACTGATACGCCTGCCCAGGCTGGAAAAGAGATCCGCTTCGGCGGAATCCCTTTCAGGGGCCCTGGCCCGCGCCGTGGAACGGCCCCGGCTTTCCTATGTCAAGAAGGAGTACGCCGTCCCGGCCGGAGCGGCCGGGCGCGCGGAACGGCTGCGCGAGACCGCCGAGGAGATAGAGCGGCTCATCGCCTCGGCCTCCGCGGAAGGCGACGTTAAGGTCAGCCTGGACATCGAGACGGTCAGGCCCGCCGCGAGGACCGAGGCCAGGGTGGTCTACGAACCGCGTTCCGTCGGCAACGACATGGGACTCTGGGTGGTGGGCAATAACTGGCTGGAGAACGTCGAAGAAGCGCTGTCCGAACTGGAGAACCCCGCCCGCGGCGCGGGCGGCGGGGCCGCCGCGCTGCTGAAGGGACTGGCCTTCCTGCTCGGCGGCGAGCATGCCGGCGCCGCCGAAAGTTTCAACGCGGCCCAGGAGAACTGGCGGCCGCTGGCGCTGATGGGACTCTGCGTGGCGGCCGTGCAGGAAGGGGACGAAGGCCGCGCGCTGGACCTGGCCGGCGAAGCCCTCGAGGCCGCCCCCGCCAGCAAGGTGGCCAAAGAGAACCTGGCCTGGCTGAAGAGAGCGGGGGAGGGGAAATGACCGGCTTCCCCAGGGTCCTCCTGCTCCGGTTCCGCTCCGGGAAGTTCAAGAACTTCTTCCTGGGCCCCCTGGTCTCCTCCTACCGCGGCTGGCTCGGCGGCTTCGTCACCGAGGAACTGCGGGAAGGCCCCTCCCGGCTGGGATATTCCCTGCGCCCGCTCGACGGGGAGAGTACGGTGCTCGCTTCCAGGACCATAGTTTCGCCCGTCAGTTTCAACAAGTACGGGGTCAATCTCGACGCGCTCAACGGCGCCGCCGCCGGCGCCATACGGCGCGCCCGCGCCGGCAAGGCCGCGGTCGTAGTGGATGAACTCGGTTCGATAAGCCTGAAGGCCCCGGCCTTCATGGAGGAGCTCGTCGCCCTCTTCTCTTCCGGGTTCCCCGCGCTGGTCACGGTGCGCGAGAACGCCGCGGTCTTCCTCTCCACGTTCTCCGCGCTGGAGGGCTGCGTCCCCGTCGAGCTGGAGGAGAAGAAAGCCGCCGCCGCCGAAAGGACCGTCCGCGCCTGGCTGGATTTCTATGTGCGTCTCAAAGGAGTCTCCCGATGATCTGGAAGGCTGGTTTCTCGCTGGCCGGCTGCGGCAGGATACACTTCGTAGGCATAGGCGGCATAGGCATGAGCGGCATAGCCCGCCTGCTGCGGCTGGAGGGTTTCGCGGTCAGCGGCTCCGACGAGCGGGCCAGCGAGATCACGCGGCGCCTGGCGGCGGAGGGCTGCCGCGTCACGATAGGCCACGGCGCCGCCGCCGTGCGCGGGGCCTCGGTGGTGGTGATGAGCTCCGCGGTGAAGGAGGACAATCCCGAGGTCCGCGAGGCCCGGAGGCTCGGCGTTCCCGTCGCGCAGCGGGCCCAGATGCTGGCCGAACTGGCCGCCCGCAGGAAGACGATAACTTTCAGCGGCAGCCACGGCAAGACCACGACCTCGTCGATGGCCGCCGCCGCCTTCGAAGCGGCCGGGGCCGATCCGACGGCGGTGGTGGGCGGCATACTGCGCTCGCTGTCCTCCAACGTCAGGCACGGCGGCGGGGAATACCTGCTGATGGAGAGCGACGAATCCGACGGCTCCTTCCTGCATTACTCGCCGCTGGTCGCCTGCGTGACGAACATAGATTCGGACCATCTCGACTTCTACCGCGGCATGGACAGGCTGAAGGGCGCCTTCGTCGAGCATCTGTCGCGGGTGCCTTTCTACGGCGCGGCGGTGCTGTGCGCCGACGATCCCGGCGTCCGTTCGATACTTCCGCGGGTCCCGTGCCCGTACCTGACCTACGGCTTCGGCCGCGGCCGCGACTGGAGGGCCACGGACCTGCGCACCGGACCGGAGGGCTCGTCCTACAGGGCCTGGTTCAGGGGGCGCGAGCGCGGTACCGTGCGGCTGCGCACGGGCGGCGCGCACAACGCGCTCAATTCGCTCTGCGTGCTGGCGGCGGGTTCCTACCTGGGGCTGACCTTCGAAAGCCTCGCGCGGGGGCTGGCCGGCTTCGGCGGCGTGAAGCGCCGGCTCGACCCGCACGGCGAGGCCGGCGGCGTGAAGTTCTTCGACGATTACGGCCATCATCCGACCGAGATACGAAATACGCTGACGGCCGTCCGCGCCATGCATCGCCCGCGCCGCCTGCTCGTCATGTTCCAGCCGCACCGCTACTCGCGCACCGCGCTGCTCTACCGCGACTTCGCGCGCGAACTGCGCGCCGCCGACAAGGTCTACCTGCTCGACGTGTACCCGGCGGGGGAAAAGCCGCTGAAAGGGATCTCCAGCCGGCTGATCCTCGGCGCGGCCGGCCGCCGCTCGCCCCTCGTCCCCTATCCCGGCGTGCTCGAGGTGGCCAAGGACCTGCGTCCCGGCGACCTGCTGCTGAGCCTGGGCGCCGGCGACGTCTGGAAGTCGCTCGACGAGGTCAGATCCAAGTTCGAACTTATCGGATGATGATACGGAGACAGCCGGGGGTATGCCGGCGTGGCCCCGCTTTCATCGGGAAACAATGGGGGTGGCGGCGGATTCGCGGAGAAAAACCGTTCGGAGCCGCGAGCTTGCGAAAGCGCGAGCGGCGAGAGCCGGAAGCGCGCGCACGGTGTGCGCGACGCTGTTTTTTCGGAGCGAACCGCCGACAGGACCCCGATAGTTATTCCAGGAAAGCGGGGCGGAAGGAAGACAACCAGGAAGTCTATGCGTAAGTTCAGCCAGGTGTTCCTGACCAACGAGGGCGCGGCGCTTCGCATCGCCGGGACGGCCTGCGGTATCTCCGCCGGCCGCCTCGTCGAGATCGGCCCCGGCCGCGGCGCGCTCACCCGCCACCTCTACGCCCTGCGCCGCTGCCCGCTGACGCTGGTCGAGATAGACCGCGACCTGGCCCCGAAGCTGCCACCCGCGTACCCGGAGGCACGCGTCATAAATTCCGATTTCCTGCGCGTGGACCTGGAGAAGGAGTTCCCGGAGGACCGCGTCGTTTTCGCCGGCAACCTGCCCTACGACTGCGCCACGCCGATACTCGACCGGATACTTTCGTTCCCGCGGTTCGCCGGAGCGGTACTCATGTTCCAGAAGGAGGTCGCGGACAAGGCTCTGGCCCGCCCGGGGGACCCGGAATACGGCTATCTCTCGGTCATGACCGCCGCGCGCTCCTCGGCCTGCAGGCTGATGGACCTGGGCCCGGGCAGTTTCAGGCCGCAGCCGAAAGTGGATTCCGCGGTCGCGGTGTTCGAGCCGCTGAAGGAGCCTTTCCTGCCGCCGGGCCTCGAACCGGTCTTCGCCCGCGCCGTGAAGGCCGCCTTCATGCACCGCAGGAAGACCGTGCTCAATTCCCTGTCCGCCGCCTTCGGGGGGGAGAAAGAGAAGGCCGCCGCGGCGCTGGCGGCGGCCGGCATAGAGCCGTCCCTCCGGGCCCAGGCCCTCGCCCCTTCGGATTTCCTGCGGCTGGCCTCGGCCCTGCGCGGGCCGGCCTGAACCCCCGCTTTCTGTTGCCGGGGCGCTCCAATTAAAATAAAATATAAGGCCGGGCTATTTCGCAGGGGAGGACGACGCATGACCACCAATGAAAAGAGACTGCGGCAGCTTCAGGCGCTGCTCAGGAAGAACAAGCTCGACGCCCTGTTCGTCTCCAGGCCTCTCGAGGCCGGTTTCCTCACTGGCTTCCACCTGGAAGGCTGCCTGCTGGCCGCCGGGAAGGACGACGTCCGCGCTTTCCTGCCAAAAATGCTTTTCGACCATTTCCGCTCCGTAGTCCCTTTCGTGAAGGCCGAGGCCTCCGACGATCCCGCCGGCTCCGCCCTCGCTTTCATGAAGGACAAAGGCTGGCGCAAGGCCG
The DNA here is from genome assembly GCA_019135865.1 of Elusimicrobiota bacterium. GTDB lineage: Bacteria > Elusimicrobiota > Elusimicrobia > Elusimicrobiales > UBA9959 > UBA2231. The sequence goes on from JAGVVD010000019.1 coordinate 213,576, forward strand.
CCTTCGAGCCCGAGACCGAGACCTACCTGGGCGGCACCGCCTGGAGGAAGAAGGGCCTGGCCGAGTTCGGCGGCCTGACCGCCTCGCTGCGCCAGTGCAAGGAAGGCGACGAACTCGCCGCCGTCCGCAAGGCCTGCGCCATCGCCGCGAAGGCCTTCCGTATCGTCAAGCCCCGCATAAAGGCCGGCCGCACCGAGACGAGCGTCGCGCTGGAACTCGAGGACGTCATGCAGTCGATGGGCGCGACGAAGACCTCTTTCGCCACCATAGTGGGCTTCGGCCCCAACGCGGCCATGCCCCATCACGAGACCTCGGAAAGGCGGCTGAGGAAGAACGAGGCCGTGCTCATCGATTTCGGCTGCGTTTATCATAACTACTGCTCGGACATGACCAGGACCTTCTTCTACGGAAAGCCCGACGCGGAATTCCGCAAGGTGTACGCCATCGTGCAGAAGTCCCATGACCTGGGGATAAAGGCCGTGAAGCCCGGCGTCTCCACGATAGCCGTGGACAAGGTCTGCCGCGACCATATTTCCGACGCCGGCTACGGCCAGTATTTCATCCACGGCACCGGCCACGGGGTCGGGCTGGAGATACACGAGCCGCCGCGCCTCAACACCCGCTACAAGGGCACGCTCAAAAAGGGCATGATAGTCACCGTCGAGCCCGGCATCTACCTGCACGGCAGATTCGGCGTCCGCATAGAGGATACCGTGCTGGCGACCGGCGCCGGCCGCGAAATTCTGACGAAGTGAAAGTCTAGGGAGGTTGGAAAATGACTGTATTAGCGATAGTACTGGGCCTGCTGGCGGTCTGGCTGGTCTTCACGTTCAACAAGCTGGTGGGCCTCAAGAACCAGGTCCTCAACGCGTTCAGGCAGATAGACGTGCAGCTCAAGCGCCGGCACGACCTGATACCTAACCTGGTCAACTCGGTCAAGGGCGAGATGAAGTTCGAGAAAGAGACGCTGGAGAACGTCATACAGGCCCGCGCCGCGGCCGTAAACGCCGGACAGGGCGGCAATATGAACGAGGTACTCGCCAAGGAAGGCATGCTGACCCAGGCCCTGGGCAAGCTCTTCGCCCTCACCGAGAACTATCCCAACCTGAAATCCATCGAGGTGGTCAGGACGCTGATGGAGGAACTGCGCACCACGGAGAACCAGATCGGCTTCTCCCGCCAGTTCTACAACGACATCGTGACGCGCTTCAACATACAGCAACAGGTCTTCCCGACCAATATGTTCGCGGCGATACTGGGCTTCCAGCCCGCGACGCTCTGGGAACTGCCGGCCGATTCCGTCGAGCGGAACGTGCCCAAGGTGGACCTGACCGTCTGAACCGGGGAGCGCCGCGCGGGGGCCGGCGTTCCCGGCCCCCGGACCTCCCCTTTCTCCGCCACAGATGAACATATACGAGCAGCAGACGAGCAATAAGCGCACCACCATGGCGCTGCTGGGCGCTTTCTTCCTGCTCTTCCTGGTGCTTGGCGCGGGCTTCGACTATTTCTACCTCTCGTTCGACCCGGCGGGCGCGCAGCCGACCTACGTGATGAACGCCCAGGGATACTACGAGGCCGTGAACACCTCGCCGCAGCTGATACCCTACGGCACCATAGCGGCGCTGCTCTTCGGCGTGATCATGGTCCTCAACAGCGTTTTCAACGGGGCCGGGATGGTCCTGCGTTCCACGATGGCCCGCCGCGCCGTTTCCGCCGACCCGGCGGAACAGCAGTTCCTGAACGTGGTCAGGGAAATGTCCCTGGCCGCCGGCCTGCCTCCGCCGGCCGCCTACGTGGTCCCCGATCCCGACGTCAACGCCTTCGCCACCGGCTTCAGCCCGGAGAATTCCGTGATAGCGGTGACCGAGGGCCTGCTCAGGACGCTCGACCGCGAGGAACTGCAGGCCGTGGTCGCCCACGAGATGAGCCACATCCGCAACTACGACATGCGGGTCATGACCGTGGCGGCCGCGCTGATGGGCGCGATCGCGCTCGTCAGCGATTTCGCCGGACGGAGCATGCGCTACGGCGGCCGCGGCGGCGGCCGCTCTTCCGGCGGCGGCCGGGGCAAGGGCGGCGGTCCCCTGGTCCTGCTCCTTTTCGCGGTCTGGGTGCTGCTCGTCATCTTCGCGCCGCTGTTCTCGCGCATGCTCGCCATGGCCATCTCCCGCCAGCGCGAGTTCCTGGCCGACGCCTCGGCGGCCGAGCTGACCCGCAATCCGATGGGGCTGGTCTCGGCCCTCGAGAAGATACGGGCCGCGGTCAACCCGACCAGGGCGATCAATAACGGCGTCGCGCACATGTGCATCACGGACCCGCGCGGCAGCCTGATAGAGGAGAAGTCCGGTTTCGCGGCGGACCTGCTGGCCACCCACCCGCCGATGGAGAAGCGCATACTGGCGCTGAAGATGATGGCCTATCAGAAGGCCCCCGCGGGGGCCTGAACCCAAGTACGACATCCCGGAGGTACACGATGATACTAGCGGTGGATCTTAAGAACGGAAACATATTCGAGAACGAGAACGGCCAGATGGTCACGGTGATAAATTACCAGCATCACCGCAAATCCCAGTCGCGCGCCGTGGTGCGCGTCAAGCTGCGCAACCTGGAGACCGGCTCCATCATAGAGACCAGCTACAGGCCGGAGGACAAGTTCAAGGAGGTCTCCGTGGAGAAGCGCCCCAAGACCTTCCTCTACGCCGACGGTAAAATGGCCCATTTCATGGACGACCAGAGCTACGAGCAGCTGGAGTTCCCGGTCGAGAAGCTGGGCGACGCGCTCAAGTTCCTGACCGAGAACATGAAGGTGGAAGGGCTCTACCTCAACGAGAAGTTCTTCAACATCGAACTGCCGGCCAACCTCGTGCTCGAGGTGACCAGCACCGTGCCCGGCGTGAAGGGCGACACCGTCTCCAACATGATGAAGCCGGCCACGCTCAGCACCGGCCTGGAGATTAAGGTGCCGCTCTTCATCAAGGAGGGCGACAAGGTCCGCGTGGACACGCGCACCTTCGAGTACGTCGAGCGCGTCGCGCAGTGACCCCTCCCATGATAAAGGCCGTCATCCTCGACATCGACAATACGCTGATGGACTTCATGCGCATGAAGCGGGCGGCCGTCGACGCCGCGGCGGACGCCATGCTGGACGCCGGCCTGACCATGGGCAAGGAGGAACTGCGGGACAAGATCTTCGAGATCTACTGGAAGGAAGGCATCGAGGACCAGAACATCTTCGACAAGGTGCTGATGAAGGAGTTCGGCAAGGTGGACCCCAAGATCCTGGCCGCCGGCATCATCGGCTATAAGCGGGCCAAGGAGGGGCATTTCACCCTCTACCCGCACGTGAAGATGGCCCTGACCGACCTGCTGAAGATGGGCGTGCGCATGGGCGTCGTCAGCGACGCGCCGCGCCTCTCGGTCTGGCTGCGCATAGTCGGCCTCGGGCTGCATCATTTCTTCGACCATGTCGTCACCTTCGACGACACCGGCGAGAAGAAGCCCTCGCCCAAACCCTTCCAGAAGATACTCTCGCTGATGGGCTGCGAGCCGGGCGAGGCCATAATGGTCGGCGACTGGGCCGAGCGCGACATAAAAGGCGCGAAGGCCCTCGGCATGAGAACGGCCTGGGCCAAGTACGGCAACGAGTTCGACACCCCGGTCTCGGGGGCGGACTTCGAGCTCAACGATATCTATGACCTGGTCGGGATACTCAAAGAACTCAATGCGGCTTAAGGCCTTGTTCCTGTTCCCGCTGCTGCTGGCCTCCACGGCCGGCGCGGCGGAGCTTACCGCCTGGGAGATAAAGACCTCCAGCCCCTCCGTCCTGTCCGGCGACTTCGTCTTCGCCGGCGCGCTGGAGGTGCGCGGCGTGGAGATGCGCCCCGAAGGACTCTTCATGCCCGCCGAGGAGTCCGGAGGCCGGACCTACAGGGACGTTAAACTGCTTTCCCGCGCGGCTTATTCCTCCCTGGACGCCGCGTTCAAAAAAGGGGCCGGAGCGGGCGGGGCCCGGAAGGGACCGGGGAAGCTCCCCTGGACCATAAAAGGGATCAGGCGGCTGGGCGGCAAGTTCCGCAAGGCCAATGTGGACGTCGAGTTCGACGGCGACCTGCTGGTCACCGCCGGCCTGATGCTCTCGAACCGCGCCGGGGAGAAGCACTGGATAGCCTGGCCGCGGTCCCTGTTCTTCCTGGACAAGAAACTCAAAAAAGCCGTCGAGAAAGACCTCCTGCAAAGGGCCGCCAAGGAAGGCCTGTGAATTTCCGGGCCCTTCTCGCCGTCTTCCTCCTGTTCTGCGCCTCCTCCGCCGGGGCCCTGGAGATAGAGAGCCATTTCTCGGTCTCCGCTTCCGGCGCGGTTTCCCGGGTGAAGGTGGTGAAGGGCGAAGTGCTGGCCAGGTTCTCCGCCTCGGTCTCCGCGGACGCCCTGCGCGCGGAGCTCCGCTCCCGCGGCGGCGAGGATGGCGGCGCGCTGGCGCTGCCCCGCTGGCGGCTGCTGAAACTGCCGCCCGGCATGCGGGTCGCGGACGCCCTGGAGCATTTCAAAGGTCTGCCCGGCCTGGAGGCCATTCAGCCCAATCATGTCTACCGCCCATCGCGCATCCCAAACGACCCTTCCATCAATTCGCAGTACGCCCTCTCGCGCCTGAGCGCCTATGCCGGCTGGGAATACGAGACGGGGGATTCCAGCCCGGTCACCATAGCCGTCATAGATACCGGCATCGATGGCACGCATCCGGAACTGTCGGGAAAACTCGTCGGCACCAGCAAGTACTTCAATCCCAACGGCAGTCCCGGAGTCGATGACACGCCGACCACCGACGTGTGCGGTCATGGCACGAAGGTCGCCGGCGCGGCGGCGGCGGAGACCGACAATGGCGGCGGTATAGCCGGGATCAGCTGGGGGGCGAAGGTTCTTTCGCTCAGGGTTTTCAATAGCTGCGTCGGCACCACCGACGCGGCCATCATAAACGCCGTAGACCACGCCGCCACGCTGCACGATGACCCCGCTTACGGCAAGATCGTCGTCAATATGAGCCTGGGCGATGAAGACGACAAGACCTGTTATCCGGCCATGCAGGAAGCGATCAGTTCTGCCCGCGAGGACGGGGTCTTGATCCTGGTCGCCGCCGGGAACGATGCCTCCGCCGTAAATTCTCCGGCCAGCTGCGCCCATGTCGTCCCCGTGGGCGCCACGGACGCGGAGGACAGGCTGGCTTCTTTCTCCTCGCGCGGCCCCGAGCTGGCGCTGCGGGGCGTTTCGGCGCCTGGCGTGGGCGTCTATACCACCGACATAAGCAGCGGTTACGCTTCCGCCGACGGCACCTCGTTCGCCACCCCGCTGGCCGCCGGCGCGGCGGCGCTGGTCTGGTCGGCCGCGCTTTCCCGCGATCCCGTTTTCACCTCAACCGACGTCGCCAACGCGCTGCGCAATACCGCCGACGACCTGGGCGCGACGGGCCCGGACAACAATTTCGGCTACGGCAGGATCAACCTGCACCGCGCTCTGCGTTACGCGGTAGAAGGGACGCTGGCCGGCTTCAAGGGCGAGAGCAAGCCTATCGCCTTCCCCAGCCCTTTCCGCCCCGCCTCCGACAGGCTGCTCTCCTTCTCTTTCCCGGCCGGCACGGCCGGCAGCGGGCTCAAGATCGAGATCTACACGATGGAGGGCGAACTGGTGAAGAAGCTCGACGGCCTCACCTGGGACGGCCGCAACTCCGCCGGCAATCCGGCCGCCACCGGCGTTTACCTCTTCCTGGTCAAGTCCGACAGCGGCAAGTCCCGCGGCAAATTCGCCCTCATCCGGTAGCGGATGAAATGAGGCCCCGGCAGGCACGCAATAGTTATGCGAGGCGTCATGATATTCCGCAGGAAAAGCGACGGGCTGGTGATAGCCGACAGAGCGGAGCGGGCGGAGACCTTCAAAACGCGCCTGCTCGGCCTCATCCCCCGCAAATCCCTGGCCCCCGGCGAGGCCCTCTGGCTGGACCCCTGCACCGGCATACACACCTGTTTCATGGGCTTTCCCATCGACGCCGTCTTCCTGGACCGGGACCTGAAGGTCCTCAGGGTCGAGAGGAACCTGCGCCCCTGGCGGTTCTCCGTCTTCGTGGAGGACGCCCGCGGCGTCCTGGAACTGCCGGCCGGGGGGGCGGAAAAACTAGCCGAGGGGGACGCGCTGGAGACGGCCTGACGACGCGGCCGGAAGCCCTTGTTGCCAACCGGCGGATATATAAATATAATTGGGATAGTTCCCGGAAGGCGGAGCGTCCGCCGAACCGGGTCATTATGGCCCCAGGAAAAGGTCTTCAAAGAAAGCGCAACGTCAGGGAGATCCTGATCGAGGACAAACTCGTCCCCGAGGACAAGCTCGCCGCCGCCGAGGAACTCGCGCGCAAAGAGGGCAAACACCTCCACCAGGAACTGGTGGACCAGAAGCTCATCCCCGAGCTGAAGCTCCTCAAGGTCCTCGCCGACGAGTGGGCCTTCAAGGCCGTCGACCTGACCAAGATGAAGCCCGAGACCGAGGTGGTCAGCCTCATCCCGGAGCAGATCGCCAGGCGCCAGGTCTGCGTCCCTTTCGCGCGCCAGGAGAACACCCTTTTCGTCGCGATGGCGGACCCCCGCGACTTCCTGGTGGTGGAGGACATCGGCCTGCGCACCGGCCTCGAGATCAAGCCCTACCTGGCCCTGGCCCACTGGATAAACAAGCTCCTCAACGACACCTACGGCGGCTCGGACAACGCCCAGGTCGAGAAACTGATGGAATCCGTTGCCCAGTCCGCCAAGCCGCAGGACGAGGAAGGGTTCTCCCTGGCCGAGGCCGGCGCGGAAAAAAAGGACATCAGCGAGGTCGACGCCAGCGCCCCGGAAGTCGAGAAGATGGTCAACGCCATCATCCTGGGGGCGCTCTCGATAAAGGCCTCCGACATACACGTCGAGCCTTTCGAGGACCCAAACGGCAAAAATTCCAAGGTCATGGTCCGTTACCGCGTGGACGGCATGCTGCGCCCGGCGTCCTTCACGATACCGTGGGCCTTCCGCAACGCCATAGCCGCCAAGATCAAGATCATGGCGAGCCTTAATATCACCGAGCGCCGCATCCCGCAGAGCGGACGCATACAGATCATCGCCAAGGGAAACCCGATAGAGTTCCGCGTCGAGATGGTCCCCACCGTCTACGGCGAGTCCTGCGTCATGCGTATCCTGGACCGCGCCTCCGTGCGCGTAGACATCAAGATCATGGGCTTCCTGCCGGACACCGAGAAAAAACTCCTCGACCAGTTCGCCGGCATCGGCGGCAAGAAGAACTTCGGCCTCGTGCTGGTCTGCGGCCCGACGGGCTCGGGCAAATCGACCACTCTTTACGGCTGTCTCAATTACGTCAACCGCCCCGACATCAAGATCCTGACCGCCGAGAACCCGGTAGAGTACAATATCGACGGCATCATCCAGGTCCCGGTGAACCCGGACGTCAAACTGGGCGAAGGCAAGAAATTCGACTTCGCCAGCGCGCTGCGCTCTTTCATGCGCCTGGACCCCGACGTCATCATGGTGGGCGAAATACGCGACGAAGAGACGGCGCATATCGCGCTGGAGGCCGCCATGACCGGCCACCTCGTTTTTTCCACGATACATACCAACGACGCGCCCTCCGCCCTGGAGCGCCTGACGCAGATGGGCCTGCCGCGCTTCGTCGTGGCCAATACGATGAAGGCCGTGCTGGCCCAGCGCCTGGCGCGCCGCCTCTGCAAGGACTGCAGGAAGGAGGGGGAGATGACCCCCGAGGAACTTGCGGTATTCGAGGCCAACAAGATAACCGTCAAGCCCGGCACGAAGATCTTCAAGCCGGTCGGCTGCGACGCCTGCAAGGGCAGCGGCTACAAGGGCCGCGTCGGCATGCACGAGCTCCTTATCCTCAACGACGAGATACGCCAGCAGCTGCTCGACGACCCGTCGGCCATACCGGTCAAGAACATGGCCGTCAAGAACGGCATGCGCCTGCTGGCCCAGGACGGCCTGGAGAAGGTCCTGCAGGGCCATACCACGGTCAGGGAAGTCCTCGGAGGGGCGGGATGATGAAGCGCCTCGCCGCCGCTTTCCTGCTCCTGGCCGCCCTGGGCGCTCCCGCGCGCGCCGAAGGTTACGACGAGTTCATCACGGTCACCAGGCGGAGCCTGAAGCCTTTCGCCGCGGATATAGGCGGCCTGCTGGGCGCGGCCTCAAATCACACGGCCCGCAGCCTGGGTTTTTCCGGTTTCGACATGGGCTTCAGGAGCGCCCTGCAGCTCAGGCCCTCCTCCGGCAACGATATCCTGCCGGCCAGGAAGGCTTTCGGGTTCAATTATTTCCAGGCCGAGATCGGGATGCCCTACCGCATAGACGGCTTCGTGCGGGCCGGGGGCGACGACGGCCTGGTCGTGACGTCGGCGGGACTGCGCTACGGCCTGAGGGCGATATCCGACCAGCCTTACTACATGCACGCGATGCTGGAAGCCATGGGCTCGCTGGCGGCGCACAAGTATTTCTACGCCAAGCATTTCGGCGCCAACCTGCGCCTCTCCATGAACCTCAAGTTCGCCGCGCTCTACGCCGGGGCCGGCATCGATAACACGGCGCTCACGGTGCAGACGGCCAACGACGCCGCGCTGGTCGACGAGACCGCCTCCGTTTCGGAGCCCAGGTATTTCGCGGGGCTCAAGAAGAAGATCAGGTACGGTTATCTCTCCGCCGGGTGGGCGGAGACGCACGGCCGGAATCTGCTGGAAGGCGCGCTGGGACTGCGGTTCTGAGCCCGGTCAGCCCTTGAATTTTTCCTTGAAGTCCCGCCTCAGTTCCCTGTCGATGTCCCGTTTCTTGATGAGTTCGTGCTTGTCGTGCGCCTTACGGCCCCGGCAGACGCCCAGCAGCAGCTTGGCCCAGCCGTTCTTGAAATAAAGCTCCAGCGGGATGAGGGAGAAGCCCTTGTTCTGGACCGAATTGCGCAGCTTGCGCAGCTCGGCTGACTTCAGCAGGAGCTTGCGGGTCCTGGTCTGGTCCAGTTCGGTGAGGGAATTGTACGCGTAGGGGGAGATCTGCACGCCGTAGAGCCAGAGTGCGTCGCCGTCGAAGCGCGCGAAACCCTGGTTTATGACCGCCTGCTTCCGGCGCAGGGACTTGACCTCAGGACCCTCCAGGACCAGTCCCGCTTCGTGGGTGGAGAGCACTTCGTAGTCGTGGCGGGCCTTGCGGTTGGTCGCCACCGTCTCTATCCGGTCCTCCCCGTCCTTCTTTTTTCCTTTCATCGTTGTTTTATGTTACCAAATATCCTAAAATAGGGGAATCGGGCCCGGTATATAGACCTGTATGACGGGGCCCCAGGATGCGCGGGTGGCGGAACTGGCAGACGCGCACGGCTCAGGACCGTGTGGCCGCAAGGCCTTATGGGTTCAACTCCCTTCCCGCGCATACGATTTAAGCCCGTCCTTCAAAGGACGGGCTTTTTATTGCGCGGTCGGGAGTTTCCAGGTTCAACGCCACGCATAGCCCGCATAGCGGGCTTACGCGGCCCCGCCTCGGCGTTTTTCGCTGAAAAAACGCCTCCGGCCTTGCGGCCCGCACGCGGCTTCCGCGGGAAGCGGGCGGTCCTTCGATGTAACACAAATCACAAAAATATTGTTGACACGCATTCATGTATTAGTTAAATTGTAAAGAGTAAATCCTCATACGGCATCATACATCCATTAATCCGTAAAGAGGGGAGGAACAAAGTAAATGAAAAACAGCAAAAAGGGCTTCACCCTGATAGAGCTTATGATCGTCGTCGCGATCATCGGTATCCTGGCCGCGATCGCCATACCGAAGTTCGCCGACCTGATCAATAAGTCCAAGGAAGGCGCCACCAAGGGCGCGCTTTCTTCCGTCAGGAGCGCCATCAACGTGTACTACGGCGACAACGAGGGCTGGTATCCGTCCGGTGCCGTGGCTGCGGCCAGCACCGCCAGCAATCTGGCCGTCGCGCTTACGCCGAAGTACATCAACGAGATACCCCAGGCCAAGCTGCCGCAGACCGGTCACGCCGACAGCGCCCAGGTCGCGTTCACTTCGACGACCGTCACCGACGGTGCCGGCTGGGCCTATAACGGCAACTCGCTCGACAACGTCAGGTGGGGTCAGTTCGTCGTGAGCTGCACCCACAATGACCTGAAGGGCTCCTCGGTCTGGTCTTCCTTCTAAGGACCGGTGCCTGAAAAACACGCCCCGCGCTTCCAGGTGCGGGGCGTGTTCTTTTGACCATGCAGGAGACGATATTCATAGCGGCCCCGGCGCTGTTCGGCCTTATCATCGGCAGTTTCCTCAATGTCTGCATAGCCAGGGTCCCCGCCGGCCAGTCCATCGTAAAGCCGCGCTCGCGCTGTCCTTCCTGCGGGACCCCGATCCGTTCCCGCGATAATATTCCCGTCCTCAGTTTTATCCTGCTGGGCGGCAAGTGCCGTTCCTGCGGAGGCCGCATCTCCTGGCGCTATCCGGCCGTAGAGGTCCTGGCGGGAGCGCTGACCTGGTTTTTTTTCTGGAAATGGATAGGGACGCCGGTCTGGATGGCCGCCTCCCTGCTGGCGGTCTACCTCCTTATCGTCATAGCCGTGATCGATTTTGAGACGATGCTGATAGCCGATATCTTCTCTTTCCTGCTGGGCGTCATAGGCCTGGCCGCGGCGGTGGTCAATCCGTATCTGGAGGGCGCGGTCGCGGACCGGCTGCTCCAATCCGCCGGAGGCCTGGTTTTCGGCGCCGGCCTGATATGGCTTATGGCCTGGCTGGGAAAGAAGATCTACAAGATGGACGCGGTCGGCGAGGGGGATATCTTCCTGATGGGCGGGTTGGGGGCTCTGCTGGGCTGGCAGGGCGTCATTTCCACCCTGGTCATCGGCGCTTTCTTCGGTTCCGTATACGGGATAGGGCTTCTGCTGATGAAAAGGGCCGGGCGCCGCGACCATATGCCCTTCGGCCCTTTCCTCGCCCTGGGCGGGGTCATCAACCTCTATTCCCTGGTAAGTCCCGTCCGGTTCCTGTTCCTGTAACTCCGCTCCCCTTCCGCAATAAAGAAGAGCGCGGGTTACGCGCTCTTCTTTAATTTCCGCCCCTTATATCTGGCGGAAGGGGAGGTGAGGCCCGCCCCTTGGAGCGGCTTCCGGCGGAAGCCGCGTGCGGGCCGCAAGGCCGGAGGCGTTTTTTCAGCGAAAAACGCCGAGGCGGGGTCGCGGAAAGCCGCTATGCGGCTTATCCGTGACTTCGAACCTGGAGAATCCCCGGTATAAAGAGAACGGGAACGCTGTTTTCAGCGTTCCCGTATTTCCGCCTTTCATGATCTGGCGGAAGGGGAGGGATTCGAACCCTCGAAGCCCTTTTGGAGCTTACAGACTTTCCAGGTCTGCGCCTTCAACCGCTCGGCCACCCTTCCATTTTTCGGGCCCTCCCTTCGGTCGGGTCATCCTCGCTCCGAAAGGAATACTCCGCTCGGCCCTTCTACAAGGGGAGCTAAGCTCCCCGTTTCATCGTCGCTCGCTTATCCGGCCATGTGAGGCCGGAACCGCTCGCTGAACCCCTCTTATAAGGAACCCGCGCTCACTACGAAGGAACTCGCGCGGGCCTATATAGAGAAATCTGGTGGTTGGGAGAGGATTCGAACCTCTGTAGGGCGTAGCCCGACGGTTTTACAGACCGTTGCTTTTGACCGCTCAGCCACCCAACCTCTATGCGCCGGACGGCGGCGGCGAAGCGCCGTACCGCCCGACTCGCGGACAATAGTATATCAAAATTTGAAAATTCCAAAAATAGTATAATTCAGGTCTGGTAGCGCCCCCGTTCGGAGGTCCCATGTGTCTGGCTGTTCCAGGAAAAATACTCTCTAAGAACGACGCTTCCGCCGAGGTGGATTTCGGCGGCACCCGCCGCCGGGTCGCGCTCGACCTGGTCCCGGCCGCCGAAAAGGGCGATTATGTCCTGGTCCACGCCGGTTTCGCCATACAGGTCCTCGATCCCGGAGAGGCGAAGAAGACCCTCGACGTTTTCCAGGAACTTTATGAAAAAGGCTTCGAACCTTAAACTTCCCGCCGACACGGCGCCGCTTTTCCGCGACAGGGAACTGGCCGCCCGCATGGTCTCGGCCATCGGCGAAAAGGCCGCGCGCCTGGCCGCGTCCGGCCGCCGCCGCGCCAACTTCATGGAGGTCTGCGGCACGCATACCATGTCCATCGCCGCGGCCGGCCTGCGCCGCCTGCTCCCGGCCCCGGTCAAGATGCTCTCGGGCCCCGGCTGCCCCGTCTGCGTGACTTCCCAGGGCGACATCGACCGGCTCATAGAACTGGCCCTCGTCAAAGGCGTGACCGTCGCCACTTTCGGCGACATGCTGAAGGTCAAGGGCAGCAAGGGACTGGACCTGCAGGCCGCCCGCGAGAAAGGCGCCGACGTGCGCGTGGTGTACTCTCCCCTCGACGCGCTGGATATCGCCGGCGCGGGATCCTCCCGCAAGGTCGTCTTCATCGGCGTCGGCTTCGAGACCACCGCCCCGGTCATAGGCGGCGTGCTGGCGCGCGCCAGGGCCGCCGGCCTTAAGAACTTCTTCGTCGCGCCGCTCTTCAAACTGGTCCCTCCCGCCCTGGAAGCCCTTCTTTCGTCGGGCGAGGGGGAAGTGGACGGCTTCATCATGCCGGGCCATGTCAGCGCGATAATAGGTCCCGAACCCTACCGTTTCGTGGCCGAAAAATACAAGGTCCCCTGCGTCATAGCCGGCTTCGAACCGCTCGACATCCTGCGCGGCGTGGACGCCCTGCTCGGCCAGATGCTCTCGGGCCGGCCGGAGGTCGATACCGAGTACAGCCGCGTGGTGAAAGCGGGCGGGAATCCCGCCGCCCTGAAGCTTATGTCCGAGGTCTTCGCCCCGGCCGACGCCTCCTGGCGCGCCATCGGTAAGATCCCCGGCTCGGGCCTGGCCCTCTCGCCCGCCTACCGGAAGTTCGACGCTTTCGCGGAGTTCGGGGTTAAAGAGCGCGAGGCGCCGGAACCGAAAGGGTGCCTCTGCGGACTTATCCTGACCGGCAAGGCCTCTCCGCCGGACTGCCGCCTCTTCGGCAAGGCCTGCACCCCCTCGTCGGCCGTGGGGCCCTGCATGGTCTCTTCCGAAGGCGCCTGCGCCGCCTGGTTCAAATACGGCGGCTGATGATGACCATAGAGACGCTCAAGCTCTTCCGCGACCTGGCCGACACCGGCAGTTTCTCGCGCGCCGCCGAGCTCAACGGCGTCACCCAGTCGGCGGTCAGCCAGCAGCTCAAGAAACTCGAGCGCACCTTCCGCTGTCCGCTGGTCAACCGCGGCCGCGACGGCGTCACGCTCACCGACGAGGGGACTTCCCTTTACGAGGCGGCCAAAAAGATCTCGGCCCTCTACTCCTCCGTCCTCTCCTCCATCGTCAGGTCGCAGCCGGGCAAGTCCGCCGGTTCGGTCCGCATTTCCGCCATCTACAGCACGGGCCTTTACCTCCTCCAGGGCTACATAAGCCGGTTCATGTCGGCCCGCCCGGAGATAAAGGTCAGCGTCGAGTACCGTCAGTCGGAACAGGTGGCCGCCGACGTGCAGGCCGGCCGCGCCGATTTCGGTTTCCTGGCCTGCGCCCCCAAAAAACAGGGGGACATTTCCTACCTGCCGGTCTGCGCCGAGGAGATGATGCTGGCGGCCCCGGAGAATTCCCCCGCGGCGCGCGCCGACGAGATAGGCCGCGAGGCCCTGGGCTCCATGGACTTCGTGCTCTTCGACAAGGCCTACCCGTCGAGAAAGTTCATAGACGATTTCTTCGGGAGAGAAGGGCTGGCGCTCAGGGTGAAGATGGAGCTCGATGACATCGAGACCATAAAGACCGCGGTGCGCTCGGGCGTGGGCGCCTCGATCCTGCCCGTCTCCGCTTTCGGCGGGGGGGATTCGCGCGGCATAAAGGCCGTCAGGTTCCGCGACCTCGACCTGCGCCGCACCGTCTACCTGCTCCGCTCCCGCACGCGCAAGCTCAGCCCGGCCGCGCGGCATTTTCTCGACACCGTCTTCGAAAAAGGAAAGTCCATATGCCCGGAAAGAGCGGCCTGAAAGTCCCCGGCAGGATAACGCTGGCTTACGGCAGCGGCGGCCGCCTTACCCACGAACTGGTCTCGGGCCTTTTCGCCCGCGCCTTCGCCAACAAGGCCCTGGCCGAGCTCGCCGACTCGGCCGTCATAAAGGCCGGCCGCGAGCGCCTGGCCTTCACCACCGACGGCTACGTGGTCAGCCCGCTCTTCTTCCCCGGCGGCGATATCGGCAAACTGGCCGTCTGCGGCACCGTCAACGACCTGGCCGTCAAGGGCGCCCGCCCGCTGGCCCTTTCGGCCTCGTTCATAATCGAAGAGGGCTTCGACGGGGAACTGCTCAAAAAAGCCGTCCTCTCCATGAAAGCGGCGGCCGCCGAGGCCGGCGTCGATATAGTCACCGGCGACACGAAGGTGGTCGACAAGGGCAAGGCCGACGGGCTTTTCATCTCCACGGCGGGCGTGGGCCTCATCCCCGCCGGCAGGGACCTCTCCTTCGGGGCGCTGCGGCCCGGCGACGAACTTCTCGTCAGCGGTCCGTTGGGCGATCACGGCGTGGCGGTCATGAACGCGCGCAACAACCTGGGGCTGAGCGGCCTCAGGAGCGACTGCGCCCCGCTGAACGGCCTGACGGAGAAAGCCTTGTCCGCCGGCGCCGTGCGCGCCATGCGCGACCTCACCCGCGGCGGCCTGGCCACCGCGCTCAACGAGGCGGCGGCCGCTTCCGGCCTGTCGATAGAGCTCGACGAGGAAAAAGTGCCGGTCTCGCCGGTCACGGCCAACGCCTGCGCCCTGCTGGGCCTGGACCCCCTCTATTCAGCCAACGAGGGCAGGATGATGCTGTTCTGCCCGCCCTCTTCTTCCGCTAAAGTCCTGCGCGCCCTGCGCTCCCACCGCTACGGCCGCGGCGCCGTCATAGCCGGGCGCGTCCTGGGAAAGGGCGGCGACGTCACGCTGCGCACCGCCGTGGGCGGTTCGCGCCTGCTGCGCATGCTGGAAGGCGAGCAGCTCCCCCGCATCTGCTGATGAAAAAAACCTCCTATTGGGCCATCGCCCTGCTGGTCACCCTTTTCTTCGCCGTCTTCCAGCGGGCGACGGGCCCGACCTACCCGGTGAAGGGAAAGAACCTGGAGTTCGGCGGGGCGCTCGTCTCCTCCTACCGCCTGCCGCGCAGCTGCACCACCGGCGGGGACGATTGCCTTATAAAGGTCGTGAGCGAAAACCCGGTGGAGGTCGGCCTGGCCTGGCGGCGCCTGGGCGCGAACGAACCCTTCTCGGGGACGGAGATCGCTTCCGACGGGCCCCTGTATTCGGCGCGCCTGCCCGACCAGCCGCCCGCCGGCAAGCTGGAGTATTATGTCACGCTGCGGAGCGGCGGAGAGAGCATGACGCTGGGGCCGGAGCGGGTGGTTACCCGCTTCAAGGGCGCGGTGCCCGGCCGGATACTTATACCCCATGTCCTGCTGATGTTCCTCTTCATGGTCTTCTCCGTTCGCATAGCCATAACACTCTTCACCCGCGACCTGGTGGTGAAGCACGCCGTGGCCTGGAACGCCGCTTTTCTTCTGCTGGGCGGCTTCGTCTTCGGCCCGCTGACCCAGTACCACGCCTTCGGCCATTACTGGACCGGCTGGCCTTTCGGCGGCGACCTCACCGACAATAAGACCCTCGTCATGCTCATATTCTGGCTGGCCGCACTGTGGGCTTCCTTCAGGGCGAAGAACCCGCGCCCCTGGGTCATCGCCGCTTTTATCGTCACCCTCCTCGTCTATTTCATCCCGCACAGCATGTACGGCAGCCAGCTAGACTACTCCACCGGCCGGGTAGTCACCGGCCGCTAGCGGTCGTCATGAGGAGACAAACGGGATGGCGGGGGCCTCACCTAAGAAAAACCGTCCGAAGGCCCGAGCTTACGGAGTATGCGCCGCAGCTGACGGTGCTTTGCTCCTCGCGGAGCGGAGGCGCATACGAGCGCGAGGGCCGAGGTCGCTGACATCAGGAAGAAAATAATCGTAAAAGGCGTGGTGCAGGGCGTCGGCTTCAGGCCGAACGTCTACAAGCTCGCCCTCGAGCACAAGGTCTCCGGCTGGGTCCGCAACGACCTCGGCGGCGTCACCATAGAAGCCCAGGGCCCCGCCTCCGCCTTAGAGGTCTTCATCTCCGGCATAAAACACAAATCGCCGCCGCAGTCCCGCGTCGATTCCCTGACGGTCTCGTCCCTTAAACCCGGCCCGGGCGGCCCTTTCACCATCAAGGAAAGCGCCGCCGCCGGCCCCTCCTCGGCCATGATTCCGGCCGACCTGGGCCTCTGCGCCGACTGTCGCCGCGAAATGCACGACCCGCGCGACCGGCGCCATCTCTACCCCTTCACCAACTGCACCAACTGCGGCCCCCGCTTCACAATAGTGAAGACGCTGCCCTATGACAGGCCCAAGACCACTATGGCGCCCTTTAAGATGTGCCCGGCCTGCTCCAGAGAGTATCACGATCCGCTCGACCGCCGCTTCCACGCCCAACCCAACGCCTGCCCCGTCTGCGGGCCCCGTGTCTATTGCTTCGCGCGGGGCAGGCGCGTCGAGGGGGCGAAGGCCCTGTCGCTGGCCGCCGCCGCCCTGAAAAAGGGGGAGATCGCCGCTCTCAAGAGCCTCGGCGGCTTCCACCTGGCCTGCGACGTTTCCGCCGCCATGCCCGTGGCGCGGCTGCGCGCGGCCAAGAGGCGCCCGCATAAGCCGCTGGCCATCATGGCCCCGTCCCTGGCCTGGGCGCTGCGCCATTTCGATATTTCGTCCCGCGAGCGTGAGCTGCTCGCTTCCCCGCCGGCGCCGATAGTGACCCTGCGCAAGCTGCGTCCGGCTTCGTTCGGCGCCGCCGCGCCCCGCCTCTCCTCCGTCGGCGTCATGCTGCCCTATACGCCGCTGCACGAGGCCCTTTTCGCCGCCCTGGCCGCCCGCGGCTTCGCCGGGCCGCTGGTCATGACCTCCGGCAACAGGCGCGACGAGCCCATTTCGAAGGACGACGCGGAAGCTGAAAAGGCCCTGGCGGGCATAGCCGGCTTCTTCCTATTCCACGACCGCCCCATACACAACCGCATCGACGACAGCGTGACCTTCGTCGGCGCCGGGGAGCCGCGCTATATAAGGATGGCGCGCGGCGCCGTGCCGTTCGCGGTCAGGCTTCCTCTCAGGCCGAAAGCCCCGCTCTATTGCGCCGGGTCCGATCTCAAGAGTTCGTTCTGCCTGACGCGCGGGGACGAGGCGTATCTTTCGCAGTACATAGGCGACCTTGAGGAAGCGGGGAACCGGGATTTCCACCTGGAGACTTACCGCAAGATGACGGCGCTGCTGGGCGTGAAGCCCCGCGCCGCCGTCGCCGATCTCCATCCGGATTATTTTTCCTCCGCCCTGCCGGCCAAGCTGGGCCTGAAGGCGGACCGCTGCCAGCATCACCTGGCCCATCTCCTGTCCGTCGCGGCCGAGAACGGCCTCAAGCCCCCGTTCTGCGGCGCGGCTTTCGACGGCACCGGCTACGGTTCCGACGGCGCCATCTGGGGAGGGGAATTCCTGTCGGTGACCGGCAGGTCCTGGCGCCGCGAAGGACGCCTGCGCCCTTTCCGGCTGCCCGGCGGCGACGCCGCCGCGCTGGAGCCCTGGCGGCCGCTGATTTCGATGGCCGCCGAATGCGGCCCGGCGGCGTTGGCGAAAGCCTTCAGGTTGGCGCCGTCCGCTTCAGCCGTCTCCACGGTCCTGAAGATGGGGCAGGCGGGGGTCAACTCGCCGCTCTCCTCTTCGATGGGCCGCCTCTTCGACGCCGTCGCCTGCGCCGCCGGCCTCGGGACCTCTTCCACCTACGAGGCGCAGGGGCCGATGGAGCTCGAAAGCCTCTGCGGCGACCGTCCCGGCTCCGGTTATAAGTTCGGCGTGGCCGGCAAAGCCGGCAGCATGGAGCTGGACTGGCGCCCGGTCCTGGCCTCCGCGCTGGCCGAAAAGGGCCGCGGTCGCGCCAGGGCGGCGGCCATAGCGGGGAAGTTCCACCTCGGCCTGGCCGAAGCCGCGGCGGACATACTGGCGGCCATGGCGCGCCGGCTCGGCGTTAAAGAGGTGATACTCTGCGGCGGCGTCTTCCAGAACCGCGTCCTGCTGGAATGGACCTCGGAACTGCTCGCCGCCCGAGGCCTGCGCCCGCTGGCCAACCGCTTCTCCCCCGTGAACGACGGCTGCATAGCCCTCGGCCAGGCCTATTTCGCCGCCGCCGGGCTGCCGACCCTCCCTTCCAAATAAGAAAGCCGCCCGCCTTGCGGCGGACGGCTTTCCGAAGATCGCCGTTAGATCACTTGGCGGTCATCCACTGCATGAACTCGTCCCATTTGCCGTCGTTGGCCCAGGCGAGCTGGCCGTAGGTGGAGTCGAAGCTCCAGGTCGGCAGGTAGACGGCCAGGCCATAGGCTTTTTCGAACCGGGAGCCCGTGGTGGCGTTGTCTATAAGGACGCGGTCGTAGAGGTGGTTCATGACCTCGACGGTCTTGTACTGCAGCGCCTTGTTCTGCGTCTTCTCATGGACCAGTTCCATGAAGTGGGTCAGGTCCCTGGACCCGGCGCCGCCGAAGCCGACGGCAGCCCCGCGGGCGGTTTTGAGCATTTCCTTGTCTTCCTGCATGGCGAGCTCCACCCACTGGTCGAGAAGCTGGCGGTAGCGGGCTATGCCGGAGGTCCTGACCGCCGACTGCGTGGTCGCGGTGCCCTTGGGCGAATAGAAGGCCTTGTAGCCCTGCACCGCGGCCGCGGCCATGACCTCGGAGGTCAGGTTGGACTGGTTGGAGTGCACGCGCGAGAGGAACTCGTGGTAGCCCCAGCCGTCGCCGGGCTCGTTCTCCTCGGAACCCACGACGATCCTGGCGGCGTCCTTGAGCTCGTAG
The DNA here is from genome assembly GCA_019135865.1 of Elusimicrobiota bacterium. Taxonomy (GTDB): domain Bacteria; phylum Elusimicrobiota; class Elusimicrobia; order Elusimicrobiales; family UBA9959; genus UBA2231. The sequence continues at coordinate 232,574 of JAGVVD010000019.1, forward strand.
ACCACTTCCGCCATCTGCATCAGGCAGGCGTCGGAGGCGTAGATGTCCACGCCGCCCATCTCGCGGATGGCCTGGGCCAGCTCTACGGTGTTGATGTGGTTGCCGGTCTCGTCGTCGTAGGAGATGCCCTTCATGATCTCGGGCTGTATCCCTTTCATCTCCCAGCCGGAGCCGTGGTTCCAGCCGATGAGCATATAGCGCCTGGCGGGGTAGTTCTGCTTGACCCACTTGCCGAACTCGGCGAGCTGCCGCCAGTCGCCCATGTCCACGCTGCCCATGTCCTGGACGAGCTTGGAGCTGAGGGAGGAGTTGTCGCCGTCCTTGACTATCTCGTAGCGGCGCACGCCGGTCCAGTCGGTGCTGGCGTCCCTGGCCGCGTCCTTCATCATCATGGGGGGCATGTTCCAGTGCGGGTTAGGCCAGCCGGGATGCGGTACGATCGGACCAGGGGTGCTCCAGTCGTCGTAATAGCCGCCGCCGGGGTAATCCGGGTAGGAGGGAGCGGTGTACTTCATCCGCGCCGACTGCGTGATTATGTTCACGTTGGAGGTGGGCCCGAACTGCTCCATCTCGTTCATGTCCTGTATGACGTAGCTCGAGAGGTTGTTCTTGCCGTTTATGAAGACCATTATGGTCCAGTCCTTGACGGCCTTGGTCTCGGCGGCGGGGGCCTGTATCTCGGGCGTCGCTATTTCCGCGGCCTGCCCTATCACGTCCTTGAGGTCCGTGAGCGTGTCGAAGGACACGTTCTGGGCACGCGCGACGGAGGCGGCCAGCAGGAGCGCCGGCACTATCTTAATGAGATGCGTTTTCCTCATCTTTTCTCCTATTGCGGCTGTGTTTGACTACGGCTACTATGATACAAATCAATATTTACATCCCTATGGGCTATAAGGGTAAGCCGCCGGACGGCAAAGGACCCAGGGCTTTACGGGACTTTGGCTCCATGACCGGCGTCAACCGGTAGGCGCCGCGGGGACCGGAGCGCTTGACCCTCGGGCGGTTAAGTGTTACAATTTAACTAAAGATGACACGCAAGACCTCCCTGTCCCGTTTCGGCGTCTCCCTGGAGGGGGACCTGCTCGAGCGCTTCGACGCCTACATCGCCTCCGAGGGCTACGACAACCGCTCCAAGGCCATAGCCGACCTCATCCGCAAGGAGTTCGTCTCCGACGATTTCAAAAAGGGCGCCATAGTGGCCGGCGCCGTCACGCTGGTCTACGACCATCACCGCCGCGAGGTGGTCAACCGCCTCATGGACATACAGCACGACCACGGCGGGATCATAATCTCCTCGCAGCACGTGCACCTGGACCACGACAACTGCCTGGAGATCATAGCGGTGAAGGGCCGCGGGGCCGAAGTGAAGCTGCTGGCCGACGCCCTGAAATCCGTGAAAGGCGTAAAGCACGCTACGCTGAGCGTCACCAGCGCCGGTAAATAATTTTTTTGTTTTACGGTAGCACGAAAAACACAATAGTAACATCGAGGAGCCATCATGAAAAAACACTTGTTCGCGGTCGGTTTGCTTGCGGTCTTTTGCGGCAGGGCGGCGGCCATGCACCCCCTGATAACCGAGGATACCGGCTTTTTGGGCAAAGGAGGGCGGCAGGCGGAGATAGGTTATGAATATTCGGCCGCGGAGGAGGGGACCGATGTTTATTCCCGTTCCCTGGCGGCGGAGGTTTCCTACGGCCTCAACGACAGGACCGACTTACTGCTCACTATCCCGTTCGGGGGCTGGAGTTCGGCCGGGACTTCGGAAGACGGCCCTGGCGACCTGGCGCTGGACGCTAAATTTCAGGTCGCCGAAAAAGCCGGCTGGGCCTTCGCCCTTAAACCCGGGCTTTCCCTGCCTACCGGGGACGATAAAAAAGGCCTGGGCGCCGGGAAGAGCGGTTACTGGGTTTACGGCGTAGCGGGGCGCGCTTCGGGCGCGTGGCAGTATTACGTGAACGCCGGCTACCTGCTCAACAAGAACAAAGCGGGCGAAAAAGAGGATATCCTCAAAGCCTCCGCCGCGGCCGCCTATGAGGTGATGGAGAAGACGCTGCTCTCGGTGGACCTGGCCTACGAGACTAACGCCGACCCGGCCGCGGCCTCACACCCGCTGTCCTCGGTCTTCGGCATTGTCTGGTCCCCAAAAGACACGCTGGACCTGGACGTCGGCGTGAAAGCCGGCCTTAACGACGCGGCCGACGACCTTGGCCTGCTGGCGGGCGCGACTTTTCGGTTCTAAGCCGGCTATTTAAGGAGAAAACTGATATGCACATGGCAGACGCTTTGCTCTCGCCCGCGGTGGGCGGTACTATGTGGACGGTTTCCGGCGGGCTTTTAGCTTACAGCGCTAAAAAAGTACGCGAGGAAGCCGACGACAGGAAGGTTCCGCTGATGGGCGTGCTGGGCGCTTTCATCTTCGCGGCGCAGATGATAAACTTCACCATTCCCGCCACCGGTTCCAGCGGCCATATGGGCGGCGGCATGATCCTGGCCATCCTGCTGGGGCCCTGGTCGGCTTTCCTGGTGATGGCCTCGGTGCTTACGGTGCAGGCGCTGTTCTTCGCCGACGGCGGGCTGCTGGCGCTGGGCTGCAATATCTTCAACCTGGGCTTCTTTACCTGCTTTGTCGCCTATCCGCTTATCTATAAAAAGATAGCCGGCGACGGCCTGGACGGGCGGAGGATAATGCTGGGCTCCACCCTGGCCGGGATAGCCGGCCTGCAGTTAGGGGCTTTCGGCGTGGTAGTGCAGACGCTGGCCTCCGGCATTTCCGAACTGCCGTTCAAGACCTTTGTGATGCTGATGCAGCCCATACACCTGGCCATCGGCCTGGTGGAGGGTCTGGTGACGGCGGGGGTAGTGTCCTTCATCCTGAAAGCCCGACCGGAAATACTTGCCGCCGCGACGGAGCGCAAACCGATCGGCGTCAGCGTTAAGGGCGCGCTGGCGGGGCTGACCGCCGCCGCGGTGCTTACGGGAGCCGCGCTCAGCTGGTTCGCCTCGGCCAACCCGGACGGGCTGGAATGGGCCATGCTGCGCACCTCCGGTAAGGAGGAACTTGAAAGCGGCGCAAAAGTGCACGGCCTGCTGGCGTCGCTGCAGGAAAAAACCTCCTTCCTGCCGGATTACGGCTTTAAAAAAGCCGAAGTCGTTCACGAGCCCGCCGCGGAAGAGGGCGGGACGCAAGCCGCGCCGGAGGCCGGGGAGCAAGCGCCCTGGCCCGCGGTGGACGCCGGGACTTCGGTGGCGGGGCTGGTGGGCGGGCTGCTGACACTCGCCCTCGCCGGCCTTATAGGCTTCGCGCTCAGGCGCCGCAACGCCGCGGCCTAGCGCCGGTACGCGCTTGGTATAATAACCGCGGGCGCCCGCCGCGCCGGCGGTTATTTTCAATATGGGACAACTCGCGCAGAACCTTACCGACATCGGCTATATGGATACGCTGGCGGCCGGTTTTACCCGGCTGCACAGGCTGGACCCGCGCGCAAAACTGCTGACCACCGCCCTTTTCATCGTCGCGGTGGTCTCCTTCGGTAAATACGAGGTTTCCGCGCTGCTCCCCTTCCTGCTCTACCCTGTTTATCTCGCGGCGCAAGGGCGGCTTCCTGTCGGTCATCTTCTGAAAAAGGTCTTATTGGTCTCGCCCTTCGCGGTGGTAGTCGGTATCTTTAACCCATTTTTAGACAGCGGCGTGCTGCTGCGGGTAGGAGACTTCGGCGTGTCCGGAGGCTGGGTCTCCTTCGCTTCCATCCTGCTGCGGTTCTTCCTGACGGTCTCGGCGGCCCTGCTGCTGCTGGCGCTGACCGGCATGAATTCCATCTGCGAAGCGCTGCTGCGGCTGGGGGTGCCGAAGGCCTTTGTTGTGCAGCTTCTTTTTTTGAACCGCTACCTTTTTTCCCTGACGGCGGAAGCGGAGAGCATGTCCCGCGCGCGTGCCTTGCGCTCTGCCGGGCGCGGAGGCATGGGCTTCGGCGTATTTATACAGATACTCGGCCATCTGCTGCTTAAAACGCTCGACCGCGCCGAGCGGGTCTACCGGGCCATGCTCTGCCGCGGTTTCGACGGGCATATCCGCGTGGCGCGCTTCTCGAACATAGGCCGGCCGGAGCTGCTGTTCTGCGGCGCCTGGACGGCGCTGTTCATCGTTTTCAGGTTCGTAAATCTGCCTGTCGCTCTGGGACAGGCCGTAACAGGACTATTAAAATGAGCCATCACATAGTGGAAGCGCAAGGTCTGCGCTATTCTTATCCCGACGGTACTCCCGCGCTGGAAGACATTTCCCTGCGCGTGGAGCACGGCGAGGCCGTGGCGCTGGTGGGGGAGAACGGGGCGGGGAAGTCCACCCTGCTGCGGCATTTTACCGGCTGCCTTTTCCCCGCGGCCGGCACCCTGCGGATAGGCGGCCTGCCGGTGGCCAAGGAGCATCTCACGGAAATACGGCGGGCGGTGGGCATGGTCTTCCAGAATCCCGACGACCAGCTCTTCATGCCTACCGTGTTCGAGGACGCGGCTTTCGGCCTGCTCAACCTGGGCGTGAGCGAAGCGCAATTGGAGGGGAAAGTGATGGGGGCCCTGGAGACCGTGGGGGCGGCGCATCTCCGCTCGCGGCCGCCGTACAGGCTTTCCCAGGGGGAAAAGCGGGCCGTTTCAATCGCCGGTGTGCTGGTCATGCAGCCGGACATTCTGGTGATGGACGAGCCTACTTCCAACCTGGACCCCAGGTCCCGCCGCCGTCTCATCGAGCTCCTTAAAACTTTTAAGCACACCAGGATAATCGCCACCCACGACCTGGATTTCGCCCTGGAGGTCTGCGGCCGCACCATCGTGATACACAAGGGCCGCGTAACCGCCGACGGGCCGACCCGGGAAGTGTTCGGCGACGAAAAGATCCTCCGGCTCAGCAACCTCGAGCAGCCGGCGGCCTTGCGCAAATGCCCGGCTTGCGGCGGCTAGGCCCGCGGCTTTGCTCCGGCGCCGGCCCCCTTCCGCTTCCGGGAAGGAACTGATTTACTAATTACCGCGATTTAGGGATAATATTGCGGGGGTGAACACATGAAAAAGACCGCCATATTCTTTTCCTCTGTTTTATTCGCCTGCGGCACCGCCGCGGCTTTCCACCCGATGTCCACCGAGGATACGGGATTCCTGGGTCGGGACGTCATACAGGCCGAGGTCGGCTTCGATCATACCGAGGACACCGACGCTTCCGACTATTTCTCCAACACCCTGTCGGCCACTTTCTCATACGGCCTCTGGGACAAGCTGGACCTGCTGCTCAGCGCGCCCTGGCAGGGCTGGGATTCCGCCGGTTTCTCCGAGAGCGGCCTCGGCGACGTCTCCATGGAGGTCAAATTCTGGGTGGCCGAGCGGAGCGGCTGGGACCTGGCTCTCAAACCGGGCTTCTCACTGCCCGCCGGCGACGACGCCAAAGGCCTGGGCGCGGGGGAAGGACAAGTCTGGATCTACGGCATAGCCGGGAGGACCGACGGGCCGCGCCAGTACTATGTCAACGCGGGTTATAAGTACAACCGCAATTCCTCCGGCGAAGAGAAGAACATCCTCAGTGCCTCGGCTCTGGGCGCGCTGGAAGTGCTGCCAAGGACGCTGCTGGCCGCCGAACTGGCCGTCGAGACCAATACGGACAAGGACGCTGTCTCCCACCCGGTCAGCTCCATGCTTGGCCTGGTCTGGTCGCCGGTCCCGACGCTGGACCTCGACGTCGGAGTCCGGTACGGCCTGAACGACGCCGCCGACGAACTCTCCCTGATCCTGGGCGCCACTCTCCGTTTCGAATAAGCGCCGGGCTGTCGCGCCCCTGCCTGCTCTCCGGTCCCCCGGGTTCCGGCCCGGGGATATTTTTTGGCGATACTCATAACTTTTGGTAGAATATTATGACTATGAAAATGGAAAGATACACCGTCTGCCTCGAAAAGGGCCTGCTGGGCAGGCTCGACGAGATAGTGGTCGAGCGCGGCTATCGCAGCCGCTCGCAGGCCATGGGAGACTTCATCCGCCGCGCCATAGTCAAGAGGGAATGGCGAGGCGGCCGCGAATGCGCCGCCTCCGTCTCCCTGGTCTACGGCCCTGGCGACGGGAGGATCTCCGCCGGCGTGGAGAAACTCCTCAAGGCCGGAGGGGCCTCCATCCTCTCCTCGACCTCGCACCTTCTGCCCGGCGGCCGCGCCATGATCACGATATCGCTGAAAGGTCGGCCCGCCGCCCTGCAGAAGCTCGCCGACTCGCTGCGAGCCCTTAAAGGCGTGACGCACGGCTCCTTCTCGATAATAGCCCCGCTCTAGGCGGATACTGTACGGGACCGGGAGATGGGAAAATACCGCCTGCTGTGCGCTTCGCTGTTCCTTGCCGCCGCCGCGGAGGCGGCCGAGGTGCATCTGACCGTGCTCACGCCCGGCCGAGCGCCTCGCGCGCTGGCCGAAGTGCCGGCATCCGTGGAAGTGGTGCTCCCCGATCAGCTCGCTTCCGTTCCCGGCGCCGCTATCGACGAGAAACTGGCTTCGCTGGTGCCCGGCCTGGACACCGGCCGCGCCTCGGGGGACATAAACGACCGCACGGCCGCGGTGACCATGCGCGGCTTCGGCCTAGGCGCGCAGGGCGGCCGGGGCCAGGGGCGCACCCTGGTCCTGCTCGACGGTGTCCCTCTCAATAACGCGGCCAACGGCGGCGTCAACTGGAACGACCTCGCGGTCGGGGACATAGACCGAGTGGAGGTGGTCAAAGGCCCGGCTTCCTCGCTCTACGGCTCCAATTCCATGGCCGGCGTGGTCAATATCATCACCCGGAAGCCGGGGGCGGGCCGGCTCATAGAGACCTCTTTCGGTTCTTACAATACTTTCGACCTCGGCGCCCGCCTCGGCGGAAAGATCGGCCCACTCTCGCTGCAGGTATTCGGCAGGACCATGCGCAGCGACGGCTATACCAAGGCCCTGGAGGCCGACAGGGACGCCTATACGCGCCGGTCCTATACCGACGAGGACGCCGCGGGCCTGCGCGCCGCCTACGACCTGGGCGCCGGCGGCGCCCTGCGCGCCGATATCTCCCGCTTCGACGGCGTCGTCGGACTGGGCACCAATTACCGCGGCACGGCGCGGGGGGAATACCGAGAGAGCGTCACCGACCTGGCCAGGCTGTCATGGAACGGGCCTCTTGGCGGCTTCGAGTGGTCCGCTTCGGTATTCGACCAGAGCACGGAGCAGACCCGCGAGGAGGGCGTCAGCACCACGAAACTGACCGATATAAGCGTGGACAGGTGCGACCGCGGCGCGCTGGTCTCGGCCTCCGGCGAAATGCTCGGCCTCGATTCCGTGTTCGGTTTCGACTGGCGCCGGGGCCGCGTCGACGGCTACGACGATTACAAAAACGGCAAGTACGCCCGCGATATCGGTGCGGCGGATACCGGCTCGCCTTTTCTTCATTTCGGCCGCAGGCTCGCCGGCGGCAGGCTCAGCCTGGACGCGGGCCTGCGCTACGACAGGGCGAAGTTCTACGACGGCTACGCCGAGAACACCAATGCCCCCGGATTTTTCACCGGCGCCCTGGCAGAGCGCTCCTGGTCGCGCCTGACCCCGGGTTTTTCGGCCGGCTATAAGTACGGCCCGGCTGTCTCGCAGTATATCTCCTATGCCGGCGGCTTCAGGCCCGCGGAACTGGAGAACATGGTCCTGACGCTGGTGAAAGGATCCGGTGCGACCAAGTGGTACCAGAAGCCCAACCCGGACCTGGGGCCGGAGAAGAGCGAGACCGTGGAGACAGGCTTCCGGCTGAACCCGCTGCCGGGCCTCTATTCCGATCCGTCCGCCTACCTGACCCGCGCGCGCGATTTCATCTACCAGATAACCACCGGCGTTACTGACCCGACCTACGGCACCGAGAAGATGTACACCAATGTCGCGAAGGTCGGGATATACGGCTTCGAGCTGCCCGTTAAATACATACGCGGCGGGTTCTCGGTCTCCGCCTCCTACGCGCAGTCGCATTCGCGCATTACGGACTCCCCGGCCCTGCCTTCTATCAAGGACAAGGAACTGACCTACGCGCCGCGGCATATCTGGTCGGCCGGGCTCGCATGGAAAAAGGGCCCCTGCGCCTTCTCCGCCTCATGGACGCATAAGAGCCGCCAGTTCACCGATGACGCCAATACCGCGTCGGTGTCCGGCTATTCTACCGCCGGTTTCGGCGTCTCGCGCGACCTGGGCGGCGGTTCCTCGCTCTCCCTGCGGCTGGACAATGCTTTCAAGGAACTCCATCAGAGCTCCGACGAAGAATTCGCGCCGGGCCGCATGGTCTCGGCGGCGCTGAAGGCGGCTTTCTAAATGAGCCCGGCGGCCCGCGAACTGCTCTGGCGCAAGGCCGCCGTGCTCGGCAGCCTCTGGGCCGCTTCCGAGATAATCCTGGGCAGTTTCCTCAAGAACGCGCAGGTCCCCTTCGCCGGCGTGCTGCTGACGGGCATCGGGGTCGCGATACTGATCGCCGGCCACCGCCTCTGGCCCGAGAAAGGGCTGCTCTGGCGCGCGGGACTCGTCTGCGCCGCCATGAAATCGGTCTCGCCCAGCGCGATACTGCTCAGCCCCATGGTCGCCATCTTCGCCGAGGGGATGCTGGCGGAACTGGCCGTGCGATTTATCGGCGGCAATGCCGCCGGCTATATCGCCGCCGGCGGGCTGGCCATGAGCTGGGGGCTCGTCCACAAGATAGGCAAGCTCCTGCTCTTCTACGGCCCCGAGTCGCTGCAGGTCTATGTCAAAGGCCTCGAGAAGCTGCGCGACTGGCTGGGCCGGCCGGGCGGAGTCTGGGAGCCGCTGGCCTTTCTCTTCGCCGTCTATTTCGCCGCCGGAGCCGCGGCCGCGCTGATCGGCATGAAGGCTTCCGCGGACGGGGAAAAGGTCCCCGTCAAGAAGCGCGCGGCGGACATTTTTAAACCGCGCCGCGGCGGAGAGGAGCCCGGCTACTATTCGGCGGCTTTCCTCGCCCTGCACCTTCTGGCCATAGCCGGGCTGATGACTTCCGGCCGCCTGCCGCTTTTCCCGGCGGCCGGCCTGAGCCTCGTATACGGCCTCGTCTGCGCTTTCTTCTACCGCCGCGCCTCCGCCCTGCTCTCCCGGGCGGGGCTCTGGACCGGCATAGCCGCGGTCTCGCTGCTGGCCGGCTGGCTGCTGGGCGACCGGGGTTCCGGCCTGCGCATGGCCGCGCGCGCTTTCGCCGTGACGCTGGGCTTCGCCGCCGTCGCGCAGGAACTGATGAACCCGCGCGTCAGGGCCTGGCTGGAAAAAGCCGCCGGCCGCGGCTTCTTCGACACGCTCGAATATTCTTTCGCCTCGCTGCCGCTGGTGCTGGAATCCCTGCCGTCGGGGCGCGACATGGCGCTTCGCCCCGCCGCCTCGCTGCGCACCGTCATAGCCCGCGCGCCGGGGTTGCTCGACTCCCGCGGGGCGCCGGTCTTCTTCGTGTCCGGCCCGAGAGGTTCGGGCAAAAGCACCCTGATAGCCGGGATGGCCGCCCTGATGCGCGAAAAGGGCCTCAGGCCCGCCGGCATACTGGCCGAAGGCCTGGTGGAGAACGGCGTCCGCTCGGGTTTCGACCTCGTCGACCTTTCGACCGGCGCGCGGACACCGCTGTGCCGCCGAGGCGCCGCTTCGCCGGTGAAAGCGGGGGAATTCGGCTTCTTCGCCCAAGGACTGGCGGCGGGTGAAAAGGCGCTCTCCGCGGAAAGCCTGCGCGGCGCCGACGCGGTCTTCATCGACGAGATCGGCTTCCTGGAACTGGAAGGCGGCGGCTGGGCCCCGGCCCTGGAGCGCATCCTTAAAAAAAGCCGGGTTCCCTTGATACTTTCCGTCCGCGACGAACTTTTCGCTCCCGTCGCCTCCCGCTGGGGAATAGCGCCGGCGGCCGTCCTCCGGGCCGGGACTTCGCCCGTTTCGGCCCTCGCTTCCGTTGACGGCCTCCTGACGTATTGCTAACATCTGGTTATTGGCATATGCCAATAACTATGTCCAGACCCCGGAAATGCAGAAGAATAAAGGATTCTCCCAGGTCGTACTATTTCAAGCCTTGGGCCGTCCCGATGTGCGAACTTGAAGAAAACGTGCTGCTGCTGGAGGAGTTCCAGGCGCTCAAGCACGCCGACCTCGATGGGCGGGATCAGGCCGCCGGCGCCGCCGCCATGGGCGTTTCCCGCCAGACTTTCGGGAATATTCTCGCTTCCGCCCGGAGGAAACTGACCGATGCCGTAGTCAACGGCAAAGCCCTGAAGATCTCGAAAGTTCAGGCACGGACCGCCGCCGCGGAGGCAGAGATGGGACAGCATGGAAAGTAAGAGATCTGCCGCCGGTCACAAGTCGCATTCCGGCTGCGTAGCCTGCGGGGCGGATAATCCTTTGGGGCTGAAACTCAAGTTCCTGCCGCAGCCTGACGGCTCCGTGCGGGCCGCTGTTTTCTGCCGCCGGGAGATAACCGGCTACGACGGGTTCCTGCACGGAGGCATAGCCGCGCTGATGCTCGACAGCGCCATGACAAACTGCCTGTTCGCGAAAGGGATAGCCGCCCTGACCGCGGAATTCAATCTTAAGTACAAGGCCCCTGTGCTGATAGGCCGCGCGGCCGAGGTGACGGCCAGGCTGGAGAAGGACATGGCGCCGCTGTACGTGATGAAGGCCGAACTGCTTCAGGACGGCCAGGTTAAGGTGCAGGCCGAAGCCAAGTTCCTGAAGAATATTTTCCTCAAAGATTGAGAACCACGGAGGCAAAATGAAACTCGGCATGATAATCACGCAGACGGATCCGGAGACCGTTTTCAACGCGCTGCGCCTGGCTCTTTACGCCGTGAAACAGGGCGACGAAGTGAAGGTCTTTCTCTCGGGCCGCGGCGTGGAGATTGACAAGATAGAGGACGCGCGGTTCAACGTGAAGGAAGAGGCGGAGAAGTTCCTCGCCGCCGGCGGCAAATTCCTGGCCTGCGGCACCTGCCTCAAGATCCGCGACTCCAAGGCTTCCGAGATCTGCCCGCTTTCCACGCTCAAGGACCATTACGAGATAGTCAGGGATTCCGACCGTCTTGTCACGGTCTGAGGTCCGCTCTGTTGACATACCCGCCCGGTGAAATGTATTATTGAGAATAATTCTCAATAACTATGAGCCGCCATAAATACCACGATCCCAACTGCTGCTGCCGCCATATGCGCGGTCACGGGCGCAGGATGACCCCGGCCCGCCATGCCGTGCTGGACGCGTTGGGAGAGAGGGGAGAGCACCTGACGGCCGAAGAGGTTTTCAGGAGCGCTTCCCGCCGCTGTCCCGATATCGGTCTGGCCACCGTCTACCGCACGCTGGAGCTAATGACCAGGCTAGGCGTGGCCAGCAAGTTCGATACCGGGGACGAAAAGGCGCGCTACGAGCTGGCCGAAGGACCGAAAGCCAAGGGTCATCACCATCACCTGGTCTGCACCTCCTGCCGGCGCATCGTGGACTATAAGGATTTCATAAAGGAAGAGACGGAACTGCTCAGGAAGACCGAGGAGGGGCTCGCCAAAAAATACGGCTTCCGCATCGACAGCCATCTGATACAGTTCCACGGCCTTTGCCCGGACTGTCGTAAATAATTTTTTTTCGGATTTAATGAGAATAATTCTCAATAGCTTTCAGGAGGTGCTTATGCCATACGGAGACGGAACGGGCCCCAACGGAACCGGGCCCATAGGATGGGGCAGGGGCCCCTGCGGACGCGGCGGCGCGCGCCGCGCCGGCGGCGGACCTGGCCGCGGGCCCTGGCCGGGCCGGCGCGGAATGTTCCAGGCCCCGCAGGAAGCCGGTCCGGACAGGACCGCGGAACTGGAGGCCAGGATAGCCGAACTGGAGAACCGGCTCGGCGGACAGAAAGACCAGGGCAGGTAAAAACCACGGCGCGGCGCGGGGCCTTCCCCGCGCCGGCCGACACCATGGAGACGCGATGAAAATAGGGATAACTCTCAACGACGGCAAAGGCCTCGACAGCGAGGTCTGCGCCCATTTCGGGCAGTGCAGCCATTTTCTGATAGTCGATACGGACGGCGAAAAGATAACCGCCTCCAAAGTGGTCGAGAATACGGCCGTGCACGGGGGCGGAGGATGCCAGGCCGTGGGCGAGATACTCAAGTACGGCATCACCCATGTCATAGCCGGCGGGATGGGCATGGGCGCGCAGAACAAGTTCGCGGCCGCGGGCGTGCCGATCTTCGGCTACTGCGGCAAGGCCGGGGACGCCGTTAAGGAACTGCTCGTCAGCAAGCTGGGCGGCATAGACCCCTGCAAGGACCACGGCCACGACGGGGACTGCGCGCATTAAATGAAGCTCGCCGTAGCCAGCGGGAAGGGCGGCACGGGCAAGACCAGTCTCGCCTGCGCCCTGGCGCGCGCCCTGGGTGGGCGCGCCGCCCTGCTGGACTGCGACGTGGAGGAGCCCAACGCGGGCATCTTCCTGAACCCCTCCATAGACTCCGAAACGACGGTCGCCTCGCCGGTGCCCGTCATAGACCCCGGCAGATGCAAGGGGCACGGGCGCTGCCAGGAGGTCTGCGAGTACAACGCGATAAAACTTTTCAACGGCGAACCGTTCCTCTTCGAGCATCTCTGCCATTCCTGCGGCGGCTGCGTGATAGCTTGTCCCGAGGGCGCGATAACCGAGCGCCGGCGGCCGATAGGCGTGACCCGCGCGGGGATGGCGGGGGATATTTTCTTCGCCGACGGCCTGCTTGCCATAGGCGAGGCCGCGCCGGTGCCGCTCATAAAGGCGGTAAAAAAGCTGGCCCCGCCGGACCGGGACCTTATCATAGATTGTCCGCCCGGCACCTCCTGCCCGATGATAAACTCCGTCAAGGACGCGGACTTCTGCCTGCTGGTCAGCGAACCGACGCCTTTCGGCCTCAGCGATCTCAAGATAGCCGTCGAGACTCTTCGCAAGATAGATATTCCTCACGCCCTGATCATCAACCGCTCCGACAAGGGCGACGGGGAGATGGAGCGGTGGTGCGCGGAGGAAACGATAGAGATACTGCTCAAGATCCCTTTCGACATCGAGATAGCCCGCGCTTATTCCCGCGGCAAGACCATGCTGGAGGCCAGGCCGGAATACGCCGCCGCGCTGCGCTCCATCTACGCCCGCCTGAAGGTGGAGGCCGAAGCGTGAAACAGGTTCTCGTAATAAGCGGCAAGGGCGGCACAGGCAAGACCACGCTGGCCGGTGTTTTCGCGCGAATGGCCGCCCCCTGCGTCATGGCCGACTGCGACGTGGACGCGGCCGACCTGCATATCATACTCGCCCCGGAAAAGGCGGAGGAGAAGGACTTCTACGGCGGGTCCAAGGCCCGGATAGACCCGGCCGGCTGCGTTTCCTGCGGGGCCTGCTTCAGGGTCTGCCGTTTCGACGCCGTCCGCGAAGACCCTTACACGATAAATCAGGACCTCTGCGAGGGTTGCGGCGTCTGTGTCTGGAACTGCCCGGCCAAGACAATAATTTTCGAGAAGGCCCTCAGCGGACGCTGGGGTATCTCCTTCTGCCGTTTCGGCACTTTCGCCGGGGCAAGGCTTGAGCCCGCCGAGGAGAATTCCGGCAAACTGGTAGCTCTTATACGCGCCGAGGCGAAGAAAGCCGCAGAGGCAGCCGGGGCGGAATGGGTGGTCCTCGACGGGCCTCCCGGCATAGGCTGCCCGGTGCTGGCCTCGATAGGGGGCGTGGACGCCGCCGTCGCCGTGGCCGAGCCCACGCTTTCGGGGATACACGATTTCACGCGCCTGGCCGAGCTGCTTAAGAAGCAGGGGATAAAAGGCCGGCTGCTGGTGAACAAATGGGACCTCAACCCGGAGAAGGCGGAGGAGCTGGAAAAGCTCGCCGCGGGTTACGGCTTCGGCCTGCTTGGCCGCGTGCCCTTCGATGAAAGTATAATAGAGGAACTGCTGGCCCGCAGGACCGCGGGGGAAGCCCTGCCGGGGCCGGCCTCGGCGGCGATGGAAGCCGCCTGGAAAAAACTTAAGGAGTCGATATGACCGGGAAAAACGCCGCCGACGAGCGCAAGATGAAACTGGAGGACGCGGTGAAGGACTACGCCGGCCGCCTCAACGACGCCGACGCGAGTTCCAGCGTTACGGGCCCCTGCGGTGACAGCATGGAGTTCTACCTGAATTTCGACGGCGACAGGATAAAGGAAGTGCGCTACCACGCCGACGGCTGCGATATAACCCGCGCCTGCGGCGCCATAGTCGCTTTTCACGCCGACGGCCGCACCATCGAAGAGGCTTTCTTCATCTCTCCCGGACTGCTGCTGCGCACGCTGGGCAAGGTCCCCGAGGACCACAGGCACTGCGCGATACTGGCCTGCACCTCTTTCTTCAGGGCGGTGGCGGACCGCCTGCTCGAACCATGAACGGGAACGATAATTTCGGCTGGATCGCCGCTTTCCCCCTGGCCGCGGCCGTCGTGAACGGCGCCGGCATCTACGCCATCTACTTCAACGAAAAGTGGGCCGAGCGCGCCAAGGGCTGGCTGATGTGCTTCGCCGCCGGCGTGCTTATCTCCTCGCCGCTGATGTTCGCCTTCCCCGAGGCGGTCGAGAAGAACCATAACGCCGGCTTCGCGGCCCTGGCGGGCTTCCTTTTCATGTTCTTCAGCAACAAGATCATAAAGCACAGGGCCGGGGAACGGAACCTGGCCTTCGGCATCACGGCCGTCGAGGGCATCGCGATACATTCCTTCGTGGACGGCGTCATCTACGCCGTGGCCTTCAGCGTGAGCGTTCTCATAGGCCTGGCTTCGGCGCTGGGGCTGGTCATACACGAGTTCGCGGAAGGCGCGATAACTTTCTCTTTCCTGCTCAAGGGCGGCATGCACAGGAAAAAGGCCGCCATGTTCGCTTTTTTCGTTGCCGCGCTGACCACGCCGCTGGGCGCTTTCGTCGCTTATCCTTTCGTCAGTGGTCTGGGCCCGTCGGTGATGGGTTTGCTGCTCGGGTTCGTGGTCGGCGTGCTGGTCTATGTCTCCGCCTCGCATCTGCTGCCCGAGGCGCAGGAGCACGAGAAGGGCCATTCTACGCTGGCCTTCCTGTCGGGGGTGGGCCTGGCGATCGTTATGCTCTTCGCCAAGCATACGCATTGACCGGCCGGCCCCGCCGCGTCGTTTTGAGATTTCGGCATCAATAAAAGGAGAAAGAATATGAAAATATGCGTTTCGGCGATGGGCGGTTCATTGGATGCCAAGGTCAGCGAGCGATTCGGCCGCGCGCCGTACTTCGTCATAGTCGAGAGCGACGATATGACCTTTACCCCCGTGCTTAACGCCGCCGAGAGTATGCAGGGCGGGGCCGGTCCCGAAGCCGTCCGCCAGGCGGCGGAAAAAGGCTCGAAAGTCGTACTGACCGGCGACCTGGGCCCCAACGCCAGGAACGCTCTGGCCGCCGCCGGCATACAGGGCGTCACCGGCCTTAAGGGCGAGAAGACGGTGCGCCAGGCCGTAGAGGGATACCTGAAGAAATAAACGCCGTTTTCAAGGAGCTGGATATGCAGATGAACGAAATGCTCAAGAAACAGGAGGAGGCTATAGCCGCCAGGATGGCCTCCGTGCGCAACAAGGTGCTCGTCATGAGCGGCAAGGGCGGCGTGGGCAAGAGCACGGTCTCCGTGAACCTGGCCGCCGCCATGGCCGCGGCGGGAAAAACGACCGGTCTGCTGGATATAGATCTGCACGGCCCCAATATCCCGCGCATGCTCGGCGTGGCCGGTGCGCGGCTGGAGGCCGAGGGCGAGGAACTGCTTCCTTACGAGGCCGCCCCCAATCTCCGCGCCTGCAGCATGGCGCTGCTCGGCGTCGATACTTCCACCGCGATAATCTGGCGCGGTCCCCGCAAGACCTCGGCTATCAAGGAGATGCTGGGTTCGGTGAAGTGGGGGGAACTGGACTATCTCTTCCTCGACTCCCCGCCCGGCACCGGCGACGAGAGCCTGACGGTCGCGCAGTCGCTGCCCGGCCTGACCGGCGCGGTCATCGTCACCACGCCGCAGGAGGTCGCGCTCGACGACGCCCGGCGCAGCGCGGCCTTCGCCTCCAGCCTGAAGGTGAAAGTACTGGGGGTGGTCGAGAACATGAGCGGTTTCGTCTGCCCGCATTGCGGCAAGGAGACCCATATCTTCAGCAGCGGCGGCGGGGAGAAACTGGCCGCCGAGCTGGGCGCGGAGTTCCTCGGCCGCATACCGCTGGACCCCGGAGCCGCGGCCCTGGCCGATACCGGCAAGTCGCTTTACGACGCCGGGAGCGGTCCTACCCGCGACGCGGTGCGCGCCATAGCGGAGAAATTCGCGAAGGTCTGTCCCTGAAGGCGAAGTTTCCGCCGGCGGCCGGGCCGGTAGCGCCGCCGACGGTATATATGATAAAGTCATACCGGACCGGGGCTTCGTCTCAGCTCTCCGGCCGGAACTTAGGGATAAAGCGAGGAGAAAACTAAAATGCAATTCGTCCCCAGGGAAGTCTTCCTTACCAAAGGCGTAGGCCGCCACGTCGAGAAGCTGGCGAGCTTCGAGGAAGCGCTGCGCGACGCCAAGATAGCTCGGTTCAATCTGGTCCACGTGTCCAGCATCTTTCCGCCCAAGTGCAAGCTCATAGCTCCGGCCAAGGGCCTTACCCATCTCAAGAGCGGCCAGATCGTGCACGCCGTGCTGGCGCGCAACGCCGTGCAGGAGAACCACCGCCTCGTCACGGCCTCGATAGGCCTGGCCATCCCCAAGGACCGGTCCAATCACGGCTATATCTCCGAGCATCACAGCTGGGGCGAGACCGACAGCAAGGCCGGCGATTACGCCGAGGACCTGGCCGCGATGATGCTTTCCACCACGCTGGGCATCGAGTTCGAGAAGGACGCCTCCTGGGACAAGAAGGAAGAGGTCTGGGAAGTTAGCGGCAAGATCGTGCGCACTATGAACATGACGCAGAGCGCCATCGGCCGCGAGGGCATCTGGACCACCGTGGTCTCGGCCGCCGTCTTCGTCCGCTGAACCCGGCCCGGCAAAGAAAGAGGCCGCTCCCGCGAGGGGGCGGCTTCTTTTTGTATAGGACCAAAGACCCGCGAACTTAGGTCCCCGGCCCCTTACCCCGCGCCC
Organism: Elusimicrobiota bacterium; assembly: GCA_019135865.1. Taxonomy (GTDB): domain Bacteria; phylum Elusimicrobiota; class Elusimicrobia; order Elusimicrobiales; family UBA9959; genus UBA2231. The sequence goes on from JAGVVD010000019.1 coordinate 249,701, forward strand.
GGTCCCATCCTATACTGTCCTTAAGGGCCGTTTTAAAGCCCGTGAAACCCGTATAAACAGGAGACCATTAAGAGGATGAAAAAACTGACCATTATAGTCGTTTCCATGTCGTTCGCCGCATCTTTAAGCGCACAGGTCAACTTCGACCAGGGAGTGGACGTCAGGGCCTTCGCGGCCGAGGCATCCTCCGGGGAACTGGACATCCCCGAGGCTAAAATGACCGGCATCCCGACCTACAGCAGCCGCGACTGCAGGAAGGTCGAGTTCAAGGCCGACAGCCCGCTTACCTCCGCCGACATCACGCTTAAGAGCATGGAAATGTACCAGGACTGCCACAATGTCGGCTACCCCGTCGGCCAGATCTGCACGCCGCGCCCGGAGCACTACACCGAGACCACCCGCGTCGTTATCACCGAGCCGCGCCAGCTCAAGCCGGAACAGAAAGAGGTCTTCGAGGTCTGCCTGTGGGGCAAGTTCCTCACGATCAGACCGGTCGAGGCCGTCTACAAGTATAAGAGCCGCGTCACCTTCGACGGTATCTATATGACCCCCCAGGGGCCGATAGAGACCGCCAAGGCCGCCGCCGGCGCCTGCACGCTGGCGATGGATACCGGTCATACCTGCGTCTACCGCTGCCCCGATGGCGATTATATCTCCCGGCCCAATCCCTTCCCGCCGATACCGGCCCCCAACCCCTGGGTCGGCCCGATACACACCCCCTGCGCTCCCACCGCCCAGCAGATCTTCACCGGTCTGTAAGCGATAAGCGCAAAAAGAAAGCCGGCTGGTCCCTCCAGCCGGCTTCTCTTTTTTGTGGGCGTCCGTTTATTTCCCGGCGGCGGCCTCGGACATTTCCTTCATTTTCTCCAGCTCCGCCTTGACCTGCTCCGGCAGTATCTTGGCGAAGAGCAGCGAGGCGTCGTCGCCCAGCTTCACGCCGTCGAGCGAGCCCTCGAAGAGTTTGAAGGCGGGCGGCTTGTCGCCGGCTGGCAGGCCGGCCTTGGCCAGTATCTTCAGCGTCGTGGAGGGAATGACCGGGTAGAGCAGTACGGCCGCGTTTATTATCGCGCGCGAGGCGACGTTGAGCACGGTGCCGCAACGGACTATGTCGGTCTTGCGCAGCGCCCAGGGGGCCGTGTCGTTGACGTACTTGTTGGCCGCTATGGCCAGCGCCATCGCGCGCGCGGCGGCCTGGCGGACCTTGTAGTCGCGGTAGAAGCCGCCGGTCTCGGCGAAAGCGGGAGAGAACAGGTCCATCAGGGCCTTGTCCTCGTCCTTTAACTCGCCCTGGGCCGGTATCTTCCCGTCGAAGTTCTTTTTCATGAACGAGAAGCAGCGGTTGACCAGGTTGCCCAGCGTGTCGGCCAGCTCGTTGTTGGAGGCCTGGAAGCCCTCCCAGGTGAACTGCGAGTCGGCGGTCTCGGGCGCGTTCGAGGCTATGGCGTAGCGCAGCGCGTCCACGGAGTATTTGGAGAAGAAATCGGCAGTGTCTATGTACCAGCCCTCGGACTTGGAGAACTGCCTGCCTTCGAGATTGTAGAACTCGTTGCCGGGAACGTTGTCCGGCAGGATGTAGGGCTTGTCCTGGCCCATGATCAGCGCGGGCCAGATCAGCGTGTGGAAAACGATATTGTCCTTGCCGATGAAGTGGACGAGTTTCGCGTTCTTGTCGAACCACCAGTCCTTCCAGGCCTCGGGCCTGCCCTGCTTCTCCGCCCACTCCATGGTGGCCGAGACATAGCCGATGGGCGCGTCGAACCAGACATAGAGGACTTTTCCTTTCGCCTCGTCCAGCGGCACCGGCACGCCCCAGTTCAGGTCGCGGGTTATGGCGCGTTTGACCAGGCCTTCTTTTATCATGGAGAGGGCCTTGTTCCTGACATTGGGTTTCCAGTCGGTCTTGGATTCCAGCCAGGCCTTGAGCTTGGGCTCGAAGGAGGGCAGGTCCAGGAAATACTGCGTGGATTCTCGTATCTCGGGCTTGGAGCCGCAGACCTTGCAGGAGGGGGAGATTATCTTGGACGGCTCCAGCCATTCGCCGCAGACCGTGCACTCGTCGCCGCGGACATTGGGAGCATTGCACTTGGGGCAGGAGCCGGAAACATAGCGGTCGGCCAGGAAGCGGTCGCATTTGACGCAGAAGAACTGCTTCTCGACGGCGGCCTGGATATGGCCCTTCTTGTAGAGGTCGGTGAAGAATTCCTGCGCCAGCGGGTAATGGGCGGGTATGGTGGTGCGGGAGAAATGGTCGAACTTTATGTCGAGCTGGTCGAAGAAGGCCTTTATCTCGGCGTGGTACTTGTCCACGTACTCCTTGTAGGGTACGCCGGCCTTTTCGGCGTTGATGGTGATGGCCACGCCGTGCTCGTCGGTACCGCAGATATAGAGGGCCTCGTCGCCGCTCTGGCGGAGGAAGCGGTTGAAGACGTCCGCCGGCAGATAGGCCCCGGCTATGTGGCCGAAATGTATCGGGCCGTTGGCGTAGGGCAGCGCGCTTGTGATCAAATATTTAGCCATGCTTAGATTATATCAATTAGGGGGGTACGGCTTATAACTGGCAGTCTTGACATTGGACTGCTAGTTATATATACTATATACATCCTCATCTCATCGGGCGGCCGGCTGGCTTCCCCGTTCAAAGATACGCCGGAACCGCGCAGCCGGGAGGGAATATGACCATAAGATTCGACAAATTCACCATAAAAGCCCAGGAGGCCGTGCAGGCCTCGGAGCAGCAGGCCGAAAAACGCGGCCACCAGCAGGTGGAGCCGCTGCATCTGCTGCTGGCCCTGCTCGAACAGCACGAAGGCCTTATCCCCGACGTCATACGCAAGCTGGGCGCCAGGCCCGAGGCGCTAGCCGGCGAGGCGGAGCGCGCCTGCGGCCGGCTGCCCAAGGTCAGTGGGGGGGAGCGGTATTTCTCTTCGGGCCTCAAGAAGGTCCTGGAAGGGGCGCTCAAGGAGATGAGCGTCTTCAAGGACGAGTTCGCCTCCACCGAGCATCTTTTCCTCGCCATAGCCAAAGCCTCCGGCGACCCGGCCCAGGCCGTGCTCGCGGGCCACGGCGTGGGCCACGACGCCATTCTCAAGGCGCTGATGTCGGTGCGCGGCAGCCAGCGCGTCACCGACCAGGAGCCCGAGGCCAAGTACCAGGCGCTGCGGAAATACGCCCGCGACCTGACCGACCTGGCGCGCAAGGGGAAGATGGACCCGGTCATAGGCCGCGACGAGGAGGTGCGCCGCGTCATACAGGTGCTCAGCCGCCGCACCAAGAACAATCCGGTTCTCATCGGCGAGCCCGGCGTGGGCAAGACCGCCATCGTAGAGGGCATAGCGCAGCGAATAGCCGCCGGTTCGGTGCCGGAAGGCCTCAAGAACAAGCGGCTGGCGGCGCTCGACCTGGGGGCTATGCTGGCCGGGGCCAAGTTCCGCGGCGAGTTCGAGGACCGGCTCAAGGCCGTGCTCAAAGAGATAGAGAAAGCCGAGGGCGGCGTGATACTCTTCATCGACGAGCTGCATACCCTGGTCGGCGCCGGCGCGGCCGAGGGCGCCATAGACGCCTCCAATATGCTCAAGCCCGCCCTGGCGCGCGGCGAGCTGCGCTGCGTGGGAGCCACCACGCTCAACGAGTACCAGAAATACATAGAGAAGGACGCCGCGCTGGAGCGCCGTTTCCAGCAGGTTTATGTCGGCGAGCCCGGCACGGAGGAGACCATCGCCATACTGCGCGGCTTGAAGGAGAAATACGAGATCCACCACGGCGTGCGCATCAAGGACGCCGCCATCATAGCTGCGGCGCGGCTCTCCCACCGCTACATAACCGACCGCTTTCTGCCCGACAAGGCCATCGACCTGGTGGACGAGGCGGCCAGCTCGCTGCGCATCGAGATAGACTCCATGCCGTCGGAGCTCGACGGGCTGGAGCGGAAGGTCATACAACTGGAGATAGAGCGGCAGGCGCTTAAAAAAGAGACCGACAAGGCCTCCGCCGACCGGCTGAAGGCGTTGGAGAAAGAACTGGCCGACCTAAAAGAGAAATCCTCGGCGCTTAAGCTCCGCTGGAAGGGGGAGAAGGACCTCATCTCCCGGGTGCGAGGGCTCAAGGAGTCCATCGACGCCCTCAATATCGAGGAACAGGGCGCCCGCCGGCGCGGCGATCTGGACAAGGCCGCCGAGATACAGTACGGGAAGCTGCCCGGTGCTAAAAAAGAACTGGAAAAAGCGGAGGAGGAACTGGCCGCCTTGCAGGTCAAGGGCGCGCTTTTAAAGGAAGAGGTGGACGAGGACGATATCGCCCGTATAGTTTCCAAGTGGACCGGCGTGCCGGTGACGCGCATGATGGAGGGGGAGATAGCCAAGCTCGTTAAGATGGAGGAGAAGCTCCGCTCTCGCGTGGTAGGCCAGGACGAGGCTCTCTCGCTGGTGGCCAACGCCGTGCGCCGCAGCCGGGCTGGCGTCAGCGAGGGCGCGCGCCCGATAGGCAGCTTCATCTTCCTGGGGCCCACCGGCGTCGGCAAGACCGAGCTCGCCCGCGCGCTGGCCGAATTCCTCTTCGACGACGAAAAGGCGATGACCCGCATAGACATGAGCGAGTACATGGAGAAGCACTCGGTCTCGCGGCTCATCGGCGCCCCTCCCGGCTATGTCGGCTACGACGAGGGAGGCCAGCTGACCGAGCATGTGCGCCGGCGGCCGTATTCGGTCCTGCTCTTCGACGAGATAGAGAAGGCGCACCCCGATGTCTTCAACATATTCCTGCAGGTGCTGGACGAAGGCCGCCTCACCGACGGCAAGGGCCGCACGGTGGACTTCCGCAACACCGTGGTCATCATGACCTCCAATATCGCCTCGCGGCTGATACTGGAGCAGGCCGGCAAGTCGCAGGAGAAGGTGAAGAAGGCCGTGCAGGACAGCCTGTTGGAGCATTTCAGGCCGGAGTTCATCAACCGCGTGGACGAGATCGTGGTCTTCAACGCGCTCGGTAAAGAGGAGATAGCCCGCATCGTGGACCTGCAGCTGGCGCGGCTGGCCAAGTTGCTGGCCGACAAGAACATAAGGCTCGAGCTGGACAAGAGCGCCCGGGAGACGCTCTTCGCCGCGGGCTTCGACCCGCAGTACGGCGCGCGGCCGATGAAGCGCGCCATACAGCGGCTGGTGCAGGACCCGCTGGCCATAAAGCTGCTGGAGGGGGAAATTAAGGCCGGCTCCCGAGTGACCGCGGGAGCCGGCAAGGACGGCGCGCTGGAGTTCCGCGCCTCCTGACGGCGCGGCCGCGCGCCGGGTTCCGGCCCTTGCCGACTCGAATCTTCCCGATGCGGCCCGCGGCCTGGCCCGTTTTGGTAGAATAGGGGACCGTGAAAAAGTACGGGGACACTGTGCGAAAAGACCTTATAGAGCCGGCTCTCCTGGCGGGGCTGGTCCTCTCGGCCTTCCTCGCCTGGTTCGTACTCTACCGCGCCGTTATCGTGCCGGGTTCCAGCGTCTGGGCCGTCCCGATAACGGCCTTCTCTATACTGCTGGTCGTGATCTTCATGAGCGCGGTGCTTGCCGGGAGGCCCGCCCGTCTGGCCGTGACACTGGCCGCGTCGCTGCTCTCGAGCCTCTTTTTTGCGCCGACGCCGCTGCATTTCTTTCTGCTCCTGCCGGCCCTGACGCTGGCTATTTATGGAGTGCGCAATATACGTCATGGCCTGCGCTGCTCCATTAAACTCAGCTTTTTCGACTCGCTGATGCACGGCCGCAGTTACCTGGTCTACGCTCTGGTCATCGTCATTACCAGCCAGTATTACGCGCTGGTGGGCAGAACGGCCGGGGATGTGAATCTCCCTATATTCAAGATCGACAGGGAGGTCACGCTCTCCCTCGGAAAGTTATACGGTCATGTGAACCCGAAGTATTCCTTCTTCTCTTCGGCGCGGGAAATGACGGTGGATAAGTTTATCCTGCATAATCAGCGCGCCGCCCTTGATGCCGGGGCCGCCGGGCGGCCTGACGGGACAGCGGGGGCGATCCTGGCGGAGGGCAGGAGGCAGCTCTCGGAGCTGGCGGGAAGGGAGTTGAGCGGCAGCGAGCAGGTGTCCGACGTCTTCGCGGATTTCGTGACCGCCAAGATCAACGATTACTTCTCCGCGGGTCTGGGCGGGTCAGGCGGGGCCAGCCCGATCCCTTTGCTGTTGACCTGCGTTCTATTCCTTACCCTGCTGCCCCTCTCGGCCATATTCGGCTACGCCGGCACCGTGTTCTCCTCCGTTCTTTGCGGTTTCCTTCTTAAAAAGGGATTTATCCGGAGTAAGTCCCTGCGCGTGCAGGCTGAATCGCTGGAGCTCGGGCAATAGGAGCCCGCGATGCACGGTACTCAATGTGCTAGAATCTTGGCCTGCCCGCCGGGTTCCGGCCCTCGCCGCCTGGAATCTTCCCGGACCCGCCGGCCTCGGACCGTTCCCGGAAAATGCCGCCGCCTTCGATAAGAACTTTTTCAGCAGGACCGGCCTTCACGGCCGCGAAACTCCTGCTGCCGGTCCTTTTCCTGCTCGCGGCTTTTATCGCCTTTAAGAACACGCCTCAGATCTACCATGAACTGCCCCTGGCGAAAATGGACGGCGCCGAGAGTCTGCTTCATGGCATACCGGCGGCCGTCTTCCCGCGGGAGATGCCTCTGGCGTCCGTGGCCGCGGCTTTCCTTCAGAACCATGCGGCGCGTAAAGACCGGGCGCATTATCTTGCCGCGGGCTTCGTCCTGTGCCTTCTGTGTTTCGCCTCGCTCGCTTCCCTCCTTCAGAACCCGCTCCAGGGCTGGCTCTCTTTCGCGTTCCTGGCCGCTTTCTGGACCTTCGGCGCCGGCGGGGCCGTCACGCCGGACCTGGAACAGCTGCTGTACTCGGCCGCCCTGGCCGCCTGCGCGGCCGCGCTGGCGGCGGCTTTCCGTTCGCCTTCCCGCCTGACCTGGGCACTGGCCGGTTCCGCCCTGGCGATGAGCCTGCTGGTAAGAAGCACGATGTTCCTGTTCCCGGCGCTGCTGGCCGCGGCTGGGCTGTTCCCGGTCCTGCGCCGGTTCCCCGCCCCGAAGCCGGCGCACTTCGCCGTTCTTTTCGCCGCGCCCCTGCTGGTGATCGGCGGCTGGTTCTATATGAACAAGGCCGTCTTTTCGCGCTCCGTCTTCCTGGAATCCGCGAGGGCCCATTCCAACATGATAACCGGCGCTCTGGGCGTGGTATCCACCATCGAGGGGGACGCGTACAAGCTGGCCGGCCTGACGCCGGAAGACAATGTCCCGGCCTGGGCGGCCGGCGAGATAGCGCGTCATCCTTTCCGCTACGCGGCTTCGGTACTGCGCAGGCTCTGGACGGTCCTTTCGCGGCATCTCCTGCTGCTCGCCGCCGCGCTGGCCGGTTTCTGGCTTTTTCGCGCGGACAGGGGTTTCCGGGCCCTCGGCGTCCTCGCGCTGTATTTCCTCCTTATCCACTGTTCCATGTCGGTGGAGGATCGCTATTTCGTCCCTTTCTGGGCGCTGCTGATCCCCGCCGCCGCCGCCCCGCTGGGGCCGCTGACGGAAAAGCTCCGGGCCTTCTCCGGGAAGAATAGGTCCGCGGCGCTGCACGCCGCGCCGTTCCTTCCGCTGGCCGTCCTTTCGCTCTTCGTTCTCGGCCTGGTGCTCCTCTACCCCGCGCGGGCGCGGAGCCGGCCGGCAGGGCCGGATACGATGACCGCGCTCCTGGCCGGACACCCTCTGGATCCCTGGCTGCACAATAAACTGGGCGGGCTTTATCTCGGGGAGGGCCGTTCCGCGGCCGCGGCCGCGGCCTTCGGGCGGGCCTATGAATTGAGTGGCAACGCCGAATATCTCGGCTCCCGCGCCCTGGCGCTGATGTCCGCCGGCGCCTACGGGGAGATGAACTCGCTTTTTTCCGCGCATGACGCGGGTTACAAGGGGATGCTGGTGCGGATGCTCTACGAATTAAAGACGGGGAAGAACCGCGCCGCCGCCGAAACTTTCAGGCTGGCCGGGGAAAGGCACCTGAAGGAAACCTGCTATTTAAGGAACATGCAGGGGCCCTATGAGGCCGGAATTTATTCTAAACTGCTGGGCTCCGATACGAGGCTCAGGGACATACATCTCACGGCGCTGCTGCGCCTGCTGCCTTTCGAGGAAAGGCTGGGCCTGCTCGAGGGGTTGTCCGTCATCGGCCTGGACGGACCCTCGTTCGAGGTCATGCTGGAACTGCAGAACCTGGGGAGATATGCCGAAGCGAAGAAGATCGCCGGACGGCTGCTGGCCGGCAGCCCCGACGATCCCGACTATCTTAACGCCGCCGGTGTACTGGAATCCCTTTCCGGCGACCTCAAGGCGGGGGCGGAACTCCTGCGCAGGGCCATCCTGGCGTCCCCGGACTACATCCCCGCCTATCTGAGTCTCGCCGCCGTTCATCACCGGTCGGGACGGGTGGAGGAATCGGCGCGGGTCTACAGGGACGCGGCGGCGCGGTGCCGGGACGACTCCGAGGTCTGCAGGGCGGCGCGGGAACTGGCCGCGGGGGATCACTCCAGGTAGTACTCCAGCGTGGAGACGACGCGCACCTTCTTCTCCTTCTGCTGGCTCTCCTGCGCGTCGGGGGTCTGGTAAAGCGGCAGTATGCTGAACTGGCCCTGCGAGGCGGACTTGATCTCGCCGACGCGGGAGCCAGAATTGCGGGCGAACTCCTCGGCCGCCTCCTTGGCGCTGGCCGTGGCTTCCTTTATCATCTCGGGCTTGACGTCGTTGAGCTTCGTGAAGAGGTAGGAGACCGACGGCGGATAGGATTCCCCGTCGAAGATCACGCCTTTCTTGAGGAGCTCGTCGGTCCTGCCGACCAGCTTCTCTATCGCATCCACCTTGCCGGTGCGCACCGTTATCGTCTGCTTGAGGATGTAGCGGTTGTCGGCCCCGATCTTCTCAGAGCGGTAGGGGTTGGCCATCAGGTCGTTGGTCTCAAGCCGGCCGGTCATTGTTTCGCCCTGTTCCAGGCCGCCGTCGGTGAGGAATTTCAGCGCGGCTTTCTGGTCGGCCTTCAGCCTGTCCCGCAGCGATTCCAGGTTCCCGCCGGTGCGGATGATGCGCAGGTTCCATACCGCCATGTCCGCCTTCACTTCCCGCTCGGCCAGCCCTTTCACCGTCACGGTGCGGTCGAAGGCTTTCGCCTTGTAATAATACCTACCGGGCAGGAAGCCTCCCAGCGCTATCCCCAAAGCTATTATGCCGGCCAGCGCCAGCCGGTTCTTTTTTTCCTGTTCGGTGAGTCCCGTCATGCCGCCTCCTTGAAGTGCAACCCGTGTCCCGTCCTCTTTTATTGTATAAAATATAGCCATGACCGCCTTGAACGGAACACGGGCCGCGGGGCAGGAAAATTGAAAAGCGTACTCCTCCTTGGGGCTTCCGGCCTGCTCAGCGGCGCGGCGCGCGAGGCTTTTCTCGCCGCCGGGCACTACGTTTCCGTAGTGTCGCGCGGCTCGCGCCCGCTGCCGCCGCATCCGCGGCTGAACCCGCTGATCGCCGACCGGCGCGACGCGGCTTCGCTCGAGGCCGTCCTGGCCGGGAAGAAATTCGACTTCGCCTGCGATTTCCTCGCTTATGACGGGGACGATGTTTCCCGCCTCTTCGCGGTTCCCGGATTCTCGCCCGGCCGTTTCGCGATGATCTCGAGCGGGCAGGTCTATCTTGTGACGGAGGGGACGACCCCGCCTTTCCGCGAGGCCGATTCGGAAGCTCCGCTCATGCCGGCGCCGCCGGAGGGCACGCGCGACAGGCGCGAATGGGATTACGGCATGGGCAAGCGCGCCGCCGAGGCGACCCTCAGGCTCGAGGCTTCCGCGCTCGGTTTCCCGGCGCTGGCGCTGCGCCTGCCCGTGGTGCAGGGGGAGGACGACGGTTCATCGCGCCTCTGGGCCTGGCTGGAGAGGATGAAGGACGGCGGCCCCGTGCTGCTGCCCGACGGGGGGACGCAACCCGTCAGGTTCGTATACGCCGGCGACGCGGCCGCGGCGTTGCTGCGGCTGGCGGAAATGAAGGACTGGCCCGCCGCCCCCGCGCTCAACCTGTCCCAGCCCGAGGATATCCCGCTGAAGGAATTCCTCGAACTGGCGGCCTCCGTCGCGGGACTGCGCCCGCGCTTCGTCCCGGTCGCCGGGGAAGCTCTGGCGGCCGCCGGCCTGGCCGACGCCTGCGCGCCTTACTGGGGCCGCTGGTGCTCCCGCCTCGACCCCGCCGCCGCTTTCGCCCTGGGCCTCGCCGCGCGCGGCCCGCGGGAATACCTGCCCTCCGTCGTCCGCGCCCATCTGGACGCTCCTCCCGCCTCGTCCCATCCCGGCTACGCCGGCCGCGCCGCGGAATTGGCGCTGGCGGCGAAAATGTTAGAATAAAAAGACGGGAATCTTCCCTTCGTCGGACAGGAGAGTTCCATGATCTTAGATTCCGTCGTAGTCTCTTTTCTCGGCATGGTCGTCGTTTTCGTCTTCCTGACCGTGATGATAGCGGCCATGGGCGCCCTGCGCGCCCTCCTGCCGCTGCTCGCTAAGATCTCGCCCGAGGAGCCGGAACACCCCGGCAAGCACAAGCATAATCCCGCCGCGGACGCCGCGGCGGCCGCGGCCGTCGCGCTGGCCTGGCATCACAGAGGGAGGCAGTCATGAAGAGAATAGACGTAATGGTAACCGCTTTCAGGGACGGCTTCCAGTCCGTCTACGGCGCGCGCGTGCTCAGCGCCGACTTCCTGCCCGCCGTCGAGGCCGCCAGCCGCGCCGGCGTGACCCATTTCGAGGCCGGCGGCGGGGCGATGTTCCAGTCGCTCTATTTCTACTGCAACGAGGACGCCTTCGCCATGATGGACGCCTTCCGCCTGGCGGCCGGCCCCGGCGCCGACCTGCAGACCCTGGCCCGCGGCGTCAACGTCGTCGGCCTGGACTCCCAGCCGCCCGACATCATCAAGCTGCACGCCGAGCTGTTCAAGAAGCACGGCATCACCACCATACGCAACTTCGACGCGCTCAACGACGTCAACAACCTGATCTATTCCGGCCGCTGCATCAAAGAGGCCGGCCTGCGCCACGAGGCCGTGGTCTCGATGATGTCGCTTCCGCCCGGCTGCCCCGGCGAGGGCAAGGTCCACACGCCGGAGTTCTACGCCGGCGTGCTGCGCGCCATCATGGACGCGGGCATAGAGTTCGACTCGGTCTGCTTCAAGGACGCCTCGGGGACCGTTACGCCCTCCGTCGTACGCGAGACCATGAAGGCCGCCCGCCGCCTGCTGGGCGAGGACCATACGCTGCGCTTCCACACCCACGACACCGCCGCCACCGCCGTGGCCTGCTACCTCGCCGCTCTCGACGGCGGCGCCGACGCGCTGGACCTGTCGATGGCGCCCGTCTCCGGCGGCACCGGCCAGCCCGACATACTCTCGATGTGGCACGCCCTGCGCGGCACGGAGTACGACCTGGGCTTCGACATAGAGAAGATAGTCGAGGCGGAGGAGGTCCTCAAGGACTGCATGAAGGACTACTTCGTCCCGCCGGAGGCCAAGGCCGTCGAGCCGCTGATCCCGTTCTCGCCGATGCCCGGCGGCGCGCTGACCGCCAATACGCAGATGATGCGCGACAACCGCATCATGGACAAGTACCCGGCCGTGATAAAGGAGATGAGCGAGGTCGTGCGCCTGGGCGGCTACGGCACCTCGGTCACGCCCGTCTCGCAGTTCTATTTCCAGCAGGCCTACAATAACGTAATGTTCGGCCGCTGGAAGAAGATCGCCGCCGGCTACGGGAAGATGGTGCTGGGCTATTTCGGCCGCACCCCGCTGCCGCCGGACCCGGAGGTCGTCGCGATAGCCTCCGCGCAGCTGGGCCTGCCGCCGACCACGCGCACCCCGCTCGATCTGGACGCCGAGAACCCGGAGAAAGGCTCCGCCGCCGCCCGGAAGAAACTCGCCGAGGCCGGCCTGCCCGACACGCCCGAGAACGTCTTCATCGCCGCTACCTGCCTGGACAAGGGCGTCGCCTTTCTGCAGGGCAAGGCCAAGGTCGCCGTGCGCAAACGCGGGCCAGAGGCCGGCAACCGCTACACGGTCACGCTCGACGGCGCGCATTACAAGGTCGAGATAAAGGACGGCGCCGCCGTGGTCAACGGCGCCGAGTACAAGGCCGCGGTGAAGCCCGGCTTCGACGCCGACCCGGCCGCCGAAAAGAGCGCCGCCAAACCCGCCTCGGCCGCCGCCGCCGGCGCGGCCGTGCAGGTCAAGGCCCCCATGCCCGGGCAGGTCTTCAAGCTGCTCAAGAAGCCCGGCGATACCGTCGCGCTCGACGAGACCTTCCTGGTACTGGAGGCCATGAAGATGGAGATCCCGGTCAAGGCCCCGTCGGCGGGCTCGCTGTCCTCTTTCCCGCTCAAAGAGGGAGACCAGGTACACGCCGGCGACGTGATCGCCGAGATAAAGGGGGCCTGAGATGGACCTGCTCTCCTCGCTGCTGGACCTGGGCCGCGCCACCGGCGTCTATAACTTCACCGCCGGCCAGGCCGTGATGATACTGGTCTGTTTTGTGATACTCTGGCTGGGCATCGTCAAGAAGTTCGAACCCCTGCTGCTGCTGCCGATAGGTTTCGGCGGGCTGCTGGCGAACATCCCGGTGGCTGGCATAGCGGCGCTCGGCTCGCTCTCCGTCGCGGACGGGCAGGTGGTGACGCATATCGGCGGCTTCCTGGGCCAGATCTACGGCTTCGGCATAGAGACCGGCCTGTTCCCGCTCTTCATCTTCATCGGCGTCGGCGCGATGACGGATTTCGGCCCGCTGATAGCCAACCCCAAGACCGCGCTGCTGGGCGGCGCCGCGCAGTTCGGCATCTTCACCACCCTGATCGGCGCGATACTGCTCTCGCAGCTTTTCGGCTTCGGCTTCGACCTCAAGGACGCCGCCTCCATCGGCATAATCGGCGGCGCCGACGGTCCGACCGCCATTTTCCTGGCCTCCAAGCTGTCACCGCACCTGCTGGGCGCCATCGCCGTGGCGGCCTATTCCTACATGGCGCTGGTCCCGATAATACAGCCGCCTATAATGAAGGCGCTGACGACGCCCGCCGAGCGCGTGATAAAGATGGAGCAGCTGCGCCACGTCTCCCGCCGGGAGAAGATCATCTTCCCGCTGCTGGTGCTCTCCATCTGCATACTGCTCATCCCCGACGCCACCCCGCTGGTCGGCTGCCTCATGTTCGGCAACCTGCTGCGCGAGAGCGGCGTGGTAGAGCGCCTCTCCAGGACCGCGCAGAACGAACTGATAAACATCGTGACCATCATGCTGGGGCTCGCCGTCGGCTCCAAGCTCTCGGCCGACAAGTTCCTGCGCCCCGAGACGCTGGGTATAATCGCGCTGGGCCTCTTCGCCTTCTGCGTCGGCACCGGCGCCGGCGTAGTGATGGCCAAGCTCATGAACCGCTTCGGCGCGGGCATCAACCCGCTCATCGGAGCCGCCGGCGTCTCCGCCGTGCCGATGGCCGCGCGCGTCGTGAACAAGGTCGGCCAGGACTATAATCCGCATAATTTCCTGCTGATGCACGCCATGGGGCCGAACGTCTCGGGCGTCATCGGCAGCGCGGTGGCCGCCGGCGTGCTGCTGGCCGTCTTCGGCTGAGCGGCGGGCCCGATGTCCGCCGCCGGCCCCTTCACGCTTTTCGAACACGGCCGCCTCGATTCCACCCACGCTTTCGCGCTGCGCGAATTCTCCCGGCTGCCCGACGGGGCCGTCGTGACCGCCCTGCGCCAGGACGCGGGCCGGGGCCGCCTGGGCCGGACCTGGCTCTCCGAGGGCAAAGGCCTTTACTTCACCATAGTCCTCAAGCCCGCCGCGCCTAGCCCGGAGATCCTGCCGTGCTATACGCACCTGCTGGCCCTGGCCGTCTGCTCGGCGCTGGAGAGGGCCGGCCTGGCCCCGTCGATAAAATGGCCCAACGACGTGCTCTGCGGCGGGGGGAAGCTGGCCGGGATACTGGCGGAAGCCGTCATCGCGCAAGGCCGGCCGGACGGGGCCGTCGTCGGGGCGGGAGCGAACCTTTACCAGGAGACCGCGGACTTCGCCGGCCTCGACCGCCCCGCCGTCTCCGCCGCCATGCTGCTCGGCGGCGCCGGGCCGGAAAGGGGCGCCTTCCTGCGGGAGATCCTGGACGCTTTCTTCGCCCTGCGGCCGGCCCTGGAAGAGCGCGGTTTCCAGGCCGTAGCCGGGGAGTACCGCCGCCGCGCCGGCTTCATCGGGAAGCGGGTACGGGTCTTCTCGGCTTCCGGCGGGGTCCTGGAGGGGACGGCGGATATCGACGACGCCGGCCTGCTGGTCCTGGACGGCCCGGACGGGCGCATCAGCGTGACCGGGGGGGAACTCTCCTTCTGAAGTCCCGTCCCGCCGCCCCTGCGAGCCAATTTTCGTTTAAAAGGTTATAATATCCGTGAAGCCCCCGCGGGCGCCGCTTTACCTACTTTAAACAAGGAGAAACCTATGGCCTTCAACCTTCGCAATCGTCATTTCCTCAAGGAACTCGACTTCACCAAAGAGGAGCTGTCGTTCCTGCTCAAGCTCGCCGCCGACCTCAAGGAAGCCAAGTACGCCGGCACCGAGCAGCAGCGGCTCAAGGGCAAGAACATCGCCCTCATCTTCGAGAAGACCTCCACTCGCACCCGCTGCGCCTTCGAAGTCGCCGCCCACGACCAGGGCGCGCATGTCACCTATCTCGAGCCTACCGGCTCGCAGATGGGCCACAAGGAGACCGTCAAGGACACCGCGCGCGTGCTGGGCCGCATGTACGACGGCATCGAGTACCGCGGCTTCGGCCAGGAGATAGTCGAAGAACTCGCCAAGTACGCCGGCGTGCCGGTCTGGAACGGCCTCACCAACCAGTGGCATCCCACTCAGATGCTGGCCGACGTACTGACGATGACCGAGCACTGCTCCAAGCCGCTCGAGAAGATCGCCTACGCCTATGTCGGCGACGCCCGCTTCAACATGGGCCGCTCTCTGCTCGTCATCGGCTCGATACTGGGCATGGACGTGCGCATCTGCGCGCCCAAAGGCCTGCTGCCCGACGCGGAGCTGATAGCGAAGTGCAAGGAGATAGCCAAGACCTCCGGCGCCCGCGTCATGATAACTTCCAACCCCGCCCAGGCCGTCAAAGGCGTCGATTTCATCCACACCGACGTGTGGGTCTCGATGGGCGAGCCCAAGGAAGTCTGGGCCGAGCGCATCAAGCTGCTCAAACCCTACCAGGTCACCCCGGCGCTGATGAAGAAGTCGGGCAATAAGAACGTGAAATTCATGCACTGCCTGCCGGCCTTCCACAACGCCGACACCAAGGTGGGGAAACAGGTCAGCGAGCAGTTCGGCCTCAAGAACGGCATCGAGGTGACCGAGGACGTCTTCGAGTCGCCCGCCTGCGTCGCCTTCGACCAGGCCGAGAACCGCATGCACACCATCAAGGCCGTCATGGTCGCCACGCTGGGCGCCTGAACGTCCAGACGCCGCGGCCGGGTCTGTTCTCCCGGCCGCGGTTTTTTTATTGAGGAGGGGGATTGACGGGTCCTGAATTCAGCCTGATCGCGCTGCTGGGAACGAGCTTCCTGGCCTCCACCGTCGTGCCCGTCAGCTCCGAGGCCGCGCTTTTCGCCGCGCTTAAACTGGATTCCGGCCTCTTCCTGCCGGCGCTGGCCGTCGCCACGCTGGGCAATACCGCCGGCGGCATGACCACCTACCTCATCGGGCGCTACGGCGCCTCCAAAAAGCCGCTGGCCCAGCTGGAGCGGGTGAGCCGTCATGGCGTTCCGCTGCTTTTCTTCGCCTGGCTCCCGGTCGTCGGCGACGGCTTCTGCCTGGCCGCCGGCTGGGCCCGCCTCAACTGGCTTTCCGTCGCGCTGGTCTCGGCCGCCGGCCGCTTGCTGCGCTACTGGCTGGTCGCCCAGGGCGCGCTCTGGTGAGCCGGAGGGGTTCTCCGGGTCTTTAAGCACGGGGCTTCGTGGGGGGAGTGGCTGCGGGTGACTAGAGAGCGGGGGGCTCAAAGCGGTGTTTTCAGTACGACGACTTCGACTCTCCGGTTCCTGGACCGTCCTTCTTCGGTAGTATTGTCCGCGAGAGGGTGGGAAGCTCCCATCCCGCTGTGCGCCAGGCGGGTCGCGGCTATCCCGGCGTTGACGAGATAGCGGTACACCTTGACGGCCCTTTCGCGGGACAGGAGGAGGTTCCTTTGCGGGGAACCGCTCGAATCGGTGTAACCCCTTACGACCGCCGTCTTTTCCGGATAGCTCTTCAGAAAGGCGAAGATCTCCCGCAGCGCCGGAAGGGACTCTTCCAGGATACCGCTCTGGCCCGGCTTGAATATCGCGCGCTCCGCGATGCCGATGACCAGGCCTTCATCGGTGTAGCGGAACAGTAATTTCCTGTCGGAAAGGTGCCTTATCCCCAGCGGGGTCGAGAGGCTGATGAGGGTTTTCCCGGTCGCATGCGGTTTCCCGCCGGGATCCGTCCATGCCAGCCTGACGCGGTAGAAACCATCCGGCAGCGGCTCTCCGGAGGAAGAAGTCCCGTTCCAGCGCAAAACCGCCCCGGGCAGCTTGTTCCTGCCCTGGATAAAGCTCACTTTGCGGTCCTTGTTGTCGAAGATCTGTATCTGCCACGCGCCGACCTCGTCCTGACCGGCGTCTTCCGTCAGCTCATCCGGCGCGGCGGGCTTCCTGATCGCGAAAGTCATGGGCGGGTCGGCCGGGTCCGGCGTGGTCCGCTGCATGACCACCAGTTCGAGCATTTCCCTGACGCCGAAGTCCGAGAACGCGGGATGGCCGGGCCGCGCCGGCGTCAGCACCAGCAATGCGAGCGCCGTAAGAACGATATTCACCAATGGCAATTTTCTTCCCATAACACCCCCCCGGGGGAATTGTATAACAAAAACCCCGCTATTTCAAATGAGGCCGGACAAGGAAGCGCGCGCCGTCGTTCCCGGCCCGGCCCGCCTTGCCTGTCGCAGCCCATCCATGATACGGCGTAATTACCCTCCCAGGTACTGCCACGACCCGTCCGTGGGGGAAATGAACCGGAGAATAACGCCTTTGAGGCCGATCCGCGTTTTGTAGAATGATCATATCCGGACCTGAGCCGGGGGAATATGGGGTATTACTCCCGCGGTACCGAGCGACTCGAGAGTGTCCCTGGCTTTTACCAAAAATCGGGGGTCGGTCGTATTTTTTTGGCTTCGGCCGGTGTAACTATGGTATGCGCAACCGTATGACCGGCCGCTTTAGACGGGATATATGGCGGATATAAACCGGCTGATCGAAACGCATAGCGGTAAAGCCTATCTCGCCGCCTACCGCCTTACCGGGAATCAGGCCGATGCCTGCGACCTGGTGCAGGAAACGTTCGTGCGGGTCATCAGGAAAGCGGAACTTTATGACGAGGCTTTCGACTTCGGCGGCTGGCTGCAGCGTATGCTGTTCCGCGTCTATCTGAACGGCCGCCGCTCGCAGGGCCGCAGGCGGGAAGTCCCGCTCGAGACCCTGGAGGGGGAATGCGGTCCGTCCCGGGCGGCGGGGGCCGCGACCGGGGAGTCTCCGGAGAAAATATCCGAAGCGGCCGAGCTCAGGGAGAAACTGTCGTCGGCCCTTAACGCGCTGCCGCCGGAACTGCGCGCCTGCGTGGTCCTGGTGGACGTGGAGGGCCATGACTACGGCCGGGCCGCGGAGATACTCGGCTGGCCGGTAGGAAGCGTGTCCGGCAGGCTGTTCCGGGCGCGGAGACTGCTGCGGGAGATGCTGCGGCGCGTGGAGGGAATATGAACATGGTATGCGCGTGCGTTGAAAATATGCTCGACCTCTACGCGGACGGCCGGCTTGCCGTCCGTCAGACGCGCTGGGTGGAGCGTCATTTGGCTTCCTGCCCCGCCTGTGCCGGGCGTGTCGCCTCGATGCGGCGTCTCGTATCCGCCCTGCGCGCATTGCCCGTCCCGCCGCCTCCGGCCGATCTCGCCGACCTGATACGGGACGCCGTTGTTTCGGACCGGGTCCCGGCCGGGCCGGACCCGGGACTTTACCATGAGCCGTTCCCGGCCCGTACCCCCTCGCTGTCGCTGGCTTTCAGCTTCCTCGCGTTCATCTTTTCGCTTTCCAGTTCGCTGCTGGGGCCGGGTATCCCGGGGCCCGTCTGGGCCGGGAGGGTTTCTCAAGCGAGTCCTTTAGATCCCGGCAAATGAAGAGGAGACAGACATGGACCTTAAAGACGACGCTCTGAAACCGGAACTTGCCACCGTGGCGTTCCGTGAAATCCTTGACTGGCGCTCTCTGTTAAAGGCGGCGTTCTATTTCCTGGCGATAATGCTGCCGCTGACCTTCTATCTGCGCACCTATGACTCCGCCATGGTGAAGATCACCATACTGCAGCTCGGCGCGCTGGCCGCGGCTGCGATCTGGCTGGCCGGGAGCATAGCGGACGGGCGCTTCGAGGTCCCCGAGAATTCCGTCCCGTTGCTGCTGCCCGCCGTTCTGCTGTTCGCCTGGAACGCGCTGCGTTTCGCTTTTTCCGATCACCGGCTGGCTTTTCTCCATGGTTTCCTGCTGCAGGAGATATTCCTTCTGACGTTCGTGCTGGTATTGCTTGGCTTTTCCAGGACGGATATGCGCAGGACGCTGCTTATGCTCATGGGCGCCTGGTGCGTCGCGGTGATATACGGCATAGCGCAGTATCTGGGTCTGGACCCGTTCGTCTGGCGCGGCGCATTCGGCTCCAGAGTCTTCTCCACGCTGGCGAACCCGACGTTATTCGCCGCCTATCTGGTGATCTGCGTGCCGATCGGCCTGGCTTTCGCGTCGGACAGGACGGAGCCGGGGTGGCTGCGCGTGGTTTCCGGCGTCCTTGCCGCGGCCGGGGCTTTCCTGCTGCAGAGGACCGGGGAGGTCGTCGGCAGGTGGGCGTTCCTTTTCAGTGTGGGCGTTTTCGCGGCGATGTACCTGAGAGGATCCGTGGGACGTCCCCGCGCGGCGATACTTCTGCTCTCCGCCGCATGCGCCCTGGCCGCCACGCTCCCGCTGACCGGCGAACTCCCGCCGCCGGCCAACAACAGGCGTTACGCTTTTCTGTCCGAAACCTGGAAAGGTACCGCGGAACTTATCAAAGCGCGGCCTGTGCTGGGTTCCGGTCCGGGTTCGTTCTGGGTGCGTTACCCGGCTTTCAGGCGAGCGGAGATCTTCGCCATGGAAGGCAAGCATAACAACCAGACCGATCATCCTGAAAATGAGCTGTTGGAGCAATGGGCGGACGGCGGCCTGCCCGGACTTATACTATGGCTCTGGCTCTTCGGAGGCCTGCTCCTCAGGAGCGCCACTGCTTTCGTCGGGAATGGCGCGGCAAGTCCGGCCCCGTACGGCGCGGGTCTCTTCGCCGCGGTCAGCGGAAGCGTCGTGCTGATGCTGGGATCGATCTCTTCGCGGTTCCCGGCGCCCGGCTGGCATATTTACTTCGCCGCGGGGCTCCTTGCCGTATTGGCGGCGAAGGGGCCTGATGAGGAGGAGAAGGTATTGGCAATTCCGCTTCCCCTGGAGAAAACCAGGTATATCCTCCTGTTGCCCGTTGTCGCGGCGGTCTTATCGCTGGGATACGCTTCGGTCCGCGCGTTCCAGTCCGACCTCGCTCACAACATGGCCATATACTATTCCAAGACGATGCAATGGGACCAGGCGATAAGGACCTATGAAAAGGAAGTCCCGTGGTCCGGCAGTTATATCATGAGCAGATACTTTCTCGGCAATGTCCGCATGGACGAGGGCGCCGGGGATCCGCAAAGAGCTGTCGAATACTACCGGCAGGTAAGGTCCCTGGCCCCCGACTATGTGCAGGTGCATTACAGGGAAGGCGTCGCGCTGCAAAAAGCAGGCCGCTACAAGGAGGCCGCGGAGCGGCTCGAGCGACAGGTCCGGCTGGACCCGGTCTGGCCGGAGGCCTGGAAGGCGCTGGCCGGGGTCTATGCCGCCCTGGGAGACCATGAGAAAGCGGCGTACGCTGAAAAGAGAGCGGAGGAAACGGTAAAGAGCTCCGCGGAGGACCCCTCGGCGGCGCAGGCCTGTTCCTGACTTCCATCTCATGATTTATCCGACGGCCGCCGCACCCGGCCTGGCTCGCCATGTAGAGCAAGTTCACCGACGAGGCGGACCGGCAGGTGCGGGGGGTCCTTGCCCGTATCGCCCGGCCTCTGGAACTTGTCGCCGGGGCCTTGTTGGACATCAAGACGGAAGGAGTTAAGGCCGCATGGGCCGTTTAAGGAACTGCTGTAAGTTATCGGAAATTTATCGCCAATAAAATGCGGATCCCGTGCGGGGAAACTTCTCGCGGGCGGGCTTCTACTTGACTTATTGCTTTACTTATGCTTTACTTATTGTGAGGGGGAATCATGCCATTTGATCCGAAGTTCGTCCCGACCCATCACCTTCTTAAGGTCATTGAGGAGGCGGCTGAGCTTAAATCCAAAATACAGAGCGCCTCGATAGGCGTAAGCTGGATGCCTGACATGCAGCGCGAGGCCCTGGCAAGGCAGACCCACGGTTCAACGGCTATAGAGGGAAATCCGCTTACCCTCCCTGAAATCAAGACTCTTGCCGCCGGCGGCACTCTCCCGGGCGCCAAGCCGCGCGCCGTGCAGGAGATCCTGAACTATTTCGAAGTCCTGCGCTATATCGGGAAACATTCCGATATCAAGACCATTAAGGTCCCGCAGGTATTAAAACTCCATGCGATGATGGGGAAGAAGAACGCCCTGGACCGTGGCCCTGTCGGAGCTTTCAGGAATTATCAGGTCTTTGTGGGGGGGCATACGCCCCCGGCCCCGGCCTCGGTGCCTTACCTGGTAGAAGAACTTTGTGGTTGGCTCAATGGGCCGGGCAGGCAGTGGCCGGCGCTGGTAAGTTCGGCTATTCTCCACTACCAGTTCGAGCATATTCACCCGTTCGGCGACGGGAACGGACGCGTGGGCCGCGCGCTGGCGACATGGGAACTTTACCGAAAGCAATTCGATACCAGCCACATCTTCGCCGTGGACGAAGTCTTCCTGGAGGACAGGCAGGCGTATTACCGCGCGCTGGACCGCGTCCCGAAACAGGGGGGAGATGTTTCCGGCTGGGTGGAATACTCCTCGGAGGCCGTACTCGAGGCCCTTGGGCGTACCTGGAAACGGATAGATTCTATCCGCGCGATCAGCGGCGGCAAGCAGATAGCGTTAACGAAGAACCAGGAACGCCTGCTCGCCTTACTGAAAGAGGCTCCCCGCGGCATACAGGAAATAATGTCCGCGCTGAAGGTGACCAAGCCCGGCGCGCATTTTGTCCTGAAGCCGCTGCTGGACGCTGGGCTGGTCAAACGCACTGGCGGGCATAAAACGGGGAAATACTCGATATAAGATTTAAGCCCATCTGGAATGCAGATGGGCTCAAAGTGTTACCTATGTCTTCGGTATAATGTGTTACCGATGTGTCCGGTATACACCCTGCATAAAGTGGCGCCGTTTTTTGGACATCGTTCGAAACTACTTTGCGCAACATCCCGAGGAAACGTTATAAATCCCGCTTTCTTCCCCTGGATCAGCGGTACGGGGAAGCTTATCCGCGAGATATGCGCCGTCGCACCTGCTCCACAGCAGGTAAACTGCATCTTATCAACACCTCCTGTGCGCGGCCGGCCGGCCCCAAACAGGCCTTACCCGGCCGCTCCCGTCCGCCTTCGGCGTCCGTACAACGCAGAAAATTATTTCCCGCGCCCACTGCAAAGAGTTGAAACCAATATCTATACAGTATCTGCCCGCGCTCGCCTGTGGCCTCTGCTGAGGCCACCAGCGGCGCGGGCTTGTTCCTGATATCTATCTCAAGAATTATCCGGTGGCCGCAGAATGAAAAAACACCAGCCCGGCGTCCGCTTCGCGGCCGCCGCGCTGGTCTTTTCTGTTAATGTTTTGCCGCCACCGGAGGGAGACTGCGGGGCATAAGGTAGGGGAGGGCCAGGCCGGGAGCGTCTTGCGCGCGGGGTGGCGCCGCCGCCTCCGGCCTGGCCCGCCTTACCTGTCCCCGCCCATTCATGATACGGCGTAATGACCCGCCCTATAATCAGTAAAAAGCCTGAAAATCGGACTTTTTGGGCGACACTACGTTGTCGGGGTGGTATGTTACACTATTCTTGGCTGGAATGGTTTCTCATAGGGGGAATGGGGTATGAAAACCATTGGCGAGACACAGGAGATTGTCCAAGACAACTTATTTCCGATTAGTTATAATACCACTATGGGAACGACACTTGTTAGACCTGCACCTTTGACTACAAAAACAAATATAAGCGCGGGTCTGGGTAAACCGATTGTTACGGTTAGAAAACCGTCTTCTATAAAATCCTTATCAGAGTCCGCCTCGGAGCGGATTTTTAAGATTGGTAATCAAACAATAGGCTTTCACCAAAAAGACTGCCTGCAATTTTTGGCGGGTCTGCCTTCCGAGAGTCTGGATGTAATTGTTACCGATCCTGCATACTCAGGGATGAATAATCGCCTGAAATTGGGAAAGGGTCGTATTGTAGGAAAGTACCTCGATAAGGGGAAAGATGCGGGGAAATGGTTTTCTGAATTTGAAGACACAATTGAAAATTACAAATCTTTTCTCTCTAAATGTAAAAGTGCCCTAAAGAAGAATGGGCACATTTACATAATGTTCGATTCTTTCTCTCTACTCTCTCTGGCACCAATTGTGCGTCAATATTTCGACGTTAAAAATATTATTGTCTGGGACAAGGTTAACGTCGGGATGGGGCATTATTATCGCAGAAGGCACGAATTTATCCTTTTTGCCACTAATGGGAATAACCGGAATATTAAGCATCGTGCATTTCCGGATATATGGCGGATAAAGAGAATTCATCAGTCTCACTATCCGACTCAAAAACCTGTCGAAATATTCGATATCATGCTCAGCGCAAGTGCCAAGCCTGGTTTTACGGTTTGCGATCCGTTTATGGGTTCAGCATCGGCAGCTGTTGCCGCTATTAAACACGGCTGCAACTTTGTCGGGGCTGATATATCTCCGAAATCAATTAATCTGTCTGCAAAACGGATTGAGATCTTCGCCCTTGATGGGATGGATTTGCTACAGCCAAATTCATGTGTGCCAGAAGGGGAGAAGGTTTTTTGGTAAATGGCGTATATTACTGGGAAGAAAACAATATTTTTTGTGACTTCTCCGCGAACACCGGAGAAGATGCGGGATGAGATTAAACTGCTTACCGAAAGATTCTCTGGGAAAAAGTGGGACAAGCACACTCAAAAAGAATTTTATCGCGAACTATCGGGGCAGGATTTTTTTGAGGGGGCTCCTACCGGAGAGATTGATTTTAAAGCCAGAGACAGAATTAATCGGGCTCCGAAGTCCTTGGGGTTTGTCGATTTAAAACCAACCATTCAACTCACCGATGCAGGCAAAGAGTATATCTATGGCCCTCGGCCGGATGAAATCTTCCTGCGCCAGCTATTAAAGTTCCAGCTTTCATCTCCATATCATGTCGATAAAAGCGGCGCTTATGCCGCGAAACCTTATCTTGAATTAATTCGACTGATTTTCGACCTTGGAGGATTAACCAAAACTGAGATTGCATTATTTGTTATCCAGCTCACCAATGTTTCGGCATATTCCGAAGTGAAGGATAAGATATTGGCATTCCGGGAAGCGGCCAGTGGGATTAGGGCTCGGGGAATACCTTATCCAAGGTTTATTGCGGCAGAGTTTGATAGGGAGCTTAGGGAATTGTTTGCCGAGGAAATTGCAGAGAATGATATCGAGACCAGGCAATCTAAGACGACAACCCCTGCGGGTTTCTTGAATAAAAAGAAACGAAATCATTTTGACTATGCCGATGCTGCCATTCGGTATCTTCGCGCGACAAACCTCTTCTCGTTCGATCCGCGGTCCAATCGAATCCAGGTAATCAGAGAGCGTGAAAGCGATGTCGTCCATATACTCGCGACTGTTTCACGGCCGATCCTGAAAACAACGGAATCGGCGTATAAGGCAAACTTATTCTCCCCTACGATTCCAGTTTTGCTGTCTGATGATAAGGATACATTGGTCGCAAAAATTGCTGCGCTTGTTCCCGAAAGCAAACAGGCTGAGCTGGCTACACGTTCAATCTCCCAGTTAAAAGACATTTATGCAAAAGCAAGAGAAGTTAAAAAAGAGGTATTGCTTGAGCAGGAGCGAAAAGAGCTTCAGACTTACAAGGATTATGCCGATATTGTCGATATCTTTTCGAAAATAGAGAACAAAGAAATCGATGAGTCTCCGCTGTTCTTTGAATGGAATGTTTGGCGTGCGCTGACTATGTTGGATGACGGGGAAATTGTCGGTAACTTTCGGGTAGATGAGGCCGGTGCGCCGCTATATCCCGCTCCTGGGAATATGGCAGACATTGTCTGCAAGTATTCTGATTTTGAGGTTATCGTAGAAGTAACAATGTCTTCCGGTCAAAAGCAGTATGAAATGGAGGGGGAGCCTGTCGCTAGGCATTTCGGTGATCATAAGCGTGCGACAAAAAAGGATGTTTATTGCATATTTATCGCCCCGACGTTGAATGGCGCTTCTGTTGCACATTATTACATGTTGTACAGAACAAATGTCGAACGGTATGGCGGGAAGGCCAAGATTATTCCATTGTCTCTTGATGAATTTAAGGTTTTGCTGGCAAATGCTGCTGAGGCAAAAGATAAGCCAAAATCAACACAGATACATGATTTTCTGAAGACTGCCGCACATTATGCCGAGACATCCCAATCAGAATTAGATTGGAAGACGAAGATTTCTGAGCAAGTTAAGACCACTTTTTTAAGTACTTAAGTCCTGAAAAAACTAGGGGGCTATATGCCAATACCGGAGTTTAACAAGATTAAGGCTCCAGCACTTCAGCTGTTTGCGGATGGCAAGGAGAGACGTATTTCGGAAGTCTTCTCTCCACTTGCAAAACATTTTGGCCTTACTGAGGATGAGCAGAATGAGCTATTGCCAAGTGGAACACAGCGCCGCTGGCACAACAGGGCGGATTGGGCATGCTATGATTTGTTCCGTGCGGGCCTGTTGTCTCGCCCTAGAAGGGGTATTTATGTTATTACGGACGCAGGGAAACAGCTTGCCGCAAAAAATCCCGAAGTCATTGATCGGGATTTTTTAATGCAGTACCCGGAGTTTGTCCGTTTTACCCAGCTTACAGGTAAACCCAAGGAACCTAAATCAAAGAATGCGAAGACTTCTTTGGTTTTAACTGAGCAAACTACGCCTGAGGAAGTCTTAGAAAATGCACACCAGCTTGTGCAGGCCAACCTCCAGAAGGAACTTTTAGAAAATGTTGCTCGGATGGATCCGTACAAATTTGAGCAACTTGTAGTTGATTTACTTCTTGCCATGGGATATGGCGGTTCTAGGGAGGAGGCCGCACGAGTTACAAAGGCTTCTAATGACGAGGGGATTGATGGGATTATTAACGAAGATCGGTTAGGTCTGGACGTTATATATATCCAGGCTAAGCGGTGGCAAAATACTGTTGGAAGAAGAGAAATTCAGAGTTTCGTGGGGGCATTGGCGGGGCAGAAAGCTCAAAAAGGAATTTTCATCACCACAAGTGATTTCGCTGATACCGCGACTGTCTATGCGAAATCTGTGCACCAAAAAGTAATTCTGATTGATGGTGAACGACTTGCTGCACTTATGATTGAGCATAACATTGGAGTTTCGCGCACTCATTCTTACGATGTTAAGCGTATTGATGGTGATTATTTTGAGGAAGTATAGCCGGTGATGTTTGCGGCGAGATGTAGGGGGCGGTTATTTGTTCCTTGCTTTTTTGTTGGCAACAATGTAAGCTTACATCGTGTAATTATTCTGGTAAGGCTACTTATAGTTGAGGAAAGCAATGGGCACTAAAACATTTGGTGAGCGTATTCGTGAGCTGAGAGAGGCTCAGGATCTTTCTTTGAGGGAGTTTGGCGAAAAACTTGGGGGGAAAGCCGCGGCATTTTTATCTGATATTGAGCTCGGGCGTCGTTATCCATCTCCTGAGTTGTTAACTGCAATGGCTAAAGTTCTGCAAACAACGGTTGAAGATTTAAAGAATTACGATAGTCGTCCACCTGTTGAGGAATTAAAGAAATTGACTAACGAAAATCCAGCTTATGGACTGGCCTTTAGGAAACTGGTGGAAAAAGATATAAGCCCGGATGAGCTAATGAAGTTTATAAAGAATAAACCTGAGCGTTCCAAATAGGGATGAAAACCTTTAGGTGCAATAGCGGTCCTTTCTCGGAGCAGCCATATTTTACTCCCGAGGAATTTGAACAGATTTGCCGCGATGAGCTGCAAAAGGCCGGGCTATACCCCGATAAGCCAGAGCCAATCCGAATTGAAAGATTTATTGAGAAACGTTTCAGCATAACTCCTAGGTATGAAGATATGCCAGATGGGGTCCTTGGTTATATCCGCTTCGGCCCTATGGGGGTAGAGTCTATTGTCGTTTCTCGTGCTCTGTCGGAAGAACAAACCGCAGTTGCGCGAAGACGGCTGAATACGACATTAGCGCATGAGGCGGGGCATGGGCTTCTTCATGCACACTTGTTCGCCTTAGCGGCATCACATGACGTTGTGCCGTTGTTTAGCCCGGAGTATGATGTCGAAGCTCAGCGGATACTTTGCCGAGATGCTGTTATCCCAGGGGGGACCCAAGTGGCCGCTGGGAGGCGCTATGATGGGCGCTGGTGGGAATTCCAGGCGAATAAGGCTATGGGGGCTTTGTTGCTGCCTCGAGACCTGGTAGTAAAGTGTCTCAACGCGTTGCTTGTGCCTCGTGGAACCTTTGGGGAAATGTGGATTAAGCCTGAACAACGCGAAGTGGCGGTGCAGAAGCTTGTGAGTACTTTTGATGTTAATCCAGTGGTTGGCCGGTTGCGTCTTGAGGAGTTGTTCCCCAAAGCGGATGAGCAGCAGTTGACATTCTAAATTTTTTTGTCTATACTGTAAGCGTAGTAAGCTTACAAAAGATAAGGAGTGGATATGAATGGTATCGCAACGTGGTTGACATATCAGTTCGGGGTATATACTCCGAATACGACTTGGAACGAGGTTTCTGGGGTGTATGTGTTCTGCGGAGTGAACCCCCAGAATCAATGGGTCCCACTCTATATCGGGCAGGCGGAAAACTTCCGCTCCCGGTTCTCTGCGCATGAACAGTGGGGGCCGGCTAGTCGTCTGGGCGCCACGCACATTCATGCGATAGTTGTCCCGCAGTCTGTAACACGGGACCAAATTGAGCGTGAGCTGATTAAGTCCTATCAGCCGCGTCTTAATACACAGCTAAAGTGAGGGGGGCTTCGGACCCTCATAATCTTTAAGCAAGACTATGGAATGTATGGTAAATAGTGTGTTCGCATCCCGACAATACGGTGTCGGGGACGTCTGTTAAAGTATTTGTAAATGCAATCACTAAGTAAGGAGGTTTTATGAAGATAGCAAATGCGGAAGATAAGACCGCGCTGGTGGATGCCTTTGGTGACCCAAGAAGTACGGTTTTGTTTCTATTTGCGGAGTCTGCAGGATTAATATCTGAAATTCACGAGACTGCCGAAAAGGTGGTGCTCTCGAACCCTGATTGGAAAATATTCTGGGTGACTGATACCGCACTGTTGTCGGCGCAAGAAAAACAGCAATGGTGCGGGGCTGAGAATCAGTATGTTACCTTCTCTCGTGCGGACGATTCCGGCGCACGAATTAAAAAGGGCGGTTCGCTGAGTTCCTTGTGTTTGTCTTCGGGGAAGCCGTCCCCTATATCAATCCGCAAGACTTTTACGGATGCACGGCTATGAACACGCGCCTACCCATCTTTGCGGCAATGACTGCGCTCCTGGCAAATGGGTGCGCCTCGGTCCCGTCATATACAAGAACTACAAACTCCTTGGATCGCGGTATTAGATATGTCGAAAATCCGGTAAATGGCAACGATATCGATATGTCTTCCACCCCTGGACAAGGGCTGGTAGTGCCTAAAGGCGCTGAGGTGGATATTAACAGTACGGTCGAGATTTCTATCCAGAAGGACGCTGTAAATATGCCCACCGGGGCTGTTGAGGATGAGGCTGCTGCAAAGGCTCTTCAGGCTAAAATACAGAAGTTACAGACGATGGTTGAAGCCCTGGCCAATGTAATTGAGGCGCGCACTAAAGCATTAGAGGCTTATAAGAAGACCGACGGTATCCCGCTGGAGTCACTCATAAAGACACCGGAGTATAAGGATTTCCTGACTGCACGTGATGCTTCTGATAAGCTTGAGAGTGTTTTCCTTGAAACTTCCCGAAGCCTTTGGAGGGCGGGAATATTCCCTTTTTCGGAGGAAGAGTTCGAAGTTAAATTCCTGGACTCAACATACGCTGATGTTGGCAAGATGATTCAAACTGAGCTTGATTCAACTGAAACTGCCTGGAAAACGACTCAGGACAGGCTTAAGCAAAAGGCCCTTTCATTACGCATGGAAGCTTTTTTGGAAAAACGGGAAGGAGATCCAGTAGCTATCCATCTGGAGAACTATGACTCTTTAGATCAGCGCGAGGCGAAGTATAAAGAATCTTTTGTTTTAGATAAGGATGACTGGGCCACGCTTCAAAAGCAATATGCGGAAACTGTTTCTTTGGCAAAACAAGCGGAGCGTGTTCGTAAAGGCGAGGTGTCTCTGGGAGACTCCATAAAAAATAGCGGTGTTGCCAGCTTGCAGCGTTTGGCCGCGTTGGGTGAAGAGGTCGCTCCGCTGTTGAAAGAGGATTGGTCAGCAACTGGGACTGGGATCCTCCGTGACATCTCTGCGGCACAGGTTATAGCGGAGGACGTCGTTAGGAAAGCTGCGTTAATTGAGGCCGGTTCGATAGTGGCGCAATTGCAGGGCTTAAAACAAACCGCTCTTACTGTGCCGCCCCTTGTCGAAGCGCGAGCTGTTTTAGTGGAAATTACAGCTCTTCAGACAGATTGGAAAACAGTAACACCGGAAAATTTCCCGAGGCTGATTGAGCGGACTCAGGGAGTTTTTAACAATGCAAGACTAGTCTTATCTAAATTGGATAAGTCTCAGTTTAATGCTTTCCAAATCGCGTTGAGTTCAACAGTTTCCGTGCTGGAGTCACGGCCCGACGAAATGCCACAGGAGGTATGGCTTAATCTTAACTCGGAACTTGAACGCCAGGGTACATTGCGTCGCATAAAAGATACTTATGCGAAAACTCTGGCTCTTAGGTCTTTTGCTGAAGGGGTCAAGGCGGAATTAGCGCTGCTTGCTGTAAAACCAACGTTATCGGATCTTCGGGTGCCGGAAGCCCGTGAAGTGCTTTGGGCTGACGCCCCGGATACGCAGATTGATATTCAGCGCACTCCTCGTGCTATTGGGGACAGACTTCATGTTATTTCCACGTTAAAAATGGACGATAAGGATTACATGAAAAGCCACGCCGTATTTAGTATCAAGCAATTCGGGTGGCATTCTCAACTGGCTCCGAGTGTGATTCTGGCAAAGCCGTTTAATCCGCGCACCGAGTTTGACCAGGATTTTAAGTTTGCGCCTGCTGTTGTCTTATTACGGAGGTTTTATCCTCGGAACTCGGATAATACCGCCTGGGGCAAATTCTCCCGATGCTCGCAGATGGGATATGGTCTGCACGCTACTTTTTTGGATCAGAACCCACAAAAAGAGCTGGAGGTCGGTCTCGGAGTTGCAGTTTCCTTTTGGGAGGATAGGCTGGTCGCCGGCGGAGGGGTAAATCTCATGGATAATTCCCGAGGCTATTTTTATATCGGCAGCAATTTGATCCCGATACTTCAGGCTTTAGGCTATGGGCAGGAGAATAGTACTGGGAAGAAACCGTGATGCTTGTGGCTAAAAACATCTAGTGGTATGTATTGCTGATATCCTATAGCGCGGAGGTGAAATAATGAAAGATATTAAAATTCCTGAAATACTTGCTCTTTGTAGCGCCGCGGCGTTTGTTCTGACAGCACTATACGTAAAGGCCTATTCGCTAACTTTTGGGGTAAGACTTAATCCGTACTTTAGTCTTGGCGACTATACGCGCTTCGCAATAGATTGGCTTCCTCTAATATGTTTGCTTGCAGTTCTTGGTATTTTGCTGGAAAAGTTTTGTACTAGGGTTGAGCGTGGTGCATCGGAAACGGAACTTGCTATGGCTTCAGGTTTCCCAAAATTTGTGGGGTGGTTCCGACGGTCAGCGGAATGGATCCCATTGTTAGTGATTCCGGGATTAGCTGTTGTCACAACTCGGATGGCTTTTTTGGGGAAAATTCCTGCAGAACATGCATACAAACAATGGGCAGCTGCGGGTACGATAATTTGGTTCGCTCTCGTGGCTTGGTATTCAAGAGAAAAGTCGATGATTGCGCACTGGCCCCACATGTGGTTTAGGTTCGTTATGGTTTTCCCGGCTATGGTAATCGGAGCCACATTTTGGGGATTTGCAGGGGGGGTGTCTAAAACCAACAATTTGCCTAAAACGCAGGTTTATATTAAAAGTGAAACAACCCCACTAGAGGGGCGGCTTATGTTTGTTCTCGATAATTTCGTTTTGATACAGGTGCAAGATTCAAGGCGGTTTATTGCTATAGCGCGAGACCAAGTTGCAATGATGGTTGCCCCAGAAAAGGAGCACATGTTGTTTTCTCGCAAGAATGATTTCCCAAGTGTGAAGTGAATTCTCTGAATCAAAGTGGATTGCATTTTGTTGAAAATCCCGGTCAGGTAAATTGGGTGACTAAGGAGTATGGCAACTTGTAACAGCGAAGATTTATGGGCGCGGGAAATAATTTTCTGCGTTGTACGGCCCCTGCGGCGGACGGTATGGCCGGGTTCGGCCTGTTTGTAGCCGGCCGGCCGCGCACAGGAGGTGTTGATAAGATGCAGTTTACCTGCTGTGGAGCAGGTGCGACGGCGCATAGTGCCGGAGGCCATGTCAACTTTCTGGGTGTAAATTCGTAAGCATGGGCGTAGTCTGGTTCAAACCGCCGCCACCTCCCTTTCCCGAGGCTTGTAGGCTTTCCACAACCGCTTCGCCCAGC